>CALEYL010000059.1 GCA_937926205.1 uncultured Saprospiraceae bacterium
TAACGTCTAAAATCTCACATCTTCCATTTTAAGGTTAAAGGTTAAAGGAAAAAGGAAAAAGGTTAAAGTAGGGCAGATTGCTTGTTGGAGCAATATTCCCTGTCTAAAATCTAACGTCTAAAATCTCACATCTTCCATTTTAAGGTTAAAGGTTAAAGGAAAAAGGTTAAAGTAGGGCAGATTGCTTGTTGGAGCAATATTCTCTGTCTAAAATCTAACGTCTAAAATCTAACATCTTCCATTTTAAGGTTAAAGGGGCAGCGTGCTTGTTTGAGCAGAATCCTCTTTCTACCCTCTACCCTATACCTTCTACTACATTTTCCACCCTTAAAGTTGGATAAAACCGACAATCCCTCAAAGTTTATGGCGGAAAAAAAATAGCCGTCCTGAGCAAGGAGCACAGGACGGCATTCAAAGCAAAACGAGCTAAGCTATTTTAATGGGTTATGATAACGTTTTTCACGACCTGACTGCCATCTTCGTAAATAACCTGAACAGCGTACATGCCTGCAATAAATTGTGAGCTGTCAACTTTCAGGAACTGGGTTGGATTGCGTTGCTCGAACATCACTTTACCCTGAAGGTCAATGATTTTAACAAGGCCTGCTTTGGACGCTGTCGGGAGCGCTATGTTAAGCTCTGCATTGGCCGGATTTGGGTAAATTCTCGGCGTGGGCGTTTCCGCTACTGTGGCGCCGTCTCCGGCAGCTTCTCCCAGACCAAGTTGCCCTTCAACGGCATCACAACCTCTGAAGCAGTGATATTCGGTCCATATCGTTTGTTCATTGCACACAACGCCTACTTTCCAGCTAAAGCAGCTACGCGCCAACCCTGCCACGGATAGTTGCGTGTTGGTAGTGGTATAGATGTATGAGGTACCCGGTATGCCGGTGTGGCAGCAGGAAGGGTCGTTTAGGTTGACAATCACTTTGTACTGTGTTGCGCCTTGAACAGGATTCCAGGCGAAGGTAACTCCCTGTGAAGGGAATGAAGTACAATAAGCAACTTCGTTTTCCGGCGCCTCGCAAAGTTGCTCAAGCAGCGAGCAGTCAATTGGTCCGCAAAGGGTGCATGGACCATTTTCTCCTCCACCAGCCGTAAATCCATTGTCACCCTGACGTCGTTTGCCGAAGCAGAAGTCGCCACACAAGGTACTTACTTTATGAACCACGAAATAGTACAGCCCTGAAATCGCCTGATTGTACAGCACAATGGGGCCTTCTCCTGTTGTCGTTGTTTCCAGGACTACCGTATAAGGACCGCCATCCGGATTTGGGCTGGACAATACCGTCCACTCGTGGGTTACATCGACGCCATAGCCTTCAAACCCATGAGCAACGAGTGAAAAATTCGGACCATTGTCTATCATATCCAGGTTGAATTCTGCTGAGATGAAATTATTACAGCAGGTGACGGTAAACCGCTTATTTAGTTCAAACCAGGCAATACAGTTTGGAATATTTTGGATGGCAAACTGTAGTTCGTATTCGTAGCCGGGTACAAAGACTTCACCAGGGTCATCCCCGCTGTATTTAAACAGGTAGCTAAGATTCAGCAGACCAATGTTGTTGGTGAAAGTCGTGCCGTAATTGGCGTATAAGGTAAATGGGCCGCTGCTGCCAATCGGACGTCTTCTGATCGCCATGAAAAAGCGGTCATAGTTAGACGTTCCGGTCGGGTCGAGGTAAATGTCTTCACCTACGCAGAATTGATCCTTTGTCACGCCATTTTTATCTTCAAAATGGTAGTTTACCGATGCATTGGTGAAAATGGGAACCGCTACACTGGTTTCTTTAACGGCGTAACATTCTGCCCAGATACGGTGTACAATGTAGTAAGCTTTCGACATGTCAAGCCAGGTGAAATAAGCTGTTGTGCCGTTTTGGGTAGCAACGAGCGTACCGCCGGAAGTCGCTCCCTGAACCGTTGTCTGGTAAAGTCCCCACCAATGATTCGGAGCAGATGGATCTACAGGTGTGGCAGTAACCGACCAACTGTTATTACAATCGATGTCTACCGTAAAGTTAGGCGACTGGTTTTCGTCACAGCAAGTCGAAATACAGTTGGCATTTTGTACCCGCATGCGGATCACGTTTCCTGGTTGAGGGCCGAATCCATTGTTGAAATTAATGCCGACACCCGAAACGATATGACAATAGCTCATAATTGTTCCCCCACCGGAAGGGATTCCGGGAAGCGGGCAGCCTCCTTCAGTACCACCTGCACATCCGTCAATTGCGGTGTTGTTACCATTCCAAACGCAGGCATGGGTATGGCGGGATCCGAACAAATGGCCAAATTCATGCGTAACAACCTGAACATTCCAGCTGTAAGTAGGCACATTGGGATAACTGTTGGTCAGGTGTCCGGATACAGAAAGGCTGTTGTCCGGATTGGAGTTACACAAACCGTTAAAACCAGCTGCGATTCCACCGCCAATGGAGCGCGTGGTCAGTAATTGGCCCAAATGGCCGTTCAGGACGTTTATCTGTGATTGAAATTGATTCAATAAGGCAGAAGAACTTGTTGCATTGTATGGATCTGCAACATCCCAAACCTTGATTTCAGAAATGGTTGTTTGAATGAGTTCGTTGGCATACAAGGTAGATACATTGTTGAACAAATTGGTCACCCAGGTTACGACGCCATTTACTGAATTTCCCTGAGCCTGGTAAATGTCGTATTCAGTTTCAAAATAAAGCGCTACACATTTATTGATCATGCCATTAAACGTTGCATTAAGTGCTGCATCATAAATATGCGCTTCTTCGTCGTTCAGGGGGGGATCTGCCATGCCGCAAGTAGGTTCACCGTCTTTTTCTCTGCTGTCATCTTTGTAAAGGATGTGTTTTTTGCTTCCTTTAATTTTGCCAAGCGTCAGATTTTCGGTTCCATTATAAATCAGCCCCGACATTTCATTTTCAAACAGGCTGATGCTTACCAGCGTATGGTCTTCCTGCCCGCGAACAACCCCACGGTAATGAGCGGCTTTAAACTTACTCAGGTCAAATTTTTTCCCGCTTCCGGTACTCACAACCATTGACTCAAATGCTTTGGCAGAACTCACCAGATCCAGAATGTACGTTTCTTTGTTATTAATTGCAATTTCCAAAGAAATAAACTCCGGATATTTTTTAATTAATTCACGTGCTTTTGTTGTGTTGTAGTCGAAATACGTACCGTCCGGAATGTCTTTTTTGATCGCGGCGTCCATGTATTTTCCATCCCGGTGGAGAACAGAAATTACCTCATTTGAAGCTTTTGTGATAAATGCTTTTTCAACTGCGCTGGCAACAGCCTGACCGTGTGCCTGATTAGCCCAGAAAGCAAAGAAAATACCAAGTAAAAGAAGAACCTTTTTCATGATTTTTATTTTTTAGGTGAAAAATAAATGAAATACTGCTCCAGCTGCATTACCGGCGATGCAGTGGTTAAAAGATAATTCGGCCTTAATTCATTAAATGGAGTATGATTTGCCTTAAAATGCTAAATCATTGATTGTACAGTGTTGTAGATAATGCGGCTTATTTGCTTTAATATGCATTGCCATAATTTATTTTCACCTATATAATCAATATGAAAGAATAGTGTGACAGAAATAAATGCAATTATTTTATTGTATTTTATTGTCACAGGAAGGCATGCCAAATGCTTGAATGTGCTACTAATCTGATAAATGTATGCTTTTGCGGTTTTGCCACCACAACATCGCCAGAGCGAATAGTGCCACCAATATCCAGATGTATGGGATGTATTTTTTTTCCGCACGGAAATGATCCCATGCGCTCATGACTGCAATAATGATGTTGAAAACCTGGATGAAATTAGCGACACTTTTTGAATATCGTTGCTTCCAAGGTCCCATGCTTAGTGAATTGGCAAAGCCGGCCAGAAAGTGGATCGAGGCAAAAAAAAGTTTGCCATCTTCAATATATAGAGCGCCGCCTAAGTTAAAAATCAAGCCATTCAAAACGGCAGCAAATTTTTGGCGTTTGGACTTTTGCTGTGCTGTAGACATTTAGAGACGCATTATTTTTTCTTTTTAGAAGACTTTGCCCTCACGTTAAAATCCAGGCAGAGGTTGATCCAGTAGTCGAAATCCTGATTCGATTGCATACCGGTATCATCTATGAGAACGTAGCCTTTCATAGGGCGTTTGGTGAAATCCATCGTGCGGCAGCCCTGTTTTTCAACACAGCTTTCGTGCAGTTCAGGATCAATACGGCACATCATTTCATCTTTGATAATGCCGACGCACATCTTGTCGTTTACCATAAAGGTCAATCCGCCCATCATGGCTTTTTCAACAACATTGGGAATTTCTGAAAGCCTTTCCCGGATTCTATGCGCGAGATTTTCGTTATAAGCCATATCTGTTTAGTTTAAGATTCAGGTGTCTAACCCCCTTGTAGCAGCGCGCCTGTTTTACTGGTAAAACCAGATCAAACCCATGTTGTAGCCGTCTTTTGCTTATGAGCCCAAAATGGTTGCCAGACATAAGCAATGTTGGTACATCGAAAAAAAAGCTCTAATTTTCGACGACAATAAACGATTTTTTAAACTCAAACACAAATCATGCAAAAAACATTTAAACTCGCAACAATACTCCTTGTATCTGTTGTACTCTTGTCCGGTTTTATGGGAGCAGCTGGCCCCAAGTACAAAATGTCAAAAAAAGTAAACGACATTGTAAATGCAAAATGCTTCGGTTGCCACAGCAATGACAGCAAAGCACAAAAGGCGAAAGACAAATTGAACTGGGAGGAATTGGCCGGTTTGTCGGCAGATCAGCAAGCCGCGAAGCTCAAAAGCATTCAGGAGGTTCTGAATGATGGGTCAATGCCGCCTTCCAGGTTTTTAGAGAAAATGCCGGAAAAAAAATTGACAGACAAAGAAATGGCCACGATGAAGAAATGGACAGAAAAATTACTAAAAAAACTGTCGTAGCATAACTGTAAAGCAGGGGCCATTTGAGACATAATTCTGAGATGGCCCTTTTTTCAAACTCAGATCAGTTGATGTCGCGGGGAAACCTGACCGAAAATGTCGTACCCTCATTCAGCTTGCTGGTAAAACTGATCCCGCCATTCAACAACTCAATGTATTTCTTTACAATGTTTAATCCAAGGCCTGTCCCTTGTATGTTGGTGACATTTTTTGCCCGGAAATACTTATTAAACAAATTATGTTGATCCTCTTCGGGAATCCCCATACCCTTGTCGCTGATTTCAATCAACACCTCCTTATCGCTGTTGTTGATGACTAACTTAATTTCCTGATTTTCTTCAGAGAATTTAATGGCATTAGACAACAGGTTGAGTAACATGTTCTTTAGGATGACTTTATCCTGATATATCCTTTTCCTGCCTTCATACGACAAGTTGATGTGTTGCCCTGACTTTAGCATACCGGATACTTCTTCCAATATCTCATCGGCCAGTTCAATAAGATTGAATTCCTCTTTGATTAATTCTACTTTTCCCTGTTCCAGTTTATCCAGCGACAGGTTATCGTTCAGCAAATTGACAAGATGGTCTACAGAAGACGTAATGCGGTCGATGTGTTTTTTCCTTTTTTCTTCCTGATCTCCTTTGTTGTAGGCGTCCAGCAGAGAGGCGCTTGAATGGATGGTGCTCAACGGGGTTCGAAATTCATGCGAAACAATGGAGACAAAGCGCGATTTCATTTCATTGAGTTCTTTCTCCCGCTTGAGTGATTCTGTTAGTTCCAGCGTTCGCTCCTTTACCTTGGCTTCAAGGGCTTCGTGAAAGCGCTTCAACTCCGTGATGTCGGATACAAAGGCGACTGCCATTTCCCCGCTTTCCATCGGGTAGTGACCAAGGCTTATTTCTACCGGAAATTCATCTCCGTTTTTTTTTCGGGCCAGCAAATTCATGCCGATCCCCATGGGGCGTGCCTTGGGCGCATCGAAATAATTAATTCGGTGTTGGACATGCTTTTGTCTGAAAGATTCGGGCATTAAAATTTCGAGCTGTTGCCCGATCAGTTCTGCTTTGGAATAGCCGAACAGTTTTTCGATAAATGAATTGGCAAGACAAATACAACCTTCAACGTTTATTACAAGGATGCCTACTGTCGCATATTCAAACAGGGCCCTGAAGCCGGCTTCCGTTTCGAGCGGGGATGGATTATTTCCGTTCATGCGTCAAATCAGATACATTGGTTCAAAGCACAACATACTGAAAAAATGGATTGCGTCCTAAACCTGTTCAGATTTTTGGCGGAATCAAGGGCTTTGCAAATGGAGGAAGTGGCTCTTTGAACCAGGATGGGTTTTATCTTATTCAATAACAATTTTGTATTTATCTAAAAGTCCTGCAATATTTTGTGCCGAAAACTTCGCTTTGTTTATCCGGTTATTTTCGGGGTCAATGGAAAAGTTATGCGCCGAGCGGAAGTCGGCCCCTTCCAGAATGGTGCGTTCAAATACGGCCAAAGTGAGGTTGCAATTTCCGAATAGGGCATTCGTTAAATCCGCTTCTACAAATTCAACCTGCTCCAGGTTGCAGTCTGTGAAGCTGGTGTTTTTGATTTTAAGCTTGTAAAATGAAGCATAGCTCAGAAGGCATCCTTCAAATCGGAAGGACAGCAAAAAATCCCTGCATTCGTCAAAGCGCAAGCCCAATAATTTGCATTCCCTGAAAATTACCTCCTGAAAAGCGGTCTCTTTTAGTTTGGCCATGCTCAGGTCGCAGCCTTCAAACCGGCATTCGATGAATTTTATCTCACTCAGGTCGGCTTCTGAAAAATTGCAGCCGGTGAAGGTGCAGTTTTCGTAATCGGAATGAGGCATGCCCCTCACGGTATAGTCTTCGCGGAGGAAATCTTCACCTTCGATGAGTTTCTTAATCATGTGCTGCAAATTAACCGTTTAAACACCTACACCAGACGCTTTTTGGATATGAGCTTGCAGGTGTCGATAAATTGTATACATTTGTTGTTCACTCAAACTATTTGATATGAAGTATCCATCACTTTTTTTTGTTGCAGTATTCGGCACTGTTCTGTTTTTATCGGCTTGCCAAAACAATAGTTCAGAAGATAAGAATTCACCAGCCGAAACCTCGGTCCAACCGATGTCGCCTACGCCGCCTACCAATCCGGCGTCTAATCCTCCTCCTACGGCAGAGCCTGCCCAAAATGCAGCCGGCGTTTGGCATTACACCTGCAGCAATGGCTGTGAAGGTGGCGCAGGGTCGGCAGTTGCCTGCGAAAAATGCGGTACTACCCTGGTTCACAACAGCGCTTACCACAATAACCCAAATGCGCCCACGCAACCGTCTATTGCTACTCAGCCAGCGGCTACCCCGCCTGCTGCGGAGCCAGCTCAGAATGCAGCCGGCGTATGGCACTACACGTGTTCCAGTGGTTGCGCAGGTGGCGCAGGTTCGCCCATAGCCTGCTCAAAATGTGGCAAGACGCTGGCGCATAACTCGGCTTATCATCAATAGGGGAAAATCCACGAGTTAAAATCTTAATTTGGCCATAGCCCTGAAAAGTGGGCTGTGGCCAAATTTACAATTAAGGATATACTGATTTACCAGCACCGTCCGTACAATTCGTACCCTTCTTTTTCCAAAGACTCGCGATGGTCCGGATGCGCAATGCCGATCAGTGCTTTGGCGCGTTGTGCGATGTTTTTACCGTGCAGGTCCACAACCCCATATTCTGTAGCCACGTATTGCACATGGGCGCGTGTCGTGACGACCCCCGCACCGTTCTTCAGTGTCGGGACAATTTTTGAAACGCCCCGTGTTGTGGCCGATTGAAGCGCAATGATGGGTTTGCCCCTTTCGCTCAGCGCCGCGCCGCGGATGAAGTCCATTTGTCCGCCCACACCGCTGTAAATTTCACTACCGATGGAGTCGGCGCACACCTGGCCGGTCAGGTCGATTTCGATGGCGCTGTTGATGGCGGTTACTTTTTTGAGTTTCCGAATGACCGAAGTATCATTGACATAAGCCACATCCAGCATGGCGACTTCGGGATTGTCGTGGATAAAATCGTACAGCGCCCGGGAACCCATGGCGAAAGAAGATACAATTTTGCCCGGGTGCTTGCTTTTCATTTTGCCATTGATGACCCCGCTTTCTACCAGGGGTAAAATGCCATCGGAAAACATTTCTGTGTGTACCCCCAGGTTTTTGTGGTTGGTCAGAAAGCGCAGGACTGCATTCGGAATGCCACCGATGCCCATTTGCATGGAAGCGCCGTTTTCGACCAGTTCAGCGACATGTTTGCCGATGGCGATTTCTATTTCCCCGATTTTTCCAATGCTAACCTCAAAAATGGGATCTTCGGCATAAACCGCAGCCGTAATTCTTGAGTGATGAATAAAACCATCGCCATGCGACCGGGGCATGTTCGGGTTCACAAGGGCAATAATTTTTGGCGCCATTTCACAGGCTGCTTTGGCGACATCAACAGAGACCCCGAGGGAACAAAACCCATGCGGGCCTGGAGGGCTCACCTGAATGATGGCCACATCTATCGGGTATTTTTTTCTGCGGATGAATAAAGGAATGTCACTCAGGAACATGGGAATGTACTGCACATTGATTTCGTTGACGTGCTGTCGGACGTTTTTCCCGATGAAGAATGCATTGACGTGGAAAGATTCCTGATAAACCGGGTCGGAATAGGGCGCTTCGCCTTCGGTATGCATGTGCGTAATTTCCACACCTTTTAATTCGGCATGCCGATTGGTCAATGCTTTTACCAGGCGTATTGGCGTGGCGGCTCCGCCGTGAATAAAGACACGATCATTGCTGTTAATGATGGAAACGGCTTCTTCCGCTGATACAAAATTCATGTTGAATGGGTTTTAATGGACCAGGAGGTACCACAAAGCACCTCCTGGTTGAACAGGCGCCAAATATACAATTTCCTGAAATTGCAAAGCACCCATTGTACAACCATTTACGCCTGTTATCTTAATCGGGCGAAATATGGGCGTGGCGTCTGCCATATCCGAAATAGACAATCAACCCAAGCAATAGCCAGACAATCAGCCGGGACCAGTTAGCCCAACCCAGACCAATGATCATGGCACTGCAAAACAGGATGCCTAAAATTGGAATTAACGGGACCAGCGGTGTTTTAAAAGGGCGCGGCGCATCCGGTTCTTTTTTTCGCATGATGATGACGCCTATGGAAACGAGAATGAAAGCGAAGAGCGCGCCAATACTGGTCATGTCCCCGACAACTTCGCCGGGAACGAATGCCGCAAAAGCGCCGATGAAAAATAAAAACAGAATATTTGAACGCCAGGGCGTACGGAAACGGGGATGAACTGTAGAAAAAACCGACGGCACCAGACCGTCGCGCGACATGGAGTAAAATACGCGACTCTGTCCCAACAGCATGACTAAAATAACAGAGGAAAAGCCGAACAAAATTGCAAGGGTGATGAATTTTGCTAGCCAGGCGTAGTCACGCATGTATTGTTCAATGGCAAAAGTGACCGAGGCTTCTTTACCGGCTTCCCGAAAAACACTGTAATGGGCAATGCCTGTCAATACATAGCTGAACAAGATATACAGTAATGTACAAAAAAACAAAGAACCCAGTATGCCAACAGGCATGGCCCGCTTCGGGTTTACAGTCTCCTGAGCAGCTGTGGAAACAGCATCAAAGCCAATGAATGCAAAAAAGACAATGCCCGCCCCGGTCAGGATGCCGCCCCACCCGCCAAATTGCCGGGTTATTCCTAAACTGTTGGTGTATTCTGAAACCGCAGGAATCAGTGGATCATGGTTTACCGGGTTAATGTAGGACCAGCCCAATACGATGAAAAGCAATACGATAATGACTTTAACCACAACAATGACGCCGTTCAAAGCCGCGGATTCCCGGATACCCCGTATAAGAATGAGGGTTAAGGCCAGCAAAATGAAAAGCGCCGGTACGTTCATAATGCCATGAATACCCGTTGGAGAAGTCTGGAAAGGCGAATGGCACCATGCAAAAGGAATGACCCATTCTACGCCAATAAATTGCTCAATAAACTTATTGAGGTATTCTGACCAGGCGATGCTCACGGTGGCGGCTCCAAGCGCGTATTCCAGCACAAGATCCCACCCGATTATCCAGGCGATAAATTGCCCCATGGTAGCATAAGCGTAGGTGTATGCACTCCCTGAAATGGGGATCATAGATGCAAATTCGGCGTAACAAAGTCCTGCCAGGGCGCAGCCTATTGCAGCAATTACAAACGAAATGGTGACACCGGCTCCGGCATGAAAAGCTGCCGCATCGGCCGTTCGGACAAACAAACCTGCGCCAATGATTGCGCCAATTCCCAACAAAATCAATCCGGTTGCGCTGATCCGCCGGCTCAGACTGTGATTACCTTCCTCTTTCGCTTCGGTAAGGATAGCATCCAGTGTTTTTTTGACAAATAGATTCATGTCTCTTTTGTTTTAGGTGAGGAGAAGTTGTCTGGAAATAATCCTTCCACACCCGACAAAAGAGCTTGAAAAACAGAATAGCATTTACGTTTGAGCGTCAGGAAATTTGCTGAATTGGCTTAATCGTCAGCAGAATGATCTCCGGTAATATTGTCGGTAAAATTATCTTCCTGTGAATTGTCGAATTGTATGATTTTATTTTGAAGCGCAAACAATAAGATCAGTACCTCCCGGTTAGCAAGGCGTAACTTGGGCGCTATTTTATTCTGAAGCAGGTCGTCTACATTCTTGCGCGGGTTGGTTCTGGGAAGAAACAGATTCATATCAGACCCAATTGCCTCACGGGTATCTCCCTTCGCCAGGCGTCTTAAGACCAAAACTTCGCGCTCTTCCAGGCCCCATCGCTGCCGGATTTCTTCCAATGACAGCAATTCCGCTATTTGTAACTCGGCTGCTTTTTTGATTTCATAGCTGTAGAGCAAAATAACAAACAGTGCAATCAGCAGCATTTTGAAAACGGTTGCCACCAAATCGTAAAAAACATAATAGGACGCAGAAGCCGGATAGGTTTCAAGCCAGTTCAGCCAATCCGGTAAAGTGGCTTTGGACATTCCAAGAAGCGGGAATATCAGACTTACTTCTGCCAGGGTGGTCAGAATAATGGTGATGTATACCACCCAAACCATGGCGGACATGTGCCTCCGAGGATCATTAAACGCAGTGCGTAACACAAAAAGCAGGGTCAGAATGGTAAGCAGCGAAAACAAAATATCCGGAACGTAAAGCAAATACCCGTTGCCGGAGGCATTGTTTATGCCACCCAGTGGCCCCTGCAACAGCCAGTATAAAAACAGCGTAAACAACATGAATACAATCCCCGCTACGACTACCGACAATTTGTTTTTAGTAAAAGCAAGTATCCCTTTGAGTATTGGGCCGGTTTTTGCACCGGGAATTTCAATGGAAGGAATCGTGAAGAGGATGAATACTGAATTTAAAGAGGAAAACAAGCTGCGGCATAATATCTCCAAAACACCAGGCGACCCTTCAGAAATGGGTTGGAGCACAAGTAAATCTGCCAACCCCGATAGGCCCCATACACCCAGAGCCGCAGCAAACCAAAGTATGCCTTCGATTCTGGGCTTTGGCGTTTTTTCCTGGCTTTTCATCTTCCAAAGCAAAAAGAAGACAAAAGAAAAAATAGTGCCCGTCAGGAGCATCCACCAGGCGTAAAACTGCCTTAGTCCTATCCCGTTAACCGTGCCGGAATAATCCTGCGCCGGAAGCAACACGGGCAACAAAACCAATGCAACAGCCAATACGAATTTTACCATGAGTTCCTCGATTGTTCGGCTGAAGGTCGCATTTTGAAAAGAATAAAACAACAGTCCTTGAAAGCAAGCGCTTATTATTCAGTTCCTTTTGCATGGAATAAACGCCTGAAAGCATTAAAAACAGCATGGTGGCTCACGGTTACATGGTCTTCTTCCGGAAGGTAATCAAAGTGAGTCCTCAGGTTTTTGCTTTTGGTACTTTTTATTTTTTTCGCCAGTAAATTGGCATCGACTTCCATCACCCGCGGCGTGTCGCCTGGTGTAAGTCCTTCTTTCCCCACGCCAATAATTACGCCAGGCACAATTTGCTTTCCGAACTGAGATTAATACTGAACGATTATTTTTTGCGAACCAATCCTGTTTCCTTTTTTGTCAAAAACAGATACTAAACAGACCCCCTTGTAATGCCAGTCAGTGGTATCCACCCGCAGTTGATGTTGAGGCATGTCGCTTTTAAAAATCAGTTGCCCCCATAAATTGGTAATGCTGATGAAGCAGGCCTGCTCGTTGAAATTTTTATGGGTGATCAGAAGGTATGGACCGGCAGGGTTTGGGTGGATTTTTATGGGAAATGGTGCCTTGTTTGCGTCCTGCAAAACATTCGTTGTCCCGCCAACCACGAAGGAAGTATCCAATTGATAAATGGTCGCATCAAAATTGCTGATTGGACAAACACTGCCCTGGTGGTATTCTATCTGCAGGGTATAATTCCCGTTTGGGAAAGGCCCGATTTTAAAAGTATCGATGCTGTTGCAAATCGTGGTGTCCCAGTATCCGCAATAAGTCGGAAAAATCCGGATGTCTGAGCCCGTGGTATCCATGTAAGTATACACCAACCCGAAGGCGCAATTGCCGGTATAGGTAAGATCAGAAATGATCAGGATTGTATCTGTCGCTGTCGGATTGGCGGGCAGAATGTCGATTTGATTGACGGATTGCGCCATAAGCGTTCCTTTTAGAAGGATTGCAAAGAGTAGCGGTGAATACTTCATATCTTATTATTTTAACCTTCAATTGCGCGTGATGACTTTCAAAGAATCCTGCATGACCTTCCCTTTCCGGATTTTTATCGTTTTTATATAGTGATGCCCTCCTTCCATCTGGTCCTGTTTTTCTTCCCGGATTAAATAAGGTTTGTCGGCTACGAGGCGGTAGGTGCTGGAGGTATAAATGTACTTATTTGCTTTGCTAAATGTAGTAATTAACTTCTGTTCCTTGTCAAAAACCGGATTGGCAAGTTCGCTGAACTCCGGGCTATAAACAAATTCAGAAACTGTCGGATTGAAAAGCCAGAATGAATAACCTTTATTGCCGGTCACGCCCCACCAGTCGAGCAGAGAAATATCTGTGTAACCATCAAAATTTGCGTCTACGCCTTTAAAATAATCTGCTTTACTGTAAGGCGATTCTCCCAAGCCTGCCTGAATTGTCTGCAAAACTTTCGACTTTGGTCCTTTAGAAACGAGAATGGTGCGGACTCTACTGGCCGTATCTCGCAAAACCCGAAAATGAAATATTGGTAAATCAGGGTGAATTTTAAGCTGATAGCTCAAATCGTGAAGGCTGTCTTCCGGATCATAAAACGCAGGAAAAACTGATGATGTTTCTGGTTTTTCATAAAAAGCGGGCTCTCCGGTTATTGAATGCTTTATTGGTTGCCACGTGATTCCAATAATTGCTGTCAGGAGTGTCGTAAAACCCAAAAAGACCTTATTCTTCGTCATAGATTGCTTATCCTTTTATTGCGTTGTGAAACTAATCCAAACTCGGGATTTCCAACTCATTAATTATGCCATTTAGCAGTTTCTTTCCGCCTGATGGTTTTTAGTCTGGGGGTGAACCTTTAAAGAACGATTGAGTAGAGAAGAAATTTTTATTGAGTCCTATTAGACCAAATGATCATTAGAATACAAATGCATACAGTAAATTAGTGGTATCCACCCGCAGCTGGTTTTGGGGCAAGCCCCCATGATAAACCTCTTGTCCCCATAAATCGGTAAAGCTGAAACAGGGATCCGTCCAGTAAAATAAGAATGGGGCTGTCACTCGCAGAGACAGCCCCAATTCTGTTAAACCGTTATTTAACAATCAAATAACTCGCGGTTTATTGAGTTTTCACCACCAGTTTTTGCACCTTACGCAGATTGTTGCTCCTGACAGTCACATTGTAAATGCCACTGACGAAAATGCTTTGATCCAGCTGCAGCGTAAAGGCAGGTGTTTCAACCAGACTAAGATTTTTACTAAGGACCACAGCGCCCAGTTGGTTGTAAACTTCCAATTGTGCGGATTGGCCAATAAAATCAGTCAGATTGAGCTGAACTTCAGTACTTGCCGGGTTTGGATACAGGAACAATACCTCTCCGGATTCATTATTTGTGATCAGGCTGTTGGGCATCGACTGCAAACCGGCTGCGCCACCATCTTCACTGCAATGTCCAGGGCCCGTAATACCATTGTTGTAATTATCGAGAATGGATGCAAGGCTCGTTACATTGTTTTTTGCAGGACCTTTGAATGTCGCTACCTGGGCTGGCGTGTAGGTATTAAACAAAGCCGTAGCGCTATTGTAAGCCGCAAGCACAGCTGCCGGGATGGAGGCCTCGTTTAACTGGTTCAGTTGGGCCGCGATGTACTGATGCGCCAGTACGTAGTAAGCATTGCCTGCAGGAGGGGTCCACAAGACCTGATAATAGGTTTTTCCACTCAGGAAAAATACAGTGCTGGCGCCACTGGGTAAGAGCGCCCATGTTGCGTCGTAGGGCGCCGGGCCAAATTCGGAATGTGTTTTCCAATAGCCCTGCGTCAGGGTGCAGCCGCCACCACAGGGAATGTTCACAGATACAGTACAACTGCTGGAGCCTGTTTCGCCGTTGTCGTTACTCAAAAAGCTGGCTGTATTGATATAAGTATACTCGCCGCATTCATTGTATGGGCCAATCTGGCAGTTATAGGTCCCGGAGGAAAAAGAAAATGATGTGGGGGCGCCGTTATTTACACAAACAGTCGTTGGTTCCTTACAATCGTCTGAAACGGTGATGCACTCGTCCTCCAGCTGAGTCGGACTTCCAAACGTATAATCGGCTGTAGCTATATCGCCCTCTACTGTAGCATTTACAGGTGTTGTTACGGTGACGGTATTCGTGCCATTTGCCGGTCCATCCAGATCTGCTGAGTATGTACAGGTAAGGGTTGCGCCTGCACCAAGGATGTATGGCGGGACAAAAGGATTATCAAATCCACAATCTACTTCAGCGGCTATGCCACCGCTCAGGACGTCTTGTACGCTGAGAATAGATGCGCTAAAAGGGGTGTTATTGTAAATGGTAATTGTGCCGACTACTTTCCAGTCGCTGTCTGTGCTGGTGGCATCTGCCTTCCAGGAGAATGGATAGTTGTAGGATTGTCCCTCCGACAACATCAGCGATGCGGGGCCGTTGCATTGTTTGTCAATGATCCAGTTGTAATCGCGCGTATAGGATGCTGTTGCCGTTTTACTAGCCGTCAGTCTGTAGTGGAAAACAAAATTGATGTGGCTGAAATCAGCATACATACCACTATTTCCTGCCAATGGACAGTGCAGGTTTCCGTCCGTGCCGGGCCGGGGCGTTGTTCCGGTATAGTCGTAATCGTTGTATTCCGGGCCTCCCTTGGCGTAGACGTGTTCAATGACGATGTTATCAGAAACGGTCCAGGTCATTATTTCACCACAGGGGCCGTCAGATATCGAAAAAGTAACAGAACCTGTTCCAAGCGGGTAGGTTCCGGGAGTGGGCGGGTCGAACTTTACATTTGTAGCGGTTTCATCAGGCGTATTCCCTTCTACCAAGGTCGGAGTGATACCCACCGGCGAGGATGGGTCATTGGTAGCGCAAGCTGCGATACGGTTACTGTACAACCCTGCGAGGAGCAAAAGCAGGGAAAAAAATACAGAAGAAATAGAATTTCTCATTTTGTAACTGGTTTTTAAAAGTTTTATAATAAAATGTGGAACATACGGCACAAAAAGCCCTCATTCCTTTGAGCAGACACAATAGAAGCGCCATGCACAAAAGACATTAAGTGCAAAAGACAGAAGTCAACCCATCTGTTTTTCAAACCAATACCAGTACCCTTAAATCAGGACGAAATGATGATAGAGCGTACGTTACCAGCTGAACTGCATGGAACAGGAAATAAAATCAGGAAGTAAAGTACTGATGGATGCAATCCGGAAGTAACAATAATGGAAGTGCAAGGGAGGTGGTACCTGTTTGTGTTATCATAGTGTTTGTTTTTAAGTGGCTAATTTCTTGAACGCTAAAACTTTCTTCTTCTTCTTCTTCTTCTTCTTCTTCTTCAAACAACCAACGGTATCTTGTATACAAAGATAGTGTGATTTTTTTCTAAAACATTGTTTTTCAGTATCTTTTTTTAGTTTCGATCTACCTTTACTCGTAAAGATCATTGACATCACATTTGGACAATTTCATTAAAAAAATCGCAATTTTTAAAGTGATGGCATTGAAGTATTTTTCTCCTTTTTCCGCTGTGGCAAGCGCAGGGTTTCCGACACCGGTATCCTCCGTAATTTGCGACCACTTTCTTTCCGTCCAGGCCCATCCTTCCCGAAACTCCCTGATTTTATGCTTTTTTTCTTTGCCGGAACCTGCTTCTGTCAGTGGAAGCACCAGATGCGGCGTCAGGTAAAGTATCAAACTGGTTTCCATTTCATCTGCGTGGTCGCCCTTGTGTTCAAAATATTCATCTTTATTCAAAGCCTGAAACCAATTGCAGGTGGATAAAAACATTTTCGGAAATTTTAATCCCAATTCTCTGATGAGTGGCTTGAAGTCATTTCCGCCATGGCTGTTTAAAATCAGTAATTTGTAAATGCCCTGCCTGTTCAGCACTTCGATGATATCGGCAAGAATGGCCATTTGTGTGCTTGGATTCAGGTTGATGTCCAGTTTAATATCGGCCTGGCCGGTATTTACGCCAAAGGGGATGCTTGGCAGGACGATAACCTTCGCGCCGTTTTCCCAGGCGATTTTCGCAGCCTCAGCCGCAATGTGATCGCCTTCAATAACATCCGTTGCATAGGGCAAATGGTAATTGTGCGCCTCGGTGGCGCCCCAGGGCAGAATGGCAAGGTCTATTTGAGCATGCTGTATGTTTTTCCAGTTGGTTTCAGCTAAGATATACGGTCTCATTATGTTCGTTTTTGCCAAAGCTATCGCATTCTTTTTACTTCTGCAAACGAACGGTTATTTCTGAAAAAGGAACCGTAGCATATAGAATTTCGAATGTCGAAGTGAGGCAACTTTTCTTACTATTCTATCTCTCCTAAACTTTTCAATACTTTATCTATCAGGTTTTTGTCTAGCCTAAAACCTATTTTTTGCAGGTTTTCAATATTGAGTTTAACTGATGAAATAACCCCTTTCTGCTTAGCTTGGATTAACACACCTAATATTCCAACGATCTTTATGCCATATCTATCGGCAATCAAGCGGCCTTTGTATTCATCTATGATCAGGTATTCGGCTTTTGCTTCTATGGCTAATGCAATAGACTCGGACTCACCAAAATCGAGTTCTTCTAATAGTTCCGTGACTATCTTCAGATCTTTAGGGGCTCTTTCTTTGATCCAGCCAAGTTGTTCAAGTTGCTTTTTTTGATTTGGCAAGCTATACAATTCTCTTTTTACTGCGGGAGTAATTGTTATCTCACCATATAACACATTTAAAATACTGATCAGGTTGATCTGTAGTAGATTGGATATTGCTGAGGTGTCGCTTACAACAATCATAGACTAATGCCAAGATTAGCAAGGTCTTTTGCTAAATCCTCCTCTGTGTAATGGATATTAATATCCCTTTTTGCCAGTTCTTTTTGAAAACTGATCTGGTCTAAACCGCTTAAATGCCGGCATTGGCCCATGCTCATCCGCTTTTTGTCATAAAGATAACAAGCCAAATCAATCAACAATTCATCTGCTGACGTATGGGCTTTTGACAGCGTATCATCTGTGATTATCAATGCCATAGCTTCTTTTTGTGGTAATTATAGATACCTTTTAAAAATAACGCACCGTTTGGGCTTTTAGTTTCCTAATATCAAAGGTTTATGTCCATTTCAACATTCGAAGTTCCTTTTTCGACTTTTCAATATTCACACCCCCTCCTGCCGCTCGACCAGCACCTCGCGATAAGCATTCAACAGCCTTGACTTTGAAATAAAGCCCACAAAATGATCGCCTTCTACAACGGGGAGGCGCCAGATGCCGTGTTTTTCAAATTTAGCCAAAATGTGGGGCGCAGATTCGCCGGGCCTGACCGTATCGGCCGGAAGGTGCGTCAATGAGGCAATGCTGACCTGGTCGTAAGTAGCAGGATCGAAAATAAGGTCGCGGATGTCGTCCAGCAGGATGACGCCGCGAAACTTACCGGTTCGGTCCACAACAGGAAAAATATTGCGCTTTGATTTTTTGATGGTGTTCAGTAAATCGCGCAGGGTGCCTTCATAGGGGGCAGCAGCAAAAGCCGCTTCGATGAGCGCCCGGGTTTCGATGCGTTGCAGGAGCACATTGTCGGGACTGGCAACGCGAACCTGGTCTTCTTCTGCCAGGGGTTTGGTGTAGACCGAATATGGCTCAATGTAACGTGCAACGAAAAAAGCCATAGAACTGACAATCATCAGGGGCACGATAAGGGCGTAGCCGCCAGTGATTTCTGCAATGAGGAAGATGCCGGTGAGCGGGGCATGCACCACGCCGCTGATGACGCCGGCCATGCCGATGGCAATGAAATTAATCTCGTTTAGTCCCCAGTCGGTGAGCAGGTTGACACTGCGGGCCCAGATGAATCCGGTAAGGGCGCCGGTGAAAAGCGAAGGCGCAAAAATGCCGCCATTGCCGCCTGCGCCGATGGTAAGTGCCGTGGCAATTACTTTGATGAAAATCATCGCCGTAGCAAAAGCGACCAGAATCCAGGGAGAGCGGAACTGGTAAATTAAACTATGATCCAGCAAAGCTGAATAATGCCGGCGAAACAGGTCGTTGATGGTTTCATACCCTTCGCCAAAAAGCGGCGGAAACAAAAAAATGAGGATACCCAAAGCCAGGCCGCCAAAAATGATGCGCCCGCGTGAATTGAGTTTTAGCTTTTTAAATCGCGCTTCGAGCCGAAAGGTGGTGCGCGTCATGTAAGCCGATATTCCACCGCAAAGCAGACCAAGTACCACGTAAAAAGGAATCGCGCTCATCTGCCAGTCGCGGAGCGCGGGCGCAAAAATGGTTTCGTAAAACAGCAGCTTGGATATGATGGTGGCAGTGGCAGAGGCCATCATCAGCGGAATGAAAGAAGCCACGGTGAGTTCGGGCAACAATACTTCCAACGCGAAAATGACGCCGGCAATAGGGCTGTTAAAGACTGCAGAAATGCCGGCTGCTGCACCGCAGGCGATGAACAGGTTGCGATAACGGGGCCTTGCACGCAACTCCTTGGCAACGTTGGCGCCCAGCGCTGAACCCGTCAGTACAATGGGCGCTTCCAGACCGGCTGAGCCCCCAAAACTGACTGTTAAAGCGCTGGATACCAGATGCGAATAGGTAGCGCTGCGCGGCAGTTTCGCCGAATTGCGGGAAAGGGCCAGTAGCAGTCGCGACAAGCCTTTGTCCAGTTTGCCGCCGTGAACACGCTTCACGTACAACACGGCCAGCGCAATACCGGCCATCGGATAAACGAGGTACAGTATGTTGATGTGCGTCGGCTCGAACCAGCCGTCGAGCAGAAATTTAATCAGGCGCACAATTAGCTTGAGCAGTACTGCCGCGAGGCCGGCAAAGGCGCCTACTGCTACGCTCACAACAATGATGTAGGTGCGTTCGTCGACATGCTTTCTCAGCCATTTGACGGAGAAATCGAATAAAAAACGGTGCAGGTATGCGAGAAGTTTGAGCCACATGGTAGGCCCAAAGCTACGAAGGATTTGCCATAATGGCTGCTTTTTACGAAAAGAGCCAAACCTGTTTTTGCAGGATTGACCTATTGGCAGCAGGATGGCAAACGCAAATAATTACCACGCCAATTGAACCATTACCGGCAAATGATCCGAAGGATAATGGCAGTTGCGCGAATCGCTCAACACGGCGTATTTCAACACTTTTAATTGCGAGCCATTCAGGAAAATATAGTCAATCCGGCGGGTAACAGGTTCCGCGAATCTGAAAGCGTTGAAGGTGCCTTCCGGGCCGAAAGGCGCTTCCGCCGAAAGGGTCCGGGCATCTTTCATTTCGTCCGACAACACTTCGATCGGGGCATCAGCAGGCTCCGCGTTTAAATCGCCCATAACGATAACCGGTTCTCCCGCCGGATTTTTTTCACGAATTTTTTTTAAAATCAGTTTTGCGGATTCCTTTCGTGCGGTTTCACCCACATGGTCGAAATGGGTATTGAAAACCCACAGCTTTTTCCGGGAATAATTGTCGCGCAAATATAGGTAAGTGCATACCCGGGGAAGCATGGCATCCCAACCTTTGGATACTGTATCCGGCGTTTCGGAAAGCCAGAAGGTGCCGGAATCCAGCAATTTGAAGCGGTCTTTTTTGAAATACAAGGCCGAAAACTCACCGCCTTCTTTGCCGTCGTCGCGCCCCACACCGATGCGCTGATAGCCGGGCAGTTGTTCGTTCAGGTAGTTGAGTTGGTGCAACAGACCTTCCTGAATACCAAACACATCGGGGGCCACAAAACGAATTTGCCCGGCGAGGAAATCGCGGCGTTTAGGCCAGGCGTCTTCTCCGTCACCGGGATTGTCGTAGCGGATATTGTAGGTGAGCACGATAAGATTTTTTTGTGCTCCGGCAAAGGGAGTACCAGCATATAATAAGATAGCAAATAAAAACAAAGGCATGGCTGGGTCGTTTCGTAACTAACTGTTTCTTAAAATTTTCTCAGGTTGTAAATAAACGAAAGCATAAAATAGCGCCGCAGCACCTCGGTTTGCACGTCTTCGGTGTAGATGTCGGTGATGTTACGCTGCACGCTGACATTCTGGCTCAGGAGGTCGAAAACAGAAAGTCTGAGTTCGCCCTGCTGTTTGGCAAACAGCTTTTTGCCGATGCTCATGTTCCAGAGCAAATAATTCTGGTTGAAACCCTGCGATAAACCGCTGTTCAACTGGTGGCTGAGCTCGGTTTGGTACACGAATCCTTTTCCAAAAATCCAGTTAAAACGCAGGCGGGAGTTTTGGCTGAAATATTCACTGTTCAGGTCTTCCCGCAAAGAGTTGCGCACGATGTTGTAATTCGAATTGGTCGACACCGTGAAGTCTAATTTTTCACTGATGTTGCTGCTGAGTACCACGCCCAATCCAAAAGAAGGGGTGTTGGAAAAGTTCTCTTCGCCATTAATCAGACCCGGCGTTCTGGAGTAATTGGCCGAAAGGTTCAGGTTGACGTTCGATTTAATGGCTTTCAGCGGCATTCCGTAAGTGAGGAAAGAACGCAGGTTATAGGAGCCGTCTAAATTCATGGGTTGCGAAAACTGTGCGCCCTGCTGCAGTGCAATGCCGTTTCCGATCACGGTATCTCGCTCTGCAATGAAGGTACTGTTGCCGATGTAGTCCTGGGTGTAAGTGCCCGACAAGAGGAAAAAGAACGATGAAGATTTTGCCGTATTCGTGGCAGAATAGCGCGCCGACAAAGAGTGCCGGAAATCCTGCACCAGATCGGGGTTGCCGCTGCTGAGCTGAAGCGGATTGGTGTTGTCGAGCACATCCTGTAGTTGGCTCACACTTGGGGCATTTGAGCGGGAAAAATAGAAAACGCGCAGGTTTTTGGTTTTTGAAAAATTATACCGGTACGAAGCCGAGGGTACAAAGTTGTAAAAGGTACGCTTAACCTGGCTTTCGTAAGGAAATGACTGGTCGTTTTGTAAATCGGCGCGCTGGTAGGCCAGACGGATGTTGAAATTCGAATTTTCCGAATTGTAGCGGTAACCGGCATCAACGGATTGGGTGAGATATCTGCTCTCAAAAATATTGGTCAGCAGGGTATCGCGCAGGTCATATGCGTCCGTTACCTCGGAATAATTGAAAGTTTCTTTGTCAGAATCGCTGTTCGTTAAGGAAGCCTGGTAGCCGAATTGAAGCGATTCTTTTTTATTTATAGGTTCTGTGTACGTGACATTGGACGAGAGGGTAAGCCCCGTATTGTCGAGGTCTGAAAGCTGGTTGAGCGAGTCAAAACTTACCGGATCGGTAAAGAAATTGTTTCCCGAGAATAGGCTGCTTTCACCGGTATTATCGCTGTAACTCGTACCTATGTTCAGCGAGATGGTACGCCCGGGTCTGCTGAACCGATGGCGGTATAGCAAATCGCCTGAGGCTGACAAGCCGTTCAGGTCGGAATTGAAGTTGCTTCCGGTATTGTTCAGGAGATCGCTTTTGAGCAGGGTCTCGCCCAACACACTGCGCAGCCCTTCGTTGTGCTGCAAGGACAGGCGCGGGGTAAACAGAATGGAGTTGACGCTGTCTATTTTGTACTCCATGCGGAGGTTGAACCGATGGTTTGTATTGACGCTTGAACTCAGGTTGCTTTCTGAATACGTTTGCCCGCCGTCAGCCGGGAAAACGTAGTTGCGGAACAACAACTGGTCGGCGCTGTTTTCGCTTCTGTTGAAAAAATAACTGCCGCTGACATCGGTTTTTTTGCCCCATTTGTCGGTGTAGTTAAAGCCAATGGCTTGTGTTTTGGAGATACCGCCACTCTGAGGCACTAAAAAATCGCTGGTGTTGCCGCCGCCGCCCGGGCGACCTCCGGTGAAACCACCACCACCGCCGCCACGCGGGCCGCCTCTGCCGCGTTGTCCGCCGCCGCCACTGCTACTCTGTGAAATGCCCACCAGGTCTTCAGAGGAGAAATTCTGCTCGTTGATGTTGTTGGATTGCGCCACGATGGAAATGCGCCGGTCGCCCTTGAAAAAGTTGATGGTACCGCCGGCTTTGTAGCGTTCCTGGTCGCCGTATCCGGCATAAACGCGGCCAAAAGTGCCATTGCGAATGCCGCCTCCCCGCGTAACAATGTTGATGGTTTTGGTGGTATTGCCGTCGTCCACCCCTGAAAAGCGCGATTGTTCGCTTTGCTGATCAAAAACCTGGATTTTATCGATGATTTCAGCAGGCAGGTTGCGCAGTGCAGCATTGGGGTCGTTTCCAAAGAAAGGTTTGCCGTCCACCAACACCTGCCTGACATCTTCTCCCTGGGTTTGAACTTTGCCATCCTGAACCGTTACTCCGGGCATTTTTTGGATGAGGTCTTCTGCGTTGGCATCCGGGTTGGTTTTAAAAGCGTTTGCATTAAACTGAGTGGTGTCTCCTTTTTGCATGGTGGGCAGCGCCTGTCCGGTAACCTGTACCGTTCCGAGTTGGGTGGCGCCTTCTTCCATCAAAATCCGGCCAATGCGTGTTGGCTCGTCGCCGACTTCGATGTTTTTAAAGACGTCCTGATAGCCGATATAAGTAACGTGTACGATGTAACTGCCTTTAGCAACATTTTCAAAACTAAAACGCCCCTGAGGGTCAGAAGAAGTAATGCGTATGGCCGAATCCGGCAATTGCGTTAAAGTAATGTTTGCGGCGGCCAAAGGCAATTGATCGGCTGCTCCCATGACCATTCCCCTTAAGAGTTGTCCCTGTGCGGTCGCATAAAATGACATGCCGGCGAAAAGGGCAATGATGCAAAGGCGTTTAAATTTCATACCAGATAAGTGTTTAGGCTGCTTTGACGTTTTTTGCAGCAACGAGTTTAAGGCGATATTCCGGGATTAGAGGTTAAGGTTTTCTTAATATTTGTAAGATTGCCCAATATCGTTCATTAACCGACAATCTGAAGCCGGAATCACAACTGTGAACTATCTAAAGCAGACTGCTCCTGCCAACTGCGAACTGGAAAACTGCAAACTAAAAAAGGTTTCCCGCAAAGGCCGCAAAGCTGGTCACTAAAGTCATTCATGAGCAGGATCAAAACTGCCAACTGCGAACTGAAAAACTGCAAACTAAAAAAGGTTTCCCGCAAAGGCCGCAAAGGATTCGCAAAGGCCGCAAAGTTAGTCACTAAAGCCATTCATGAACAGGATCAAAACTGCCAACTGCGAACTGAAAAACTGCAAACTATCTAAAGCAGACTGCTCCTGCCAACTGCCCACTGAAAAACTGCCAACTATCCAAAGCAGACTGCTACTGCGAACTGCTAACAGCCTCCTGCCAACTGCGAACTGAAAAACTGCCAACTATCTAAAGCAGACTGCTCCTGCCAACGGCCAACTAAAAAACTGCCAACTCCTCCTAATAACTACTCTCGTCCATCTTCACTTTCCCGCGGAAGGTCCAAAAAACAAACGCGGTATAGCTCATCACCAAAGGCGCGCCAATGGCAGCCATGATCAGCATGATGCGCAAAGAATGCTCAGAAGAAGCGGCATTGTAAATTGTGATGTTGAATTCCGGACTCTGGGTGGAAAGAATCAGCACAGGGTACAACTCCACCGCCACTAAAATCAGCAACATGCTGATGGTCAGCGCCGAGAACAGAAAGGCGAGCAAATAACGGTGTTTGGAGACAAGTCGAGGGATATTGGCAATACTCAAAAAAGCCAGAGCCGGCAAAAAGAAAAACATGGGAGACGACTTGAACAAATCAGAAAGGTGGGGGAGGTATAGCAAGGTATACAAACTCGTCACGCTAAAACTGACCAGGAAAAACACCAGCGCACTTTTGACCAGTATGGTCAGGCGGGCATAAAGGCGGCCTTCTGTTTTTAACAGGAGATACAGCGCGCCGTGCATCATAAACAGGGCCAGCGTCGTCGCGCCCGTCATCAGGGCGTAAGGGTTGATGAATTCCAGCCAGTTTCCGGTGAATTCAAAATTCGGACCGATGCGCATGCCCTGCAGGATATTGCCCAAAACGATCCCCAGCAAAACAGCCATCATGATGCTGGAAACAAAATAGCTGATGTCCCAGAGCCGGCGCCACCAGAGCATGGATTCTTTGCTGCGGAATTCGATGGAAACGGCCCTGAAAATCAGAAAAAACAGAAACAACATAAAAGGAATGTACATGGCGGAAAGCATGGAGGCATACAGTACCGGAAATCCAGCGAACAAGGCCCCGCCGCCAATAACCAGCCAGACTTCATTGCCGTCCCAGACCGGCCCGATGGCATTCAATGCAATTCTGCGGCTTTCTTCTTTTCTGAAAAACAAATGCCAGGCGCCTGCTCCCAGATCGAACCCGTCCAGAATCGCGTAGCCGCTGAACAAAGCGCCAACGACGAGAAACCACCAGGTGGGATAATCTATTCCAAGAAATGTAGCCATGTTCGTTTAATTGGCAATGAGCAAAGGGCAAAAGGCAAAACCGCCTAATCTTCAAATTTTCAAATTAACTCATTTTCAAATCCTCATCGTTTTTGGTTGTTCGTTTTTCGTTGTTTGTTGCTTCCTGCTCCTGATCATCCAATTCCCCAATTATCAAATCTTCAAATTATCCAATTATCAAATCCCCTCCGGCCCATGCTTTATTTTTTTATTCAAAAGATAAAGAAACAAAGCCAGCAAAAGGGTATAAATCAGTGCAAACATGATCAGCGAAAACAAGACCTGGTTGGCGGTCACGACTTTTGACAGGGCATCAGAGGTGCGCAGCAGGCCATACACCACCCAGGGTTGCCGGCCCATTTCGGCAGAAAACCACCCGGCCTGGTTGGCAATTTGAGGCGGCAACACTGAAAATACAAAAATCCAGAGCAACCAGCGGCGGTCGAAAAGTTTGCCGCGATACCACTGCCAGCAGGCAAAAACGCTGATGGCGATGAGCAGCATGCCCATGGCGACCATCAGGTGGTAAAACTGAAAAACGGCGTTGACTGCCGGCGGGCGGTCCGCTTCCGGGAAGGCATTCAGGCCTTTAACGGGGGCATTGAAATCCTGATGCAGCAAAAAACTCAGGCCACCCGGAATTTTTAAGCCGCTCGTTTTCTGTTCGGCTTTATTTACCCATCCCAGTAGGTATAGGTCTGCAGTGGCTAAGCTATCGAAATGGCCCTCAAAAGCAGCCAATTTGGCCGGCTGGTTGTGGGCAACCCCGTCGGCAGAGCGGTGGCCGAGAAACAGCTGGCTGAGCGCCGACACGGTGGCCAGCACGAGCGCAATTTTGATGGCTTTTCGCGAAAGCGCTACATGGCGGCCGTGCAGCAGGTACCAGGCGTGAACGCTCAAAACGAGGAAGGTTCCGGCCAGAAAAGCGCCGACCCAAACGTGAAGCATGCGGTCAACGCTGGATGGATTGAAGACCATGGCCCAGAAATCGGTGATCTCGGCGCGGGCACTCAGCCCTTCTCCGACAATGTGGTAACCCGCCGGGGTTTGTTGCCAGGAATTGGCGACGACGATCCAAACAGCAGAAAACATGGAACCCAGCCACACGCCAAGCGTGGCAATAAAATGCACAGGCGGCGTGACGCGGTTCCAGCCAAATATCAGGATACCCAGAAAACCACTTTCGAGGGCAAAAGCAAAAATCCCTTCGGCAGCAAGGGCACTCCCGAAAATATCGCCGACAAACCGCGAATAAGTGGCCCAGTTGGTGCCAAATTCGAATTCCATGACGATGCCGGTGGCAACGCCGATGCCAAAAGTGAGGGCAAAAATTTTGGTCCAGAAGCGCGCGAGCTGTTCATAATGCGGATTGCGCGTGCGCAGGAAAAGACCTTCCATGACCACCATCATCAGGCCGAGACCAATGCTGAGGGGCGGATAGATGTAGTGAAAAGCAATGGTAAAAGCGAATTGTATGCGGGCAAGGATTTCAACATCCATAGGCTATCGCATCTTAGGCCTTCTGCGTTTTCCGCCAGGCTGGAACATGCCGCTTTGGCCTCCGCCCATACGCATGGCTGCTTTGGCTTGTCCCCGGTTTTCAAAAGCCACTTCAAACTGCTTCATTTGCTCCTTGATGTTGGCGTCGGTGATTTTCAGCTGCTTGAGGTTTTTGTAGTGAATCTGTGCCTGGTTCCACTTCTGCTTGTTGGCAGCAATGGTGGCTAATTGCAACTGAATCATGGCGCGCTCATTGTCGGAAGGCAGTTTGATCTGCTCCGCAATTTTCAGCCATTTTTCGCCTTCTTCGGTGTCCTTCCGGGCCAGGGCAATGGTGCCTTTCAGGATATAATAATAGGCCTTGTTGGCAGAATAGAGCCAGTTGGGTTTCAGCGTCAGGCTGAGCAGTTTTTCCGCTTTGTCAAAATCGGAAGTCTGGATGGCTTTGGCCGCCGGGCCAATCGTGCCCAGAATGAAATACCCGCCTAGCAGCACCAACGCAACAAGCACGAACCAGATTCCATACCAGAAACCAAAAAAAGACCACAGCGCCACCCCGCCTGCTGTAAGGGCAGCAATCAGGGCAAATCTCAGATAAGGATGTATTACAAACATAGGTTAAGCCTCTTTTTCAACGGCAGGCAAAGTTAATCATTTCTGAAGATTTAGGAACATGTCGTAAATAAGTTACTGAATTCGGCGAGGCTATTTTTTTATCAGGCAAGGCGCGAGAAGGGAGCTCCTGACTGCCGTCAGGCAGGTAGCCTAAGCTAAGTGACCGCCGAAATAACGAAGCATGGTAAAAAAAGAGACCGCCCAAACAGAGAAGTTATTTACGACACGTTCCTTATCGGGTGTTTTTGTGGGTGTGTGTGATAAGAAGGAACTGGCCTTTGCTTGTAAAGGCTTCCGCGCTGTGAGCTTCAAAAGGTTTGGAACCAAATGAGATTTCTGAAACCCATTGCTCTGTTACTGCCCATGTCTTATGGCTTTCGTTTGCCACTTATTGTAAACTAATACTTTGCAAAATTAAGAAACAAATGATAACTTGCTGGTCAAAAGATCCTAATATGACCACGATGGAGAACTGTTTATTATGCCTCTGCTTTTTGGCGCTTGCCGGAAGGAGAGGCATTGTTATTGGTGTCAGCCATAGGCGTCGTAAAGATACCAGTGACTACAGTGATGCGAAGTTGCGATTGATGTAGTCAGGGGTGCGGTAGTAGGAATGTTCGCTGTAATGAAAAAATATAATATAACAAAAATTTACAATAATATTCAACCTTAGCTTCGGGCCACTTTTTTTCATATTCTGGAAAGAAGGCAATGAGTTTTTTGGGTTGCATACCCACATTTCGTCGCTGGAGAACCGTATATTTGCATACAAAACAACTGAAATTATGACCATCACCATAGAGACATCGGGTATCCAAGAGGTTGAGGAGCTGCTTAAGTTACTTAAATCATTGAATATCAAAAATATAGAAGTAAGGCCTTCCTCTGCTTCACCCCGGCCTGTTATTACCAAAGGCGATAAAAAGTTGGATCCAAAGGCACTTTTCGGTATCTGGAAAGACAATCCAAGAACTATCGAGCAAATACGATCAACTGCTTGGAAGCGAAACTGGGATAATTGATATGGTACTTTGCGATACCAATATTTTCATCAACGCCTTCAATGGAAGGGTTGACACGATAGACCAATTAAACAAGATTGGCCTGGTTGACATCGTTTTGTCCTCAATTACTGTTATGGAACTTTTTCAAGGCATGGGCAACAAAACTGAGCTTGCCCAGATGAAGAAAAAAATAAAATTTTATGATGTAATACAGATTGACGAGGCCATTTCGCAAAAGGCAATTGAATTGGTCGAAAGCTACAAACTCAGTCATGGTTTGCAAATACCAGATGCCATAATAGGAGCAACTGCTGCAATTCACCAAATACCGTTATACACTTATAATTTACGAGATTTTAATTTTCTTCCGGGAATAATGTTCTATCAATCCGCATAATAAATAATACAGCGAACTACGGCTTCCCTGCCAACCGCCCGCTCACACCCAACCTGATTACCCTGCTCAAGCTGGGGATACGGCTACTTTGATGATACGGCTCTTGAAAAACTACAATCTTCAAAGCCATCAAATGGAGTTGATACCGGGTGCTGATTTAAAAAGGCTTTTCAACTCCGTTCATACTGCCATCGATTTATGGGATAGGGTAAGGCCGAAGTATGTGCGGTGGCAGATGCGTGGCTAAAAATTACTTTCAATCATGATTAATGCACCAAGTTATCCTAAAATTGAATCTATGTGTGAAAAGCACAATGAAACTATACTACATTTTTCTGTCTATCATGATTATGGTATCCTGTTCTCCTGGTAAATCTAATTATGCTGAAATAGTGGGGAATTGGCAACTTGATACGCTAATTGATAGTTCTGGTATTGAAAATAAATTTTATTTCGTTAGTAAACCTGGTATAGAATTTATTTCTACTTCACAATTTCGATATTTCCCCGGACCCATAGATTTGCCGCGAGAGGAACAACCAACCTTAAATGAACTAATTGATACCATAAGAAATTTTAAAATTCTGGATCAACAAATTATGTACAATTCTTTAAAGGATGACAAACCCATTACGAAGAAAATCTTGCGCTTGACTTCCGACTCGCTTTATCTTCTTGACAGTAATAAGAATTTGCATAAATACTTCAGAATACATCAAGATTCAAGTAAGCAAAACTTTATAAACAGGATCGTTCTGTCATCTACGGGTTGTTATGGGGCTTGCCCAATAATGGATATAGAGGTAAATAAATCAACTGAAGCGTCATTTTATTGCACAGCGAATTGTGGGAAAAAAGGATTTCATAAGGGAAATGTTCCAAAGCCTAAGGTCGAAAGATTGTTTCAATTTTTGAATTTTATAAACATAGATGCTTTAGCAAATTCATACGAAGCAGACCATACAGATGACGAGGAAATAATTGTTAGTTTTTATTATGATCATAAACTTTTGAAAACAGTATCAGATTATGGAAGACAAGCGCCTCCTGAATTCATATGGCTTTATACCTATCTGAGATACATGCCAGGATTAAGGAATTTAGAGCTGAAACGTGAATATATGAATGCTTTAAACAAACCTGAATGCTATGTATTTTCAAATGGTGAAGAAGGGTATTCGTTCCAGAGACCAGAAAGCTATATCATATACACACAGCTATTGAGCGCTAAAATTATCAACGAAAAACCCGATTTACCTTGTGAAATTTATGATTTGAGCTCTCCAGTTCAAAAATTAGAAGGATTCATAGCCTACAATGGAAAACCCAAAGTAATTGGACATACCAATGGGCGGTACTTTAAATTTAAAAGCATGAATAATAAAATCATTGACTTGGGATACAATTGTGTAAACATGAAATTGTCAATATAAAATAAAGGAAAAACAATCTACCCCACTGGCGCCCAAGCTAATTACCCCCTGCTCATTTCAAAAACAATGTCGCTTGTTGCGACCATTCAGGGTCGCATACATACTAAAGCCGCACGTTCAGCCCGCATTCTACAATCCAGGATTTTTTGCTTGCACTAATCGCGAAAAGTGTACCACCCAATAATGTTAGCATCTTCGGAAAAAACCGGCGGCAACCTGTTTTGTCGCGCCTTAACCAGCGCACTCTGCATAAGCGAGCACTGGTCTGCAATTAGCCAACTGAAAAATTGACCAAGTTCAATACAAAGTGTACTTTTGAGTAGGGGTGAGGTTTAGCCAGACAAGGCGTTCAGGAGGTAAATTACGTGTGCGGGTAAAGTCCCGGCCAGGCCTGCGAAAATAGTGTTGGGAAGCTGATAAAGCACCAAAAGGATAACGCCGAAGGGCACAAAGACTTGCCTGCCGACAGGTAGGTACATTGAGCAATTGGAGAAGAAAAATCAAAAAGTTTGAATGAAGCAGATAGTAATGATATTATTGTATTCAATTGCTTTTACGTCTTGTGACCCAGGATTGATTAACAATTATGTCGTTGACAACCAATCAGATTATTCTGTTGAAGCAAAAGTCAGATTACAAGAAGGGCATCGAAGAATTCATGAAACTGACACAATTCAGATAGTCAAGATAAAACCCAAATCTAAGATTGAAATCATTGATTATGGCCAAATTGGAAGTGCTCACGATAAGAAGCAACATTTTTTGGAAGCATTCGATACAATTTCGATTCAATCAAACGGAATACCTTTTAAGAAAAGAGTAAGAGAAAGAAACAATTGGAGTTATCGTGTGATAAGTGAGGGATTATTGTCAATGGATGAAGTTGAGTATATATTCGTTATCAATAATGAAGCTATTAATGAATAAAAGAATGCCCTGAATAGCTACCCCTCCCCAATCACCATGGCACCTAAATCGCACTTAATCATGCAATTAAAAACCCTCTCACTTCCATGCTTCCTCTTCATTTGTTGTTCCAACTTACCCGCACAATCCCGCGAAGTAATAGCATTGGAGGAATGGAAATTTTTCAAAGGAGATCAGGAATCGGCATCGCGCATCGATTTTAATGACAGCAACTGGAAAGCGGTCATTGTTCCTCACGATTGGGCCATTTACGGCCCTTTTGATCCGGAAATTGACAAACAGACGGTTGAAATTGAACAGAACAACGAAAAAGGAGCGACCGAAAAAACAGGCAGAACCGGCGCGCTGCCTTTCATTGGGGTGAGCTGGTACAGAAAAACCATGGACTTGCCTGCCATTACCCCCGAAAAACAGGTCTTGTTGACCTTCGATGGCGCCATGAGCAATGCCGAAGTGTTTGTAAACGGGCAAAAAGTAGGCAACCGGCCTTATGGCTACAGCTACTTTTATTTTGATATTACTGATTATGTCCAGAAAGGGAAAAAGAACGTCATTGCCGTTCGTCTCGAAAACCAGCCTTTTTCTTCGAGGTGGTATCCCGGAGCAGGCTTGTATCGCAAAGTCAGGCTGATCATAAAAGACAAGGCAAGCTTCAAACACTGGGGAAACTACCTCACCACGCCCTACATTTCCGAAAACGTAGCCAGGGTTGCCATCCGGTCGCAGGTGCAGGGGGAAAATCTTACCGTAAAAACCAGCATCCGGGATGCCGATGGTCGGTTGGTGGCGGAGAACACCGCATCCGAAAGGTTTGGGGATGAGATCGCACAAAACATTGCGGTTAAAAATCCCCGCCTGTGGGATACGGAAAGCCCTTATTTGTACACGGCCGAATTGAAACTTTACCAGGGCGATGTTTTAAAAGATGCAGAAGTGGTCCGTTTTGGGATCAGGGAAATCAAATACAGTGCGGCAAATGGATTTGAGCTGAACGGAAAAGTTACAAAATTCAAAGGCGTTTGCCTGCACCACGATTTGGGCCCGATTGGCACTGCGGTCAACAAGGCTGCCCTGAAACGGCAACTGACCATCCTGAAAGATCTGGGCTGTAATGCCATTCGTTCGTCGCACAACATGCCCTCGCTGGAACAGTTGGAATTGTGCGACGAGATGGGCTTCCTGTTTATGGCGGAGAGTTTCGACGAGTGGAAAAGACCGAAAGTGAAAAACGGCTACAACCTGTATTTTGATGAATGGGCAGAAAAAGATGTGGTGAATCTGGTGCAGGCCACCCGGAACCATCCCTGTATTGTGATGTGGAGTGCCGGGAATGAAGTGCCCGACCAATGGGGCAGCGAAGGGGTGAAAAGGTTAAAATGGCTTCAGGACCTCTTTCACCGCGAAGACCCGACCCGGCCGGTAACGGTTGGGATGGATCAGGTTAAAAGCGTAATGGAAAGCGGGTTTGGCGCCATCCTGGATATTCCGGGCTTGAACTATCGCACGCACCTGTACGGCGAAGCTTATGAAAAATTTCCACAGGGGCTGCTTTTGGGCTCAGAAACGGCTTCAACGGTGAGTTCCAGGGGCGTTTATAAATTTCCGGTTGTCCATGTTTCCGAAAAAGTCTACGACGACCACCAGTGCTCTTCCTACGACCTTGAATATTGCAACTGGTCGAACATTCCCGAAGATGATTTTGTCTTGCAGGACGATAAGCCCTGGGTAATTGGCGAGTTCGTCTGGACTGGTTTTGATTATTTAGGCGAGCCCACGCCCTACGATATTTACTGGCCTTCGCGAAGCTCCTATTTTGGCATTTGCGACCTTGCCGGTTTGCCGAAAGACCGGTATTATCTGTACCGAAGCCGCTGGAATACCAAAGACAAAACCCTGCACATTTTGCCGCATTGGAACTGGGAAGGCCGCGAAGGCGAGGTCACGCCAGTTTTTGTTTACACCAGCTATAACAGCGCTGAATTGTTTGTAAATGGCAAAAGCCAGGGCATCCAGAAAAAGAGCTATGAATCGAAGTTGAACCGTTACCGCTTAATGTGGATGGATGTGAAATATGAGCCCGGAACCTTAAAAGTGGTTGCTTACGACGATCAGGGTAAAGCGGTTGCAGAAAAGTCGATTGTTACGGCCGGCAAACCCCATCATATTGTGCTGGAAGCGGACCAACAGGTTGTCCTGGCTAATGGCGAGGATTTGAGTTATGTAACGGCTACGATTGTGGATAAACAAGGAAATCCCTGCCCGACCGCTTCGAATCGATTGACCTTTGAGGTAAAAGGCCAGGGGAAATACAGGGCTGCCTGTAATGGCGATGCCACCTCGCTTGAGCTATTTCATGAACCCTCCATGAAAGCCTTTAATGGGAAGTTGGTGGTTCTGGTGCAGTCGTCTACCCAAAAAGGGGACATTGAATTGATTGTTTCCGGGGATAAACTTCGGAAGGGGAAAATAAGAATAGCTTCGGTGGAGGAATAAAAAGAATTTTTACCTTGGTGGTCTTGTGCATCATGCGAGTGCCGGATTTCCAAAATCTTTGAGATTTCGAAAATCGCCCTTGCCGGAAATATGTGGTGGGGTGCTGGCGGTGGACTTTATCGATTTGATGGCAATCGGTTTTATCAAGTTAAGCAGAATGGTCCGTGGTAGTCTGCTGGATTTGCGGCTCTACCACTTTTACCACAAGCGCTTAGTACTGCGATTAACACAATTGGAAAACACATAAACCAACAAGACAATGATTAAATACCTCAACCTGTTACAAATCCAACTTTTTCATGATTACTACATGGACGGCAATGCTCAAAATATGCACCTGGAAGTGGAGGAATTAACGGGCCGGTGGTTGTTTCAGGCGGGAATAAGGTTTATCCAATCCGGAAATTCGGGACGATTAATGGTGCCGGAATCCTTCAATCTGAAAGAAGCTATTCGTCAAAACCCCAATATGACCTTGACCTTTCGATGCATTTCTCAAGAACGGGGTTTTATCAATTTCACGGATTACCCAATAGATGAATTTGGTCAAATGCTTTTTTCTAATCAGGAAGCAGAAAAAACGGACCAGGGGCCATTCCTTTTGAAAGGAACATTTACACCAGATTCAAATCCGCGAGAGGTGGCCACCATTCGGATCCACTTAGACCAGCTCACTGAATGGCCAATTGAATACCAGGTTCGATTTAAGTCAAGAGCGACAACCTGGAAGTATTTTATCATCGGTGGTTCAGATAGCAATTTAAAACTCAAATTAAGTGGTGCAGATGCCGGTTTATTTAAAAGTGCCACCGCCCGACTCCCGGATGGACAGATGGCACAAGTATTTGATTCCGGAAAAAACCTCATTCCCTCAAAAGAAAAAAGCCAAATTGATTTAAGCCTGTTAAGCGTTGCAAATGACAAACCAGAGGAGGATACAGTTCTGATAGCATATATGCCAACGCCAGCCTTCAGGGACATAATGCCTACTTCCTCGAATGAAGATGGCGAACAGGAAATTTATACAGCAATATATGTGTATGTATAACTTCAATTAAAACAATGTGATTTCTGAACAATCTCTAAACGCCTACGAATCAGGTTACATGAAAATACCAATATTAACATTTATCTTTATAGCCATCGTTTTTTCATCCTGTCTAACCCAGGTGAAACGAAATGGAAATTTAAACCATTCCGGAAATCCAATATTCCCGGGATGGTATGCCGATCCGGAAGGCATTGTTTTTAAGGATGAATATTGGGTATTTCCCACCTATTCAGCAAAATATGAAAACCAGGTATTTTTCGATGCGTTTTCTTCGAAAGATTTGGTTACCTGGAAAAAACATGCCCATGTTCTGGATACCTCCATCATTAAATGGGCAAAACAAGCGCTTTGGGCGCCATCCATTATTGAGAAAAAAGGTAAATATTATTTATTTTTTTCGGCAAATGATCTTCAAAAACCAGGAGGGCCCTATTGGGACGAAAAAGATGCCATAAATCACCATGGCGGCATAGGAATAGCGGTGGCAGATGCACCTTCCGGGCCATTCAAAGACTACCTCGGAAAACCCTTGATAGGGGAATTTCACAATGATGCGCAACCCATTGATCAGTTTGTATTTAAAGATGTTGATGACACTTATTATCTGATTTATGGCGGCTGGGGGCATTGCAATTTAGCCATTCTGAATAATGATTTTACAGGGTTTATTCCCTGGAATGGCGGTGAATTTTTTAAAGAAATTACACCTGAAGGGTATGTAGAAGGGCCGTTTATGTTCCACAGAAATAACACCTATTATTTTATGTGGTCTGAAGGCGGGTGGGGAAATGATACTTATAAAGTTGTGTATGCTATGGCGGATAAAGCGACAGGGCCTTATAAAAGAATTGGAACCATTCTTCAGTCAGATAAAAACATTGCGACAGGCGCAGGGCATAATTCGGTAATTAAAACGCCAAATACGGATAATTGGTACATCGTTTATCATAGACGCCCCATTCCAAATGAAGGGCGCGATCACCGGGTAACCTGTATCGACAAGTTGGAATTTAACGAAGATGGTACCATCAAACAGGTGAAAATGACCTTTGAAGGGGTGAAAAAAGTAAACCGATAAACTGTTGAACACACCAGTCTGACAAAAGCGCGGCAACCAATCAATAAGCCGTTTTATCCGCTTTTGCTGCCCACTCCTGAAAAACAGCCAGACCTTCGTCCTGCAAAGCCTGATGGGCCGGAATTTTCCGTGCAGAAAGCGGCAATTCCAGTTCGCGATAAATAAAGTTGTCATCAAAGCCAATGGCAGCGGCGTCTGTTTTGGAGCAGGCATAAACCATGCGTTCTGGCCTCGCCCAGTAGATGGCGCCAAGGCACATCGGACAAGGCTCGCAGGAAGTGTAGAGCACACAACCCTCTAATTGATAGCTTTTAAGGTGGCGGCAGGCTTCGCGTATGGCCACAACTTCAGCATGTGCAGTCGGGTCGTTGGTCGAGGTGACCCGGTTGTTGCCTTTGCCGATGATGACGCCGTCTTTGACGATGATGGCGCCAAAAGGCCCGCCTTCGTTGTTTTGCATGCCGTGGCGGGCCATTTCGATGGCGGCTCTCAGGAAATGGAGGTCGTTCATAAGATGCAGGGTGTGTTAGAATCTTCTTTTTGAAACGCTTGAATTGGCCAAAGATAGCAATGTGAAGCCGGAGTTGGAAACCTTCTTTTCAGACTTTATATTTGCTTGAGCATGCGACTAAAGAAATAAAAATATCCGCTATGACAACGTACGAAAAAATAATTCAAAAGGGAAAAGAGGAGGGTATCCAGGAGGGGATACAAGAAGGGATTCAGAAAGGCAGGCATGAGGGAGAAACACATAAAGCCATTCAGGCCATTGTCAACATGAATCAAAAAGGTTTTGAAACGAGCCTTATTGCTCAGGTTTTGGAAGTCAGTGAAGCCTTCGTCAAAACTGTTCTGGAAGCGCAAAAAAACAACTAAGCACTGTCTGCCCTTTCCAGGCCTTCTTTATACACCTTCAGACAGCGTTCGCGGGCCATTTTATGGTCTACCATCGGTTCCGGGTAAGCAGCTGTTCCGTATTCAGGCACCCACAGCCGGATGTATTTGAAATCCTTGTCAAATTTTTCCTGCTGGGCTGTGGGGTTAAAGACCCTGAAATAAGGCGCTGCATCGGTTCCGCTACCGGATGCCCACTGCCAGCCGCCGTTGTTACTCGCCAGGTCAAAATCCAGTAGTTTTTCCGCAAAATAGGCTTCTCCCCGCCGCCAGTCGATCAGCAGGTGTTTGGTCAGAAAACTGGCTGTGATCATGCGCACCCGGTTGTGCATGAATCCGGTCGCATTCAGTTCACGCATGCCGGCGTCAACGATGGGGTAGCCGGTTTTCCCGGCGCACCACTTTTGAAACGCTTCCTCGTCGCTGCGCCATGCTATATGGTCGTATGCCGGTTTAAAGGCTTTGGTGGCAACCTGCGGGAAATGCCAGAGGATCATGCTGTAAAAATCACGCCAGATGAGCTCGTTGAGGTAGGTGTCATTCAATTCTGCAGCGCGCAGCGCTTTTTCACGAATGCTGATGGTGCCGAAACGGAAATGAATGCCCAGCCTGGAAGTCCCCTGAATCCCGGGAATGTTGCGGGTTTGGTCGTAGTTTTTGATGAGCGCCCGGCTCACTGTTTTTTCCGGAATTTCAATATCAGAGGGTTCGAAACCCAGTGCCGTTAAAGTTGGAACAGGGTAGGGGGCGCAGGCAAAAAAATGTTTGAAATAGCGCTCATTGGGGTAGGGTTTGAGGTAAAAGGAAACGGCCGTTTTTGTGCCATTGCCGGTCTCCATGGACGACAACCTGCTTTCCAGTTTTGTGCGCCATTTTCGACTGTAGGGCGTAAAAACAGTATAGGGCTTTCCATCGTCTTTGACCACTTCTTCCTGTTCAAAAATTACATGATCTTTATAGGTATGAAAGGGAATGTTGTTTCTTTGCAACAAGGCATTTACAGCTTTGTCGCGTTGCCGGGCGTAAGGTTCGTAATCCCGGTTGGTAAACACGCTTTGTATGTCGTAAGTGCTGAGCAACTCCTGCCATATTTCGAGCGGGTCGCCGTGTTTGATCAGGATGCTGCTGCCTAATGTCTTTAGTTCTGCACTCAACTCCGAAAGCGTTTTTTGCAGAAAGCCCACCCGGGCATCTTTGGCGTCGGACAATTCGTCCAGAATATTGGTATCAAAAATAAAAAGCGGCAGCACGGGAACGGCCGTTTTCAGGGCGTGATAAAGTCCGGCGTTGTCGTGCAGGCGCAAATCGCGGCGGAACCAGAAGATGTTGACTTTGCTCATTTTTAGCGATTGTTCCATTGGAAATCTTTATATCTGGTTACTTTTGGGGGTTAAAATAAAGAGATGATGATGCGAATACCCGCTTTTTTTGCTGCCGTTTTCATTGGCGCCTTTATGTGGACGATGAGCGCCTGTAGCGGCACAGCCGAAGACACCTTGCTGGCTCAAATCGAGCAAATGCACAAAGCGCTCGATGCAAACCCGGATCCTGCTCTGGCGGACTCACTGGTCGCAAAATGCCAGGAATGGATGGCCCTGAAGCCGGAGGATACTGGCAGACAAGCAACAGGCTTGCTAAAGTCTGCAGAAGCATTGGCCCTGACAGGAAGAAGTGCGTTTGCACAGTACCGCCTGAAGCAAATTTTGAGACAACACCGCGATGCCTCCGAAGCGCCTGCCGCAGCCTTGTTGCTGGCTTCTCTTTACAAAAAAGAACTGGCCAGTCCGGCGACTGCCTTTTCGATCTATCAGCTTTTTCCGGAAGCATTCCCAGGTTCAGATAAGATCGACGAAGCCAAATCCTGGTTGCCGGCCAGCGTTCCGCCATTGGCTGAACGAATAGACAGCATGGCCACCCGCATCGTCAATTTTAAAACCGGGCAACTTGATGCCCGCATCGCCAAAGATTACATAGAGACTTGTGAAATCAGCGCCCTGCTCATGCCCGCTTCCGCCGACGCTGCCAAAATGTTGTACAAAGCAGGCGAAGTTTCCCGTGCCATCAGCGCCAACGATAAGGCGCTGGAGTACTATGAGCAGGTGTATACCAATTACCCAAACGATAAATACGCTTCGGAAGCCCTGTTCATGCATGCTTTTACGCTCGACAATGACCTTAAACGCTACGATGAAGCAAAGGTTCTGTATGAAACATTTTTAAAAAAATATCCCAAAGACGATTTTACCGACGATGCTCAGTTTTTGCTTAAGAATTTGGGCAAAAGCGAAGAGGAGATCTTTCAGTCATTAGAAAATCAGTGACGAGAGTGGATTGGTTGAATTGGTTGAAATCGTTTAATTAGTTGGATTGGTTGAAATTGTTTAGTGATCGGTATTTATGCTTAAAAACACCTCCATTCATTGGAGTGCCTGTCCATTTAGTCCATGTCTGTCCATTTAGACGGGTGTCTGGGATTTACCTGCCTGCCGGCAGCTACGGTTTATACACAAGTTTTTGTTAGCAATAACCATTACCGTGAATCATGCAAATCAGGGGCTGTTTTTATCGGGGAATGCCCCATTAGACGCTAAAGCGTCAATGGGCAAGTCTCCGTGGACTCTTTTGGGTCGCGGAGTTCCGCGGAGTAAGGGAGTCTCTCGGAGTAATGCAAACTGTTTTACGAAGAGCCTCATAAAACTCCGTGAAACTCCGCGTAATTTTTAAACGGCAGATCAATTCGTGGCGCATGCCAAGGGGTTTTGCCCCTGATTTGCCTGAATCATGGTACCGAACTATTTATCGGCTAACTACGATGTATATCTCATCCGCACCTGTCATTCCCGCAGGGCTATGGTTTACACACATCTTGGCAACTTATTGATTTTCAATGGTTTGTAAATCATATCATAAATCATTAATTCATTGAAAATCAAATGCTTATAGAACAAATTGCGGACTTGTGTGTAAACCATAGCCCGCAGGGAATCTGCGACGTCATACAAAGTGCTTTGTGGTTTTTACGCTGACATTCTTTGTGTTTAAAATACTAATAGACAGTCATTTGCAATCTAATTTAATCAACTGTCGCGCTTTTGCAGATTCCCTGGCGGGAATGACAAAACGGGTAAGGAGTGAAAGTTGAAATAACAATCGGCATCTCAACTGCCTGGAAACTGAATGCAGCGTGGACGTTCGATGACAAAATACGATAATCGAGAAAGCCCCAAACGTGGTAATGGTACAATATAAAGATGTGTATAAACCGAAGCTGCCGGCAGGCAGGGAGTTCGAGTACAAGGCGCGCGAAGGCCCCAAAAATAGAAGTTTACTCGTGTAAATGACTGTTTTGGGGGCGAGCGCAACGCAGTAATCGGACTCTAAAGACAGACACTACTTAACGATGATGCTTTTTTTGTCGAAAGGATTCAATGCCACGCCTTTAACGGTGGCTTCTGCCTCGACCCGGTATTCTGATTTGACGGCCCGCGTCATTTTCGCCAGTTTTGCGACGCCGCCAAAAAGGAAATTTCGGGCGCCAAACTGATCGATTTCCGAATTGACCATACTAAATGGCAGGGTAAAGTCAATTTCAATCATTTCATCGGCAGGTACTTCGATCTCCTGTTTTATAGTGATGCTGCCCAATTCGTATTCATCTATGCGTTTTTCGTCGCCCCGTCCCCGGGTATAGCGTTCAATGAGCACTACTTTGAATCCGCTGATGGTTTGATGGTTCATAGATTGGAATTGCAGCATGCCTTCCAAAACGCCGGCTTTTTCCAGTACAAATTCAGGGAGTACGAGCTCCAGCTTTACGCCTTCTATACCCAGCCACTTTTTTACTTTTCCAAACATGGGGATCCAATTTATGGTTGATGGTTCAAAAATAGGCCCTGTAGGCCTGCTTTGCACCATTATTCTATGAATATGCTTTTTTTAACGACTTTCAAAGGGGCCTCAAAAGGCAAATTGGCAAGTTGGCAAACTTACCAGCTTACGTGTTTGCCTCTTGCCTCTCGATCCTTGCCTCTTGCCTCTTGTGGGACAAGCTCACTTTACCATCGACAGCAAACAGGTGTCAAACCATGCGCTTATGCCAGCTTTGCCCTAATGGCTTTTCCCAGAGTCGGTCCAGGTCGCCTTTGCTGGTAACCAGGGTGTCAAAAACGGGCGTTTGGTCGTCAATTTCACCGGAAGCATACCGTTGGGCAAAGTCTTCTCTCGAAACGGTGACCACCTCATCTCCTTTGCGATAACTAAAGCGCATGCGGTCAAACAGATCGACTTCATACTCTGCCTGCAGGGCTTTCAGAAAGCGAACGGAGCTGTCAATGGAACACCCACTGGCGCCCGCCATGCTTTCGTCAACAATTAAAATGATGAAGCGTCCGTGCCAGATATCGGCAAAAGCGCGAAGCCGGCGATCGTGGCTAATCCAGCTTTGGGCAAAGTCCTGAACTTTTTTTTGAAGGCCTGCAATGGCCTCATCCTGAAAAGGCCGGTCACTCTGATATACCCAAACACGCGCACTGTCAGGGAATTGTTGGTAAGGATTGTTCATAACAAAGCAAGTTTCCTGTTGTTAAGATGAAAACGCCTGTAAAATGGGAAAGTTTTACAGGATGTGTTGTAGAAAAATTCTGACAACAAAAGATTAAGTATAACGGAAAAGCTCTAATTTGGCCTTCAAATCCAAATTTTTTCTCTAACCCAGCACAGGAAAATAGCATGAAATTTTCAATCTACACCTGTATTCTTAATTTTATTCTTATTTTCGGATTGATGTCCACACTTAACGGGCAGACCGTTATCCGCGGAGAAGTCAAAGATGAGAAGAATGGCGAGCCGCTGATTCTTGCCAACGTTTTCATCAAAGGAACAACTGAAGGCGCTACAACAGAGTACGACGGTACTTTTGAACTGCGTACCAACACACCGCTGCCTTTTACCCTCGTTTTTTCCTACACGGGCTATGATGAGAAGGAGCTGGAGGTTACCAAAGCAGATCGCATTGTGATGCGTCTGACAGAAAACTCGATCACCATTTCTACGGTCGAAGTGAAAGGGCAACGCATCAGCGACAAGCAAAAACAATCGGCGCTCACCGTAGAGTCGCTGGATAACATTGCCATCAAGCAAACGCCGGCGGCGAGTTTTTACGATGGCCTTGGTTCTTTAAAGGATGTCGATTTAACGGCCGCCAGTCTGGGTTTCAAAATCATCAACACCCGCGGCTTTAACAGCACCAGTCCGGTTCGATCGCTGCAAATTATTGACGGCGTTGACAACCAGTCGCCGGGCCTGAATTTTTCGCTGGGCAATTTCCTTGGCGCGTCTGAACTGGATGTCAATCGGGTTAACTTAGTCGTAGGCGCCAGTTCTGCTTTTTACGGGCCGAATGCGTTCAACGGCGTCATCAGCATGGAAACCCGGGATCCATTTTTGCAAAAAGGCTTGTCGGCGATGGTTAAAGTCGGTGAACGCAACATGCTGGAGACCGGATTACGCTGGGCAGACGCTTTTAAAAACAAAGACGGACTGGAGCACATCGCTTATAAACTCAACGTTTTTGGCTTCAAAGCCAACGATTGGGAGGCTGACAATTACGATGTCGTCTTTGATTCGCAAAGCGCACAGAACAACCCCGGAGGATACGACGCTGTCAACATCTACGGCGATGAGTTTGTGAGCGGAAACGAATATCCCACCATTATCGGCATGGGCAGCATTCACCGCAGGGGATATCAGGAAAGAGATCTGGTCGATTACGATTCCCGCAACCTGAAAATTGGGGCAGCCGCGCATTTTCGCCTAAACCCTTCGGCTGCAGATGCTTCGCCAACGCTGATTGCCGCTTCCAATTTCAGCACGGGAACAACTGTTTATCAGGGGGACAACCGTTACAGCTTGCGCAACATTCGCTTCTTCCAGCACCGCCTGGAGTTGAAGAAAGAAAATACCTATTTTTTCAGAGTCTATGCCACGCATGAAGATGCCGGCGATTCTTATGACCCTTATTTTACGGCACTGCAATTGCAGGAGAACGCAAAAGAAGGGAAATACTGGAGTTCTACTTACATCGCTTACTGGCAAACGCAGATCATTCCCAAAATCAATGCAATCGAAGGTTTGCCCCGAATTTCTCAATTCCCGGGGAATCCACAGGGGTATCGCGACGCGCTGAATGCATTTTTAGCAAATCCGATGCTACAGGATTCGTTGACAAGGTGGCATAGTTTGGCTCAGGTGGCAGCCTTAAGAGCAGACCCCCTGGTGGATGCAGTTGATTACTTCGAGCCGGGTACCCAGCGTTTTCAGGATGCTTTCAACAGCATTACTTCGCGGGTTTCTTATGCAGAAGGCGGCACCCGTTTTTATGACAAATCCGCTCTGATACATGCACATGGGGAGTATAAGTTTAATGACCTGTATCAGGGCGGAAATATTTCTGACCTGGATATCATTGTAGGCGCCAACGGTCGGCAATACCTCCCGGATTCTCAGGGGTCTATTCTGCTGGACACTGCCGGTAGGAAAATCAACACCTACGAATATGGGGTCTATGGCGGCGGAACGCTGGAGTTCAACAACCGCTTAAAACTGAGTGCCTCCATTCGTATGGACAAAAATCAGAATTTCGATTATTTATTTTCTCCGGCAGCATCAGCCGTCTATACGCCAAATCCGAACCATACCCTGCGCCTTTCTTTTTCTTCCGCGATCCGGAATCCTACGCTGGCCGACCAGTACCTGTTCTACAATGTTGGCCGGGCAATCCTGCTGGGGAATATCGACGGTGTCGACAGCCTCGTGACGATTGAATCTTTGCGCGATTACCTCAATACCAACAATACCAGTTTGTTGAATTACTTCAGCGTAGCGCCCATTCGCCCTGAAAAAGTACAAACCATTGAGGCGGGATACCGTACCACGTTGTTTGATCGTTTGTATTTTGATGCTACTTATTATTACAGCTTTTACCGGGATTTCATCGGCTACAACATTGGCGTGGACGCCTTCATCAATACCATTTCCGGGGGTATTACCGGCGCGCAGGCCTATCGGGTAGCGGCCAATGCCACAGACCGGGTGACTACACAGGGCTTCTCTATTGGCGCCAATTTCTATTTTTGGAAATACTACATGATCAACGGAAACTATTCGTGGAACAAACTGAATACCGAGACTGACGACCCAATCGTACCTGCATTTAACACACCGGAACACAAGTACAATGTTGGAATTTCAGGCAGAGACATTACCTTGCGCCTTGGAAATGCCAGGATACCCAACTTTGGATTCAGCATCAACTACAAATGGATTGACGAATTCATTTTCGAAGGTTCCCCGCAGTTTACGGGCATCATTCCGTCTTATGACATGTTGGATGCGCAGGTCAATGTAACGGTTGATAAGATTAATACGACGTTTAAACTGGGCGCCAGCAATATTCTGGATAACAAGGTTTTTCAGACTTATGGCGGCCCCCGTATTGGCAGACTGGCTTATCTTTCGGCCACTTATGAATTCAAGAAAAAATAGCAACTTCCCATTTTAATTTTTTAAATAAATAAACTTGCTTTCTATGAAAAAAGTCAACATTCCGATTTTTCTCTTGCTTTTGTTGGGCGTAAGCTACCTGCATGCGCAAAATGTGCGCTATGTAGATCCGATATTCAGTCAGGTCAATGTGCAGTATAATGTTACTTACGGAAACAACATTTCCGTTCTTACCGGTACTCCTGCACCTCTCGATCTGAAAATGGATATCTATTCGCCTGCAGGCGATACTGAAACGAACCGCCCGGTCGTGCTTTACTTCCACACAGGCAGCTTTTTACCACAGTATCTGAATGGACAGATTACAGGGGGAAGACTCGATTCTACCGTTGTGGAAATTTGTACGCGTCTGGCGAAGCGCGGTTATGTTGCCATGGCCGTAACTTACCGCCAGGGCTGGTTGCCAACTTCTCCGGACCAGAACGTTCGTACAGGATCCCTGCTGCAGGCAGCATATCGTGGCATTCAGGATGCCCGTACCTGCGTGCGTTTTTTGCGCAAAGACGTAGCTGAAAACGCCAATTCTTATGGCATTGATCCTGATAAAATCATCATGTGGGGACAGGGAACAGGCGGATATATTTCGCTCGGCGCTGCCTTCCTGGATGATTACCAGGAGATTGTCATCGACAAATTCATTGACACGCAAACGGCGCTGCCTTTTGTTGTTGAAAGTGTCCATGGAGACATCTACGGTACGAACCAAACACCGCTCAATTTGCCAAACCATGTAGGCTACAGCTCTGATTTTGCCATGGCCATCAATATGGGTGGCGCTCTTGGCGATAGTACCTGGGTTGATGGTGCTGACAATGAGCCTGTTACCATGGGTTATCACGTTGTTACGGATCCATTTGCACCTTTTGGAAACGGTCCGGTTATTGTGCCTACAACCCAGCAGTTTGTGGTCAACGTTTCCGGTACCAGAACGGCTGTACAATTTGCCAATGAAGCAGGCGCCAACGATATCCTGGAACCTGTTCTCACGATGAACCCGGATGCTTTGACGCAGTTTGTAACGGCTGTTAAGCCTGTTCCGGTTAACCTCGCTGCACTTGGCCAGGCGCCAACGACACTCGGCGCTGACCACATTTATCCTTTCCGCGTTGTGGGGCTGGGATCAGGTCCATGGGATTGGTGGAACAAGCCGCTGCTCGACGCCATCATTGCGCAGTACCCGCCGGCTTTCATGCTGAATTCAGATGTGCTGCACAACAACGGATTGATCACCAACCCGGATATGTCTGCGACCAAAGCGCGTTTGTACATCGATACCATCATGACTTATTTCATTCCGCGTGCATGCCAGGGCCTGCAGTTGGAATCCTGCCGTTTGGTAAGCAGTACGGAAGAAGTCATCAGCGAAGACAAAGTACAGCTGTCCATTGCACCAAACCCATCCAGCAGCGACATGTTCCTTCAGAGCAGCGCGGAAACGCCGATGATGGACATTCAGGTGTTTAACATGAGCGGTTTGTTGGTACAGTCAATTCGCAATGTGAATACGAGCAATTACAACCTGAAGCGGAATAACCTGCCTCCGGGAATGTATCTGGTTAAGATTCGATTTGAGGAAGGTTTCCTTGCCAAGCGGATCGTCTTTAACTAGTGTCCGTCTTTTAAGTCCGATAGCTGCGTTATGTTCTGTCCCAAAATCGGTCATTTACGCGAGTAAACTCCCGTTTTTGGGACAGAACATGCCTTGCTCTCGAACCTAAAAGCGCAGACACCTGACTAAATGGACGGACAAAAAATCAGAGTCTATATCAAATTCAAAAAACAGCAAAAGCATGAGTCATCCCAATTACCGGGGTGGCTCATGTCATTTCACCCATGCCAACTTCCACTTTTTTCAACCGCGACCTGAGCTGGCTGTCTTTCAATCACCGCGTTTTACAGGAAGCTCGCGATCCGCGGGTTCCATTGTATGAAAAGATCAAATTTCTGGCGATTTACAGCGGAAACCTTGATGAGTTTTACCGGGTAAGGGTATCTGCCCTGCGTTCGATGAAATCGCTGAAGAAAGAAACCCGTCGGGAGTTCGCTTTGAAACCCAAAAAAGAACTGCGCCAGATTAGGGCCATTGTTGAACAGCAGCAACGCGAATTCGGCAGCATATTCCGGGACATCATCATTCCCGAGCTCGAGAGAAACGGCATCCGCTTACTGCGGGCAGAAGACTTCAGTGAAACACAAACAGCCTTTGCATCGCAGTACTTTTCCGACGAGGTGTCAAAGCATATTCATACAAATGCTCTGGGCGGAGACTCGCCGACGCCATTTTTGAAAAACAAAGCCCTTTATTTTATTGTGGAAACGGCGGGGGAGACGAGGGCGTTATGGCTCGTGGAAATGCCGGTTGGACCCTGTCCGAGATTTGTAGAATTGCCTGGATCGGAGGGACGGTTTGAAGTAACTTTTCTGGATGACATCATCCGCCTGAATTTGCCGCAATTGCTGGGTAAAACGGTGGAAAATGCCTATGCTGTAAAGCTATCCAGAGACGCCGAAATTTATATTGACGATGAATACAGTGGGGATCTGATCGAAAAAATCAGGCAGGGGTTGGAAGAGCGCAGCATTGGGGAGCCTACGCGTTTTTTATTTGACAGCCGCATGCCTTTAGCTTTGCGCCAGCAATTGAAAACCATCTTTGATCTGGGGAAAAATGAAATGATCCCGGGTGCGCGCTACCACAATTTTAATGATTTTTTCGGCTTCCCGAATCCCGGAAATAACCCGGGTTTACACTACCGGATCTGGCCACCTTTGCCCCATCCGGAGCTGGAAAATACAGCGTCCATCATGGCCGAAATGTCAGGTAGAGACTTTCTTTTGCATTTGCCCTACCAGCGTTTTGACTATGTTGGTCAATTGATTCGGGAAGCGGCTGCTGACCAGGCAGTGGTATCGGTCAGCATTACGCTTTATCGCGCTGCTGCGCAATCTGAGATCGTTCAGGGACTCATCAGTGCCTGCGAAAACGGGAAGGAGGTAACGGTCTTCATTGAAGCCAAAGCGCGTTTCGACGAAGCGTCCAATTTGTATTGGGGTGAGTTGCTCGAAAAGGCAGGCGCCCGGGTATTCTACAGTTATCCCGGCATCAAAGTGCATTGCAAATTATTGCTCATCCGGCGCCGGATCAATGATGAAATCAGGGGCTATGCCTATATCGGCACCGGAAATTTTAATGAAAAAACGGCGTTGCTTTACACCGATCATGCTTTGCTGACCTGCCAGCCCAAATTGTGCGCTGAAGTGGCCCAGGTTTTTGATCTATTATCTCGTCGCATTCTTGTACCGCGTTGCAAACACCTGCTGGTCGCGCCATTTTCGATGCGACAGGGATTTATCGAACGCATTGATCGCGAAATCAAATTCGCAAAAGACAAGCGCCCAGCCTACCTGATTTTGAAAATGAATAGTCTGGAAGATAAGGAAATGATTGCCAAATTATACGAAGCAAGCCAGGCTGGGGTGCACATCCGGATCATTGTTCGCGGCATCTGCTGTCTGATTCCCGGCGTGCCCGGGATGAGCGAAAACATCCATGTGCGGAGCATCATCGACCGTTTTCTGGAACACGCGCGCGTTTATGTATTTGGCAATGGCGGGAAAGAAGAAATGTTCATTGCTTCGGCCGATTGGATGACCCGAAATCTGGATCGGCGCATCGAGGTAGCTACGCCGATATACGACCCGGCTTTGTTTCAGGAAATTCGCGATTTACTGGATTTTCAACTCCGCGATAACGTCAAAGCAAGGATTATCAATGCGGAACAATCCAATCCGCATAGCGTGCCCATTGACGGCGAACCGGATGTGCGCGCTCAGGAAAGCAGTTATTTATTTCTAAAAACAAAATTGGGTTGAGCCTCTTTTACCAGACCGGATCTTACTCAAATAACCAATTGTTCGCCAATGATTTTCATAATCTCGTGCTCGTGATCGAGGATGAAAAAGTGGTTGCCAGGTAAAATCCTCAGGTCAATAGGGAGCGTGCTTTCCTGCTGCCATGCCATTGCTTCCTCCTGTGAAATTTCTTCGCCATCGCCAATCATAACCGTGATGGGTACGTCAAACGGCTTGGCCGCTTCGTAAACATAAGTTTCCGCAGCCTGAAGGTCGGCGCGCAGAATCGGCTCAAAAAACTCCATTAATTCGTCACTTTCCAGCACGTCCGACATGCCGCCCATTTCACGCAATGACTGTATGAATTCACTTCTTGGAAGCAGGTACTTGGGCGCATCTTTTCTTTTAACAGAAGCTCCGCCTCTCCCGGTCAGGATCAAACGCATCGGCATCGGCAACTTTTCTTTTTGCATTTGCAGGGTGATCAGGTAGGCGAGCAGACTGCCCAGACTGTGCCCGTATAGCGCATAAGGCTGATCAGCATGCGAGCGTATAGTGGGCATTACATCAGTTACCATGTCTGCTACATTAGTCAGACAAGCTTCCATCAGGCGTTTTCCCCTTCCCGGCAAATCAAGCGGGATAAGTTCGAGATGGGGCGGAGCAACTTTTTGAAACCCCGAATAAGAGTATTTGGTACCTCCGGCAAATGGCAGGCAAAACAATTTAATTTTTTCCATTGTGACTCAAAATTATTCAAAAAAGCGGATTCCGGATTTTTATATATCCGGCTTCATCACGGTAATATCAAATCCTATGGTTGACCGGTATCCTTTCTCGTAGCCTTCCATGCATTTTATGGGGGTTACTTCGTGCCAAAGTTCTGTATTTTTATCCGGTTGTAAAATTCCCTGTCCGGAAAGAAGAACGGTTTCCATGATTTTGGTTTTCATGTCACTGCCGTAGATGATGCTTTTCCCTCCAACAATGTTTTTGCGTTCGGCAACGAGTGCAGAAACGATATAATCCATGCCATCCTGGTGGATGCCTTCAGGGGAATTGGTGCCCAATTGGTCTTTGTAACAATAAACCAGCGTGTGGTGAACTATGATGTTCAAAAAAGATATTTCATCGTTTTTGGCTTTCAATTCATTGGAAAGACCTTGCAGGATAAATTGTAAATCAATACAGTTAAGCGATTCCGGCATTTCTTTAAACCTTCGTTCTGTCGTTTGTCTGTAATCCAAAGAAGCCGTATCGCTGGTCAGGGCATACGATTGCCCGAAAGCGCGTGCAGGGATGCGCTCTACAAGCCAATGCTCGTCTTCGATAAAGGACAGGTTAAACTCGGCGATGAGTCGCTTCCGGGTTTCTTTGATTTGAAAGAATTGATCCAGTTTAGATTCCGGAACAGCATTCAGTAATTCCTGAACGGTTGTATCCGGAACTTTTCCTCCGTAAAAATCAGACCAGAAAGTATTGTCGAACCTGCTCAACACATTTTCCGGTAAATTTTTCTGAAAAAAAGCAATCTGGTTTTGCCGGAGCAAATAATAATCCCATTCGTAAATACTGTATTGCGGCCTCAGGTTATTCAGGAAACGGTTTAGATCAACACCCCATTCTGTAATGTTAAATACGTCGATAGGCCTTTCCAGGCATGATAATACCATAAGCTTGATTTTTGAAATTAGTTAGGAAAGTAATTTCCGGGCAAAGGCTGCCAGATGAGGACCTCTTGTCAGGTAGTTCCGGTGTTTGTTTCGAGGTGAGTATTTCTCCGAAATACGATCAGGCTTCCCCGAATGAGCAACGGCAATAAAAAAATGATCCAAAAAGCCCAGGTGATGTACCCGTAGCCTTTGGCTATCAGTTCGATCAAACCAAAAGCAGTGGCAATAAAAACAGCAGTGATGAGGATGGAAACTCCAATGGCCAAACGCAACAGCGGCGGCATTATTTGTTTTTTTTCTGTATAAACCCCTGAAATACGTTCATTAAAACCATGTATTAAACCAGTACCCGTTTCAATAAATGTTCCAAATAGTATTATTTGAAATATTCCAAGAAACAAAGGCATGTTAAATTGATTGATCAAAGAATAGGCTGGTACCGCTTCCGATAATACGGCCGGATAATTTCCCAACATGATGGTGTACATCAATATGGCCGGTATCATTCCCAACGGGCCCGATAATAAACCGGCAACAAATGCTTCTTTCCGGGTTTCGAAATGCCGGGCAACAAACAGAATGGCCGGCAATATGCCCAGGTTGTAAGCGGCATACTGAAATCCCCCTTTCAGCCAGGGGGCATGGTCTATACTCAGGCTGGCATTTGAAATAATGCGATCTCCAAACTTATAAAAAGCCACAGCGATCATGCAGATGTAGGCGCCGTACAATACCAACGACCATACCGAAAATGCCCGCTCGATCAAACTGCTTCCTTTGAAGACGAGGAATCCTATTGCTCCGAACATGAGGACAATTCCCGTCATTTTTGGCATACCCCACAACTGGCATAGCTCCCCGGCAGCGGACCCCAAAACGGCAATTACCAGAATCATGGTGGATAGAAAAATGAATTCGAACAAAACCCAGCCTCTTCCCAACAGCGATTTGAGGAAATTGCGGTAGTCGTACAATTTTTTCTGACGGGCAAATTCAAAGCCCAATGCCATAACCAGGCTCCAGATCACCATGGAAATACACATGCCTAAATATCCGCCCAATGGGCCTTTCGACATGAAAAATTCAACCATTTCACGACCGGTTCCGTAACCGCCACCAATAACGATGGATTGAAAGACGAAACCCGGTAATAAATATTTGGCGTACCAATTTTTCATAGGAGCGAGATTAAAAACGAAAAAAATAAAGAGGTGGCAGCGCCTGTCACCATCAGCATACCCAGCCGGCAGCCTCTATTTCGTGGAGCAAACTGATCCGATCAGCTTTGCCTATTCTGGTGGTTGGAATAGACGACCGGACAAATACACGCCGTGGCGCCTTGTAGTCGGCAAGTCTGGACTTCATGTAATCAATCAAGCTCTCTTCAGGGAGGCTTTGCCCCGGCTTAAAGACAATAAAAAGCCATACTTCTTCTCCGTAAATGGGGTGGGGGGCGCCCAGTGCAGCAGCCATTGCTACTTCCGGCATTTGCAGGGCAACTTCTTCTACTTCAGATGGCATTACCGTATAGCTGCCCACCCGGATGATGTGTTTTATTCTGCCGCGGAGGTATAGCCCGCCATCAGGATCCAGAAAACCAAGGTCGCCGGTACGGCAAAATCCGTCTGCCGTAAATCCCGCTTCGTCTTCTTCCGGGGACTGGAAATACTGACGGATGGTAAAATCCGATTGTATGACCACTTCTCCGGTTTGTCCAGGCAAAAGGACATTATTATTGGCGTCAACAATTTTGATGGAAACGGTAGGCAAAGGCAGCCCAACATAGCCTTCAGCCAGTTTCTCAGGAGGGTCTTCCGGCCTTGTGAAGGTCAGTTCTGCTCCGGCTTCCGTACTTCCATAGCCATTGATAACCCTGGAGCAAATTTTTTCCTTGATTCCTGCCAGCAATTCACCCGTTACCTGCTCCCCGGATAAAAGTGCCAGAAAGATGCCGGAAAGATCATAACGCCCGATATCAGCCAGAGAAAGCATGAGGGCATACATGGTCGGAACGCCCCCTATCCAGGGAATGCGTGCAGCAGCACTGAGTTCAAGTACGGTCGTGGGGTTCCAGTTTTCAAGAAAATAGAGCTCGTGGCCACCCAGAAGGCCCTGCCCCATGCATTCAATGGCGCCCCCGACGTGGCTGGGCGGCAGCGCGGCCAAGGTTGATATCCTGCCTTTATAACCGGCCCGCCTCAATTCACCACGCAGAAAAGCTTCTTCGTGAAAAGCCATGGCGCAGACATTTTTGTTCGAGAGCAAAGCTCCTTTTGGGACACCCGTCGTTCCGCCAGTAAAGATGACGAGGTTGCCATCTTCTTCGTCAAGGGCCGCCCTGCTTTGCAACATTTCAGGGCTTACTTTTCCTTCACCCTGGAGCAATTCAGCGTATGCTTTTCCAAATCCTGCCGTACCGGTATAGTAGCAGGGAATGGATTCTACTTGTACTAATTTGGCCAGATGCCCGGCAATGTGATTCTCTTTTGTAGCAGCAGCGGCAACGATCAATTGTGGGGAGGACCTGTCTAAAAACCGCTCCAAATCACTGATTCTGTATCTGACATCGAATGGAATGACGATTGCTCCCAACTGGCTGGCTGCCAGATAAACGACCAAAAATTCTGGTGTTGAGGGCAGTATGGTTACTACCCGGTCTTTTTTTTGAAGACCTGCCTTTTGAAATGACGTGGCGACCTGGTTGACCTGTCGTTCTAATGCTGCATAAGTCAGCGTCTCCTCGTTGTAGTGCAGGGCGATCGCTTCGGGCATCACTGCGGACCAGTGATAGAGGTAATTCCATAAATAGGTCAATCGTGGAACAGTCATTTTATTTTCCCTTGAATGAAGGTTTTCGTTTTTCCAGAAAAGCGGCGATGCCTTCCCGCATGTCTTCACTTTTCAGGCACTCCAGCATCCCGTTTACTTCCATTTCCATAACAGTCGGCAAGTCTGCATCCAGGCTTTCCCAACCAATGCGTTTAATTAACTTAAGGGAAACAGGCGCATGTTCGCTTAAAAGTGTAGCCATTCCGGTTGCCTGTTCCTGAAGTTGGCTTTCAGAGACTGTATGGCTGATGAGTCCGATGGCGGCTGCTTCTGCGGCTTCCACTGTGCGGCCAGTCATCATCAGCTCGATGGCCCTTCCAAAACCAATTAAGCGGGGAAGCAGGTACATCATGCCGTTGGTTTGAAACAGGCCGCGTTTTACTTCCGTAAAGGCAAAATGCACATTTGATGCAGCAATCCGGATATCGCAGGCAAGCGCAATTTCAAGCCCAACTCCAATGGCAATGCCGTTAATTGCAGCAATGACAGGTTTATTCAGGGCAATTATCTGTTGCGTAATTTTCTGAAAACCATCTAGTTCGGCGCGATGCCTGGCTTCGTCAAACGGCGCTTCGTCGGTTTTACCCAGTTCTGAAAGATCAGCGCCGGCACAAAAAGCACGGCCGGCGCCCGTCAAAATCAATACTTTGGAATGGTTGTCTTTCGCGAAATCATCAAGCAATGCTGATAATTCGCGCCGGGATTTGTTGCGAAAAGCATTGAGCTTTTCCGGCCGGTTAAAGGTGATCCGGGAAATGGAATGCTCTTTTTCATAAATAAAGTCGCTTGGGCTCATACCAGCTGGTTTGGCACAGATGGCTTTGCCTTTACCTGAAAGTAATGGCAAAAGCCGAATGAATGGGCAGATACCACTGGCCGGGTTCTGATTGTTTTTGAATCAATCAGAACCGGCTTCAGTGGTAAAGGCGTTTGATTATACCGGCAGACTATAATTCAGGTTGTTTTTGGTAATTCTGCTTGGGCTTTCTGACATTTTATTCAGATATTCCAGCGTCAGCGCAACCCGGTCAACCCGTTTTTTGATGATGTCTTCTGTGATGGTGGAATAGGGGTCTGCCTGGCTGCTGGCCCCGATTTTCAGGAATACAGGGGCAGCTACTTTTACGATATTGGCAACATCGTAGAAACGGAGAAAACCGCCTTTGGATAGATAAATATCCACCGGAACATCCAGAATAAGGTTGGGATTTACCCTTCTCATTTCCTGAAGCATGCCAATGCTCAAATCGTGTACTGTGGTGACACTGTCTGCGCCATTTTCCTCATAAACTTTCGCTACATATGGATTTGAAATTACGCAGTGTGAGGATAATTTAAATACCGTATCCTGAGGCAATTCCCCTTTGCTTCTAAGGATATTGAGTACCCTCAAAACGCCAAGGTCATAAACGATAATGCCTCTGCAGCCCAGCTCTGTCAGGCGGAATGCTTCCGAAACGGAATGCCCGATGGCATCGTTGTTGTTGAGTTGGCGGCCCAATTCCAGACCAAATTTAGTGCGGTAAAAAGCTGCTTTAATATCATATTCAGGCCTTGGGCCAAGTCCGAAGGTAATGCCATACCCATTTTCTTTGCAATAGCCCAACATATCCTGTATTTCACTGTCTGTGAGCAGGAAAGAGCCATGCGTTTCGTTAAATCGGGTGCAGTATATACCACGCTCCTGTAGCAGGGTGACGATCAGTTTTAACGATTTGAAGGTGTTGATTGCCGGGACTTCCACGCCATACTGCCCGCCGTATTCGAATTCAGACATTGAATCGACTAAAGGGAGGTTGTCCGTATGAGGGATTCCATACTTTTCCATTACAGAAATTGCCATTTGGTAGGAATCCTGAACGGGAAAGGCCACTTGATTTGAATCTTGTAACTTCATGTGTTAATGTTTAAAAGTTAAATAAAGTTGTTTTTCAACCGAAATGCCGGTAATGGGCATTCGGAATAGCCAGAAGATGGAAAGCGAATGGTAAATACCCGGATTTACCATTTGATGAGAATGCGATTGAATTTAGAGAATGGAAGTATTTTTGTTAATTGGGGTATTTTTGGGAAATAAATAATGCCTGGTATTTCCCATAAAGCATGGAGTGACTCCACGACTATTTTTATGCGGGTATTAATAGAATAAAATCAGGAATAAAGGTGACAGAAGCTGGGGCATTTCAGGCAGCTTTCTTAGCCAGCGCTTTTAATTCGGAAATAAAATCCGCTGTTTTTCTGCTTTCCGGATAGACACCGGAATAACCTGCTTGTTCCAATTCTACAGAATAGAGGTAAGACATGTTTTTATCCGTACTTAGCTTGCCGCCGATGTATACCGGAAGATCAGCTAATTCAGGACGTGCTCTGATTTTTTCAATCAGGGTTTTACCTTCCAGATAACCGTGTCCATTTACGGTTGAGACGACAATTACCGTTGGCTTGAACTCAAGACAAGCCTGTTCAACTTCTTCGTACGTTGTACACGCTCCAAGGTTAATGACCTCAAAATCATTTTCTTCAAGGAGCAATTGCATGTAAATCAAATTCCAGTTGTGGGAATCTGATGGGATTGTTGTGAGGACAGCTCTGGGCTTCATGATTTTTGATTAAGGATTAACAATAATTATTAAAGCACTAAGGCAAGCTGAAAGCATTAGCAGGAAACATGCTGAAGTACTGGTGTTTCCGCCTGATTAAAAGTGTCGTATTTAAATTGATTAAAAGATAACATCATTAAAAGTTCGCTCGAGGATAGTTTTTTTTCTTTTGAAAAATTATTGCGAATAATGTGGTTTGGGAAAGGTATTTTTCCGGCATTTGCCCACAAAATAAAACCTTCGTTATTTAGTTTTGCCAATGCGGAATTGTTGTTATTCGGATGCAGACAAAAAGGAACATCCCAATACCCTTTTTTAAATGCAACATCTATTGCAATTTCAATTTTAGAATCCAGATTCAGCAACAAATCAATCAGGAAATCCGCTTCTTCAAAAATAGCCTCTACCATTCCCGGCTTTATTTCCTGGCTCAGGCTGGTGGAAGGATCGTGGAAATCCTGATGAGCCAGTTCAAGCGCTTCAATGTTGTCGTCAATTGTCGGAATCTGGTGCGCTTCCATGACCGTTTTTACAATAAGGCGCCGGGCCTGACCGGCTTTGGCAACGACGACACTGTCGCGCATGATTGCCCTTGCACCATTCATGGTTTCAGGGAATTTACCCATAAAAGTATAATAAACAACATGCCAATCTTCCCGTGGACCAAGGTACTTTTCGCCGACAAGGCGCAATGCGGTAAGGGCGGCGATATCCTGCAGAATATTAGATCCCTGGGTAAGGCTCACTGAATAGGACCGAATGCCGAAACGCTTAAAAAACAGCGCTTCCACAACCGTAATCGCTATCAGCATAGAAGGCGGACACAATTGCCCCATCATACAACCGCCAAAACTTTCCAGGTGGTACTTCTTGTGTTCAACCGCTGCAAATATTTCAGAACAAGTCTGCCAGGAACGAATGCTTTCCTTCAGCGGTACTTTTCCGTATGGAAAGCAATAAGAAATGGGGCCCCCTTCGGAGGCATCAATGCCGGTTTCTACGATGGCTTTAAAAATATGCTCCGGCTTCGAGCAGCCATGCCTGACCTGAATGGGAAAATCTGTGCCAATCAGGCCATCTATCAACTCCTGGTTACGTGCTTTTCCATGCGAAACGATGGGGTAACCATTCAGCGCGCTGTTGTTTTTAATGGCTTTTGCGGCGCTGGCAAAATCCCCGGTTCGTGTAAAAGAATCGAGCGTGATGGTACCGATGGTGGCAGCTTCAATATTTTTTACCCGGCTCAGGCCTTCCCGCATTTTTGAAAACGCGCAGAAACCCATTCGGGGTTGTACAATAAGGTCACCCTTTGCCGCCTGTACAAATTCATGGAAATAGGATGGGCTATTCTCCATTGCCGGTAATTATTGAGGCGTGGTTGTTAAGGAGTCGGGATGTATTTTTACCCCCGTGTAGCGGCCTTTTTTCGTAACGAAAATAGCCCGGTCTACCTCTTTGGATTTATTTCTCATAAAGCGCACCCGGGTGTTGTGGCCGGGGACGTCAAATACTTCATTGTCTTCGGGGTACATGACAGAACTTCCGATGTCTTCACTGAAATAGAAAAGGGTGTCGTGCTCGATGTAAACCTCAAAGGTTTTGTCGTACTTGGTTTCCAGGATGTCGTAAGTACCCACATAGTCTTCTCTTTTGGGCGGTGCTACTTCTTCCTCAACCGGCGCTTTATCTGCGCCCGAACTGCCACAGCCCGCGCTTAAACCAAAGAAGAGAAATCCTGTAATTACCAGAAGAATGCTTGTTTTTTTCATGCAACAAATATTTTAAGTAGAATAAATAAAATGAAGATGCATTGGAACAATGCATTTAGGAAGTCATGGCAACCAAAATCTTTCTGGGGCCTTTGAAGGGCATTCTGCCATGTGCTGCCAGAATATTGTCCAAAAGCAACAGATCGCCTTTTTCCCAGTCAAATAATACGGTATTCCGGTTACCTACTTCCCGGATTTTTTCCAGCATATCGAGTGGAATTTCCGTTCCGTCTGAAAAGCATACATATTGTGGCATTTCCTGGGGATCATCTTCGTAAATCTCCATTAGTGCTTCATAAACCTCTTCGGGATTGGTGCTGGGGTGAAATTGATCTGCCTGATTAAACCAAACTTCTTCCCCCGTTTCAGGGTGTTGGATGATCGCCTTTCTTTTTTCAATCAGTTTCAGTTTTTTGGAACCAGTCCATTCGTATAAAATATCATGGGCTTTGCAATGCGCTTCTACTTCGGCGGGGTCGTTGGTTTCAAAGGTTTTTTGCCAGGATGGCCCGGCGCCATGCCCTCCATGAAGGTTGCGGATATACTGAACCCCTTTTTCACGAAAGATTTGAACCACCCCGGGAGGCAGATCGCTTAATATTTTCCGGCTGTCTGCAATTGTCGTATTTCCGCCTTCCTGTGCAGGCGTTTCACAACAAAAAAATATATGAGTCGGCCAGGAACTGGCATAAGAGAGCTCATTGTGAAGGGAAATCAAGCTGTCTGCCGGTTGTTCCGTCGACGTATAAACATTGCCGTGGAGGTTTGTCCTTGGCGAGTTTCCTCCTGCATAGGCAATGGATTTTCCGGGAAATGCCCGGACGCATGCTTCCAGCTTTACAGGATCATTTATGTCAAATGACTTGAACAGGATGGCGCCACTTTTCCGGAGGATCGCTTCGATTTTTGAATATTCGCTTGTAAAAACGTCCGACAATTGTTTTACCCCGGGGTTGTCATTTGTCCAAATATAAGGGAAATCGGAATTTGCTGCCATTGTGCATTTGTTTTTTAATGTGTGGTGGATGTTTCGGATGGTTGACGATTATTCGTAAATCAATTGTTTTTCGAATAACTGCCAGTAGGCTCCTTTATTTCCAATCAGGTGATGGTGGTTGTTTTGTTCAACAATGACGCCGTCTTTAAGGCAAATAATCTCGTCCATATGCTGGATGGTACTCAGGCGGTGGCTGATGACAATCAAAATCCGGTCTTTATAGACTTCCAGAATATTGTTGATTACCGCTGTTTCACTGATAGAATCCATTGCTGAAGTTGCTTCGTCCAGAATGAGGACTTCCGTATCCCGAAGCAGGGCTCTTGCAATTGAAAGCCGCTGCCGCTGCCCGTCTGAAAGTCGGGTACCCAGATCGGAAATGTCCGTCTCCAATTGATCGGATAAATCCATAACATAATCGTAGAGATCCACTGTTTTTAATACATCCGCCAATGCCTGTTCACTGGCTCCGTCAACGCCGTAGAGCAGATTTTCACGGATACTCCCTTTTTGCAGTTTGGTATTGGAGCGGACCAATCCAATTTTTTCGCAGATGGCATAAATGCCCAGATCCCCGGCATCGTGCCCATTGATCTTAACCCGGCCTTTGTTGGGCTGATAAAGTCCGCATAAAAGGTAAGTTAACGAACTTTTTCCACTGCCGCTGCCGCCAACAAAACCATAGCATTTGCCTTTTTCAAAGCTCAGACTAATGTTTTGTAATATCTGATGTTCTCCAAAGCTCAATTCCACATTTTCGCAGGTAATGGCTTCGATGGATTCCGGAGCTTTGATATTCATTTTTTCCTTTTCCGGAATCGGGATATTAAAAAATGTCATGATTTTGGTCATGGCTTCGATAGCGCGCAGACTATTGTAGTAAAGGCTGATCATATTTTGCGAAGGACCGATCATGATGTTAAAATATTCAATAAATGCCACCAGTGTGCCCAACGACATCAGTCCGTTAAATATGTCTTTACTGCCTACTCCAATAACCAGGATCGGGGCGACGGCGATGATGAAAATGGAAATCTGTGTTCCCTGGGCGTTGAGCAGAGAGCCCTTTAAATTTACCTTGATGTATTGCTTAATCCGAACACCCAATTGTTTGGATTCAAAACGGTATTGGTTAAACAATTTTATTAAAATGACATTCTCCAGTTTTTCCATCATAAACGACAGGATGGAAGCGTCTGCTTTGCGGTCTTTGGCAATGTATGCAGTGAGCCGGCTGTGGAAAAAACTGATGGTGAGCAGTAAAACCGGAATGATGCCGATGCAGATCAAAAACAAAAACGGATTTAGAAAATAAAGAATAATCGATATCCCGGTGATGAGTACGGTATTGCTGGTCAGTTGTATTAAACTGGTTGTCAAAAAAGTCTTGATGATGTTTACTTCGTTGCTCAGGCTGTGGACGACTTCCCCGATGTCGTTATTGTTGTAAAAATCTACCGGCAAATGAATGACGTGTTCGAATAAATCAGAGCGAATGTCCTCCATAATCCGGTTGCTGACCTGTTGCTGCATATAAGTCGATAAAATACCAGCTATGGAAGAAAGAAACTGAATGCCAACCAGCATGCCAAGGGTTTTTAATAGCAAGGCATAATCCATGGAAGGCAATATTTCATCAATAATTACCATGAGGTAATAGGGAAAGACCAGATAACCGGCATTGCGTAAAAGGATCAGAACGAGTATGAATATTTCTTTCAGGTAGTGTTTCTTCAGATAAGAAAAAGACCTGGCGTAAATATTTTTAGGTGGAGACTCCATGAGATGGGCTTAAATTTCAAAATTAGCGTAAAACATAAATTCCTTTTTTCCTGCTTCCGAGACGTGGGGATAATCCGGATAATAATTGGAAGGAAATACCCCGTATTCTTCAAATACTTCAAGAAAATGCTTTTCCATAGAGGTTTTATAGACAATTAACAATCGCTGGTTGTAATTATTCCGGGTCAGCACATTGATGACTCGAAGTAGAAATTCCGGTGGGAAAAAGATGGGATCCAGGATGATGACATCATAAGTTTCATTTAAATATTCCGGTTTTCTCAAATCGTAATACCGGTAACCCGGCAAAAAATCAAACCGTTTATCAATGTCCAGCACCCTGACTTCTTTCCCTTTTTTATGCCATTCATTTCCAAGGCTTGGCGTACACAAACAGCAAGGATGTTCAAACCTGTCCAGTTTTTCGACCAGCGCTTTTGCTGTTTCTTCTGTGAAGAAAAACTGCCCTAACTTAAAATTGGGCGTAATAAATTCCCTGGCTTTAATGTCCATGTTAAGCCAGTAGGGCGTTGATTTGGAGATTTTCTGATTGACAAAAAGCGCCAGGTTGGTTAGTTTCAACTTAAGATCTTTCATGATCGTTGTGATGGTCGATTTTTTGATGCTGCTCCTGCCTGAAGAGAGGAACTGAAGCAGGTACATTTTAATTTGAGGGGTGTATTTGGGATCCAGCATATCGAAGTGGTCGCCTTTTACCCACGCCTGCCCGAAGGTATTTGAAGTAAATGCCGCCCATTCTTTCATGTAGGATTGCATTTTGTCATTCTGGGCTTCGATGGCGAAAATCGGACCTTTGATTTGGCCTTCCACGATGTATTCATTCAAGATCCTGATGTTGTGCAGGAGAAATTGCTTAATCCGGGGATCGTCTTTTGATTTCAAAGAAGCGGCGACCAGTTCCCGGTTCATCCAGTTCAAATGAAATTCAGCATGCGTATCGATTTTTTCAGCTGTAATTCCTTCTGTTCTGCGCACGCCGCGGTCTAACAGCACCAGTCTGGTTTCGAAACCCATATCCTCGAGCTTTTTTGCCATTTCATAAGCAATGGTTGCGCCCATTGAATAGCCGCACAATTGGAACACGCCATGTTGCTGAATGGATAAAATATCATTGATAAAGCCGTTGGCCATCTGCCCGATATTAGCATCCAGGTCATCGTTTTTGTCGATGCCTCTGTATTGAATGCCGTAGCAATTGAATTTTCCGGCAAGGCTAATGGCGAGGTTTTTGAAGACGATGGGGATGCCCAGAACAGGCGGTATGAAAAACAGATTCGGCAGGTTTTTTTGAATGGAATTCAGTGCGTAGATGTTTTCAGAACCAGTTTCCTGTAAAATCAACATCCGCGCGATTTTTTCAATGGTAGGATTAGCGAATAAATCCATCAGTTTCAGATTGACATTCAGCGATTTATTCATTTTAAAAACAATGGGTATGGCATTCAGTGAATGTCCGCCTATTTCAAAAAAATTGTCGTGGATGCTGACGGCTTTGAGTTCGAGCGACTCCTGCCAGATTTTAGCGATTATTTGCTCTGTTCTGTTTTTCGGAGCAATAAAATCGAGTTTTACCTCAGCAGATATGTTTCTGGTTTCAAGGGCCTTCCGGTCGATTTTTCCCGCATTGGTCAGCGGAAGTGCCTGCAAATTCTCCCAGATTGCCGGAACCATGTAGTCGGGTAATTTCTGACTCAGGTATTCCTGAATACGGTTCTTGTCGAATACGCCTTCAAAAACAAGGTAAGCTGCAAGAACCAATCCGCCGCCTGGAGCCGGTTTTGCCACTACAGCGCAGCTTTTGACGCCGCTGATTCCGCTAAGGACGCTTTCGATTTCACCCAATTCTATGCGGTATCCCCTGATTTTTACCTGATTATCTTTTCTGCCCCTGTACTCCAGGTTGCCATCCCACCGCCAGCGACCAATGTCTCCGGTTCGGTAAATTTTTGCATCCTGTTTTTGAGACCAGGGATTTGGAATAAATCGTTCTAAATTTAGATCTGGTCGGTTGAGGTAACCTCGCGCCAGGCAATCTCCTCCAATACAGATTTCGCCGGGTACCCCTCTGGGAACTAACTGGCCAGCCTCATCCAAAAGGAAAATGGAAGTATTGGCAATGGGTTTTCCAATAAGAGGCGTGCTGTCCAGGTCCTTAATTTCATGAACGGTACACCCGATGGTTGCTTCAGTTGGGCCATATTCGTTGAAAATCCGGATTCCGGGATTCATGGCCTTAAGCAGCTTTACCTGCTGCAGCTCCAGTTGCTCTCCGCCAACAATGGCAACAGCAATGCCGGCATTCGTTTTGCCTTCTAAAAAGTTGATGTGGGATGGCGTTAGCTTGATGGTGTTGATGGCTGCATTTCTGACGATACGCTCCAAAGCCACATCTATGTCTTTTTCATTTTCAATAAGCAACTGACCGCCACTCAGCAAGGTCAGAAAAATACTGGTTTGCGTTAAATCAAAAGCAAGGGAGGTGAAAAGTGGAAAACTAAATGGTTGTTCACTTTGCCGATAAGCCTGCATTCCGTAAAACAAATAATTTAACAGGCTTCCGTCTTCTACCATAACGCCTTTGGGCTTTCCGGTAGAACCCGAAGTGTAAATTACATAAGCCAGATCATTGCTGTTTCTTTTTACCCGACTGGTATGCGGGCTGTGCGCCCAGGTTTCGGCTTCCTGATCAAGGACACAAACAGGTGCGCCCAACTGCACGGCTTCTTCCGCTTGTCCGGATACCGTAATCAATACCCGGAGGCGGGTATCAGAGACCATGAACGCCTTTCGTTCAAAAGGATATTGGGTGTCCACAGGCACATAGCAGGCGCCTGATTTCAGGATGCCCAGAATGGCTATGATGGCCTGGTCTGAACGTTCCATCATCACACCGACGAAGTCGTTAGGCCGGATATTGTATTGTTCAATAAGGTAATGGGCCAGTTTTCCGGATTCCTCGTCAAGGGTTTGGTAACTGATGTATTTCCCATCGAAAACAATGGCGGTATGCCCCGGCGACAGGTCAACTTGTTTTTGGAACAAATCGAGGATTCCGTCTGGATTATTAAAATGAACCGTTGTGTCGTTAAACCCGTAAATGAGTTGGCTTTCTTCTTCGCTTTCCATCATGGGCAGATCGGCGATGCTTTCAGCCGGATTGGCAACGATGGCTTTCAGCAGCGTTTGGTAGTGGATGGCCATTTGCTGAATGGTCTGCGGTAAAAACAGATCACTGGAATATTCAATTGCGATGAGTAACCCCCGGGGGCTTTCCCTGACAGAAAAAGTGAGGTCGAACAAAGACCTGGTTTGAGGCAGCGCTTCGGAAGCAAGGCTGGTGTCCCCCAATTGAAGGTCGGGCGAATCGGGCATGTTTTGCATGACAAACATGACCTGAAATACCGGACTCCGGCTAAGGCTGCGATCTGTTTCTACCCGCTCAACAATTTGCTCGAATGGAACTTCCTGATGTGCAAATGCATCAAGCGTAGTGGTTTTAATGGTTTCGAGCAAACTGCTGAAAGCGGGATTTCCTGCCATGTTGCTGCGAAGGGCAATGGTATTGATGAAAAAACCGACGACGGGTTCTAAAGCTTTGAAATTCCGGTTGGCCACAGGGGTGCCGACACAAATGTCTTCCTGCCCGCTATAGCGATACAACAATACCTTAAAAGCTGCCAGAAGGGTCATGAACAGGCTGGCTCCGGGTTTTTCAGACAAAGCGTGTAGTTGACCGGTTAAATCTTTATCGATTCTGAAAACCATGTTGCCTCCCTGATGGCGCTGTACGGAAGGTCTTGGGAAATCAAAAGGCAAAGACAGCGGTTCTACTCCGGCCAACTGTTGGGCCCACCAGTTGAGTTGAGCAGACAAAACAGATTTTGACAAATATTCCCTTTGCCAGACGGCATAATCTGCGTAGTGAAATTCAAGCGGCGGAAGGCCAACTTCCCGGTTTTCTTTAATCGCGCTGTAAAATTCAGCCAGGTCATTTACGAGCAATGACTGTGACCAGCCATCTGATGCAATGTGATGAACGACCAGGATTAGTACATGATCCTCGCCGGCACATTTCACCAGCGCAGCCCGCAGCATATAATCTTTTGACAAATCGAAAGGGCGGTTGATCTCTTCCCGGATGAAAGCATTGAGCTGCGTATCGTCTTCATAGGCAGCGCCTTCAAACTGCCGCAGGGTCCAGTTTTCTGCCCCGAGCAGGTATTGGTATGCCTGTCCGTCGTCCGATTTGAATACAGTTCTTAGGGTTTCGTGTCTGTTTACGAGGGCTTTTAAGGCAGCCGCCAAAGAATTTTTGTCCAACCCGTTTTTTAACCTCAATATGGTTGGCATGTGGTATTGGGTACTGCCGCCAAACTGGTCAATAAACCAAAGTCGTTCCTGGGCAAAAGACAGGGGGATTTTGTCCGGCCGAGGTCCTGAAATCAATTGGAGCAGCGCTGTTCCTCCTTCCTGACTGTCCAGGTATCGCGCCAGTTCTTCAATGGTTGGATAGCTAAATATATCTTTGACTTTTAATTCCTTGTGGAAGGATTCCCTGATTGCTGAAACCATTCTCATGGCCATCAGCGAATGCCCGCCTATCACAAAGAAATTATCGTGGACACCTATCTTTTCCAAATGCAGCAGGTCCATCCACAATTGAGCAAGTAATATTTCAGAGGCGCTCTCCGGAGCAACGTGGTGTTTTTCGATCAGTGCGGAAATGTCCGGCTCCGGCAAAGCTTTTCGATTGACTTTACCGGTCGGGCTTACCGGGATTTTATCTATTTCTATCCAAAAAGCCGGGACCATGTGTGCCGGAACTTTGGCTTTAAGGTAATTTTCAATTAGTGGTTGATCGTATTGCCCTTTGGGGACGATATAGGCAATCAGCCGATTGTTGCCGTCAGGGCCTTTTTTTGCATCTACAATGGCTGCGTAAACTCCCGGCGCCTGAGTGAGCAGGTGCTCAATTTCATTCAATTCAACGCGGAATCCGCTAATTTTGACCTGGTTATCCCGACGTCCGATGTATTCTACATTGCCATCCGGAAGCCAGCGCACAAGATCGCCCGTGTGATAGAGTCTGTCCACGCCGCTGTTTTCAAACGCAGGAGCTTTGAATTTTTGCTGAGTCAGTGCCGGTTGTCCAAGGTATTCCCGGGCCAATTGAACGCCGCCGATACAAAGTTCACCCACAACGCCTTCCGGAACGAGGTTTCCTCCTTTATCAGTAATGAAAAACCGGACATTTGGAAATGGTTTTCCAATTGGGACAGAAGCCAGGTTGTCGAGGTTTTCAGGGACTTCATAGGAACTGACATGAATGGCCGTTTCAGTAGGTCCGTAATGATTGTGCAGTGTTGCGTGGGGCAGTTTTTTTCGGAAAAGCTCGACGAGCTGCTTATGAAGGACTTCCCCGCCACAAATAATTCTTTTTAATGAAGGACATTCGCCTTGTTTAATTTCCTGCAAAAAGACGGACAACATGGAAGGGACCAAAGAGCCGATTGTGATTTGGTTTTGCGCCATGGCATCAATCAGGTAACGGGCGTCAGCTTCCATGCCAGGCAATGCAAAACAAATTTTACCTCCTGAAGACAGCGGCCAGAATAGTTCCCAAATTGAAGGATCGAAACAGAAAGTCGTACTTTGCAAAACGGCATCATCGGGAGTAAGTCCAAAATGATCCTGCGCCCAGTGGCTTTGATTCACAACACCGCCGTGGCTCATAAGGACTCCTTTGGGCTCTCCGGTAGAGCCGGATGTGTAGATCACATAAGCCGGATCAGCGGGGGCAACGGTCAGGCCGGGTGGACTCCCTGGAAATGCGGATAAATGTATTTCCTCAGCATCCATAAGAATCAACTGTACCGGGGACGAAGCGGGGAATTTGGCAACGTTTACTTCATGGGTCAGTACATGGCGAATACCGGCGTCTTCTAAGAAAAATGCAATTCTGGCTTCAGGATATCGGGGATCAATGGGCAGGTAAGCGGCGCCAGCTTTAAAAATGGCCAGAATACCGGTGATCATGTCCAGAGAGCGCTCGACGCAAATGCCCACAATATTATGCGGCTTTACCCCCTGGTCTATGAGCAAGTGAGCCCACCTGTTGGCTCTTGATTCCAATTCGGCATAGGTGAGGCTATGAGATGCCATGACGGCCGCGACACGATCAGGATTGAGGACAACCTGGTGTTCAAACTGTGCAAGCAGCGTTTGGGGTTTTGAGTATGGAACCCAGGGTTGGTTGAACTTTTCGATCAGCATCAATTCTTCATCAGGCGTCAATAATTTGATGTGATCGAGTGGCAGTTCAAATGCCGGATCCAACTGACTCAGGATGTTTTTAAAATGCCGGGCCATCCGTTTGATGGTCGTAGCCGCGAATAGATCAGCCCGGTAAGTAATGGCTATTTTTAAGCCTTTGGGTCCTTCCTGTATGGACATGGCAAGGTCGAACTGGGCGGTAATGCCCACTGAAGATTCAGCAGATAGATCAAGGTCGCCTAATTCCAGATCGGCTGAATCGGGCGTATTTTGAAGCACCATGAGCACCTGAAAAAGCGGGTTGTAACTCATGGTTCTATTGGAGGCCACTTTCTCGACGATCTTTTCAAAGGGAACGCTTTGATGCGCAAAAGCAGACAGTGCCGTAGACTTTACCTGTTCCAGCAGGTTTTTGAAACTCGGATTTCCCGATAAATCGGCTCGCAATACCAGGGTATTAATGAAAAAACCGACCAGAGATTCTATCTCTTTTTGTTCCCTGTTGGCGATGGGCATACCAATGCAAATGTCTTCCTGTCCGCTGTAGCGATGAAGCAGTACATTAAACGCAGCGAGCAGGGTCATGTACAGCGTTGCACCCGATTTCAGAGACAAGGATTTCAGCGCATCAGCCAGTTCTTTTTCAATATAAAGCACCTCACCGCCGCCACGAATGCTTTGTTGTTCAGGTCTCGGAAAATCTGTCGGCAACAGGAGCGGCTCTATCCCCTGAAGTTGCGTTGCCCACCAATCCAATTGTCCTTCTAAATAGCTGTCCGACAAATGTTTCCGTTGCCAAATAGCAAAATCCGCGTATTGGATTGGCAACTCGGGCAAATTTGGTTTTTTGCCTTCCTGATAAGCGCTGTAGGTGGCAACCAGGTCGTTGATGAGCAGGGAATTTGACCATCCGTCGGTAGCAATGTGGTGCATCACCAAAATCAGGACGTGGTCGTTTTCCTCGCATCTGACCAAATGCGCCCGAAGCATATAGTCTGTCGAAAGGTTAAACGGGCGCGCTGTTTCGGAGGCAATGAATTCACGCAGGTATGTTTCCGATGCAAACGAAGCACCTTCACTGTATGCCAATCGCCAGTTATCGGGGGGCATAACTTCCTGATAGGCTACGCCATTCTCAGATTTGATGACCGTACGAAGTACTTCATGCCTTTCAACCAGCGCTAATATGGATGATTCCAGCAGGTTTCGGTCGAGGTTTCTTTTTAGTCGCAAAACACTGGGCAGATGATATTGCGTGCTTCCTCCAAACTGGTCAATGAACCACAGTCGTTCCTGCGCATACGATAAAGGAATTCTTTTCGGCCGTGGACCTGCGCTTATGGGCGGCAACAAGGTTGCTTCCTCCAGAGAGTCGATGTATTTGGCAAGCCCTGCGATATCAGGATGGGTGAAAATTTCGAGGACTTTTATTTCGCGGGAACACTTTTGGCGAATGGCGGAAACTACCCGCATAGCCATCAACGAATGCCCACCAATTTCGAAGAAATTATCGTGGATGCTGACTTTGTCGAGGTGGAGTAATTCCTGCCAGATAGCAGCCAGTATTTGTTCTGTTGGCGTTTGTGGCGCCACATATTCCCGGGTGCTTTCTACGGCAAGCTCCATAGCAGCCAGAGCAAGTCTGTTTACTTTTCCATTGCTGTTAAGGGGCAGCGCTTCCATTTCCATCCAAAGCGCCGGAACCATGTATTCCGGAAGTTTTTCGTGCAGCAATGCCTGTAGGGCAGCACGGTCGTATTTTTCTTCCGGAACCACAAATGCAGCGATGCGAAGGTCTCCTTCTGCATTTTTTGACGCGATAACTGCACAACTTTTTACAGCCTCTGTTTTTTTGATGACACTTTCGATTTCTCCTGGCTCGACCCGGAATCCCCTGATTTTGATCTGATCATCCCTTCTGCCTGAAAAACGGATGCTGCCATCGGGAAGCCAACGGCCAAGATCACCTGTTCGGTAAACCCTTTCTCCCGGTTTAAAAGGATCATCTATGAACTTTCCGGCGGTTCGCTCCGGATCGTTGATGTATCCCAATGCTACATTATCGCCCCCTGCATAAATTTCTCCCGCTACGCCAATGGGAACAGGCTGCAGTTCCTGATCCAGAATGTAAATAGTTGTATTGCTGACCGGGCGACCAATAGAGGCTTCCACCGGCGGCTCGCCCGTTTCAAACTGGTAGTCGATGCCTGTAATGACGTGGGTTTCGGAGGGACCGTAAAGGTTATGGATTTTGACCTGAGGATTACTTCTCAGGAAAGTTCTTAGCCCTCCGCTGATGTACAGTTGCTCGCCGGCAGAAATAATTTCCCGGATTTGGTGTCCTTCAAATCCACTTTTACCCAACTCCCCAAAAATGAGCTTCAACGCGGAATATGGCATGGAAATCACCTCAATGCCCTGCTGCAGGATGTAGTCTTTAAGTCCCCATAAATCCCTTCTCAGGTTTTCAGGGCAGACATAAACGGTGCCGCCCGTGCTCAAAGCATAATAAATTTCATACAAAGACATGTCGAAGCTAAAAGAAGCATATTGCAGGTAGCGACTGCCTTTGACCTGTCCTGATTGATGTATGGTCCACATAATCAGATTGTAAAGCATCAGATGAGTTTGTTCAACTCCTTTGGGCATACCGGTAGACCCGGAAGTATAGATGACAAATGATGCACCGTTTAGGGGCATTTCGGCAGAAACACGATGGCTTTCGCAATGACGGAATAATTCGCCGCTATTGACATCCAGAAGATTGGCAGGCAATTCGCTGCTGTTGGACAGTACTTCCCCTCCGTTTATCAAAGCAATTTTTGCGCCGCTGTTCCGGAAAATAAAGTGGATTCGTTCCTCAGGATAAGTAGTATTAACCGGAACATAAACACCGCCGGCTTTCATGATTCCAATCATGGCGACGACCGACCATTCTGATCTTTCCATGAAGACGGCAACGCAGTCGCCACACTGGAACGCAGTTTCATTCAGCAGGTATTTGGCCAGCTGGTTGGAGAGGCGGTTCAGGGTATTGTAGTCATAAGCATGCGCTTCAAAAACAAGCGCCGTCCGGTCAGGAGATAGTGTTACCTGGTTTTCGAATAAATCCAACACCGTTTTGCCGGCTGGCCAACTGACTTTGGTGTCATTGAATTCGTTGAAGAGCTGTTGTTTTTCTTCAGGGGGCAGCAAGGGCAGGTGAGCTATCTTTTTCAGTGGATTGTGGACAATTTCCTGAAGCAGAATCTGGAAATGTGTTGCCATCCGGGAAACGGTAGCCTGGCTGAAGAGGTCGCTGCAATAGACGATTTTCAGCAACAAACCATTTTTTTCCTCCGTCACAGAGAAGATTAAATCGAATAAAGTGCTTGTCCTTTCTGTGGATTCTGCCGAAAGGCTAACCTCGCCTAGTTCGAGGTTTGGAGTGTCCGGTGCGTTTTGCAGAATGAACATCACCTGAAAGATCGGGCTGTGGCTCAGGCTACGGCCGGAGACGACCTTTTCAACGATTTGTTCAAAAGGCGCTTTCTGGTGGGCAAAGGCAGTTAACGTGGTATCTTTTATCCTTTCCAGCAACTGGTAAAAATCAGGATTGCCGCTCAAATCGCTGCGCAATGCCAATGTGTTGATGAAAAAACCAACCAGAGATTCCACTTCTTTTTGATTGCGATTGGCCAGTGGCGTTCCAATGCAAATATCTTCCTGACCGCTGTATCGGTACATCAAAACCTTAAAAGCGGCAAGCAATACCATAAACAAGGTTGTATCCGTAGCCAGCGCCAGCGCGTTCAGAGAAGCTGCCAGCGATTTGGGGATCTGCACGGCCATACCGGCTCCCCGGGTGCTTTGCGTGGCTGGCCGCGGGAAGTCAGTCGGGAGTTCCAGGGGCACAAGACCCTGAAGCTTCTGGTTCCACCATTCGATTTGTGCCTTTAAGTAATCTCCTGAAATGTATTTCCGTTGCCAAAAAGCATAATCGGCGTATTGAATGGGGAGTTCAGCCAGGCGTGGAGGATCCCCTTCCTGTTTGGCGCGGTAGAATTCCATTAAATCCCGAACCAGAATACCGTTTGACCAGCCATCAGAAGCGATATGGTGAATCACAAGGATCAGGACATGTTCTTTTTCCGCACAATGAATGAGATGAGCCCGAAGCATATAATCTGCTGCCAGATCAAAAGGACGGTTAATCTCATCAGCAATCAGCTGCTTAAGGGCGGCCTCACTTATACCGTTTTCCGATGCGGTATATTGCATTTTCCATCCATCGGCAGTCAGGAACTCCTGATAAGGCTGGCCATTGTCGGATTTGATCACTGTGCGCAGCACTTCGTGCCGGTTGATCAGGGCCGACAGCGCAGACTCTAAGAGGGATCTGTCCAACTCATTTCTGAGGCGGAGTATGGTTGGAATATGGTACTGGACGCTGCCTTGTAACTGGTCGATGAACCACAAGCGTTCCTGAGAAAAAGAAAGTGGAATGCGTTGGGGGACGCTGCGGTCAAATGGCGTGATTTTTTTCTCGACTGTTCGTATTTCGTGGATATCGCCCATCGAATGGTTCAGAAAGGCAAGGATTTCCTGTTTGTTGACTTTCAGCAAATCAATAATTTTTGAGTCTGCAATCTTATCCTTTGCAACCTTGAATTTTAATTTCTGTTCTTCCTGAAAAACGGAAATCCCGTTTTCAAGCGCTTTGCTCAATAAGTCAACAATCTCTTTATTAGCAGCCATATTCTGACAATATTGTAAAGACAATTAGGTGAAAGGTGGCGGTAGCGTTTACCGGAAAAGACGGGCCGTCTTGCCGGTAATTACAATTCAAAGGATTCGGAGGCCTCGAATTTTTCCTGATTTTCACTATTCCTGATTAGCTGGATATACCGATACAGTTCGTCTATGGTTGGAAATTCAAAAATCACTTTCAATGGGATATTCAGGGCAAACGCTTCTTTGATCGACGATATGAGCCTGACCGCCAGCAGTGAATGGCCCCCGAGGGCAAAAAAGCTGTCGTGTATCCCTACCTGCTCGAGGTGCAGGAGTTCCTTCCATATCTTTGCAAGCGTCTCTTCCCCTTCGTTTCGAGGTCCAACGAATGCCTGATTGGACTGAACTGAAAGGTCGGGATCGGGCAAGGCATTTTTATCTATTTTTCCAGTACTGGTCAACGGCAGACTTTCCAGTTCCACCCAAAGGGCCGGTACCATATAATCGGGTATCCGCGTGCTCAGATGCGCCTGTAAAGCTGATTTGTTCATTGTTGTCTGGCCAACGGGTACGACATAGGCGACCAATGCCAGGTTGCCACTCTGATCCGGGCGGGCAACAACGGCGCAGTCTTTTACTTCTTTTGCGGTGTAAAGGGCATTTTCAATTTCTCCGGGCTCAATTCTCCGCCCCCGTATTTTAACCTGATCGTCTTTTCTGCCTAAAAATTCGAGGGTATTGTCTGGCAACCACCGGGCCAGGTCGCCGGTTTTATACAGTCTGTTTCCCGTCTCTACTTCGAATGGATTGGCTATGAATTTCAGATCCGTCATGGTTTCGTTGTTCAAATACCCGCGCGCAAGTCCTGCTCCGCCTACGCACAGCTCCCCGACGGCTCCTTTGGGCACAAGGTTTCCGGCATCATCGGTCAGGTAAATCCGGGCATTGGAAACCGGCCGCCCAAGCGGAATATTGGTATGCTGGATTTTTTCTCCCCGCTCAACCCGGTAAACGGTAGCGCAAATACTCGTTTCTGTCGGGCCGTACGAGTTGCAATAATTTCCGAAGGCCAGAAATTCGTTAATTTTTTCCGGCGCTGCTGAATCTCCGCCGGTTATCAGGGTTTTTAAGCCGGATAAGTCTGATGGGTTCAATTCATTCAGGTACGCGGGAGGTAAAGCTGCTATTGTAATGTTGTGATTCCTGAGGTATTGGATGTACTTGTCTGGCGTGCTTTTGGTCTCGTCGTCGATAATTTGCAATGCTGCACCCGATAAAAGGGCGGTAAAAATTTCAAGTACCGAAGCGTCAAAAGAAAGCGAAAAGAACTGTTGACAGCGATCGCTTTCCGTAATGCCGAATGTTTCGATTTGCGATAAAATGGTATTGGCAATCCCCCGGTGTTCTACCATGACGCCTTTGGGGTTGCCTGTTGACCCCGACGTATATATGACATACGCAAGATCTTTCGGGTTGATGTTTGCAGCGTTATGGGGTTCGGCCGGATCTCCCTGCAGTGTTTTTAACTGAAGGTCGATGGCAAAAACGCTGACATTGTAGCCGCCCACCACGACATCGAATAAATTATCCGATTGCACAATCAACGCCTTCAAGCCCGTATCCTGAATGATAAATGATTTTCGTTCTTTGGGATATGCGTCGTCTATCGGTACAAATGCGGCGCCGGCTTTCAGGATGCCTAGCATGGCAACGATGGCCCAATCCGATCTTTGGGTCATAACGCCAATTAAATCATCGGCCTGTAACTGATATGTTTTTTTTAGATAAGCTGAAAGCAAATCCGCCTGTTCGTTCAGTTCTCTGTAAGTCAGGCTATTTGAACCAAAGCTGACTGCCAGGTTATCCGGGGTTCGAAGTACCTGTTCTTCAAATAAGTGTACCAGTGTTTTTTCAGTAGGATAGGCCTTTGTCGTATTGTTGAGTTCAATAAGCAACTGCTGTTTTTCGGCTTCCGGAAGCATTTGAAGCTGGTGGATATTTGCTTCCGGATTGGAAACCACGGATTGTAACAGCATTTTATAATGCGCAGCCATGCGCAGGGCCGTGTCTTCACTAAACAAATCGCTGCAATACAGGATGACAATACGCAGGCCTTTCGGGCTTTCTGTAACGTAGAAAGCAAGGTCAAGCTGAGAGATTTGCTGCCCGCTGGATTCTGAAGAAAGGCTGATGGTTCCAAGTTCAAGGTCGGGCACTTCAGGTGTGTTGCGCAGTGAAAATAAAACCTGGAATATGGGGCTGCGGCTGAGGCTGCGGGTGTTTTCGACCCGGTCCACAATTTGCTCAAAAGGAACTTGCTGGTGTTTAAAAGCCGAGAGCGTTGTTGATTTTACCTGTTCGAGCAAAGTGGTAAATGCGGGATTGCCGCTTAAATCACTGCGCAAAATGAGCGCATTGAGGAAACACCCAACCAGTGGTTCTACTTCCTTGTGGTTGCGATTGGCGAGTGGAGCTCCTATACAAATATCGGTTTGCCCGCTGTAGCGCTGCATCATGACCTTGAAAGCCGTGATCAGGGTCATGAATAAGGTTGATCCCGATTGCCGGGACAGGTTGTTCAGCTGTTCGGTCAGTTCTTTTTCAATGTGGAAGGAAAGGCTCGCGCCTCTGGTGCTTTGTATGGCCGGGCGTGGATAATCACAGGGAAGGTTTAAAGTTTCCACCCCTTTTAACCTTTCTTCCCACCAGTTCAGCTGGCTCTCCAGTTGTGTTTCCGATAAATTTTTCCTTTGCCAGATGGCATAGTCGGCATATTGAATGGGCAATTCCACCAATTCCGGTTTTCTGCCTGCCTGACGGGCGCTGTAAAATTCCATCAGGTCGTGGACCAGTATGGCCGTAGACCAGCCGTCTGATGCAATATGGTGCAAGCCAAGTATCAGGATATGGTCATCTTCTGCACATTGAATGAGGTGCGCCCGCAGCATGTAGTCGCTGGAAAGGTCAAAAGGCCTGTTTACTTCTTTAGCGATGAATGCGTTTCGATAAGCAGCATCTCCAAAGGCCGGGTCATTGCTGAAAGCCATTGACCATTCTTCTGCAGAAATGATTTTTTGGTAGGGCTTGCCATCTTCTGACAAATAAATGGTTCTCAGAATTTCGTGCCGCCTGACCAGGTCGCGCAGGGCATTTTCCAGCGTAACCCTGTCCAGTTTGTTTTTCAACCGCAATACAGAGGGCATATGGTATTGGATGCTCCCGGCAAACTGGTCAATAAACCATAGTCTTTCCTGTGCAAAAGAAAGTGGAATTTTTGCCGGCCTTGCAGCTGCGGTAAGTGGCGGCAGACTGCCTGTGCTTTGATTCTGGTCCAAAAAAGCAGCGAAAGCTTCCAGTGTGGGGTGGTTGAAAACATCTTCAATATCCGGCTTAAGCTGTAATTCTTTGCGAACTGCAGAAACAACCCGGATGGCCAACAGGGAATGGCCGCCGATTTCAAAGAAATTGTCTTTGATGTCTACTTTGTCTAATTTTAGCAATCGCATCCAGATGGCGGCAAGCACCTGTTCTGTTTTTGTTGCAGGCGCCTGATAGTTCGTTTTCTCCTGAACTGCAATGACGGGCTCCGGCAGCGCTTTTCTGTCTACTTTGCCATTGCTGGTTAAGGGCAGCGCATCCAGTGTAATCCAAAAAGCCGGCATCATGAAATCAGGCAGCTTTTCTGCGAGCCAGGATTGTAGCTTAGGTAGGTCAAATGGCTCGCTGGTAGTAGGAACAGGTACGATATAAGCAATCAGGCGCAGGTTGCCTTCTTCATCTGGTTTGGCGAGAACTGCGCAATTATTGACCGAAGCTGCTGTTTTCAGTACATGTTCGATTTCCCCCAATTCTACCCGATGTCCGCGGATTTTTACCTGATCGTCTTTTCTGCCCAAAAATTCAATATTGCCGTTGGAAAGTAGACGAACGAGGTCGCCTGTCCGGTACAACCTTGAACCATTCGTTTTAGAGAAGGGATTGTCTATGAATTTTTCTGCGGTCAGTTCAGGGCGGTTCAAATAGCCCCTGGCGATGCCTTCGCCGCCGATAAGCAACTCGCCGGGAACCCCTGCCGGACAACGGTTCAGGTGATCATCAACAACATAAACTTCACTGTTTGCAAAAGGTCTTCCGATAGGAATGCTGGTATAGTCCATTGCCAGATTGACGCGATGCATCAACTTGCCGATCGTTGCTTCGGTCGGCCCGTAGTGGTTAATGACTTCCAGTGCGGGATTGGCAGCCCGGATTTTGGCAACCACATTCAGCGACAGCGCTTCGCCACCGAATATGACCATCTGGCGAGGCAGCAATGGCCCCGACTCGGTTTCTAAAGCCTGCCAGTGAGAAGGTACAATTTTGATGCAATCGATGGGGGTTTCCCTGAAATATTCCTGAATGGCCTCCGCATCGGTGAGCGTCTTTTTGCGGAACACATGCAGGGCGCCGCCACTGAGCAAGGCGCTGTATAATACCGTATTTCCTAAATCAGCCGACAATGTTGACATCAGGCCAAAAGTTTGACAGGATTGAATGTCTAACTTTTCGAATAGACCGTAAACGTAATTCGTTAAATTCCGGTGGGAAATCATTACCCCTTTTGATTGTCCGGTTGAGCCAGATGTGTAGATGACGTAAGCCAGGTCGGCAGCGTTTTTTGTCCTTCTGATGTACTGCCGGTCATGGGCATTGTCCAAACGATCTGTTTCCTGATTGATGGAGAAAAGACTGACACCCAGTTCGGGGGCATCGTGGCCGCCACCGGATTCAACAATCAAAGCTTTAATACCGGTGTCTTTTACCAGAAATTTTTTCCGATCCAGGGGGTGCTCCACATCAACAGGCACGTATGCTGCACCGGATTTCAGGATGGCCAGTATGGCCAGAATGGCCCATTCAGAAGACTCCATCATGATGCCAATGAGGTCATTAGACTGAATCTGAAAAGTTGTTTGTAAATGGTGGGCTACCCGGTTTGCTTTTTCGTTCAACTCCTGATAAGTCCAGGTTTTACCCTCGAATACAACGGCGATTTGATCCGGGGTTTTTCCTGCCTGTTCTTCAAATAAATCGGCAATAGACCGGTCTTTCGGATCTACCTCTTCATAAGTAGCACCAGAAAGCATTTGTTGTTCTTCAATATCAGTAAACATAGGTATGTGGTTGATTTTTTGATTCGGATTGCCGGCAACGGCCTCCAGTAGTTTTTGAAAATGATTCGCCATTTTTTCAATGGTCGGGGGCGCAAATAAATCGCTGCAATAAATGATTCCGACACGCAGCCCTTTCGGCGTTTCAGTCAGGTAAACAGAGAGGTCATACAGCGTTCTTTCATTCCCCATAGCATCGGCCGGAGACAATTGAACTGTCCCCAGTTCCAGATTGGGAACTTCAGGGGTGTTTTGCAAAGTGAAAAGCACCTGAAATACGGGCGTACGACTGAGGTCGCGACGGGAAGATTCTACGCGGTCGACAATCTGCTCAAAAGGAACTTCCTGGTGTGCAAATGCTGAAAGTGTGGTTGATTTTACTTTTTCAAGTAAAGTCAGGAAATCAGGATTGCCGCTTAAATCGCTTCTCAGTACGAGGGAGTTGATGAAAAAACCAGCAAGTCCTTCTAGTTCTTTATGATTTCTGTTGGCCAGGGAGGTGCCGATGCAGATGTCATCCTGTCCGCTATACCGGTGCAATAAAATTTTGAAGACCGACAGCAGGGTCATAAAAAGTGTGGCGTCAGATTTCGCTGCCAGCGTCTTGAGCTTTCCTGTTAATTCCGGGTTCAGCATAAAACCCATTCCTGCACCCCGGGTACTTTGGCGGGCCGGGCGGGGAAAGTCATAGGGCAATGAGATGGGGTGTACACCCCGAAGTTGCCCTTCCCACCAATCCAGTTGCGGCTTCAAATAAACTTCTGATAAATTCAGACGTTGCCAGATGGCATAGTCAGCATACTGAACCGGCAATTCCGGTAAATCAGGTTTGCGATTTTCCAGCCTCGCCCTGTACAATTCAGTTAGGTCTTTTATCAGTAAAGAAACTGACCATCCATCGGCTGCAATATGGTGGACTACCAATACCAGCACATGATCCTCTTCGGAACAACGGATGAGATGCGCCCTTAACAGAAAATCGGCAGCCAGATCAAAAGGACGGTTGATGACTTCTTGGACAAACTGGTTGAGGTGCGTTTCCTCACGGAAAGCATCTCCGGTGCTGATATCCATTTTCCAGGCATCCGCAGTCATTACCTCCTGATAAGGAATCCCTTCGTCGTCTGATTTTAAGGTTGTTCGCAGGACTTCGTGCCTGTGCAGTAAATCTTTCAATGCAGCTTCCAGCAGATGAACATCCAGTTCATTTTTCAGGCGCAACACAGAAGGGATGTGGAATTGGGTGCTCCCGCCCAACTGGTCAACAAACCACAACCTTTCCTGTGAATAAGACAAAGGAATTTTTTCAGGCCTTTCCAGGGAAACCAAAGGCGGAAGGGGCTTCTCTTCTTGTTTTGACTCCAAAAATTCGGCAAATTTTCGAATACTAGGATACTTAAATACATCTCCGACTTTAATTTCCTGCCGGAACGCTCTGCGGATGGCAGGAACCAACCGCATTGCCAGAATCGAATGCCCTCCGATTTCAAAGAAATTGTCATCTATCCCCACTTTTTCTACCGGAAGGACTTCCATCCACAAACGGGCAAGAGTTTGTTCCTCAGCACTTTCGGGAGCAGCATACGATTTTGCAATTTGCGCGGCAATATCAGGTTCCGGCAAAGCCTTCTTGTCTACTTTTCCGGTGGGAAGGAGGGGGATTTTTTTCATTTCTACCCAAAATGCCGGAACCATGTGGGCAGGGGCTTTCGCCATTAAAAAGGCTTCCAGAAGATTTTTATCGAAAGTCTTCTCCGGCACGATGTAGGCTACAAGGCGATTGCTCCCAAAGGCATCTTTTTTAGCAATAACGACGGCTGTGCGAACTTCTGGGGACTGGTTTAGTAAATATTCAATTTCTCCCAGTTCAACCCGAAATCCATTTATTTTCAGCTGATTATCCTTTCGTCCGATGTACTCAAGGTTGCCGTCGGGCAGCCAGCGTACCAGGTCCCCGGTTCGATAAATCCGATTGAGCCCGCTGCATTCAAAAGCAGGCCGGACAAATTTTTCCCGCGTCAGTTCGGGTTGATTGAGGTAACCCTCAGCCAGTTGTATGCCCCCGATACAAAGTTCGCCCGTAACGCCTTCCGGCGCCAATGAGCCATTATCATCGGTTACGAAAAGCCGGACATTGGACAGTGGCTTCCCGATTGGAATGACCGTTAAGGAGGAAGGGTCATCAGGTATGCTAAAGCAGGAAACATGAATGGCCGTTTCAGTTGGTCCGTAGATGTTGTAAATCTTTACATGTGGCAGTTTTTTCCGACACTGCAACACCTGGCTTTTTTGCAGGATTTCTCCGCCGCAAATGATTCTTTTTAGTGTTGGGCAGCTTCCTTCCGGGACTTCCTGCAGGAATACAGACAGCATGGACGGTACAAGACAGACGATGGTTACCTTGTTTTGCTCAATGGTTTCAACCAGATAACGCGCATCGCCTTCCATGCCGGGTGCCGCAAAGCATATCTTTCCGCCGGTGGAAAGCGGCCAGAAAAATTCCCAAACCGAGGGGTCAAAACAAAAGGTTGTTCTTTGCAGTACGACATCTTCCGAATTAAGATCGAAATAATCTTCCGCCCAATGGCCCTGGTTAACGACGCCGCGGTGGCTCATCACGACGCCTTTGGGCTCGCCGGTAGACCCTGAAGTATAAATGACATAAGCAACGGATTCAGGAGCTGAGGCCACTTCCGTTGGATTATCCGAAAAAGTCTTTAAAGCTTCTCCGGACATATCCATGCAAATCAATTCCCTGTTATCGGCCACAGGAATTTTGTTCAGATGCGTTTGGTGGGTGAGCAGGTGGCGAACCCCGGCGTCTTCCAGCAAAAATGCGATTCTGGCTTCCGGATACCGGGGATCAATGGGCAGGTATGCGGCGCCGGCTTTGAAAATTGCCACGATACCGGTGATCATGTCCAATGACCGCTCCAGGCAAATGCCTACAATATCACCGGGTTTTACGCCTTTGTCAATGAGAAAGTGCGCCCATTGATTAGCCCTGGCTTCCAGTTGCCTGTATGTAAGTGTTTCAGTATCAAATATGGCCGCGATCCGATCGGGTGTTTCCCGCATCTGTGCCTCGAATTGAGCCAGGAGCGTTTTGGGGCGATGGTAACCAACCTCCGTTTGATTGAATTTTTGGATCAGGGCCTCTTCTTCAGAAGCAGAAAGCAGTTTTATTTGCCGTACCGGTACTTCAACTGACCCGGGCAACTGGCTCAGAATGTGGTGAAAGTGGGTTGCCATCCGCTGAATTGTTTGCGGTGCAAACAGGTCGGTACGGTAGGTAACTGCGACTTTTAATCCAAGACTGCTTTCCCGGATGGAAAACGCCAGATCATACTGTGTTGTGGTGCTTTCGGTAGCCTCTCCGGAAAGCTCGAGATCCCCTAAAGCCAGTTCGGGCGCATCCGGCGTATTTTGCAAGACCATCAATACCTGGAATAAAGGGTTATAGCCAATGTTACGGCCCGGCGACGCTTTTTCCACCACTTTTTCAAATGGAACCGCCTGACGCTCAAAGGCACTAAGCGTTTTGGTTTTCACCTGTTCCAGTAATTCCTTAAAAGAAAGGTTTACGCTTAAATCACAGCGTAAAACAAGGGTGTTGATGAAAAAGCCAACCAAATGTTCCAGCTCTTTTTGCTCGCGGTTGGCTGTGGGCATTCCGATGCAAATATCCTCTTGTCCACTGTATCGCTGAAGCAACACATTGAAAGCAGCCAAAAGGGTCATGTACAGGGTTGCGCCAGATTGCGTGGACAACTTTTTTAAGTCATCTGTCAGCGGTTTTTCAATGTAAAAGACATGTCCTGCGCCACGGGTACTTTGTTGAACCGGGCGGGGAAAATCAGTAGGTAACGCAAGCGGTTCAACGCCCTGTAATTCGTTAACCCACCAATTTAACTGGTCTTCCAGGTGTTTTTCAGCAAAATGCCTCCGCTGCCAGATGGCATAATCCGCATATTGTACGGGCAATGGAGCCCTTGAAATGGATCGCCCTTCCTGCCGGGCACTGTAAAATGCCACCAGGTCTTCTGCCAGTATGGAAATAGACCATCCATCCGAGGCAATGTGGTGCATGACCAGTAACAACAAGTGGTCGTTTTCCCCACATTTGATCAGGTGCGCCCGAAGCATGTAGTCTTTCGATAAATCAAACGGGCGTGCAATCAGTTCGGCTATGAATGCTTTTCGGGATTGTTCTTCCTGCAAATGCTCGCCTTCGCTGTAATCCATGCGCCAGCCCCCGGCGGAAATGACTTCCTGATAGGCGTTACCGTCTTCAGACCGGATGATGGTTCTCAGAATTTCGTGCCGGGCAATAAGATCTGAAAGTGCCGCTTCGAGTATGGTTTTGTCCAATTCGTTTTTTAAACGGAACAGGGATGGGATGTGCAATTGTGTACTTCCGCCCAACTGGTCGATGAACCACAAGCGTTCCTGCGAAAAGGACAGGGGGATCTTTTCCGGTCTTGGGCCCGCTGTAATCGTCGGTAAAATTTCAGTATGCCCTGCATTTTCCAGGTGCAGGGCCAGGCTTTCGATGGTAGGGTGTAAAAAAACATCCCGAACACTCAGATCATGGTGCAGCATTTTCCGAATGTTTGAAATCATGCGCATGGCCAGCAGGGAGTGTCCGCCAAGTTCGAAGAAATTATCCTGGACGCTTATCTTTTCGATTTGAAGCAGATCGGACCAGATGCCGGCAATTAACTTTTCCTTTTCTGTTTTTGGGCTGATGTGGGTTTTCGCGGAAGCAAAAGCGGCATCCCATTCGGGCAACGCTTTTTTATCGATTTTTCCATTGGGATTTAGGGGCAATTGCTCCAGCGGCATCATGAGGGAGGGTGTCATGTATTCCGGAAGCTTTGTCCTCAAAAATGCCTGAATGCTTTCTTTGTCAAACGGACCTTCCGGAACAACGTAGGCAACGAGTTGCCGTGTTCCTGTACTGTCTTCCCTAACGACAACCACACCCTGATTTACCTTCGGGCATTGGCGCATCACGGCTTCAATTTCACCCAATTCAATCCGGTAGCCCCTGATTTTTACCTGCGTGTCTTTCCGCCCGATGAATTCAATGTTGCCATCGGCAAGCACCCTGGCGAGGTCGCCGGTTTTATAAAGTTTGGATGGCTGCTCTGCACTAAATGGATTGTCGATGAATTTCTCAGCATTGAGTTTTTCCTGATTGAGATAGCCCAGAGACACCCCGTCGCCACCAATGAAGATTTCGCCAATGACGCCAATTCCGGCCGGTTGTCCGGCGTCGTTGAGTACGTAGGCAGTGGTATTGGAAAGCGGGCGGCCAATGGGCGCTTTGCCGCTTTCCATATCTTTGATGGGGTAACAGGTGGCATATACGGTGGTTTCCGTTGGGCCGTACATGTGTACAATTTTGCCGGCCCCCAAAACTTCCAGGGCTTTTTTGACATGGGATATAGAAACCAATTCTCCTCCGAACAGGATTTTTCGCAGGCTTTTAAGGTCCGACAGGTCGTGATCCACGAACGCATTGAATAGCGCAGTCGTGATGAAAATCAACGTAATCTTGTTTTCCCGGATGAGGGCCGACAGTTTTTTGGCATCGGGGGCGTCTTCTTCACCGATCAGGTAAAGGCTTGCACCGTTCAGCAGGGAATTGTAAATATCGTAGGTTGAACCGTCGAAAGAAAAATTTGACCACTGCAGCACGCGATCTCCGGCGTGAATGGCGATGTCGTTGGTTTCAAAGGCGAGTTTGAGGATGTTTTGCTGATTCACAAGGATGCCCTTCGGTTCACCGGTAGTTCCCGAAGTGTACATCACATAAGCGCCAGCCTCAAGTCCGGGGTATAAGCCGATCCGATTCGCTTCGTATGCTGCTGCCTGGTCGGGGTTGATGCGTTCAACACCTGATAAACCTGACTTTTCAGCCAGTTTTTCATCTCCGCAAAGGATGAAAGAAATGGCTGCATCTTTTAAAATATACTGCAGTCGTTCAGAAGGATATGCGGTGTTTAAAGGCACATAAATGGCGCCGCTCTTCAATACAGCGAAGATGCTAACCATCATGTCGAACCCGCGGGAGGACAGTATGCCCACTTTATCCCCGATTCTGATGCCTTTCTCCATCAGAAGGCGGGCCAGTTGTGTGGAACGTTTGTCTAATTCAGCATAGCTAATTGTCGCTCCTTTAAAAACCAGAGCAGGGTGATCAGGAGTCTGATCGGCCTGGTTTTCAAAATGCCGGATGATGGACTTGTCTTTAGGGTAACTGATGGCGGTGCGGTTAAAGTCAATCAGCAGGCTTTTGCGCTCCGATTCTGTTGTCAGGGAAAGCCGGTCTATTTTTTCATCCGGATTGGTAGCTATCGCCTTCAGCAATTCCTCATAGTGCCCCAAAAGGCGCCGGATGGTTGCTGGCATGAACAGGTCTTTGCAATAGACCATTTCCAGACTGAGGTTGCCAGGCTGGTCATTGATGACAAATGTCAGTTCATATTTCGAAGCGATAAAACCGGTTTGTTCATCTGACATATCCATGCCGCCCAGATCCAGTGCCGGAATTTCAGGAATGTTCTGAATGACAAACATAACCTGGAACAAGGGGCTGCGATGGAGGCTTCTGTCTCCTGCTACTTTTCTGACAATTTGTTCAAACGGAATTTCCTGATGTGAAAAAGCAGACAGGGTATTCGATTTCACCTGTTCCAGAAAAGCGCTGAACGTCGGGTTGCCGCTGAGGTTGTTGCGCAAGGCAAGCGAATTGATGAAAAAGCCCACCAGCGATTCTATTTCTTTCCGGTTTCTGTTTGCGAGAGGGGTTCCAACACAGATGTCTTCCTGCCCGCTGTATCGATACAACAGTACATTAAAGGCGGCAAGCATGGTCATGAACAGGGTGGCGCCGGTTTTTAGCGACAGTGCTTTCAGGGCTTCAGCCAGTTCCGGATCCAGTCGAACTTTTTCATTCGCGCCACGAATGCTTTGCACAGGAGGGTAGGGGTAGTCCGTAGGCAGCTTGAGCATTTCCAGTCCCTTCAGGTTCTCTTTCCACCAATCCAATTGCGCTTCGAGGTATGCACCCGTCAGGCGATTTCGTTGCCAAACGGCAAAATCGGCGTATTGAATGGGCAGCGGGGGCAAGCCAGCCGGATTGCCCGCTATTTTGGCGCTGTATAAAGTTGCGAGGTCTTTGACCAGGATGGATTTTGACCAGCCGTCTGATGCAATGTGGTGCATCACCAGTATCAGAACGTATTCTTCCGGCCTGATTTTGGCCAGTGTCGCCCGCAGCATGTAGTCATTTGCAAGATCGAATGGGCGGGCAAATTCTGATTCAATGAATTGTGTCAAATAGGATTCATCCGTAAAAGACGGACTTTCATGAAAATCCATCTTCCATCCGCTTGCAGGCAGGATAAACTGGTATGGCTTGCCGTTTTCTTCCCGGATGACCGTTCGCAGGACTTCATGCCGATCGAGTAATTCAAAAAGGGCGCTTTCAAGTACATCCCTGTTCAGGTCAATTTTGAGGCGCAGGGCAAGGGGCTGGTGGTATTTTACACTGCCTTCGAGCTGATCAATAAACCACAGTTGCTCCTGAGAGAAGGACGGGGGGATCGTTTTAATTTCATGCCGGTTAAAGGGTCTGATTTCCTCTTCTATCTTTTTGATTTGCTCCATATTGCCCATCCCATCACTCAAAAAATCGAGTATTTCCTGTTTGTTGGCTTTCAACAGGGCAATTATTTCAGGATTTGCTTCCTGATTTCTGGCAATTTTTAATTTGAGTGCATTGTCTTCCGAAAAAACGGAAATCCCATATTCGCGGGCAGTGCGCAACAAGGAAACGACATCGTTTTTGACTTGCATAATTCTGATTTCGATGAAAACGGGGTTTGAGAAATACTAAGCTTCAGCATTCCGGAAAGGAGGTATTTATCCGTAAAACCCTGTTTTGTTTACAACTCGATGACTTCCACTTCTTTTTGATCCACCTCTTCGACACTTTCCCGAATCAGGTGGATGTAATTTTGCAATTCATCAATGGTGGGAAAAGAAAAAATGACTTTCAGGGGAATGTTAAGGGCAAACTCTTTGCGGATAGCAGAAATGACGCGCATGGCAAGCAGAGAATGTCCTCCAATTTCAAAGAAATTATCGTGGATACCCACCCGATCAACTTTTAGCAATTGCATCCAGATATTGGCCAGTTGCTGTTCCGTTTCATTTCCGGGGGCTACATAGTTGTTTGTCTCCCTTGCAAAAGTTTCCGGATCAGGCAAGGCTTTCCTGTCCACCTTGCCGTTTGCATTCAGCGGCATTTTATCCAGCTCAATGAGCAGAGAAGGAATCATGTAGTCCGGCAACTGGGTCTTCAGATAAGCCTGTACGTCTGTTTTGTTAAATGCCCCTTCCGGCACGACATAAGCGATGAGTCGGTTTTGACCGTTGGCATCTGTTTTGGCCAGCACGATGGATTGGCTGATGCCCGGCGCCTGTTTCAGTACAATGTTAATTTCTCCCAATTCAACCCGGTAGCCTCTGACCTTAATCTGGTCATCTACCCGGTCCATGAAGTCAAGATTGCCGTCAGGCAGCCATCGGATCAGGTCGCCGGAACGATACAGGATATCGTTTTCGTCGTTGCTGAAAGGGTTTTTAATGTAGCGCTCCGCTGTGAGCTCGGGCCGGTTGATATATCCTTTTGACACCCCATCTCCACCTATCAGCAATTCTCCCGGAACGCCTACCGGACAAAGCGCCAGGTGCTTGTCCACAACGTATAACCGGGTATTGCAAAATGGCTTACCTATCGGCGTTTTTACCGGCAGGGCATCAAAGTCAACCTTGTAGCAAACCTTTCCAATGGTCACTTCTGTCGGGCCATAGTGGTTGATGATTTCCAGCTTCGGGTTGACCGCTTTGATCTTTTCAAGAATTTCAATGGACAGGACTTCTCCGCCGAAAACGATGGTGCGGTTGGGCAGCAGAATGCCCTCTTCATTTTCCAGCGCCCTCCAGTGTGAAGGCACGAGTTTCATGAAATCAATGCTGTTTTTTCTGAAATACTCGTGTGTTTTTGAAGCGTCCGTATAAACCGATTTTGCGAGTAAATGAATGGTTCCGCCTGAAATCAATGCGCCAAACAGCACTGTATTGGCCAGATCAGCAGACATGGTAGACATGATGGCAAAGGTTTTGCTGGAACGGAACTGAACCCTTGAAAAGAACCCGTAAAGGTGGTCTGCTACGTTGCGGTGGGTGAGCATCACTCCTTTGGGTTTACCGGTTGAACCCGAGGTGTGAATGACGTAGATCAGGTGCTCCGGACTTAGAGAATTGTCAGGGCGCTGGTTGGGCATTTTGCTGATATCCAACCACATTTCATCCAGCACGACAATTTCCAGATCAGCTTTGGGGCTGACCAGTGATTGGCAGGATTTGTTGGTCAAAACATGTTGCGCTCCGACATGGTCTATGATAAAATTGATTCGGTCGGCAGGATTTGCATAGTCCAGCGGAACATAGGTACCTCCTGCTTTGAGAATGCCCCAGATGGAAAGGACAATGTCGAGGGAGTCGTCGATGCAGATGGCCACAAATGAACCCGTTTTGACTCCTTTTAAGCGCAGATATTGGGCAATTTTGTTGGTTTGTTCATCCAGCTCCCGGTAGCTTAACGTGGTGCCCTGATAAACAAAAGCAAGCGTATCCGGCGTTTGTTCCACTTGTGCTTCAAATAGCTCAACAAGGGTTTTATCCCTGGGATACTCCACAGAAGCCGTATTAAAATCAACCAGCAGTTGCTGTTTTTCCTGGGCGGTGAGCATCTCCAGTTGTGCAATTTTTTCATCCGGATTGGCTGCAATTGCTTCGAGCAGGGTCTTGTAGTGGCCGGCCATGCGGTTTATGGTATCCCGACTGAATAAATCACTGCACCAGGAGAGCGCAATTTGCAAACCATCCCGGGTTTCATTGACGGAAATGGTCAAATCAAAACGGGATAAATCGTGTCCCGGCGCTTCAAATTCAAGAGACAAACCCGCTAAATCCAAATCCGGCGCTTCCGGCGTGTTCTGCATGTTGAAAACAACCTGAAAAACCGGACTCCTGCTGAGGTTGCGTTCAGATTCCACGCGCTCAACAATTTGCTCAAATGGCACTTCCTGATGAGCGAAAGCCGCCAGCGTTTGTTCTTTAACTTTGTTGAGCAGGGTACTGAATGCCGGATTTCCACTTAAATCGTTGCGTAAAACCAGGGTGTTGATGAAGAAACCAACCATGGGTTCCAGTTCTTTCTGGTTCCGGTTGGCAATCGGCATGCCGACGCAAATGTCATCCTGACCACTGTAACGGGCAAGCAACACTTTATAAGCAGAAAGCAGGGTCATGAAAAGTGTTGCCCCGGATTGAACAGAAACCTCTTTTAGCCTTTCCGTCAGGTTTTTGTCAATCCGAAATCCCATACTGGCGCCGCGGGTACTCTGGGTTGCCGGGCGCTGGTAGTCCAGCGGCAGGTTGAGCGGCGTTAGCCCTTCCAGTCGTTTTTCCCACCACGAGAGTTGTTTTTCAAGGTAATCTCCCGACATGTACTTTCGCTGCCATACTGCATAATCTGCATATTGTAAATCCAGAGGTGCGAGTCCGGGTAAGCGGTTTTCGACAGCAGCACTGTACAATTCCATCAAATCCCTGACCAACAGCGATTGAGACCAACCATCGGCAGCAATGTGGTGCAGCACCAGAATGAGTACATGTTCTTCCTCACTGTGCCTGACTAAGTGCGCCCTGAGCAGGTAATCATCCGACAGGTTGAAAGGGTGATTTACTTCCCCGGCAATAAAATGATGCATCCTATCCGGGCTTGTCAGAGCTGGATCGTCGCTGAATTTCATACGCCAGTAAGCGGCTGGCATCACTTCCTGGAACGCCTGCCCATCTTCAGAACGAATTACCGTACGCAGGGATTCGTGCCGCTCAATCAGGCCGGCAAATGCGGTTTCCAAGGCCGATTTGTCGAGCTTGTTTTTCAGGCGCAGCACCGTGGGCTGGTGGTATTGGACACTTCCTTCAAACTGGTCAATGAACCAAAGGCGTTCCTGTGCATAAGACAGGGGGATTTTTTCCGGCCGCAACCCTGCTTTAAGGGCGGGCAACTCAACAACGCCGCCTACGGCATTCAGGTTTGCAGCAAGCCCGGCAATGGTGGGGTGCGTAAAAATGTCTTTAACTTTGACTTCCTGATTGAACGTTTTTCTGATTGCAGATATGACCCGCATGGCCAACAGGGAATGGCCGCCAATTTCAAAGAAATTATCGTGTACGCCCAGTGTTTCCACTTGAAGCAACCCTTTCCAGATTGCGGCCAGTTTTTCCTCCGTTTCCGTTCTTGGTGCAATTTGATCGCCGGATGCAAGTAAATGCAATTCCGGGTCCGGCAACGCTTTTTTGTCTACCTTCCCATTCACCGTCAGGGGCAGCTCTGCCAATTCGAGGATAGCGGCCGGGATCATGTAATCGGGCAACTGACTTTCCAGGAAACGTTTCACGGCTTCTTTGTCCAAACCTTCAGTGCCCGGCGCGCGGGGAACCACATAGGCAACGAGGCGTTTGTCCCCTGCCGGTGTTTCTTTTGCCAGCACGACACATGTCGCTATCAGGGGTGAACGCTGGAGCACAGACTCTATTTCACCCAATTCAACCCGGTAGCCCCTTATCTTAACCTGATCGTCTTTTCGGGCTAAAAACTCGAGCTTACCATCAGCCAGCCAACGCCCCAGATCGCCGGTCTTGTAGATTCTTTTTCCGGTAAGGAAAGGTGCTTCGACAAATTTCTCCCGGGTAAGTTCCGGACGGTTCAGATAACCCCGGGCCAAACCTGCACCGCCAATGCATATTTCCCCGAAAACACCGATTGGAGTCAGTTTGTCCTGTTTGTCTAAAATATAGACCTGCGCATTGCCCAGTGGCCTGCCGATTGATAAACTGGTCGCTTTATCTGAATCTGTTTCCAGGTCGAAAGGGAAGGTTGTGGAAGTAATGGTTGCCTCTGTCGGGCCATATTTGTTGACAAATTGCAGGTAAGGCGCCCATGATCTTGCCAGTTCAAGCGTACACAATTCCCCCCCTGCCGAAATTTGCCGCAGACTGTGGTAGGAGCGGGGGGTAATGTTTTTCAGCAAACTGGGGGTCAGGTGCAGGTAAGTAATCTGTTTTTCGTCCAGCACTTTTTCCATCAATTCGCCATCAACCAGGGTGTCTCTGGTGATCAAAACAAGCGTGGCGCCCGAGAGTAATGCCAGAAAAATTTGTTCGATGGAAGGGTCGAAAACATAATTTGCAGTTTGCAGAATTCTGTCCTGCTCTGTTATCCTGAATTTTTCTTTCAGCGAGCAAATTTCATTCACCAGCGAACCGTGCTCAATCTGAACACCTTTTGAGCGGCCCGTTGAACCGGAAGTATAAATAACGTAGGCTAAGCTGCGCGGGGAAATTTCCTGGCTCAGGTTTTGATGGCTGTAAAGGGACTGCTGTGCTACAAAATCAGCCAGCACCTTATCGTCTATCAGGGCCTTGCATTGGCTGTCTTCCAGCATGAACTGGATTCGATCCTCCGGAAATTTGATGTCTATGGGCAGATATGCGCCACCTGATTTCAGGATGCCTAAAATGGTCAGGATCATCCATTCGCTGCGGTCCAGTTTGATGCCGATCAGATCGCCGGGACGTACGGCATGGGTTTCGCGAATGTAGGCGCCCAACTGATTTGAACGCTCGTTTAAAGATTTGTAAGTCAGTGTTGTCTGACCAAATTGAACGGCAATATTGTTCGGGGCCAGAGCAGCCTGGGCTTCAAATAAATCGAGTATTGTTTTGTCGGCCGGGTAATCAAAGTTGGTTTCATTAAAGCCGAAAACCAGTTGTTCTGTTTCGGCTTCAGAAAGTATGGACAAATCAGCAATGGCTTGTTCCGGATCGGCTGTTATGGATTGAAGTAGTTTTTGGAAATGGGCAGCCATTCGGGCTATCCTGTCTTCTGTAAACAAATCAACGGAATACACCACATTGGCCCACAAACCATTTTTGCTTTCTTTTACGGAAAAAGTCAGGTCATAATTAGAGGTTATGTGTCCTAAAGATTCGCTTGAAAGGCTGAGTTTCCCAAGCTCCAGTTCCGGGACCTCCGGGGTGTTTTCGAGTGTAAATGCGACCTGGAAAACCGGGTTTCTGCTCAAATCCCGATCTTTTTCTACCCGATCCACGATCTTTTCAAAGGGTACTTCCTGATGGGAGAATGCCAAAAGGGTGTTCTTTTTCACCTGCTCCAGCAGGCTTAAAAAATCGGGATTGCCACCCAGGTTATTTCTTAAAACAAGGGTATTGATGAAAAAGCCTGCCAGCGACTCTACTTCCCGGTAATTCCGGTTGGCTGACGGCGTCCCTATGCAAAGATCTTCTTGTCCGGTGTAGCGGTAAAGCAATACTTTGAAAGCAGCCAGTAAGGTCATGAACAAACTTGTTCCTGTTTTGCCAGAGAGGCTTTTGAGTTGTTCAGTCAACTGTTGGTTAATTTCAAAGCTCAAACTTGCGCCTCGGTTGCTTTGCGTTGCCGGGCGGGGTAAATCGGTTGGAAACTTGAGGGGTTCTATATCTGCGAGGTACTGTTGCCACCAGGATAATTGTTGTTCAAGAAACGCTCCTGCGATATTGGTGCGTTGCCAAACGGCATAATCCGAATACTGAATAGGCAACGGCTCAAGGTTCGGGCGGCGTCCTTCGCGCCGTGCCTGGTAAAAGGCCGCAAGATCTCTGACCAGAATAGACTCTGACCAGCCATCAGAAGCGATGTGGTGCACGACCAGAATGAGCAGGTATTCTTCTTCTGAACATTTAACGAGCCGGGCACGCAGCATGTAATCGCGCGTCAGGTCAAAGGGGTGGGTGATTTCATCGCGGACATAGGTTTTTAAGTATTCCGGGTCACTGAATTCCGGACCTTCGCTTATTGCCATTTTCCACGAAGCTGCAGGCATCGTTTTCTGAAAAGCCTGCCCTTCTTCGGCCTCAATGACAGTTCTCAGCACCTCGTGTCGTTCGATGAGGTCGCGAAATGCGCCTTCGAGCGCCTGAATGTCAATTTTGCGGGTCAACCGCAGTAGGGTAGGCTGGTGGTACCGGGTACTTCCCTCAAACTGATCGACAAACCAAAGCCGCTCCTGAGAATATGACAAGGGGTTTTTTTCTGTTCGGGCAGCTTTTTTCAGCGGAGGTAAAGCCTGTCCGTCGGGTCTGGTTTCCAAATGGGCCGCCAGTTGCGCAATGCTGGGATGGTGAAATACATCGGAAACCTGAATTTCCTGATTCAGCTGTTTGCGAATGAGTGAAATAACCCGCATGGCCAGTAGTGAGTGGCCTCCTGACTCAAAGAAGTTATCAAAAATCCCCACTTTTTTCAAAGGCAACAATTCCTGCCAGATTAGTGCCAGTTGCGCTTCGGTTTGGTTTCGCGGCGCGACATAGACACGTTCGGACAGGGTTGCTGAATCCGCATCGGGCAAGGCTTTTTTATCAATCTTACCATTTGGGGTAAGGGGCATTTCAGTCAATTCGATGAGGAGCGAAGGGAGCATGTAATCCGGCAATTTTGCCTGCAAATGCTGCCGGATGGCTTCTTTATCGAATGTGGTTTCCGGGACGACATAAGCTATCAGTTGTTTGTCAGCGGTATCCGCTTCTTTCACCAATACGACACAGGCCTTTACAAGTGAGCTCTGTTGTAAAACGGCTTCAATTTCACCCAGCTCTATGCGAAAGCCCCTGATTTTTACCTGAGCATCTATTCTTCCAAGAAAATCAAGATCGCCCTGAGGCGTCCAGCGTCCAAGGTCTCCGGTTTTATAGAGTCTGGCCGATGGGTGCGCTTCGAATGGATTTTGAATAAACTTTTCGGCGCTTAAACCGGGTTGATTCAGGTAACCCCTGCTCAGCCCTGCGCCGCCGATGCATATTTCGCCAATGCCACCCGACGGCATCAAATTCAGGTATTTACCCAAAATGTAAATTTGAGTATTGGCAATGGGGCGGCCAATCCACACCGGCTGACCTTTTTGCAGGCGGTAGTTGGTGCTGTAAGTCGTATCTTCAGAAGGACCATACAGGTTTCTGATCAGCATCTTTTCGGGATCCAAACGGTCTGTAACCGACTTTGGGATAGGTTCTCCGGCCATATTCAGCACACTTACCGCACTTAAATCGACTGAATCATCCAGCAAATTCCTCACAACACTTGGAACCGTATTGAGCAGCACCCTTTTGTCATCCGGCAAGCTTGTTTTGATGTCCAGTGCATTTTTCAGCAGGCGGAGTTTTTTACCCACGGTCAGGGTATAGAAAATTTCGAAGACGGAGAGGTCAAAACAAATGGAGGTTACTCCGTAAACCACATCAAAAGGATCGCCTGAAAACTCAGATTGGCACCAGTTGAGAAAACAATACACATTCTGGTGTTCAATCATAACGCCTTTGGGCTTGCCCGTGGACCCGGATGTATAGATAACATAGGCCAGATTTTCGGGAAGAATGTTTGATTCCGGCGCCTCGGTTGATTCTGTACTGATTTTATCTAAGTGTTCTTCCAGTACCAATGTGCGGTTGCCGCTTTGTTCTGACAACAATTCGCGCGTTGCTGCTTTTGTAATCACATATTTTGAAGCCGAATCCTCTAAAATGTAGGCAATTCGCTCTGCAGGATAATCCGGGTCAACCGGAACGTAAGCGCCACCGGATTTGAGAATTCCCAACAGGCTAATGATCATTTCCGGAGAGCGGTCCATGCAAACGCTGACCAGGGTTTCAGGGCCGACGCCCAGTTTTTTCAAATAGCGGGCAAGCTGGTTGGCGCGTTGATTCAGAGCAGCATAGGTAATCGACTCATTTTCAAACACAAGGGCTGTGTTTTTCGGTGTTTTCGCTGCCTGTGCTTCAAATAAATCAACGAGGGTTTTACCATGCGGATACTGAACAGCCGTGTTGTTGAAGTCGGATAGCAGTTGATGCGTTTCTTCCGGACTGAGCATGGGCAATTGCGCAATGTTTTGTGCCGGATTGGCTGCAATGGATTCAAGCAGGGTGTTGAAGTGCCCGGACATGCGTGCTATGGTCACCTCGCTGAACAGATCGCTGCAATATTCTATGCCAATTTGTAGAACCCCCTGGTTTTCGATGACGGAAAAAGTCAGTTCAAATTGTGCTGTTTGCTTTTCCGCTGGCACGGTGTCCAGTTCAAGTCCTTTTAGTGTAAGGTTCGCCGTTTCAGGCATGTTCTGCATGGTAAACATGACCTGAAATATTGGGCTTCTGCTGAGGCTGCGCTTAACTTCCAGCTTTTCGACGATCTGTTCAAATGGTACTTCCTGATGGGCCAATGCGGCCAGCATATTCCCTTTTACTTTTTCAAGCAGGCTGAGAAAATCCGGATTAGAACCCAGATCGGTTCGCAAAGCCAACGTGTTTACAAAAAAACCGGCCAAAGCTTCTGTTTCCGGCATGGTCCGGTTGGCAATGGGGGTTCCGACACAGATATCTTCCTGTCCGCTGTAACGGTATAGCATCACTTTGAATGCCGTCAGCAAAGTCATGAACAGGGTCGCCCCGGCCTCATTCGACAGTGCTTTGAGCCTGGCTGTCATCAATTCATCAACCAGAAATCCCATGCTTCTTCCCCGGGTGCTTTGTATCAGGGGTCGGGGATAATCGGTCGGCATCGCTATGGGTTCAACGCCATGTAACTGCTTTGCCCACCAGCTTAGTTTGGCGGATAGGGATTCAAGGTTCTGGTGTTTGCGCTGCCAAATGGCATAATCGGCGTACTGAATGGGCAATGGCGCCAGATCGGCATTCCGGTTTTCAAGCGCTGCGACATACAATGCAGCGAGGTCTTTAACGAGGATGGATTCCGACCAGCCATCAGACGCAATGTGGTGTACAACCAATACCAGGATGTGTTCCTTTTCGTGGCAACGGATCAGATGCGCCCGCAAGGAGTAGTCTTTCGACAAATCAAATGGCCGTTCAATTTCACGGGCAATAAAATCAGTTAAATAGGTCTGTTCGTTGAATGCGGCGCCCTCACTGTACGTCATACGCCAGCTTTCTGCAGGAATTGTTTGCTGATAAGCGCTTCCTTCTTCGGATTTGATGACCGTATGCAAAATTTCATGGCGGTGCACCAACCGCGACAGGGCTGTTTCGAGGGCATTCCGATCCAGTTCGTTTTTTAACCGGATGACCGTGGGCAGGTGATAGGCCGTGCTTCCCTGAAGTTGATCGATGAACCAGAGTCGCTCCTGGGAATAGGATAAAGGTATTCGGGACGGACGTGGTTCTGCAATCAGCGGAGGGAGCGCCTCTCCGGCCCTGGCAACTTCCAGAATCTGTGCCAAATCCTCTATTGTCGGATGGCTGAAGATTTCTTTGATCTTCACATCCGCCTGCATGGCTTTTCTGATGGCCGACACCATTCTGATGGCCAACAAAGAATGGCCGCCAATTTCAAAGAAATTATCCCTGATGCCGATATTTTCAATCTTCAAAACATCCTTCCAGATTTGAACCAGCTTTTCTTCAGTTTCATTTCGGGGCGCCAGGTAGCTTTGTTTTAGGAGTGAGGATGCATCGGGCGCAGGCAAGGCTTTTTTATCAATTTTTCCATTGGGGGTGAGGGGCAAAGCCGGCATTTCAATGAATAGAGCCGGTACCATGTATTCAGGCAAGCGGGACTTCAGAAAATCGTGGATTGCTTTTTTATCGAATTGCCCTTCTTCGGCAACGATGCAGGCATACAGGCGGTTATTTCCGGAAGCATCCTGATAAGTCAGCACGGCGCTTTGTTTAACGCCTTCAAATTGCTGTAGTACCGCTTCAATTTCCCCTAACTCAATGCGGTATCCATGGATTTTTACCTGGTTGTCAATTCTGCCCAGATATTCGAGGTCGCCGTTGGAGAGCCATCTGACCAAATCGCCGGTTTTATAAAGACGCGCTTTCGGATCTTCGGAAAAATGATCCCGGATAAACCGTCCGTCCGTCAGTTCCGGGCGATTCAGGTAACCTCTTGCAAGTCCGCTGCCGCCGACGTATAACTCTCCCGCTATGCCTGGTACTGCCAAATTATGGGTGCTATCGAGCACATAACAGCTCAAGGTTGGAATTGGCTTTCCAATATTGCTGACCCCGGAATTCAGGTCGGCCGGCAGCAATTCTTTATAGGTAACGTGTACCGTTGTCTCCGTAATGCCATACATGTTGATCAAGCGACAATCCGGATAAGTGGCTTTCCAGTGGGTGAGTTTAGATGGATTGAGCGCTTCGCCTCCAAAAATGACGTACCGCAGGGCTGTATCCGGGCGGGATTGAAGGATGGTATCCTGAAGCTGGTAAAAAGCTCCTGGCGTCTGGTTCAGCACCGTGACGCCTGCATCGACCAAAAGTTGACCAAAAGCCATCGGGTCTTTCCGCATTTCGGAAGAAATGACGATGAGCCGGCCTCCAAAGAGCAGGGCGCCGAATATTTCCCAAACCGAAAAGTCAAAGCAATAGGAATGGAATAAAGTCCAGACATCATTCTCATTAAAATCAAACAAGTTGGCATCATTTAGAAACAAACGAACCATGTTCTTATGCTCAATCTGGACGCCCTTGGGCAGGCCTGTTGACCCGGAAGTATAAATGATGTAAGCAAGGTTGTCGGGTTTCAATTCTGTGATCGGGTTGTCGACGGGCTGCTGTGAAATGGCATTCGCTACTTCTTCCGGCACAATGATTCCAGAGTGGTCACCAGCCAGATGCCGATGCAGTTTGCTGCTGATAATCCACGGCGCAGCGGTGTCTTCCAGCAAATAATTGATCCGCTCCATGGGGTATTCAGGATCAATGGGCACATAAGCGCCTCCTGCTTTCAGCACAGCCATAATACTGACTATCATGTCGCAGGAACGGTCGAGGCAAAGGGCGACCAATGATTCTTCCCGTACGCCTTTGCTTCGGAGATAATGGGCAAGTTGGTTTGACAGTTCGTTTAATTGCCGGTAAGTAAGGTTGTTATCACCTGAAACAACGGCAACCAGGTCAGGCGTTTTTGCGACCTGTGCTTCAAATAGCTGAACAACAGTTTTGTCTTTTGGATAATTTGTATGCAGCTGCTTGTTGTAATCAGTCAACAGCACTTGCTTTTCTTCCCCGGTGAGGATGGAAATTTCAGAAATCTTTTTTCTGTTTTGCTCAATCAGCTCCTGAAAGACAATGGTAAAATGCGCTTTGATCATCTCTGCAGCAGCGTCGCCAAGTAAAGCACTGTTGTAGCTGAGTTTCATGTTCAGGGTCTTGCCCAAATTTGCTACAATCGTCAGCAGGTAATTATTTTGTTCTTTGACCTGAATTTCTCCCGTTTTTAATCCCCATTCTTTTTGGTTTAATACTTCGCCAACAGGATAATTTTCAAATACAAGAATGCTGTCAAAGAAATCTCCGCTGATATTATTCCAACTTTGTATTTTATTCAGGGCTGTGTACTGGTATTCTCTTGCGGAAGCGTGCCCTGCCTGTATGGCCGATAACCATTTTTCAATGCTTTCTTCAGCTTTTATGGAAGAACGCAGCGGGAGAATATTGATGTACAGGCCTACTCTTTTTTCGGCATTTTCCAGATCTGCCGGCCTGCCCGAGACCGTGATTCCAAAAACTGTATCGGGATTACCGGTGTATTTTGAGAGCAGCAACGACCAAATTCCCTGGATGAGTGTATTGACGGTGACGCTCTGCGCCTGCGCATAATTTCTGATCCGGTTGGTAAATTCGGCATCAAATGAAAAACTAATTTCTTTAACCGGCCCGCCTCCTTTATTCCGCTCCGTCACATTTTCTGCAAAAGGCAAAATTCCCGGCGTTTCAAAACCCTCTAAATATTGTTTCCAAAAGGCTTCTTCTTCATAAGGATTCTTTGAACTGATGTATTTGATAAAATCTTCATAACGGTCTTCTTCTTTTTTTTCCGGCAATTCCCCCAGCGAAAGGACTTCATAAGCATGCAGGAATTCCTCCATAATTACCGGCATCGACCATCCATCCAGCAAAATATGATGGTAGGTCCAGATCATCTGATAACTTTTTACGCCGGTTTTTATTAAGGCAATGCGCATTAATGGCGGTTGACCAAAATCAAACCGGGTTTTCCGATCCCGGGCAAGAAAATCCTGAATCTCTTTTTCCTGATCAGATGGCGAAAGCACAGAAAAATCCAGCTCTTTCACAGGCAAATGGATGGAGGTATGCACACATTGTACCGGAATACTCAGCTGGTCATAGATGAAACTGCTTCTGAGAATGCTGTGGTTTTGAAGGACATAATTCCACGATGATTTGAAAACAGCCGTATCCAGTCCCACCGGAAAATTAACGATAAATTGTTCTGTATAGGCATTGGAATCGCCATCGTACAAATGGTGAAATAACATGCCTTCCTGCAGCGGGCTCAGCTTGTATACAGCACGCTCCTTTACCGATGTTTTCAGTAAATGACGGATGAGTTCCTGCTTGTTTTCTTTGATAAAGTCAACGATGGAACGGTCCTTCATAATGGACGCGATCTCCTCTTTAGTCAGTTCTCCTTTACGGCCTTTTAATATTAAATCGCCGTCTTTTTCAACGAGGAACAGGTTTAAACCTTCCAGTTTTTCAATGAAATGGTCCATCATGATTTAAAAATATTTCTGAATGGGCAGGATTAGCAATGCAATGGGATTGGTTAAAACCCTAGAATTTTAATATTTCATCTCCCTCCAGTTCTTTTTCCAATAAAACTGCATGGAGTTTTTCAAATTCGGAATAATCCATTTCTCCGGATAATCCGCGGTCTGATGGGGTAAATTCCTGAACTTCTTTGCTGAGGCAATGGTGAATTATTTGCGTTAAATTTTCTACGTATTGAAGTGCAATTATTTCTATTGTCTTTTGCTCATATTGTTTCCGGGAATAATTCCAGGAGACCGTCAGTTTTCCATTGGCAATGAAAGCGTTGATGGCTATTTTTTCCTTGATCGGATAGTCTTCGCTTCTGCTGCTTCCCTCGGATTCCTGTGCTATCTGCAAACCGTTTTCACTGTTTACGAGGGTGTCTAATTGCCCCAAATAATTAAATACAATATCCCAGTTGCCTTTTGATAATCCACTTCTGACTTGCCCGGAAGGGTGCAAATAGCGCAGGACGCCATAACCCATGCCTTTTTCAGGTATTGCCCGAAGTTGTTCTTTGACCGATTTAATCAGTTTTTCCTCAGGAATGTCTTTTTCAATGGCCAGGGAAACCGGATAAAGATTGGTGAACCAGCCTACCACGCTGCTGATGTCATTTTCCGCGGAGATATCCTCTCTTCCATGGCCTTCCATGCCGATGACGATTTTGGAATACCCCGTCCAGTTATGGATTGTTTTTGCCAATGCGGCGAGGAGCAGGTCGTTTATTTCAGTATGGTATGCCAGATTGCTTTCCTGCAGCAAAAAGCGCGTCATTTTTTCTTCCAGATCAACGGTATAACTAACCATGTCCGCAAATGGGAACACGTCGACCTGCATGTCGACAGGAAGCGGCTGGTAATCATTGCAAACAGCTTCCCAAAATGCTTTCTGTGAAGCCATCTGACTGCTTAGAGCATGTTTTTTCAGAGAGTCAACCCACTGTCTGTATGAGGTGCCCTTGCTGCCAAAATCAATTTTCAGGCCTTTCGATACTGCATCAAGTGCTGTTTCCAGGTTATTGAGTAAAACCCTCCACGAAATGCCATCCATAATCAGGTGGTGGGCAACAAGGAATAAGCGGTTGTGGGTTTCAGCAGCGGGGGTTTTGATATAGATAACTTTAAACAGCGGACCAGTTGAAAGATCCAGGCTTCTTTGGGTGGAATCACAGGTTTCTGTAATGCGGATACCGATATCTTTAGAAGGAACACCTGTCAGATCCACAACCGATATGCCGCCTTCGAAAGCAGCATAGGTTTGCACCCATTGCCCGTTTTCTTTGTGATAAATAAATCGCAAAGCATCGTGGTGTTTCACCAGAGAAACCACCACGGTTTCTAAGGAGGCTTCATCAAACGACCGGCTTATTTCAAGCAAAACAGATTGGTTGAAATGAGCCATACCCGGAAAGGCGTGTTCGAAAAACCAGGCCTGGATGGGGGATAATGCGGCGGCGCCAGTCAGCAGACCTTGTTCCGCTACGGTGGAAGAAATTTTCTGCTGCCGGATGAGTTTTGCCAGTGAAGAAATGGTCTGGTGTTGAAAAAGATCCCTGGGGCGCAAAGCATAACCCAGTTGTTTTGCCCGGCTGACGACCTGAATACTGATGATGGAATCGCCACCCAATTCGAAGAAATTGTCGTGTACGCCAATATTTTCAACATTCAATAAGGCTTTCCAAATGGCTGCCAGTTGTTTTTCTGTTTCTTCTTCGGGGGCGGTGTACGTTTGCGCTGAAAGAGGTGCAGTACTTCTGTCAACCAGAGCTTTCCGGTCGATTTTGCCCGCATCGGTCAGGGGCAATTCGTCCAGCATCTCCCAGATCGCCGGTATCATGTAATCGGGGAGTTTGTCGCTCAAATATTCCAGCAGCTGATTTTTCTGACAGGCTGGTTCTGCGACCACATAAGCGGCGAGCCGAAGTCCACCGGAAGGCGCCGGTTTTGCAACAAGGGCACAACTTTTCACCCCTTCAGCAGCCGCTAAAATGCTTTCAATTTCACCCAGCTCGATCCGATATCCCCTGATTTTGACCTGATTGTCTTTCCTGCCCCGGTATTCGAGGTTGCCATCGCGAAGCCAGCGCCCGATATCGCCGGTGCGGTATATTCTGCTTCCGGTGTCAGGGGCGTGAGGATTGACGATAAACCTTTCGGCTGTTAAATCAGGGCGATTGAGATAGCCTCTTGCGAGGCATTCGCCGCCGATGTAAATTTCACCGGGAACTCCTTTTGGCGCCAGTTCACCGGCATCATTCAGAATAAATATTTGTGTGTTGGCAATTGGCTTGCCGATCAGCACCTGCTGCTCCGGGTCGCTGATCTCGTACACCGTGCATCCGATGGTTGCTTCTGTCGGACCATACTCGTTGTAAATCCTGATATCTGGATTCATGGCCTTCAGGATGGCAACGTGTTGTTTTTCCATTTGCTCGCCGCCTACTATCGCAACCCGAATTTCCGAATTGGGTTTTCCTTCCAGAAAATTGAGGTGGGATGGTGTCAGCTTAATGGCATTTACGACAGGATTTTGGGTAATGTTTTCCAAAGCAATATCCGGATCATTACTCTTTTCAATGGTCAATGTTCCGCCGCTCAGCAAGCTGAGAAAAATGCTGGTCTGGGTTAAATCGAAAGCAAGCGAGGTAAAAAGCGGGAAGCTAAAAGGTTGTTCTCCAGGGAGATAGGCGTCAAGGCTGTAAAACAAGTAGTTCAACAAACTGGCTTCCTCCACCATAACGCCTTTGGGCTTACCGGTAGATCCGGAAGTGAAAATGACATAAGCCAGATCTTTGGGGTTTCTGACTGCATTTTCGGGGGTGGCAGGCGCCTGCCATTGTTCCATTTCAAGGTCCAGGGCGCAAACAGGGACGCCATAAGCAGCAGCTTCATCGAGCTGGCCGGAGAGAACAATCAGGGTTTTAAGCTGAGTTTCGGCCACCATAAAAGCCTTCCGTTGTTGGGGGTAATCCAGGTCGATTGGCACATAGCCAGCGCCGGATTTCAAAATACCGAGTATGGCGATAATGGCCCATTCGGAACGCTCCATCATCAGACCAATGAGGTCATTGGGGCCAACCTGGTGCGTTTTGCGCAGAAAAAAGGCAAGTTTGTCAGATTGCTGTTGCACCATTCGGTAACTCAGGCGCCTGCCTTCCAAAGCAATGGCTGTGTTATCCGGATTGAGGGCTGCTTGTTTTTCCCAAAGGTCAAGCAGTCCACACTTAGGGTCAAAGATTTTCGAAGTATTGTTGAAAGTTTGGGTTAATTCAAGGACTTCTTCCTGCTCCAGCAGATTAAGTGAGCTGATGCTTTTATCCGGATTGCTGACGATGTCGGCAAGCAGGACTTTGAAATGCCCGGCGATTTGATGAATGGTTTCCGGCGCAAACAAATCGCGACAATATTCAATGGCTATGAGTAATTCGTCCGATTTTTCCTTAACAGAAAAAGTCAGGTCGAACAAGGCTCTGGTTTGGGCAATCGATTGCGAAGCAAGGATGGTACCCCCCAATTGGAGCTCCTGTGATTCCGGCATGTTTTGCATCACAAACATCACCTGAAAGATGGGGCTTCGACTCATGCTCCGATTGGTTTCAACCCGATTGACGATCTGTTCAAAAGGAACTTCCTGATGGAAAAAAGCTTCCAGTGTCGATTCTTTGACGTGGTCAAGCAAAGTGCTAAAGCCTGGATTACCCCCCAAATTGCTGCGCAGGGCTAAGGTATTGATGAAAAAGCCGACCAGTGATTCGAGTTCTTTTTGATTGCGGTTGGCAACCGGCGTTCCAACACAAATGTCTTCCTGGCCGCTATATCTGTACAAGAGTACCTTGAAAGCTGACAAAAGGGTCATGAATAAGGTCGCCTCCCGGGCAGCGCTCAATGACTTCAGCCCGGTCAGCAGGTTTTTATCGATCGGAAAAACGACCGAGGCTCCCCGGGTACTTTGAATGGCCGGTCTTACGTAGTCTGTGGGAAAATTCAATGGCTCTATACCGCTTAACTGTTTTTCCCACCAGGACAGTTGTGTCGACAAGTAAGCGCCCGACAAATATTTTCGTTGCCAGATGGCATAATCTGCATATTGTACGGTCAGCTCCGGCAAATTAGTCTGCCGGTTTTCCAACCTTGCCTGGTATAAGGCAGTCAGGTCATTGACCAATATGGCTTCCGACCACCCGTCTGAAGCAATGTGATGGATGACCAATATCAATACATGGTCATTATCAGCGCATTGAAGCAGATGGGCCCGAAACATAAAATCTGCCGACAAGTCAAATGGTCGGTTAATGAACGACTCGATATACGCATTCAATGATGCTTCCAGTTCGAAAGCCTCCCCTTCATGATGCGATAATTCCCAGTCATCGGCAGGGAGGATTTTTTGATAGGGGCGTCCATCCTCACTGAGCACAATGCTCCGCAATGATTCATGTCGCCGGACCAGGTCGCGGAGGGCTAAAGCTAAAGCGGGTTTATCCAGCTTGTTTTTCCATCGCAAGACCGTAGGAATATGGTACTGAATGCTGCCCTCCAGCTGATCAATAATCCATATTCGTTCCTGTGCATAGGACAGGGGAGTTTTTTCTTCGCGGGAACCCGGGCTTAGCCGCGGCAAAACAGTTTTTTTGTCAGATGTTTCGATAAATCCGGCCAGGCTTTCAATGGTCGGATGTAGAAGCATGTCTTTGACGCTCAACTCCCTGTCAAGGGCTTTCCGGATGCCGGATATGGCCCGGATAGCCATTAAGGAATCGCCGCCAATTTGAAAAAAATGGTCATATATGCCAATTTCATCCCTTTTCAGCAGCTGTTTCCAAATGCCCAGAATGGTCTCCTGTAGCTGATTTTCCGGCGCCGCGAATACCGTGTCGTCGCTGACAGTCGCCGCCAATTGCAGTAATTTTTTGTGGTCTACTTTGCCCTGCGTGGTTACCGGCCATTCTGATATTTCAATAAACCTGCCGGGAACCATGTACGCGGGAATCCGCTGAGCAAGGTAGTGTCGCAGGGTTGCCGGTGAAACCGATCCGTTGGAGCCCTGGTTTTTCTGGAAAAATGCGAGCAATCCGTCTCCTTTTTCATTGGCCAGAACGATGGCTTTCGCAATGTGTTGATCGTTCAAGAGCATGGTTTCGACCTCTCCCGGTTCTACGCGATGGCCATTGACCTTTACCTGGTTGTCTTTTCTTCCGGCAAATAAAAGGTCGCCTTCATCCGTCCATATGGCCATGTCACCTGTGCGATACAGGAACTTTCCGGGTAAGAACGGGTTGGGGACAAACTTTTCAGCACTTTGTTCAGGGGCTTTGAAATAGCCGTCTACCACTCCGGCGCCGGAAATGCACAATTCGCCCGGAACGCCTTTAGGCACAAGGTTCAGATGGTCATCCAGCACATAGAGTGATTTATTTGCGCAGGGCTTTCCAATCGGAATTACCTGGTAGATTTCCTCGGGAATCACTTCGTAAAAACTGGCAATAACTGTCGCTTCGGCTGGTCCATAAAGGTTGAAGAACCGCTTTCGAGCGGCATAATACATCGCCGTTTGGGTGTCAACAGCTTCCCCCGCAGATATGAGCGCTTTCACAGTAGGCAATTCAGGCCGTTCCAGAACGTCTAAATAGGAAGGCGTCATGGCAGTCATCGTGATGTTGTGGGTGTCCAGATATTGCAGAAAACGATGTTTGTCTTTTATGATCTCTTTGTCTATCATGACCAGCGTTGCGCCGGCCAGCAGGGGAAAAATATCGAAGAAAAATCCGTCGAATCCGACCGCAAAGAATTGGAGGTAATTGTCATCGGGGACAACGCCTAATTTGGGGATGTAGTCAGTGACATTGTTGATCAACCCTTCGTGCTTTGCAATGATTGGCTTGGGCATTCCCGTAGAGCCAGATGTGAAAACGATGTAAGCCGGGTCTGAAGGCCGCACTTTGTATCTTGTCCAGGTTGTTTCCGGGGCCTGTTTCAGGATTGGTTCATTAATTACCAGTATTTGCCCGGCATAGAAAGAACGGATCGGAGTGAAAAAAACAGGGGAAACGATAACGAGTTTTGCTGTTGTCAAATCACACATTTCCCGGATTCGCTGTTCCGGTAAATCCTCGTCTATGGGCATAAAGATGGCGCCAAGCTTCATGACTGCTAACAAAGAAATCATGGTGTAATGATTGCGCCCGGTGAGCACGCCAACGAAGTCGCCTTGCCCGACTTTGTACTCTTTTTGAAGCCACGCTGCAAGGTTATTGCTTTGCGCATCCAGGTCCCGGTAGCTGAGTTTATGGTCGTTTGAAACCAGGGCAATGTGTTGAGAAAAATTTTCCCTGATCTGGTCGAACAAATCCAGAATGCTGTCATGTTCCGGGGCGCCGATGGAGGTGTTGTTGAATGTATGGAGCAATTCAAAACGCTCTTTATCGGACAAATAGTTAATGGTGGAAACTGGCAGACTGTCGTTGGTCAAAACTGCATGTAGTAGATTTTCAAGGTGCTGGCCTAAGGCTTTTATCCTTTGTGGTTTAAAAATAGCTGAATTGTAAAAAATCGCCACTTCTATCTGGCCGTCTGTTTTTTCAGTAACGATGAAACTTAAATCCTGAGTAGTCCGGGTCGTTTCAAAGTCCAGGGGCTTTACTTTAAGGGCGCCAAAGCTTAAATCTCCGCTGTGGTTTTCCTGAAAATTTTGTACAATAACGGTTACATCGAACAAAGGAGAATGGCTCTGGTCAAATGGCAATTCCAGGTCTTTGATGATCTGGGTAAAGGGATAAAACTGGTGTGTGTAGATTTCAAAAATTTGCTGTCTGACCTTTTGGACCAACTGTCTGAAAGAATCTTCAGGATTCAGCTTTGTTCTCACCGGCAGAATATTGGCAAAACTGCCTACCTGCTTTTCCATGGCAACCGACTCCCGACCTGCAAAAACAGTGCCTATAATAAGGTCTTTCTGCCCGGTATACCGGTACAACAGGGTTTTTACCAATACCTGGAAAAAGATGAAAGGGGTAATGCTTCGTTCATTGCAATAACGGTTGAGCCTGCCCGCCGTAAGTGTATCAAGGACTTTAAAAACACCATCTCCGCGAAAGGTTTTGATGGCAGGCCGGACAAAGTCAGTTGGCAGGTTTAACTGTGGAATTTCACCTGCGAGGTATTGTGTCCAAAAATCGCGGTGCGCCGTTAATTGCCCTGCTTTCAACTTTTGATTCTGGGAGGCAGCAAAATCTTTGTACTGAAATGGCAGGGGCATAAATTCAGTGTCGCTGCCTTCTGTGTAAAAAAGGTATCTGGATATGAGAAACGAAGCAATGATTTCCGACGACCAGCCATCCATGATGATGTGGTGGCTGAGAATCGCAAAGACATAGCGGTTGGCAGAGAACCTGACCAGCAGAAATTTGATCAAAGGGCCTTTACTCAGGTCATAAACCGCCTTTCCTGCATTTTTCACCAGTTCAACAGCCTCCTGAAGCCCTTCCTGTTCGGCATTCAAGAAAATAACTTCGATGACGTCTCCGAAAAGTGCCTGCCTGGACTCAACTTTCTGATAGGGAACGCCTTCAAGAAGATGAAAGGTCGTTCTGAGTATTTCATAACGATCAATCAGGTCCTTCGTTGCTTTTTCAAAAGCCGGAATATCCAAAGCCCCTTCCAGTAAAAATGGCCTGATTTGGTTGTAAAAATTTGCTTCATACAACGCAGTGTTCAGCCATATCTCCTGCTGGAAAAGAGAAAGTTCGTAGTAGTTTTCGCCACCTTGCGTGATGGGAGTAGTGTCTGAAATTGCCTCGTTTTGTAAATATTGAATGAGGGCTTCCTTGTTCGCTTTTATTTCGGACAACAAACCTTCATTCAGGCTTCCTTTATCTCCCCGCAACTTCAATTGATTGTCAACGAGCTCAATTTCGATACGGGCATTCCTGAGTCTCTCAACGAGCGTTTTCATACCTGCTAGTGTATTTTCCGAACAAGGTTTAAATCATTACTTCATCATAAGGCAACCCGTATTGCTCTGAGGCAACCTGTTTCTCCAGTTCTAAAGCCAAAGCCTGAATGGTCGTGTGGTCAAAAATATCCTTGACGGCGAGGGTAATTTGAAAATCAACAATGATTCTGGAAATGATCTGCACCGCTTTGAGCGAATGGCCGCCTAAGTCGAAAAAATCATCGTCTGTACTCAGATGCTCTTTTCCAAGAACTTCTTCCCAGATCGCCAGCAGTTTGTGCTCTGTTTCGTTGGCCGGCGGAATGATTTCTTTCCGCTTGCCTGAAGCCGTCATTTTTTTTAGTCGTTTAAGGTCGAGCTTGCCATTGGCAGTAACCGGTACCATATCTATGACGATGATCTGGCCGGGGAGCATATATTCCGGAAGTTTAGCTTTCATAAATGCCGCCAATTCCTGAACGGGTGTTTCCTTTCTTAGCTTGACAAAAGCGGCTAAACTAAGGTCGCCATCAGGGCTTTCCTGAGGTTGTACTGTTGCGAACTCTATGGATGAATGGGCTGCCAGCACCCGTTCAATGTCTTCGACATTCACGCGGTATCCGCGAATCTTTACTTCATGATCAGCCCTTCCGAGGAAGGCGATGTTCCCATCCGGGAAGCGCCGTGCTTTGTCGCCGGTTTTGTACAGGCGTTCCCCCCATGCGCTTTGGGTAAACTTTTGATTGCTGAGTTCCGGTTTGGCGAGGTATTCGATGGCGAGACCTTCCCCTGCAAGGTACAGGTCGCCTTTTGCGCCAACAGGTAAAACCCTGCCGCCCTCGTCCAGGATATAGGCTTTGTCGTTGGCGACCGGCCGGCCAATGACCGGGAATTGCCTGTATGCATCCAATTTACCCGGAGCTATGGCATGGAAAATGGCGCCTATGGTTGCTTCGGTCGGACCGTAGTGGTTAACAAATTGGGTTTTGGGATTGATGGACAGAAAATCCGCGATATTGTCTGCGTTGATTTTTTCACCGCCACACAAAATCAGTTTAAGGGCACTGTCTTTTAATGCCTCTTTTCCCGTCGCCGCCAGCAGGATTTTTAAATTGGAAGGCGTAAGCTTTAAAAAAGTAATGTTGTGATCCAGAAGATAAGCCAGCAACGCGTCGGGTTCTCTTGCCAGATCGCGGGCCGGGAGGAACAAGGCAGCGCCACTGAGCAGAGCCCCCCAGATAGACGTATACCCCAGGTCGAAGGCGTGTGATGAAAGCAACGCCGCCCGGTTTTCCGGAGAAAAATCGAATTGATCCTTAAACCAGGAAGTATAATTGACCAGGGAGCGGTTGCTGATGACGACGCCTTTAGGGTTTCCGGTAGTTCCGGAGGAATAAATGGTGTATAGCGGATATTCTGAAGGAATGGTAAGGTCGGGGTTTTGATCAACCGCTTCCAGCATTTCCAATTGAATATCGAGGGCAAACAATTCGCCGGAATAAGACATGGCGACATCCAGCATGCTGCTTTCCAGAAAGAGCATCCCGGCGCCGGTTTCTTCAAGAATGCTCTGGATGTGTCCTGCAGGCAGATCGGGGTGAATGGGCACAAAAACGGCGCCTGCCTTGACGCTTGCCAGCATGGCAATGACGGCAAAATCGGCCCGTTGTGTCAGGATGGCCACAAATCGCGTATTGGCGCTAAAGGGCATTCGCTCCAGAATGTATCCGGCCAAAGCATTTGCAGTCTGATTGAGTTGCCTGTAATTGTAACGGATTTCACGGGAGTGGATGGCGGGGCGATCGGGGTAATCGGCCACTACCTGTTCAAAAACGGCTTTAACAGAAGTATCTAACAGATAAGGACGCTGTGTTTGATTGAACCCGTAAACCAGTTGTTGATAAGTCTCCGTCCCAGGTTCAACAAGCAGAAGCTCGCCTATACAGATTTCATCGTTTTCAATGCATTGCTGCATCAGAAAAGACAGCTGATCGCAAAATTCCAATACCTGCCGCGTTTCGAATAAATCCTTATTGTAGTAAAAATTAAACTCCAGTTTCGGCTTGATGGCAATGATGATGTAAAATGGATAGTGATTCTGGCTGTAGACGTCTTCATTGACGAGTTTCAATAAATCCTCTTCTTCTTTGACTTCTTTTTCAAAAGAAAGCCCCTGAAGTTCAGGATTGGTCGGATAGTTTTCAAAGACAATAATGTGATCGAAAAGCGACTGCTTTAATGCGCTCAGGTTCTGAATATCCGCCAGCGGTGAATGGTGAAATGCTTCAGAGGCAATGGCGTCATATGCCGTTTTTTGAAGCAAATCCCTGAAACGGGTATCGGCATCAAAAGTTATTCTCACCGGAACGGTGTTGATGAAAAGCCCGACAATGTCTTCCGATTCCGGAAGCTGGGGTGGCCTTCCTGAAACAACCGCTCCAAATACGGCATCCTTTTGGTCGTTGTATTTTGCAATCAGGATTCCCCACAATACCCGAATGATGTTGTTGAGCGTCGTTTTATGGCGCTTTGCCAGTTGCAGGAGACGCTCATGAAGCAAATCCGGTACTTCAAAATGATGTTTGTTGTTGTTGAACGCCGAAACGGGCCCCAGAGTCGGAAGCAGGCGGGGTATGACTACCGGGGCGTCGTAATCCTGAAGGTAAGCTTCCCAATAACGGGTAGATTCTTCGTTCGACCGTTCACTCAGCCACTGGATGTATTTTTTGTACTGTGGCGCAGGGGGGAATTGAACGGCTTTGTTTGCCCTCGCATTTTCGTAGAGCGCAAAAAATTCATATTCCAGGGTTTTGAGGCACCAGCCGTCAATGATGATGTGGTGACAACTCCAGATGAACTCGTATTCTGTGTCGCTTAGCCTGAAAATGGCAGCCCGCATCAGGCAATCGTAAGTCAGATCAAAATACCTGCTTTTATCCGCGTCTTTATAAGTTTTTAGAAATTGCTCCTGTGCCTCGCGAGATCCCAGGTGCCGGATGTCTTCCTGATGAAAAGGCAGCTCCCGGCGCTTCAGTACAATCTGAAGGGGTTTTTCCATTTCTTCATAGACAAAGGAGGTACGCAGGATATCGTGTCGTTTAACCAGTTCCTGCATGCTGTATTGCACCATGTCGATGTTCAGGTCGCCGGAAAGCCGGTAGACCATCTGTACAAAATAGGCGGAGGACTCTTTTTGGTAAATAGAATGAAACAGGATCCCTTCCTGCAACGGGGAAAGGGTGTAGACATCCTCTATGTTGTCTGATTTTTTCACAGGACGAAGCGATTAAAATGAAAATTTTAGGTGGAAACCCGGCACAATGCCATGCCGGTATAGCCTGAGCGGCTGATTTAGGCGAAGGAAGCCTCTTGTTCGAGCAGGAGCTCTTTTTCGGCAAAAAGTCTGCTGGCAGTGATGCCTCTCTTTTCACATTCAGCGACAAACATATTTGACTGTATGATGGGGTTTGATTCGCTGGTGTAAGCTACCCCAAGAATGTGGTGTACCCAGGGCTCAGCACCCATTGCATATACATAAGCTTCTTTCGGATTGAAGATATCGACAAGGCTGATGGCTTCTGCAAAGTTGCTGCCTCTCCCCCTTCGCGATTTGTCAATGTCGGTACGCACCTGTTCTTTAAACAGAGGGCCGTAAGGCCAGGATACCGGAGCGCCGTCGCATTCCATGCCCAGAAACAAAACATCGGCGTCCCCGACAATTTCATGCACATGCTCATAAACCGGAGGAGACATGTTGCAGGAGTCGGCCATGATCAAAAACTTATTCCCGTTTACGGTAACAAAATAGGAAGACTTGCTGTGGATGAACAGGTCGTGGTGTTCGCCCATAAAAGGCAGCCCCGTGATGCTACCGTTTGGAATCGGAATTTCCCGGAGATCGCTCATTTCAATGACATTGTTGAATCCCAGATGCTGCAGGATTAAGGCAAGAGAAGGATCGGTCAGGACGCCTTCCAGGTTTCTGCCCACAATGATGTGCTTTACTTTATGCCGGATCTGCAGGATGGTCTCGATAAGAATGTGATCGTGGTGGCTGTGCGTAACCAGTACATAATCAATAACATCTGGTAAATCATCGTAAGTGAATCTGGATATATCCGACTCGTAAGTATAGCTAAGAACGGGGTCAACAAGGATGTTAACCTCCCCGGTTTCTATCAAAATACAGGCGTGGCCAAAATAACGCACCCTGACGCTGTCACCGGTGTATGGCTGGTAAGGCGCAGGCGCTTCTTCCGTGAAGAAGGATTCAAATAAAGCCGCTTGCGCTTCGCTGATGCCAAGCCGGCTTTTGATGTAATTCAGAGAGTTTGGCGTTCTTTTCATCCTGAACAATTCGTCCAGTGCCTCATGCCGGAATGGGATGTTGATGGTACAAATATCGGGACCTTCCAGTCTTGGCGTACTCATGATGAAAGGGCGATCTGAATCTGAAGTGATCTCCGACAGGGCAATGCTTTGACCCGATTCCTTGTAATACTTGCTGCGATAGAGCAGGGATTCGAGCAATTTATAACCCGGTTTGTGGTCCAGATCATAATAAAGGTCAACATAGCCCTGAATCGGTTTTGGAATTTTTGAATATAAGGTTTCCAGCGCAAACCCTTTGGCTTCTGATTTGAGGAGATCGTCCAGTTCATTTAAGGCATCAACCAACTCAAACAGATCCTGATTTTGCGCCACTGTCTTATCGCGCAGGGCTTTTACATCTTCCGCCCGTTTTCCCTTCAGGTCTATAAACGGACCACCTTTGAAAAATGGGTTGCTGATGGCTGCGGCGTGCATCTGAGGAGACATGATGTAAGAATTCATAATATCTACATTCTTCTTCACCATGTTCAGGGCACTGGTAACGGGGGAAATTAATTGTATCCAGGCAAACCAGTTATGAATGAGAGGTTCTACCTGGATGTTATTCCGTAGAAAGACTTGCTTGTCACTCATGATTCAGCAATGTTTTAATATCAACAATGAAAAGAAGAGGGTGTCAATTCTGATTTTTCAGCGCTTGTATGGGGTCAATGCGGGTTGACCTGATGGTGTAATAACTGATGGTCACAACAGAAATGAGGAGGACAATGCCGGAGGCAGCAAAGAAATACCATACATTTAATGCCACACTATAGACAAAATTGTCGAGCCATTGCCTGCCGAACAGATAAGCGAACGGGAAAGCCGTCAAACTGCCAATCGCAATCAAAAGAAGGTAATCTTTGATCAGGAGCCAGCCAATTTGAGGCGGACTGGCGCCGAGGGCTTTTCTGACGCCAATCTCCCGGGTTCGCTGAACCATGGTAAAAAGGGAAATATTGAATAACCCGATACAGGAAATGAGGATGGAAATGATGGCAAATACAAGCATATAGCGGGCAAAAACCCTTTCAGAAGCATACTGCTCGTAAAAGAAATCCTGTAAATAGAAATATTGAAAAGGGTTTCCCGGAAAAGTCGAATTCCAGGTACTTTCCAGTTGTGCCAGGGCTGAGGCGGTGTTGTTTGGATTTACTTTTACCAGATAGTATTCTACCAGGTTAACGGTGTACATAAAAAGGGTTGGATGCGTACTTTCTTTCAGGGAAAGTTGGTGGTAATCTTCTACAATGCCAATAACAACCGGGCTCCATTCCCACTCATCTACAGTAATGGTTTTACCGACCGCATCGGCAGGGTTTTTGTAACCCAGGATTTTTGCGGCTTTGGCTGAAATGATCACATTGGTATCTGCGTCCATGCTTCTGGCTTTTGAAAAAGCCTGGCCGGCCAGCAAATCCAGTCCGATCATGCTTAAAAACTGGTCGTCAACAGCCGCAAGGTCGACCTGATGGCCATTTTTGCTGTCTTCGCCATAATTGTGAACGTTGGTCCTCCAGCGGATTCTTTCTCCCGGAATCAGGGAGGAACCGGATACGGCTACAATACCCGGCGTGTTCATTAATTTGTTCTGGAACAGGATGAAATTGTCGCGCTGGCTGCGAAAATCTTTGGCGCCGGTGCCCGGCCTGTCCATGACAAACGTATTTTCAATGTCAATGCCAAGGTCGTATCCGGTGAGAAAATTAATCTGACTGATGACAACCAGGCAGACAATGGTGAGGGCAATCGAAGCAAAAATTTGTATGGTGATCAGTGCCCGGCGAAGCACCAGTCCTTTTCCGAAATTCAACAAGCGCCCTTTTACGATGGCAATTAAGTCAAAGCGGTTCAGAATAGAAGCAGGTAAAAAGCCTCCAAATAATATTCCGGAAACGATACCAATCGTGATGGCATACAAAAAACTTGCATTGAAGAAGAAGGCATTCAGGCTGGCGCCTTCTACCTGTGTCAGGTCTGTAAAAAAAGAAAAACAGGCGGTAATGATGAGTATGGCGCCCAAAATAGCCAGAATATTGAGAAATAGGGCCTCAAAAGCAAACTGGAAATAAAGGTCTTTCTTTTCGGCCCCAAATACTTTTTGCACCCCAAAGCCTTTTGCCCGGGTCATGGATCGTGCAATAGAATAGTTAAGGAAATTGACCATCGCAACAATCAGAATCAGGATGCCGGCGAGTGCCAGGGTATAAATATTGAGTTTTTGTCCGTTTCGTTCTGCCTCATCCGCCAGATGAGAATTGAGGTGGATGGATCCCAGCGCCTGCAGAGACAGATCATCTTTTTGATTAATCATGATCAGTTCCGGATTGTACTGATCTACAATGCCCGGAAATTTGGCTTCTATCGATTTGGGATCCGTGCCTTCTTTCACAAGGATGTAGGTGTACATATCCTTGGTTTTCCAGGTTTGATGATACCGGTCTAGTGCGCCTTCTCCCCGGTTCAGCAAATTGGCATATGAAATCAATACATCGAATTTCAAATGGGAGTTGAAGGGGACATCTTTGAAAACGCCAGTGATTTCGCAGGTTTCTTCATTGAAATCGTCATCCGACATCCGCAATAATTTCCCGATCGGATTTTCACCTTTGAATATTTTTTGGGCCATGGATTCCGAAATTACCGCGGAATTCGACCGGGAAAGGCAGGTTTTCCGATCTCCTTTAATCAGGGGAAAAGAAAAGATGGAGAAAAAAGAAGAATCAGCGTATAAAAACCGGTTGGCTTTAAAGCCTTGCTTGCTGTTATCGCTGAGATTGGTGAATACGACGTTGTTTTTCGATCCCGCATTGTAAAGGCGGGTGTATTCCAATACAGCGGGCAGGTTTTCTTTTAAGGCAGGGCCTACGCCGGGGTAGTTTTCAGCGCTTTCGAATATCAAATCTCCATTTTTCGACTGACTCAGCGTTACCCGGTAAATTTGATCTGCCTTCTCATGAAAATCGTCGTACCCCAGTTCATAATTTACATAATAAAAAATAAACATAAACGCTGCAAAACCAATGGACAGCCCCGATATATTCAGGAAATAGCCCAACTTATTCTGGGACATGGTCCTGAGTACAATTTTGAAGTAATTCTTAAACATACTGCAAAAGATTAGTAGTTGGACAAATGAGTCTGGTGAAACCAGAAATGCCTGGGGAGAAAAATGAATTGTTGATTAACCGACACCTGCTATAAAAAACAGGCACTTATTTGACATTCCGGACTTTCTGCTCGTAAAATCCAATAGCAGAGAAAACCACAAAACAAATGATGCTGTACCATTCAATATACAAAAAGGGCTTGGTATCAATGACACCGGAGTTGAAAATTTCCTCAAAGCTTAAGTGCTGGGAAATAAACATGGAATAACAGTAAGGAAGAAAAACGGCAAACTTTTCTTCGCCCACGACCAGAATGGAAAGAATGAAACCCATCATCCCAATTCCGATCGGAATGATGTAGTTTTTCCACCGGATACTGATCCAGTATTGGATTGCTGTAACGCCTAAAATCGAAACAAAGGAATGAACAACGAGGCTGATCCAGCTGCCAACATTCATGGGGTAATTGCTGAATTCATATTCCGGTCTTAAAATACTCAGAAGGTAACCTGCAAGGGTTGAAGTCAGAAAAAAGATGACCAGCGTTAACCCCATAAGGGCTACCGTCATGATGAGCTTGGGAAAATAGATGTTCCCCTTTTTTACAGGCAGCGCGTATAAGTATTTCCAGGCGTTGGAGTTGTGCTCGGATTGAACAATGGTACTGGTTACGAGGATGACGTAGGGAACCAGCAACAGGGTAGACATCAAGTTGTAACTCAATTGATAATACCTCGCCCATGGACTTTTATTAAGTTCAATGAACTCGTCAATCAAAAAATAGAACAACAGAAAAACAATAATAGCGCTGGTTACGCCACCAATCAGTGAAATCCAGAGGATGGGCGTTCTTTTCAGTTTATAGGATTCTGCCGTTAAGCTCCTCAAAAATTCAGTGGAAAGAATATTCATGTTGATTTTCGTTTAAGAATTGCCGGAAACTAATCCTAAGAAGTAAGGTTGATGAACAATTTTTCGAGATCATCTTTTTGGTAACTGACTTCGTAAAGCCGAATTCCCTTTTTTACAAACTCTTCAATGATATCGGGTAAACTTTCACGGTCTTCCAGCGCTACTTCAATGCTGTCTGTACCGACAATCTTATTTTCGAAACGACTGCCCAAAATTTCAGAGGCTTTCATGGCATCAGAACTGACGATGTTGACCTGCAGGCCGCTTTTTCTGAATTTTTCAAGCTCTTCAATAGTGCCCTGAAAGAGCATGACCCCATTTTTGATGATGCCTACCTGGCTCGCAATTTTTTCAATTTCAGACAATAAATGACTAGACAAAAAAATGGTTTTTCCTAGTTCGTTTAAGTGGGTTAAGATGTTGCGAAATTCAATAATTCCGGTTGGATCCAGGCCATTGGTCGGTTCATCCAGAATTAACAAATCGGGATCGCTTAACAATGCCATGGCCAAACCCAGCCTTTGCTTCATCCCGGTAGAATATTCTTTGCTGATTCTGTTGCTGTGCTTTGATAAATTCACCAGTTCCAAAACCTCATCTATCCTTGAAAAAGGCAAATTCAGGTATTTACAGGAAATTTTAAGGTTGTCGTAGGCACTTAAATGTTTGTAAAAAGAAGGCGATTCTATCAGTGAACCGACTTTTTGGAAAATCTCCAGTCTGTTGGGCCTGACTTCTTTTCCGAATATACGAATATCGCCGGATTGCGGTTTTAACAGACCGAGAATGGAGCGGATGGTGGTGCTTTTTCCAGCCCCGTTAGCCCCTAAAAAACCATAAATAGACTTTGGCGGAACATTTAAATTCAGTTGTTTAAGAATCGGTATTTTGGAGGTATATCCAAAAGTCAGCGATTCAACTGAAATTACAGAAGTTGTAGGACTCATTCATACTAGATTAAATTATTAAGGAATATTCAAGATTGAAAGGTATGTAAACAAGGAGGGAAAAAAACCATAATTCGACAAATACTTTCAATCCATCTACAAAGAGCTGCGCGAAAAAATGCATTTATGCAAATTCCCTGATTTTATCATAAAGCAACTCTTTTTCACCAAAAAGGCGTTCCGCCTTTATGCCTTGTACCTCACAGCTGTCAACCAACTTATTGGAATCAACAATAGGCTTCGATTCGTCCGTATAATTGATGCTGCTGATGAATTCAAGCCAGGGCTCCATGCCCATGGCATATACATAAACTTCTTTGGGATGGAAAATATCCACCAGGCCCATGCCCCGGTCGAAATTCGAGCCGGCAAGTCTTCTGGACTGGTCATTGTCCCTTGACAGGTCTTCGTGCAAAAGCGGGCCATACAACCAGGTGAGCGGAGCGCCGTCGCATTCCATACCCAGAAAAATGATGTCAATATTGCCCGTTAGTTTTTGAATATGTTGATACAGCCGGGGCTCAACATTACAGGAATCGGCTGCAAAAAGCATTGAAAAATCGCCTACCTGAACATGGTGGCAAACTTTTGCCTGGATGTTTAAGTCGCAATGTTCGCCAATGAAAGGAACACCTGTGATTGTGCAATCGCCGAATTGGATGGTTTCCATTTCGTGTATTTCGATAACTTGTTTAAAACCAATATTTTGAAACATTAATTTCAAATTGGGGTCCTGCATTGAACCGCTGGTGGTAGCAGGCACAATCAGGTTTTTTATCCGATGCCGTAATGGCAGCAGGGTCTCAAATAAAATGTGATCCTGATGGTTGTGGGTAATGAGGACGTAGTCAATTTCGTCAGGTAAATCCACATCTGAAAAACGACCAACTTCCGTTTGGTAGCCATAATAACTGATCAGTGGATCGAGGAGGATACTGACCTCTTTGGTTTCTACCAAAATGCATGCGTGTCCAAAATAACGCATCCTGATTTTATCACCGGTATAACGCTGATAAGGTTCCGGGGCCTCTGTGGTAAAAAACGATTCAAACAGCGCCTCTTTTTCGGAAGGGACATCGAGTAGCGCCCTTATTTCGCGGTATGGCATGGCTTGCCGTTTCATGCGCCCTAAAACATCAATGGCGCGGGCACGAAAAGGAATTTGAAAATGAACAACATTGGGGTCGTCCGCTAAGCGCGGGGTACTCAGCACAAAAGGACGTTCGTCGTTATTGGTCATCCACATCGCAATACTTTGCGCATCTTCGGCATACAATTCGCTTTTATACAACAGGGATTCAAAAAACCGAAAAGAAGGGTTGTTGTTGAGATCATAGACCAACTCCACGTAACCGCGCAATTGATCCGGTACCCTGGGATAAAGTTGTTCCAGCGAAAAACCATTTCCTTCTTTTTTTAACAATTGGTCGAGTTCATGAATGGCTTTACCGAATTCGATTTGATAAGCTCTTTCTGACAGGGTCTTTTCTTTTAGCGCTTTTACTTCAGCTACCCGGGCGGGGGGAATGTCCATAAAAGGCCCGCCTTTCATTTTCGGGTTTTTGATGGCCGCTGCGTGAATCTGAGGCGCCTGAACAAAGGAATTCATGATTTTAAGATGCCTCCCGATGGTATTCATAGCAGCAGTCGCAGGTGAAATAAGATGAGACCAGGCATACCACTGATCAAAGAGCGGTTCGATCACCACATTAGGCTTTAAATATACATTTTGGTTAAGCATCATCAACTGTTTAATTCAAGGCAAAAGAAGGTTAAGGTATCGGAAATCAGGTTGTAGAGGGTAGTGCTGTTTCCATTTCAACCGGGGCCAAAGGCGATTGTATCCAGGGCTCGCTGAGTCCCCATTCCTGGGTTTCCTGCTCACTCCACAGTTCAGGAAAAAAGATAATTTTGCGGTAACTGGGGTGTAAATACCTGGGCCAGTGGGTATTCCCCGTAGATTGTAAACTGGTGTTTTCGTCGCTTGTAAGGTGTTTGACCACAACACTGTAGTGCATTCCGCACCAATAAATGTTGAACAACTCATCCAGCCTTCTCAACTCCCCTGCGATCTTTGCAGAAAGCGGGTCGTGAGCGTATTGCTGAATGAACAATTGCCAGATGTTGCGATTTTGAAGCTCCAACGCGTGCTGGTACAACATGCTGTCGTACCGTTTTTCAAAATCGATCAAAGTGGGCGATTTTTTCCCGGTTCTTGGATTGGTCATTCCTTTTTTCCAATAGAGGAGGTCGAATATCAGGGAAAGCTCGGTGTCAGCGGAAAAATTATCTCTGGAGCGGCTTGAAGTAAGGTTTTTCAGGTCGCTGAAATAGATTTCAATCAGGCGGTATTGATACGACTGAGACCCGCTTGCGGGAAACAAAGTATATCTGAATTGTTGAAACTGGTGTTTGTCCATGCCCTCCAGAATCACCTGAAAAGAACTGACGATAATCTGAATGTAGCGGTTGATGCGGCTGATTTTTTCATAAAAAACCTCCGGCTGTACCCTTGGCGGTGCCGGCCTTATCAATTGTTTGATTTCCCAGATAATGAGTTTGAAATACAACTCAACGATTTGATGATAAGCGATAAAAATCATTTCATCGGGTTGTTCAGAGCGGGTTTTTTGCAGCGTGAGTAAAGTGTCGAGGTTTAAATAATCGGAATAATCCAGACTCTTTTCCTGTAAAAGTTTCTCCAGATAACTAGACAGCTCTTTTCCTTCAAGAGCATATTTATCAGTCAGTGCCGATAAAAGATCATTGGTTTGCAGGTCCACTGATAAGGTCATGTGCTGGTTATTAATGAATAAATAATAAAAAGAGCACCGGTAATCCGGGATATAAGGCATTCGCGTTTCAGAATTGTTCAGTTCGTTACCCGAATATTTTATTCAATTTATTCAGGTTGAGTTTCGGAATGTTTTTCGTCGTAAAATCTTCACCTTCCGTTTCTTCCATTTCATTCGGAAGACAGGCGTGAATACAGGTTTTCAGCGCTAGCAGATAATTGTCGGCAAATTGCTGGATGGTTGTCCTGTGAAAATGGCTGTGGTTGTAAGTTATCCCTACGTTCAGCCTTTTTTCAGAGATCATTCCGCTGATTTCAAAGTCATAGACTCTGTGGTTGAATCCGTCTACAGACTGGCCTACTGATTCCGGAGCGATTTTGAAAGCATGTTGTTCGCCGTCGTTGTCTATTTGTCCTAAATAATTGAAACTAATCTGCGGTTTCAATCTGAATTGCACGTCTTGTTTCAAAGCTTCCGGACTCAAATATTTTAATATGCCATACCCAATTCCTTTATTTGGAATGCTTCGGAGCATGTTTCGGGTATTTTGAATGTTCGAGATGGTATCTTTTTCAGCATCGTATTCCAGAACTACCGGAAACAGGCTGGTAAACCATCCAATGGTGCGTTGAACGTCTACCTTGTCCAATACATTTTCGCGGCCATGTCCTTCTAAGGCAATTGCCAGTTTCTCCAGGCCAAAAGAATTGTTGACCGCCATGCTCAGTCCGGCCAGCAGGACATCATTTATTTCTGTTTGAAAAACTTTGTGTACATCGTAAAGCAAATGGCGGGTATCTTCTTCGCTCAGGGCAAAAATGACCTTATCTTCATCCTGATAGTGATTGTGCGGGTGTGCTTTTTCCCTTTCCAAAACCTGAACTTCTTCCAATTCCAGGGCTTTCCAATAGGCCTTTTCTTCTAAAAAGCGGTCACTTTTGGCATAAGCCATGAGTTCCTGTGCCCAAACCCTGAATGAATCGGTTTTTAAAGAGAGGTCCGGTGTTGCATTGCGTTCGCTTTGGAAAAACAAGGTTGAAAGATCTTCCAGCAAAATTCTCCATGAAATTCCGTCAACAATCAGGTGATGAACCACGATGAGCAATCTTGCTGAAGCAGCCAATTTGAAATGCACAACCGCCCAAAGGTTTTGCTCCAGATTTAAACTTTTCTGCACTTCATCGGCTATGCGTTCAATTTCATCTTCATGATTCTCCCGTGTGCTGAGATCAAAGCTGTTGAGGGCTACCGGGAGGTTGGGCGCTGCGCAAAACTGGATAATCGCGCCGTCTTCCCGGGTTTCAAACCGCGCCCTGAGCATGTCGTGGTGCTCTTGCAATTTGCTTAGGATGGCCTCTAGTTTTCCGGGCCTTATGTCCTCAGGGCAAGTCAGTAATACCGCCTGGTTGAAATGATTGGGTATGGGTAATGACCATTCGAAAAATGTTTGCTGAATGGGCGTAAGCGCTACCGGGCCAATGACCGGTGTTTGGTCGGGGATTCTGCTGACGGCGCCAATATGTGCAGCAATGGCTTCAATGGTCTGATGAAGAAATATGTCCTTGACATCAACTGCCAGGCCTGCTTTGTACAACCTGGAGGATACCTGCAATGCTTTGATGGAGTCGCCGCCCAATTCATAAAAGTTGTCGTGAATACCCACCTGCTGAATGCCGAGCAGCTCTTTCCACACCGAAGCGAGGTGCAATTCTATGTCGGTTCGGGGCAACACGAATTCATTCTCCAGAAATGCCGTTGCATCCGGATTTGGAAGGGCGTTTTTGTCGACTTTTCCATTTCGCGTTAGGGGAAAAGCCTTCATTTCCATAAGGATAGCGGGAACCATGTACTCTGGAAGTTCTGCTTTAAGGAAAGCCCGTACCGTTTTGTTCAAAGCTGGTTCTGTTTTTCCCGCCTGAGAAGAAGGCACAAAATAGGCCACCAGTTCTTTTCCGGCGCTTTCTTTTTCTCTGCAAAGTACCACCGCGTCTTCAACTGCTGTATGGGACCGGATTTTGTTTTCTATTTCTCCCAACTCAATCCGGTAGCCTCTTATTTTTACCTGTGAATCGGTCCTTCCGGAGTATTCAATGTTCCCATCCAGAAGCCAGCAGGCCACATCACCTGTTTTGTACAGTTTTTCGGGCTTACCGGTTAGCTGGAGGTAGCTGATGAATTTTTCTGAGGTCAGTTCCGGTCTGTTCAGATATCCTCTTGAAACGCCTCTTCCGCCAATATGAAGTTCTCCGTACACACCCGGAGGGACGAGATTCCCCTTGTTATCCAGAATAAATATGGAGCGGTTAGGATAAGGTTTTCCAATCGGGATATTCAGGCGATTCTCCAGTTGATCATCCTCCAGAATATTGAAAATAGTAGCAGTCAGCGTGGTTTCGGTCGGCCCGTATACATTAAACAACCGGTTCGTAAAAGCTGCCAGTTGCTCCCGGTATTTTACAATAAAAGACCGGTTGACTTTTTCACCGCCGATACCACAGCTTACCAGCTTTTCTTCCAGATCCAGGGGCGAGATGCTGCTGATGAAACTTTCAAAATAGGCTGTGGAAAAATCGGCGTGCGTGATGCGTCGGCGCCTGATTAAATCCAGCATGCGAACAGGATTTAATTCGTCTTCGCTTCGAATGCAAAGAGTTGCCCCGAAGCACAAACTGGTGAAAATTTCTTCTGCTGCTGCATCAAAACCAATATTGAAAAACTGAAGGAAACGACTGTCTGAAGTAACGTAATACAGGTTTTTTACATTATGGATGTGGTTGACCAGGCCCTGGTGTTCCAGCAATACCCCTTTGGGTTTACCTGTTGAGCCAGAAGTATAAATGACACTGTATAAGTTGTTTACTTTCGGATTTTTCCCTGGATTGACATTCGGGTATTGACCGGAACTTGACTTGAAATCCTCATAAAATGCGGCATCAATCAAAACGGCATAACCGCTGTCTTTCAGCATGAAGTTGATCCTTTCTGCCGGATATCCCGGGTCAATGGGAACATAAGCGCCGCCGGCTTTCAGAATCGCCATAATTCCGATAATCATCTCTGCAGAACGTTCCATGCAGATGGCAACGAGCGATTCTTCTTTTACGCCTTTTTCAATAAGACAATGTGCCAGGCGGTTGACAGCCTCATTAAATTCGCGGTAAGTGAATTCCTGTTCTTCGAAAACAACCGCAATTTGGTCCGGGCGCCCGGCTGCCTGCTCTTCAAATAAGTCCACCACTGTTTTGTCATCGGGGAATGGAGTCGGCAGCGGATTAAAGGCCAGTAATTGTGCCTGCTGAGGTTCGGACAAATAGTGGATATCCGATAATACCGTATCCAGCAAGACTTGTTCTTTTTCAGTAATGAGCTGAATTACATTCAGGATGTGATCCCTGAGGCCTTCTATTTTTTCAGGTCTGTACAAGGCAACCGGATACGTTAAGGCGCCTTCAATATAATCTCCTTTTTGACTGAAATTTACCGATAAGTCGTGCATGCTCTTGGTATCGTCCATCAAAAAAGGCTCCATGTCAATATTTGAAAAAGACGCAAGCCCTAATTGATCAAGGGATTCAATTCCAACAGAAAGGTAGACGTCAAACAAGGGGTTTCTGTTGGATGCCCGCGGAATCTGGAGTGCGTTGACCAGCTCATAAAAAGAAAATGATTGGTGTTTGTAGGCTTCCAGAACCCTTTGCCGGATGCCTTCCAGGAGTTCTCCAAAAGTGGCTTCTTTCCGGATTTGATTTCGAAGTGCCAGAATGTTGACGAATAACCCGATTTGCTTTTCAAGATCAGGGTGCTCCCTTTCGGAGACTGCCGAGCCAATGGTAATGTCGGTTTGATCCGTGTAGCGGTAGAACAAAAAATTCAGAATGGAAAAGAAGGTCATATAAAGACTGAGTCCTTTCCGGGTACAAAATTCGAGCAGTTGGGCTGATTGTTCCGGAGAAATCCTGAAATACAGCGTATTTCCCTCGTAAGTTTTGACTTTTGGCCGGGAAAAATCAGGTACGAGTAACTGATTGGGCACAAAACCTTCGAATACATCCAGCCAGTAGGCTTTATCTCCGGCTTTTGCTTTTTTATTCAGTTGCCAGGCGGCATAGTCCTTGTACTGCACCGGTAATTCCCGGATTTCGTATGCTTTATTGTTCACAAGCGCGTTGTAACCTTCGATCAACTCTTCGAAAAGGATCAGCGTAGATTTGAGGTCGGTAATGATGTGGTGGGCGGTCATCAACATGACGTACTCGGATGTTTCCAAACGATAAAGCTTCAGGCGTATTAGCGGCCCTTTTCTTAAATCAAAGCTGGTTTTTTCTTCTTTTCTGGCTGTTTTTTCAACGCGTTCCCAGCGGTTTTCCACGCCCTGTAAATCTTCAAATTCCATCCACGCATCCAGTTCGGTAAAGGGCAGAACAAACTGATAGGGTTGGTTATCAATCGTTCGGAAAACCGTGCGCAGGCTTTCATGTCTTCGAATGATGTTTTCAAAGGCAGTTTTAAAAAAGGCAACATTGAGGTTGCCGCGTAACCTGAAAAAATCCGGCAGCACAAATCCGATGGCATTTTCCTGTTGCTGCTCAATCACCCAAATCTGCTGTTGTGCGTCTGACAGAGGATACAAACCCGCGCCGTCAACCGGATCAGCGAGGGGAATCGATTCCATGGATTCCGGCGATTTTGCAGCCAGGATGTCGGCCAGTGCTGAAAGCTCCGGGTTTAAGAAAACTTCAGGCAGCGAAACTTTGATTTGAGTTTGGGCATAAATCCGGGACATCAGCGTCATCACCAGCAGAGAGTGGCCGCCAAGTTCGAAAAAATTGTCGTGGATGCTGATGCTTTGGGATTGCAACAGATCTTGCCAGATATCTGCCAGTAACTGCTCCCACTGATTTCGCGGAGCTGTATATTCCCGAACAGATTTTGTAAAATCAGGAAGGGGTAAGGCTTTCTTATCAACCTTGCCGTTGGCATTTACCGGCAATTCCGACAGCTCCGTCCATGAAGATGGCATCATGTATTCCGGAAGCAGGTCGCTTAAATATGCCTGCAATTCCAGCTTGTCGAATAGGGCAGACGGCACCACATAAGCAGCGAGGCGCAGCTCCCCCCGGGCATCAGGAACTGCTTTGACAGCGCAGGCTTTGACGGCCTTATGACCTGCCAGAACGGTCTCTATTTCTCCCGGTTCAACCCGGAAACCACGGATTTTTACCTGTTCGTCAATTCTACCTAAAAACTCAAGGTTTCCGCCGGGAAGCCAGCGTGCCAGGTCGCCGCTTTTGTACAGGCGTGAACTGGCATTCGGGTCGAAGGGATTTTGGATGAATTTTTCTGAGGTCAGCGCTTCCCGGTTCAGATAGCCCAGTGCTAGGGTTTCGCCTCCGATCAGCAATTCACCTGCCACGCCAACTGGAACGAGTTTATTGAATTTGTCAACGATATAAACCTGTGTATTGGGAAGCGGCTTGCCGATAATATTGGTTTCGTAAGTATCAATATCTCTGTTGGCAATTGCGTCTATGGTCGCTTCAGTAGGCCCGTAGTGGTTGCTTATTTTTACATTCGGCAGTTTCTGTTGCAAGGCTATTACCTGCTCTTTTTTCAGGGATTCGCCCCCGGAGCAGATGCGGCTTAAGCGCATGGCTTTTGCCTGAGGATGATCGAGGGCATCAATAAAATTGCTTAAAAAGCTGGGAGTAACCTGAATGTGTGTCACCCCGGTTTTTTGGTAAAGATCAATCAAACGCCCGGTATCATAAACATCTTCCTTTTGCGGAATCTGAACGCAGGCTCCGGCAATCAGGGCAAGGAAAGATTCCAGCAGCGATACGTCAAAAACATAGTTGGTCCACATGCAGGTTTTTACCCCGGGTTCTATCCCCAATACCGCGATCATCCCGTTTAAGCGCACCAAAAGACTGCGATGCCCGATCATAACGCCTTTGGGCTTTCCGGTTGATCCTGATGTATAAATCACATAAGCCAGGTGTTTGGGGCTCACACGTACCGGAAGATCTTTCATCGGTTCTTCAAGAACTTCAGGCCATATGGTGTCTGTATCAAGCAATACAAGGTCGTTTGCGCTTCCTTTAAACAAACCAAGATGCCTGCTTTGGGTGATTACAAACCTGGCGCCAGTATCGGCAAGCAGGTATTGAATCCTGTCATGCGGATAATCGGGATCCATGGGGACATAAGCGCACCCGGCTTTTAAAATGCCCATCATGACAATGAGCATTTCCAAAGAGCGATCCATGCAGATGGCTACCAGCTCGTTTTCTTTTATCCCGGATTTCAGGAGGTAGTTGGCCAGTTGGGTCGACTGCTCACTGAGTTCCCGATAAGACATCTGGCTGTTGTCATAAATGAGCGCGATCTTATTGGGCTGTAGTGTTGCCTGTTTTTCAAAAAGATCAATTATGGTATGGCTTTCCGGATACGGTTCATCCGTATTATTGAAGGTTATCAGCAGTTGATGCTCTTCTTCTTCAGAAAGCAGGGAACAATCGGATATGGTTTGATGGATGTTTTCAAACTGCTTCAGAAGATTTAACAGATGTCCGGCAAATTGCTGCACAAATTCGGCTGAAAAGACCCTGGTATTGTAGGTGAATTGAATGGAAACCGGATCGGATTCTCCGGCAGAAGAGACGGCAATATGGAAAAAGCGTTTGCCGATCTCTTCTTCAACAGGTGCATGGAATTCGTTGTAGGAAAGCAGGACATTGGACAGCTGGTCAGGGGCAGTACGCTTGTTTTCCGGCAGGCTCAGTAAATCGAGCGGAAAATTTTGAAACCGGTAAAAATCTTTCAGACGCGCTCCAACCTGAAGGATGACTTCCCGGATGCTGTTGTCATCCAGTATTTCTAAAAAAACGGGCACAAGGCTTTCCCATTGCGTTTCACCGGCAATTCGGTTTTCCAACGGTGTCAGGAAAGCAAGGTTGTTGTTGCCGGTATACCTCGATAAAACCATAGAAACTGCGGATGCCCAAATGGTAAAGTTTTCCAGTGGCCTGTTGGCCGCATACCGCCACAGCATGGCTCTGGTGGAAGCATCCAGTAAAATGGTTTCACTGGCTCTTCCATCTTCTGTTTTACCTAACCGGTCACCTTTCAATTGAAATGGCTCGAAATAATTCGCCATTTCCTGTTCCCAGAACAAAGTGTGGGGAACATATTTTTCTCCTGAAAAGATGAATTGTTTGTTGCCAATCATTTGAATGTATTGAAGATGCCTGAGCTTAGGAAGTAAAAACAGGAAGGCTTTTAGCTGTGCTGAATTCTTCTGAAAGAATGTATTCGAGGTCTTTCAGCGAGTCAAAGAGTTGACCGTAATTTTCTATGATAAAATACTCGGTCTGGATCATGAGTTTGACAGGCGTGTTGATCATTTTCTGGATGTCGAACTCGTGTTTTTCACTCGCCGGACTAAAAATGTTTTTGACTTCATCTTTTGAAGTTATGATGGCTCCTCCGTAGGGTTTGATGATGCCATCTTCCCGTATCAAACCCATTTCCAATGTGAACCAGTACAGGCTCGACATGTATTCAATGGCTTTTTCATGCTGGAGGTATTTCTTGCTGATGATACTGAATTCCATCATGAAATTGGAAAAGACTTCATTGAGCAGCATGGGCACATGCCCGATCACATCGTGGAAAATATCCGGCCCTTTGGCATAGTCCAATTCTTCCCGCTTACGGATAAACACGGTGACTGGAAATTGCTTGTTGATGAGCAGGTCGAAAAACTCTTTATTGGGCACCAGGCCGCTAACTTCCCGGATACGCCAACCGCTACAGTCGTAAAGGATTTTATTGAATTCCGCTATGTTTACAATTCTGTCCGGATCAATGGCCAGCTTGTCATAACCGTTTTTGTAGACCGCTGAAGCAGATTTAACAACAGTCTCACCTTGTCGTCTATACAATAAGCTCCAGGTTTCGTGGTCTTCCGGAGTGTATAAATCGTAGTTTTGATTCAGATACATAGCGCGGATATTGCTAAAAGTTAAAAAATGTTTCTGTTGTTTCTTCCTCTTTTTCAGCAGGTTCCGCGGGCGATCCTATCTCATTCAGCCGCACCGACGGATTGCTGAGCACACTTCCAAGTATCGTCTGGAATACCTGGAAATATTCCTGCAGGGTTGTTGGAAGAAAAAGGTTGGTATTGTATTCGAGTATTAGTTTCAGGCTGTTATTCTCCTGAATAAAATCGAAGAGCAGGTCGTATTTACTGTAAAGTGCGGGCAGGGGATACTCTTCAATTTGAATGCCGCTGTTCTCTGTAACCGTGGCGTTTGACCCCGAATCGGTTTTAACCGTAACCATAACATCAAATACCGGCGATCTCCCGGGCGTTTTGGGAATGTTTAAATCTCTCAGTAAATAATCAAATGGATACAGGGCATAGGCCAGGGTTGAATTAAATTGCTGCCTGACCTGTTCCAGAAAAGTAAGAAACGGCACATCTTTTTTAAACCTGGAGCGAATGGGGATGATGTTGAAAAAACAACCGATCACATGCTCAAGGTCGGGGTGATTCCGGTTGGCTTCAAGCGTGCCTACAATGAGGTCAACCTGATTGGTCAGGCGAAACAACAGCACTTTTGTAAGGGTCAAAAAGAATACAAAAAGACTGATTTCGTGCGTCTGGCAAAAATCGAGCACGGCTTTGTGCTGGACCTCGCTACATTCAAAAATAAGGTTGTTGCCGTCAAAACTCTTTTTTTCCGGGCGTTTGAAATCTGTTTGTAAATTCAATACGGGCAATGTTCCTCCAAACTGCGTCCTGAAAAAGAGCTGCATTTGGCGCAGACGGTCTTCCGTGAATTGAATTTGTTCCCAGGCAGCAAAGTCTTTGTATTGGATGGACAATTTGGGGAATTGTACACTTTCCGGGACCTCGCTATGGGTCAGTAATTCTGTCAATTCTTTGATGAACAGGTCCATAGACCATTCATCCATGATGATGTGGTGGAAATTAAACAGTAAAACCGGGTTATTGTCTATGGTTTTCAGAAGGGTACACCTGAAAAGCGCCTCTTTTTCAAGGTCGAATCCCTGGCGGCATTTTTCCAAAATGGCCGTTTCCAGTTCTGATTCCCTGTACAGGCGTTCATCGGATTGATCCAGGGAGAAGCGGGCTTTATCGGGAGCGAGAATTTGTTGTTTGATGTTTCCTTCAAACCTGACGAAATTGGTTCTGAAACTCTCGTGACGTCTGACCAAAATATCTAAGCAAGCCTCCAGTTTGGAGGTATCAAGACCGCCAATAATCCGGCAGGCGAAATAGATGTTAAATGCGCCGTCGGAGTCCTTGAGCTGTTCCTGCATCCAGATGCGCTGTTGGGCAAGGGAAAGGTCAAACAGACCGGTGTCGGATTGTTGGCTGATTCGCTGTATGGCTGCAACCTGCTGCTGATGGGCTGTACGCACGAGGTTTACAAGGGCTTGAACGGTAGGCGACTGAAAAAAGTCGGCAAGGGGAATCCGAACGCCCAATTGTTTTTGCAGCCGGGACAGCATTTTCATCGCCAAAAGGGAGTGTCCTCCCAACTGGAAGAAATTTTGCTGCATGCCGATTTGCTCCAGTTCGAATAATTCTGCCCAAATCTGGGCAATGACCAGTTCATCCTGCTCCACAGGAAGCTGTAATGTTTCCTGATTGAGTTGTGCCTGGGCCAGTTTATTTAAAGCGTCCTGGTCAACTTTGCCGTTTGGATTCAAAGGGATGGTGTCCAGTACAAAGAGCTGTTCCGGAATCATATACCCCGGCAAGTGACTTTTCAGATGGGCTTTTACTGCGTTTGTGTCGTCCGTTCCGTTCGAAAATACGACAAAAGACCTCAAACCCGCATCTTCCCTGCCTGCCCCGTGAATCATGGTATAAGCAGCCTTAACGCCGTTCATGGACCGGATTACCTGAGATATCTCTTCGGGTTCAATACGGTATCCCCGCACCTTAACCTGGTTGTCGATTCTGCCTGCCAGTTGGATATTGCCGTCCGGCAACCACCGTCCCATATCGCCGCTGGAATAGCCTTTTTTACCAGCGAAGTCGAGCCAAACAAACGATTTGTTGGTCAGTTCAGGCAGATTTAGGTATCCTGTTGACAAACCCGGGCCGCAAATGTACATGGCGCCGTATTCACCCGGAAAAACGGGATTCTGGTTTTCATCCAGTATGTATATCCGATGGTTGCCAAATGGCTGCCCGATAACCGGCAGCCGGCGATAATGCGCGAAATTTGAAGCATTGATTTCCGTTGCCACAACGCCGATGGTGGTTTCTGTGGGCCCGTATTCATCAACAATACTGGTCTCCGGATGGCTACCCAGAAACCGGGCGACATCATCGACATCAATCGGCTCTCCGCCCAGAATAACCAGTCGCAATTTTTGCTGTTGTGCCGACTGGCTGAAACGGGCATCACCCAGAATCAATTTAAAATGGGAAGGTGTGCATTTGATGTAACTGATCTCTTTGTCAACGAAGTAAGCATTGACGGATTCTAAAAATTCAAGATTTTTGGATGGATTGGTCAGGTTCAGCGTGGCTCCGGAACACAAAGCCGACCAAATGATGGTGTGCCCGAGATCGAACGCCATGGAGGAAAACAAAACGGTATTGTCTTGTTCCGTTATTTGAAACCGCTGGTTAAACCAGGTCAGATAATTGACCAAATTACCATGTGTAATGAGTACGCCTTTGGGGTTTCCTGTTGTTCCCGAGGTGAATATGACATAGCACGGAGTAGACGGAGTAAGCGGGTATCCGGGGGCGGTATGCGGATAGTTGGAAAGTTCAGACTCAATGGTTGCCCAATCAAAATGAGCGACGGGAGTTTCCGGTTTCTCCTCACCCAAAAACAAGATCGCTTCGCTGTTTTCAATCAGGTATTTAACCCGAAGAGGAGGATTTCCGGTTTCAATGGGTAAAAACGCATTCCCTGACTTCGTGGCGGCGATGAAACATAAAACCATATGAACGGGATTGGCGAGTTGCATGGCGATGACAGCGCCGGTTTTTCCTCCCGATTTGTTGTGTATGAAGCGAGCCAGCCGGTTTGAAATTTCATGCACCTCCTGATAAGTAAGTGCCAGTTGCTCATAGATTAAGGCTGGTTTATCGGCATGCAGGCTTTGGGCCTCTTCCAGCAAGTCAACCAGGGTTAACGAAGCGCTATGCTGATGTACGGGGCATTCAATTTGTTGTTGAAAAGCCAGCGCCAGCCTGGATTTAAGGCTGATAAAGCTTTCTTTTCCTTCCAGTTCCTGTGTTTTTTCCAATTCGAGCTGCCAGCAAAACTGTTGAGCCAACAGCTGGGGCCATTCCCGGGGGAAGTAATTGGCATCACCTGTTATATTCAGCTTGATATCACCTGTTTCGGATTGCTCAATCACTTCCAGCCTCAGCGCAAAGGCATCCGGATAGATTGCGAACGATTCTATTTTTAGTCCGGCTTCTGTATTTTCATTTTGTACCGGAAATTCGTAGTAAGCAAACTGGTAAGGGAATAAAATCCCCTTCCCGCTTTGTTGATCCAGACCCAAATGAAAATATTCATGCCGCGTATTTTGCTCCTTTATGGTGTTTCCGATCTTGCGGGCCAACTCCCAGACAGAAATATCTGTTTCGACCAGTTCATGTGGCAAAGGCAGGTTTTTCTCAAACAGCCCAAAAATGTGTTCTGTTTGGTCTTCAGACCTTCCCGGGTGGTTGTAAGCTAAAGAAAATGCTTTGGAAGTGTAGGTTTTTAAAAGTTGCCACCAGACAGCCATCAAGACTTGTTTAAACGGAATGTTTTTTACCCGGGCAATTTCTTGTAAAGCACGGAGGCATTCCGTATCAGGCATTACCGGCTGGTTAAAAAATGCAGCAGGGGCGCCTGACTCCTGATCGGTATATTTATGAATGGCTGTAAAATGCCCTGGGTTTAACCCCAGTTTTGACCAGTATTGCGCTTGCGGGTGGTTGCGATCCTGGAGCAATTCATGCTGCCATTCACTAAAGTCTATGTACTGAAGTTCATCGCCACTTCTTTCATCCGGTAAATTCCCGGAGCTCATATAGTCAGCTAGCTGAGCGGAGAAGTTTACGAGGCTTTGGAAATCGGAAAAGTATCGGGAGCAATGCCCTAAAATCAGATGGCTATCGCCCTTCCAGTCGAAGACTTCGAGGCGTAGGTTTTCTGAAACCGTCTCCTGAAAAGGGATTTGTATGCTGGCTTCAATCGTCTTTTTTGCATAATCTTCGTCTTCACAAAAGTGGTAATGAACAAGCACCCGCGGCGCTTCTTCCACCTGTTGTAAGGGGTATTTTGATAATGCGTGCTGCACAAAGCGGGTACGCAGATTTTCTTCTTCGTTCAGAAAATCCGGAATTTTGCCTTCGGTCAGGCCTGGGTTGACTTTTCCCTGAATGCGGAGCAGGATGTGGTTGCCGTTTCCTTTCAGACCAACCAACTCAAACAGGCGTTGCTGCTGAAGAGAGGCAGGGAATCCGGATAAGGTTTGATCAGACATGGCTATTGAAATCTGAATGAGGATAGGGAAAAAAGCATCAAATGACAGCGGGATTCAGAGGGCCCTGCATGGCGACCAGCACTTTTCGCGGGCCTTTATAGGCATCGCGGCCGTGCGAGGCAAGCAGATTGTCAATCAGGAGCATATCGCCCGATTGCCAGTCGAACCGCACCTTGGCCTGAATGTAAATGGCTCTTATTTGTTCCAGATAAGTAGGATTAATAGGACTGCCGTCACCCCAGAATGCATTTCTGGGTAAATCTTCTTCCGGCATCAAAGCCAGTTGACTGGCCAGCTCTTCGGATAAATTTGAGATGTGAAACAGGTGTGCCTGGTTGAACCATACCTTTTCCCCTGTTTCCGGATGCACAAGGACAGCTTCGCACAGTTCTTTCGTCCGCAGATGATCTTCTGTGACCCACTCAAAGTCGATGCCATTTTTGGTGCAATAGCGGGCTACTTCCTCTTTGTCATCTGTCCTGAATACCTGAGTCCAGGGAACGTCTATCCCTTTTTGATAATTCCGGCAGTAGAGCACCTTTTTTGATTCAAACTGGCTCGTAATTTCTTCACCGAGCATCCGGTATACCCGGCGACTGTCTGCAAGGGGGGTACATCCGCCCTCTTCCGCAGCCTGATGACAGTAAAACCAAAGATAGGATGGATATCTTTTGGAATATGCCATTTCATTGTGCATCACAATTTCCTGATCTGCAGGATATTCCGTGCTGGTGTAAATCCCTGATTGCAAATTGCTTCTTGGCGTGGAGCCAAAATCATAGTCCATGAGTTCCGCATTCCAGGCACGGACAACCCGGTCAAAATCATTGATTGTTGCATTGGCAAAATTTCTGAACAACACGGCGCCATACTGATGCAATTCCTTTTGGATAAAGGCCGCATTTTCGATGATCCAGGTTCTCAGGTCTATGCCCGGATATTCAGCCTGGCAAACAACAGGAAGCTTTGTCTCCTCTGAAAAAAAGAAGTGTTTTACGCTTTTCTCATTGAAGTTTGTCGTGTTTCTGGAACGCCGCTGTATTTTTTGAACTGTATTTTCCTCGTTCATGATTCAGAGATTAATGGATAAGGAATAGGGTGGACAAGTGTTTTTCCCAGGGTGGGTTATTGAATTTACGATGGCATTTTCTGTAAATATGCCCGATCAGGAGCCTTCAGCTTCTTCCATGTCTTTGATCATCAGGATGATTCTCTTCAGTAAAAACAGGTTGTCGCCTTTTATGAAGTTGATGGCCACAGAAGCATTGAGGTTGGGGATATAAGCGACCTGCGTTCCCCAAAATCCGGTGTGCAGGTACACTTCCTGGCCAAATATTTCAATGACTTCTACGCCAAAGCGGTAGTCGGGTTCACGGCGCGGACCTTTACGCGTCTTTTCTGTTTGGGGTTTAGCGGGAAAGCTAATTTTTTGGATCATGGAATCCAGTGTAGCGGCATTCGTGTATACCTTATTCTGGAAGAGTTGGTAATAAAAACGGGCAATATCAGAAGTTGTCGCCACGATACCTCCGCCTCCATAAAGGTCAATGGAAGGGTCCCAGTCGTAGGTATCTGTTTCATCGAGGTACTGGTGTACCCGATCTCCGGTGCTTGTCGGTGGGGCTTCCAGCGATTCAAGCCAAGTGGCGCTCAGGCCGAGGCGTTCATAGCCTACGAGTTCGCGAAGCGCAGTTGCCAGCGGTTTTCCGTAAACCTGCTCCAGGGTTTCGCCCAGCAGAATGTATCCGGTATCGGAATAATGGTACTGTGATCCGGGGGCGCCGTATGGTTTTCCCCAGTCCATGGCGCCTTGCAACTGCTCCGTTCTGGTCCACCTGTGCTTTGGATCTTGTTTTACGGCATCAACATAAGACCTGCTTCCAACCGCATAGTCAAATAAACCGCTGGTATGCGATAGCAAGTGCCTGATTTTTATCTTATCCGGATCATAGCCGCCACGCTTCAAAATTTCGGTGTGCGTTTCAGATATGTATTTGCTGATGGGGTCATCAAGGCTGAGCTTTCCTTCTTCCCACAGTCGTAAAATAGCGGTGGCAACAAATGTTTTGGTCACACTGGCTACCCGAAAAGGTTGGTTGGCCTGAATTGGCGTACCTGTTTCCACATCCGAAACGCCAGCAGCGCCATTCCACGAAATGTTGAGTCCGGGCGCCTCTACATGAAGCATAATTCCTGGAACGTCCTTATTCTGTGCAACGACCTCATTCAGTACATTTTGAAAAGTTTCTGCAGGACTGGCGTCTGCTTTCTGGCTGGCGCCTGATTCCTTGCAACTTACAGTCAGCAGAAAAAACAGCCAGAAAAACCAGACCGTTTTGGGAAGGTGGAGGTGGTGCATTGAATTTATTTTTGTTGATCGAATTTCCAAAGCAACTGGAAGAGGGACGCGTACTTTATAGTGCAGGCAGCTGGCTAAACTTTCCTTGTACGTCTTTCGATTTTTTTAATGCCGCGCATAGTTACAGCCTCAGAAAGATCTGTATGTGCAGATAAAAGCTCTGTTTGATAAGAATTGGGACTACGGTCGAAATGATCGGTGAAATACTGCAGACACTCCTGAAAACCCTGGAAAAGCCTGTTGCTGCTTTCAACACTAAACAGGTCATTGCTGGATTCAAATACCACATCAAGGGAATCCGTGGTTTTGAAAAAATCAAATTTCAGGTCGTAGCGGCTCAAAACGACATGGTCTTCGATGGGCACCATGCGAACCTCAGGGCTCAGACGGTCAAAGCCTCTTTCGCTGACGGCGGCATTGTGGTAAACCATCCAGACATCGAATAGCGGGTTTCTGCCTTCTTCGCGGGATTCCAGCAGGTCGTTTACGAGTTCATCAAAAGGATAAAGTTGGTGCTCCTGTGCCTGTAAGCTTTGCTGTTTCACAGCCTGGAGCAGATCGGAAAAGCTAGCTTCAGGGTTAACTGTTACTCCAAGAACGAGGGTGTTGATATACAGCCCTATCTGATTTTCTGTGTCTGGATGTATTCTTCCGGAGACCGGCGTACCAATGACAATGTCTTCCTGTTCTGTTATTTTGTGCAGAAAAAAACACACGGCCGCAGTAAAGAATACATTGAATGTTGCGTTTTCCCGGTCAATAATGCGGGTAATCGCCTCCAGGTCAGGTGCGGAGATGCTGAATTTATGCTCCCTACCCTCTGAACTTCGGTTGGCCGGCCGGGGAAAATCGTGCGGCAAATTCATCTGAGGAACACCTTCGCTGAACTGCCCCAGCCAATAAGTTCTGAGTTTTTTCAACTCAGATTCCAGCGTCTTTTCCTGCCATGAAACATAGTCTTTATATTGTATGGGAAGCGGTTTCAATGAAGCCGGCTTTCCTTCCCGGATGGCCTGGTAGTAGTGTTTTAATTCACCGACCAATACTTCCAGCGACCATTCATCACAGATGATATGGTGGATATTTACAATCAACACATGCTTTTCATCTGCAACTTTGATGACGCGGAGGTGCAACAATGGCGCCGATGAAAGGTCAAAAGGAAAAAGCCCGTTGCGCTGCACCCTGTGCAAAGCTTCTTTTTCAGGGGTGGTGTGCATGCTTACATCCTCATAATCAAAAGCTGAAGCAAGGTTACCGATCCCATGAATCAATTGTTTGACGTCGCCGTCTATTTCAAGAAAAGAAGTACGGAGGCTTTCATGGCGTTCGACGAGCCTGTCAAGGGCTTGCTGTAAATCGTCAACAACAAGAGGCCCCTCCAGCCATAAAGATGCGTAAAGATTATATCTGGCTTTATCAGTACTCATTTCCTGCATCAGGAAAAATCTCCGTTGTCCGCGGGAAGCAGGATAAAAAGGTTGCAAATCCTGCGCCGGAATCGAAGCGTATTCAAAGTGATTTTCTCCGGCATAATCGCACAAGGCCCGGATGTTCGGGAAATCGAAAATGTTTCTGACTTCTATTTTAAGGTTGAGTTCTTTCTTTATCAGCGCGCTAAGCTTTACCGCCAGATAGGAATCCCCGCCGATTCTGAAGAAATTGTCGGTGACGCCGATTTGAAATGCTTCATTTTCAGTCTTGTCAGCAGTTAGCAGGTTGCTAATGTCTTCCAAACGTGGCTTTAATACTTTTTCCCAAACCCGGAGCATCTGAACCTCGAGCTCACTGGCGGGTAAAGCCAGGACATTGGTTTTCTTTCCATCGCCATTGACGGATTTGCCGTTGGATGCAGCGGGTCCCGGTTGCCGTGACGCTGGGAGGTCTTCAGATGAAATGGCGGATGAACTGGCATTCATCAAAGCTTTACGGTCAATTTTTCCATTGCTGTTTATCGGAAACTGATCCATAAAGACAAAAGCGGCGGGAACCATATACGATGGCAGTTTTCCGCCCAGGTATTGTTTAAGTTCAGCAGATTTTACGCCCTGTTTCGGGATGACATAAGCTGCCAAAAAAGGAGCAGCCCCTTCTTTCAGGATCACAACAGCTTCTTTGACCTGCTCATGCTGACTCAAAACGGTTTCAATTTCACCCAGCTCAATCCGGAAACCCCTCAATTTGATCTGGTGATCTTTTCTGCCCAGGTACGCTAAATTTCCGTCAGGGAGCATTTTCCCAATATCGCCGGTCAGGTATAGTTTTTCTCCTTTTCGATAGGGATGATCGATAAATGCTTTATCGGTCAGCGTCTGGTTTTGATAGTACCCACTTGCCAGGCCCATACCCCCGATGGCAATTTCTCCCGGTATGCCAACCGGGCACAACTGGTGGTAATCATCCAGAACCAAAAGGGAGGTATTGTAAATGGGGCGGCCAATGGGGACAATTTCGTCTGAGGCGCTGGTTTCGTAGAAACTCACATAAATGGTCGCTTCGGTTGGCCCGTAAAGGTTATGTAACGGAATGGAAAACTGTTGATAATGGGTCTTTACCGTTTGAGGTTTCAAGGCCTCACCTGCAGCAATGATGCGCTTAAGGGGTAGATCCGGTTTGCCTTTGAGCCTGGATAGGTAGTCTTGATAAACCACCAAAGCAGAAGGCACAAAACTCATGGAGGTAATTTCCTGCTCCCGGATATAATGGTGGAGCGCTTCCATGTCGTAATACAGTTCTTTGGGACAGCACACCAGGCGGGCGCCATAACACAGGGTCATGAAAAACTCCCAAACCGACACGTCGAAGGTAAAGCTGGTCTTCTGAAGAACGATGTCATTTGTGTCAAAATTCAACGCCTCCCACATCCATTGGATGGTGTTGTGAACGCTTTTGTGCCGGATCATGACGCCTTTTGGCGTTCCGGTAGAACCTGAAGTATAGATGATGTATGCCAGATCTTCTCCGGATATTTTTACATCGGGTTTTTGATTACTGTAATGACCGGGGATGCTCCAGTCCTGAATTCCGGGGATGAATACGCAGGGAAAACCAGAGAGGCTTTCATAAGCAGTATCGTCCGTCAGAATAAAGCAAGGCGTACAGGCTTCATAAATACTGCTAATTCTGTCGGCAGGGTAGGCGGGGTCAACGGGAACATATACGGCGCCGGCTTTCAGGATGGCATAGAGCCCTAAAACCATTTGATGGCCGGGAGCAGCCATAATGACAATACGATCACCTGCCATGACCCCTTTTTCTTCGATTAAATATCGGGCAAACTGATTGGTTAACCGGTCAAATTGTTTGTAGGTCAACTGAACTGTGCCGTCCACAAGCGCCAAATGCCCGGGGTTTTCGAGCGCCGTTTTTTCAAAAAGCGCCGGAATACTCAACCCTTCGGGAACGTCCTTGATTGCCCCGTGGAATTCATCAAGCAAAAGCGTGGTTTCTGATGCAGACAGGTAGTAGTGCTTTCGGATAGGAGCCTCATTGTCAGCCAGACAGCAGCCCAGCAGGCGCTCGAAATGTTCAAGTACAGCCTGGATTTTTCGCTGTGTGAAAAGTTTGGTATCGTACTCGATTTCCAGTTCAATTCCGCCTTCATTTTCATTAAAATTAAAGGCCAGGTCGTATTTACTGCTTGAAATTCCGGTTGAAAACGGTTTCAAATCCAACTCTCCGAGCTTAAAATTGGATTCCCGCTTATCATTGATGGAAACGTAAACGTCAAATAAAGGCGCAAAACTCAGGTCTCTTTCAATCTCGAGGTCATCTGCAAGCATGTCGAAGGGGTACGCCTCGTGGCTCAATGCGTCCAGTAAGGTTGTTCTGGTTGCGTGGAGCAATTCCCGGAAACCCTGATTGGCGTCGACTTCGATGCCCAATGCAAGCAGGTTGATGTAAAAACCGATTTGATTTTCAAGGACTTGTTCGTTTCTGCCCAAAACGGACGTTCCCAGCACCATTTTCCGGCTGTTTGTATAGCGATGGAGGAGTGCACAAACCCCCGAAATCAGAACCATGAAAGGGGTTAGCTGTTTCGATTTCACCTGGGAATAAATGCCGGCGACAACATCAGGCGCCAATTGCCGGATTTCCCGGGCTCCATGATAGGATTTACTCGTCGGCCTTGCCGGGGCATCAATGGGGAGATTGAGCCGGGGTGGCAGTTCCCGGAAATGATTGAGCCAATACTCCCTGTGGATGTTGAGGGCGCCGGACCGGTATTGGTCCAGTTGCTTTTGGGCAAAATCTTTGTATTGCAAACTCAGGCCGGGTAAGCCTATCTCTTCCCCCTTCGCATGTGCCTGATAGAACTGGTTCAATTCCCGCTTGATGATTTCTAATGACCAGCCATCTGCTATAATGTGGTGCAGGTTAATGTAAATTACATATTTTGATCCCGGCGTTTCAATCAGGCCGACTTTAAATAACGGCCCCTGCTCTACATCAAACTGCCTGAGTTCTTCTTTTTGTAATATTTTAAGTATTTGAGATTCAATAAATTCACCATGGATTTTATGATGAGTAAACGCTGTTTTTCCGGAGTCGAAGGGGTGAATTTGCTGAACCAGTTCGTCGTCCTGAAGCGTAAATGTTGTTCTCAGAATTTCATGCCGTTGTACCAGCGTTTCGACCGCATATTTGAAAGCAGCCTTGTCCAGGACTCCTTCAACTGAAAAAGCGCCGAACAGGTTGTAAACCGGATGTGCCCCTTCAATCTGAATAAGCGTCCACAGCCGCTTTTGAGTCAGGGAAACCGGGTAATACTGGCCTGGAACAGATGGCGTTGTACTTTCATTAGAAGGTGTGCTTTTGCGCTGATCCAGCCAGGCGGCCATTGTTCTGATGGTTGGGTATTCAATGAACTCTTTCAGTGACACCTGTACTCCGAAAACATCTTTGATCCGAAAACCCACCTGCATGCCTTTCAGCGATTGCCCGCCAATTTCGAAGTAATTGTCATCCAGCGCGATGTGCTCTGTTTCCAAAACCTCCTGCCAGATGCGCTGTAGGGTTGCTTCCGTATGGTTGGCGGTAATTGTCGTTTCCTGTGTTTTTGGAAGAACTTTATCTAATTCAGAACGGAGCCTGTTTTGATCCAGTTTGAATTGAGGGGTTAAAGGAAAGGTTTCGAGCAAGACAATTTCTTTTGGGATCATGTATCCCGGAACTTTTGTACGCAGGAAGCTTTTCAGCATTTCTGCAGACAGTTTTTCCTGGCCGTTTCCCTGTTTTAGTCGCGTTGACCTTACAAAGGCTGTTACTCCCTGTTGATCGTCGTAAATAACGCTTGCCTGAGCCACGCCCGGGTGTTGACGCAAGCTTTCGCTGATTTCAAATAGGTTTACAACCTGGCCGTCTACCGTAATCAAATCGGAGCGTTTTCCTGTGTAAACCAGCCGGCCGTCTGACAATTGTCTGGCCATGTCACCGGTCAGGAATAAGGATTCCCCGGGAATAAACGGATGTGGAATGATCTTTGTCGAAGCCTTATCCCCGTCATTAAGGTAGTTCCGAGCCACTCCCAACCCACTGACGGCCAATTCTCCCGGAATGCCGGGGACCTGGAGGTCGTTCCTGTCGTTGAGGATGTAGATCTGTTTGTTGGCTCCTGGTTTTCCAACCAGCACCTGTCCTTCCTCCAAATCCGCTTCCGTTATTTCCTGCAACGATGCCGTAAAAGCCGTTTCCGGCGAGCCGTATTTGTTGTACAATACTTTTCCCGGCCGGCTGGCAAAATCACGCGCATCCCGAAGGGGTAGTGCCTCCCCGGATACGATAATCTTACGAATTGATGCCAAAGGCGACTCCATTACCTGGTGCAGAAAAGAAGGCGTGCAGGGGAGCACTTTTATTTGATGCTGGTCGATGTAAGCCAGTAAATAATTTTTGTCGAGGGCATTACGAACAGGCATCAGGTGCAGACAGGCCCCGGATAATAAGGTAGAAAAGCTGTTGATCAGGGCATTCCCGTCTGAAATAGAAAGCAACTGCAAACTGGTATCCTCTTCGTCCATTCGGGTTCGGTCGATCTGGTCCAAAACAGCATTTAAAAGCCCGGCATGGCTAATCTGAACGGCTTTCATGTTACCGCCAGAAAAATAGATGCCTGCCTGCTGCTGTGGGGAAATTGCTATTGCTGGCTTTAGATTCGATGTTTGGAGCTTATCCAACTGTTGGTCTAACCTGAACAGCAAGCTTGCGCTGGCCGGTATTTTTTCTTCAAACCTGCTGTTCAGGAGCAGACAGTGGACATCTGCGATCTCCAGCATGCGGAAAATCTCGTCTGTATGGTATGTCGGATCTATTGGAAGATAAACGCCTCCTGCTTTCAATACCGCCAGCAGGGCAACAAATTGGGCTAGGGTGTTTTCTTCCAGCACGGCTACGGGAGCTCCGGGTCGGAAAGCATCGCACTCAAGCAGAAAATGAGCCAATTGATTGGCTTTTTTATCCAATTCGGCGAAAGCCATATTTTGCCCCTTGTACGCAAGCGCAAGGTTTTCCGGTTTTTGCAGGGTGATCTTTTCAAAGCGTTCGGGCAGCAGTTGCTCCAGGTTAATGGACACCTGTGTCTGGTTGAAGGCGAACAGCATTTTTTCCCGTTCTGCATCATCCATCAACGGAATCTCATCAATGCGGATGTCCGACTTGCCGGAAATGACTTTCAGGGTATTTTCAAACAAAGCAATAAAATGCCGGATGTCGGTTTCTTTAAAAAGCGTTCGGTTGTAATCACATTCTACCTGAATTTCCGAACCCAAAACCGATAAATCGAAGAGAAAATCAAATTGGGTATATCCGATGGATGAAAACGCGAGGTCAACGCTGATCCCTTCAAATTCAGGCAACTGAACCTGGGTATCAAGGTTGAAAACCGTTCTGAGATGATGATCTCCCTTTAGTCTGAGTTCGTCTTTTACAAAAGAAAAAGAGCAGTCCTGGTGGTCGTAGGCTTCGGCCATGACGGTTTTGACGGTGTCAAGGTATTCGCGGAATGTATGACCGGAGTTTATCGGATGCGCAATGGCAATGGTGTCGGCACAGGAACCGGTCATGAATTGATCGGTCTCAAAGGAGCGGCCTGCTGCAGGCACGCCGACCAGGATTTCTCTGTTTCCGGTAAGCCGATGCAACAAAACTGAAAACGCAGCATACAAAGTCATAAACAACGTACTGCCATGTTCATGGCTTGTATTTCGAAGTGCAATTAGCAAATTTTTGGGCAGCCTTTGCCGGATTCGGTTTCCCGAATAGTCCAGATTTCTGCTTTTGTTGGCTATAAAAGGCATCTTGGAGGGAGAAGCTCCGTCCAGTTTGCTGATCCAGTATTGTTTTTGTCGTTCAACTTTTTCGAGATGGTCTGCGGCATTTACCCTTTGAAGATAGGCGCTGAAAGGGTATGGCTGCGGAAGCGCTTTATTAAGCTCGGGATGGAGTAATGCGGAGTAAATTGATCCAAGATCTTTAGCAATGACCCCCATAGACCAGCCGTCTGCAACGAGGTGGTGCGCTGTGAGAGAAAGGAATGCAGTGTTTTCTGAAAATTTGAGCAACCTGACCCTGAAAAGCGGCCCCTGGTGTAAATCAAAAGGCGTATTGGCCTCCTGATCCATCATTGCCTGGAGCATTTTGCCTTGTTCCGTTGCATCCCCCCGGCAGATTTCAAAAGAAAAAGGCGCGTGTATAGTTGGTAAAATTTCCTGACGAGCGCCATCCCGGCTATAAATAATCCTCAGCGATTCGTGCCTTTCCACGAGCTTCTCTACTGCCTTTTTCATCAATTCAGGGGCTACATTTCCATTACAATGCAGGGTCATCCTAAGGTTGCAGGCCAGAGAGGCGCCTTCATTGATGGTTGAAAGCAGATAAAGTTGTTTTTGAATGGCAGTAAGCGGCCATTTTTTTGATTCAGGTTCCTTTGCAAGGAGGGTATGATTCGCTTCGGGGAAAAAACCGCCTTCGAGCATTTCATAAACGGTTTCTTTTACCCGCTCAATGATGGTTACCGCATCTGCTTCGGTATGGGCGGTTGAAAGAAAGCAAATTCTGCGTTCCCAGGTAAAAATACCTTTCAGCATCAGCGCATAAAAAAAGAGGTCCATTTCGATGGGGCGGAACAGCATGTTGTATGCTCCCCCTGAAACAAACCGGAATAAAGAAGCGTACCGCACAATCTGAATCGGAACGCCAAGCTTTCCAAAAAATGCATTTAATTCTTCCTGTATCCGTGCAGCCAGCGCATTGACGCTTTCGTGGAGTGCAGGCCCTTCTGCAAGCAGTTTGTCCGCGGCGGCTTTTGCGGCGGCCAGGGCAAGGGGGTGTTTACAGAAAGTACCGCCGAAAAAAGTCTTTACCGTGCGGGGATAGCTGTCGTCATCATGTTGCCAGGGGCCGCCGTCAATGGCATCCATGTATCGGGCATTGCCTGCAATGATGCCGATCGGCATGCCTCCTCCGATGATTTTTCCGTAAGTTGTCAGGTCGGCCTGAATGCCGGTCACAGCGCGGATGCCGCCAGCGTGTACCCGGAACCCTGTGATGATTTCATCAAAAATAAGCGCAACATTATGGTCGGCCGTAACTTTTCTGAGGTCATTTAAAAAAACAGGGTCAAATGCCTCCGGCTTTCGACTTTGTACCGGTTCTATGAGCACAGCAGCGAGGTCAGGCGCCAATTGGCGAATTTTTTCGATGGCATCTTTCTGTCCATAATGGAGCAGAATGACATCCTGAATCATGCTTTGCGGAATACCGGTACTGGATGGGATGGTACCCTCAGAGTCCGGATCTGTTTGTGCCAGATTCCCATCAAAAGTCCCGTGGTAATAGCCATTAAAAATGACGATTTTATTCTTGCGGCTAACCGTTCTGGCTATTCTGATGGCGACCATGACAGCTTCGGTACCGCTGTTTACAAAAGTCAGCCGTTCCTGTCCCGTCAATTGGCATATCTTTTCTGCTACTTCAGCAGCGAGCCGGCTTTGAGTGGCGATTTCGTGCCCTTTTTCCAATTGGTCGCTCAGGGCTTTTTTGATGAAATCGGGGTTGTTTCCAAAAAAATTGACGCCGTATGCGATGGCCAAATCGATGTATTCATTGCCGTCTATGTCCAGAATTTTAGAGCCATATGCGTCTTCTGAAACAATCGGATACAAAAAGTTTTTGGTGGCCAGCCGGAAATCGATGGAATAAAGCCAGTCTGCATGGTGGGCTTTTGCCCTCGCGGCATGTTTTTTTGAACTGCCGGTTTTTTGTGTGTATTTGTAAAGCAGGTTGTCAAAATAAGCCTGTTGCCGGGGTGTTAATGCCTTCTCTTCGCTGAGCTTAATGTTGGTTACGCTAAGTCGTGGATCCAGTTGACGCGATGTCGGTACTGCAGCAACCTGAGGCGCATCAGCGCGGCTAACCCTGCCATTGGCGGACAAGAGGTCAAATTGCTGTTGCAGCGTACTTTGGAGCAGGTCCAATTGTTTTTGGAACAAGGAGGTAAGTGTTGCATCCTGCTGGCCGGTATGGACAGCGACTGCCGCATTCGAAGTTACATGCTGCGCCATCGCAGAGGCTGCCGGATTCATATTTGCCGACTGGCTTGTTACGTCAGGTGTTAAGGCAGGTGCTTGTGCTTCGATGTATTTTGCCAGTGCCTCCAGGGAAGAAAGATCTCCGAAAAGTTGTCTGATGTTTAGTTCAATCTGAAACTTGTTCTTTATTTTCTTTATCAGCTCGAGCAGCATGATGGAATCTGCTCCCAAACTGGTTAAAGGAACACGATGATCGAGACGCTCTGCGGGGATTTGGAGCACTTGAGCTACCAACTGAGCAAGTTCATCCACGCTGAACGCAAGCGCCGCCGCCGAGGTGCTTACCACAGGCATCGGTACCGGAGAAAAGCTTTCTGGTTGCTTTGGTTCCGTAACCCAATAGCGTTCTTTTTCGTAGGGCTGTAAAGGTAGCGTAACCCGCCATGCCGGCAATCGTTTGCCCAATACGGATTCCCATTTTACATCAGTTTTATGAGCATGCAGCCTGCCGAGAAGCAGGAGCAAATCGCTTCGGTCGTGCCCTCTGCCTGTTAGGGTAGCAAGCACTGTTTTGATTTCGGCATTGTCGCGAAGGATACCCTGCAGCTGGCATTTCGGACCAATTTCGATGAATACAGGGTGCTCAGAGGCTGCATATCGGATGCTTTCTCTGAATTGCACCGGCTTATTGATCTGTGCTGTCCAATAGGCAATTGTTCGCATTTCCTCATCTGCCGGAAGGCCGCTAACAGTGGAGATGACCGGAATTTTGGCGATGCCGAAAGTAACCTCACTGATCCCGTTTTTAAAGTCCTGCAGTATGGCGGCCGTCATTGGGGAATGAAAGGCATGCGATACCTTGAGTGGTTTGAAGGGGATTTGATTTTCTTCGCAATATTGACAAACGCTTTGCAAGGCATCAGATTCGCCGGATACAACGATGCTGTCCATGGTATTGTAAGCAGCAATGCTGACACTGCTGCTGAGTGTGGGCATAATGGATGCCAACCGGCTTTCATTGGCAAAAACGACGATCATGCCGCCGGAAGGCATTTCCTGCATGAGTTTGGCACGCAGACATATCATTTTCAGGGCATCTTCCAGACTCAGGATGCCTGATAAGCAGGCAGCTGCATACTCACCAATGCTATGCCCGATCAGTACATCCGGCCTCAGGCCCCAGTGGAGCAATAGCTTGCCCAAGCCGTATTCAACGCAAAAAATGGCAGGTTGTGCCCATTTTGTTTCGTGGATGATTTCTGAAGTCTCCCCGAATAAAATTTCCTGTAAATCAAATGATTGGCCCTGCAAAATACGCGCGCAATCATCCATTGCAGCCTTGAAAACCGGTTCTGAAAGGTAGAGCTCTTTTCCCATCCCGGGATATTGGCTTCCCTGTCCGGTGAAAACCCAGGCTACTTTTTGCTGTACTGCATTTTCAGGCTGAACCCAAAATGTAAATTCTTCAGACAAGCCTTCCGGGAAAGCCCGCAAAGCTTTTTCGAGATCCGTAAAATTGCGCGCAACAATACCCAGTGTGTGTTTGGACAGCTCCCGGTCAGCAATACTGCTGTAACTCAGTGCCCTGAGGCCTGTGCTTTCAAACCGGTTCATATGCTCAAGATAGCGCCCGACCAATATACCTAATGCCGTTTTTGTTCTGGCCGAAAGAAGGACAAGTTCTTCCCGCTTATCGGAAGCTTTTTCAATCGGTATCGCCGGAGCGCTTTCCAGTATGACATGCGCATTTGTACCTCCAAATCCAAAAGAACTGACGCCTGCGTAAAGGGGCTTGTCGGTCTCGAGGCGGTTTAATGTCACCGGGATTTTTAACGGAGCGCCCTCGCCGAGCCTGATTTCAGGGTTTAGGTGTGTGAAATTTACCTGAGGCGGGATGGATTTGCGGGAAAGACATAATACCGATTTGATTACCCCTGCCACGCCGGCAGCTGCTTCAAGGTGCCCTATATTGGCTTTGACCGAACTCAGCCAGCAAGGTGTATTTTCGGAATCCCGGTTTTTAAGGACTTCCTTTAAGGCATTCACCTCAATCGGATCCCCCAGGGGTGTTCCCGTTCCGTGCGCTTCGAAAAAAGCAAGGCCGTTTTCGTTTATATGCGCTGCCTCTAAAGCAGCCTGAATCACAGCTACTTGTGAACGACCGTTGGGAGCAGTAATGCCATTGCTTTTTCCATCCTGATTGGTAGCAGCGCCACGAACATAAGCCCATACCCGGTTCTGATCAGTCGCTGCCTCTGTTTTTCGCTTTAATATGAGGACACCGCAACCTTCTGATCTGACGTAACCATCTGCTTTGGAATCAAAAGTTTTGCAGCGACCTTCCGGTGAAAGCATACCGGCTTTGTCAAAAATGACAGAAACTACCGGGTTTAACAGCAGGTTAACGCCACCAATGATGGCCATATCTGTTTCTCCCTGCTGGAGGTCTCTCACGGCTCTGTGAATTGCGACTAAAGAAGAAGAGCAGGCCGTGTCTATTGCAAGGGCAGGCCCTTTCAAATCCAGCAAATAAGAAATTCTGCTTGCCGCAATGCTCAGTGCAATCCCTGTAACAGCATGTGCTGAAGCGGTTTCATGAACCGAATGAGCGGCATATTCATTCGTGCTGATGCCAATATAGACGCCGGTTCTGGATTTTTTCAGCGATCCTGGTTTGATTCCGGCATCCTGCAAAGCTTCCCAAGTGACTTCGAGCAGCAAGCGCTGCTGGGGATCCATATAGGTGGCTTCTCTGGGGGTGATTCCAAAAAAGGCAGGATCAAAATAATCGGTCTGGCTCAGTATGCCGCCAAAGCTTGCTGCAGGATGTTCCTGTCTGATTTGCCCGGAGGCATAATTCCACCGTTCTTCAGGATACCTGCCGATGGCACAACTGCCGGATTCCAGCAATTGCCAGAATTCGTCGAGGTCAGCTGCGCCCGGAAATCGGCACCCCATACCGATAATGGCAATCGGTTCTGTAGCTTCCTGCTTCCGGGTGTCTGTTTTTTTGTCAGAATCCGGCGTAAGTCCACCCAGTTCCTCTACCAGGGCACTAATGGTAGGGTAGTTGTAAAACAGGGTAGGGGAGATCGCCCGATTCAATCTGTCATTCAGCCGTTGAGCCAGTCGCGTTGCAAGGTTGGAGTCCATGCCGTAAAAACTGAGCGGTTCATCGGAGCTGATTTCTGAAATATCCACGGCGCAGACTTCAGATACCTGTTGGAACAGCCATTTGCGCAGCAGGTCTTTTTCTGCCTGGGGGACGCCGGCTAATTTATCGTCGCTTTTCGGCTGGATGGCTTTTTCTTCCCATTCAAAAAACGGCGATAAAGCATGCTCAAGAAATCGGGATTTGCAGGCCAGGCGCTGGATTTTTCCACTTGTGGTTCTGGGCAACGCCAGCGGATTGAGCAGGCATATGGCGGAAACACGGACGCCAAATTCTTCCACCAGCCTTGACCTGATCTTTTTGATAATCTGGTCTGTCTGGAGGTCTTTGATAGAAGTTCTTTTTATTTCACAAACCAAAGCGACTTTCTCCTGATCATCTGATGTATAGGAAAAAGCGCAAACGCCATTTTCCTTGATGGCTTCATCACAAGACTCTGTAAGTAGTTCTAAATCAGTTGGATAATGGTTTTGCCCATTCAGGATAATCAATTCTTTGATCCTTCCCACCACAAATAGCTGCTGCTCCTGAATGAATCCAAGATCGCCGGTTCTCAGGTATTTTTTTTCTGATCCTTTCAGTTTGGCATGGAAAACGGCCTTGGTTTCGGCTTCATTTTTCCAGTAACCTTGGGCGATATTTTTGCCGGCCAGCCATATTTCGCCAACATCGCCTTCTTTGCATTGGATAAGCGAGTCAGGGTTGACAATGATGACTTCTGTATGAGTATTGATAAAGCCGCAACCGACAACTTGTTTGTTGTTTTCGACGCCGTTGAGACCTTCCGATTTTTTCCCAAAATCGAATTCCAGAATACCTGGCATTAAGCCTTTCGACAAAGCCGTTACCATTAGTGTCGCTTCTGCAAGGCCGTAACCCGGGCAGAAAGTTTTTTCGTCCCATCCATAAGCCTGGTAGGCCCGGGTAAATTTTTCGAGAGTAGAAGCACGGATGAATTCAGATCCGTTGATGGCGACTTTCCACGAAGAGAGATCAAGTCCTTCTTTTTGAGATTCAGCAATAGATGCACAAAGCTCGTAACCAAAATTAGGGGCTACGGTGTGGGTTGCCTTGTAGTTTGAAATAGCCTTTAGCCATCGGATGGGGTTTTGCATAAATGCCAAAGGCGACATGAGGTAACAGTGATAGCCATTAAATACGGGCTGCATCAATCCATATACCAGGCCCATGTCGTGAAAAAATGGAAGCCAGCTGACACAAATGCTGTCCTGCGTATGTTCGAAGGCGTCCTGAAAACTTGCCAGGTTGCTGACGATATTTTCATGGGTAATAATGGTGCCTTTCGGGTTTCCGGTAGAACCGGATGTGTACTGAAGATAGGCAATGTCATTACCCTCGGGATTGTAAAAATCCGGCGAAAGCACATTGTTATCATCCAGTTGATCCAGTGTTAGCCAGGGGCAATCACCCTGTTCCTGAGCAACCTCCCCTGTTGCACTGCGCTTGAGTAATTGTGGCGTACAGATGACAAGAGCGGGATCTGCACTATCAATAATGGATTTGGTGCGGTTAAGGCGTTCTCTTTTTGTAGGTATGCTGCAGGGGACGGCGATGATTCCGCATTTCAAACAGGCATAAAAGGCAATGATAAAATCTATGCTCTGGGGCAACAACAGCAGTACCCGGTCGCCTTTGGACGCAACCTTAAGTAAACCCGCAGCCATTTTCAGCGACTTGAGCTCCAGTTCTTCAAAGGATAGTGAGGATTCGGGAAGCTCACCGTTTTCCAGAAAGGTAAAAACCTTTTTTTGAGGCGTTTGGAGGCTTCTTTCCCGCAAAATATGCAATAGGGAAGGCATAGAAATGGTATCAGTTAAATTCAATTTGTTGTATATCAATGTTTTCATCAGCTAGTTGCCAATCTGTAGCAAGGTGGGCCGTATAGGGGCCGCCAATCGGGACAGGCCTTAAAAACCATTTTTGCTTTTCGAGGTACCCGGTATTCTCAATGATTCTGATTTCCCTGGCGGGTATATAAAGGCCTCTGCCATCGGCTTTCATCAGGGATTCTTTTTGTGTCCACCAATGAAAAAGTCGTTTTGAAGGATCGTCTGATTGGCGGATATCTGCCATTTCCTCAGAGGTAAAAAAATCCTGAAATTCATCCGGATTTACTTTTTTAATTTCCTCAACATCAATACCGACCCTGCCTTTATTACTCATCACCAACATGACACAAGAACCTGAGTGAGAGATGTTAAAGTCAATTTCCCTGCTCAAAAACGGGCGTTTGTATTCGCTGTAACAGAGCTGCCCAAGTACTTCTTTGCTTATTCCAAAGCTTTTTGCTGTCTGTTCAATCAATAGCTTACCAACCAAATTCAGTTGACGGTCTTTCTGAAAGCGAAAAGACTTTATCTGCCCCTGAATTGTTGGAGGTAGTTTGGAAATATGCTTGTTGACCAAGGCATCTGAGTCCGGATTCCGTAATATGGAATACCTTATCTGAATCATGAGATTAGAGAGCGGTTTATAGAATTAGAAAAACGAATAATTGTTTTACTAAACGCTATAATATTGCTAAAAAATTGATCAGTAATGAATTAAGCAGGAATTGCTTATTGGAAAGCTTAAGTACTTAACAAAGGTGGTCAGGTAACCGAATACTGAGAAGTTTCTTCAAAATAATATACAGGAATACTAATGGAAAGCATTTGATTAAGGCCCTCAATATCAATTAAAAAGCGGCTTTTCCCCTGTTCTTTAATCAGGGTGCCTTCAAGACCAACCAGTGGCCCTTCTTTTATTTTTACGCGTTGCCCTCTGCAGTAGGCCCCCCGTTCGACATTGATGTCTTTTCCATCTTTGACAATTTTTTTAATTAATTCAATTTCTTTTTCTTTTATGGTAGCATATTTCCTTTCAAATGATAGAAATCGCGCTATACCATCTATTCCCATTAGTCTGGGAATTTGTTCTTCTGTCGTTTTAACAAATACATAACTTGAGAAAAGTGGAACTTCGACTGTTTTAATCCTGTCACTCCATTTTTTTTTCACCGTTTGAAGCGGGAGATAGGATTCAATACCGGAATTCAGAACACGGGTGTGAACTTTTTTCTCAGTATTGGAATGTGTGTAAGCAACATACCATTGTAATTGATTCATAGGAGGTGTACTTGTGGTGTAAAAAGCGTGAATTCGATTTTCAGGGCATGAAAAATCCCCTTCATTCATGTGAAAATGAATGAATAAATAATTATGCAATTAATTACTGCCTAATTATTAATTCAGTTTTGAACATCATGTAATCCTTGCATAAAAGTGTGTGGAATAATAATATATGCAAAGCTTCGCCTCTTCAGTCACAGTTGGTTGTATGACTGAATAAAACAGGCTTACAACTGCTGACAGACAGCAGTTGTGCATTCATGATGTGTGTTGTGTAGTGTTTGCGTTGAAAATGTCTCAAAGGATATTTAAGAACAGACCCTCTGATTTTATCTACGCCATTAGGCGTAAATGACAATAATTAAAGACTATGAAAGTCTTAAGCCAGATCTTTGAAAGCCTGGAGAAAGTAATTACGCCAGTATTTACCGGGGCAATATACTTCAGGGCTTACTTTAAAGTTTGGTGCAATGTTTTGATTTGGATGACTAAAAAAAGTGAAAACTTGCTGATGATTAACAAGTTATTTGTTGATGTTGCCAATGCATGAAGCATAATTAAAATCAACTATATTCACTTTTTGCATATAGACAGAGCAAACTTAGTCAATCATTCGATATGAACAAAAAAAATGTTTGTTTTTTTCTTAAAAAATTGAATTTTCATAAAAATACCTGAAGAGGAGTCCTGATATTAGGAGTTGTTTTTATTTTATGAATTTAACACAATGTTTACATGATTTTACATGCATTTTACCCTGTTTAGTTATGCAAACGGAAGTTTGTAAAGCATAAAATAACCCGCAATAAACTGCGTCGAATTTTATAAAGGTAAGTGTTACTAAAATAACTTTCAATTTAGAGGAATTTTCCTTTGATGACCTGAAAACAGGCGCAAGGGCTTATGGAGAATCTGCATCTGACATGCAGGAGCGCCACTTAATCATATTTATTAGAGCGCATCCCTGTAGCCAACCAGATTACTGCCGGCCAAAAAGTTTTTATAATTTTTTGGATATGTGCGGGCGAGCTGATAGCTTTACTTCTGATCCTGTTTATGATTGTCTTTCTCAACCATTGGCCGGGCTTTTTGTTGCTTAGGCGTTATCCATTTCAACATGAAACTGATTGCCGAAATTTTAACCGGATTTGTCGCGCTTGAACATTTGTACATCCTCTGGCTGGAAATGTTTGCCTGGACGACCCGGGGGCCAAAAGTTTTCCGCTCTTTTCCGAAAGACTTGTTCGAAAAGACCAAAGCTTTGGCGGCCAATCAGGGTTTGTACAATGGATTCCTTGCAGCCGGGCTCATCTGGACTTTTTTCATTTCAGATCCGGTATGGAGCAATCAAGTCGCTTATTTCTTTTTGGGATGCGTCATCGTTGCCGGAGTTTATGGCGCGCTGACTGCCCAGAAGGCCATTTTTTATGTTCAGGCTGTACCAGCCATTATCGCGCTGGTTTTCAGGATGCTTATATAACAACAATCCAATAAAATTTAAAATCAACGTCAATATGAAATTTTCAAGAACAGCAAGCGCCAACTGGAAGGGTAGCGGAAAAGATGGAAGCGGTACGGTCAGTACCCAGAGTACGGTACTCGACAACGCGCAGTATTCTTACAAAACCCGCTTTGAAGACGGCATCGGTACCAATCCGGAAGAGCTGGTTGGCGCGGCCCATGCCGGATGCTACAGCATGAAGTTGAGTTTCATCATCGGAGGCATGGGATTTGTTCCCGGTAATATTGATACGGCTGCCAAAGTCACCTTTGAAGACGGCAAAATCTCCAACATTCACTTAGATGTAAAAGCTTCTGTGGACGGAATGACCGACGAACAGTTTCAGGCTGCCGCACTTGACGCCAAAGCAAACTGCCCGATTTCGATGTCTCTGAACACGGAGATTACGATGACGGCAGCATTGGTTTAGGAGCCCAGACTACCGGATTAGGCGTTTAGTATCTCAAAAGAAATTCGGACAAGATCCCATGCTACGGATACTGTCGCTTTTTTGCTATCGGTAGCAGTGACTGTATAAATCAATACTTCAGCAGGCGTTTCCAGTGTTTCAGGCACGACCTCCAGGCGGAGGATGTCTTCTGATTGCTGGTAATCATCAGCAAGATGCATATCCCATTGCTTGTTGAGGATGATAACCCACTTTTCCTTGCCGGGAATTGTGAAGAACCCGTATTTGCCCGCGGGTACTTGTTTGCCACCAATGACCACATCTTTGTCGAAAGAAATGCTGGTAGCCTTATGGGCGCCGGTAACCCAGATTTCATCGTAGGCGACCAGTCCTCCAAAAATTTGCCTTCCCCGAACACTCGGCGCGCTGTAATCAATGTGAATATGGTTACCACCCACCATTGCCATGGCCGAGGTCTTCGGACTTTTGGGCTTTTGGGCTTCCGGAGCCAATTCCGTTGTGTTGTGTTGATGGCTGTCTTGTTCCTTATCTTTGGTTGAACAAGCCAAAAGCAGCGTAGAAATCAGGACAATTGTGAAGTTTCTCATGTCTTAAAGTGATTTTGCGTTTTTGAATTTGAATTAAGCCCGCTCTATAATGACCGCATAACCCTGTCCTACGCCAATACACATGGTCACAAGGGCATACTGCTTGTTTTGTCTTTGCAATTCCAGGGCAGCGGCGTGTATGATGCGGGCGCCGGACATGCCTAGAGGGTGCCCCAATGCGATGGCGCCGCCATTTGGATTGATGCGGGGATCGTCGTCGGCAAGCCCCAATTCCCGGGTGCAGGCCAGCACTTGTGCCGCAAAGGCTTCGTTGAGTTCGATGACATCCATTTCAGCGAGCGTTAGCCCTGCTTTTTGCAAGGCTTTGAGCGATGCAGAAACCGGTCCGATGCCCATGATGCGGGGTTCTACACCCATTACTGCCGAACTGACAATACGCGCAAGGGGTTTGAGTTGGTAATTGCTGACCGCCTTTTCGGAAGCAATCAGCAATGCCGCCGCGCCGTCGTTTAAGCCAGAAGCATTTCCTGCAGTGACGGTACCGCCTTCCTTTTTGAAGGCCGTACGCAAACCAGCCAGGCCTTCCAGACTTGTGGTCGGCTTCATGAATTCATCCTGCTTAAACTGCAGCGGTTCTCCTTTTTTCTGTGGAATCTCCACCGCGGTAATGGCAGCTTCAAAGCGACCCGATTGGTTTGCGGCGGCTGCCTTTTTTTGAGACCAGTATGCAAAACGATCCTGATCCTCCCGGTTGATGCTGTATTTTTCTGCCAGATTTTCCGCGGTCATGCCCATGGCGTCCGTTCCGTAAAGTGCCTGTAGTTTGGGGTTGATGAAGCGCCAGCCGAAGCTGCTGTCGTGCATTTCCACATCGTTGCCAAAAGGACGGGAGGATTTGGAAATGACCCATGGGCCCCGGGTCATGTTTTCCACGCCGCCTGCAATGAACAAGTCGCCGTCGCCCGCCCTGATGGCCCGGTTGGCGTGAATGACTGCCGACATGCCGGATGCACAAAGGCGGTTGACCGTTTCTCCGGGTACAGTAACGGGTAGGCCTGCCAGCAAAGCCGCCATACGCGCCACATTGCGGTTGTCTTCACCGGCCTGATTGGCGCAACCCAGGATCACATCGTCGTAAGCATCGGATGGAATGTCCGGGTGTTTTTCAACCAACCTTTTAATGACCAAAGCCGCGAGGTCATCTGTGCGGATGGTAGAAAGTGAGCCGCCGAAATTGCCGATGGGCGTTCGAACGCCGTCTATGAGGTATGCGCTATTGCTCATGAATTTCTTTTCTCCTTAAAGAATGTCACACAAAGTTAAATGGTTCTCGGTAAGCTGCTCCATTCACGATGCTAAAGTGTGATTGCCATCTGAATATTGCTGCGTTCATAAGGAGATGGATAGCCTGTAATTTTCTGAAAACCAAGCTTGTGGTATAAATTAATGGCTGGTTTCAGGATGGTATTGCTTTCCAGAAAAACTTTTTGGGCGCCCAATTCGCGGGCCTTGTCTAAAGCCGCCTGACCGAGCAGCCAGCCTATGTTTTTTTCCTGTGCTTTTGGCGATACCGCCATTTTTGCCAAATGGTTCCATTTGGGTTGTAAGTTGGCCCCGTACAGGGCATACAATTGCCCGGAACAGAAACAAACCAATTGAATAAAACCTAAAAAAAAGATTGGCATTCTGACCAATCCAAGCCAGAATGCCAATTATGTTAACTTTTATTGCTTTGACAAAGACTTACAACAAGGTTATTGAGCCACCACTACACTGACCGATAAACTGTTTTGTTGGCCACTGCAATTATTGGTTCCCATAAACCTTATTGACCCGGCTCCGGCGGAATTCCAGTTGACATTGAAGGATCCGTTTTGGCCTGGTGTCACGGTACCGAGGTTAGGAGGCATGATGCTGACGGAGTAGGAGTTGTTATAGCCTGCGCCCCCAGTGCTCGATACCTGAAACACGTCAACATTGCCAACATGCGCATTTAGGCCATTTGCAAGATTATAGTTAGAGAGTACAATAATGTCTCCAACCTGGTTCGCAGGAATGGCAAACAAATCAATTGTAGTCGTAAGGGTATTGGCTTCCATGGCGATTGGATCTCCAGCCGCTTCCGGGCACAATGCGGTGACGGCGACATTCAGTGGTACTGCCGGAGAGGCTTGGGTAACTGGCACACCAAGTAGCGCGGGTTGACCAGGAAAAATTGCGGAAGAATTACCTTCGTTAACAAACCAATTAAATAGATCTGCATCACTCCCGGCACCATAGGCATAAAGCTGATAGGTCGTGCCACAGTTGACGCCACTGGGGTTAACTATAGAAATCCCTGTTGGAGGACCGCAATCGCATTCATCTCCATTAAAAATACCAGCAACTCCGCCAATAATACCGCCAATGACGGTACCAAGTACTTTGTAGCTGATCTTGATTGTTTGCCCGCTAATGCTGATGACAACTTCGGAAACGGTTTCGGGATTACCATCATAGGTGAAAATTGCGGTGATGACTTCAGCAATATTGGCGCCAATAGCAGCTCCTTCCAAAAGGTCCTCTAACCAATCTTCTAGTTTACAGGAGGCATCTCTTGACGAAGCGAGATCGTTTGCGACAGAAATAAGGAGATCGTACACTAGTTGGGCCGCATATTGTTCATAAGAAACCAGCGTCAATCCATCTCTCTGTCCGGCCAAAGTACTAGCCAAACTACCGACATTCCCATCGTTAATGCTTTTTATGGTGCTGTAAACTTGTTTCAAAGAAGTAGAAAAGTTGTTGGACATGGTTCCTTGTCCGACTTTTTGATCCAGATAATCATTAAAACCCACTGCATCCATAATTGCTTTTTCCGACATGTACATTGATCGGAATTGTCCTTGCACGGGGCCTGGCAAATACTCCCAAGCTTCAACTGTGCCATGGTATTTGAGGTGATCGCTAAACATTATCCTCAACGTACTGAGTGTTTGGTTGCCCTGAGTATACGTTCCTTGTTGCTGGCCATCACGGTATTGAATGTCTTCCAAATAGGCCTGATTGTTTTCCTCTGTTGAAAAACTTTCAGTAATTGATTTCTCACAACTCAATGCAAAAGTGCAAAGCATGAGCACGGGTACCAATTTTTTTAACTTGATCATAGAATTGAGATTTATTGTTAAGTAATGAAAATGCATAGCTCCGCCCTGAGACTTTTTGTGCCTTTGATTTCAGGCACAAAAAGTCTCAATAACTTGGTTCGAAAAAATCAGGTTACACGCGGACGGGAGATAAAAGCGAGCTTAAGGCTTTTAATTTTTGATAACCAATTTGTTGTACTAAGCACCGGCTAAAGAAACCCGGAGTAGATAAGAGCCATCAAGATGGTAGAGCGACTTTTTTTCATAGCAATTGAGTTGATTTTTGATTAATAGAACTAAAAAATTGACAGGATACTCAATGCATCAATTCTTCCACAAAGGTGTCCCCCCGTTGCTGAAAAAAAAATAACACTTTTACTAAGGTTTTCTGAAAAGAGACTTCAACTATGGAGCAAACCTATTTACTCTCCCAGATTCGAGCACTAAACCATGAAGAGCAATCTTCGCTCATGCTGTTTCTGTAATCCCCTTATTTCTCAATTATGGCACTATCAGTTTACCAAGGCAGAGTGCTTGTTTACTTTGGCACAACATGAGTAAGCTTTGAAAATTTTACCGTCGAGTTTTTCGAACCTGGCCTACCTTAACAATTGCAAGCGCCTCGAAATCAAATTGTACTATGAGCTGGATTCCGACTTTGTATCTTACAAAATTGTTGCCTTCAAGATGTTTATCAGTCGCGCTTCCAAAAAAGTACTTGACGATGCAGTCTGCGAAACGGAAAGCAATTTTGTAAACATCTTACAGCAAATTGTCCAATATCCGCCTGAGGATACTGATAAAGCAGATCGTATCATTCGCCGCATTCAAGAAAAAAGATCATCGGGGACCGTGAGAGGTTGTTGGAGAAGGTTCAATAATTGAAGTTATTGAAGAAAAGAAAGTAAAAGCTCATGAATGTTTTTTTCTCTTTGGGCCGGTCATGTCGTCCAAAAATATAAGGCTCTTCTGAAAGCTTATCAATGGTTGCCCCTAAACTGTTATTGCCATCTGAATATTGCTGCGCTCATAAGGAGATGGATAGCCTGTAATTTTCTGAAAACCAAGCTTGTGGTATAAATTAATGGCTGGTTTCAGGATGGTATTGCTTTCCAGAAAAACTTTTTGGGCGCCCAATTCGCGGGCCTTGTCTAAAGCCGCCTGACCGAGCAGCCAGCCCATGTTTTTTCCCTGTGCTTTTGGTGATACCGCCATTTTTGCCAGCTCGTAGTCGAATTCAGGGTGATTCATTTTAATGAGCGCACAGACGCCGAGCGGCTCGTCCCTGTAAAGCGCTACGAGAATATGTCCGCCTTTGTTAAGGATGTAATCTTCCGGGTTGTCGAGCGATTTGTAGTCGGCTTCTTCCATTTTGAAATAAGTCGAAATCCATTCCACATTCAATTCGCGGAAAGCGCTGCGGTATTCGGGGATGTAGTCTACAATACGAACCAGGCTGCTTTCCCGGAGTTTTCGTTGCGCAACAACCCGTTGCAACAGCGATTTCTGGTCGAGCAAAAACTCCCACTCCCCAAGCGCTTTCCAAAGATCGTGGTTGGTCTGAGCCGAGAGGTCTTCGATGGCGTTACCGACATCCTCGTACTGGTCCTGAATCTTTTCTGCCGCTTCCAGTCCTTTGGCGGAAAGCCGGACCACATTTTTGCGCCGGTCTTTTTTGCCTTTTTCCTCCACAACGTATTGCTGTTTTGACATTTCCGAGATGATTTTACTGACAGAAGGGTGGGAGTGGCCGATTTCTTCGGCGATGGCTGTGATGGTTTTTTCCTGTCCCTGCGAAAGGACGTAAAAAACCGGGAACCACTTGGGGTGTAAGTTGGTGCCGTATAGCGCATACAACTGTGTGGCGTCTTCCGCGATGCGGTCGCTGAGTTGACGGAGTCTGCTGCCGATGGCTTTTTTTCCGGCTTTTTCGTAGAAGTTCATGTTTATAATCAGTTATGTAATTAGTTACGTAATTAATACAAATATAAATCACAAAATGATTTGCCGCAAGGGGGATAACATGAAAATTCTTAAAAAAACGGGGCAGGTTGAAAAAAAAACAGGTTCCCCCGGAAAACCGGAGAAACCTGATGATGGGCGATTCAATTTTGGGGCTACTATATGATATGGGTCTTAGTGTTTAATGATCAGCCGGGTTTCGATGCCTGCTTCCTGGTATACCCGCAGCAAATAAGTGCCCGGAGCCAGGTAACTGGCAGGAAGCCTGAAGCTGTTGATCCCTTCCGGCAGCTGCTCCCGGGCGGCTATGGCGCCGTTCATAGAAAAGAGTTCCAAAACGGCAGCCTGTCCGGTCGGTTTTTCAAAGTTTAATACCAGTTCATCTTTGACAGGGTTGACGACACGGAAGGCGCCGTGGTTTTTTGTGGCGAGGCCAACTGCCTCGGTTGCGTCCGCCGATGTTGTGCCATAAATTGTTTGGGCTTCATCAATTGGGGAATTGTTCTGTTGTCTTGAAAGGCCGCTGACTACGCCAGGAGGTGGACCACAATCTTCATAAATGGTTATTTGATACCCTTCGGGCAGCAAAATTTTTAAACTGACCTCAAAGAATTCGATGCGGACAGGAGGGAGGAGTCCTGAATTAGGTTCAAGGAAAAGAACGTCACGGTTTTCAAATGCTCTTGATGTGTAAAGCCTCCAATCATTTACTTCAGCATATTTTTCATCTATGTAGATGTCATAGCCAGGTCCTGGTTCTTTCGCAACATAATACACATACAGAAATATTGATCCTAATGATGGATCAGAGGAAGTTGCCTGAATAAAAAATGGCTCAGTGTTGAAATTACTATTTTGGCAGTTAAACAAAGTAGCCTCCGGGTTTTCGGATGCAAAACTGCAGATAACAGGGCAACTTGTATTTGGTCTGCTAAATGATCCATCTTCATCTTTGCCGAGCACCAGGTCAAAGACCAGCGGGAGCGTCACACTTATTCCGGATACCTGGCCCACTACGTTGTTTCGAATACCACCTACGGTTATCCAATAATCGCTTTCCTGTAAGTTGCTGATGGTAATTTGTGGTATGTCAATGTCAAGGACACTTACAACATTACCTGATGCAACTTCTCTGGTTATTACACGGTAACTTTCAGCGCCAGGTACAGGATTCCATGCAAGCTGAACCCAATCAGATCCCTGATCTACAACATGTAAATGTTTAGGTGCAGGTAAATCAAAAGTTACACTTTCTGCATCTGCAGATACCTTGAATGGGAGTAATAAAACTCCTAACATCAGTAAAAAGAGCATTTTTTTCATAGCTGTGTAATTTTTTTGATTGAAAAGAGAAGTAACTATTTGCTGCGTAAAACACGTGAGGCCAGAGTGGTATGACTTAATCGCATCTATGCAGCAAATAGTTATTTAGGAAAAGAGGGTTTGTTATTGCTTGACCACCAGTCGAGTCTGCACTCCATGCTTCTGATTTACCTTTACCAGATAAGTTCCGGAGGCCAGATTACCGGCCTGAAACCTAAAAGTACCAATGGCTTCAGGCAATTGCTGTTTAGCAAGGAGCGCGCCATTAATGTTGTAAAGTTCCACGACATCACCCAATTCTGTTGGTTGCTCAAAAAACAGGGTGAGATCGTCCTTAACAGGGTTAACGATGCGGAAAGTATTGGCTGTTTTTACAGGATTTGCGGATTCAAAATGATCTGTTGCCATGCCAGATAAGGTCAATGTTTCTCGCATCATCGGGGCAGTTTGTTGTGCCATAAGTCCGCCAGTGCCTTGATTCCAGCTAACGTAGGGACAATCATCTCTCTTGGTTGCTGTATATCCGGCGGCGAGGTATACCTGGATCGTCCCGTAAAAGGGAAGAATCCTGATGTTACAGACCTCAGTTTGACTTCCATGAAATATATGCATGAGATTAATGTTGCCTGGATCTTCACTTAGCACCCAGTGACCAAAAGAATTGCTAAAATGTGTCTCAACATAAGCATATCGATAAATTTCACCGTTCTGTATGGTGATTAACGGGTAAAAAAATAGATATAAATTTCTTGATTCTGAGGTGACAGGACCACCTCTGATTACCGGTGGCGAAATTTCAAGCCAGAACGGCGTAAAGGAGGTCTCTCCTTGTTCCTGGACCGTTTCAATCTGGCATATGAATTGAGGTATAGTAGGCGGTCCTTGCTCAACAGCCGAAACCGTACATTCTACCGGACAATCAATTTCCGGAACATTGCCGTCATTCGGCGTCAGTACCAAGTCAAATACAAGGCTAATGGGTGGAGTACCCAAACCAGACCCGTGACCTTCACATCCTTCAGAATTTACTGCTTTTACGGTTACTGTTAATGGGACATCACCCGGCAGGTTGGTAATGGTTGCATAAGGTTGATCGATAAAAAAATCACTTAAAACAGCATCGTTATCGCTATTTCGTGTGGTCACCCGATAAGTATATGCATCCTGGACCGGATCCCAGGCTACCTGAATCCAGTCGGGTCCAAATGAAACCAAATGGAGGTTTTCAGGAGCCGGGAGGTTGCAGGTGTTTTCTTTTGTAAGAGCATTCGCGTTAAGAGCCAAAGGCGCCAATAAACAGGCCAGTAATAAATTCAGAATTACCTTTTTCATAGTGCAGTGTGCAAATTTTGATTGAATAAAGCGAGGTCGAAATCACAAAGTATCATTGACCTTGCAAAGTTGGCCTTTCAATGTTTAAAAAAATATAACACTTTTGCAGTAGTTTTCCGCGAATGGACTTTAAGCTATGGAACAAACTTATCTTGCTGCGCTGATTCAAACACTTAACCAAGAGGAGCGAAGTGCTCTTGAGTTGTTTCTTCAATCTGTATATTTTAATGGCGGGGTAAACCGGGAACGCATTTGCTTACTTTATGGGGAGTTGATTGCCTCTGACCGGGATTCTCTAAATAAGGAAGCGATATTTAGCCTTGTTTTTCCTGATACGCCCTGGGTAGCCGGTAAATTGGACAAATTAATGAGTGAACTAAGCGGCTACATCCGCCAGTTTTTGCTAACTCGTTATTATTTGGATGAAAAAAAAGCTTTCCGGCAATCCTTGGATTGGGCGATTATCATTCGGGAGCGGGGCTTACACAACCGGTATGCCCAAAACCTGAGCAAAGCAGAAAATCTATTGCAGCAGGGAGCGCTTGAATCTACTGATTACTATTTCAACCAATTTCAACTTGCCTGGGAAAAATTTAATGTTGAAAGCATCTATAACCGGATAAAAGGGGATTTGTATATTCCGGAAGCCATCTCCAGCTTAGATGCCTGCTTTCTGGCCTATCGGCTTGAATTGCAAAACCTCCTTTTACTACAACAAAAATTAACCCGTCTTGAATTGCCGCAACACCTCACTCTAAACTACCCTGAATTTATCCATAAAGACACCTGGGAAGGAAGCATTTTGATTACTGTAGGTACAAAAATCAACGAACAATTGGTAGCCGAATCGCCTTCGGTGGAAGCATTCAAAGAAATTTTGGAGTTGTTGCAGACGCATGACAGCCAGATTGCCCCTGTTCCTTTGCAAAATTTTTACGCTTATCTCCGTAACCTGTGTATTTTACTCATCCAGCAAGGCCAGGTATCATTTACCCCTTTACTCCATGAAATCCAGAAAGATAACTTGCAACGAGGTTATCTGTTTCTTCATGGAAAACTGTCGCCGAGTGCTTATATGAGTGTAGCAAGAACTGCAATCCGGGTAGGAAAAAGTGATTGGGCGCTGGAATTCATTGAATCTTATAAAGACTTGATTTTAAGTGAAGAAGACCCTGAAAATTTTTATCTATTCAATAAGGCGGAATGTCTGTTTGCGATAGGCCGCTATGAAGAAGCGCTTGAAGTGCTCCCACAATCTTTTACCGATCTGATTTACCTCACTAACTGCAAAAGGCTCGAAATCAAGCTGTATTATGAAATGCAGTCCGACTTGTTGAATTACAAGCTCGACGCCTTAAAAATGTTCATCAGCAGGGCTTCCAAAAAAGTCATTACAGATTATGTTCGTGAAATGGAAGGTAATTTTGTAAACATCCTGCTTCAGATAGTCCAGTGCCCGCCAGGGGATTCCAAAAAAATTGAACGCATCATACAGCGGATTCACGACAAAAAAATCATTGGCGACCGCGAATGGTTGCTTGAAAAGGTGCAGCAATTGCGCTGATTTCAGAAATGTCTCTGAAGATTGTTACAAAAAATATGTAGTTAAATAATTGATTGTCAAGTTATTGATGATATTGATCTAAGGCAGACGCTCCGTCTGCCTTTTTTTTGTCCGGAAACCCGGGGCAAATCTGTTATTGGATTCAGGTGGAGATTGGGGTCACTTTGCAACGCAATCAGCGCCAGAATTCAGCCACCCCATCACGTAATATTTCAGGCCCCCTCAGGCGGTAAAACTCTGAATGCTGGTTTTAATGAATCTATTCTTTCTTACTGTTAAGTATAGGAAGGGTAAAAATAAAATTTCGGTTATGAAAAAGATGATTCTATAGTTTGGATTCTTATTGGCCTGGTGTATTTGCCCGATTTCCTCTCAAAAAGTGGCAGATATAGTCAGAAGTACAGCTTCCCGATATCCTTCAGATGTTGGCATTGTTCTGCTCAAAAAAGATAATTACTATGATGATTCAACCATTGCGAAAAGCCTGTCAAATAAAGCATACTTTGACTCAAAGGAGAGAAGCTCATGATGGTCAGGGATCACTACCGGATGGAGGGACCGGGTGTGACATCTGCGGTCCGGACGGTTGTATGATGCAGAACGATCCTGCTTCAGCTGGCAGGAAGCTAGTATCTGTGAAAGCGGTCCTGTATGGTCAGACTACTATTGATTCAATGAATGTGAAACAAAACCCAGGCAGCTCACGATACAGGTGACTCACACTGACCGCAGCCAATCTGTACAAAAAGTGCAGATCAGCCACTAAAATATTGTGTAGTTTTTGATTGATCCAATTGTCTTAATTGGAATAATAGGTGATGGCTGTCCCGGTTTTGGCCGGGGCAGCCAAATTCTGTTCTGTTTTCCTGAGAAACGCCTACCTTTGCGCAAAATATTCCATGCGCGTATTTCACACTCCCAGTCGGATCATCGTCACCTGCAACAGCCGCCTGTCGCCTTATCTGGAGCAGGAATTGCGGGATTTAGACTGCCCCATTGTGCGCACTTTTGGCACCGGCGTGGAGTTGCGGGGCAATGTGCGGCAGTGCATCCGGCTCAACCTCCGGCTGCGAACAGCCAGCCAGGTGCTCTATTCGCTCAAAGCTTTCCCCTGCAACCATCCCGACGACCTGTATGCTGCTTTGATTTCAGTACCCTGGGAAACCCTCATTCCGGCCGACGGCTATTTTTCCGTTACCGGAAATGTTTACCACCCAACCATTCGCACGGTCATGTACGCGAATGTCAAAGTAAAAGACGCCATCGTTGACCGCATCCGGCTGAAAACCGGACAACGCCCCGATACCGGTTCTGAACTGCGGGGGGTAGTGGTCTATTTGTACTGGAAAGACGAGCAGGCTGAAATTTTCATCGATACCTCCGGAGAAACCCTGGCCAAGCACGGCTACCGCAAAATTCCGGGCAGGGCGCCCATGTTGGAGGCTTTGGCCTCTTCTGTAGTACTGGCCTCAAAATGGGATCGGAAAGCGCCGTTTATCAACCCCATGTGCGGTTCCGGCACTTTAGCCATTGAAGCAGCGCTGATTGCAACGGGGCGCCACCCGGGCCTGTTGCGCAGCAATTATGCTTTCATGCACCTCATGGGGTACGATGATTCCCTGTACATCAAAGAACGCCGACTGCTTTATGAACTGATTCAGGGAAAACCTGATTTACAGATACTAGCCAGTGACATCAGCCCGGATGCCGTCAAAATATCGAAAATCAACGCTGCACAGGCGGGTGTAGAACAATACCTGCAGTTTTCTGTCTGCGATTTTGCGGATACTGAAATTCCGGAAGACGGAGCAGGCGTTGTTGTAGTGAACCCTGAATACGGCGAGCGCCTGGGCGAAGAAAAGGAACTGGAAGCAACCTATGCCCGCATCGGCGATTTCTTTAAACAGCAATGCAAAGGCTATACCGGGTATATTTTTACCGGAAATGCAGACCTTGCCAAAAAAATAGGCCTGAAAACTAGCCGCCGTATTGAGTTCTATACCGGAAAAATTGATTGCCGGCTTTTAGAATATGAGTTGTATCAGGGCACAAAAAAGCCGGTGCAGGAAGCGGATATTTGAATGCAGCCTGACAAAATCTTGCTCCGGGCATCGCAACCGACTGAACTTGAATCTTTACCTTTGATAAGATATATTGCATCCCTGTTCACTGAATTTAACTGTAATGAATATGGCACGACATTTACTTAGTACACTGATTATCATCATTTTTTCATCGCTTACAGCCTTTGCTCAGAACGAATCCATTGCAAGGAAGTGGAACGAGGCGCATCTGCAATCCATTCGCGAGGATTTTGCGCGCCCTCCGGTGCATGCCCGTAACCTTTTTCATGCCTCAATTGCGATGTACGATGCCTGGGCGGCTTATGATACCCTGGCGCAAACTTATTTACTTGGAAAAACTGTTAGCGGCTATACCTGTCCGTTTAATGGAGTACCCGTTCCGGCTAACATCGATGAAGCGCGCAAGGAGGCGATTAGCTATGCGATGTTCAGGATTCTGTTTCAGCGTTTTTTTGCTTCGCCGAATTTTTTTATTTCTTTTCAGCGATACATCGACCTCATGAACGAATTGGGCTATAATTTCAACAACACGTCAACCGATTATCAATCCGGCTCACCCGCAGCATTAGGCAATTACATTGCTCAATGTGTTTTGCAGATGGGGCTTCAGGATGGCTCTAACGAGCTGGGTAATTACGCCAATCAATATTACCAGACGGTGAATGTGCCACTGGTCATGGCCGCCCCTGGCAACCCAAATATCCTTGACCCCAACCGTTGGCAGCGCCTGACGCTGGAAGCTGCTGTCGATCAAAACGGCAACCCTCAGCCAGCCACGCAAAGTGCGCTAAGTCCTGAATGGGGCAATGTAACACCGTTTTCCATGACGGAAGAAGACCTCACGGTTTACCAACGCGATAACCATGAATACTTCGTTTACAATGATCCGGGGCCTTTTCCGATGATCGATACGCTGAATGGCGGGGAGGAATCAGACGAATATAAATGGAATTTTGATTTGGTAACCGTATGGGGATCTCACCACGATCCCAACGATGGCGTGATGTGGGACATTTCGCCCCGTTCCATCGGCAACGTCCAAAGTTACCCGCAAACACTGGCGGAATACCATGATTTTTACGATTTTGAAAATGGCGGCGACACGGGCATTGGTTGGGACATTAACCCCAAAACCGGAATGCCTTATGAACAGGAGTTTGTACCCCGGGGGGATTATACCCGGGTATTGTCGCAGTTTTGGGCAGACGGCCCAAATTCAGAAACACCACCAGGCCACTGGTTCACCATTCTGAATTACGTTTCCGATCATCCTGATTTTGTCAAAAGATACAATGGCAAAGGCCCTGTGATTGACGATTTGGAATGGGATGTAAAAGCCTATTTTACACTGGGAGGCGCCGTACATGATGCCGCTATTTCAGCATGGGGTATTAAAGGCTGGTACGACGGGGTGCGCCCGGTTTCCGCCCTGCGCTATATGGCTGACAAAGGCCAAAGCTCTGACCCCAGCTTGCCGTCTTATCACATTGCGGGGGAGACTTTGATTCCGGGTTACATCGAACTCGTTGAAGCAGGCGATCCGCTCGCAGGACCTAGCAATGAAAATGTAGGAAAAATTAAGTACTACACCTGGCGCGGCCCGGATTACATCGATGATCCAATGACTGATATTGGCGGGGTCGGCTGGATTCTGGCTGAAGAATGGTGGCCCTACCAACGCAAAAACTTTGTAACCCCGCCTTTCCCAGGTTACATCTCCGGGCATTCTACCTTTTCCCGGGCAGGAGCGGAAGTACTGACATTCCTTACCGGCGATGAATTTTTTCCCGGAGGCCTCGGGACTTTTCATGTTCCGGCCAACAGTGGCTTTCTCGTTATTGAGCAGGGACCCACTGTAGATGTGACTTTACAATGGGCTACCTATCGCGATGCTTCGGATCAAACCAGCTTGTCCCGGATATGGGGAGGGATACACCCGCCATTTGACGACATACCCGGGCGCTTCATCGGGGCAAAGATCGGCGTCGCTGCTTTTGAACTGGCAAGAACTTATTTTTATACAGATGCCGATCAGGATGGCTATTACAGTTATGAAGATTGCGACGACGATCCGGCGACAGGAGCAATGATCAATCCCGGAGCTCAGGAAGTGTGCGATGGTTTGGATAACAATTGTGACAACCTCACAGACGATCTCCCCATCTTTACTTATTATGTCGATGTGGACGGAGATGGATTCGGGAATGCCGCCTTGTCCATCGACACCTGCTTGAGCGAATTGCCGGGGTATGTCACGAATAATCTGGATTGCGATGACGCTGTTGCTGCCTTGAACCCGGATGCGACAGAAGTCTGTGACGGATTGGACAATGATTGCAATGGCCAGGCTGACGACCTGCCTTTCTTTACTTATTATGCCGACCTTGACGGGGATGGATTTGGAGACGCTGCTTTATCCGTCGACACCTGTTTGAACGAATTGCAGGGGTATGTCACAAATGGCCTCGATTGCAATGATGCTGCCGCGGATCTGAATCCCGACGCAACAGAGGTATGCGACGGCCTGGACAACGATTGTAATGGCCAGACCGACGAGTTGCCTTTCTTTACTTATTATGAAGATCTTGACGGCGATGGGTTCGGGGACCCTGCTTCAGTAGTGGATACCTGTCTGAACGAACTTACCGGCTATGTAGGCAACAACCTCGATTGCGACGATGCTAATTCAGAGGTTAACCCCATGGGGGTCGAAGTTATCGACGGCGTGGACAACGATTGCAACGGCATGGTTGACGATGTGGTTGGCACAACCGATCTGTTCCGAAATACCAGACTGTTTCCAAACCCGGTTTCCGAAGTTCTGGTTATTCAGCATTCGGATGAGGCAGTCCTTGGCATTCAAATATTTAACAGCTCAGGGCAATTGCAAATGGAAAACATCCTGAATCTGGAAAACCATTCTGCTCGGGTAGATTTTTCTGATTTCGTACCTGGACTTTATTTTGTCCGCCTGTATGAAATCAGCAGCGGTAAAGAGCGCGTAGCGAAAGTGGTGAAGATGAAATAATTGCAGCTGAAAATTAAGCAGCTTTTAAGTTTTTATTAACTAGGGGGGTGACTGCATGGCGTGTGTTTTACTTCGCCACCTAAATAATATTAATCTGAAGAATTTATATGCTACACTCTCCTGCACTTGAGCGACGCTTAGCCAATTCCGGCCCACTCATGTTTGTCATAACTGCCGGGCTGGTCGTATTTGTTACCTACGGCTGTATTTATGCTTTTCGCAAAACTTTTACCGCGGCCAGTTTTGCAGGTATGGAAATAGGGGGCGTTCAATATAAAATCGCCCTGGTTATTGCTCAGGTAGTGGGGTACGCGCTGTCCAAATTTATTGGAATCCGTCTGATTTCCTCACTTGGCACAGCAAAGCGCGCTGCAATGGTGTTGATAATGATTGCGATTGCCGGCGTTTCTTTACTTGGTTTCGCTTTGTCGCCGCCTTCTTGGGGGCTGTTCTGGCTATTCCTCAACGGGTTGCCTTTGGGAATGGGTTGGGGGGTGATTTTTAGTTACATAGAAGGTCGCCGGGTGACGGAAGTGCTGGCTGCATTTCTTTGCATCAACTTTATCATTTCTTCCGGTTTTGTCAAAACCATCGGAAAATGGATGATACTTGATTGGGGCATTTCCGAGTTTTGGATGCCTTTTTTTGTCGCCATGTTGGTGCTTCCTGCTTTGTTGTTGGGACTTTGGATACTTGAACACCTGCCGCCGCCTTCAGGTAAGGATATTGAACACCGCAGCCTGCGTCAACCCATGGACGGAAAGTCGCGGAAAGCCTTGTTTTTTCAGTTTGCACCCGGCCTGATCATTTTGGTGATCATTTATCTGGCGCTCACCATCCTCAGAGATGTACGCGACAACTTTACGGTAGAAATCTGGGCAGAATTCGGGTTTGGCGCTCAACCCGGGATATTGACTATGACGGAAATACCTGTCGGATTTTTAGTGTTGGTTTTTGTAGCAGCGCTTACCTGGATAAAAAGGAATGAAATGGCGCTGTGGATGAACCACGCTATTGTTGTAGGAGGTGCGCTGCTGCTGTTGGTTGCCACCTTTTTGTTCAGAGCCGGCTACCTGCCGCCGGTGGTTTGGATGATTCTGACGGGAGTTGGCGTTTTTCTGCCTTATATCCTTTTTAATGGCGTAATTTTTGAACGCTTACTGGCCACCTTTCGCAAGGCCGGAAATGTTGGTTTTTTAATTTACATAGCAGACTCATTTGGTTATTTAGGGAGCATTTCGGTTTTATTGTGGCGTAATTTTGGTAAACCTGAATTAAGCTGGGTTCAGTTTTTTTCCAGCCTTTGTCTTTACGGCTCGGGCCTGATCTTTTTCGCAGGATTACTTTCCTGGTATTATTTTAAGGCAAAATATAAAACGCTTTATTGCTCGACTTAATAAAAGATTTATTCTTGTCCCGAATGTTTAGTCAACGTTATAATATGGTGAATATCATGAATCAATACAGTTTGCGTGTGCTTTTTATGCTGTCGGGTTTGGTTTTTCACCCCGTGCTTTTTGCCCAGGAGAAACCCGGGGCAATGGATGGGGAAAACAAGGTTTTGCTACCCAATGGCTGGACACTCAGTCCTGCCGGAAAATCACTGCCTCTTGGCGATTTGCCGCTCAACATGGCCCTTACCGCCAATAAAAAATACCTCGCCGCTACCAATAACGGACAAGGTGTTCAATCCCTCCAACTGATTGATCCGCGCAAAGGCAAACTGCTGCATTCTCTGGAAATTCCCATATCCTGGCTAGGCCTGGCTTTTGCAGTGGATAACCGCACCTTGTATGTATCCGGAGGCAATAGCAATGCCATTTTGCGCTACAGGGTTGAAAAACAAAAATTGGTGCTCAAAGACACCCTGGCTCTGGGAAAATCCTGGCCGACAAAAATTTCTCCTGCAGGCCTGTGCCTCGATGATGCCCGGAATCTGATGTATGTTGTCACGAAAGAAAACCACAGCCTGTATGTAGTGGATACGCGCACAAAAGCCATCTTACACCGGGATTCCATAGGAAAAGAGCTGTACACTTGCGCGCTTTCCCCTGACCGGAAGGAGCTTTACCTCAGCCATTGGGGAAACAACGAATTGTTGATCTGGGATACGGAAAAACGCCAGCTGTCGGGCAGGATTCCGGTTGGAGACAATCCCAATGACCTGGCAATCGACAAAAAAGGCCGTTTTGCCTACATCGCCTGCGCAGATGACAACACGGTAAATATCGTTGATTTGCAGCGGCGAAAAGTGGTTGAAGTGTTGGTTGCATCCTTATTTCCGGATGCGCCGAATGGTTCAACCTCCAACAGCGTTGCTCTTTCTCCAAATGAAAAAAAGCTTTATGTGGCCAATGCCGACAACAACTGTCTGGCGGTTTTTGATGTGTCAGAACCGGGGCAAAGCCGCTCGCTGGGTTTTATCCCGACGGGTTGGTATCCGACCTGTGTGCGCACGATGGGAAAACAGGTTTTTGTTTCGAACGGGAAGGGATTTTCCTCTTTCCCAAATCCCAACGGGCCAGACCCGACGAGTATGGAACAAAGGGTGGCACATCAGGAGGGAAACCGGGAAGCCATCTCCAAAATTGAATACATCGGAGGCCTGATGAAAGGCACGCTTAGTTTGATTGAAGCGCCCAACGAGCGTCGCCTGGCTGAATACACCCGACAGGTTTACCGCAATTCACCCTATACCAAAGAACGTGAACAACTGGCAGAAGGAGCGCCCGGAAACCCCGTGCCGCAACGCGTTGGCGACCCTTCTCCGATCAAATATGTCTTTTATATCATTAAGGAAAACCGTACTTATGATCAGGTATTGGGTGATATGCCGGAGGGCAACGGCGATACTTCCCTTTGTCTTTTTCCTGAAAAAATCACACCCAACCATCATGCTCTGGCCCGTGAATTCGTCTTGCTCGACAATTTTTATGTCAGCGCTGAAGTAAGTGCCGATGGCCATAACTGGAGCACCGCCGGGTACGCCAATGACTACACCGAAAAAAACTGGGTGACAAGCTATGGAAGAAGGGGCGGCAGCTACGTGTATGAAGGCCAGAACCGGATTGCCTGGCCCAGAGGTGGTTTTATCTGGGATCATTGCCAGCGCGCCGGGGTAAGTTATCGCACTTATGGTGAATTTGCCGATGGCTATAAACCCAATATTCCCGCCCTGGAAGGGCACTATTGCCCCTATTTTACCTCCTGGGATACCTCCGTCAAAGACACCATGCGGGTGACGCAATGGAAGCAGGATTTTGACTCTCTGGTTGTGGCCGGCGCCCTGCCGCGTTTAAGCACCGTGCGCCTCATCAATGACCATACCGAAGGGTTGCGTCTCGGAAAACCAACCCCCTATGCTCAAATGGCCGATAACGACCTGGCCTTGGGATTGTTTATTGAACACCTGTCGCACAGTCCGGTATGGAAGGAATCGGCGGTGTTCGTGCTGGAAGACGACGCCCAAAACGGCGCTGACCATGTGGATGCCCACCGTTCGGTCGCTTTTGTGATCAGCCCTTATACCCGGCGGAAATCGGTGGACCACACGATGTACAGCACCAATTCAATGCTGCGAACGATGGAGCTCATACTTGGGCTGCCGCCAATGAGCCAGCAAAATGCTGCTGCAACACCCATGTGGCGTTGTTTCTCGAACCAGGCAGATGCAACGCCTTATACGGCCCGACCCTCTAATGTCAATCTGGATGAAAAAAACACCGCCGTAAGCGCCCTAAGCCGTCGTTCCGAAGCGTTTGACCTCTCCAAAGAAGATCTGGTTCCTGATCTGGAATTCAATGACGTCCTCTGGAAGGCCATAAAAGGAGAACAATCTGAAATGCCGGCGCCACGTCGTGCTGCCTTTCTACATTATGAAACCGAAGATGAGGATGGCGATTGACCTAAACAACCTGATCTAAATAGACCACAAGTAGCCCGACTAAGTTGTCGTGTCTTTCCCGTTTGCACACGAAAGACAGGAATATTTAGTATATTGTTGTTTGAAAAAGTAAAATCCCGCGCCTGATTTTCAAAATCGCCCTATCTTAGGGGCCCTGTCCTGATCAATTCAAACCTAAATCAAAAGCCCGGATTTGTCTTTTGAACCGTTTCACGGCTTTGCTGCAATGGCTGTTGACGGCAATATCTTCTAATATTTATACCACAAAAATGACACATAAAGTTAACCGTTTCCGCAAACTGCTGGTAGCCAACCGGGGTGAAATTGCCATTCGGGTATTGCGCGCCGCTTCTGAACTCGAATTGCGTACCGTTGCCGTTTATACCTACGAAGATCGCTATAGCTTACACCGCTACAAAGCGGATGAAGCTTACCAGATTGGGCGTAACGACGACCCCTTAAAACCCTATCTGGACATAGAGGCCATTCTTGAAGTGGCCAAAGAAAATGAAGTGGATGCGATCCACCCCGGGTATGGATTTTTGAGTGAGAATGTGGCTTTTGCACGCCGTTGCCGGGAAGAAGGCATTGTTTTTATTGGTCCAGACCCTGAAGTGATGGAGCAGTTGGGGGATAAAGTTGCTGCCAAAAACCTGGCCCGGAAAGTCGGCGCCCCACTCATTGAAGGCAGTGAAGTGCCTTTAACGGACGTAGATGTTGCGCTCAAAGAAGCCGGACGTATCGGCTATCCGCTGATCATAAAAGCTGCTTCAGGCGGTGGCGGCCGCGGCATGCGGGTTGTGCGCAACGATGAACAGTTGGTTCAGGAATTTCCGGAAGCGAAAGGCGAAGCAAAAACGGCCTTTGGCGACGATACGATCTTTCTTGAAAAATTCATCGAAGACCCCAAGCACATCGAAGTTCAGATTTTGGGCGACCGATACGGCACGATCATTCACCTTTATGAACGCGATTGTTCTGTCCAGCGTCGCTTTCAGAAAGTCGTGGAGATTGCTCCCTGCATGACCCTGTCAGAAGAAGCAAAAAACAAACTTTATGCTTATGCCCTGTTGCTGGCGCGCGCCGTCAATTACTCCTGTGCCGGAACGGTAGAGTTTTTGGTTGACAAAGCCGAGAACATCTATTTCATCGAAGTCAATCCGCGAATTCAGGTAGAACATACCATCACTGAGGAAATTACAGGCATTGACCTGGTTCGTACTCAAATTCTCATTTGTCAGGGCTATCCTTTCCATCACCCCATGATCTACATTCATGGGCAGGAAGATGTGAAAACCAGTGGTTTTGCCATTCAATGTCGCGTGACGACTGAAATGCCACAAAATGATTTCAAGCCGGATTACGGAACGCTGGTAGCTTACCGCTCCGCTTCTGGCTTTGGCATTCGTCTTGATGCCGGCAGCGCTTTCCCCGGCGCTAAAATATCGCCGTATTTCGATTCGCTGCTCGTCAAAGTAACAGCCAGAGGGCGTACCCTGAAAGGAGCCAGTCAGCGTTTGCACCGGGCGCTGCGCGAATTCCGGATTCGGGGTGTCAACACCAATATTGGCTTTCTGCTCAATTTGCTCAATAATGAAACCTTCCAGAACGGAGAAGCAACGGTCAATTTCATTAAAGACAATCCCGAACTGCTGAAAGCGCCCGACTGGCAGGACCGCAGTACGAAAATGTTGCGCTACCTGGCTGATGTCATTGTGAATGGCAACCCCGATGTGAAGCACCGCGACCCGCATCGCGCATTTCTCAAGCCTCAATTACCCGCTTTTGACCGGCACGCAGCTTTGCCCAAAGGTTCACGCGACCGTTTGCACGACCTGGGAAGGGAAGGGTTCATGAGTTGGTTGAAAACTGAAAAAGCGGTTCAATATACGGATACGACATTGCGGGATGCCCATCAAAGTCTGCTGGCAACCCGCATGCGCACCTTTGACATGCATGCTTTTGCGGAAAGTTTTGCCCGACACCACGGTGACCAGGTTTTCAGCATGGAAGTCTGGGGAGGCGCGACATTTGATGTCTCTCTGCGTTTTTTAAAAGAAGACCCCTGGGAACGGCTTCGTTTGCTGCGGGAAGCAGCGCCCAATATCCTGCTTCAGATGTTGTTGCGCGGTTCCAATGCAGTTGGTTATACGGCTTATCCGGACAATCTGATCGAAAAATTTATTGAAGAGGCAGCAGAAACGGGAATTGACCTGTTCCGGATTTTCGACTCACTCAACTGGGTCGACAACATGAAGGTCAGCATAAAAGCCGTAAGGGAAAGAACCAATAGCCTGGCTGAAGCCTGCCTTTGTTATACCGGCGATGTGCTTCAGCCTCACAAAGGTAAATACGGCATAGATTACTACCTCGATCTGGCGCGACGTTTGGAAGACGCGGGCGCGCATATGATTGCCATAAAAGACATGGCTGGCCTGTTGAAACCCCTTGCAGCAGAAGTACTCATCAGCCGACTGCGGGAAACGGTGGCATTACCCATCCATTTGCATACCCACGATACCAGTTCGATACAAGCGGCGACCTATCTCAAAGCAGTAGATGCCGGCGTTGATGTCATTGATGTAGCCCTGGGCGCTTTATCCGGCCTGACGTCCCAACCCAATTTCAACAGCGTGGCGGCTATGCTGAACGGGCATCCCCGGGAGCAGCAAATCAATCTTACTTCGCTGAATGCTTTCAGCAATTATTGGGAAACCGTACGCAATTACTACTATCCATTTGAAACGGAGTTGCGCGCCGGTACAGCAGAAGTCTACGAACACGAAATCCCGGGCGGGCAATATTCCAATTTGAGGCCGCAGGCGCGGTCTTTGGGTTTGGAAGATCAATTTGACCTGGTTAAACAAAACTACCGCATCGCCAACGAACTGTTCGGGGATATTGTGAAAGTAACGCCTTCTTCCAAAGTGGTTGGCGATATGGCACTGTTCATGACCGCCAATGGACTGAGTAAAGAGGATGTACTCAATCCCGATGCAGCGCTGGCATTTCCCGATAGTGTGAAGGCTTTGATGCGTGGAGATCTTGGACAAACCCCGGGCGGCTTTCCGCCAGATGTGCAAGAGCTGATTCTGAAAGGGGAAAAAGCCTACACAGATCGACCCAATGCCCATCTGGAGCCGATTGATTTCGAGGCAGATTTAACGGCATTTCAAGCTGAATTTGGGCAAAACCTCGGCGCAACAGACTGGCTGAGCTATCGCCTCTACCCCAAAGTTTACCGCGATTACCACGCTTTCAAACAAACCTATGGCGAAGTTCGCGCTTTGCCCACACCTGCTTTTTTCTATGGCTTAAAACCCAACGAAGAGATCATGGTAACCATAGGGCGCGGGAAAAGCATATTGATCAAATACCTGAACATTACAGAACCTGACGAATCGGGTAACCGTTTGGTATTCTTTAGTTTAAATGGGCAAACCCGCTCTGTTCAACTCCGGGACATTCACCTGAATGTGGAAATCGTTACCCATCGGAAGGCAGAGGCAGCCCATGAAGTCGGCGCCCCGCTTCAGGGTAATCTGAGCAAAATTTTTGTCAAAGAAGGCGAAGAAGTTGCCGTCAATGCACCCTTGTTTGTGATCGAAGCCATGAAAATGGAAAGTACCATAACTGCGCCTGTCGCCGGGGTAGTGAAGAAAATTCACCTGAAAGAAAAAACGCTGGTGGATCAACAGGATTTGGTGGTGGAATTGGGCTGATTTTTATGAGACTTGTTGCGACGGGAATCATCGCGGGTTGGGAATGGCTCTTTTTCGGCCACCCTTCGCCTTTTTTTCGTTACAGAACAGGGCTATGCTCCTCAAAAAAGGCTGTGATTGGACAAAAAATAGCTCATCCCCACCACCACGCTGCCCCGTCGCAACAAGTCTATTAAAAATCACAGGACTCCCCATGCACTTTCAGCCACTTTACAGCTTGTTTGTAGTCAGGCATGGCCGAAGCAACAAGTGCCCAAAAAGCAGGCGAATGGTTGAATTCAATCAGGTGGGCCAACTCGTGGACAATGACGTAATCCAGCACTTGCTGCGGAGCAAAAAGCAGGCGGGTAGACAGGCGGATAAATCCGCTGCGGCTGCAGCTGCCCCAATTCGACTGGTTGTAGCGCAATTGCACACCGCTGATGTCTTTTTGGAAAAAACGGTCGTTCCATTCATCTACCCGGCGTTCGATTTCGGGTGAAAAATCCTGTGCTACCACCCGGCTCAACAATTGTTTGATGGACTTTTCCAGATCCAATCCGCTTTCTATGGTACTGAGACGTAAGTGGATGACCCCTTTTTCGAGTCTGGCCGCATGCGTTTTGCGCGCTTCGTAACTTACTTTGAGGCCATAAATGCGAGGGCCTACCTCGAGGTTGTCTCCATCTGTATAAGTTTTTGGGGTAAAGCGCTGCGCCAAACCAGCCCGGACTGCCAGTCTTTCGTGCAGCCACTCATTGAGCCAACTCAGATGTTTCCTTTCTTCTGAAACTGAAGTCAGCGTCGGCATACGCAGGGTAGCGCCGGTTTTCCCAATGGCAGCACGGACGTTGGGGCGCCTTTCCCGGATGATCTTTACCGGAACCAAAGCATTGTGGACAGAAAGGGTGGTATGTTGTGTCTGTTTCTTCATCCCCATGGCAGCAACTTGCTGAACATAATTTGACTGCAAAGATCAGAAAGATCGCGTAAAATACAACGCAAATGAAAAGCCCCTGACAAATCCTGTCAGGGGCTTTTCAAACATACGCTTTATTGCAACATTACGAAGTAAAGGTGTTAGTTATCGGCTTCAAACGCACCAAAATCAAACAACAACGAGAACCGCAGCGTGTTGTCAAGCGGGTTACGCTGGTTGGTTGTCGGCACCAGATATGAGAAATTCATACCGAAGATGTTGTATTTCAAGCCAAGGCCTACCGTAAAAAACTTGCGATTTCCTTTTTGTACATTTTCGTGGAAATAGCCTGCACGCACTGCAAATTGCTTGTCGTACCAGTATTCCACACCAAAAGAAAACATCAACTCGCGCAGCTCTTCTGTGAACCCTTCCGGCGCATCGCTGAACGAAGAAAAAATGCCGGAAATGGAAGACTGTTGTTTGTAGTCCAGGCGGCCATCCTGTGGGTCAACATCACAATTCGAGCCGGTAGGGCAGGGAGTTGGCACCATCAGTTTGTTGAGGTCGCCGGCAAAAGTCAGCGTGTTGAATTCGTCCAGATTCATCGTATAAGCAACGCCGAGACCAAAGTTAGCGGGGATAAAATCCCGGTCTATAGATTTGGTATAAGTGATTTTAGAACCAATGTTTGTCAGCGCAAGACCAACGGTCAGTTCGGCATCGCCGTTGCGGGTTTTCACCGGAGTTTTGTAGGTAAACGAGATGTCTGCCGCACCGCCAACGCCAGCTTCAATGATTTCACCACCTTCCAGTTGCTGTCCTGCAGCGAGGTTGGAGTAAATGAATTTTCCGGTGATGCCTGCAGAGAGTTTGTCGCTCAGTTTACGGGCGTAGGCAAAAGCCACTTCAAATTCATTGGGGCGGCCGGTCAGCAATTCCTGACCTTCCGTGTCGGTAAACTGAATGCTGCCGAGTGAAAAATAGCGCAATCCCATGCCTAAGGTCTGGAACTCATCTATTTTGTAATAACCGGAAAGGTAAGCCAGGTATACATCGGAAAGGCCGAGTGAACGCAACCAGGGCGTATAGGTAGCCGAAACACCTACTTCCTGCTCTGCAAAAACGAGTTTGGAAGCGTTGAAATGCATGGCATTGGGATCAGCAGAAAGGCCGATTCCGACATCGCCCATAGCGCCCGAACGCGCATCTGAAACGATGCGCAGAAATGGAACTGCCGTTACAACCGTATTCGTACAGGGAGTACCATCCAGGTTATATAAGTTGCCATCCGGGCCTTCGTAACATTGCGCTTGGGAAGCCAATGCAAAAGCTCCGGCGAATACTGCTGATAATGAGATTTTGAGTAACCAGCTCTTCATGAGATACACTTTGTAAGTTTTAACTGAAAATTTATACAGAATGATACGCGCCTGGCGTAGAAATGTTTCGAAATGGGGAAGCTTCATATAACCTTTCCCTCAAAAAACATGCCGCATTCTTTACGCTAAAAACACTTCTTTTATTTTAACAAGGGTAAAGTTTAGGCGTAACACAGCTATCGGACTACCCGCCTTGCCGGCCGGTCCGCCTACCGGAGGGCAGGCAGGTAAAAACAGACACCTAATTATTTGCTTCAAAAGCGGCAAAATCAAACAACAACGAAAACCGCAGCGTATTGTCAAGCGGGTTGCGCTGGTTGGTTGTCGGTACCAGATAAGAGAAATTCATACCGAAGATGTTGTATTTCAGGCCAAGGCCAACCGTGAAAAACTTGCGGTTTCCTTTCTGTACATGTTCGTGGAAATATCCTGCCCGAACAGCAAATTGCTTGTCGTACCAATATTCCACACCAAAAGAAAACATCAACTCGCGCAATTCTTCCGTAAATCCTTCCGGCGCATCGCTGAACGAAGAAAAAATGCCGGAAATGGAAGACTGCTGCTTGTAGTCCAGGCGGCCATCCTGCGGGTCAACGTCACAATCAGAGCCGGTAGGGCAGGGAGTTGGTACCATCAGCTTGTTGATGTCGCCGGCCAAAGTCAGCGTGTTGAATTCGTCCAGGTTCATCGTATAAGCAACGCCGAGACCAAAGTTAGCGGGAATAAAATCCCGGTCTATAGACTTGGTATACGTAATTTTAGAACCAATGTTTGTCATTGCTACGCCGACCGTCAGTTCGGCATCGCCGTTGCGGGTATTAACCGGAGTTTTATAAGTAAATGAAATATCTGCCGCACCGCCAACGCCGGCTTCAATGATTTCGCCGCCTTCCAGTTGCTGTCCTGCAGCGAGGTTGGAGTAAATGAATTTTCCAGTGATGCCTGCCGAGAGTTTGTCGCTCAGTTTGCGGGCGTAAGCGAAAGCAACTTCAAATTCATTTGGGCGTCCGGTCAGCAATTCCTGGCCTTCCGTGTCGGTAAACTGAATGCTGCCGAGTGAAAAATAGCGCAGTCCCATGCCTAAGGTCTGGAATTCATCTATTTTATAGTAACCAGTCAGGTAGGCCAGGTACACATCGGAAAGGCCGAGCGAACGCAGCCAGGGGGTATAGGTCGCCGAAACACCTACTTCCTGCTCTGCAAAAACGAGTTTGGAAGCGTTGAAATGCATGGCATTGGGATCAGCAGAAAGGCCGATTCCGACATCGCCCATGGCGCCCGAACGCGCATCTGAAACGATGCGGAGAAATGGGACTGCCGTTACAACGGTATTCGTGCAAGGGGTATTATCCAGGTTTAACAAAGTACCATCCGGTGCTTCAAAACACTGCGCAAAAGAAGTGAAAACAAAAACGCTGCAAAATGTTGCAGTTAGGACACTATGAAGGAAATAGTTCTTCATGAGGCATAGATTTTACGATTTAAGATGTTGTTCAAACATTTGGATAAGGGGCGTATAGGAATCGTCTGTTATTTCAGGATTACCAGTTTTTCAAAGTCGCTTTCGCCATCCAAAGTTGAATTGCCGCTCGTCTGGGTGCGCACTTTTACTTTGTAGAGGTAAACGCCGCGGGCGAGGCGGTCGCCATAGTCGTCTTTACCATCCCAAGTGATGCAATCCCCAAGCCGCATGGCGCCGTCTGAAAACATACTTTGCTGAAGGCTTTTTACCAGCCTGCCGGAGATGGTATAAATCTGGATCAGGACATCCAACTCCTGGCCGGCCATGTTGTGGTCAAACTGGAAACAGGTTTGGTCAGTAAATGGATTGGGGTAATTGAGCACATGTTCGAGGGCAATTTTTTCGGAAGCAGCTACAATGAACTCCGTATACCCTTCCGCCGAATTGTTGGCAACGTCCCAGGCTTTTACCTTAAAGGTATGGCGACCTTCTGCCAGTTTAGCTAGCGGGTAACGCACGGTCCCCCGGGTATAGTCATCGAGTTCTGCTTCATAGAAATCGTTGAGCAGATAGGTACTTTGCGTATTGTTGTCCAAAACGCCTTCCAGGTCGTGGCCAATGCTGTTGCCGACTACATTGATGCCATTGTCGTCTTTCATTTTAACCAGAAGAACCGGTTTGTCATTGGTAAGGCCTCCAAAGACAAAGTCTTCCGTATTCATAAAAACGTCAACAACGGGGCCTTCATCGTCTGCCAGTGCGCCGGAAAAAGTACCGCCGATCACAATGCCGTCGTAGTAGCCTGTAGCATCTTTTTTAGCGTCTGTGTCCGCTGCATAGTAGCTGATTCTACCGCGGCCATATTGGTAGTTGATGTCTTTCGGAACGACAAAAGTGAACGAGAACTGCCCGTTTTGAACGGTGGCCCGGCCTTTGAACAAAACATTTTTTTGGAGGGTAAAGGAACGCACAATACTCCCGGCATCCTGACCAAGGGTGGAAATGCTTTGCGCCTTGTCATATACGGTAGGAAAAACCGTTCCGTTGAAATCAGAAAGCATCAGCCCGTTTTCATCGGTGATGATTCCCTTTACCGTAACCCTTTGCAAAGCCCTCAGGGTATCAAGGGCATTGTCTGATACATCGTGTGCATCAACAAATGTTGTCGTCACTTTTTCGCGGGGAAGGGCAATTTGCATGGCCGGATCTCCCAGAAGGGTAAATTTCCGGGCATTCACCACACCGCTTTCGCCGGTAAAGGTGTTTTTGGAAAGTCGCATGGCCTCACCCAGAGAAGCGACATGGCCATCCACAGGCTGAAACAAACGAAACAAAGCCCGCTCGGTAAGATCCGCATTCGAATTGGCAAAAACAGCACGGGTAGTCGTCATCAGTGCCATAGCACCGCCACGGGCATTCAAAATCACTTCTTCGCCTGCTGTGACAAAAGTAGGGTCGTCATAACCTGCAAAAGTACAGGTAGCGGTCACAAGCAGGGGTGTTCGCTGGTTGTTGTCCCATGCAGTGATATCTGAAATACTCAGGATGCGTTCCTGTGCCCAACCTTTAGGGCCGCCATGCCCAAGATAGGTCATCACCAGCGCACCTTTATAAATAGACTTGTTGATGGCCTCTGTGAGTCCCGGAACACGATCGCCGCCAAGCGTATTGACCTGAGGATAAGCATCTAAATAAAGTTTTTCTATGTTGAAATACGGAAAACTGTTCCGGATTTTATTGGCAATGTCATCCGCATCATTGAGGTGCTGGTTGCTGTCCTCATCATCTCCAATAAAAACCAGTTGATTGCGCCAGTCGCCGTAAGCATCAGGGTTGACATCATATTGAATGATTTTGGAAACAACGGCCTGTGCCTCTTCCGGCGTTTTCACCGGAAGCCTGCCGATGCCGATGTTGAGGGAACCCAGAATGAGGTTCTCGGGATTCGTGCCATAAAAAATGCCATAATAATCGTCGGTTGGGAACGAGGACAGGGCATCAAGCGCTTCCCGCTCAAAAACCGGGATAAAATTCCCGCCCAGCCCGTAAACATCGCGTGCGTCAAAAGAGCCATCTCCGACGAGCAGCAGATAGCGGAATTGTTCGTCGCGTTCGTAAAGCATTTTGGCATAATCCCGGATGGCAGCGAGGTCGCGGGCGCCTGAAGAAAATTCATTATAAACCAGATCAATGGGCGTTACCGTTACCGCAAGGTTGCTGTGACTGCTGCGGTGTTGGGCCAGCTGGAGTGCCGCTGCTTCAAAATCAGGGTGATAGATGATGAGCATATCCGAGCGGGTCGTTCCGTGAAGGTTTTGATTGGCGATTTTGCCAACTGCTTCCGGTTCCTCAAAGCCACTCGCATTGTTAAAGGCGATGAACTCGCGCAGTTGCTGGGTTTCGACCCCAAAGCTGCTTTGGTTGCCGCTTTGATTTGTTTCCTGAATTTTTGGGCGCAGAGGATCCGTTACATCCCATATCGTAAGGTTGTTTCCTGCATTTGACAAGACAAAGGTCGAAGTGGAAAAAGCAGTAGTCTGCACATCGCGAAAAGACATTTGGTTGCCACTCAGACTTAAAGCTCTGCGAACATTCAACTGGATATAATCCAGCCAGGCTTCGCTTTGATCATCTGCATTCTGAGGGTTAGGATAACTGACCAATGCGTCAAAATCGCTTTGGTTGAAAGTCGCCGTGGTATTGATGCTTGCAATATTGGCGTAGCGGTTCAGATTAAAATTTGCGCCGGAAAAGGAGCTGGAAACGCTGTTGGCGAGGCTGCTTTGAAATGTTTGCCCATTTATGGTCAGGGAGAATCTTGAACTTGTTCTCGCTCTGAGGGCCATTTCTGCGTTGATTTTCACGGGGGTGCCCACATCCAGATTGGGGAACGAAAAAGCTTTGTCGTAACGCAGCTCCCGGGCTACTTTCATTTTATCGCCATACCATTTTTGGCCAGAACCCTGGGCCTGGTTGGTCCATTCGTGTAACAGGTTCCGCTTGTCTTCCTCCAATCTGGCGTAGTCGTTGAAAGTATTGGTCGTGTGGGCCGTATTGCTGATTGAATTTTGACTGGCCACGCGGGCGCCATTTCCGGCGCTGATTTTCAGGAAATAATATTTTTTAGTGTCGTAAAGGTGTTTTTCCATCGTGAACGCTTCTGCGCCTTCATCGTAGCGCCATTTGTTCAGCCCCTCTGCGTACATCAGGATGTAGTCGCCGGTATTGAATTTGCCATCTTCTTCGCCAACAACCTGAATGTGGTTTTCGATCAGGTCATCCACACGATCATCCTCGGCATAGGCAGGCACCATTCCAGCCCCGTTTCCATAAATCTTTATGGTGCGTGGGTCAATGTTGTCGAGGTTGGCAATTTTCAGCGTATTTTTTAGAAAATCATAGCTGAGTTTATAAACGCCACGCTCGTTGACAGAGAATTTGTAGAGGTCGCCGTCGCTGAGCACAGATGTTTCAGTATTGGTTGGTCCCCGCCAGGCAATACCGGCTGCAGAAGGCATATGAACGATGCGGAGTTGTACGGCGGTTAGTCGTTCAAAGCGGTTGCCGTTTTTGATGATGGGTACAAAGCTGAGCCTGCCTGAAAACTTATCCCGGTCGCGTTCCACGGCGGTTTCGAAATTCAGCCGGTCACTCAGGTACACATCATCCGGGGAGGAGAGGCGCTCGAAAGGTTCAAACGAGGCACTTATGATTTCCACCCGCAAAGTTCCGTTGGAGGGCAGGGGAAAAGTCCGAACCAAAAAAGGCAGGCTGGGGCGTTCATCGCTTACTGCAGCCCCTGAAAAGGTCCAGCGCTCGTAGGTATCGTTGCCCAACTGGAAAACAAGCGGTTCGGCTTTCCAGACAAATTGCTCCTGAAGTATGGTTTGGGCGTTTCCTGTAAGCGTAATAAGGCCGCTACACAGCAGGAGCGTTGTAAAATGTTGCTTCATAATGGCATGGCATTTAAAAAATTCAAAGGAAGGCTTTGAATCTCGCTTAACCGTTAGCAAAACGTTAAGGGTTTGGTCGTATTGCCTTGTTAACACATGCAGGCATGTTCGTTAACGATTCTGTTTCACACAATGTCTGACTTCTTACAAACGTCTCATAATTTATTCCGGAAAAGCGGATGATTGCTAAAGTTCTCTATATTCGCTGATGAATACACCTGTTCTTATCACCTAGCTATGACAAAAAAACTACATTTATTGCTGTTGAGCGTGCTGGTTTTTGTTTCAGCGATAAAAGCTCAGGACCCGGTTTTTAGCCAGTTTTACGCTGCTCCTTTGCACATCAACCCTGCATTTGCGGGGGTAACAGAGGCGCCTCGGTTTACTTTTAATTATCGAAACCAGTGGTCTTCGTGGCCCAATGCCTATGCGACTTATGCCGCCTCCTATGAACAGACTATTGAAACGCTGAACAGCGGCTTTGGTTTTATCATTATGGCAGACAATGCCGGAGATGGTATCTACAAGACCAATCGCTTCAGTGCGGTATACGGTTACCGGGTTCAGGCTTCCGATGAGCTTTTCTTTAAATTTGGCGCTGAAGTCGGGTTAATCCAGACTTCCATTAACTGGGATAAACTGGTTTTTGGAGATCAACTGGATCCCATCAACGGGCCAACGACGGACCCCAGTAATGAAGATCGGCCGGAATCGCTGAGCAGAACGGCGGCTGATATCTCGGCGGGCCTGCTCATTTATGCCAATAATATATATGGCGGGGTTTCTTTAAAACACCTGAACTCGCCGAATGAAAATTTTCTGCAACTGAACGAAAATTTGAACGCCGGCGCGCCAATGCGTTTGACGATTCACGCGGGGATGGATTTTGCTTTGGGGCAGGGCAATAATAGAAATAACGACGCGTTTATATCCCCGAACATTATGTTCATTAAGCAAGGGCCGTTCGGGCAATTGAATGTAGGTTCTTATGCAGGCTTCGGCAGGTTTTATGGAGGGCTCTGGTACCGCCACACCCTCAGCAATGCCGATGCAGCCATTCTGCTGCTGGGTTTCCGGCAAGGCATTCTGCGTATGGGCTATAGTTACGACATGACCCTTTCTGAATTGGCTACTGCTCCTGGTGGAACAGGAGGAACCCACGAAATCGCCCTTACCATTAATCTGGATGATAGCCGCGTACTGCAGCGCAAAAAGCGCGCAGCCCGCTATAATAACTGTTTCAAGATGTTCAACTGAGGGTCTGAAATGTTAAAGTGCATGAAAAATGTTCATGAAACCGTTTAGCATTATTGTAGAATCAGTTTTTCACTATATTTGTCGGTCATTTCTCGAAACCAAATCTATTCAGGGTAATGAAAAATCTGTTGAAGTCAGGAGTCATCCTATTGGGGTTCGCCCTTGCATTGAGCGCTTGCAGCAAAAAAGAACGCTCAGCAACTACGGGCTGGAAGCTTAACGACCAGAAATGGGGTGGCATCGAAAAGTTAGATTATGATGGCCAGATCACCGGGCCAAACCTCGTACTGATCGAGGGTGGTACTTTTACCATGGGTGTTACCGAGCAGGATGTGACCTACGATTGGAACAACGTCCCACGCCGAATCACGGTTTCTTCTTTCTATATGGATGAAACTGAAATTACAAATTTCGAATACCGGGAATACCTTTACTGGATTACCAGGGTCTTCGGAGAATCCTATCCGGAAGTCTTTCTTAAGGCGCTCCCGGATACGCTGGTATGGCGTGAAGAATTGGCGTACAACGAGCCGCTCGTTGAAACGTATTTCCGCCACCCTTCCTATGAAGATTATCCCGTCGTTGGTGTAAACTGGCTTCAGGCAAACGATTATGCCAAATGGCGTACCGACCGCGTGAATGAGGCCATCCTGATCGAAAAGGGAATCCTCAACACGAATACGGAGCAAAAAGACGACGACAACTTCAATACGGAGTCTTATCTCTATGGCCAGTATCAGGGCAGTGTTCGTAAAAACCTCAAAGATTTGCGTACAGGCGGAGAACGTCCGGTTCGCTTTGAGGACGGCATCCTGCTACCTGAATACCGTTTGCCAACTGAAGCAGAGTGGGAATATGCCGCTCTTGGTCTCCAGGGCAATCAGGTTAGCGAAAAAGATGAATTGATCTCCGACCGCCGCCTCTATCCATGGGATGGCAACACGGTTCGTTATCAGAAACGCGACAAATACCAGGGTGAACTGTTGGCTAACTTTAAACGCAGCGGTGGTGACTATATGGGTATGGCCGGTAAGCTGAACGACAACGCTTGTCCGACAGCTCCCGTACGTTCTTATATTCCGAACGACTTCGGTCTTTACAACATGGCCGGCAACGTCAGCGAATGGACACTTGACCTGTATCGTCCACTCACAAGCCTTACGCTTTCTGACGCTGAAAACCACGATTTGAACTCTTATCGCGGCAGCAAGTTCCAGAAAAAAGTATTGGATGAAAATGGTCGTCCGATTGAAAAAGACAGCCTTGGCCGCATTCGCTATGAATATGTTACGGATGAAGAAGCTTCTACCCGCGACAATTACAAGCGCGGCCAGGTTTACAATTACCTGGATGGCGACAAAGAATCTCAGGCGCTTTATGACTATGGCGTTCATACGCTGGTAAGCGATAAAGCCCGCGTATACAAAGGCGGTTCCTGGTCAGACCGGGCTTATTGGCTGTCACCGGGTACACGTCGTTATAAAGAAGAAGACAAAGGCGATCGTTCTATCGGTTTCCGTTGCGCCATGATCCGTATGGGTGCGCCAACGGGCAACGAAGGCAAAGGCGCCAACGAGTTCAAGCAGCAACGCAAGAAGAAGCAGACTCGGTTCAGGTAGTCAATTCCGGGTGTAAAACCTACGGATTTGCGTGAACAATTCACGCCTTCAAAACCTTCACAATGGGAAACCTATGTGAAGGTTTTGTTTTTTGAGAATGTATCGCTTATTTTACCAGCACTCGAAAGAAATATCTTGCAAAACGCTAACCATTTATGGCCAAAATAAATCTTACGCAAAGTCAGTACGAAGACCACCTTAAGCTGTTGATTGCAAAAATGCGGCACCGCCTCGACAAAATAAGCCAGGGAGGCGGCGCGAAAAAAATCGAAAAGCTCCATCAAAGTGGAAAATTAAGTGCCAGAGAACGCATCGACCTGCTATTGGACAAAGAAGCTCCCGTTATTGAAATCGGCGCTTTTGCAGGATACGAGATGTATGAAGAACATGGTGGCTGCCCTGCCGGCGGCGTTGTGGTGGTGATCGGCTATGTTCAGGGCAGACAATGCATGGTTGTTGCTAATGACGCCACCGTTAAAGCGGGCGCCTGGTTTCCGATAACGGGAAAAAAGAACCTGAGGGCTCAGGAAATTGCCATGGAAAACCGCCTGCCCATCATTTACCTGGTAGACAGTGCGGGGGTTTTTCTGCCCATGCAGGATGAAATTTTTCCGGATAAGGAGCACTTCGGGCGAATTTTTCGCAACAATGCCCGAATGTCCAGTATGGGTATTCCCCAGATTGCAGCAGTCATGGGCAGTTGTGTCGCCGGGGGAGCCTACCTCCCTATCATGTCGGATGAGGCCCTGATTGTCGAAAAAACGGGCTCCATCTTTTTGGCAGGGCCTTATCTGGTGAAAGCCGCTGTTGGCGAAGAGGTAGACAGTGAAACCCTGGGAGGAGCAACGACGCATTCTGAAATTTCAGGGGTTACAGATTATAAAATGCCGGACGACCCTACCTGCCTAAGTACCATCCGCGATCTGGTTGATAAGTTCGGTCATTTTGAAAAAGCCGGTTTCGATCGGATTGCCCCACAGGCTCCCAAAGAAAACCCGGAAGAAATCATGGGCATCATCCCCGATAGCCCGGGTAAAACTTATGACACAGTAGCCGTCCTTCGCCGCCTGGTGGACGACTCCAAGCTGACTTTTTACAAACAGGATTACGGCAAAACGATCATTTGTGCCTATGCCCGCATTGATGGTTGGGCCGTGGGCATTGTCATCAACAACCGGGAAATTGTGCGCAACGGCAAAGGTGAGATGCAATTAGGCGGCGTTATTTATTCCGATTCGGCAGACAAAGCCACCCGGTTCATCATGAATTGCAACCAGAAAAAGATTCCGCTGGTGTTTTTTCAGGACGTCACCGGTTTTATGGTCGGTTCGCGTTCAGAGCACGGTGGCATCATCAAAGATGGCGCCAAGATGGTGAATGCTGTCGCCAATTCTACCGTTCCAAAATTTACCATCGTTGTTGGAAACTCTTATGGCGCAGGCAATTATGCCATGTGCGGCAAAGCTTATGACCCTCGCCTGATAGTGGCCTGGCCCACCGCCCGAATTGCGGTGATGGGGGGCGAACAAGCTGCCAAAACCCTGCTCCAGATTCAGGTTTCCACCCTGAAAGCGCAGGGAAAAGAGATCGCACCCGAAGACGAGGAAAAACTCCTGAGCGAAATCAGCGAACGCTACGATGCCCAGACTTCACCCTACTACGCAGCTGCCCGCCTTTGGGTAGACGCCATCATCCACCCGCTGGAAACCCGGCAATGGATTTCAATGGGCATTGAGGCGGCAAATAATGCGCCGGTGGAGCGGTTTAACCCGGGGGTGTTGCAGGTGTGAGGGGAAACAGAGGACGTATTCTTCGGCTTTTGTAGCAAAGCGATTTTCCGGTTCGCTTCAGAAGTTGCTCATTTTTGCTTCAACTATATATCCTGATTGTTTGTTGTCCCTACATCAATTAACAAACTTAGGAGTACAATAAATGAACACCTTCAAATCAATAGCCGTCATTGCAAAAGCATCGCCTGCACAGGTGGGCGACGGGTTTTTTATCCGCAGAGCCATGCCTGGTGGCGGCGTAGGCCTGGGCGAAATGAGCCCTTTTCTGGTGCTTGATCACGCCGGTCCAACCCAAATTGCACCGAGTAATCGTCAGAAAGGAGTGGATGAGCACCCGCACCGGGGCTTTGAGACGGTCTCTATCGTTTATCAGGGCGAACTCGAACACCGCGACAGCGCTGGCAACAGCGGCCGCATCGGTCCGGGCGACGTACAGTGGATGACAGCCGCGAGCGGGTTGGTGCACGAAGAAAAACACAGCAAAGCTTTTACTGAAAAAGGCGGCACGCTGGAAATGATTCAGTTGTGGGTAAACCTTCCCGCAGCCCATAAAATGATTCCACCGCGCTATCAGGAAATTGTGGCTGCTGATATTCCCTCAGTAGCTGTTGACACAGGAAACGGCCATGTCCGCGTAATTGCCGGCAGTTTTCAGGGGAAAGAAGGTCCGGCCAGTACCTTCACTCCGCTGGACGTGCTGGATGTGCGTTTGCAGGCGGGAGATGTGCTGGAATTTAATTTTCGCGAAGGCGACAACACCGCCGTATACGCCCTGAAAGGCCGGGTAAGCATCAACGATTCGGATACTGTTTCAGAAGCGGAAATTGCACGGTTTGACCCGGCCGGGAATGTCGTTCGCCTGGAAGCTTTGCAAGACAGTACCTTGCTGGTACTAAGTGGTACGCCCATCAAAGAACCCATTGCCAGTTATGGCCCGTTTGTGATGAATACTTCGGAGGAAATTCGTCAGGCCATCCAGGATTACCATACTGGGAAGATGGGGGTTTTGGAAGCGGTGGAGTAATAAGGTTAAAGTAGTAAGGTTAAAGGTTAAAGGTTAAAGTAGTAAAGCCTGCCCCGCCATAGCGGGGGTTAAAGTAGAGCCTAGAAAGAGGTTACACTGCTTACTTTAGCCTGTCTCGTTCCGGAATGCGTTGCTCTTGTCTTTTAGTTTAGAGCAACGTATTCCAGGACAATTTTACCCCTCATGACGCCTGATGACCACCCTCAGGATAGGCGATGAATCATTGGTGATCGAGTAATCAACCGTAAACGGGCCACAAACGTCAGTACCTGTTCGGGGTTCGGTTTCAGCCCATTTAATGGCCTCGTCCCAGCTGGTGGCGTTCCATTTTTCCCTCAGCATGGTATAGCAGCATGCATGGTTGTCCCCTGACCACGGCACATCCCAGCTGATGATAAACACCTCATCTGCCATATCAATATGAAAAACGACCGCACCGCAGGAACCCGTGGCAGATCCCCTTGATTTTTCGTGAAGCGCAGTAGCCCACTGGCCGACCTGAATTTCTGTTGGCAAGGTATTGTTACCCCAATGACCACTGCTGTCTGTGCTATCCTGAAAGGTCAGAATGCTCCCGGAAGCATTGTAAACCATTATTCGGGTGCAGACGCCATTTCCAAAGTCCTCTTTAAAAGCATTTACCCGCATGTTGGCCAGGTTTTCAAAGTTTTCAGTAGAACCGCCGGAAAGTGCGTTAATGTCGAGCATGGCAAGCCGTGACATTTCCAGTCGGATGGCAGATTCATCGGTAATGTTTCTGGGCTTAAGTTCAAGTTGTTTGCTTTCAAAGTCAATTACGTTTCCGTAGGTGAAATTTGACATGATTTTAAGATTTTATGAGTGAAAAAATTCAATTAAACAGGCAGCGATACCATAGAAGAAGCCATGCTTAAAGACATTCGGCTGCTTATCTGGCTATAGGTTGGCAAGGTCATACTCAGACGCATGCTGGCGGGTATTTCGGTGATTCCGAAAATAAAATCAATCAGGATATCGAAAAGCAGGGATATGGCCATCCCCGCCAGTATTGCAATTCCGGCAGCTATTACAGCTGCTGCAATGGGAGGAAACTCGGCACTGCTACCAGCGGCAACGAGGGTGGCTGTAATAACGGACAATACAGCATCTCCGGTTATGATGGCTCCAAGGGCAATGCCGGCGCCTGCCGCAACACTGGCACTGGCGATGGTATTGGCCCATTGATTTTGATGAGCCAATGTTTCGAAGACTACTGTGGTGATGGCGAATCCAATTTGGGCCAATCCCAACCACTTTGCGGCATTTCTGAAAAAGGTTATGGTGTCTTCCGAAAAGATTGCTTTGCTATTTAGATGGGTAACAACCTCTTCAATCTCATCTGCTGCCAGAATAGCGGGCTGTTTGTTTGAAACGGCTTGTGGAAATTTTTTTGATAGATTACCGGTGATGAATTCATGTGCAATCGCAAAATATTCTCTGGCCTTGTCAAAATTATTTAAGGCTATCAACCCTTTACTGACACCTTTGGCCAGTCCAGCTGATGATTTTAAATAATTGGCCAAATCTTCGGGGGACAATTCCTCCATTTCTATTCTATGTTGTCCTAATGAATTGGAATACCCCTGTAGGTGCGCCAGCCGCATTTCCGGGGCTGTATTGCGCTCAATAATAAATTGAACGATGTCTAATTCTGCCATTTTTATGGTTTCCCAATTTTCCAGGGCTTCGGCGTCCCTGTTCAATGGCAGCAAGGCATTATCAATCATCTGGTTGGTTTGCTCCCACAACAAGTTAACGAGCCTGACAGCACTGTCCCGCGCAGAAAAACGACCATGCCATTGCGTTCTTCCAATGGTATCCATTTCGGATGCGGCTTTTTCCTGAGCCATTGTTTTTAAGTGCTCTGCCTGACTGAGAAGGATCTGCGACATGATGATTTTATTTTGGCGCCTTTACGGCTTTTTTGATAATTGGCCACTTCCGTTTTGTAAGCCACTTCTTAATTATTGACAGGACAAAGTTCAGCCCTAATTCAAAGGAGGGGAACCACATCTTGATGTGGATGTCAGAGAGCTGGTCGAATGTCATCGATCCGGTTATCTGAAAACAAAGTATTTTTATCAAAATTCAGGAAGGCAACCGTGCCGTATGAACAGCACTTAAACTTTAGATGGTCAGATTGGATATGGGAAGTTTATTGCCTCTTTAGGGCATTTTCCAGTCGGGAATCCTTTTAATGCGGGAAAGAAAAAGGTAGGCTCTAAATTTGCAAGGATTGCAAAGTGCTTATGATTAATGATTTAGGCTATTTAAGGGCATTTCCTGGACTGCCCGGCATTCTAAAAATACCAGCGTTCACGTTAAGGTAGGATTTTACCGGATTACGCCAGTTTTCAAATCATCAATTGTTTTTCCCTTTCTTCGGCACCGGATCATAACCATGTCCGCCCCAGGGGTGGCATCGCCCAATGCGTTTGAGGCCAAGCCAGGTACCTTTTAATACGCCCCATTCTTCTATGGCTTCAACCATGTAATGTGAACAGGTGGGTTGATAGCGACATTTGGGCCCAAGCAGGGGCGATATGGCCATTTGATAAAATCGGATCGGGAGGATGAATATTTTTTTTATCCAGCTTGACATGGCAGTGCATTTTAACTTCAAAAGACAAAAGCAAAACGGATGCCGGCGCGATCTGGTTGTACCTCCAATTTAAAATGACCCGCGCCCTGCGAATGGTAGTGCTGCTTTACCGCATGGTTATACTGTCTGGCAGCATTTTTTTTATAGGCAGAGGAGAGCAGCTGAAACACAATGCCTGTGCCCAGGCCTCCAATGCCAATTTTTAACATATCTCCGCCAATGCGTTCGTTTTGCTGATAAATAAACAAACCGCTCAATCCGAAAATCCCGGCCACACTGAAACCGGCCAGACTGACCTGGTTGCTGAGGGCGGCAATCCGGATTTGATCATTCGCTTCCGGATAATCCGACATAAACCACTGCATTACAGGGAGGTTTAATTTTTTTCCGTTCAGCAAATAGGTGGTACTCATAAATGCGGTTTTGGTAACAATCGTATCTTTTACGATGATGCTGAGTGTTGGCTGGCTGTGCACGATTTGATTGCAAAAAGCCAGAAAAAAAATAAAGGGGTGTAGCTTCACAAACATAGTACCTGTTTTCAAATATTGAAACACGATAGGGGATTGTTATTTTTTGGCTTCAGGTTTTGGCGCTTTTTCTGTTGCGCCGTTGCTGATGGTGTTTCCGAAAAAAACTGCGTTGGCAAACAAGCGATTCGTACCGTACCAAAAGCCCCTGAAATTGGGGTTGTCGGCAAAACAGATCACCCTGCCGCTCCCCAGGCCGCTTACAACCACAACCGCTGAGTTTTTAATGCGCTGGAGATTTTTTTGATTCACATAGCCACTAAGTAAAGGATTGGCGGTATGAACCAACGGCGTTGCATATGGGTTCTGAGCGCTTTCCATAAAAAACGATCCACGTCTGAATACGGCAAATTTATTCCTTTTGAATCCGTATAGCAAAGGATGGGTTAAATCGCCTTCTGCTTCAAATATGGCGCCGCTGATGCTGCGAACGCCGTTTTCCAGAGACAACTGGTTATAGTCTTTTCGCGCCGGGGTTTTATCATTTTCCGCTTTATCTTCCGACCATTTTGCATAGGCTATGCCGGCATTTTTCAGCCACTGTACGGCTCCCTCCATGGCAATGAGCGTGCCGCCTCCGGCCACCCACTGTTTTAATTTTTCGGTACCTGCGCTGTTGAGTGTGGAATAACTTCCATCGACCATGATCATGACATTGTATTTATCCAGATCAAAGCGGCCCATATCTTCGGCTTCTACTTTGGTGACTGTAACGTTGTACCGCTGATCCAGCAAATGCCAGGCTTCACCGGCGTCGCTGCTGGTAACGCCGTCGCCGATGACCAACATCACTTTGGGCTTTTGGAGCGGACGGAAACGATTGCTGCCTAAGTCCGAACCTTCGGGGGTAAGGCCCGTTTTGGCACTGTAAAAGCTGACGCCCGACATGATTGCTGCGTTTTTCATCAGTTGGAAAACAGCGTCAGGATCTTTATCCTGCCCTTTGGCGGGAACCAGGATGCTTCCCCTTGAAAAGGGACGCCCCTCGCTTACAAAAGGCTCTGAGCTGACCTTGGCGCGCAATCCGTTTATCAACAGGTAGTTAAGGGCGCGTGGCGCAAAATAATCATCCCATTCAAAAAGGTAGGCATATTCGCTATTGTTCATACCCTGCAGTTCAGGACTTTTCATTTCCACTTTTGTGCCAAGCAAATTTCCCGGAGCTGATTTGCGGTCAATCGCTGCAGCCGGAATATTGTACGCCAAAGGCAACGTCCAGCTGGAAATGTCGTAAAACAAACTGTCTTTGAAATTCGTATTGGTTTCAAAAATACCCCGGATCAGGCGGTACTGGCTTTGTTCCAACGGCACGACATAACTGTTTTTCGCATCAAAGCGCTGGCCGCCGGCATTCAAATTGTTACCCAGTTGGTATACGTCAATCTGGTGTCGCCTGAGCAATTCTACAAACATGGCCGTGCGCGCTGCATCGTATGGGTCGCCAAATACGTAAGCCCGGTGGCTGTCAGCACGCGCTTCTTCCATTGCCGTTTTGTAAAAATCACGCTGGAAACTCAGCAAATCAGTCCGCATGGCAACCGCTGCTCTCTGTGTAGACAAAGCGGTTGTTACCTGATTGCGAATGGTGAACGGAAAAGTAATTACACCATTTTCACTTTGCTGCATGTGGCCCCTTGAGCTTGCCTGCTCGAAAAGAATGCCAATACAGCCATTGACATCGGGGTAAGTTGAGCCTTTACCGATGAAAAAATCGTCAAATCCTTCCCGGGTATAATAAAGGGAGCCAATTTTATCCAGCGCTTCAGCATGGAATTCGGCAAATTTTGAAGTGAAATCCTGATTGCGTTGAGGCGTCAGGGCATTTACCCGTTCCGGCTCGCCCGGCATGAAAAAATAGGTCGCATTGGTTCCCATTTCATGGTGGTCCGTCAGCACATTGGGTTTCCAGTCGTGGAACAGTTTCAGTCGCCCCTGAGATTCCGGATGTACTGCGGGCAGCCAATCGCGGTTCAGGTCAAACCAATAGTGGTTGGTACGGCCACCGGGCCAGGTTTCATTGTATTCCCGGTCTTGCGGATCGGGCGTCATGTTTTTGTTTTTGTGAACGTTGACCCAGGAGGCAAAGCGGTTAAAGCCGTCCGGGTTAAAGCAGGGGTCGAGGAGAATGACCGTTCCCTCCAGCAATTTATGCAGATCTTCACTTTGGCCTGCAGCGAGGTAATAGGCAACGAGCGCGGAAGCATTCCCACCGCTGGGTTCGTTGCCGTGTATGCTGAAACCCTGATAGAGTACCAGGGGCATGCCGGAGACGTCCATGCCTGCTGACCGGGCAGGGTCATTCAACTGACGGTGCTGTGATTTGATTTCGTCTATCCGTGCATGGTTTTTTTCTGAAGTAACGGTTAGATGCAGCAAGGGCCTGTTTTCATGCGTACGGGCATATTCTGTCAGCGTCAACCTGGAAGAAGCAGCGTCCAGTGCTTTCATGTAGCCCACAAGCTGATCGTGGCTGATGTGCCATTCTCCGACCTGATACCCAAAAAACGATTCCGGCGTAGGAATGGCGGGATTGTAAGGAATGTCGGGTAAATAATAAGAAAGCGTCGGTTTCTGAGCCAAAAGCGGCGTTGGCATCGTCGCCTGGATGGCAAAAATCAGCAAAAATGAAAAGGGGAATAAGCGATTCATCAAGTGGATGCGTTAAGTGATCGAAAGTTTTTTCACAAAAAGTCCAAAAAGGCACTGGTCAAAAATACAAATGTTTGCCAGCCCGATGAATTTTCACCAAGGCTTTTCCGGTTGGCGGCAGGAATTGGCTACTTTTGCCCCGTAAAACCGGATAGGGAATGTATATTTTGCTCATTACGATCGTCCTGGCGCTGTTTGCAGCAATGCTGTTTCTCAATGTCTATTTCAGGATCAGGGTTTTGAAGACTTACAAAACGCTGGTACAAAACCGGGTGGAATTTGGTGCTGCTCATTTGTTCAATCGCAAAAAGATGGAGACGGAGATTTATCCTAAATACCCGCACATGCAGTCTGAGATTGAGATTTTCGTGCGACACTTGCGTTACTCCATCAAAATGGCTACGGTATTGATTGCGCTGATTACCCTTTTTGGAGGTATTCTGATGTATTACAGATAAACAATCATCATCCTGACCGGTTTCCACACCATCGGGATTTCAACTTAAAGATAATGCTGAAAATAGGCGTTCTTGGCGCAGGCCATCTTGGAAAAATACACCTGAAATGTATTCAACAGGCCGCCGAAACTTATCACCTTGCCGGGTTTTACGACCCAAATGCAGATGCTGCGAGGCAAGTCTCCGATAGCCTCGGAATTCCTTGCTTCGAAAGTGCTGAGGCGCTGATGGATGCGGTAGATGTGGTGGATATTGTAACGCCCACCGTGTATCACTATGAATTAGCCGTTTTGGCCATTCAGAAAGGGAAACACCTTTTTATTGAAAAGCCACTGACCCATACCCTGGCTCAGGCCGATGATCTGGTGCGGTTGAGCAGGGAAAAAGGCGTTCAGGTTCAGGTCGGACACGTAGAACGCTTTAATCCGGCTTTGCTGGCATTGGAGGACATGGTTTTGCAGCCTATGTTCATTGAAGCGCACCGCCTGGCTGCTTTTAATCCGCGCGGCACCGATGTTTCTGTTATTTTGGATTTGATGATCCACGATATTGACATCATTCTGAGCATGGTGCGTTCCGAAATTAAGACCGTTAATGCAAGCGGAGTGGCAGTTGTCAGCGAAACGCCGGACATTGCCAACGCCCGCATTGAATTTAAAAACGGATGTGTAGCCAACCTTACCGCCAGTCGCATCTCTCTTAAACAAATGCGTAAGGTTCGCCTTTTTCAAAAAGACGCCTATGTGAGCCTGGATTTTCTGGAGAAAAAAGCTCAGGTGATTCGTTTGTATGAAAAAGCTGCGCCTAACCTCCCGGCAGACGCCAATTTATTGGAATTGCCAACCGCATCGGGTGAAAAACTGCTGCACATCCACGCTCCGGAAATTGAACAGGTTAATGCGATTCGGATGGAACTGGAAACTTTTGCCCACAGCATTGAAACCGGAACCACGCCCCGGGTGAGTATCATAGACGGATATGAAGCCCTGAAACTGGCGTATCAGATTATTGACGAAATTGAGCAAAAAGGCTGATAATGCTTTATTGCGATCGAAGCCATCGAAGGAAGAACCAGTTATTGAAAAGGTTTTTATTTGTAATAAATGGAAACCTGGATTTTTGAGAATGATATAAAGCTTTGAAAATCATAAACTTGAGAAAATGAGGAACAGCATTCAACAATGGGGATTATTCAGTTTGCTTGCCATATTATTATGGGGAGGATGCGACCTGATCAATCCGGAAGAGGAAACGCCGGCATACCTTTACGTGACTAACTTTGAATTAACGACGGACGCGGTGCTGGAGGGTTCTGCTTCGCATAAAATCACAGATGTCTGGCTAAGTGTCGATGGCAATTTTCTGGGCGTCTACACGCTTCCGGCGCTGATTCCGGTGCTGGAAAGTGGTGAACACGTTTTGACCCTCGATGCGGGTATCAAAGACAACGGCATCAATTCAACGCCTGATATCTACCCGTTTTATCAGAATTATCAGGTGACGGTGGATCTCCAGCCCAACCAAACGGATACCATCCGGCCTGTTACGCGCTACAGAAGCAACACCAAATTTTCATTTATAGAACCCTTTGAGTCAACGCAACATCAATTTCGGGACGTTCGTCAACCTGTAGGTGCAACCGGCATTCAGATCTCCGCTCAGGATGTTTTTGAAGGGCAGTCATCGGGGCTTATTTTATTGGATTCGGCGAAAGCGTTTGTAGAGATCGCGACACTGGAAAAGTATCGCAATCTGATGAAAGACGGCGCTTTTGTGTATCTTGAACTCAACTACAAATCAGACGTTCCTGCACTTTTCGGAGTAGTTGGTCACCTTGATGCCGGGGGAATTGGCAGCATGGCAACGCTTTATGAACCAGGGTTTTTACCTAAGGATGAATGGAACAAAATCTATTTTAACCTGACGAAAATGATTTTTGATGGTGATTTTGATGCTTATCAAATTATCTTTCAGGCATTTATTCCATCTGAAAACGGTAAGCCAACCTTGTCTACCGCTAAAGTTTGGTTAGATAATATTAAGTTGGTACATTTCTAAGCAACTATTCATCAAAAAAGAAGAACATGACCAGCAGGCGCCGCTCAGCGGATACCTTCGTTTACAGGATCGCAGACTTCCTGATGGCGATGACTGCCTGGGCTAGTTTTTTCTTTTACCGAAAACGACTGGAAGCTCAATCACCTGGATGGGAGGAGTTGCACGATCCCAATTTCTGGTATGGCATCCTCATTATTCCCACTGGCTGGGTATTGTTTTACTCCATTTTTGACCAGTATAAAGACATCTATCGTCTGTCGCGATTAGCTACCCTGACCAGAACTATTTTTCTCAGTTTTTTCGGGGTTATCTTCTTGTTCTTTACCCTCATTCTGGACGACTTTGTCACCAATTACCGCACGTATTACACTTCTTTTTTTGCACTGTTTCTGCTTCATTTTTTCTTCACGGCTACCATGCGGATGGTGCTCCTTACAAGGGCCAGCCAGCGTCTGAAAGCCGGCCTGGTTACCTTCAATACCCTGATCATCGGGGGCAACCAGAATGCGTTGGATCTGTACCGGGAAATTACCGGGCGCAAGAAGGGCCTGGGTTACCGTTTTGTAGGGTTTATTGATGCCAATGGGCGGAATACCAATGAATTGTCTATTCACCTGCCCAAGCTGGGGAAAATTGAAAACATCGCCGACATGGTGCGGCAACACGAAGTTGAGGAAGTCATCATTGCGATAGAAACATCTGAACACAATCGTCTGAGCGAAATATTGAACATCCTGTTTGATTTTGACGACCAACTGCTGGTAAAGATCATTCCGGATATGTACGACATCATACTCGGTACGGTAAAAATGAACCATGTTTATGGCGCCGTACTGATTGAAATCAGGCGAGACCTGATGCCTACCTGGCAGCGCCTGCTAAAGCGTCTGATTGATATTTCCGTATCTTTGTTTCTGCTGTTGTTGTTGCTTCCCTTGTATCTTTATGTTGCGATACGGGTAAAATTGTCTTCACCGGGCCCCATCTTATTCAAACAGGAACGCATTGGGCTGAACAGCAAGCCTTTTTTTATTTATAAGTTTCGTTCCATGCACACCAATGCTGAAGAAAACGGACCGCAACTTTCTCACGATGAAGACAACCGCTGCACCCCATGGGGCGCGGTGATGCGAAAATGGCGTTTGGATGAACTACCTCAGTTTGCGAATGTATTATTGGGAGATATGTCGCTCGTTGGTCCGCGCCCCGAACGCCAGTATTACATCGACCTCATTTTACAACGCGCGCCACACTATAAACATTTGCTGAAAGTGCGGCCTGGAATTACTTCGTGGGGACAGGTAAAATACGGCTATGCTTCCAATGTGGACCAGATGATACAGCGCCTGAAATTTGATATTTTGTATATCGAGAACATGTCTCTGGCGCTCGATTTCAAAATATTGTTTTATACCGTGTTGGTGTTGCTGCAGGGGAAAGGGAAGTAAGCTGTCGGAGTTGAATTTTCAAATTTGCAAAATCATGAAAGAATCTTCCGTCAACAAATGGCTTAAGCGCATTGGCATTGCCGGGTTTTTATTCTTTTTTATCAAAGGCCTCGTCTGGATTGCAATTTTAGTTGGCGTCGGAAAATGCGCGTTATAAAGAAGCCGACAAAGGTTTATCCATGAAAATACATTCGCTGATTCCTGCTTTTTTGTTTCCCACCATTACTTTGTTTGTGCCGATGGCAGCGGCAATGGCTCAGCTACCCATTTCGTTCCGCAATCCTTCCTTCGAGGACAGGCCTGATTTTGGCAAGCCGCCGGCAGGATGGTTTTATTGCGGGAAAATCGGAGAAACGCCCCCCGATGTACATCCCGGCGAATTCTATGGCGTAAATACGCCCCCTAAAGACGGACAAACTTATGTTGGAATGGTTACCCGGGATAATGGAACAGCAGAACAGTTGGGACAGCGTCTTGAAGAACCGATTGTGCCGGGGCAGTGTTATGCCTTTCGTATTTTTGCAGCACGCTCTGAGAAATACTTAAGTGTAAGCCGGAAGACAGGCCAACCTGCTCAATATACTTTGCCCCTTAAGTTGGCGATTTTGGGAGCGTACCGGCATTGCGAGCCCTCAGCGGTGCTGGCTTTGTCAAAGGCTGTGATGGAAACTGAATGGCAGGCTTTCGACTTTATTTTACAGCCTTCTGAAGCGTTTGACTACCTCATCTTGTCTGCAACTTCCGCCACCGGTGATGCCTACAATGGCAATATCCTGATAGATGCAGCTTCGCCGCTGATACCGTGTTCTTGCGAGGAAGGGTTGCCAAAATTGGAGCGCGTGGGCTTTCCAAAACTGGAAAATACAAGCCTGCTGAGCTGGATTACCGAGCAACAAAGTCAAATTCGTTTTGACGCAAATACCGGATACATGGAACAGCATTTGTTTGAGAGTGAGACTGGTGTGGTGTATTACACGAATCGGTATGTTTGGCAAATCATGCAGTTAATCAAAAAGAATTCCGGAGCGAAGTTGAAAATTGAATACCAGCCTTCTTTCTTCCTGCCTGCATATAAATTGGCGATGCAAACTGCGCTCGAAGAAAGCGGTCTCCCCAAAAAGAACTATCAGTTTAAAGCCAGACCTGCGATGGAGCAAATGTTTAAAGTAATTGTTAAGGAGTAATATGAGGTTTTAAGCGCCGTTTCTGATATTAAACAGAACCTCTTATGAAAAAAAACACGAGCTGCATTGCTGCCATACCATTGCTAATACTGTTCTGCGCTGGCGCGATTAACTCTCAGGAAGTAAGCCCTTCTCAGTGGTTGAGTGTGAACCTGACTGCTTTTCTGAGTTCAGAAAATGCAGGTTACCGAATTCCCGCAACGATCAATGGTGGTAGCGAGTTAATGTACGATTTGAACACAACTAACTTCATTAATCCGGGCATCGCTTTCCGAAAAATCAAAAAAAACAACTGGTTTGAAGAGTACGCGTTGACGGCCATTAGCCTGCAAAAGCAAAATGATGTGCTCCTGGTCAAGGAAGATCAAGGCATCACAGAACCTTTATCAGGAAGTAACAAACGCGCTTTTGCGCTTTGGCTGAGATATGAATATGGCAAGTGGTTTAGTAAAGGGGAAGGGCAAAAGATACACTATGGCCTCGGTCTTGGCCTTGATCCTTTCATTTTGATTGACCGAATCGTTCCTGCCACCTCTGCTACCTTTCCCTTTAAAGCTGAACGTATCGGTGCAGAAGTGCGCTTTATTCCAAGAATAGGCTATCAAATTTCTCCTAAAATGCTGCTCGAACTGAAAGTTCCCGTTCGCCTGAACAAGACTTATGCAGAACATACAGTACTGGAAAACCCGGTGCTGGGCGATAAAGAAAGAATGGAACGCCAAATAATTAGTGAATGGGGTATTGGAGGCCTGCAGTGTGCATTAGGGCTGAATATCAGACTCTAAAGTTATTCACGCTTCAGTCCGTCGCTTAGTTTTCCTTCTTTGCGCTCTACTTCCTGCACTTCACCCAGGCGGAATTTGACCGGAAATTTGACTGCTTTTTCCAACTGAACGTCCAACTTGCAGAACAAGCCCAGGTCACAGTAGCGCCATGCTTTTGGCGCTGCCCCAACCGTCAGGTAGGCCTTAAGGGCAGGGTAGGAGGGGGCGGTGGAAGATGCGACCGACTGGAAAAGCCCTGCCTGTGGCTTTAAAGGAAGGCTCAATACTGCTTCCTGCGTTTCAGAACGCAATTCCGGAATGGATTTTCCGGTCAGCCGATTGCTGTTTTGGCCATGGGCCGAGATCGCAACAAAAAGGGCCGCTACGCAAAAAATCCAATATTTCATGGTTCGGAAAGCTGTGTACATAGAAAGAGTACACAAAAAAATGCCTTTTGTTCAAATTAATCCCTCACCAGTGTTCCGATATTCTCTCCTTTTACAATCCGAAACAAATTTCCGTCTTTATTAATGTCGAAAACAATGATGGGCAGGTTGTTTTCCTGGCAGAGTGTGAATGCAGTCATGTCCATGACACCGAGCCCCATGCTGATGACTTTGGCGAAGGAGATTTGGTCAAATTTTACAGCACTGGGATCTTTTTCCGGATCGGCAGAATAGACGCCGTCTACGCGGGTTCCTTTGAGAATGACATCGGCATTGATCTCATTGGCACGAAGGGCGGCAGCTGAATCGGTTGTAAAGTAAGGGCTGCCTGTACCTGCTGAAAAAATAACCACCCGGCCCTTTTCCAGGTGGCGAATTGCCCGACGCCGGATGTACGGTTCTGCTATCTGCTTCATTTCCACAGCAGAAATCAGGCGGGTATAGATGCCCAGGCCCTCGAGCGAACTTTGCAGTGCCATGCCGTTAATGACGGTAGCGAGCATACCCATGTAGTCGCCTTGCACGCGTTCGATCCCGGATGCTTCGGCCTGGAGACCGCGAAAAATATTACCGCCTCCGATAACGACAGCTACCTCAACGTTCAGATCAACGAGCTGCTTGATCTCGGCTGCATAGTGATGAACCATTTCTGCAGAAATACCGAAGGATTGGTCCCCCATCAGGGATTCGCCGCTGAGTTTGAGCAGTACTCTTTTGAATTTCAAGGCCATTTGAAAGAGAGTTTTTAATCGCTGTAAAGAGGTGACACCTTTTGAAAGGTGTTAACTTCTGTTGTTTTCTCAAAAGTTGACACTATTCCAAAAGGTGTCAACTTTACATAAAAGGCAAAAAAAAGGCGAATTAGATGACTAATTCGCCTTAGAAAATTTTTAGCCGAGGGCCACGTGTCGGAAACCCGTTGCGGTCAGTTCTTTATCAATGCTTTTCAGGTAAGAGGCAACCGTCATGCTGCCATCTTTAACAAACTGCTGATTCAGCAGGGTGCTTTCCTGATAGAATTTATTCAGTTTACCTGTTGCGATTCTTTCGAGCATCTCTTCAGGTTTCCCTTCGTTACGAGCTTGCTCTTTTCCGATTTCGATTTCTTTCTGAATGATAGAAGGATCTACATCGTCTTTATCCAGGGCTACAGGCTTCATAGCAGCAACCTGCATGGCGATATCACGACCGGCATCATAAAAAGCTGCGTCTGATTTGCTCAGACCAACCAGTACACCGGCCTTATGGCCCATGTGGATGTAAGGCGCTACTTGTTCAGCTTCGAGCTTTTCGTAAGCAGAGAGTTCCACTTTTTCACCGATAACACCTACCTGCTCTGTGACTTTTTCGCCCACGGTGATGCCGTCGAAAGGCAGTGCCAGCAATGCCTCAAGGTCTGCTGGAAAATTTTCCAGAGCGATGTTGGCAAATTGTCTGGTCAGTGCAACGAATTCTTCGTTTTTCGATACGAAATCCGTTTCACAGCTCAGGCGCACGATGATACCGCGCTTATGATCATCAGAAACCAGGGCCAGGACACAGCCTTCTTTCGCTTCGCGATCCGCGCGTTTTACGGATAGTTTCTGACCTTTTTTACGAAGCAGTTCAATGGCTTTTTCAAAATCACCTTCAGCTTCAGACAGGGCCTGGCGGCAGTCCATCATACCTGAACCCGTCATATCACGCAATTTTTTGACGTCGGCAGCTGAAATCACTTTTTCTACGCTCATGATTATTGTATTGATGAGGATTTGAGTATCAGTCCCGGGTTTAGTCGGGACAGGATTCAATGCCAAAAGCGCGAATCCCGCATTTTTGTTTATTAAACTTCAGCTCCGGATGTCGCTTCGCCTTTAATTTGCTTACGCTCCTCCATACCTTCGCGAATGGCCTGAACCATATAGTTGGTAATGATGGAGATGGATTTAGAAGCGTCATCGTTGCCTGGAATGGCATAATCCACCAGGTTCGGATCTGAATTGGTGTCTACAATTCCGAAAGTACGAACGCCAAGACGGCGCGACTCAGCCAGTGCGATGTGCTCGTGCTGGATGTCAACGATGAATATAGCTGCAGGAAGGCGATTCAGGTTGGCGATACCACCCAGAACGCGGTCGAGTTTGCCATGTTCACGCGTTAATGTGAGGCGTTCTTTTTTGGTGATGCTCGAAAGCGTACCATCTGCCAGCATGCGCTCAAGGTTGGTCATTTTTTTGACCGAACGGCGGATCGTGGAAAAGTTGGTCATCATACCACCCAACCAGCGATCGGTGACATAAGGCATGCCCACACTGTTTGCAGCAGCAGCAACAATGTCACGCGCCTGCTTTTTTGTGGCAACAAAAAGGATTTTTCTGCCTGATTTTGCAATCTGGCGCATCGCGTTTGCTGCGCGGTCCATAGACTCCAGGGTGCGGTTCAGGTCAATGATGTGGATACCTTTGCGCTCCATGAAAATATAAGGCGCCATTTTCGGGTTCCACTTTTTCTTCAGGTGACCGAAGTGTACGCCGGCGTCCAATAATTCTTTATAAGTGATCTTTTCCATGTTGTTAGATTTTGCAGCCCGCTGCCTATACGGTTAAGTACAAGGTCCGCAGACAAGACCAAACCAAAGGGTGGTTAACGCTTGCTGAACTGGAAGCTCTTTCTTGCTTTTGGTTTACCATATTTTTTGCGTTCTACCTCGCGGGCATCGCGGGTAAGGAACTTACGCTCCTTCAGTGGTGCGCGGAAATCAGCGTTGAGTTTTACCAAAGCGCGTGAAATTCCCATTCTGACTGCTTCAGACTGGCCTTTATAACCACCGCCAACAACCCTTACTTTAAGGTCGTAGATGCTCATGGCTTCAACCGTTTCGAATGGCGATACGATATTGGCCTGAATGTGCGGTTGAGGGAAGTAATCCTTGTAGTCTTTTCCGTTGATTGCGATTTTACCTTCACCCTTGGTCAGGTAAATGCGCGCTACGGATGCTTTTCTTCTGCCAATGGCATTGATCATTTCCATATTCGGTACAACATTTGAATATAAATTGCCGGAGGACTAAGCCCGGGGCAGTTTTTTAGAAATTGAATGGTTCGGGTTTTTGAGCCTGGTGCGGGTGCTCCGAGCCTTCATACACGAACAGTTTCTTGTACATGGCATTGCCCAGTTTTGTTTTAGGCAGCATACCTTTGACCGCAGCTTCAATCACTGCAAATGGCTTTTTAGCATGCAGGACTTTGGCTTTTGTAAGCTTCAGACCACCCGGGTAACCGGAGTACTGCTTGTATTCTTTGTCGTCCCACTTTTCTCCGGTGAAACGAACTTTGTCTGCGTTGAGAACAATCACGTAATCTCCACAGTCAACGTGAGGCGTGAAAGAGGTTTTGTGCTTGCCGCGGAGAACGTGAGCAATGCGGGTTGCAAGACGGCCTACCACCTCGCCTTCCGCGTCTATCACGAACCATTTGCGGTCCACCGTTTCCTTCTTCGCCGATTGCGTTTTATAGCTTAAAGTATTCACTTTTTGACGCTTTTAAATGACTTAAATATACCCTTGTTTTAAAGCGACTGCAAAGGTAGATTCTTTTGTAGAAAAAAAAAGCATTTGCTAAAAAAAGTGCACGAGATTTTTTACAACCTGCTGAAACACAGTAAAAATTTGTTTCCCAAATTTTCAAGGCAGCACTATTTTTTCATGAACGGACCGGAAACCAGGCGCCTTTGCAGTGTGGTCTTTCACGATGTAGAATCAGGCGGCTGCAAACGGGCCATTTCGATTTAAAAAATATAAACCAGCTCAAAACCGAAACAATCCCCCCAACGTACTAACTTGACACCTTAAAATCTGTCAGGCTTTATCATGAGCAAATCCAAAATATTCAACGACCCGGTTTATGGTTTTGTCAGTGTTCCTTACGGATTGCTGTTCAATTTAGTAGAACATCCGTGGTTTCAACGCCTCCGCCGCATCAAACAGGTCAGCCTGACGCATTTTGTCTATCCCGGCGCTTTGCACACCCGGTTTCACCATGCGCTGGGAGCATTACACCTGATGCAGCAAGCCATAGAAGTATTGCGCTCTAAAGGAACATACATTTCAGAACAGGAAGCGGAAGCGGTATCTGCTGCCATCCTGCTGCACGACGTCGGACACGGGCCATTTTCACACACGCTGGAAAATACGCTGGTCAAAGCCCATCATGAGGATCTGTCCTTATTATTTATGGAGAAGTTGAATGAAGTGTTCCACGGCGCTTTAGACATGGCAATCCGGATTTTTTGTGATCAATACCCAAAAAGGTTTCTCCACCAGTTGGTATCGGGGCAATTGGATATGGATCGCATGGATTACCTCAATCGCGACAGTTTTTTTACCGGGGTTCACGAAGGCGTTATCGGGTATGACCGCATTATTAAAATGCTTGCCGTGCACAATGATGAATTGGTTGTGGAAGAAAAAGGGATTTATTCCATTGAAAAATTTCTGATTGCACGCCGGCTGATGTACTGGCAGGTGTATTTGCATAAAACAGTGCTGGTTGCAGAACAAATGCTGGTACAAACCCTGCGTCGCGCCAAAGATTTAGTTCGTGTCGGAGAAACAGTGCCTGTTTTTGGCAGTTTGGCTTATTTTCTCAACCACGACCTTGCAGCCACCGATTTTGTAACACAGCGCGATGAACTGCTCGAACGGTTTGCCGCTTTGGATGACCACGACATCACTTTTGCCCTGAAAACGTGGATGACACATCCCGATCCGGTGTTGTCTCACCTGTCATCCAGCCTGGTCAATCGCAAATTGTTCCGTCTGGAATTGCGCAACGAGCCTTTTGAAGCAGCTTATTTACAGGAAATCAAAGCTAAATTGGCGCTAAGCTGGCCCGAAAACGTTTTTCAATATTTTATCCTTCAGGGAAAAGAAACCAACAGTGCCTATACCGTTGAAATTGAGGAGATAAAAATCCTGTTTAAAACCGGCGTGGTGTTGCCCATGTCCATGATTGCAGATCATGCCGTTTTACCGGGGGTGTTTACGAAGTATTATTTGGGGTATCCGAAATCAGTTGGCAGTTTTTGAGTTGGCAGTTGGCAGGGGCGTCTTGCTTTCGATGTTCGGCAGTTAGACCCTATGAACTGTCCACACAATATCGGCCAGCTTTTCGGTGAGCAAAATCTCAATCCCAGGTATTATGAATCCTGCCAACTGCCAACTTAGGAACTGCTAACTCACTTCCCCGGCGCCCAAACCACTTCCGCAACGCCCAAATCCTGACTCAATTTCCGGGACAATACAAAAAGATAATCAGAAAGACGGTTGAGATAACGGATCAGCAGGGGATCAACTTCCGATTCGAGGGACAGTGCAACTGTCAGGCGTTCTGCCCGACGACAAACACAACGGGCAATGTGGCAAAAAGACACCGTGGTATGTCCGCCGGGAAGAATGAAATGCTTTAGGTCTGGCAGGACCTCATTCATGGCGTCGATGGCTTTTTCGAGCGCTTCAACATCCTGATCGTGCAGAGGAGGCAGAGACATCGGTTTTTCCGGATCTGTGGCTAAGTGAGACCCCAATACAAAAAGACAATCCTGAATGCGTTTAAGCAAGGTTCGGGTTGCTTCATCAGCGGTGCAATCGCGCACCAGGCCAATGTAGCTGTTGAGTTCGTCTACCGTGCCGTAGGCATCAATGCGGAGGTGGCTTTTAGGGAGGCGTTTGCCGCCAAACAGGGCTGTTTCTCCTTTGTCGCCGGTTTTGGTATAGATCTTAATCGCCATGGGTTTGCATTACACTAACGATGTCGTCGTTCATGATGTCGCTTTCAATAAGACCATCACGAAGGCGGATGATCCGGTGGGCGTGCTGGGCAATATCAGGTTCGTGGGTAACGAGGATGATGGTATTGCCTAATTTGTGAATTTCTTCCAGAATGCCCATGATTTCCAGCGAAGTTTTGGAGTCGAGGTTACCTGTTGGTTCATCGGCAAGGATGATGGATGGGTTATTTACCAGTGCCCTTGCAATGGCAACGCGCTGTCGTTGCCCGCCCGATAATTCGTTGGGTTTGTGATCCATGCGATCTTTAAGACCTACTGCTTCCATTACCGCTGTTGCACGGCTCAGGCGTTCGCTTTTGCTCAATCCGGCATAAACAAGCGGCAGGGCTACATTTTCAAGCGATGAAAGTCGCGGCAAAAGGTTGAAGGTTTGAAAGACAAATCCAATTTCTTTATTGCGCACCTCAGCCAGCTCATCGTCAGACATGGTGCTTACATTGGTGCCATTGAGCATGTATTCCCCGGAAGTGGGCGAATCTAGGCAACCGATCAGGTTCATCAGTGTTGACTTACCCGAACCGGAAGGGCCCATCAGAGCAACATACTCGTTTTTATGAATGTTGAGGGAAACAGATTGCAGGGCCCGTACCTCAGTGTCACCCATAATGTAAATTTTACGCAGTTCCTTTACGGAAATTATCGACTCCATGTTATCAGATATTAAGTTTTTCCCGCACTTTCAGATACGGGGCAAAGATCAATCCATCATTTTGGGCACCTTGAAGAAAGAACCATCGCTGAGAGGCGCATTTTTAAAAGCTGCTTCGCGCTGTGTCCAGTCTTCTGCTGCGTCTTCCCGCAGCGTTTGTATTTCTTCATTCACATAGACCAGTGGTTCAACTGTGTCGGTGTCTGGCTCATTTAGTTTTTCCACCATGTCGAGGATTTTGCTTAAATCCTGAAGGATGTTTTCACGAGTGTCTTCAGACAGCTCCAAACGGGCCAGGTGCTCAATGCGCAAAAGTAAGGTTCGATCTATCTGCATGGATTGCTATTTAGAAGTTTGACCTGTTTTTATCGGCCAAAGGTATGGATTCGTACCGGAGTTGTCTGGTGGCGAAGCGCTTTTTGCTAACGTGCTTTGTAAAAAAAGTTACGCTTGTTTTAAAATGACGTCTTATTTTCGTGGAAATTATAACCAACAGGCAGTCCACATGAATCAGGAACCTACACAGCCCATTGTCAAGCATATTGCCATTGCCGGCAATATTGGCGCGGGTAAAACGACATTATGTACACAATTGGGGAAAAATTTCGGATGGGAGGTTCACTATGAATCGACTGATGACAATCCTTATCTCAGTGATTTTTATGTAGACATGCGCCGGTGGTCGTTTAATCTCCAAATATTTTTTCTCAACAACCGCTACCAGCAGGTTTTGAAAATCCTCCAGGGGGAAACAACGGTCGTACAGGATCGAACCATTTATGAGGATGCATATATCTTTGCGCCCAACCTCCACGATATGGGCTTGATGACATCCCGCGATTTCGACAATTATTTCAGCTTGTTCCAGACCATGTCTTCCCAAATTCAGCCGCCGGATTTGCTGATTTACCTGCGCGCGGGAATACCAACACTCGTCAACCACATCCAGCGCCGCGGACGCGACTACGAAGGCAACATGAGCCTGGACTACCTGCGTCGCCTTAACGACCGTTATGAGCAGTGGATCAGCGGTTATAAAGATGGAAAACTACTCATCATTAACGCCGATGAAATAGACTTTATGGACAACCCGGAAGATCTGGGTAAAGTCGTTAATCAGGTGAGCGCGGAATTACACGGCTTGTTTTGATTAAGAGCTTGTTCGGGAATTCCTCAATTGACTTCGTCGAATCTTCGATTTGGCTGCGAGTGGCAAATTTTATTTGATACCACGTTGAATTTTTTCGCCATAGCTGCCGGCTATGTCTGCAAAATTCGCCTCGTCTAAAATAAAATTTCCCTACCCTCGCTCAATCAGAAAATCCCGAACAAGCTCTAAGGCTTTTGGAGCTCTGCCCGGCTGTCTAACCCGGCAACCTCTTGTTTGTCCTGAGTTGGAGACTTCTCTCTGTTTAAAAACAGGGCGCCCAACACGAGTCCGTGTATCAGAATGGTAACGAAGAGCGCCAATGCACGGTTGTTGCGGGCATTCCGCCGCTCAAGAATTTCGTTTGAAGTCATGGCGTGTTGTTTTGAATTGTGAGCTTGTCGAAGTAAGTCTGCAAAAACACTTAACGGCGCTTTTTTTTATTGTATTACGCCATCGCCGTTAAAAAAATCATAAGAATGCAAGCCGGGTTTGTGTGCGGTTATTCTCCTTCCCAACAGTTCCTTATCTTCGCTGATAAATGATTGTACCATGCTTCAGCAACTGCTCGAAGAATTAACACCCTCAGGCGCCAAATTGGTTGCCGTTTCCAAAACCCAATCTGTTGAAGCCATCGAGGCGCTTTACCGGCAAGGCCAGCGAAGATTTGGTGAAAACCGGCCAAGAGAACTGGAAGAAAAACACAAGCTGCTGCCAGCTGACATTGAATGGCATTTTATCGGTCATTTGCAAAGCGGTAATGTCAAATACATTGCGCCTTTTGTGCACATGATTCATTCAGTGGACAGCTTATCTCTCTTAGTGGAAATCAACAGGCAGGCAGCTAAATATGATCGCGTAATTCCTTGCCTGTTGCAGTTTAAAATTGCAAAAGAAGCCTCTAAATATGGCCTGGATCTGACTGCCGCTGAGGCTTTGCTCCGTTCTGACGCTTTTCTCCAAATGAAACACATCCGCATCGTGGGGGTCATGGGGATGGCCACTTATACAGACGATGTTGATCTGGTGCGGGCAGAATTTCGCCAGCTCCGACAGTATTTTGAAGCCCTGAAAATGGTATTTTTTGCCGAAGACGCCACCTTTTGTGAAGTTTCAATGGGTATGTCGGGCGACTACAAAATAGCGATAGAAGAAGGCAGTACGATGGTAAGGATTGGAAGCCTGTTGTTTGGCGGATAAATGGGCTAAACCTGACTTTCCAATGTTCCGTCTTCAAAATGTGTCGTAATGCGGTCGCCTGGATTGTGCCCGGAAGCAGTCCGTATGATGTCGCCATCTTTAGTCGTGAGGGTATATCCCCGCTTCAGGGTGTTTTCTACCCGCAATAGCTCAAGCAACGCTTCTTGTTGTTTCAATCCGAGGGCGCTTTCGCGCAAATGCTGCCGAAACAAAACCGGAATCAGGCTTTCCCGTTGCAACAAAACCTGCCGTGCTGTATTTATTTTTTGCGTGGTTGCCATTCCCAGATGTTGCTCCAGATTCCAAAGGTCAAGCTTTTCGCCTTCAAGGCGTTTTCGCAATGCTTCCTGAATGGCCATTTGTAGCCGAACGAGGTTTTCTTCAAAATACAGGTTGTGGCCAATCAGAAAATCGGCTACAGCAGTTGGTGTTTTTAATGCGGTATGAGCCACAAGGTCCAGAACGGTCTCGTCCGTATCGTGGCCGATACCACTCAAAACAGGCAAAGGAAGCTTCGCCATTTGAGCGCAAACGGCATAAGCATCAAATACGGACAAGTCCAGCCGGGCGCCACCGCCCCTGATGACTACCAGGCAGTCAAAACGATGCTTTTGGGACTTGATTTTTTTTAACTGGGAAAGCACTTCCTGTTCGGCAAGTTCACCCTGCACTGCAACCGGAAACAACTCGAACGCAAACCCATAACCGTAGCGATTGTTTTTCAGGTGTTTCCAAAAATCCTGAAACCCGGCCGCATTTTGAGATGATAAAACCGCGATGGATTGGATGACCCGGGGAAGCGGCAATTGGCGGTTGGCGTCAAACAGCCCCGCATCCTTTAGCTTCTGGAGGGTATTCCGACGCTCCATTTCCAGTTTGCCAAGGGTATAGGCAGGGTCTATGTCCTGAATCTGGAGTTTAAAGCCATAGCGTTCGTGAAATTCTACGCGCACTTTTAACAAAACTTCTACACCTGCCTGAAGAAGGTCTCGCCAGATCGCGCCAAGCCTGAATTGCAACTGTCGGGCGTTTTGTTGCCAGATGACGGCATCTGCCTGAGCAAGAATTTCATCCGGCAAATCGCCTTTTTGAACCAAATTCAGGTAATAATGCCCACGGTTTTCATTAACCTGAGCAATTTCAGCACGTACCCACAGGGCATCCGGCAGGTTGAGCGCCAACACGCGGCGGACATGCTCGTTTAAGTCGTGTAAGGAGTAGGATTTCACAAATGTGGACTTGCCTATTCGAGACCGAATGTGAAACGACCGTTCTGATAACTGACCATAGGCAAATACCGATAGCCTTCTACCTCCTGAGCTTCGTCAACCTGGGCGTGGTAAACCGTCAACCCGTCGTCCTGACGCAGCACATAAAAATAGTCGCCGGAGCCAGCCCACCAACCGCCCACTGCTACGACGGCTTCTTTCGGAATGTCGAAGTTCGAATAATCCTCCGGACTAATCTTATCGCAGGCATTGATGTCCGCAATTTTTGTCTTGCTTTCATTTACAATGATGAAAACGCCGTTTTGCGGACTTTCTGAATTTTCATTGGTGATTTCGCAAAGCAACTGAACATTTAATGCCTTGTCCGTTTCAGTGGCGTCCTGATCTGCCTGCTTATCGCTTTTACAGCCTGAAAAAAATAAAAATGAGATGAAAAAAATGGATGTACACAGGTGTTTCATTGTTCTATAGTTTATGGATTTTAGCATTGTAAATCAGGTTTTTGTGGTTTTTCTCGATGAATCCGTGGGTATCATCCTGATGAATTACACGCGGTAATCGAAAATATTTTTCTTCACCTGTTTTGCCTGACAGGGAACTTTTGTAAATTTGCCGTGCTTTTTAAAAATGGTGGGTGTAGCTCAGCTGGTTAGAGCGCCGGATTGTGGTTCCGGAGGTCGCCGGTTCAAACCCGGTCATTCACCCTAAAGCAACGAGCCTCTGCACTTTTGCAGGGGCTTTTTTATTTACCAGTTGGTAAAAGCCTTGTTAAAAATGTCTTCCATGATTTGGTCGCTGATGGTTTGAATGGCCTCATCCTGAACAGAAGTCAAACTGGCGGTGCTTGGGAAATTATAGAAAAAGGAAAAATTTTGTTTCCAGTTTTTTTGCTCGTTTTTGTGGTTGATGTATTCAATGGCAGTCACAATGGTCAATCGGTTAAGGGCCGTCTGTTCTCCCGGCTGTGGCGATTCTGAGCTAACCCGATAATCAACAATGGTTCCTTTAAATTCGATATCTGGTGTTTTGTCATTCAGGACCAGCCTCGACTCTGTTCTGATTTTTTCTTTCAATGCCTCTGTCAAAGTTTGCTGTAATGAAGGAGCGGCATCCAGGGCATTGTTCCGGAATTGATCAACGTAATAAGTTTTGGTTTCCGCATCAATGTCAATGCCGCGAAAAGAATAACATCCCTGCCATGTGATTACGCAAAGCAGAGAAAGAAGCAGGATAAGACGTCGTGCCATGGAGTGCGTTTCTTTTGAGTGTTTGAAGGATTGAGTATTTGAAGAACGGATTTCATCAGCTTTTCGTCATTCTCCCCGTTGAATTTTCAAATCACCAAATTTTCAAACCCGTCCTTAAATATCATACTCTTTAATCTTTCGGTACAGGGTTCTTTCCGAAATGCCAAGATCCTGTGAAGCTTCCTTGCGTTTACCGCTGTGCTTTCGGAGTGCTTTGCGGATAAGTTCTTTTTCGTTTTCTTCAATAGACAGCGTTTCTTCCACTTCTTCAGTAGGGTCGTAGGCCGCATGCCCTTGCCCGTCAATGATTATGGGCTTGGAAGGCGAAGGGATGTCGAAGTTTTCCGAATTCGTCCGGGCAGGTTCCGCCATTGATTTCCTGTTGTATTCGAGGGCAGCCCGTTCATGTTCTGCGCTACTGTATTCGGGCATTTGCAGGCCCCTTAAGGTAGCGGTATCGGGCATATTCAGGTCGTTGCTGCGGATCAGTTCGAAAACGAGCGACTTCAAATCATTCAGGTCGCGTTTCATATCAAACAGCAATTTGTACAGAATTTCCCTTTCCTGAAAGCCGTTGCTGTCCTGATGGGAGCCATCAGTACGTATCGGCAGGTTCCGTTTTGCAATGGTTGGGATCAGGGTGAGCAGGTTTTCAGAGGTGATGACTCTGTTTTCTGACAGCACCGACAATTGTTCCGCAACATTCTTCAGCTCACGGATATTTCCGGGCCAGTTGTAATTTTCTACCAGTAATTGGGCCCGTTCGTCCAGTTGCACCGGCGGAGTGCGGTATTTTTCTGCAAAATCGGAAACGAATTTCCGGAACAGCAGGTAAATGTCTTCCTGTCGGTCGCGGAGTGCAGGGAGCCGAATGGGCACGGTATTGAGTCGGAAATAGAGGTCTTCCCGAAATTTGTTTTTACGGATACTCTCTTCGAGATCCACATTTGTAGCGGCAATGATCCGGACATCCGTTTTTAAGGTTTGGGAAGATCCAACGCGGATAAATTCCCCGCTTTCCAGCACCCGGAGCAGGTATGCCTGCGTATCCAAAGGCATTTCTGCAATTTCATCCAGAAAGATCGTTCCGCCGTCGTAGGTTTCAAAATAGCCTTTGCGCTCCCCGGTAGCGCCGGTAAACGCGCCTTTTTCATGTCCAAAAAGCTCAGAATTGATGGTGCCTTCCGGAATGGCGCCGCAGTTAATGGCGATGAATTTATTGTGTTTGCGGGCACTTTGATCGTGGATGATGCGCGAAAAAACCTCCTTACCCACGCCACTTTCACCGGTAATCAGTACGGACAAATTGGTGCCGGCCACGCGAAGCGCTGTACTCAGCGCCCGGTCAAGTTGTTCAGACCGGCCTACAATGCCGTATCGTTGTTTTATGGATTGGAGGGTATTGCTCATGCTCTGGGAGACAATATACGTCAGCTATTTGTTGATGATTCAATTTAAACCAGCTCCCCGCGCAAGGTTGCACTGGTTGCATCTTTAATGAGTACCCGGGCATAATCGCCGGGCTTCAGTCCTTCTTTCTTAGGGAATACCACCATTTTATTTTGCGAATTCCGGCCTTTGAATTCCAGATCCGAACGCTTGGAGTCGCCTTCAATCAGTACTTCGACCGTTTTTCCGACATCGGCAAGGTTGTGCTGCAACGAAATTTCATTCTGCAAACGGATGATCTCTTCAAGGCGCCGCTTTTTTACAGCTTCAGGGATGTCGTCTTCGAATTTTCTTGCCGCCAGTGTTCCCGGACGTTCGGAATAAGTAAACATGTACGACATGCTGTATTGTGCGAAACGCATCATGCTTAGCGTATCCTGATGTTCTTCTTCGGTTTCTGTACAAAAACCTGCAATAATGTCAGAAGAAATGCTGCAATCAGGGAGGATGCGTTTGATGGCACGGACCCGATCCATATACCATTCACGATCGTAGGTGCGGTTCATTACCTCCAGCACACGGCTGTTACCGGATTGTACCGGAAGGTGGATGTATTTGCATATGTTGTCGTAGCGTGCCATGGTGTGCAGCACTTCGTCGGTCATGTCCTTGGGGTGTGAGGTGGAAAAGCGCACCCGCAGTCCGGGATGAACCTTGGCCACTAATTCCAGCAGGTTGGCAAAGGTGAGGGTCGCGCCGGTTTCCGGATTTTCCCATTTGTAAGAATCGACGTTCTGTCCAAGCAATGTCACTTCGCGATAGCCGCGCTCATACAATTCGGCAGCTTCTGCAACAATGCTGAAGGCATCGCGACTGCGTTCGCGGCCACGTGTAAAAGGCACCACGCAAAAAGAGCACATGTTGTCGCAACCGCGCATGATTGAGATGAACGCAGCGACCCCATTGCTGTCTAATCGCAGTGGACTGATATCGGCGTAAGTTTCCTCTCTGGACAGGAAGACATTGATCCCTTTGTCTCCGTCTTCTGCGTCAGCAATCAGCTTGGGGAGATCGCGGTACGCATCGGGGCCAACGACCAGATCTACCAGTTTTTCCTGTTCGAGAAATTGTTTTTTCAGGCGCTCAGCCATACAGCCTAATACGCCAACGAGTGTGCCCGGCCGTTGTTGCTTCACTTTGTCGAAAATGCGCAGCCGCTTGCGCACGGTATCTTCTGCTTTTTCGCGAATGGAGCAGGTATTGATGAGAATGAGATCAGATTGCTCCAAACTGCGGGTTGGCTGGTAACCCATATCAGCAAGGATGGAAGCGACAATTTCGCTGTCGCTGAAATTCATCTGACATCCGTAGCTTTCTATATAAAAATGCTTGCCCGCCGGCAAAGCGCCTGTTGGCGATTCCTGCAAAAACACTTCACCCTGCCGGGTTTCGTCTACTACCTTTGGCAGGTCGTTCAGCGTCGGATTATTGTCGTAAAGCAGCATATGATCCACAGGTTTCTTTAAAAAACAGCGCAAAGGTAAAGAATTCAAAGCTGAAAAGTGCCATTTTGTCAGCGCAAAGATTCTACATCAATAATCCTCAAACGATGTCTCAGTCCATTTTTTTTATTGCCGTTCTGGTCAAAGGCAAAGCGGGTGAAATCATTACCGGGTTTAAGCAACATGCCGCGGAGCATTTTGGCGCTTCCCGGGCATTGAATTCACCTCCGCACCTGACGCTCATTCCACCTTTTACGTGGCCGGAAGAAAGGCTTGATGTTTTAAAGTCCGAACTTGCTCACTTCGTTTCAGAACACGCCGGGCCGGCCATTCGTTTACGAAACTTCAATTGTTTTCCACCTGGAGTCATCTTTGTGGATGTCGAATCCAATACTGCACTGGATCGTTTCCAGGAAGCGCTCGAAAACTGTTTGAGTGAGAAATTGCAAATTCAAAGCGATCGCAAATATGGATTTCATCCGCACGTTACAGTCGCGTTCAAAGACCTCCGGGCAAACATTTTTCCCGAAGCCTGGCAATACTATTCAAAACTGGAATTTGAACACAACTTTGTAGCGGAAGACATTGCGTTGCTTCGCCACAACGGACAATTGTGGGAAGTATTGGAATCCTTCCCGTCATCATGAAGCTACTTGTTGTTGCAACAAACTGCAAAAGTTTTCTACTTTTACCCAAAACTGATGCTATGTATGTTTTACGTGGGTTTACTCTGATTATTATCACATGCCTTATGTCTTGTCAAACAACTACGCCTCTCTTAAATTCCTACAATGTTTATCCTGCCTATACAGGATCTGACCTTGGCTTAAGCTGGTCACCGCAAAAATCAGTCTTCAAGATCTGGTCGCCACCGGCCGAGGAAGTCCGGATCATGCTTTATGCTGATGGAGTAGGGGGCACGCCCCTGAACACCCAAATGCTGAAAAAAGCAAAAAATGGCATCTGGTCCGTTACTTTCAGCGATAATCTGGAGGGTTTATATTACGCATTTCAGGTGAAAATAAATGGGCAGTGGCTCGACGAAACGCCGGATCCCTATGCCAAAGCAGTAGGCTTGAACGGCAAACGCGGGATGGTCGTAGACCTTTCAAAAACGAACCCGGAAGCCTGGGAAAAAGACAAAAGGCCGCCTTTAAATAATTATGCCGACATCATTATCTATGAATTACACGTTCGGGATTTGTCGAGCGATGCCAATTCGGGTATTCGCAACAAAGGCAAATTTCTTGGCCTGACGGAAACCGGTACAAAAAGCAGGGAAGGTGAAGCGACGGGGCTTGACCACATCGCAGATCTTGGCGTAACGCATGTTCATCTGCTGCCTTCTTATGATTATTTGTCCATAGATGAGTCGAAACCATACGACGACAAAGTGTATAACTGGGGCTATGATCCCCAGAATTACAATGTGCCTGAAGGAAGTTATGCTACCAATGCCGAAAATGGCGCCGTTCGCATCCGGGAATTCAAACAAATGGTTAAAGCCCTGCACGACCGGGGCATTCGGGTAATTCTGGATGTTGTTTATAACCATACGGGGTCAACGGATCACTCTAATTTTAACCTGATGGTTCCGGGCTACTACTACCGGCAAAATGAAAATGGCGGCTTTTCCGATGGCGCAAGTTGTGGTAACGAAACGGCTTCTGAACGCACCATGATGCGCAAATTTATTGTCGAATCGGTAAAGTACTGGGCCAATGAATACCATCTTGACGGATTCCGGTTTGACCTTATGGGCCTCCACGACATGGAAACCATGAATGAAGTCAGCCGGGAATTGCGAAAAATTGACCCTTCAATTTTTGTCTACGGAGAAGGCTGGACCGCTGGCGCCAGCCCACTGCCCGATGCACAAAAAGCCATCAAACGCAATGTCCTGAAGATGGAACATGTGGCAGCTTTCAGCGATGACATGCGCGATGGCATAAAAGGACATGTATTCACACCAACTGAAAAAGGCTTTATCAGTGGATTGCCCGGACTGGAAGAAAGTGTCAAGTTTGGGGTTGTGGCTTCCACTCAGCATCCTCAGGTGAACTACGAAAAGGTCAATTATTCCAAAGAGCCATGGGCGATCAATCCGCAGCAAACCATTACTTACGCTTCCTGTCACGATAACCATACACTCTGGGACCGTCTGGCCATTTCTGCGCCGGAAGCCAGTGAAGAAAACCGGATCAGGATGCAGAAACTTGCCGCTGCCATGGTACTCACTTCACAGGGGGTATCTTTTCTACACGCCGGTATTGAGCTGTTGCGGACCAAAAAAGGGGAAGAAAACTCCTATAAATCTCCCGACGACATCAACAGCATAGACTGGTCACGCAAGTCCCGATACAAAGAAGTGTATGCCTATTTTAAAAGCCTCATCGCCCTTCGGAAGCAACATCCCGCTTTCAGGATGACCAGTGGCGAAATGATTCGTCAGCACCTGAAATTTCTGGAGATGTATGAATCAAATCTGGTTGCCTACACGATATCCGGTAACGCCAACGGCGATAGCTGGAAAAATATCCTGGTGGTTTTCAACGGAGGTTCCGGCGCGAAAAAATTTGAGATTCCCCAGGGGAAGTGGACGGTGGTTGTAAATGGAGAAGCCGTTAATGAACAAGGGCTTGACAGCATTGGTGGCGGCAGTATGAGCATCGAGCCTTATACAGCAATGGTGCTTTACAGCAACAATCTGCCAAAAGAATAAAACCAGAAAGTAGAATTATACGGAGGCTATTGCTAATTTTGACTTCCGAATTAAAGCCCGGTAAAGCGTTTTTACAGCAAGTCGCTGAAGGCAAAACGCTGATAAACAAGGCGAAAAACTACAAAAGTAAATACATTATGAGTTGGTTTAAACGACTCAAGGAAGGCATCCAAACGGCAACACGTAACAAGAAGGAAGCGCCGGAAGGCCTCTGGTACAAGTGCAAACGTTGCCGTCATACTTCCACCGTCAAGGAACTTAAGGACAATTTTTATAAGTGCCCACAGTGCAACTACCACGTTCGCATCAGCTCTGCCGAATATTTCGAATTGCTGTTTGATGGCAATTACGAAGAACTCTTCGGGGATTTGAGGGCTAAAGACATGCTTGAGTTTGTTGACATCAAGGCTTATCCTGATCGTTTGGCAGAAGCGGCGGAAAGCACCGGACTGACGGATGCTATTGCGGTTGCCAAAGGTAGACTGAACAGGAAACCGCTGGTGATTGCCGCCATGGACTTCAAATTCATCGGCGGATCGATGGGGTCGGTTGTTGGACAAAAAATTGCATTGGCCATTGATCATTGCATCGAAACCCATACACCGCTGCTTATTATTTCAAAATCAGGCGGCGCCCGCATGATGGAAGCAGCTTACTCCCTGATGCAAATGGCCAAAACTGCTGCAAAATTATCTCAATTGGCCAAAGCGCGGGTTCCCTATTTTTCCCTGATGACGGACCCAACTACCGGCGGTGTCACGGCCTCTTTTGCCATGCTGGGCGATATCAACCTGGCTGAACCGGAAGCTTTAATTGGCTTTGCAGGCCCCCGGGTTATCAAAGAAACCATCAAGCGCGATTTACCCGAAGGCTTCCAAAGCGCTGAATCGGTACTGGAGAATGGTTTTCTCGACTTCATTGTGGATCGCAAAGACCTGAAAGAACAACTGTCGGAACTGCTCTCTTTGTTCAGTGGTGCTGAAAAAGTAGTGGAAGAGTAGGGGGATTGCGCTGCGAGGCATTGGATGAATAAGGTTAAAAACAATTGACCATGAGCCGCAGCATACCGTTTTTCCTTTTGTTTAATTTCTTTATTGCACTGTTCGCCACAGGCCAGACGGCTGTTGCGCCGCAACTGGATTCGCGTCTGTATAAAATTGCAGCAGCGCCTTCGGCACAGCGCATCGAAAAAGACATCCGCACTTTAGCCGGGTTTGGCACACGCAATACGAATTCGGATACCTTGTCCGAAACGCGCGGCATTGGTGCTGCCCGACGCTGGATCAAAGCAGAATTTGATAAAATCTCAAAAGATTGCGGCAACTGCCTCGAGGTTTTTTACCATCGCAGTTTATACAAAGGCGGGGTAAATCCCCGTGTTCCCAAAGACGTTTGGATTGTAAATGTGGTCGCCATCCAGCGTGGCGCCAAATACCCCAACCGCTATGTCCTCATGTCAGGAGACATTGATTCCCGCCCCTCCAATCCCAGCGACGGCGAAACCGATTCTCCCGGCGCCAATGACAATGCATCCGGTATGGCCGGAACACTAGAAGCCGCGAGGGTACTCACGAAATATCAATTTCCCGGAAGCATCGTTTATGTTGGCCTTTCCGGGGAAGAGCAGGGGCTGATTGGCGGACAATACCTGGCAGAAACCGCCAAAAAAGAAGGCTGGGAGATTACCGGGGTGTTGAATAATGACATGATTGGCAACATCCAAGGCATCAACGGGGTGATCGACAACCGCACTTTCCGCATTTTTTCTGAACCCGTTCCGGCTACTGAAACGGAGCAACAAAGAGCCTGGCACCGGGTTTATGGCGGTGAAGTAGACGGCCCCTCCCGGCAACTGGCGCGTTATATAGACAAACTCACCGATTTATATACCACCAACCTTGACGCCATAATGATCTACCGCCTCGACCGCTTCGGACGTGGCGGCCATCACAGGCCCTTTAATGACCTGGGCTTTCCCGGTGTTCGCATCATGGAGACCTGGGAAAACTACAACCGCCAGCATCAGGACGTGCGTATGGAAGATGGCATTGCTTACGGCGATGTGATCGAAGGGGTAAATTTTGAATATGCTGCGAAGCTGACCGGTGTGAACGCCATCACGCTTGCTGCTTTGTCCTGGGCGCCACCCCCGCCTGCAAACGTCATGATCGGCGGAGTAGTAGAGCCTTCGACCCGCTTGCGCTGGGAGGCGGTGAATGACCCGGAACTGGCGGGATATAAAGTTTATTGGCGCGATACGACTTCGCCGCAATGGCAATATTCCAGATATGTTGAGAAAACTGCTACTGAAATTACCCTGGAAAACATCGTGATCGACAATTACCTGTTTGGCGTGGCTTCTGTGGGAAAAGACGGGAACGAAAGTTTGGTGGTGTATCCGGTAACGCTGATTCCAAGGCGGCAGTAAAAGTTTGTGAACCCGAAGAATTTTTTGGATGTTTGTAGCCATTCCTCAACGTTAGCATTTCTATTCCGACCACATAGGTCGGTATGGATCGTCAAATTATCAACGCAACCATGAGCAACCTGACCGTCAAAACCATGGCCGAAATGGCTGCCACAGGCGAAACGCCGGAAATTCTTTTCTGGGTGGGCTGTGCCGGCAGTTTCGATGCGCGTGCACAAAAAGTGACACGGGCCGTTTGTGAAATCCTGCAACAGGTGGGCATCCAATACGCCATTCTGGGGAATGAAGAAAACTGTACTGGAGATCCTGCCCGCCGGGCCGGCAATGAGTTTCTATTCCAGATGATGGCTTTGCAAAACATCCAGACGCTCGATCAATATGGCGTAAAGCGCATCGTGGCGGCTTGTCCCCACTGCTTCAATTCACTCAAAAACGATTATCCGGCTTTGGGTGGTCATTACGAAGTCATCCATCATACCCAGCTCATTCAGGAACTCATTGCTGAAGGCCGGCTGAAACTAAAAGAAGGCGGTTCTTTCAAAGGCAAAAAAATTACTTACCACGATTCCTGCTATTTAGGGCGCGTGAATGGGGTTTATGAAGCCCCGCGTCAGGTTTTGGAAGCATTGGATGCCGACCTTACCGAAATGAAACGCAGCCGTACCAATGGCCTGTGTTGTGGTGCAGGCGGTGCTCAAATGTGGAAAGAAGACGAACCCGGTAACAAACGCATCAACATTGAGCGTGCAGAAGAAGCCTTAACCACAGGCGCTGAAATCATTGCCGTGAATTGTCCTTTCTGCCTCACCATGATGAGCGACGGCGTCAAAGCAAAAGACCGTCAGGATGACGTGATGGTTTATGATATTTCGGAGATGATTGTAGGGTAGGAGGGATAAAGTAGAAAGTATAAAGTAGAGGGTAGAGGGTAGAGGGAGCATCCTGCTCAATGAAAGCACCATGCTCCCTCTAAATTAGGAAAACGGTAGACGGCGGACGGCGGACGCCTGCCTGCCTGACCTCCGGTAGGCGGGCCGGCAGGCAGGGTAGACGGAGAAACTGCTCCTACAAGCAATCTGCCCCCTACTTTAACCTTTATCCTTTAACCTTTATCCTTTAACCTTTATATCCTTTACTTTAACCTTCTTAATTCTCCTTTGGCCGCACCACCGTAAACACCCGCGAGATGTTGAATCCAAAATGGATGCCGCCATCGGCCCAGTCTCCCGTCGTTTCCGCCACGAATCCCTTTTCAATCATAATTCTGGAATTGGTGAAATGCAGCTGGAAGACGTGCCCGCCTGTTTCGATGTCGAAACCTACGGAGAGCGAGTTTTTGAAACCTGGCGCCAGTTGATCAGGCAGCACATAGATGTATTCGAGGTTCAGCGACACCCGCCGTGTTAGTTTCAGTCGGGTACCAACGCCAAGGGCATAAACATCGTTCGATTCGGCAAGCGTAGCCACCAGATTCCGGTGTACAATGGTTGGGGAGAGCTGAAGGCTGAACCCATCGCTGAATTTCCGTCCCACGATGACCTGGCCGGTGTAATACAGGCGCGACGAGAAATGGTTATCCCGGTTAGGGTCTGCCCATTTCAGGGTTTGAATGGCAGCACTGCCAAACAGCGCTAAAGTAATGGGCATGTTGCGTTGGCCTTTACTTTGCCGCAGGAGTTTGAATTTGGCAAAACCGTCGTAGGTTTTTTCATAATTGCTCCTGCCCATGCCGATTGAAAGGCGATCTGTTACCCCAAAGTCACATCCAATGCGCAGGTTGGCGCCATCGAGGCCAAAAAAGTCGTACAGTCCATTCTGAACAGTATTGAAACGGTGTGAAATTTTAAAATCAAGCACACCTTTCGCTGTGTTTTCCAGAGAATGCAGGTTGATGACCCTGCTGGTTTTGAAGCTGGCGGTGACCAGATCGGTACCTTCTTCCTCCTGACCAAGCAAAGACAATAAGTCGTCCTGAGCCATAACCGGGAGCGCCGGTAAAACCAAGGCCAGCATGATAATGAATGGGTAAAAGTGTTTTTTCATTTGCTCAGATATTAGGCATTAGATGAATAAATGCAAAAAGCTACCTGCCCGGTGACTGAGCAGGTAGCAAAACTGTTATTATTTATTCCTTTAATCAGGCAGATCAGGAACCTTTCTTCAATTCCTGATACGCTACCACAATGTCAATTGTTACGGTTTTGGCGATGTTATCGCGTACAACAGACGGTATTTGAATGCCGTAATCGGCTACAGCAACTTCAAAAGTAGAGGCTGCTGAAACGGTACCACCTTTGACGACGAATTTGCCTTCCGTTTCCACATCTTTCGTGACGCCGTGAATGGTCAGCTGGCCTTTTACTTTAACGGGATAAACGCCGTCTTTACTCAGGTTAACGGATTTATAATCTCCGATCATGCCTTTGAAGGTCGCTTTTGGAAATTTGTCGCTTTCCATATAATTTTCATTGAAATGCTCCTGCATGAGGGCTTTTTCAAACTGGAATGCCTTTATGAGCACTGCAAATTCCATCTTTCCGCTTTCGGAGTCGTAAACACTGGTAGCCGACTTATTGGTCGCTTCAATTTTTTCAATTTTCGCATCAGAGGAAAAAGAAATTTTTCCTTCGCGGGTATAATACTTTTGCGCAAACGTGGCGCTGGCAAACAGGCCCAGAAGGCCGAAAAGAATGCACTTTTTTAACATGATATGTATGGTTTGGATAAGTGAAATAATGTTATGGTGTAAATTAGTTTCCTTCAACGCAACGTGTTAGTACAACGTCCATCAGTACGCCGTCGCATTTGCCTTTGAAGCTGACTTGTTCGCCGCTCTGGAAAGTTTTGCGTTTGTGTTCAGACAAAGGGTCCAGTTCGCAAATAATACCCCCCATTTCACTGCCGCTTTCAAGCATCACTTTCACGCTGCCGGTTTCATCGGTGGAGGTTTCGCGTACTACGCCACTGACAGCAACAATTTTACCCAGGTATTTCTCATTGGCAGCATTTTCATCCGACTCGTATTCACTGTAAAGCGTGCTGGCATCAACGGTGACATCGGCGCTGGCCTTTTGAATGTTCTGATGAGGTTTGTTCCACATCATATAGCCCGTAACACCTGCAATAATTACTGCTGCTAAAAGTCCCCAAAGGATGATTTTTTTCATGATGCTGACGATTTAGTTGGTTGAAATGAAATGCTTAGGAGCTTTGCAAAGCTGCGTACTCCTAAGCCTTTGCACGGTTTATTACGAATGAAAGAAATGAAAATTGAAGGTATTGCCCCACTCCTTTAATTATCCGGCGCGCCATCAGCCACCCATTGTTCGATTTTTGAAATGTTGCAGGATGATAATTTGGCCGCACCCTGAGGCATGGCCGGAAATCCTGAATTGTGGTTAATTACTCCGACTAATTTTCCGTTGTTGACGTAAGTCTTCAGGCTGGTATAACCTTCCAGGGTGACATTACCCAGATTTACACCCTGTGCATGACATACATAACAATTCGTTTGAAGGATTGGAACGATGTCGTTTGCGTAACTTTGATTCGTTGTGACGCAATCCACCATGGGGTACAAATCCTCTTCTACATCATAATAACAACTTCCCGCAACAAAAACCGTGCATAATGCCATGAGGCTCAATAACTGATTTTTCATGTTTACTTAAATAATTTTACTGATAAGATTCATTTCGTCATTATTGACGTTGCCTGTTGGCAAAAGATTATTGATTTGCCTTGCAAGACTGTCTGCTAATTTACCAATCCTGCAAATACCCTGCAAACATATTAATTGTTTGCCTAATTATTGGGCGCTCCTGCATCAATCCAGGCTTTGATCTTATCAATCGTACATTGCGGCAGCCGATTTCCCCCGTAAGGCATGGGAATGTAACCGGGAAGGCGTTCAACGACGCCGTATAAAGTACCATTTGCTGCAACTGCGGCCACTGCGCTGTGGGTCGACAGGTCGATTCCGGCAGATGGCGCAGGGCCACTGTGGCAGCCCTGGCAATTATTTTGGATAATGGGGCGTATGTTGCCGGAGAAAGTGATGTTTTGCGTATCGCATTGTCCGGCGTTAGCGTCGCATTCCAGGTTTTGAGCGCCCTGCAAAATCCATTTCCCGATCAGATTAATTTGGTCCTGAGACAATGGCGCATTAGGGGCAAGGGGCATGCGGTCTCCCGGATCATCATCCGTAATTGCTTTGTAAAGATCGCTTTCACTAAGATTAAATGGTACGACATCAGCTGTTTGCATCACCTTTTGATAGGAAGTCAAAACGACACCCTCCTGAGCTGAAGCATCGTCGTGGCAGCCGGAAAAAGCGCAACGGGAACGCAACAACGGCAAAATGTCCAGATTGAAATAAACAATATTAGGATCGCAGGGCGTACCGCCGATTACCGTTGTATCATTCGGCATGGTGTCGATGATAACCGGATCATCATCCAGTGGTCCGAATGGATTGTGGCGGCAGGAAAAATTGAGAAGGATGCTTCCTGTCATAAAAAGGATTGCCCAGTAACCGCTGATTTTCATTTCTTTCATGTTTCGTAAATACTTGCTCGTTATAACGACAAAGGTAGGTCTGGTGCATACGGATTGTGAACTAAAGCTTGCTGAACGGGAAAAAAGGCGTGCCGAACCGGGAAAATGACTTCAAGTATCAACTATTTGAATAAATTGTTCAAAACATTCGCGTTAAATGAACTGTATTGCTATTTTTGTTCTGCGACTTTCATTCCCGCTCTCGTAAAGCAGACTCCATACTATGAATAGCATCATTACGCAACGGTTCATTAAATGCCATGACCGGCTTCGGGAGGAGGGGCGTGTGCGTTCGAGCAGGCAGTTTGCCATGTCGCTCGATTACCTGCCACAAAGTTTAAGCGAAATATTGAAAAACCGTCGGGATGTAACAATTGAGTTGCTTAGAAAAGCGATCGAAAAGTATAAAATGAATCCGGTTTATGTGCTGACCGGCGATGGCCCGATGTTCATGACCGAAGAAGACCACAAGACCTTCCGGGTGTTGACGATCGTGACCGATTCAAAAGACGAAGAACGCATTGTTCACGTTCCGGTGCCTGCACAGGCAGGCTATGCGGCCGAACTGGCCGGTCCTTCGTTTGTACAGGATTTGCCTACTTTTACTTTACCGGATTACAAATACCGGGCTGGAACCCATCGATCTTTTGACGTGGCCGGCGACAGCATGGAGCCGACTTTATTTGAAGGCGACAAAGTTATTTGCAGTTATATTGAGCCAACACTTTGGGAAACTTCCATCAAAGACAATTATGTGTATGTTATCGTTACCCGGGGTGATGTTCTGGTGAAACGAATTCTGAATAACCTTAAAGATGAAAAAAGCCTCGTGCTTGCTTCCGATAATTCCTTTTATGAACCTTATCGGGTCTTTATGAACGACATCAGGGAAGTCTGGTATGTGAGGGCAAAAATCAGCCCTTTCCTTCCTGCTCCCCAGAACGTTCAGGATCGCCTGCACGAAGAAATGCGGGAATTACGGCAATTCGTGGAACAGCAATCCCAGCAACTCGACCAGATGCACAGTGCAATTCAAAAATTTGTTACCAACAACGGGCGTAGTCATGAGTAACTTCAAAATTAGTGGAAAAGTCGTTTATAATAATATTGGCATGGGCTTTTGGGGCATTATTGATGATGCCGGCAATCAGTGGGAACCGGTCAATATGCCCAACCAGATTAAATACGACGGAAAGCAGGTGCAGGTAGTGGCTAAAGAAACACACGAGGAATCCATCAACATGTGGGGACGCACCGTAAAAATTGTGTCTTTCAGCACCATGACACCTTAGAGTCTGCTCTTTACCTGCCTGCGGCAGGCAGGTAGTCCGATAGCTGCGTTATGCTTGGCCCCAAAATCGGTTTGGGTCTACACCACCGCACCTACACCATAACTCAATTGAATGAGCGCCTCCGTTTCTGCTTTCGAGCGAAAAACGTCAAAGGTTGTGCCCTGTGTTCTTAAGGCGCCCAATGCATTGGCGAATTGTGCAGCGCGTATGTAATTTTCGCGATCTTCCAGCAGTCCAAACGCCAGCCCTCCGGCAAATGAATCGCCACAACCGGTTGTGTCAATGACCTCTTCAACCCAAACCGATTTGACGAACTCTGCTTTCATTTTACCTGCCTGATCTAAAGAATAAACCATACAACCCCTGGCATCAAGCGTAATGTAGAGTGCTTTGAGTCCAAGCCCAAGTACGTAGCGGGCAAAATCGGACATATCGGCTTCGCTGAGCTCCTGATAAGTCTCATTCAGCTCATCGGCTTCGTATTCTTTTTTAAACCAGCAACAGCCAGCTTCTTCAATGTTCATTTTCAGAATGTCGATATAGGGAATCCACAAATCGCGTTCTATCCAAAACCGCCGAAGTCGTTCGCCTGTTGTGGTGACCGTTGTGGTAGGTCCATGCGCGTCAAAAATAGTAATCGCATTGGCTTTTCTGTTTTCCCGGATGAACCGCAATGTTTCCAGCGGAACTTCATAATCAGAAATGGGAACACCTACAAAAATATCGCTGTCCATCACAGGCATCATGTCTTTGGGACTGATTGGCGGCATGAAAGCCGTTTGCTTCTCCAGCCTGTTGTTCTGATCCACAAAACGGAGTTGAATGACATCGCCCTGGTCTGCTTCATCGAAAACGGCATCCAGCAGAATGTTATCATAGGCTCCCAGCAAGGAACGCACCGCCTCGGTATCTTTTTTCCGGATGTGTGTGACCGGCGCAACCTGACCGGTGCCAGCCATGAGTTTGGCCAGTGCAATCACCGGGTGGGTGGCACAACCATATTTTATGATCTCCATGCCTTTGCTGGTGGTAATGTGATCATAGGGGATAGGGCCCAGGACAGCAATCTTATTATTCATGAATTTTTCGTTTTACCGATCCAAGATACATCGAATGCTGAAATTTCATTGCAGGATGCCATATTTTCAGGGTGACTTCGATTACTTTTGCATTCCGAAATCGGAGAAACCACTAAAATCCATTCGCACACATGCCGGAAAGGTACAAATACGATCAGCGGGGTGTTTCCGCAACAAAAGATGAGGTTCATGCCGCCGTGCAGCATTTGGACAAAGGTTTATTCCCAAATGCATTTTGCAAAATTCTGCCCGATGTGGTAGCCGGCGATCCTGAATACTGCAACATCATGCATGCCGACACAGCCGGCACTAAAACCAGCTTAGCCTATTTGTACTGGAAAGAAACCGGTAATCTGGATGTTTGGGAAGGCATTGCCCAGGATTCGATTGTTATGAATCTTGACGATATGGCTTGTGTTGGCTGCGTTGACGAAATCATTCTGTCTTCCACCATAGGCCGTAACAAGCACCTTCTTGACGGGTCGGTCATTGGGGCTGTGATTGGCGGAACTTCCCGGTTTGTGGACAAAATGAGGGCGTACGGAATCAACATTCATCTTGCCGGCGGAGAAACGGCCGATGTCGGGGATATCGTTCGTACCATTGATGTCGGGTTCACGGCATTTGCCCGTATGAAGCGTTCCGAACTGGTCATTAACAACATTCGCCCCGGCGATGTGGTAGTTGGGTTGTCTTCTTACGGCCAGTCCAGTTATGAAGATGCCTACAACGGAGGTATGGGCAGTAATGGGCTTACCTCTGCCCGCCACGATGTGCTGAATAAAATATACGCTGACCGTTTTCCGGAAAGTTATGACCCGAATACACCGCAGGATTTTGTCTACTCGGGAAGCAAACGCCTTACCGATAAAGTACACGCAGGAGGTAAAACCATGGATGTAGGGCAACTCATCCTTTCGCCCACGCGGACTTATCTGCCTGTTTTGAAAGAAATACTTAAGGCGCTTCGTCCCGATATTCATGGTCTGATTCACTGCACAGGAGGCGGACAAACGAAAGTCCTGAAGTTTATCGAAAATGCACGTGTGGTGAAGAACCACCTTTTGCCCCTTCCTCCGCTTTTCCAGATGATACACGAAGAGTCGGGCACAAGCTGGAAAGAAATGTACCAGGTGTTTAACATGGGGCATCGTCTGGAGGTTTATCTGCCTGAAACGCATGCGGCACAGGTCATCGCCATCGCAGCTTCGTTTGGCATTGAAGCCGCTGTTGTTGGGCATGTGGAAGCGCATACCGGTGCTGCAGTACGCATTGAAAGCCCTTACGGAACCTTTGAATACGTATAAATGGCCATTGGAAAAAAACAAAAAGCGGCAGCCATAGCGGCAATACTGGAGGAATTGTATCCGCAAACGCCCATTCCACTGGAGCATGCCGATCCTTATACGCTTTTGATTGCTGTGCTGTTATCGGCGCAGTGCACCGACGAACGGGTCAATAAGATTACCCCGATTTTGTTTGCGAAGGCCGATAATCCTTTTGACATGGTCCGGCTCAGCGTAGACGAAATCCGGGAGATCATCAAACCTTGCGGATTGTCGCCGCGCAAATCTCAGGCCATCTTCGGTTTATCGCAAATTCTGATTGACAAATATGCCGGCCGCGTTCCGGAAAGTTTTGAAGAATTGGAAGCACTGCCGGGAGTTGGTCATAAAACAGCTTCAGTGGTTATGTCGCAGGCTTTTGGCGTGCCGGCATTTCCGGTAGATACCCATATCCATCGCCTGGCGTGGCGCTGGGGGCTCAGTAGCGGCAAAAATGTGGAGCAAACCGAAGCCGACCTGAAGCGGCTTTTTCCTAAAGACACCTGGAATAAACTACACCTTCAAATTATCTTTTTTGGCCGACAGTATTGTCCCGCCCGGGGACACGATCCCATGCAGTGTCCGATTTGTAGCAAATATGGAATAAAGGCTTTATTTAAACCTTCCAAATAGCCGGGTTATTCCGGTGTCATCAGTTTTAGGGATTGTTCTTGGAAAGCAGTCTGATTTCTACCCTTTGTCTTTTTTTTTTACAAAAAGTTGCTTTCCTGTGCACAAAATGGCAATTCTGCTGTTAGACATGCGAATTCAAAACCAACAGACTGGATGTTTTCAACCAGTCCTAATTTTTTCACCCAAACCTATTCACATGTTTATCGCTCTTTCTAAAAAGTTCACCCTATTAACGACAGTTGTGCTCGCACTTTTCACAACGATGATTTTCAGCGCCTGTGACGACGACGATGATCCGGCTCAGGGCCGGGTATTGGTCGTGCATGCTTCCCCCGATGCCCCCGGCGTGGACCTGCTGGTGGATGACTCCAAAGTCAATTCCGCAGCGCTTACTTTTCCCAACAACACCGGGTATCTGGATGTAGAAGCCGGCAATCGCAACTTCAAAGTTAATGCTGCAGGTACGACAACATCGGTCATCAACGCAAATGCAACGGTAGATCCGAACACGAACTATTCTTTGTTTGCAGTAAACACACTAAGTAGCATCGAAGCATTATTGGTAGAAGACGACCTTACAGCGCCTGCCTCAGGTAAAGCGCATGTTCGTTTCATTCACCTTAGTCCTGATGCGCCCGCAGTAGACGTGACGCTCACGGATGGCACTGTCGTCTTTGGCAACACCAGTTTTAAGTCGGGCACTGCTTTCACGCCGCTTGATGCAGGCACTTACAACCTGCAGGCACGTGTAGCGGGCACTTCAACCGTTGCTCTGGAAATCCCGAATGTTAGCCTCACTGCAGGAAAAATTTACACTGTATTTGCGAGAGGATTCCTGGCACCGCCGGCAGGAAACACGAATGCCCTCGGTGTGACCATTATTGCCAATAATTAAACGTTTGGCAAATTTTCATTCGTTTGTCCGCCCTGCAACCATGGTGTTGTGGGGCGGATTTATGTTTCTAAGCGAAATCTTGCCCTGACTAACCTGGCAGTAATAAACCTGCAGGTATGCATCGCTGTTACTGAAACTTATAAATACAAACAATCACATGGCAAAGGCAATTTGGAACAACCAGATCATCGCTGAAAGTGAGGATACAGTGGTGGTAGAGCGCAATCATTACTTTCCACCTGACAGCATCCATAAAGAATTTTTTAAAGATTCGGCGACGCATACCACTTGCCCGTATAAGGGAGTTGCCAGTTATCATACGATCGTCGTGGGCGGAAAAGAAAACGTTGATGCTGCCTGGTACTATCCGTCTACAAAACCAGGATTTGAAAAAATAGCTGGCTATATTGCTTTCTGGAAGGGTGTTGAAGTGACCGCCTAAACTTACATTCAGGGAAAAGAGCGCTCAGATCAGGCAAACTTTTTCATCGTCAGCTTTACGGTATACCCATTGTCGCGGATGATCTGTAGCGCTGCACCCAAACGCTGTGCCCGCATCTGCATATTGGAAACCCCTTGTCCGGTCCTGGTTGAGTTTCGGGCCCGGCCGTTTCCATTGTCCTTGATGGACATTTCAAAAACATTGCCCGCGTTGACAAATTCTACCCAGACTTTAGAAGCATTGGCGTGTTTGGCAACGTTATTGATGGCTTCGTTGTAGATGAAATAAAGGTTTTGGCGTAAATGGACCGGCATTTTTTGTTGCAGGTCTATTTTGTCAATTTTTAAATCATAAGTTACATCCATAGGCAAAAGGATGTCATCGGCATGTTCACGCATCCGCTGAATGAGATCCTCCACTTTGTCTTTGCGGGAATCTACTGCCCAAATGACGTCGCTAAGTTTGGACATGGCTTTGCGGCTGGCCTCACCAATGGTATGCAAGCGGGCTTTACTGTCTTCATCTTTGACAATCAATTGCAGCATATCGCTTTGCATGGCAATGCCGGAAAGTAGTCCGCTAACCTCATCGTGCAGGTCGCTGGACAACTTCATGCGCAGCTTCTCCAGTTCGAGTTTTTGCCCCAACCGGTACATGAAGAAAGAGTAAGCGCCACCTACAATACCAAATAAAAACAGCACGATAAACCAGGTGCGGAGGTAAAATGGTTTGCGTACGAAAACGGGAATGATCAATTCATCAACACTCCACTTTCCGTTGGGCGGAACGCCTTTCACATGCACGGTATAATTTCCAGGTGGCAGGCTGTTGTAGCGTATGTTGTTGGTAAATCCAAGATAGTTCCAGTCGGCATCAATGCCTTTCATTTGTACTTTATACTGGCTTTTTCGCGGATTCCCATAATCCGGAAGGGTAAAATGGATGATGAAATAAGTGTCGGAAGGATCAATGACAATTCCCTGGTTGCCGGCAGGCGTATAATGGGTAATCACACTGTCTTTCGCTGAATTGTACCGCACAACTTTGGTTAGGATCGGGTGCGGTGTTTCGGCATTGTTGAGCAGGCCGTCTGGGTAGAAAGCATTCAGCCCGTTTACGCCGCCAAAATAATAGCGGCCTTCTTCATCTTTATAGAAAGAGAAGCGGTTGAATTCATCGTGGGTGAGGCCATCCGACTGGAAGAAATTGCGAAAATCATCGCTTTTCGTATCAAAATAAGACAGTCCGTTGAACGTGCTGATCCAGTAATTCCCGGATTCATCCGGGAGTATACCGCAAACTGTATTGCTGGCTAACCCGCCCTTCGCCTTATTGTAAATCCGGACTTCATTATTGCTTAAATCACAGATGTTTAAGCCGTTTTTGGTGCCGAGCCAAAGCCGCCCCTTTTCATCTTCATGGATGACGTAAATGGTGTAATCGCTCAGCCGCAGTTGCCCGGTTTCATTGCTGTCAGCATATTTTTCAAGTTTGGAAGCCCGGGGGTCAAAGCGAAATAAGCCGTCTTCTGTTCCGATCCAGATGATGCCATTTTTTGCTTCAAGGATGTAACGGGGAACGACACTTTTGAGCGGATTTTCTCCATCTGAATTCGCAAAAGCCTTAAACGCTCCGGTTTTTGGGTTGAAGCTGACCAATGATCCGGTTCCGGTCTGGGATTCGCAGGCCAACCAAAATAACCCGTTTCGCGCCACCGTAAAAGCCCTGAAATTGTCTTTGTACAAAAAGCGCTTAGTTGTACAGGATTTGGTGTTGTACTTCAGCAACTGGCCCTGATTGGAGAAATAACAAGTGATTCCCCAGAGTTCATTGCCAATGATCTTAGCGTCTAGACCACAGGTGAATTCGATGTCGCGCCCGGTAGCCTCATCAATCAGTTGTAAGGTATCAAGAAGGTCGGTTTTGGTATCCAGTGCATAACAGTATTGTGCCTCCCTTATGATGTAAATCATCCCTTTGCCATCACCGGTAATGCCGCGCATGACAGCCCCTCGTTGGTTTGGCGTTGTCATAGTTGTTGCCAAAAATGCTTTTACCCCCTGGCGGTTATTTCTGACAATTTTCAAACCCGCATCCATTCCCAGGAAAGTTGTTTTGGTGAAATCGTTGCTGAAAGCGCAGGTAATGATTTCTCCCGGGCCAAGCAGGCTGGGTACTTCCACCATTTTTTGGTCGGCGCCGCAGAGATAAATTTTTTGGGTTAGCGGAAAAACACCGACGCCATTGGAAGCAATAAACAAAAGGGTTCCATTCTTGTCTTCCGCTACATAGCTGTAAATTCCTTTTTTCTGGTAAGTTTCCACGGAATATGAGTCCGCTGTACCGGTTCGGATATTGAAAATACCGGAAACGGTTTTAAAAGCGACCCGAATAATCCTGTTGCTGTCTTCGTGTAAAAACCAGGTTGCAGAAGGATAAGATTGGGTGCTGTCGGGGGTAATTTGGAAGTCTGTTGCTAAAAACTTTTTTACAATACTCCCTTCGGGGCTTACAACGCGCAGCCCTTTTTCCGTATCATTGATGATGAAATTGCCATCACTGCAATGCAGCATTTGGGCAATTGTGCCTTTTTCGGTTCTGTTTTCCCTGATTTCTAATAACTGAAACAGTTTTTCTTCCTGATTGTCGTATTTCCAGACGCTCATCCCTGTAGGGCTGCTTGCCAGGAGCAACAATTCACCGGCTTTATCAATGACAATCTGCCGGATGATGCCCTTGATGCCTTCCTGGATGGGAACGATTTTCTTTACCTGATAGGTCCTGGGGTTCAGAATTTCAAAAAAGGCATACCCGTTTTGGTACAGGATAACAATGTTACCAGACTTGTCTTCTCTGATCTCTTTGATGTCGATGGCTGACAATATCGGGCGTTGGCTGTTGCCGCCTCGTTTTCCGAAGGTTATGAACTCATAGCCGTCGAAGCGGCACAGTCCGTTCGGCGTAGCCAGCCAGATTAATCCATAGCGGCTCTGGATCACGTCTTTGACCAGGCGATCCGGCAACCCGTCATTCAGGGTATAGTAAGTTGCCTGGGATTGCGTTGGCTGTGCCTTCAGGCCAGTTGCCGCAATGATCCCACACAGGCATAACATGCCGGCATGTCGTAAAGCGTTTCTCAACATAAGCGTGTTTACAGGGTTTCAAAGGTTTACAGGGCAATAATGAAAATCGCGAATATGCTCTTAACAGGTTACTGTAAATTAAATTTCTCCGTCTAATTTTTTTCGGATGACTTCAGCTTTGCTGTTCACCTGGAGTTTTTTGTAAATTTTTTTGATGTGATCCCGCACAGTTTCCACGGAGATCAGGTATTTATCCGCAATCATTTTATAGCTCAATCCATCGACAAGTCCCTGAACCACTTGCTCTTGTCTGCCAGTCAGCTGACTGTCTTCGTCTTCCTTTTTATTGGGTGAAAAATAGTCCACTACTTTTCTTGCTATGGAAGGCGACATGTAAGCGCCTCCCTGGAAGACTGTGCCCAGGGCTTCGCGAATGTTGGGCAAACTGGTTCGTTTGGAAATATAGGAAACTGCCCCGGCGCACAGGGCTTTGAAAATTTTGTCAGAATCGTCGTAAGCTGAAAGTACCACGATGTCCATATCGGGCCTCATTGCACGGAGGTGACGAATGCCTTCCAGCCCGGAAATCCCCGGCAAATTAATGTCTAACAGTAACATGTTCAAAGTAATAGCAGGAGATAAACGTCGCATGAAACCTTCCACGGAATCTGAACTCAGTACAACTTTGATATCAGACTGGGCCCCCATAAATTCTTCAAGATTTTCGCGGACGAGTTTTTCGTCTTCTATTATACCCAGATAAATCATGGTTTTGTGTTTGGGGCCTGCGCTTGTAAAAAAGCGCAAGCGTATAGTGTTCTATAGTTTATCAGTCGCTAATCTGCCATAAAATTACACAAAGTTTCATCAACAGGGCGTATAGATTTTGCGCATATATGACGCTTTAACGATGAAACATTCCGATTCATCTAAAGGATTTGGATTTTCTATCCTCCGCATCCTATCTTTCACACTTAATTTTTACCACCCTATCTCTATTGTTTGTGTTATGAAGACATTGAACAAAATCATCCTGGAAAGTATCGGCCAGGCGCTTCAGCAGCTTCGGGGAAACCGCATGCGGAGTTTCCTTTCCCTGTTGGGGATTTCCATCGGGATTTTCTGCATCATTGGGGTCTTGTCGGCAGTGGATTCACTGGAAGACAATGTTCGCGGCAGTCTTGCAAAACTAGGCAACAACATCGTTTATGTCAAAAAATGGCCCTGGGCCGATGCAAGCAATGATTGGTGGAACTACATGAAACGCCCCAATCCGGCGCACGAAGACTACGAAATGGTTCAGGCGAAATCGCGTTATGCTTCCCTTGCCGCCTACCACGTGGTTATCGGATTTAAAACACTGAAATTCAATTCGAACAGTGTTGATCGAGCCATACTTATCGGCGCCTCTGAAGAATTCGCCGAAATGTTCAAAATGGAATTTGCGCAGGGCCGCTATTTCTCTCCCTCAGAATACTTTTACGGCTCAAACAAGATCATTCTTGGCTACAAAGTTGCCGAAGGGTTGTTTGGACCCATTGATGCCCTTGGCCGAACAGTCAACCTTTCCGGCCGAAAATATGAAGTCATCGGGATTATTGAAAAAGCAGGAGAAGACCTTATCAACCCCCTGGATTTTGACGATTGCATCATCATCAGCTACCCAAATGCCCGGGGCATTGCCAACCTGAAAGCCAAACAAATATTTGACGCTACTGTTACCGTCAAAGCCGCAGATAATATTGGGCTTAGCGAGCTAAAAGGCGAAATTACCGGCATCCTGAGAGCCTCTCACCGCCTCAAACCCAAGCAGGATGAAGATTTTTCATTGAATGAAATGTCTATGATCGCCAGTTTTATGGACAGCTTTTTCGGCGTCCTCAATATTTTGGGCTGGTTGATCGGTGGTTTTTCAATGGTCGTTGGCGGTGTCAGCGTGGCCAATATCATGTTTGTGTCGGTTAAAGAACGCACCAACATCATCGGAATTAAAAAAGCGCTTGGCGCCCGGCGTTATATGATCCTGCTGGAATTCCTGATTGAATCTGTGATTCTTTGCGTGATTGGTGGTTTGATGGGGCTGTTATTTGTCTTTGTCATCACCAAAATTTTAACGGCAGTTATCGGATTTGCCATTTACCTCGACTTTGGAAACATCATAGTCGGCATTGGCTTTTCCATATTCATAGGCATCATTGCCGGGTTTATTCCTGCCCTGCAGGCTTCACGCATGGATCCGGTGGTGGCCATGCGGCAGCAGTAAGGATGAAGGGTGAATTGGCAAATTAGCAAAGGGCAAGTAGGCAATTAGTAAATTGGCAAAGGACAAGTAGGCAAATTGGCAAGGATCAATAGTATAAATTCAGGCAGACTGCTTGCCCCTTGCCTCTTCCCAAAAAAGCCCCCTGCGTACTTCGGCACGCAGGGGGCTTTTTTGTAAAAATTCATTTTTGGCACGGTTTTAGTTTATATAAAAGCATCGGGAGCAAATCATTACACGAGCAGATAACTTCTTAAGTGATGACCGCCCCAAAAGTTGCAGCATGGAAAAAATCCAACTTCGTGCAATGGCAATTCGCACAGTATATATTGTTTCAAGTGTTTTGGCTGCCCGGAAGCAAGTGCGACCGGGCAGTTTTTTTGCCATTTGACCAATTAACCCTCTAAACGGCCCTTACCCCGGCCGAGACCGACCACTTTCTAAATGCAAATGTTAAAACTAAAAATAGCTTTTAACAACCTCCTTTGAATCCAAACCAAACTTCTATCTTTGGGCGCGTTTTTTCTGACAGATTAAATGCTAACTTTACGGGTCTCAAAAACTTATCCCATGACGCGAATCCTCCCACTATTCTTGTTGTCATTGGCATCATTCGCCATGCATGCGCAACAGCTTTCGCTATTTACCCAATATCGGGAAAATGCTACCATTATTAATCCGGCCGCGATAGAAGGAGATTTCTTCGCCTATGGTAAAAATTTAACCTTCGGCGCCTCTTACAGGCAGCAATGGGTTGGATTGACGAACGGGCCCCGAACCCAGATTCTTCGGGGATCTTACCTGAATACAGAGTACTCTGGAGTCACGCTGCTGGCAGGAGGTCAGATCATCAATGACCAAACCGGCCCAACCGGCTTTACCGGCATCTACGGACGCATTGGCGGTGTGGTGACAGAAGACCCGGAATATAGCGGACTTTCTATCGGACTGAGCGCCGGCCTGGTTCAATACCGCGTCAATGCTTCTGATATTCGTTTACGCGATCCGAATGACGTTATTGGTCAACAGGATCAGGCACAACTCTTCCCGGATGTCGGACTGGGCATCTATTACTACCAACTGGTCGGCGACGGCAACTTTTTTTACACCGGCTTGTCGATACCACAGGTCATTGGCCTCGACCTGACTTTTCAGGACGAAAACGGCGAGTTTTTCACCAAACGGATCCAGCACTTTTACGGCCTGCTCGGCTTTTATAAGTTTTTCAGCGACGACAGCTTTCTAGAGCCTTCTGTTTGGGTAAAATACGCGCCCAATGCGCCCATTAACGCTGACATCAACCTGCGCTACCAGACGCCAAGCAGCTTTTGGCTGGGCACGGGGGTCTCTACCGGAGGAAACTTCCACGTTGACGCGGGGATCATCATCGGTCAAAATACCTTTGACAACATCATCCGTGTAGGCTATGGCTTCGACTATTCCTTTAGTTCGTTTGGCCCTACTGCCGGAAGTACCCACGAAATAAACCTGACTTTTTCATTTGAAAAATAGAAGTCTTTTCTGCGCAGCATCACAGCTGCAGAGAGACTTCGCTTTTCGGATCTTGTATCTGAATGACGAAAGAATGTCTCATGAATATTAGAAGAGAGTCTTGCATCCCAAACTTATTCTGTTCCATGAAAAAAATTCTCGCCCTCCTGGCTTTTGGTTTGACCCTTGGCGTTTCCGCCATCGCGCAGCCAACCATCAACTTTTCCACAGAGTCGCCCTGTAATGGGCAACCTTTCTGTATGGACGTAACGGTAGAAGATTTCACGGACATCAAGTCTATGGAGTTCACCATCCAGTACGATCCTATGGTATTGCAGAACCCATCCGCAGCCAGTTTTGCGTTGCCGGGAATGAATGCCGGTTCATTTACATTTGATGCTGTGAACGGGTTGATCCATGTTTTGTGGGTTGGTTCTGCCTGCGGTACGCCAACACCTGGTGTCGACCTGCCCGATGGCAGCCTGATCTTCCAGATTTGTTTCACCGCCATGGGCACCTACGCCCAAACGGCCGAAGTCTGCGTGGCGGGATTGCCCGTGCCGCAAGTGTTCAGGGAGGGGACAGGGTGTAACAACATTGGTCTGCTCAGTACCTGCGGATTAGTTTCGGTTTGCGTACGACCGGTAGAATTGTTTATTTCAGACGGGACCGGGCAACCCGGAGATTTGGTTTGTATAGACTTCAAAGTGGCCGGGTTTGATGCCTTGCGAAGCATGCAGTTTACGGTTAACTGGAACCCGGATGTATTGAATTTCGAAAACGTGGTTGTCGGAAGCGTTCCTAACCTCAGCGTAAGCAGCAGTTTTGGTACGCCGCCTGACCTTCCCGAAGGTACGCTAACCTTTACCTGGTCCTATTCGCTTCCGAATGAACCGGGCATCACCCTGCAGGATAGTTTTCTCTATTTCCAGGTCTGTTACCGCGTTGTCGGAGACTGTGAGGAATCGACCCTCATCGAAATTTCCGATGCGCCGACGATGATCGAGGTCACCAACGACATCGTAGCCGGAACAAACATCACGTTCCTGCCCCATGTGGGCACTTTTACGGTTGGCGATTGCGATCCTACGGGCTTGCAGATAAGCGCTGATTGTGGCGCACCGGTAAACCTGAATGACAACGTTTGTGTCAAGGTAGTTGCAGGTTCTAACTTTAACAATATCTCGGATTTTGCCTATTTGATGCGCTGGAATTCCAGCATTCTGGAATTCACAGGTGTACAAAACCTGAACCCGATGATTGGCAACTTTACGGTCGCCAATGATTTTAATACCTCTCAGGTCGACAATGGCATCCTTGGAGTGAATTGGGAGTCCACTCCTTTCCCTAATGAGACCCTGCCTGCCGGTACGGTGATGTACGAAGTGTGCTTCAACGTCATTGGTCTTGGTGGCAACAGTCCATTTAGTTTTTCGCAACCTTCTAATGTTCAGATTGGAAACGGGCCTAATATCGGCATCAATCCAACCAACTGCGAGGTGCAGGTGATACAACCTGGCGGTGTCGTTATGGACATCACCGATGGGGAAGCCATCCCCGGCGCAGAAACCTGTGTGGATGTCAATGTTTCCAATTTTGAGGAAATTCTCAGCTACCAGTTTTCCATGGCCTGGGACCCGGGACATATGGAGTTTCTCGAAGTGCGCAACATCAACCTGCCGGAGGCCACGATCTCTAATTTTGGTCTTAATGGCGCCCAGAGCGCAGGCTTGTTGTTTTTCGACTGGGAGCCTTCCACCGATTACACCCTGCCTGACGGCACCACGATATTCCAGCTTTGTTTCACCATGCTCAGTCAGCCGAATATTTGCGACGACCTCGCAGTGGTTGACCTGCCACTGGTTTCTGAAGCCATCAGCACGAATTCTAATGGAGAAAACATTGGAATCATTACCGATCCGGGCAATATTTGCTCGTTGTTTCCTGAAGGATACGGTTTGATAGTGGATGCAACAGAGGGCGATCGCCTGGACACGACCTGCGTGGCTTTTTCGGTGACTTCTTTCGACAACATCACCAGCACTGATTTTGAAATCAGCTGGGATCCGAGTACGCTTCAATACACTAGTGTGCAATTGTCAGGAACCTGGCCGGGGCTTACACTGGGTAACTTTGACGTCACAGGCGCATCAGTTGGCGCCATCAATGTTGACTGGAGCAATGCAGCAGGCGCAAACATCGGCGCTTTAAACGATACAACGGTCGTATTTGAAGTGTGCTACGCACTCATTGGAACACCGGGGGAATGCTTCCCTATTGAAATCTCAGATACGCCTTCTCCATCGGTACAGACCCTCAATGGTCAGGGCAGCCTGTTGGCTACAGATGGCGAATTGTGTATCAATGACCGATTGATTATTGAAAGCGTGACCATTACCCCCGACAGCTGTGTTGGATCCTGTAACGGTACCATTTCATTGGTGGTAACAGGTGGAGAAGGCCCGCTGGGAACCACCTGGACACAGGGCGGTTTTTCACAGTTTACCCCGCTGATGTCTGGGGATTTCTGCTCCGGCGATACGGTTTTTGTCAGGATATACGACCAGGGCAACCCGGCGCTGATTCTGGAAACGTTCTACATTGTTCCGCTTGGTCCTGATCAGCCAGTTGCCAATGCAGGTATAGACCGGGTTTCCGGCTGTAATCCACTGGGTGCACTGGCCATGGCTTCCGGCTCTACCGGTCCGGGTTATACATACCGTTGGGAAACCTTGCAGGGTGGACTCATCGCCTCGCCAGCAATGCCAGGCAACTCTGTAGCTTTGCCAATGGCTGGATCATACATATTCATTGCTACCAACGCTCAGGGATGTTCAGCCCGCGATACCATGATGGTCTTGCCTCCTCCTGTCCCGATGGCGGATGCCGGCACAGGGACGAGCTTTAATTGTATGGATGAGGTGGTTATTCTGGACGGTTCTGCCTCAACGGCCACCGGCGTTTCTTACAAGTGGACGCCGCTCGACGGAGGCGCCATTGCAATGGGTGAAGATACTTTTGCTGTGGCTACAGCTACAGCTCCGGGCTTGTATGAACTCCTCGTTCGCTATCCAAACAGCAACTGCGTAGCCCGGGATACGGTGCTTATCGAAGACCTTCGGGTACAGCCGAATGCCAATGGTGGCGCTGAACAACGCGAATTGGGCTGTACGGGTGACGCCATTACTTTGGATGGTTCGCCATCGGACAACCCCGGTATCAACGTTTCTTACCAGTGGCTGGATCCAAGCGGTACGCCGCTTACACCTGGCATTATGGTCGACGTGGCGACCCTGGGTAATTATACTTTAATCGTTACAAACGACGACAATGGTTGCCGGGATACGGCTTTCGTACAGTTGATCCCCAGTTTGGATTATCCTCAGGTGACTTTCACCGGTGATTCCTCATTGACCTGCGTGCGGGAAAGCGCTGTTTTTACAGCTGCGATTTCCCCGGACACCGTTTTATATGATTTCTCATGGACTGTATTGTCCGGTGGTCCATTGGTGGCCGGAACGGAAACAACTTTGTCTCCGGAAGCCAATATGGAAGGGGTATACCAGATTTCAGTGACCAACCCGAACAACAACTGTACCACACTGGATACCTTTATTGTTATCTCCGACATGGAGCCGCCGATTGCAGTTGCCGGCGAAGACTTTAGTCTGACCTGTGACATTCCGACACACACTTTGGATGCTACAGGGTCAACGCTTGGGGATTCGATTACCGTAACCTGGACGGACCCTATGGGGGTTGTCATTCCGGATGATCAGCTGGAAGTAAGCACACCGGGGGCATATGTACTCGAAATCCTGAACAACATCAACGGCTGTTCTGCTACGGATACGATCGTCATTGAATCAAACGGACAAATTCCGGTTGTTACCATTGCTACGCCAACGACGATAACCTGTACCACAACTTTTACAACACTCACTGCAGATGTGCAACCTGCCGGCACATACACTTATGCCTGGGGACTTCAGGTACCCGGCGAGGGCAATATTATTGGCCCGGTTGATGCATTGGTAACTCAGGTAAACGAAGGTGCTATCTATGTGCTGACTGTGACGGATCCTGCAAATGGGTGCACTGCTACAGAGCAAGTAGTGGTGATTGAAGATACCCAAGCGCCGACAGCCAATGCAGGCGGCGCTCCGACAGCGCCAGACCTGGTGGTAACCTGTGCGGTGCCTGCCGCAACGCTGGGTGGAGATGGCACTTCTGTAGGACCTGATTTTACTTATGAATGGACCACGATTGTTGGCAGCGGCGCCACCTTGCCCAATCCCAACAATATCTTCCTCGCCGAAGCCACCTCTGCCGGTTCATACATCCTTACTGTTCGCGACATCACGAACGGCTGTTTGTCCAGAGACACGGTAGCCGTTACCGCAGACACCATACGTCCGTTTATTCCTGCACTTAGCGCAGAAAAAATTACCTGTGACATTACTTCTGTAACATTGGATGCTACCGGAACGACGCCAAATGCCGGAACGACGATTTTGTGGACGGGTACCAATGGTTCACCGAGTCCCGACAACCAGTTAGTTTCCATGGCTACAGAACCCGGAACGTACACCATAACGGTACGCAATACCGCCAATGGTTGTGAAAACAGCGCGAATGTGGAAGTAGGAGAAAATCGAACGCCGCCGGCCATCAGCTTTGCGACGCCTCCGTTGTTCTCCTGTGCTTTTCCTTCAGTAGTTGTGGATGCGACTGCATCCGGACCGCTTGCAAACTTCTCGTCCATAACCTGGACCACCATGGATGGCGGCTCCATTACACCGCCAAGCGGAGCGCTTTCGATTACAGTTGACGCTCCGGGAACGTATGAATTGACATTGATTCGGGCTGATAATGGCTGTACAGCTACGGAGTCGGTAACGGTTGATCCTACCAACGATACGCCGGTTGCCGATGCAGGCAGTGATTTCACGATTGGTTGCGGTGAAATGACGGTACTCGACGGTACTGGCTCTACGACAGGCAATTACCAGTGGACCAACATCAGTGGCGGCGCAGCGCCTACCCCTGCAGATTCTCAGAATCCTGCGATTGATGCACCGGGAACTTACCGCCTCGTGGTTATCAATCCAGCCAACAATTGTATGGATGCCGATACAGTCGTCGTTACTCTGGACATTAACCTGCCAGATGCCAACGCAGGCGTTGATCAGGATTTATGCGCCAGTTCGACCACACTGACGGGCAACCTGCCTGCCGGAACAACCGGCCTTTGGACGACTGTTTCAAGTTCAGCAATTGCGACACCGGATCAGGCAATGACCGATGTTTCGAATCTGCAAAATGGTACATCCATCTTTATCTGGACCCTGTCCGCTCCGGGATGTGATAACTACAGCGCCGATTCTGTGCAGGTGGTTTCATCCGGAAGGCCGGTAGCGAATAACGACGTACTCAATATTGGTGCTGACACACGTAACGGCTCGCTTAATGTAATCGCCAACGACGTCCTAACCGGAATTGATAACTTTGAAGTTACCCTTATTGGCGCGCCTACATTTGGTCTTGTTGACAGCTTTGTGAACAATACGCTGAATTTCAGTGTAGGCGTTGGCGCCCGTGGTACTTCGGAGTTGATGTATCAGATTTGCAACCTCGATTGTGCCGGTCAGTGCGATACCGCCATCATTGTCATCAATGTAGAAGACGATGGGAATGAACCTGAATTGCCAAACACCATCACACCAAACGGCGACGGCATGAACGAAGCTTTGGTTTTTGATGTGTTGTTGAGCAATCCGGCAGAAGACTTCCCGAACAACGAATTGATCGTGTTCAATCGCTGGGGCGATATTGTTTTTCAGGCTAAACCCTATACCAACAACTGGCAGGGTACCAACAACGAAGGGCAGGATTTGCCGCATGGCACGTATTATTACATCTTACGTCTGAACATTGGTAACCGCGAAATTATACGCGGGGATGTAACGATAGTGAAGTAATCATAAGATCGTTTGTTCTTTTTTGCAAAACGCGCACTTCGGAATCGGAGGGCGCGTTTTGCGTTTCTAAAAATTAGATTACTTTTGCATTACCCGAAGCAAACTATCCCTTTCCCTTTTTGCTAATCCAGTCATGGCCGCGTATATTTATTCGCACATTTCGGCCTGTTCGCCCGCCACATCGGCGCGTCGCCCTTCAAACTTGATAAAAAAACAAATAAGATGCGCGTAAAGCACTTACTCTTGCTTTGTGTTCTGAGCAGCGCTGTGAAGCTGCACGGCCAGATTCAGGTCCAGATAACCATCAACAGCGGGATCTCAACGACCACATGCACCGATGCATTTAGCGCGCCTGACCCGTTATGGCAGGTGAACATCAACAATGAAGGATGGCAAACTTATCCTCAGGAGGCACTTTGTTTCAATAGTCTTCCCAATTTGCAATATACAGCCTCTTATTCCTGTCCGGCAGATGTACCCGCACAGGTAACGGTATGTTATAAATCGTTTGAAAACGATGCCCTGTTGGCATTTTTATGTCAGATTGATGAGTCTTGCAGCGAAACCATTTGCCAGGACTTTGCCATTCCGGCTCCGGGTTTTAGCAGCAACCAGACCCTGGCACTGGCGCCGAACCTCAGCTCTGGGGGCGAGGTCAATTTTACGATCAATTGCGTCAACCAGGGCACTGCTACCAACGACAACATCTGCAATGCCATAGACCTTGGCGTACTGACTTTCGGAGACACCATTGGCAATGCCACCCAGGGTGTGTTTGGCAATTACTGCGCCACCAATGCCAATGAACCTGATCCTTTCAGTCAGGGCTATTTTTTCAATGATGCCGGCGTTTGGTTTCGGTTTCAAACCGGGCCCAACCCCGGGACTTTGCTGATGGTTGACGTGCTGAGCGATCCGGAAGCCGTTGGTGATCCGATCAATTTGCAGGCAGCAGCTTATCTGTCATCAGACGAAACCTGTAACGGAACCATGACTTTGCTGACGGAAAGTGCCTTTTTGGATTATGTGCCCGGCAATGACCTGCAGTTCCGCCTTACCTGTCCGCAACCCAATAGAACTTACTATGTACTCGTAGACGGGAACGGTGTCAATGACCCCGATTTATTGCGGGGACTCTTTGGCATTCAGGTAGGATCGCTTGATGTACAGGAGGGAGGTGACCTGCGTTGCCAGTTTGAAGACCTTGGCGCCGTACCCGCCAATGGTTCGGTTGGCACCAATGGCCCGCGCTCTAATTTTTGTGCCACGGCATCCGGAGACCCCTTTGTTGCAGCCTTCATCAGCCAGCATTCCGTGTGGTTCCGGTTTATTGCCCCTCCGTCCGGGCACGTGATCATTGAAGGCATCAGCGACCCAACGGTTGACCCTTTGGGGGTACAAATAGCTGTTTACCGTTCGTTGAACAACAGTTGCAACGGTTTTTTTAGCCATGTCGGCAGTCAATATACCGATACTGATCTGAGTGAAAGCATGGAACTTTCCTGTTTGTTTCCGGGCACACCTTACTGGATCCTCATCGATGGCGATGGGAGCAATGCAGAAGGCGTTTTTTCACTTACAGTAATGGATGCAGGGGACATCACACCGGTAACCATGCTGGATACGGTGCTTTGCGCCGGACAAAGTTTGCAGGTGGGCAATTCCCTGTATAATGTCAGCGGCACTTATCGCGATACCCTGCAGGTGTTTGCAGGCTGCGACAGCATCATCATTTCAAATATTACAGTAATGCCGCCCATTGACATGACGGTGATGCAAACCATGCCCGCCATCGGAATCGGAGGAAACAACGGCGCCGCCACAGTTAGTGCCACGGGGGGGAGCGGGAATTTTACCTACGCCTGGTGCAACGGCGAAACAGGCGCTCAGGCGACTGCATTGATTGGCGGTTCCAATTGTTGTGTTACGGTGACAGACGGAATGGGGTGTTCGGTCGAACAGTGTTTTGACGTGGATTTTACAACTCAAATTATTCCAACGATTACCAACGATACGGTTTCCTGCCACGGAGATATCAATGGTGAGCTGATCTTTTCGGCGGTGAATGGCCTCCCGCCGTACCAGTACACCTGGCAAAACCAGAGCAATACCATCAACGGATCGGGGACCATCCTCGCTGCCGGTGATGAAATCAGCATTCCAAGTTTGCCTGCCGGAACTTACACCTTTACCATTTTTGATGCTTTTTACGACACCACTTTTACGGCTTCCGTTCTGGAACCGGATCCATTGGTCATTGATATCCTCGATATTTCTGATGCCTCCTGTTTTGGATTTTGCGATGGCGCTTTACAGGTAGAAGTTACAGGCGGTACGGGCGCATACCAATTGAGTTGGTCGGGCGGGGCGCCTCCGGTAGCAAATCCCTCCCAGCTTTGTGCGGGCAATTACCGTTTGACGGTAACCGATGCCAATGCCTGTGTGAGTACGCTGGAAGTAAACGTTGGGCAACCGGCCGAATTCATCGCCAACGCGGCACTGGTCAATCCGGTGTCTTGTTTTGGCGGCAGCGATGGCCGTGCAACAGTTGTCACGAATGGAACGCCTGTTCAGTTTTTGTGGAGCAGCGGGCAGACTACTGCTAATGTCAGTAACCTTCCGGCTGGCTTTTACGATGTCACTGTGGTCAATAGTGATGGCTGTGAAGACAATTCGGGCATACAGGTGCCTCAGCCTGCGCAGCCGTTGTTGGTTTCTATTCAGGAACTGAAACCCATCAGCTGTTTTGGGGCAAGCGATGGTTCATTGCAATCCATTGTCAGCGGCACAGCGCTCACGCTGAGTTACAACTGGAGTAATGGCGCCGGCTCTGAAACGATCAGCGGGGTTGGAGCGGGCGCTTATTCTGTGACTGCCACCAATGAAAAAGGGTGCATGGCAAGCGATACTTTTCAGTTGGATGAGCCCACAGACATCGTTGCTTCTCTGAGCGTAAAAAACATCAACTGTCTTGACGGACCTGCGGACGGCGTTATCTTTATTGATGCCGTCAGTGGGGGAACACCTGGTTACCGATACTCTGTCGATGGAATTGTTTTTACCAGCCTACCGGAATTGCACAATTTACCGCCATCGACTTATGAAGTGGTTGTAGCTGATGCTTCCGGCTGCGAAAAAAGCTACCCGGTTACCATTATGGGCCCGCCGGAGCTGAACCTTACTTTGGGCGAAGATTTGCTCATTCCGCTGGGGGAAACGGTGGAACTGACCGGACTGGCCAACAGTACCAACCTGATCTACAGCTGGTCTCCGGGAGATACTTCCGGGGTAAGCAACACCCCTTCTATTTTTGTTACACCCTATGAATCAACCTTGTACAGCCTGCAGGTTACCGATACCATCACCTTTTGCAAAGCCACGGACAACATTTTCCTGACCGTCAGCAAGCAGCGGCACGTTTTTATCCCCAATGCCATTTCGCCCAACGACGACGGGGTCAATGACGGATTGTTGATTTTTGGAGGGCCGGATGTACAGCGTGTGAAAAGTCTGAGAATTTTTACCCGGACAGGGAGCCTGATATTTGAGCAAAATGATTTTCAACCAAATGACCCTAATTTTGCATGGTACGGCGATTTCAACAATCAACCTTTAAACAGTGGCGTTTATGTTTATGTGGCAGAGATTGAATTCATCGACGGGGAGACGGAACTTTATAAGGGCGATGTTACCCTGCTCTGGTAAAACAATTGTTTGACCATTATTTTTTTCACTATATAAAATGACCATTATGGCTATTGTTAAAGTAATTGAAGTCATCGCCTCTTCAGAAAAAAGCATCGAAGACGCTATCCAAAATGCCGTTTCAGAGGTTTCGAAAAGCGTTCGCAATGTAGATTCTGTATACGTAAAAGACATCAAAGCGCACGTCAAAGACGGCAAAGTATCCACTTATGGCGTGATTTGCAATATTTCCTTCAGGGTAGATAATGTAAGTTAGGGGTTATTTGCATACGTCGCAAATAACAACAATGCTTCTGCCACTCGTCCTACGACTCCGATTCTTAGGACGAGTTTTCGTTTGAATACGGGTCAATTACCGGTTGTTAAACCTCTGAAAGATTTGGTAACCATTAACGGAGCAACATGCTAAATCCTGAAGTATTGCCGGGAAAGCGATTTTGGCTCCTGCTCGCGAACGTTTACGAAGCCGTGAAAAGTTTTGCAATGGGCATGCTGCTTTTCAATTACCAGCTGCCCGGCATCGTGGCATTTTCAAATTTTCAAAACTTGTCCCGCCCAAGCGGGGTCTTTAAATCATCCAATTAACGAATGCCATCACCCTTTTTCCATCACCCGCTGCACCAGCCAGTCTTTTTCCGCCAATAGCTCTGTGGCCAGAATTTCTTGTTGTAACTGATGTCTTGCCGATACTTTTCCGGGAGGGAGCATGACCAGTTTGCGCACAAACCGAATGGTATTGAGGTAAGCTGTTTGTTGTTGTTCCCCGATTTGCCGTTTGCGCCGGAGGTAGGTCTGAAGGCTGTCCAGCAGGCTGTCTAAAGCATTATGGGCGCCGGTTTCGTAGTACATGCGCAACAACATGGTTTTGGCAACTAAATTATGAAGGACATCGTCGAAATCCATTTTCTGGAGCAAGGGCATGGCTTTGTCGTAGTGACCGGTTTCACAATAATAGCGGGCGAGGTTAAAAGCATAAGCACCTTCCCGCTGCGATTCGGGAAGTTTTTCGCGATACTTTTCCAAAAAATGACTTACCCATTCAAATTCATGACCGCGCAGGGCTACGAGGGCAATGTTGGTATAGGTAAACCTCGAAAGCTGGCCATGCTCAAGGAAGGCATCTGCAGCGAGCCCGGTCTGGTAAAGATCCAACACTTCGTGGAGCCATTCATTTTGCCTCAGGTTGATCCTGTTGATGCAAAAATTGACGGCGATCAGGTAAATATCGCGCAGTTCGTGTTGGGGAAACTGTCGGTTGGCGGCTTTTAAAAGTGCCTTCAGGGCAAAAAAGTGGGTTTCTTCAAGCGGCTTGCTGAGGGCCAGATAACCGTGGTAATAGACTGCGATTGCCGGAATATCCAGCAAATTTGGTCGCTGTCGCACAAAGTCCAAAACCCCGGCCAGCATTCCGGTGTCGAATTCTACCTGCAAAACTTTCCGCCGGCTTTGCAGCATGCAGGCATTTTTTAGTTTTTCGGCGATAAAAGCCACATCGTGCCAGTCAGACAGGCTCTGCAGGCGCTCTGCTTCAGAGCGCCCGGATTGGGTAGAGTGCTGATAATCCTCCAGCGCTAGCCGGTATTTGAACCGGTAGTGTTGCGCGTCCCGTTCCGGCTGCTTTTCGTGATGCAGATTAAGGCGGTTATAAGTGGCATGAAAATGCCGGTCCAGGCCTCTTTGGCGGCATGCGCTCAACAGGCACAGCAGTACTTCTGATTCATTCGACTGCCACTCATCCCAGGCAATGTATGATTCGGAAGCGCGCAGCAGGTAATTGGAAAGGTGGTGTACTTTTGCCGGATCTGGCAGGGATTCCGGAAATAAATAGGCAGATAAATTTTCCGAGTTTACCTCCAATTCTTTTTTTCCTTTGTTTTGCCTGAAATACCGGAAAAGACGCAGCACACCGCTGTGTTGGTTGTGCAGCGGACTTGACAGAAATTTTTCAAACCAATGCCAGTCTTTTTTGTGAAAAGAGCTTAGTACTTCTGTTATTTTCATGCTGTTATGCTTTTTTGGATGCAGGGCTGCTGCGTGAGGGATGGAAGCGGTATCCCGCCTTAAGCGGGATAATAGCGGACAGCCCGACCCTCGCCTTAGTGAGGGGCACGCCCCAGGAAATGCTGTAAAATAATCAAAAAAAATCCGAGAATAGATATTTTTTGTTTTTGAAAAAAGCAGCAGCTGCTCCTATTTTTGACTCATCATTGCGAATAAATATGCCATATGCGCCGAAGCCTTGCTATCCTTCTCCTTTGTTTACCTTGCCTGCTCCTTTCACAGGGTTGGCAGCGCTATTACAGTGGAAGCCGGGCTTTTTCCCTGCAACATTTGCCGGATGGCTCTCTTGTAATTGCCGGACACACAGTAAATACGGGGGGACAAACGGATTGGTACTGGCTGCACGCGGACGCTTACGGGCAGGTGTTAACAGAAAAAGCATTTGGCACTGAAATGGATCGGGAGAGTGCCCAATTGCTGCTGCCGACTCCCGGTGGCTGGCGTCTTTGGGGGAATCATCAGGGTGTTGCAGACAGCATTGCTTTTGCAGAGGTGGATGCCGCGGGCAATCTGCTGGCGAGTTCCCGGGTGCTTGACGGCCTGTTATATGGCGGACGAGCTGCTCCCGATGGCAGCACGCTGCTGTGTGGAAAAAAGGGGGCGACAAAAGCGCTTTTCGCAAAAACGGACGCCGTTGGACAGTTGTCATGGGCATTTTCAGACAGTCTTGGGCTTTCCACCCGTGGTCTGGATGCGGCATTCCTGCCGACCGGAGACATCTGGTTGCTGGGGGATTATCTGCGGAACGATACCATACCCAATGTTGATATTTTCCTGTTGAAGTCAGATGCTGACGGGCAAATCACGGAAACGATCGCTTTTGAGTGGCCGGATAATGAAATTCCGTCAGCCATTGTCCAACAAGCTGCAGACCGTTGGATCATTGCCGGCTCCGTTTTTCAATCGTCCAATGCTGCTTATCTCGACGAGGACCTCTTGTTGTTTGCCGTCAACGTCGCAGGAGACACTGTATGGCGCAGGCATTATCCAATGGCAGGCTACCAGCAGGTTCATACCGCGATTGTACTTGCGGATGGGCATATCGTATTGGCCGGAGAAACGCGGGCCTCTATTACAGGTAGCCGCGACGCTTTTCTGGCGCAAACCGACGGCAATGGTAATCTGCTCTGGTATCGTACCTACGGGGGCATTCGCGGCGATATTTTTTGGGATGTAAAAGCCATGCCCGATGGGGGTTTTGCGCTTGCCGGCCAAACGGCTTCATTCGGAGATACAGCCCTGAAATCCTGGCTGGTGCGTACTGACGCGGCAGGAAACGTGTGGAGTAATCTCATAACCGGCAAAGTGACGTTCGACGAAGTGCTGAACTGCCAACCGGATGCACAGGAGCTGCCTCTGGCAAATTTTCTGGTTGCTGCAGCCGGCGCTCCGGGAATATATTACGCCAGCACTGCTGCTGACGGCACGTACGAGATTCCGGTAGATACCGGCGCCTGGTATGTTTCCGTGCTTCCGCCCTCCGGGTATTGGAATTCGTGTTCAGATTCTATAGCGTATTTTTTGACGGATTTTGGTGAAACGGTATTGCTCGACTTACCGGTTCAGGCAACTTACCATTGTCCGCTGATGCAGGTAGATATGACGACCCCTTACCTGAGGCGTTGTTTTGAAAATACTTATACCGTAACCTACCGGAATTTGGGTACTGCTTCGGCTGAAAATGCCCGGATTGCTGTGGTTCCTGACAGTTATCTGACTCCGACAGGTAGTAGTTTACCCTATCTGCTTGCAGGCGACACCCTGTTGTTTGATATTGGCACTGTATTGCCATTACAGAGCGGAAGTTTTGTTTTTCAGGTGTTGCTGGAATGTGACAGCACCGTTTTGGGGCAAACCCATTGCAGTGAGGCTTTCATTTACCCGGATTCACTTTGCTATGCCATTGACCCTGTGTGGGATGGCGCCGTGCTGGAAGTGAGCGGTTATTGCGCCGGGGATTCGGTGGTTTTGCAGGTTGCCAATTCCGGGTCCGATATGCTCAACTCTGTCGCCTATGTCATTACGGAAGACCAGGTTATTTTCCGGCAGGCACAGTTGTTTTTGGGCGCCGGGCAGGATACGACTTTTGTATTGTACCCGAACGGTGCTACCGTAACCCTGATGGTTCAGCAAACGGAAGGATTTCCGGGGAACACGACGCCGACTTTAGTCATCGAAGGTTGTGGCGGTTTTCCGTTTTCGACTGGCTACGCCCTTCAGTTTCCAACGGATGATGGCGATCCTTTTTATGATATGGAATGCAGAGCCAGCATCGGCTCATTTGATCCAAATGAAAAAACAGGGCTGCCTTATGGCGTAGCCGATGCCGGCTATATTGCTGCCGGGACAGCCATTGAGTACCTCATTCGTTTTCAGAATACGGGCAGTGATACGGCATTTCGGGTGGAAATCCGCGATACCCTGCCTCCGGAACTGGATTTAGCAACGCTGGAACCAGGTGCAGCCAGCCATGCCTATCGCCTGGAAACGAGTGGCTCCGGGGTCTTGAGCTTTGTCTTTGATCCGATAGCGCTGCCCGACTCTTTTTCCAATGTGGCTGCTTCACAAGGTTTTGTAAAATACCGGATTGCAGCCAAACGGTCTCTGGAAACAGGGTCGCGCATTCAAAACCGTGCAGCCATTTATTTTGATTTCAATGCGCCAGTCATGACAGCATATACGGTGCATACCATTGGTGAACCTTTGGATTACCTGCTGGTGGATGTCGTGGAAGCGCCTTTGAATGGGAATGCTGTTTCCCGAATAAAGGCCAGTCCCAACCCTTTTCGGGAGTCTACTATATTGGAATGGCCGGAGCGCAGGAGTGGTGAGCCTTATCTGGTACAGGTTTATGATGTACTGGGGCGTTTGCTGTGGGAAACGCAAAGCCGGGAGGCTGCACTCCACCTGGAAATGGAAAAAATGAAGGAAAACATATTGTTGATTCGCGTGTCGCAACATGGGGAAGTGATTGCAGTTGGCAAGGTGTTGCGACACTGATTTTGGGTTGTTGAAAACAAAATGCTATGAGGTTTATTTACGTTGCTGCTTTAATCTTTAGTCTGGCCATCTGCGCAAAAGCTCAGGATTGTGCCGATTTTAATAACCCTGCGCCTCCCGGCGACGATTGTGCGCTGGCGCCTTTTTTCTGTGGGAATTTTCTGGATGGTTATTGCAGCAGCAATGCCGGATTAGACAATGATACCCTTGCCGGGAATGTTTTACGAAACAGCGGATTTTTGAGACTGGCGCCCTGCTCGGGCTCTGACTCCCTGTTGTTGCGGCTTCGGGTTCGCGATTGCGCTCAGGGAATCGGGATGGTGTTTCATTTGGTCAGTGATGCCTGCGGAACACCGGAATTCATCAGTTCTATTGTTGTTCCTGACGGGGTGACAACTGATTTTTTTGTAGACAACCTGATTCCGGAGGCTACTTATTACCTCATTTTTGAAGGCGGGCCTACTGCCGGAATCTGTGAATTGTTTATTGAAGTCATTGCTGGTATTGGAACAGCCACTCCTGGTGTTTCAGCGGACGGAATAACGGTTTGTGAATGCACAAATGCGACCATCGGTGGCCCTGACGCGCTATGCCCCGGAGATATTGCTGAATTTTTCATTGCTTCTCCGGGTTTTTGCAATGCAACTACCATACCGTGGCCATCTCCTCTCGATTCTGTCAGCCAACTCGGGAACGGGTATTTTTGCTGTCCGGAAACATCTGATTCTTTACAGATAGTCTGGCATATACCCAGTTCCATGAATTTTCTGAGCGACAGTGTTGGCGTAAATGCGATTACGGTTCAGGTCGATACCGATCTTTTAGGAATTGATACGCTCATCATGGATTCTGTCTGGTTTAGTTTAGAACCCATTACCAATCCATTCGATACCCTGGTTTTTTGCAACTCCTGCGGCGGTTGTGCGCCCGGCGTTGACCCCAAACCGGTTACCATACGTCATGATGTCGAATTCCGTTATTGCTTTTTAGACTGCTACGACACTCACTGCCAGGTTGGAAACATATATTATTCTCAGGAAGGCACCTATACGGATACGACCAATTGCCGGACAGAAGTTGTTCATATTATTGTAAACAACGACCCTCCATTTGGCGTCATTATGCCCTTTCAAGCTGTGTTGACGTGCCAAAATCCGACTATAACCTTAACGGTCAATCTCTTTAGTCCCAATATTCCGGCATTGGAGTTTTCGTGGTCCGGCCCGGGTATTATTTCGCCGCCAAACGCCCAGTCAGTTGTGGTAAACCTGCCCGGATCTTATACCTGTACCATCACCAATGTGCACAATGGCTGTGATGCGACGATTCTAAGGGTGGTCACAATGGACATGACGGAACCGGTAGCCATTGCCGGGGCTGATTTGAGTATTTGCACCGGACAAAGTATAAACCTGAGTTCTGCAGGAAGCAGTACAGGAGGGCTTTATACTTATACCTGGAGTGATGGGGCGTCTTCTTTGTCTGGACCTAATCCTGCTGTATCTCCCTCTTTTACAACTCAATATACTTTAACTGTATTAAATACAAGCAATGGCTGTTCCAGCGAAGACGATGTGATTGTTACCGTCGTACCTCCGGATACGCTGGAGTTGGGCGTGGTGGGAACGATCAGTTGCGAGCAGCCCTGCGTCACTTTTTCCGGTACAGAATATTGCATGCCGGGGGTGTATGTCATTCAGACCGATGTGTGTGAAGTTAGCCGGTTTACCATTGCAGAAGACCTTAGCCTGCCCACGGTAACCCTTCCTCCGGTGACGTTGTGCGAAGGAGCGTGTTATGATTTTTATGGTCAGCAATACTGTGCTTCGACCA
>CALEYL010000060.1 GCA_937926205.1 uncultured Saprospiraceae bacterium
TGAGCGGAGGATGTGAGATTACGGGTACTTCTAATCCGTCTACTTTCACGACAACACCTGGAGCTTGCGGCGGAACGGTAACGGAGACCTGGACCGCAACAGATGCCTGTGGCAGAGCGCTTGCGCCGGTTTCCCGTACGATAACGGTTAGTCCGGCAGCCCTTCCAACGATGACGGCTCCGGCCAATATTACGGTAGCCTGCGGTGCGATACCTTCGCCGAGCACCCTTTTCTTCAGCAATGGGCTGAGTGGAGGATGTGAGATTACGGGTACTTCTAATCCGTCGACTTTCACGACAACACCCGGCGCTTGCGGCGGAACGGTAACGGAGACCTGGACAGCAACGGATGCCTGTGGCAGAGCACTCGCGCCGGTTTCCCGTACGATAACGGTTAGTCCTGCAGCGCTTCCGACGATGACGGCTCCTGCCAATATCACGGTAGCCTGCGGCGCGATACCTTCGCCGAGCACCCTTTCCTTCAGCAATGGGCTGAGCGAAGGATGTGAGATTACGGGTACTTCTAATCCGTCGACTTTCACGACAACACCCGGCGCTTGCGGCGGAACGGTAACGGAGACCTGGACGGCAACGGACGAATGTGGACGAGCACTCGCTTCGGTTTCCCGTACGATAACGGTTAGTCCTGCAGCCCTTCCGACGATGACGGCTCCTGCCAATATCACGGTAGCCTGCGGCGCGATACCTTCGCCGAGCACCCTTTCCTTCAGCAATGGGCTGAGCGAAGGATGTGAGATTACGGGTACTTCTAATCTGTCTACTTTCACGACAACACCTGGAGCTTGCGGTGGAACGGTAACGGAGACCTGGACCGCAACAGATGCCTGTGGCAGAGCACTCGCTTCGGTTTCCCGCATCATCACCGTTAGTCCGGCAGCGCTTCCGACGATGACGGCTCCTGCCAATATCACGGTAGCCTGCGGCGCAATACCTTCGCCGAGCACCCTTTCCTTCAGCAATGGGCTGAGCGGAGGATGTGAGATTACGGGTACTTCTAATCTGTCTACTTTCACGACAACGCCCGGCGCTTGCGGCGGAACGGTAACGGAGACCTGGACGGCAACAGATGCCTGTGGCAGAGCGCTTGCGCCGGTTTCCCGTACGATAACGGTTAGTCCTGCAGCGCTTCCAACGATGACGGCTCCTGCCAATATCACGGTAGCCTGCGGTGCGATACCTTCGCCGAGCACCCTTTCCTTCAGCAATGGGCTGAGCGAAGGATGTGAGATTACGGGTACTTCTAATCTGTCTACTTTCACGACAACACCTGGAGCTTGCGGTGGAACGGTAACGGAGACCTGGACCGCAACAGATGCCTGCGGCAGAGCGCTTGCGCCGGTTTCCCGTACGATAACGGTTAGTCCGGCAGCCCTTCCGACGATGACGGCTCCTGCCAATATCACGGTAGCCTGCGGCGCGATACCTTCACCGAGCACCCTTTCCTTCAGCAATGGGCTGAGTGGAGGATGTGAGATTACGGGTACTTCTAATCCGTCTACTTTCACGACAACACCCGGCGCTTGCGGCGGAACGGTAACGGAGACCTGGACCGCAACGGATGCCTGTGGCAGAGCGCTTGCGCCGGTTTCCCGTACGATAACGGTTAGTCCGGCAGCCCTTCCAACGATGACGGCTCCTGCCAATATCACGGTAGCCTGCGGCGCGATACCTTCGCCGAGCACCCTTTCCTTCAGCAATGGGCTGAGTGGAGGATGTGAGATTACGGGTACTTCTAATCCGTCTACTTTCACGACAACACCTGGAGCTTGCGGCGGAACGGTAACGGAGACCTGGACCGCAACAGATGCCTGTGGCAGAGCGCTTGCGCCGGTTTCCCGTACGATAACGGTTAGTCCGGCAGCGCTTCCAACGATGACGGCTCCGGCCAATATCACGGTAGCCTGCGGCGCGATACCTTCGCCGAGCACCCTTTCCTTCAGCAATGGGCTGAGCGAAGGATGTGAGATTACGGGTACTTCTAATCTGTCTACTTTCACGACAACGCCCGGCGCTTGCGGCGGAACGGTAACGGAGACCTGGACGGCAACGGACGAATGTGGACGAGCACTCGCTTCGGTTTCCCGCATCATCACCGTTAGTCCGGCAGCGCTTCCAACGATGACGGCTCCGGCCAATATTACGGTAGCCTGCGGCGCGATACCTTCGCCGAGCACCCTTTCCTTCAGCAATGGGCTGAGCGAAGGATGTGAGATTACGGGTACTTCTAATCTGTCGACTTTCACGACAACACCTGGCGCTTGCGGCGGAACCGTAACGGAGACATGGACGGCAACGGATGCCTGTGGACGAGCGCTTGCGCCGGTTTCCCGTACGATAACGGTTAGTCCGGCAGCCCTTCCGACGATGACGGCTCCGGCCAATATTACGGTAGCCTGCGGTGCGATACCTTCACCGAGCACCCTTTCCTTCAGCAATGGGCTGAGCGGAGGATGTGAGATTACGGGTACTTCTAATCCGTCTACTTTCACGACAACACCTGGCGCTTGCGGCGGAACGGTAACGGAGACCTGGACGGCAACGGACGAATGTGGACGAGCACTCGCTTCGGTTTCCCGTACGATAACGGTTAGTCCGGCAGCGCTTCCAACGATGACGGCTCCTGCCAATATCACGGTAGCCTGCGGTGCGATACCTTCGCCGAGCACCCTTTCCTTCAGCAATGGGCTGAGCGGAGGATGTGAGATTACGGGTACTTCTAATCCGTCGACTTTCACGACAACGCCTGGAGCTTGCGGCGGAACAGTAACGGAGACCTGGACGGCAACGGATGCCTGTGGCAGAGCGCTTGCGCCGGTTTCCCGTACGATAACCGTTAGTCCGGCAGCGCTTCCAACGATGACGGCTCCTGCCAATATCACGGTAGCCTGCGGCGCGATACCTTCGCCGAGCACCCTTTCCTTCAGCAATGGGCTGAGCGGAGGATGTGAGATTACGGGTACTTCTAATCTGTCGACTTTCACGACAACACCCGGCGCTTGCGGCGGAACGGTAACGGAGACCTGGACAGCAACGGATGCCTGTGGCAGAGCGCTTGCGCCGGTTTCGAGGTTGATTACAGTACAGCCTGCGGAAATAGCTTCATTTATGAATGTTCCTGGAAACTCCTCAATCGCTTGTAGTGCTGCGCCTCCAGCGTCTTCTTCGCTGTCGTACAGTAACAGAGGTACTGGCTCCTGTGAAATTAGCGGATCAGTAATGAGTACGATCAGTGGGGCTCACAATGCTTGCGGTGGAAGTTATACAGAAACATGGACGTTCACAGACAACTGTGAAAGGACGATCGAATATTCCCGAACGATTACAGTAGTGCCTGCCCCTATGGCTACATTTGTGAGCCTTCCGGAAAACACGACTGTTACTTGTAACATTGGCACGCCAACTCCAACAACATTAGAGTACACGAATGACTTGGAGGGCTCCTGTTCAATCAGCGGCAGTGTAACGTCTACTCTGACCTTGAATTCGCAGGCGTGTCCGGCTGTTTATGTGGAAACGTGGACTTTTACAGATGCTTGTGGCAGGACAATTACCCATAGCAGAGATGTAGCTTTTACAACACTTTGGTCTGGTGCTGATATAGGAGAAGCAAGTGGCAACAGCAACTATTCGTGTAATCAATCCAATACGGGAGCTTTTGGTCCATTTACCATGACTTCCCTTGGATATGGAAGCCCCGGAGGTTCGGCTACCACAGACATCATGCATTTTGTATACACCCCGCTTTCAGGTAATGGTCAGATCATTGCCCGTTTTGTAAGTGCAAACAACACAGGTTTCGGAGGTATCATGATTCGGGAATCTCTGGCGCCAGGATCCAAAAAAGTGGATGTGCGTACTCAAAACAACTTCAATATTGAAAGGGAAGTTCGGTTTACGACAAATGGCAATGAAGTTACCCAACAATGGCCGCGTTATCACAAATGGCTAAGATTGGATCGTACCGGAGATGTTTTTACCATGTTTTCTTCACCCAATGGTGTTTCCTGGTCATTCCTCGGCACGGTTACTGTAGCCATGAACAATTGCGTTCTTATTGGCGTATTTTCTGAAGGCGTCAATCCAACGACTTCAACGACCGCTGTGATGGACAATATTTTGGTAAATACCGGCACGCTGGTTGTTTCTTCTCCTATAGGTAGTCTTACGGAATTTAATGATCCGGTAGTACAGGATGAGACTGGTTTGGGCTTGACCCCGGATATTCGGATCTATCCGAACCCGGTTTCAAACGACCAGGAGGTTACGATGGAACTGATAGGTATATTGGATCAAAAAGTCCGGGTAGCGATTTATTCACTCCAGGGTAATTTGATAAAAACCATCTGGGTAGATGGTACTGAAGGTACCACAATAAATCTGGATGTAAGCGAATTTACCGATGGGGTTTATTTGGTCAACCTACTTGCGGAAGATAAACGATCAGTAAGTAAAATGCTCAGAGTGGTTCAGAAGTAAGTAACCATTTCTGATTGATAGACATGTTTAATCCCGAATTTTGGCAATTGCCGAGATTCGGGATTTTTTTTTGAAGGCACCATACCCAAATACCCATCGTAAATTTGGGTAGTTGACAATACTGAAAAGACAGGAGGAGCCACGTAAAAAGCGTCCTAAAAAAGTGGCTATGCAGAATAAAAAAAACCGGTATCGAAAAGATTCGGTACCGGTTTTAAGACTCAGAATGGCTATTGCCAAATGTTGAACACAAGTCATTCTTTAGAATATGGAATGCCTTGTGTTTAGTGCCGAAAGGGGGAGTCGAACCCCCACGCCCGTAAGGACACACGCCCCTGAAACGTGCGCGTCTACCAATTCCGCCATTTCGGCAAAGCGAATGCAAATGTAAAAGATTCAGAAACATCTCCAAAAAAAAATCAGAGTTGTTTGGTACCGAAGGTGGGACTCGAACCCACACGTACTCGCGTACACTGGATTTTGAATCCAGCGCGTCTACCATTCCGCCACTTCGGCCTGTACGGTGTGCCGAACGCTGTTCGGCGAAAGATGCCAAAGATCTCAAAACATTTGCCGCTTAATCAAGGGTTTTTAGCCTCCGTTGAGGCCATTATCCCTTCGGGACGGCAAATCTAGATAAATTTTCTTTGATGCGCAATAAATATCTTTTTTTTAAATAGTAATCCTTCATGGCCGCAAATCGGCTTGTTTCATCGCCTTCAGAGGCAAGTACCTGTCTGAGTTCGGTAAGCAATAAACTATCTTGATTGTCAATATTTTGCACCAGGGTATCAAAGCGCGTCTGGTCAAAATCGAACTCCAGTTCCATGGCCTCTTCGTTCACTTCCATCATTTCCATCAGAAACGCCTGGGGGAGCACATGGGTTCCTTCTTCACCAAATTGCCCTTTTAACTCAAGCAGATATTTCAAACGGCTGTCGAAATTGGACAGGGTACGCCAGGCTTCGTTGTTAAAGGACGAAAGTTCCAGGATTTCAGCCTGCTTTTCCGGAGACTCCAGGGTATAAAAATCCGGGTGGAACTTCTTGCTGTTTTCGTAAAAACGGCGTTTGAGTTCCGCTTCATCCAGATCTAAAGATTCCGGCAAACCGAAAAACTCAAAATAATTTACTTCAGCCATGCTCTAAAGATATCGAGTCCATTGGCGTACAACACCAGGCCAAGTACGATGATCAATCCGATCGTCGTTGCCCATTCCATAAATTTATCGCTGAGTTTTCGACCCGTGACGGCTTCAATCAGCAGAAACATGACGTGGCCGCCGTCGAGTGCAGGGATGGGCAACAAGTTCATAAAGGCAAGAATGAGCGACAAAACTGCGGTCATCGTCCAGAAACGTTGCCAGACCCATTGGGTGCCGAACATTTGACCTATGGAGCCAATACCTCCCAGGCTTTCCGAAACTTTAATGTCTCCCCGGAACATTTTGCCAAAGGCCTTTAATTGATCATTCAGGAAGCCCATGCCTTTCACAACCCCGGCAGGCATGGCTTGCCCGAGCGTATAGGACTGGTTTTTCGCACCGAGAATGACACTTGGGGCAACTGCGTAGGCGCCGATCTTCCCTTCTGCCGTGGTCGTCAACGGGACATTAAGGGTGTCGCCACCCCGGATAACAGCCAGTTCGATGGCCTTTTCTTTGTACTCATCCAGCAGCAAGCGCTGGAATTCATGATAATATAAGGTTGGCGTGCCATTCACCCCAATGATCTGGTCGTTGTGAACCAGTCCTGCTTTTGCTGCCGGACTATCGGCGACGGTCGTATCTACAATAAACGGAACACGTGGACCGAACAGCAACTTGCCTTTGTTTTCATAACTCGACAAAACAGAAGTATAACCAGCCGGAACGGGCAACAGAATGGTTTGTGAATCGCGTTGAATGGTCAGGTTGGGGATATTATTGATGATGATCTGCCGGACAAGCTCCCGGTCGCTCAATTTTTCAAGCTTATGGTCACCGATTTTAAGCAAATGATCCCCGTCTTTCAGGCCGAGGTCTTTCCCCAGTTCATCGACATAGATGCCGTAACGGGCATTTTCAGCTGGAATATAATCTTCTCCCCATACCCACAAAACCATTCCGTAAAGGAAAAAACCCAGGATGAAATTCACCGTAACGCCGCCAAGCATGATGATAAGGCGTTGCCAGGCCGGCTTAGATCGGAATTCCCAGGGCTCCGGATCTTTTTTCATCTGCTCTTTATCCATACTCTCGTCTATCATGCCGGAGATTTTCACATAACCGCCCAATGGAAGCCAGCCGATGCCGTATTCCGTTTCGCCGATTTTTTTCTTAAACAGGGAAAATTTGACATCAAAGAACAGATAAAATTTTTCTACCCGCGTTTTGAAGAGCCGGGCAGGGATAAAATGCCCCATCTCGTGCAAAACAACCAGTAATGACAAACTCAGGATCAATTGGCCTACAATGACAAGAATATCCATATTTTCTTTTTCAGATCATGTTATTTGAGAAGCAAGCACAAGACGGCTTGCCGGGAGATACTGCACTAACGCCTGACCTCCGGAATAGGTTTTATAATTGTGGCGGCAAAGGTAAATCAATTTTTTGGTTTTAATAGGTGTGGCTTTCATTCCGGGAATATGGCCCACAAAGCCTCTACCGCAGGCCCATGGCAGGTCACGCGCTGCAGTTCCGGTGCCAGAAACTGAAACGATGCGACCAGGTTGAAAGCAAAAGGCGCCAAACGACAGCGGTAGTTGTCAATGTAGATCACCCGCCCGCCGGTGTTGTCTGCCAGGCAGGTATATTCGGTAAACGCTTCCGTGTTGTTCAGGTTGGCATCCAGAAAAGTAAGAATATGTATGGTGATGTGTTTTTTGGCGATTCGGGCGGCCCATTCGCAAATGTCCAATCCGCCGGCCCGGCACACATTGGCGCCATCGCTCACCAGAAAAATGGTTTTGTGCGTACTACTGCTATCGGAAAACAAAACCGGCGAAGCTTCCAGTATGGTGAGTAGGGGGGTGGTGCCGTCTGGGACAAGAAATTCCAGCGCCGTGCGCAAATCGGGTCGGGTAATGGAACCTGTTTTGTGCCATAGTTTTGGCGTGGTGCCACAATCTCCGCCAATGGTGCCAATGCCCATCGGCAAACGCGCCGGTATGCTGTCTAACAATTCCAGCATGGTGCCGCGCATGGTTTCAAAACGGGTAACCCCCATACAGATCACTTTTTCCATAACCATAGACCCGGAGATGTCGAGCATCAATAAAAGTTCGTCGGTTTCGGTCAGCCGGGTCATCTCCAGAATGCTGCCAGGCATATTGGGGATGTAATCGCTTGTGGCTTCTTTCACTTTGGGCAGGTGGTCGGAAGTCGACGTTGTCAGTCCAAGGGTATCGGCCAGCATCCGGTAGTTGTTCAGCGCGGCGGTATTAGCAGGATCGTATTGGGTTGCTTTTTCGAAATTGGGAATCGCGCGCAGCAAATCTGCTTTGCTGACATGGTAATGGGGCGCCTGTTTGGCACTTTTATGGGCGCCAATGCCCTGATTTAACAAAATGGCGTAGCCAAGGGCATTGTAAAAAGTGCTCAGCAACTTGCGATTGCCGATGTCTTCCTGAAGTTCGATGCTTTTCCTGAAAGGTTGGATGGCAAGGTCGTACCGTTTGCCGTAACAGCGAATCACGCCCTCCACAAAATAGCGCATGACTTTTTTCTGGGCGTATTCGCGGTCTTCCTGTACGAGCCCGGCGTCGCTCTTTTGTAAAATGCGCAGGGCTTCATCTGGTTTGCCATTTCTGCCAAGACAGGCTGAGAGCGAGAGCGCAAAGGTAAAATTGTCGGGTATGATGTCGTAAGCCTGCCGGAAATGCCCTTCTGCACGACCATACTGCCCTTCTGAAAAATCGAGGGTACCTTTGTAATGATGCCGGTATGCTGCCTTAACGCTGCCCCCCGGAAAATGAAAAGAAGACGCAATACAGACAATCAAAAAGAGCAGAGACAGACGCGGGATGGTGATTAATACGTTCACTTGGGAGTACTTTGAATGTCAAATACCGGTGTGTTGGTATAAGACCTTGAAAATCAAACAATGTTCCTGGTTTTATTGTGTTTTAGAGCTGGAGTCTAAAAAGAATGTTGACAAAGAAACGAAAAAAACGCCCGGTCGGCATCCATATTGCAGGCTTATTCGTTATTTCATAATATTGCATGGCTTTTCAGAAATCCTAATTTTTGTAAAAGATGAGACGACTGTTGGTATTTACCATTTTATTCATGGCTTTTTTGCTGCCGGTACGGGCTGCCTACATCCTGTTGCCAATGGATGAGAAATCACAAAAAGACCATCTAAAAGCATATGGCATCACCTATTGGGTGCTGAGCAAAGGACAGGAAGCCTGGTGGTTACTTAATTACCGAGGCGGAAGTTTTGCGTTTCCGCACAGCAAAGAATACGAGCGGGAATGTCTTACCCGGGGGGTTAGCTACGAAATCATTCCGGATGCCCAATTTAACAGAATCCGCGAAGAAATTGCCAATCCGGAAGTGAATATGGAGGCAGTCAAGTTGGAGGTGGCGCCAAAAATTGCGGTCTATACGCCTGATGAAGATGAAAAAGGGAATAAACTTCAACCCTGGGATGATGCGGTAACCTTGGTGCTGACTTACGCTGAAATTCCCTACGATGTGGTTTATGACGCCGAAGTCATGACCGATCAGCTGGCGAAATACGACTGGCTGCACCTGCACCACGAAGATTTTACCGGCCAGTACGGGCGGTTTTATCGAAACTACAACGGACAACCCTGGTACCGGGACCATGTGCGCAAAATGGAGGAACTGGCGACAAGGCTGGGATTCAATAAAGTATCTCAGATGAAACTGGCGGTCGCTAAAAAAATCAAAGAATACGTTGGCGGCGGCGGATTTATGTTTGCCATGTGTTCTGCTACCGATACATACGACATAGCTCTCGCGGCAGACGGTGTTGACATTTGTGCCCAGATGTACGATGGCGACCCGGCTGACCCGCGTGGACAGGATAAATTGGATTTCAGCAAAACTTTTGCTTTTGAAAATTTTGAGTTGACCAAAAACCCGCTGGAATACGAACATTCTTCGATCGACCACAACGAAGGGCGCAATGTCCTTCCGGAACAGGATTATTTCACGTTGTTTGATTTTTCAGCCAAATGGGACCCTGTGCCTACGATGCTCACGCAATGCCAAACCCGCACGGTCAAAGGGTTTATGGGGCAGTCGACAGCTTTTCGGAAGCAAACCATCAAGTCAGAAGTACTCATACTTGGAGAAAATAAGCCCGCTTATGAGGCGCGTTATATTCACGGTACTTTCGGCATGGGCTTTTGGACTTTTTATGGCGGACACGATCCGGAGGACTACCGCCATTTTGTCCATGATCCACCGACAGACCTGAGTTTGCACCCAAATTCACCAGGATTCAGACTCATTTTGAACAATGTTCTGTTTCCGGCAGCAAAAAAGAAAAACCGGAAAACCTAAAGAGGCATTCCGGGTTATGATATTATTGGAAGAAAAAATTTGATGCTCTAATCTAACAGCTTGAAAAATGTTCAAATCATCCAATCTTCGCATCCTGTTCTGGGTGCTTCTTTTGGGCGGTGCTTTTTTTGCCGGGGTAGCCTGGAAAGGCAGGGATATTGATACCAATAAAGGCGTCGTTTTGAACGAAGATTACCGGGAGGACAACGCCCAACTGGCTCAAAAGGCCAAAACCACGGAGGCGAACGCCAATCTGACAAGTGCCGAGCTTGCCACCATAAAATTATTTGAGGATGCAGCGCCTTCGGTTTGTTTCATTACTACGATGAATGTGCGCCTGGATTATTTTACCCGTGACGTGACAGAAATCCCCCGGGGTACCGGATCAGGATTTGTCTGGGACAACAAGGGGCATATCGTGACCAATTACCATGTCATCCAGGGCGCCGATAAAGCTCAGGTAACATTGTCGGATCGTTCGGTTTATCCGGCAAAACTGATTGGGGTAGCGCCTGAAAAAGATCTGGCGGTATTGGAAATTGACATTACATCCAACAAACTGCGCCCAATTCCGCTTGGAGTATCTGAAAATCTTCGCGTTGGGCAGTCTGTCTATGCAATTGGCAATCCTTTTGGCCTTGACCAAACCCTGACAACCGGTATTGTCAGCGCACTTGGCCGCGAAATCCAGTCAGTGGCCGGTATTCCCATCCGGGATGCCATTCAAACGGATGCTGCCATCAATCCGGGCAATTCCGGGGGGCCATTACTCGATTCTTCAGGTAAGCTCATTGGAGTGAACACGGCCATCTACAGCCCGTCCGGCGCCTCAGCGGGCATCGGGTTTTCCATACCTGTAGACGTCGTGCGTTGGGTTGTTCCCGAGTTGATTTTATACGGGAAGGTCAAAAGACCAAGTCTGGGCGTGGAATTGGCCCGTCAGCAAATCCTGCAAAGACTGGGTCTGGAGGGGGCACTGGTGCTGGATATTTCCAGAAATGGCGCTGCTGACCGTGCAGGCATTCAGCCAACTTATCGCGACCGTTCCGGCGCAATCCGGCTCGGCGACATTATCGTTGGGATCAATGGGGAAAAGATTACGTCCAATAATGACCTCTATCTGACCCTCGAAAAATACAATCCGAACGACGTTGTGCGGGTGAAATTGTTGAGGGAAGAGCGCTCTATGGAGCTGGAAGTGAAATTAGACGCCGCTCAGTAAGCGCCTTTTTTGCCGGCCATTATTGTCGAATGGCTGACGGTTTTTGTCTCTGAATCCCACAACCTGTGAAAATAAATGAAAGTTGAGTATATTTAGCCGTGCATCATCATGAAATACCACCTTGTATGAGATCCGGCATCCCTGTATTTAATCAAACATAGCTATGAAAACACGGATAATCACAGTCTGGCTTTTCCTGGTTTCCGCTGTCTCGGCTTTCGGCCAGCAGGCGGCACAGTATTCGCTTTATACATGGAATCCACTCCACTGGAATCCGGCTTATGCAGGATTGGATCATTCGCTTAGTGCCACGGCCCTTTATCGCAAACAATGGACCAATCTTCAGGGAGCGCCTGTGAGTCAGAATCTCAATGTACACCTGCCTTTATATTATATAGGTGGTGGTGTGGGGCTGAATATAGAAAATGATGTGCTCGGCGCAGAGCAATTGACCTCTGCAGAGCTTTCTTATAATTATCAGTTGAATTTGGGCAGCAGTATTTTTTCCATCGGTTTGGGTGGCGGCGTAGCGCAGCGCTCACTTGACGGATCAAAGCTTCGGACACCCGACGGGCAGTATACAGAACCCGGCGTTTTTGATCACCTGGACGGGGTACTGCCTTTGGGCCGTGAAAGTGCCATCATACCCATGGTTCATTTTGGCGTGTATTTTCAGTCAGAAAAATTTGAAGCGGGTTTGTCTATAAAAAATCTGACGGAAAGCAGTGCGTCGTTGCCGAGTATACATTTGCAGCAAAAACGACATTATTTTCTGACCATGTCTTATCACATGGAAATCAACCGGAAGCTCTCATTGCACCCTTCTGTTTTGATCCGGTCAGACGTGGTTCAAACACAAACGGATTTTTCCTTAACAGCAAAATACAACGACAATATTTTTGGAGGTGTCTCGTTTAGAGGATACAATAGTGAAAGTATTGACGCGGCAGCTATCCTTGCAGGATTCCGTCTGAGTGAAAAAACCACCTTTATGTATGCGTATGATATGACTTTGTCAGGGTTACGCGACGTTAGTAACGGCTCTCATGAAGTTGGACTGCGCTATAATTTAAATAAACCTATTGGGGGAGGCAGGCTGCCGAGGATTATCTATAATCCCCGATCACTGTAGTTTTTAGCCCTTTCCAAAGCTGTTTCGTAACACTGAAATAAGGTGTCTGTCGGACAGGCATATGTTAAACTTGCGGAAAACGATAAATTAATCTTTGTCAGATTTTTCAAACAGTCTATATTTACCGGCGTTTTAAAAAGCCGTACTTTTTTCTGAAGGAAAACTTGGGTGTAAACATGAAGAACTTACTCAAAATTGCGCTGGCACTGCTGGTGCTTGTCGCGGCTGCTTGTGGCAGAAAGGAAAATGGACAATTGCTTGGTGTCTTTGACAGGCCAAGCTGGAAAGGCATTAATCCTTTCGGTATGGTCTACGTTCCTTCGGGAACGCTGCACATCGGGCCAAGCGACCAAGACGTCAGCAACACATTCGTCCAGCGAAACAAGTCCATCTCTATTGCTGGTTTTTACATGGACGACACAGAAATCACCAACAACGAATATCGTCAATTCGTTTATTGGGTGAGAGATTCGCTCGCACATTCTTACCTCGATCACTACATTGAGGATGAAGAAACGGGCGAACAGCGTATCGACTGGGATTATGACATTGACTGGAGCGATGAAACGCTGGCAGATCTTTATTACCAGGGCGACGACCGCTTCGCCGGTAAGAAAGAGTTGAACACAGAAAAGCTGGAGTATGAATACGAATGGTACGATTGGCAGCGCGCTGCTCACGACCTGGGGAAATCTCCACGCAACGCATTTATCAACCGCAAAAAGGTTAACATCTATCCGGATACCCTCGTATGGGTACGCGACTTTGCTTACTCGTACAACGAGCCAATGACGCGTAACTATTTCTGGCACCCGGCATTCGATGACTATCCTGTAGTTGGTGTGGATTGGCACATGGCCAATGCATTCAGTTACTGGCGCACCAAGCTCTGGAATACTTACCAGCAAACGCGTGGTGATGGCGTCAATTCGGAAGACTTCCGTCTCCCTACAGAACACGAGTGGGAATATGCAGCCCGTGGTGGCCGCGATCTGGCTCCGTTCCCCTGGGGTGGTTACTATGTACGCAACGCCAAAGGTTGCCTGCTGGCTAACTTCAAGCCGGGACGTGGCAACTATCCGGAAGATGGCGGGCAGTACACGGTTAAAGCTGACGCTTATTTCCCGAACGATTACGGCCTTTACAACATGTCCGGCAACGTTTCTGAGTGGACCAGCTCTGCTTTCTACGAAAATGCTTATGCTTTTATCCACGACCTTAACCCGGATATTCGCTACGATGCCAAGGACGACGATCCTGAAGCTTACAAGCGTAAGGTTATCCGTGGAGGATCCTGGAAAGACATCATGCATTTCCTTCAGACCGGCACGCGCCACTGGGAATACCAGGATACGACCAAATCGTATATCGGATTCCGTTGTGCGCTTACTTTCCTCGGCCGTTCAGCTAATGATTTCTAAATTCTGATTTCAGAGATAACACAATAAGGATATTGCTCATTGAGCAATATCCTTATTGTGTTATTGTGTTTATAGAGCTACCGTCCGAATTTTTTTTTAACGGATGTGTAACTTTTCGTGTTGCATGCATTATAGAGAAGTATCTGGTTAAGGCCGGATCATCAAGCAGAATACAAAATCTTATTTTTTAACCAGTTCTAAACGTTTTCGACGATGAGTTTCGTTAAGACCAAAGGCTTCAAGTACATCAAAAATCTTGTCATCGGCGTAGGTGCATCTGTCGTATTGCTCGGTGCATTGGCAAAAATCCTGTCCTGGCCATTTGCTAATGAAATGTTGATGGCAGGTATGTTGACAGAAGCATTCATTTTCCTTATCTTAGGACTTATTCCGCCAGAACCAGATTACTACTGGCACAAACTTTACCCTGGATTAGACGATTACGACGCTCACCTTCAGCCGCTCGCCGCAGGTCCGACCAACAGCATCGAACCGATGCCAAAAGTAGCTCCCTTGAATGGCGAAGTAGTAGACCGTCAATTGAGCGGTATGTTGAGCGAATTGCAAAACATGTCCAAGAGTTTGTCTTCGCTCAAAGCACTTCAGGAAGTTGACTTTTCCGGTACAAGCGACCAGATTAAATCTATGAGCAACTTCTACTCCAAACTCAATGAGGCAATGGCTGACCTGAGCGATTCTTTGGAAGACACAAAAATCTACAAAGATCAATTGGCTGCCCTGAACAAGAACATCGGCTCGCTGAACAACATCTACGGCTCGCTGAATTCGGTTTATGGCAATGTTATCTCTGCCATGGCAAACGTAAAATCTTAATTGCCTGCCGGATCCCGGTTTTTTTAACTTTTAAATCTGAGGAAACATGTCTATTCCAAAGGAACCCAGGCAATTGATGATCAACCTGATGTATTTGGTGCTCACAGCAATGCTTGCACTGAACGTATCAGCAGAGATTATCAATGCCTTCTTCTTAATCGACAAAGGTATCACCGGTAGCAACAAGGTTTTCGATACATCCAATGCCAGTACAATGGAAGTATTGTCGAAAAATGCCGACCAGGACTTATCCAAGTATCAAAAGTTGGTAGATGCTGCTAAAGAAGTGAATGCTATATCAAAAGACTTTCACAGCTACGTAGAGAATCTGCGTGAAGGGATGGTAAAAGCTACTAACGGCTACTATCCCGAAACAGACAAAGACCATCCTGGTTTTCCGAAAGGGTACAAAGACAAGGATGTCACTACCCGCGTACTTGTGGAAGAAAAGAAGGGCGAGGAACTCCGGACGCGCATACTTGGCGACCGCGATAAAATTCTTGCTATTATAAACAAACTGAACGGTGCTGAGGGCACAGCCATCAATGAAGCCTCACTGGCGGATTTGGAAAAAAGAATCCAGTTATCCGTTAGCGATGATTGGAAAAATGCCAAACCAAAGCGCGATAGCTGGTCTGCTTTTACCTTCAACCACATGCCGCTCGCTTCGGTTTTTCCGATCCTTCGGAAATTCCAGAATGACATGAAAAGCTCTGAAGCGGCTGTCCTGAACTTTCTTTCTGACCAGGTTGGTAAACAAACCTTTAAGGTAGACGCTTTCATTCCGATTGCTTCCGCTAAAAAAGCTTACGTCATTTCCGGCGAGCCTTTCGAAGCTGAAGTTACGGTGGGTGCTTCTTCCAAATCGGTTTACGAAAACATGTCTATTCGTGTAAATGGATCGCCACAGAAGGTAGAAAACGGTATTGCAAAATACACAACAACTACCAATTCTACAGGGGTTCAGAAATACAAAGTAGATATTACGCTGACCAACCCGACAACGCAAAAAGCTGAAACTTACTCTAAAGAGTTTGAGTACGAAGTTGGTCGCCGTAGTGTAACGGTATCCGCCGATAAAATGAACGTTTTGTATATCGGGGTAGATAACCCGATTTCAATCGCAGCAGCAGGCGTTTCCAGCAACGAGCTTAGAGTAAGCGCCAGCGGTGGAGGCATAAGCCTTCGCGGGGGTAACGGTAAATATACGGCTACGGTTAGCCAACCAGGGGAAGCTACGATCAACGTTTCCGGTGGTGGTCTTACCAACAGCCGCTTTAATTTCCGCGTGAAGCGTATTCCTGACCCGGTTGCCCGTTTGAGCAAAAGCTCCGGCGGCGGTATGGGTACCGGTGAATTCAAAGCGCAGGGTGGTGTAGGTGCATTCCTCGACAACTTCGACTTTGAAGCAACTTGTGTGATCCAGGGCTTTAACCTGGTTTACGTACCCAAGCGCCAGGATGCTGTTCCTGTGGTAAACCCCGGGGCTCGCTACAATGACCGTGCCCGCGAATTGGTTTCCCGTGCAAAACCGGGCGATATCTACTATTTTGAGAATGTGAAAGCGAAATGTCCTGGCGACCAGGCGGGTCGTGAGATCAACTCAATGGTATTTACAATCAAGTAAGTCAAATTTTCATAAGTTAAAGTGTAATAGTGCACTTGGTTAGTCCGTTTAACCTGTGCACTTTTACACTTTAATACAAACATACAAATATCAAGTACATGAAAATTGCGCTGAGACTGCTAGGCTTATTCCTGTTGCTGACAATGTTTGCAGCAGCGCCATTAAAAGCACAAACGCCGGATAACATCATTATGACCGAATCCGGCGATACTGAAGAGGACACTGCCAGACCTCTTGATGATATCGTAGAAAAACGTACCACGCTGGAAAAGCGCGTACTGCCTTACGACCATGTGCGTGAAGCCGATATTTTCTGGGAAAAACGCATCTGGCGTGTACTTGACATCCGTGAGAAAATGAATCTGCCTTTTGCTTATCCGGAGCGTCCTTTCTTTACCATTCTGATGGAAGCTGCCGAATCGGGTGAATTGACAGTTTACGGTACTGAAGACGACAAGTTTTCGAGCAGACTGACGCCGGATGAAGTTTCTTCTATGGGTGCCACGATCGATACGGTTATTACCTTCGATCCGGTAACCTATCAGGAAAGCATCCAGGTGGTGCGCAACGAACTGAACCCGGAAGACGTCAAACGTTTCCGTTTCAAGGAAGTTTGGTTCTTCGACGAAGAAACTTCCACGCTTCAGGTGCGCATCCTCGGCATTGCGCCGTTGCTTGACGTAAAAGACGATAACGGCAACATCAAGTATGAACAACCTATGTTCTGGGTGTATTATCCGGATGCAAGAAAACTTCTGGCTCATGAGCGTGCGTTTTCTTTCGGAAACGATGCTGCACCAATGACCTGGGAAGACCTGCTTGAAATGCGTTATTTCTCCAGCTACATCTTTAAAGAATCGAACGTATACGACCGCCGTTTGCAGGAATACGTTACAGGTGTGGATATGTTGCTGGAAGCAGATAAGATCAGACAGGAGATTTTCAACTTTGAACACGATTTGTGGTCGTATTAATCACAAAAGTGCCCTCCTGTAATAACGAAGGCCCGGAGCTGAAAAGCGCTTCCGGGCCTTCGGTGTTTTGAGTAAGGGGGTATCATAAGTGCAGATATGACGCGCAAGCTACCAGTCTTTTTAAAAGATGGTTTATTGACAATATATCAAAAACATAGACTTGTGATACCCCCTCACTTGCCCTTGACAAAAGGATAGTACTTAGTCGACAAAGATTTCAATAGTATGCCAATATTAGCTCATGTTTGCTAAAAACCGTAGCTCCCAAAGTAAGGTCGTGTTAATACAGACGACTAAGATGGATAAACCGCTAGTTTGAAGACTTTGACCTGACGGATTCCATCAGGGGGGCATTTCTGACGATTTCGGTATATTTTACGCTGTTTTGCATGGCCTTTTTAGTCCATTTTCGAACGGCTCCGGAATCATTGAGTTCTTTCTTGGCTTCAATGATGATGGCATATGCTTTGGCGCTTCCCGGGACATGATTCAAAACCTTTTCTGCTGTAGAAGCCGCATCTACATAATTGCCCAATGCTTTCTCGTAAGTTGCTTTTTCCATCAGGGCACTAAAGTCATCCGGGTTCATCTGGAGCTTGGCCACGGCACGGTCCTTCAGGTCCGTTGTGAGCTTAATTTGGCTTTTGACTTCTTTTTTTACTTGTTGAATGCGGGGGTCCTGGGGTTTAATTTTTTCTGCACTTTCGATGTCTTCCTGCGCTTTGTCTAATGACTCCGCTTTTAAATAAACTGCAGCCCGACCGATAAGGGCTTCTGTCCTACCGGCTAAAGAAGTGGAATCGTTACCTTTTTTTAATTCAATCTGGGTATTGTAATCCTGCAGCGCGAGGTCAAGGTTGCCCATTTGGTAGTTGAGCGCGGCCCTGTTGTTGAGTGCAAAGCCATAGTCTTTATGCGTTTCGAGTACTTTGTTGAGGGATTCAAGCGCTTTTTCAGGCTGCCCCGACTTTATCTGGCTGTCGGCGAGGGTCATGCCCCAAAGCAGACTCGTCAGGGAATCGCTGGGCTCGATATTTTCCAATTGCGCAATGGCTGCCTCTGTATTGCCTTTTTCATTCGCAATAATCCCAAACAGAATTTTGATGCTGTTCTGCAAATTTTCTGAAATAAGAACCCCTTCTGTTGAAATATTAGATACGGCATTTACGGTAGCCATATTGCTGCCTTCCAGCACATTCAGCTTGGCAAAAGCAAAATGCTCGCCATTGCCTGCACTGAAAAACTTGTAATTGGCTATGAATTTTTTTACACCGGACGACTCCAATTCCTTTGTGCCCCAAATGAGTAATTTTACCCTGCAATCCTCGGCGAGCTTCTTTTTATTGGTAATGATGCTTTCATAGCGATCTAATTCAGCTTTCGGGTTTATTTTATATCGCCTTATGGCCGCATTAATGCCATACTTTTCAATAAAAGAAGTGAGGTTATCCAGAATGGGAATATCTGATTCCAGGCTTTCAGAGCCTTCAGCTAGCGGCAAAAATGGAATCAATAGAATATTGAATGCGGTTGTGTCGCTATAGTTGTTGAAATCGGGGCAGGAAGCGTCTGCGACGACAACAGGCGTATTGTTCTGATTGCTGAAAATCAAAGCGACTATAATTGCCAAAACAAGAACACCACCTGCAATCCAGGGCCACAGAACTTTTGACCTTACCGTTTGTGCGGACTGTGCTCTGAGCTCTTCTTCTTTTATTGTTTCCAGCAAATCCAGAATCTGATCTGTAACCTGGTTGTAGCTGAGCTTGGCGTTGTCAAAACTGACCAAACCTTGTTTTTCGTCTTTTTGTGTTTTCCTGAACAGGGATTGTACCTGAATGGCATCGTTGGCAAATTTGCTGCCCGATTGCTCTAAGTCATCCACTAATCGCTGCAGCGCATCCTCGATTTCCGCTTTGCCCACCCTGCGCTTGATTTCCGCAATAAGTTCTAATCTATCCATAAGTTGACTTGCGTTGATGAGAGGGAATGAATTTTACCCCCAAAGTTAACAATCGCTCACAACACCTTATGCCTTTTTCCCAAGCTCAACAGCTCGATTCAAAGCAGCGTCGGCGCCAGCAATGATGTGGCTTCTCAAATCGCTCCCTTCGTAAGTTCGCAGCGCTGCTTCTGTTGTGCCTCCGCGGGAACAGACCTTTTCAATCCATTCTTCGCAGGAAAAATCCGATTTATCGTACAGCTCAATGGCGCCGCGAAAGGTCTGGCTCACCAGCAACTCCGATTCCGACTGGTTAAAACCCATATCCCGCGCAGCGCTCATCATGGCCTCCATAAAAAACCACACATAGGCCGGCCCGCTTCCGGATATGGCAGTCGCTGCATCTATGGCCGATTCCTGAGCTACATAAACTGTTTTTCCGGTCGTATTGAGGAGGTTTTGAACCATTACCAATTCGATGCGCGTTACGTCGTCAGATGATGTAAAAGCGGTCATACCCATGCCGATCTGAGCAGGGAGATTGGGCATGGCACGGATGATTTTGCGTGCACCCAATTGCGCGGCGATCGTTTCCATGCGCACCCCGGCCATGATGGAGAGAAAAACCTGCTGCGGATCAATCAGAGGGCGCAGGCCCTGGAACAAGGCTGCTGAATCCTGTGGTTTTACTGCCAGAATTACAAGGTCGGCGCTTCGGATGCAATTTTCAGGGTCGCCATAAACAGTACCAATGTCTTTTTTTCGGAGCTCATCGGCTTTTTCGATCGATTTCTCCAGAATCATCATGTCGTCCTTTACGGTAATGTGCGAACGGAGAAAGCTTTGTGCATAAGTCAGGCCCATGTTGCCGCCTCCGATGATGAGTATTTTCATGTAAAAATTTTCGTTTGCCCTTAAAATTGCAAAGCTATTGTATTTTGCAGTAATTAGTATCTGTCTTTACGGGGCAGCCTACCGGAAAGCGAGCCGCGTTCAGGTTAAGGCTGACACGAGAATTAAGGAAGAGACACTAATTCATTCCACTCAAAATCAATTTCCCGCTTGCCCGGAATTCGCCATCGCTGATTTCATAAAAATAAAGCCCCTGGCCTGGCAAGTCTTTACTGGCGATGCGAAACTGTCCGATTCCTGCTGTAAAAACATGCTGTTGTTGTGCAACCAAACGCCCCGCAAGGTCATAAACCCTTAAAGAGACCTGGCTTTCATTTGAGGTGCGGAAGCGGATTTCTCCCGATTCGTCGAAGGGATTGGGGACACCCCCCAACAAGGTCAAACCGGAAGCAGCTGGCGTTTCCTCAAATTCCAACGCGATAGCGCCAACGGTAAGTTCACCGTTTTCGTTAAAGAAATAACTTTCCGGGCGGAGGTCTTCTGATGTAATTGCAACAGATGAGTTCCAGTCTGTTCGTTTTTTAGCCCGGAACCGGAGCGCTGCAACAGGCGCCGTGCCGGGTTCCGACTGATTCCAGCTGATGCGGAGGCGCCCTTTATCTGCTTCTGAAGTGCCAAAATTGGCGTCACTCAGGTTAGCGCCAGGTTCAATGTCGATAAATTCCAGAAGCATAGGATTAAAATACAACAGGCATTGGAAGCCCAGGGCATCTTTACGCGCTCCTTCCAGCTTCAGGGTATGAATTTCACCCGACTCCATCCAGGTATTGGCCGTCTTTAGAACCAGCACCTCTGAGCTTCGGGGCTCTGTGTCGAGAAAAGCTGCCGGATTGGCGTTGTTGTTTACATCGCCAATTTTCATTCCGATGAAATTGACGGTGGTATCGCTGCTTAATTCTTCGATCAGGACGCTCTCGGGGAAATTCTGCTCAAAAGGATTAGCAGGGTTGCTAAAGACAAAATCCTGAGGGACAAAGCGCCAGGAGGTATTGTTCGTAAATGCAGTGTCTATGCCCAGAATAATCCGACGCAAAAAGATCACATCGAGGGTAGAGACATTTCCCGAGCGGTTGACATCGGCAGCTATGATTTTATAAGGCGAATTCAGCAATTGGGTGAACGTGATGTGACGGCTGATGAGGATGACATCAGCTGTTGAAATGCCATTGGGATGGGCAATGTTTTTACCGGGCTCAACTTTGTAGCCTGGCCCCGGCGGCACTTCGGCAAAGACGTACGTGCCGTCGACTCCGGTAAGCTGGATGTCATTGTAAGGCCCGTTCAAAGAAACCTGCGCCTGGCCAATACCCGCATTGGCTTCTGTCAGGATATTGCCCGAAATCTGAAAGCTGGGGCTGCAGGAGCCGCCGGCATCGTCTACAACGAATGCTGTTGTGCAGGAGCTTTGATTTCCTGCTTCATCGCTGGCCCACAGGGTCAACACACGTAGCCCGATTGAATCGCAGTTGTACAATACACTGTCTAATGGCTCACTTTGAGAGAACGAAAGCAAAACTTCAGAGCAATTGTCGCCTGCCATTTCCATCAGGTCATTCGGTTCTATACTTAGTTCGCCTGCTGAGTTGAGTTCAAATACCAGATTTCCTGCACACATCAGGGTAGGAGGGGTGCAGTCCTGCACTTCAAAGTTGAGGGTATCTAAAGTAATGTTGCCACAGGCATCAGAAGTGTTTACTAAAAATGCATGCGCCCCTTGTGGATATTGGCCGCTGATGCGGTAAAGGGTATCGTTTAGCGCACTGAGAACGCCAAATCCATCACTTTGCGGCTGTTGGTTGTGGAGCATCAGGCTATGAAAAACGGTCAGGCCGCCAATACAATTATCGCTGAGGGCAAAATCAAAGTTTACCTCGCCGGTGCAGGAACCTGACTCCATCGCGCAGGCCAGCTGGGTTGCTTCCAGAACTTCGACTTGAGGGGGGGTATTATCGACAACGTGGATGATTTGCTGATACGTATACCGCCCGGTGGAGGGGCCGACTTCTACTTCGGGGCCGGCCAGGGTGACCCAGCGGAGGAAATTGCCATCCGAATGCAGGTTATAACTTTGGCCGGCGGGCACGAAAGTACCGCGTGGGATGACCACAGCAGGGGCGCTCCCGTCGTATTCACACCAGTTGATCAGGGTATGGTTGCGTATGATCTGGTAGCAATCTGAGCCAACTCCGTTCTCTTCAATAGTTTCAGTAACAGATACCGTAATGCTGTCGCATCCCTGAGTGGCGACAATGAAATCCGGAAAATTGGTCTCGAGGCAGGACACTGTCACATCAGCGGGGACTACAAAACTGTAGTCGTTGTCGCTGCTCAGGGTGATGATTTGCGTGACTACAGTGGGCGTGTTTCCGGGGTTGTCGGTTGCGGTCCATGTGCGGGTAATCACTCCGGCATTGCATGGACCCAGGTCCTGTTCAACCGTAAACTGGACGTCGAAATCACAATTGTCGGCAAATTGTGGCGCATCGAAATCTTCCTGGAGGTAGGGGAGGAAATTGCTTTTGCAGGAAACCGTCCGGTTGGGCACGGTTTGTACAACTTGTGGCGGAACACGGTCTTCCAGCGTAACAAAAGAGGCGCACTCGTTGAAATTGCCGTTGCAATCATAGAGCCTTAGTATTACTTCTACTGTGGCGTTGGTGCAGTAAAAATCGATGCTGTCGCGAAACAGACTGTCCGGTTCTTCTGCCAGTTTAATTTTGATCTCACCTGTACAGCATTCATCGAAGCTGCCTTCGTCTACGTCATCTGGGCGCAGTCGTGCAAACCCGTTTGAAGTCAACGAAACCGTGAGGGCGTTATCGCAAATCATAAAGGGAGTTTGATCGTCAATGATCTCAAGCGTACCCGTCATGACGCTTGAGTTGCTGCAGGCGTCTGTAGCTTCGTAGGTAATTTGGTGAATGCCCAATGGCAGGCCCGGAAATGGTAAAGTAGCCCCGTCGTTTCCATTCACACCATTGACATAAGTCGCTTCGCCCAAAGGCGTAAAAATCCTGATGCTGAACTCATTACACTGGTCGCTTACAATAGGTGCAGGAATGAAGCCGGCGCCGGTACAATAACCTAAATTATTCATTTGCGAGGATACCGTGGCACTGATCGTGACTGGTGGCGCCAAAATTTCGGGAGGCGTTTGGTCAAGGACTGTGATGAACTGAATGTTGTCGTTACCGAGGCCATCGGTGCTGTAAACGGTATTGGAGCAGGCATCAATGACAAACCAGGTTCGCCGGATGGTAAAACTGACGTCTGTATTTCCACAATGGTTAATGCGTTGATCCATAAAAGAATAGGATATTCCGCAAAGCGGGTTGTCGACAAGGCTTGGGATTCCGGCATTGTCGGCTGTTGCATCTACGATGGCTGGATTGGCCTGATAAGCCTCACAGGAGTACATCAGATCATCAGGGAACCGAAGTTCCGCCTGGGTGCCCCGTGCAATGGAAATGGTCTGGATTTTCGTACGCACATTGCCTACGGCATCGACTGCGCGCCAGGTTCTGAAAATCCGCACTTTGGGGTTACCGCACTGCGTCTCTGACCATTGGTCTGTATAAGTTAATTCTACCGGGGTACAATCGGAAGCGACTGCAAAACCTGTCGCTTCGGGTTCCCAGGATGCCGTGCACGAAATCGTAAGATTAGGAGGTGCGGTAAGCGAAGGCAGGGTAAAGTCTTTGACATTGATGTTGGTGGTGCAAAACAAATCGCTGCAATCATCCTGTATAACGCCCAGTAAAGTTTGGCCCGCATAATCTGCCGTGATGGTATCTCCGATATTCTGTCCCGCCTGGTTGTAAACTTCGATGGTATAAAAGTCGAAAGAGATGGGCGTTCCGGCCAGCAGCATGGAAGGAACTACCGGAATGACACAGGTCGTTGGATTGAGGGTTACGTTGATGGTGCTGTTGCAGGCCAGGGAGGCTGTACTGCGCACGATGACCTGTTGTTCAACAGTGGTAGCACAACCGGTTTGGTGAAAGGCGCCGTGTGCCGGTGTGCCGATATCAAAAGTGAAGCGAACCCTGTAGGTGCCTTCTCCGAGGGCGCCTGGAGAAAATGTTTCTGTGGTGTAGGTTTGATTGTTTTCGACACGAGTGATGGACCATGTTTGGTTGGTCGAGGTAAGTGGGAAGAAGTTGCCGTCAAAATCAGACGTTGCACTGCCGAACATGGCAACAGAAGGGGCATTGTCGCAATAGAAAGTGCCAAGGTTTTCAATAATCGGATCGGGGTAATAGCAGGTATTGATGACCGGACCGTACGAGGTGCCCGGGTGGCTTGGCGATTCGACAATGGCATAGGACTGATGGGCATCGCGCAAAGCGGTTTGCAGCACATACACGCCAGTTGCGCCTATTTCCGGAATGATGGTCCCCGGCACAACTGGCGTTAAGGAACTGCGTAAAAAAACATTGTCGGAATCTGAAACCCGCCATTGCTGGCCGGAAACGCCGGTTGCAATAACGATTTGGTCATTGAAGAAGCCATTATTGGGATTGGTACCGTTCACAACAACCGCCTGACTTCGACAGGAACAGGCCGGTATGATGTCAATAGATCCGTTTCCGTCAAGGTCTAAGCCAGCAGCAGGGATATCGTTCAGATTTTCAAAAGGTGCTACAAAGTTGCCTGGAATTGCAAATTGAACCGTTTCAAGAACGCTGGTTGCTGCAGTAGGCGCCATTACCGGTTGTGGTGACTGTCGGGCTGCAGGCAGCAGCGGCCAAAGGCCTAGCCAGAACAGTAAAGACAAGGCTGGGAGAAAAATCGGTTTTGTAACAGCCGGGGCGCCTTTGGTAACTAGTTTTTGCATGGGATGTGGATTAAATCGGTGTTGAGATGAACGTTTACTGCTTGAATTAAACCAACTAAAACGGTTGGCAAAGGGCAGGGCAGCGGTCATAATATTGCGCTAATGCTGAAAGCTGGGGCGCTTTCAGAAAAAATGAGTATTTGTTCCGGAAAAACACAGATTTGAAAGTAGTAATGGCTTCATTTTTAAAATATTAATGCAGAGAGAAGCCCTGTAGACAGTAGCATACTTATTCATGTTCAAGGGATTGGGATGACTATTCAATATAGAATTACATACAAATATAGAGATTTTGAGCATCTGAAGCTGCTATGCGAGGGCAACTTTTTGCCAGTTTGGAGACATTATCACCCCAAACAGCCCAATTCAGTGCCTTGAACAGATCTTTTTCGCCGAATAATGTTTAATACAACAGCCATGTTTTAAGTTTTAAGTCTTCAAGTTAAGAACTTGTTAAAAAGCCATACACGGCATCCAGAGCTTCGTCCTGTCATCATATCTCGAATACAGAAAAGAGTCCAGCAATATTTATTGTAAATTTCGGGCTTCTTTTCACTAAATGTTCAAGACATGGCGTCATTTAGCCCAATCAACAAAGTTCACACCCTGGCTATTTCAGGGCTTTTTTGGTTTCTATTCCTTTTTATTAACCCCGCTGCTGCCTTTGCCGATAAAGCTGTGTCCAGGGCATTTCCTGGTGACAGTGTGCAGGTGGTCTTGTGGCAAATTTCAAAACGTGCGCCGGATATGGTTTCCTACATTCCTGAAACCAGGCGTTGGTTTTTAAATGATCCGCGAAGAGATGCCATTTCCGAAGCATGGCTGGTTCGTTTGCAGGATGCTTTTTATTACGATGTCAGCGGAACCTGTCAATTTTATGGCAGGAAGTACCTGGCAGGTTGGAAAGCCCTTATGGCCAAAGCGGCCAGAGAAACTTTCTGGGGCGCCTCTTTCCTTTGCAACAGAACCAATAATTATTTTGGCATCCGGCGAATGAACAAGGAATGGGTTTGTCAATCTTTTTCATTTTGCGACGTATTTATGAAAAACGATCCCGAGCCGACTGATTTTGTCATTTTTCCCAACTTCGAGACTTCACTTTGGATGTTTATTCACACGATATACAGCAGGCATTATTTGGATCGTTTACCTGATTATGGAGACCGGGTTGCCTGGGCCATTGATTTTGAACGCACAAACCGGGTTCGGTACTGGCAACCGACTTTGTATGGAACCATGTTTACAGAACAACTTTCCGGATACAGCTACACGGATGAAGAACTGATCTATACCTGGAGTGAACACCCGATTAATAACCTTTGCGTTAATTGCTCCCGCCAAACCGACCTGGAATGGGTCAACAAAATATGGGCTGCAGCAAATCGCGCCAGAATTTGAAGGAATTGATAAAATAACATCATTGTACCTTGGTTTAACTGCTTTACCCTGTCTTGTAGGTGTGGGTGAATCAAGATTTTTTTTGTTTAACTTAATCAAAAACAAGTGCTTATGAAAAATCAATTGTTAATCGCAGCAGTTTTGCTGGCAGGCATGGCTGCGTTTTCGGGCTGTGCCTCCCTCACCGGATTTCAGGATGGTCGCACACTAGGCCAGGATCAGGGAGAACTCGGCGTATCGCTGAACTTTTCACAAAGTCCGGATTTTGACGAATTGGAAGAGCAGGGCAATGACTCATTCAATGTAGACCTGCCGAATTTGTTTTTTCCGTCTTTTGAATTTTCAGGCCGCTATGGCGTTGCAGAAAAAGTTGACATTGGCGTGCGCCTGAATACGAACCTCAACCTGGGTGTGAGTGGAAAGTTTCAGGTTGTAGGCGATCAGGAGTCTCAGTTTGCCATGGCACTTGGAGCAGAAATTGGCACCTTTGGCCTTGTTTCGGGGCTTTGGAACATGCAAATCCCTGTTTTCCTTTCTGTGCATCCATCTGAGCGTTTTGCCTGGTACCTGACGCCTCGTTATATCTATCAGTTTTCGTCTTTTGCAGGAGCAGAAAACGGGTTGTCTTATGTAGGCGGGAACACAGGCGTGATGTTTGGAGGACGCAATAAGTTCGGCTTTGATATAGGCTATTACAATGTGAGCGCGGGTGCAGATAATGGCAACCTAGGCCTGATTCAAATAGGCCTTGGCGCACGCTTCCCTCTTGGCGGCGGCCGGGGAAGGAATTAATATTTTAAACGGGCAAACATGAGTCATCCCGAATTTTTAGCGAAAACAGGCGAAAAACAGGATGTTTTCGCGATCATTCAGCCGTGTTAGTGGGCAGTTGGCAGTTTTCAGTTTGCAGTAAACCCGACTGAAAACTGCCAACTGACAAACTGCCAACTTTTAATTGACGAATTGATTGCTTATTACACCAACACTGTTTTGAAAATTCGGGATGATACATGTTTAAAACCTATAACGCACCTGCATGCTTACCAGTGATCGGGTCGGTCGGTCAGTTTCCTCCCCGCTGCTTCCTACCGTTTCCTGATTGTTCCAGTAAGTTTGTTCATAGCGCGCTTCAAGGTTAAGTGCCCTGGTGAGGCGATAGCGGCCATTGATGTAAAAGCGCATGCCCTGATTATAGTAAGGGGGTATGGAAAAAGTATACAGGAGGTTGTTTTCATACGCGTAAAATCGCACAGCGTACCCATCCGTATCGAACAATGCAAAACGGGTAGAAAAAGAGAAAGGAGATGCAATGGGTTGGTAAATGAGATCCTGATATATGGCAAAACCCTGACGCAGATCGTATACGTCATCTTCAATAAATCCGGCGTCCACGCGGCTTCGCCACTCCAATGCTTTTGAAACCTGATAGTTGAATTGTACCCTGATCTGGTAAGAACTCCTTTCTGTCAACCGGTTGATTTTGGTCTCAAAGTCAGGAGCGTTGTATTCTTTAACCCGATTTCTGAACTCGGCAAAAGCTTCATACCTGCGTTTACGGAAATGCGTGACCCGGATTCGGAATTCATGGCCTTTTGATGGCGCATCGGCATCGAAACGCAGCCAGGGATGTTGCCAAAGGTCAAAATAGCCGCTGAGTATCCAGTTGTTTGAAGGGCGCACAACAAGGCCTGTATAAAGCCCGCTTTCGTTGCGACCGCCGCTGCTTTCTCCAAAGGGGTTCGCATTGAGCGCCTGGTAGTTTCTTGGGTAATGGCGGTACAAAATGGCCATATCTACTTTTCGATCCAACCCGATCAGCATGCCGTTCAGGGTGGCCACGGCGCCATTGTCGCTGACTGCCGTTTCTCCAAACAAGTTGTAATTGCGCCAAACCCAGGAATAGTCAACGCTAACGTTAAGAAGCCGGTCACCATTGAAATAAAACAGGTTATACGGCTGCGGTGTTCGGTTTAGAGGAGTGTCAAACTGGTCGTAAAGTGCATTGAGTGCAATATGGCCCTGACGCATTTTATACTTCAGGCTGCCGCCAACCGTAAATTGCTCCACAGCATTTTCGTCTGCAATTTCAGAAGGCGTGCGGTGGAGACCATCTACATCAAACGAAGTGACTTCCCGAAATTCGGCTTCTACCTCTGAAGTGTCGTTCTGAATGACCAGGTTGCCATCCCGTTTGCGCAGGGAGGCAAATGAGGTGAATTCCAGGTGCTCCGAAAAGGCCAGAGTTGCTGCTGCACCCCGCATGAAATTGGCTTCATTGACGGAAGTATACGGACGTAAAGTGCGGGCACTGCGCTTTAGCGTCGTAACCAGTGCACTTTTCCCGGCGCCAAATCCGGAAAATAGAATCAAACCATGCCCAAAACTGACCGCATAGTCTCCAATAGCCAGCGCCTTGAGCAGCTTTCCGTTGCCGGATTCGGGATTACTGAGGAAAAAATGGGCCGAGTAAAAGTCAAAGCCATTGGGGTTGCTGCCTTTGAAGAATTCTTCGCCACGGTCTTTTTCTGCGGTGATGCCAAAACTCATTCGGTTGCCCAATTTGTGGCGGTATCGAACATACAACTGATTGGGGTCGCCCAGATAGCTGCTGCTCCTGCCAGGTTCGTAGCCTTTTTGAGGTTCGAGCACCCGCGCCCAGCGCAAAAACAATTCGTTTTCGCCATCCTGGATAAAACGTTTGAGGGTATAGGACTCGTTGCCCGGATTTCCGATGCTTACATAAGGCAATAATCTCCTGATAGTAGCAAGGTCAAAACCAGGTACGGCCTGTAATTCAAGGAGATCTACCAGATCGCCTGCATCAATGCGGTATTGTATCAGGTTTATGATTTGGATGTCATTCAGCAGTTGCAATTCGCGAAGTGCGGTTTCATCTGCCCGGTTGATGTTCAGCGGGCGTTTGGCATACGCCTCCAGGTGTTCAAACAGGGTATTGAAATCAAATTCGCCATCTCCGCCTTCATTTTGGAGGGCATCTTCCACAACCTGTTCGATCGGCGCCGAAAGGGGAGAAGCCGGCAGACTATCCTGCTGGCCGTTGGCAAAAACGGGAATCAGCAGCCCTATGAAGATCCAAAGCCTGACCGTAGAGGAGCGGTTGATCATAATAATGGGTTGAAATTGAACCCCCGAAAGATAGGCAAACAAGTGAATCTATTCCAACATCAATTTTCCTTTTGCAAGCAAGGCTCCATTTTGAGCCTATGATGACTTACCGAATGGTTAATCATTTTACCAATTCCCCTTGCGTTTTTGGGAAAGCTCACTCATTGTACAACTAAGCAGGTGACTTTCGGCCCACATGGGGATGTCCAGATAGAGCGTAGCTTTCCGCTCGTAAGGGTTTGCAGCAAGTTTCAGGGCCTGCTTGTGGAAGCGTTCAAAATCGGACCGGCTTTCCGAAACCGGTACCCGGATGAGTTTTTTTACGAATTGCAAGGTGGCTTTTTGCAATTTGCTGATGTCTTCCGATTTGCCAGAACTGCGCAGCAACGCATCGGTGAGGTAAGCAATGAGGTCTAAATGTCCGGATTCGTAGTGGCACAGCAGGTGCAACAGGCGTGCATTAAAATGCAGGTCTTCGCGTAGCGAACCGCCTTTGAGGTGGATGATTTCGTTCAGGTATTCCAGCGCTTTTTCAAAATTTCCGCAACTGAAGTAGAGATAGGCAAACTTGTAATAAAGCAGCAATACGCGGTGTATGTCGGAGAGCCCTTCGTATTGGCGAATGTCTTCCAAAATGTTCGGAACCAATGCCAATCCCTCCTCAAAGCGTCCGGAAAGGAAGAAAAAATTCAGTTTGGAGAGGTGCAGGTACACAAATGCAATCATCCCCGAATTGGTATTAAAGGAATCTTTATTGGTTTGTGCAAAAACTTCGAATGCGCGCAAATTGCGTTCAAACGTAACCGCATCCCCAAGAAAATAGGCAGACATCAGTAAATAATACAGGCCCCGCATGTAAAGGTCGGGGTCTTTGTCTTTCATTTGAGGGTAGGTTTCAAACAGCTCAACCCACAAGCTGGTATAGTGGCGGCAGGATTGGAAGTCGAGCAACACATAGTGGTACCACAGATAAGATTGATAGAGGTTGATGCGCTCAAAGAAAGTCAGTTTTTCAGTGTTCAGTTCGCCGGGGAGGTTGGCTTCGAAGAAAGCGCGTACCGCCTGCGCTTCTCGGTCGTTTTTGGCGTGGCCAAACTGGATGTACCAACCCTGAACCGAGATGTTGAAGTTGGAGAGTTTGCTGGCGGTCAGGGTGATCTGGCTTCGGCGCAGCGACTCTTCCAGCAAGTCTTCCATTTTGTTTTTTACCTGGCGGCTCCTGGTGATGTGGCGCGCTTCGATGAGCTTCTGGAATTCGAGAATTTCGAGGTGCAGAACATCCTGGTGGTGATCAAGAGCGATGCGTTTGATGCGTTCGAGCAACTTGAGGGCTTGCATGTACATGCCTTTGCCGTATAAAATCCTTGCGAAGTCAATCTGTTCGCGGATTTCGATGTCTATGTTTTTTTGAATGTAAACGAGGCGCAGGCTGATGAGCAGTTGTTTATAGAGGTGGCGCTTCAGATTGGGCAGTTGCGCTTTTTTTACATCGCTTTGCAGTTTTTTCAGCAGCAGGGCTTCATCGTACTCGTTTAGTTTGTCTAAAACATCGAACAGGTGGAGGAATTTCGTGTCGCTACCGCTCTCGAGGCGGGTGGCATAGAGGCGAAAGTTCCGCTTTTCCGATTTGGTAAGCGACTTTATGAGGGTAAATAACTGATCCTTTTGCGTGTTGACCATAACAAAAAAAGAACAATTAAGTATTTGATTTACAATTTTTTATAAGATAATATGCGCCATTGGGCATAACATGCCTCCTGAAAATTGACTGGAAGAACAAGGTTTTGTCCGCTTAAATTTGAGGCGTTTTTTAGCCCTATCCTTTTGTTTTTCACATTGCTTTCAAGGTTCGCCACAGCTACCTTTCGGAAGACGGGAATTTGCCCGCATTCCGAAGCAGGTCTGCTTTATTTGAACAAATGTAATTAAAAGCAAAGGACAGGATTGCGTTCAAACAACTTTTAGTCACAAATAAAATAGCTTATTCCAATGGCAAAATTCAAATTCGAGTACATCTGGTTAGACGGCTATAAGCCTGAACCTAGTCTTAGAAGTAAGACTAAGGTGTTGGAATTTGATTCCTACAACGGTGATTTAGAGGTATTGCCTGAATGGTCTTTCGACGGCAGCTCTACGGAGCAGGCTGAAGGTCGTTCTTCCGACTGCCTCCTCAAGCCGGTTGCAGTGTATCCCGATGCGGGCCGCACAAACGCCTGGCTCGTTGTTTGCGAAGTATTGAACCCAGATGGTACGCCGCACGAATCCAATACCCGTGCGCTGATTCAGGACGACAGCCCTGATTTCTGGTTCGGTTTCGAACAGGAGTATGTACTTGAAGAAGACGGAATGCCGCTGGGCTTTCCTGAAAAAGGATATCCGGGGCCTCAGGGACCTTACTATTGTGCTGTTGGCGCAGGTAAAGTTGCCGGCCGCGACATCGTTGAGGAGCACCTCGATCTGTGCCTCAGTGCCGGTTTGGGCATCACGGGCATCAATGCAGAAGTATTACTGGGCCAGTGGGAATACCAGTGTTTTGGTAAAGGCGCGAAAAAAGCGTCTGACGACCTCATCGTATCCCGCTATTTGCTGCACCGCGTTACGGAACAGTATGGCGTTGTGGTTAATCTCCATCCAAAGCCACTGAAAGGCGACTGGAATGGTTCTGGCATGCACACCAACTTCTCGAATGCAGAAATGCGCGAAGAAGGCGGCAAGGCGCTGTTTGAAGCCATTTGCGAGTCTTTCCGTCCGGTTCACAAAGAACACATTGCTGTTTACGGTTCCAGCAACGAGCAGCGTCTGACAGGTCTGCACGAAACGCAGTCTATTCATCAGTTCAGCTATGGCGTCAGCGACCGTGGTTCTTCCATCCGGATTCCGGTTTCCACGGCGCAAACCTGGAAAGGCTATCTTGAAGATCGCCGTCCGGCTTCCAATGCAGATCCATATTTGGTAACGGCTCGTATCATCAAAACCGTTAAAACCGCTCTAGTTCCTGCATAGGAATATGCTATTTTCCCTGCCTCTTATCCTATGATTTGAGGCAGGTTTTAGCAATTTCGGCCTGCCTGGCAGGTTTTGTAAGTCAATATAATAGAAACAGGAGTCATTCCCGGTCAGAATTGGGGATGGCTCCTGTTTTTTTAGGGCAAAGAATTTTCGGGCTTAGTTGCTTCCTTTTGAGAGGCCGGACTGTGATGGAGGTAACATCTTTTTGGAATGATACCGGCAGTGGAAAACCCGGGGACGCTACGAGGGGCCGGGCTGGGCCAGAGAGAGGTAACACTTTTTGGAAAGGTGTCACCTCTGCCAAATCTAGCTATTCTCCTGTTGCTTTTGCAAGCAAAAAATGAAAATTATAACTGCGCAGGGTAGTTGTCAGCGTCAGCGTGGAATCCGTCACCGATTCGATGGTATAATCGGCTTCGATCTGGCTTTGGCGCTGTAGTATTTTGTTATCCACGAGTTTGTAGGCAGCCGTTTCTTCAGTGCCGGACAGGTTTGTACGCATGGCCCCGTCTTTTTGGAACTCAAAAAAGAGTCCTGCCAGGGATTCTGTGGGGTCGCCGTTTCTTTTGGCTTCCCGGATGTTCCAGTTCCCTAATATTTTATCGGAATAATCGTCCTGCTTTTCCTGCGTGCAGGCGAAGAACCCTCCTGCAAGGATGGCAAATAATGCACTCATAGCAAGCGACAATTGAATCGTGCGTCTCATATTGTTGATTGGTTTAGAAAGTTTTTACGCTGCAAAAGTACCAAAAAGCTCAGAGCTTTGGCAACTCTTTTGCTTACCTTTTGGCGGAAGCGCGCCGCAGCCGGTCGTTTATGGCGCGTCCGAGCTGGGCTTCGGGCAGGAGTTCGGCAAGAATGAGGTCGAGGTTCAAACCGTCGAGATAGCGCAACCCTGCAAATAAATGCTGGGCAGCTTCTGCGAAGTCTCCGCTGGCGGAAAGTACAATCTGGCGGCTGAGTGGTATGGAGGGCAAAGGTTGGCGAAAAGCGATTACGCCGATGTTTGCATTTTCGTGCTGAGCAGCCAGTTTCTGCAGGTTCCCCAGCAGGAGGGGCGTACCCGGAGCATAATGGCTGAGCAACATGCCCGGGGCATCGGGACGCGAAGAAGATTGTTCTTTAACTTTGACAGGACCTGCAACCTGCTCAATGGCTTCCACTGTGATGCCGCCTTTTCGGAAAATAACCGGTATTTCTCCTTCAAACCCGATGATGGTACTCTCCAAACCGACTGCACAGGGGCCGCCGTCGAGAATGTAGGGTATTTTTGCACCCAATTGATCTGCGACATGCTCTGCCGTTGTGGGGCTCACGTATCCGAATGGATTGGCGCTCGGTGCTGCCAGAGGGAAATCGAGCGCCTCCAAAACCTCCTGGGCCATTGCATGGGCAGGTACGCGGATGGCTACCAAAGGCGAACCTGCGGTGACCAAATCAGAAATGATCGGGCGTTTGGGCAACAACAGCGTCAGCGCACCCGGCAGAAAAGCCCTGGCCAGCGTTTCAGCTTTCTCGGGAATCGACAGTACCCAATTCGGCGCCAGCCGCCAATCCGAAATGTGCAGGATAAGCGGGTCAAAAGCAGGGCGGTTTTTTGCTTCAAAAATGGAAGCTACAGTTGCTTCGTTTAAGGCATTGCCGGCAAGGCCATACACCGTTTCGGTAGGCATAGCGACCAATTCACCGCGTTGGAGCAGGGCAATGGCGTGGGGGATGTCTGTTCCGATTGTGGACATGATTTTTGTGGCGCTGACTTTTGTTGGGCACAAAGGTATTGATTTTTCAATCGGACTGGCACTACTTATCAAGGCATCAAGTCTTAAAATCTAAAGTAACTATTTACCACGTAGGATACATATCGGGACCATTCCATTGATGATTGACAATTCCTGCCTCATCGGCAGGCAGGGATGATATTTGATTTTTGATGTTTGCAGTTTTGCTATTCGAAGCGCATCCCTGCTCATATCATCCATCATCGCCGCCTTGCCAGCCTGTCTACAGGAGGTCATGTCGGCAGCACTCATGTAATCCTGCGCTTCAATTACCGGCTGTTGGCGTCCTGACATCTTCAATTTTTCAAAACTTGTCCCGCCCAAGCGGGGTATTCAAATTTTCAAATCAAAAACTAAACCTTCCCACTACTTGTAATGCATATAAGTCCAAATAAAATATCACCACTTTATTGTACCTTTGCGCTTATTTTTAAAGCGTAAATACTTTTAATGACACCATTTAAAAATCTCGGGCTGGACGACGATCTGTTGCTCGGCATCGAGAGCCTGGGGTTCAAGACCCCAACACCTATCCAGGAATTGGTTATCCCCGCAGCATTGGAATCTGACAGCGACCTGATCGCACTGGCGCATACCGGAACGGGAAAAACGGCTGCATTTGGATTGCCATTGTTACAATTGATTGATATAGAGCGTAAGGGCGTACAAGCCCTCATTCTTTGTCCTACCCGTGAACTCTGCGTTCAGGTAGCAAGCGACTTAGTCAAATACGCGTCTCATGCACACCAATACAAAGTGGTGGCGGTTTATGGTGGCGCGCCGATTGGCGACCAGATCCGGCAGTTGAAGCCAACACCGCACATCGTGGTAGCTACGCCAGGGCGTTTGGTCGACCTCATCAACCGGGGCGTACTCAAACTCGATTCTGTTTCCCGGGTTGTACTGGATGAAGCGGATGAGATGCTCAACATGGGTTTCAAGGAGTCGCTGGACACCATTTTGGCGACAGTGACGACCGAGCACACCACTTGGCTGTTTTCGGCTACGATGTCGAATGAAGTGCGCCACATTACGCGCAACTACATGAGCAACCCGCGCGAACTCAGCTCGGGAGGCCGCAACCAGACCAATGTCAACATCGAGCACGTTTATTACCTCTGCCATGCCAATGACCGCTATGCCGCGCTGAAACGCGTCGTGGATGCAACGCCGGGCATCGTGGGGCTGATTTTCTGCCGTACCAAAGCCGAAACGCGCGAAATTGCAGAGCAGATGATCCGCGACGGTTACGATTCCGGCGCTCTGCACGGCGATCTGACGCAGGAAGACCGAGATCGCGCCATGACGCGTTTCCGCGAAGGCAACCTCCAGCTGCTGATCGCAACGGATGTGGCAGCAAGAGGCATTGACGTAAGCAACATCACCCACGTCATTAACTATGGATTGCCTGATGATCCGGAAATTTATACGCACCGCAGCGGCCGAACCGGTCGCGCAGGTCGCACAGGGATTTCCATTACCATCATCACTCCAAAAATGGAAGAGCGTATCCGCCAGTTGGAGCGCCAGACGAAGGCTACGTTTAAGCGTCTGCCCATTCCAACAGGTGATGAAGTGTGTGAAAAGCAGTTGTTTCACATCGTTCAGAGCATCCATGATATAGAAGTGCAGCGGGAAGTCATCGAGCCGTTTCTGGCTAAGATTTACGAAGCTCTGGCAGACCTCACCAAAGAAGAACTGATCATGCGTTTTGCGAGTGTGGAGTTCAACCGCTTTTTGTCGTATTACCAAAACGCACCTGATATCAACCTCCAGCCCAAAGGCTCAAGGCGCGATGGCGAGCGCGGAAGGGGCAATGGCGCATTTTCCCGCTTGTTTGTCAACATCGGCGAAATGGATGGCGTTACCAAAAAGGAGTTCATCAAACTGCTGACGCAAAAGTTCTCCATTCCGTCTGCAGCTGTAGGGCGAATTGACATCAGCCGCTCTTTTCTGCATTTTGACATTGACGCCGCTTATGTCGACAAAGTGCGTCAAAGCTTGCTTCAGATTACCGTGAACAAGCGCAAATTGCGGGTCGACGACGCTTCTGACCGGAAAGGCGGCGATTCTGATGGCGGGGGACGTAGAGAACGGCCCAGAACCACCAGCCCAAGAGGGAAAGGTGATTTTGCTAAAAAGAAGTGGTAGCCACTTCGACTTCGCTCAGTGGCCTTACAGCGTGCTTGTTGGTGTTCGCTGAGCGGAATCGAAGCGAATTAACTGCCGGTACTTCGACTCCGCTTAGTAGCCTTAGGGTGTGCTTGTTGGCGTTCGATGAGCGGAGTCGAAGCGAATTAACGGACCTCGGTAGCCGGGCAGCCACGGAGCAGTCTGCAAGGCCACGGAGCGGAGTCGAAGTGGCCTTACAGGAAACTGAAGGAAAATTCAAGCAGCCATGATCCATTTCGAAAAGATGATCTCTATCCGCTGGGCGGATCTGGACCCTAATTTTCATTTGCGTCACAGTGTTTATTATGACTTCGGGTCTCAGTTGCGCATTGAAGTGCTCGATCAACTTGGATTGAGCACGCAATTGATGCAGGACCAAGGGTTTGGCCCGATCCTTTTTCGCGAGGAATGTGTATTCAGAAAGGAAATTCGATCTGGGGATCAAATTTTGCTCGATGTAAAAATGGCTAAATTGAAGCCCGATGCGTCAAGGTGGACCATCCGGCACCAATTTCTTTCTCCGGATAAACAGGTACACGCTGTCATTACCATCGAGGGCGCCTGGCTCGATACGAAGCTGCGAAAACTTGCCCGCAGCATCCCTCAAACAGCCATTGAGGCTTTTCACGCCTTTCCGAAAACAGAAGATTTTATGGAGATATAATACCGGCACTTCGGCTTCGCTCAGTGGCCTTACAGACTGCTCCACCAAGCTGAAGGCCGTGCACGGAAACTGAAACCATCCACTGAAGACCGTCCACTAAATGGAGTCGAAGTGGATGGAAAACAAAACCAACAAACAAGCAATATCTATGGAAAAGGCATCAGAGGAAACGGTACCGGGAGGAGACAATTCCCCAAAACCAGGTTTCTGGGCGCGCTTAACGGAAGATGCGTGGGCGAACATCATTGGCGGAAGTCTTATTGCGGGCGTATTGATCTGGGTTGGAACTCTTGGCGGCGCCAAACCTGCCTCTCCGGTTTATGGCTGGGAGAATGTGGGCGAACTGAGCGCTAAGGTTCTGAATTCTGGCAATTTAGGCATCGTGGCTTTTGCCGGATTTTTGTTTGCGGTACTTTCTGCATTTGCCGTTCGTCTGTCGGGTGGAAATCTGGCAAAATATTTAGCCGGGTTTAGTTTCATTTTTCTGATGGCTTTACTGGCGTTGATCATTGGAGGAAATAGTCTTGTAAACGCTTACGGCATTGAGTACGTGGTATTTGCCCTGCTGATTGGGTTATTGCTCAACAACCTGCTGAAACTGCCGAATTGGATCAAAGACGCGGCACGATCGGAGTTTTTTATCAAGACCGGGCTGGTCATATTAGGGACCAGTGTGTTGTTTACCGATATTGTAAAAGCCGGTTTTCCAGGCATTCTGCAGGCATTGGCCGTGGTGAGCGTTGTTTGGTTTTTCTCCATGTGGTTGTCGCGCCGCCTGAAAGTGGACGATGAATTTGGGGTCATGCTGGCTTCGGCGGTTTCCATTTGCGGCGTTTCGGCAGCCATAGTCGCCAGCGGCGCCATACAAGGGGATAAAAAGAAGTTGTCTTATGTCACCACGCTGGTGCTGTTGATGGCGATTCCCATGATGATCCTGCAACCCTGGGTGATTCAGGCACTGGGCATCCCCGAAGTTGTAGGCGGCGCCTGGTTGGGCGGCACTTTAGACACCACGGCTTCTGTTGCGGCAGCGTCTGAACAGGTAGGGCCGGCAGCGACAAAAGCTGGCGTAATTGTCAAGTTTTCCCAGAATGTCCTCCTCGGGTTCGCAGCCTTTCTCATTGCCACCTGGTGGGTGTTGAAAAAAAATCCGGATGAAAATGCCGTTCAGGAAAAGCCTGCGATGAAACTGATCTGGGAGCGTTTTCCCAAGTTTGTACTGGGTTTCATGGCTGCTTCGCTGATCTTCTCTTTTCTGATACCGGGCGATACTATCAAACTGGCGTCTGGTTTTTTGAACAGCCTGAGAACGCTCTGGTTTGCATTGGCTTTTGTAGCCATTGGCCTTGAAGCACGTTTTTCAGATTTGCTGAAAGCACAGGGCGGACGCCCGGCTCTGGTTTTTGTCGGAGCGCAATTGTTTAATATTTTCTGGACTTTGATTTGGTCTTATTTGTTGTTTGGGGGGATATTGTTGTCTTTGCCAGACATCAAGTAGTGTCTGTCTTTACCTGCCTGCCGGCGAGGCAGGGAGTCCGATAGCTGCGTTATGCTCGGCCCCAAAACCGGTCATTTATGCCAATAAACTCCCGTTTTTGGGGCCTTCACAAGCCTTGCTCTCGAACCCTAAAGCTCAGACAAGGGCAAATAGACGGACACTATGTAGCCTCAGTAGCTGATGCTAGGCTCCTAATAAACTGAAATTAATAGCCTGAAATGAAAGTAGAAATCTGGTCGGACGTGATGTGTCCGTTTTGCTATATCGGGAAGCGCCGGTTTGAGGCGGCCCTCGCGCAGTTTGCCCACCGCGATCAGGTGGAAGTGGTCTGGAAGAGTTTTCAACTTGACCCTTATCTGGTGACCGATCCGAAGAAAAGCGTGAAGCAGCAGCTGGCCGACAGCAAAGGTTGGTCGCTGGGACAAACGGACGAGGCGATGGCTTATGTGGTCAACATGGCCAAAGAAGTCGGGCTGACTTACGATTTTGATAAAGCCGTTGTGGCCAATTCTTTTGATGCGCACCGGTTTTCCCACCTCGCCAAAAAGCACAAGCTTCAGGATGAAGCAGAAGAGCGTTTGTTTTCCGCCTATTTTACAGAAGGAAAAAATACGGCCGACCGGGAGACCTTGGTCAGATTGGGAACGGAAATCGGTCTCGATCCTGCTGAAACATCCCGGGTTTTGTCCGGCAACGATTACGCTGAAGACGTGGAAACAGATATTTATGAAGCGCGGCAGGTGGGCGTTTCCGGGGTTCCTTTTTTTGTATTTGATGACAAATACGCGGTATCCGGCGCGCAGAGCAGCGCGCTGTTTTTGGAAGTATTGGAGAAGGTTTTTGAGGAGTAAGTAAAGGCCGGAACTTCGACTCCGCTCAGTTACCGGAGCCTTGTAGTAGCAGAAGTAGAGGCGGGAACTTCGACTCCGCTCAGTTACCAGAGCCTTGTAGTAGCAGAAGTAAAGGCCG
>CALEYL010000061.1 GCA_937926205.1 uncultured Saprospiraceae bacterium
TCTATCAACAGCACTTTTGCTATTGTATGATATATAATTGATTCAATTCATCTAACATCTTCCAGGGTTAGAGTAGAAAGTAGAAAGAGGCAGACTACTTTCAATTTGAGCAGGATTCCCCGTCTACCGTCCACCGTCCACCGTCCACCGTCCCCCCCGATAACTCGGGGCAAGCTGTCCACCGTTTTAATTTTCAGAGCAAAGGTAGTCTCCAGGCAGTAATTGGTGATCGCATTGACAGGTTTTTCCTTAGTTTTGCATCACTTTAGGCCAATACCACAACATGAAAAAAGAAAATTCAAAACCATCCCGCGGCAAATCTGATGGCCGTAATAAAAAACCGGCGCCCAAAGCCGACTTTTCGTCGCGGCCAAAAAAGCAGCGCGAGGAAAAAGAGGAGAGCAGTGATTCCATTGAAGGCATGCGTCTCAACAAATACATCGCCCATTGCGGCGTGTGTTCCCGGCGTCAGGCTGCCGATATGGTAAAAGCAGGCGAAGTCACGGTCAACGGCCAGGAAATGCGGGAGCCGTTTTATCAGATGAAGCTCAGCGATGTGGTGACCGTAAAAGGCAAAGTAGTAAAACCGGAAGGCCGTAAGGTGTATATTCTGATGAACAAACCCAAAAACGTGATTACAACCGCCAAAGATGAACGGGGCCGTAAAACGGTCATGGACCTGCTCGCCGGCAAAGTGCACGAACGCGTTTTCCCGGTCGGGCGCCTCGACCGCGACACCACCGGCCTGCTGCTCCTGACCAACGACGGCGATTTGGCGGAAAAACTGACTCACCCCAGCCACGGTGTAAAAAAGATATACCACGTACAGCTCGAACGCTCAATGCCGCACGCTGACCTTGAAAAAATTCGCAAAGGCGTTGAACTGGAAGACGGGATCGCTGTCGTAGATGGCATTGATTATGTAGAGGGCACCAAACACACCGAACTGGGCGTCGAAATCCACATCGGTAAAAACCGCATTGTGCGCCGCATTTTTGAGCATTTGGGTTATACTGTGGAGCGTCTGGATCGTGTCTACCTCGGCGGCCTCACCAAAAAAGACCTCCCGCGTGGGTTCTTTCGCAAGCTTACCGATCGGGAGGTGATTATGCTGAAGCATTTTACGGGAAAAAAATAGAATGTTCTCCATACAAAAAACAGCCCAACTCACTGGCCACAACGCCTCCGTCTTTGCACTTTGCCAGGGCCTTGAAAAAGATACGTTCCTTTCCGGCGCCGGAGATGGCTGGATGGTGGAATGGTCTGTTCAAAACCCGGATATGGGGCGGCTTTTAGCGAAAACAGATACACAGATTTTTTCCTTATCTGGCCTGTCCGGACAACAGAAATTGATAGCCGGGGACATGAACGGCGGCGTACACTGGGTTGACCTGCTACACCCGGAAAACACCCGCGGAATCGCCCACCACGGAAAAGGGGTGTTTGGCATTTTGCAAACCGGCGACTTTGTTTTTACCATTGGCGGCGATGGCATCCTCACGCGCTGGTCGGCTTCGGAAGGCCGAAGTATTGAGAGCCTGCACCTGAGCAACCAGAGTCTGCGCGGCATGGATTACTCCGAAGCGCGCAATGAATTAGCCATAGGCAGCAGCGACAACAACATTTACCTGTTAGACGCCGGCACTTTTGAAATTCGGCAAACTTTAGCGAATGCACACGCCAATTCCGTATTTGCAGTGCGCTACCACTCCAATGGCCAACTGCTGGTAAGCGGGGGCCGGGATGCCCATCTGAAAGCCTGGATTTTGGAAGACATGGGAGTTCCACTGTTCAATCAGCCGGCGCATTGGTTTACGATTAATGACATCTGCTTTCCGGCCAATAGCAGCTGGTTTGCTACTGCCAGCCGTGATAAAACCATCAAGATCTGGGATGCCCAAAGCTTCGAATTGCTCAAAGTACTCGATACGGTACGCGACGGCGGTCACGTCAATTCTGTCAATGCCTTGCTGTATCTGGAGGAAAGCGGGGTGCTCGTTTCTTGTAGTGATGACCGGAGTATTATTTTATGGGCGGCGGAGTAAGGGAACATGAGTCATCCCGAATTTTTAGCGAAAACAGGCGAAAAACAGGATGTTTTCGCGATCATTCAGCCGTGTTAGTGGGCAGTTGGCAGTTTTCAGTTTGCAGTAAACCCGACTGAAAACTGCCAACTGACAAACTGCCAACTTTTAATTGACGAATTGATTGCTTATTACACCAACACTGTTTTGAAAATTCGGGATGATACATTTCTGGGAACAAAAAAAACGCAAGCAAAAAATGCTTGCGTTTTTTTCAATCAGACAGCCGTTGATTCCTATTGATTCGGCATCAGCCTTTTACCGGTTTCCACTACTTTTTTAAGCAGATAAACATCGGGGAGGATGCCCTTTCCCGGGGCTTTCAATTCGCTTTCCGCATCCTCTTCCGAAGAGCTTGCTTCAACTGCATCGGTTGTAGTAACCTTATCAAAGGTACGGGAATTGAGGTAGAGGTAAGAAGCGAAGCTCGCTGCTGCCAGAATGAGTACCAAAACCAGTCGAGTATTGGGTTTTGTCATGGCATTGAGTTTTTTCCTTTTACAGTCAGGTGAAGTTAAGAAATCATTGTCACTAATTTTTGGCTTTTCGACGAAAAGCGACATGTTATTGACAATCGCATACAAAGACGGGTGAAAACGAAAAAAGGTTGCAAAAAAGTCATTTTTTTTTGAGCCTTCTTTTTTTCGGGAGCTTTGCTGTTTCAGATTGGCCTCAATAAAGTTTACATTTGGCACAAACCTTAAGGATGATGTCTAAAATTGCTGTTTTTCCGGGTTCGTTTGATCCAATAACAACTGGCCACGCAGAATTGGTGCGCCGGGCACTGCCGCTTTTTGACAAAATCATCGTTGCCATTGGCGTCAACTCGCAAAAACAAACGCTTTTCACGCTGGAACAACGCATTGCATGGATCAAAGCTGTCTTTGCAGACGAACCCCGGGTTGAGGTAGACTGGTTTGAAAACCTCACAGCACACTATTGCACGCGTATCGGAGCACGCTACCTCTTGCGCGGTTTGCGCAATGCCTCTGATTTTGATTACGAAAAAACGATTTCCCAACTCAACCACATCGTTGGCGGCGGGTTGGAAACCATTTTTCTGATCAGCGATCCGGCTTATTCCCACATCAGTTCTACGATTGTGCGGGAGATCATTAAAGGAGGCGGAGACGCCAGCCCTTTTTTGCCCAAAGCCGTGAGGCCGGAAGGTATATCCTCAACGTCAGGAAGCCATTTGCCTGGTCAGGGCTGACTCGTATTTTCGAATGAGAACAGCCTGTTGTTCTGCCAATTTATTGAGTATTTTGAGCTCTTCGCTGAGTGCTTGTTCCTGGTCTTTTTTTATAGAGGGGTCAGAGGGCAATGTTTTTCTTCTGCGATTAATGTCCAATATGCTTTCCATAGTTTGACTCAAAGTGATCTTGGCTTGTGCCAGCCTAGACGCGATCGTTCTTTTGATCATGACCATTAAGCGATTTTGGTTAGGAAATCGGTATTTGATGATGAAGTATTCCACTTTCGGAATACCAGCGTTGGTGAAACAAAATTACAAAACATCTGGTTCAGTCAAAACTTCATTTTTAATAAACGTTCTTTTTTTAGGTTAAATTACGTCCGTTCGTCGAAAAACAATATGCCGCCCATCGAAATTAACATTTGAGTCCGCCAAAAAGCTCAGGTGCTTTTAAGATAAGCCAGCAACTGCTCGAAGTCGACATGCTGCCGAATCAATTCAATGGCCCTGGAGACTTTCCACGGCGTTTGCGCATTGATTTTTACTTCCAATCGGTTGGCTTTCAGCACAGAGCCGTAGGTATCCAGCAGGGTGGCGATAACCGGAATTTTGTGTTCTAAAAAGTAGGGATGGTAGAGGTCTTCTTCAGTATGCCATTTTGCATGGCGGCCATCGCCTGTAACAATCACCCCAGAAAGTGGCGAATGGTCCAGTTTTTTAATCTGAGAGATTCTTTTGATCTTTTTGACGGCTTCGCCAACGCGTTTGTAACTCACCACCAGCAGGATATTTTCAAAACTATTGAACTCTTCTATGTCCACCAAAGAGCCGGCTACGATGTCTTCCACCCGATTGTTCAGCCGATCCTCATTCAGAATACAGGAGCCGTCTACCGCCTGGCGAATGCTTTCTAATATCGGAAAGAGCAGGGTTTTGTCGTAAGGAATGACGCCCATTAAAGGGATGCCCATTTGATCGAGCACTTTTCCTACATAATGGGTTACTTCTTCTTTCTTGGCTATTTCAACTTTATTGACCAATACCCCCACAATAGGGACATCCTGTTCTTTAAAAATGGCACGGCATAAGTTCAGCCGGTCAATGGTCCGCCCGATACCGCCTTCAACAACCAGAATCACACCGCAGCCCAATAGTTTGGCAACCTGAGCATTCGACAAATCTGCGATGCTGCCAACTCCGGGATGCCCGGTGCCCTCGTACACCACAATGTCATAAAGCGGGTCAAGGGAGTGCGCTGCTGCTTTTATTTGCTCGCGAAAATGAAATTTAGAAGGATCATCGAGGTACTGACGGGTAACCCCCTGGCCAATGACCACCGGACTGTGCCACTCCGGCACTACCCGAAAACCGATGACCTCAGCAAACAGCACCGCATCTTTATCCGCGATGGCTCCGTTTACATCTACAAATTGTTGCCCCACCGGCTTGCAATAGCCCGTGTTGTAGCCGCTCCGGCGCAAATTTGAAACTATGCCAAGGGTTGTCGTCGTTTTTCCAACGTGTTGCCCGGTCGCTGCAATAAAGATGTTCCGCATGATGATTTTTTAAACATTGTACTTTCAGTCACTGTTGACCACAACAGGAAGTTCAAATATAAAGCTACAAGGCACGCTTTCGCCCTGAATTTGAAATTTATTCTTTTTTTACCTCCTTTTTCAGAAATTGGCGCCTTGTAACTTCATTATGGCTATATTAGTGTTTACAGGCTGAAGTGCCGTTCATAAACCAAACGTAGTTTTCCGGACATTTCAATTATTCCGATCTATTTACCTTTGGGGTCAAACCGATCGTGCATCATACTTCGTATCTTTACTCGAAACAACACGCTCAAACTGTTTGAACAAAGCAACTGCCATACTTTATTTCGCAAAGAATCCGTTTGCAGATGACAAAATGCAGCGGTTTCCAAGGTTTTTAGCACCTGCTTTCAGAGGTGCTTTCGGCATTTTGCACCAGCAGACAGCTGCACTGCTTCAACAAACCGGCCTACCGGTTTTCCATTCACACGAGGGAAACCAAAATGGTTCAGACTTTGGCAGGCGCATCACCTCCGCGGTTGAAGAGGTGCTGGAGGCAGGCTTCAGATCGGTCCTGGTTGTTGGCAACGACATCCCTGACCTCAGTAAACAGGATCTTGAAAGCGCCATCTTTTCCCTCAATGCAGGAAACAATGTACTTGGCCCCTCAACGGATGGTGGCGCTTATCTGATCGGCATCCAAAAAACTGCATTTGATGCGCAAAACTGGATAGATCTTCCCTGGTGTACAACGCTGCTTTTCCAATCCCTGTTGGATGATTTGTCCACAGATGGTGTTTCTCCGCCCCATATCCTGCGTTATCTAAGCGACCTCGACCACTCGGAAAGCATTCGCCATTGGCTGAAGCATTCCGCACACAAATCTGCATACAGACTACGCTCCTTTCTTCGGATACTGATCTCTTTCGCTCCGGTAGAGTTCATTTTCAAGGACCCTCCATTTATTTCGCTCCGGATTGGTTCTACGAAGAGCCTTCGTGCGCCCCCTGTTTTCCTTTAACGATCCGATACTTCCAATTCATTAACGCATAATGGCCCATGCTGCCGGTATGCCCGTTTGTTTGCTTTGTCGCCCACATTCCAGTTGGCATGTTATTGTCTTAGCGGGAATGTCAGACAATTGCAGCGGGTATTGGTTTTGCAGGAGCTAACCTAATAATCTTCGCTAAATATTATTTTATGAAAAAAGGCCTACTACTCGTTGTTCTGTCCATCTTTGTCATGGCCGGCATATCTGCCCAGAGCAGCATTCGCATCCAGGCTGCTTCGCTTCTTGAAGATACGCCCATTGCCGGCAAATGGCTTTACCTGACCGGCGAAAACGGACCACGGGTTCTCGACTCTCTCCAAACTGACGCAAAAGGCGTTGTCGTCTTCGACAACCTGAGTGCCGGAAAAATTTACGCCGTTTACGCGCTGGACGACGACACTTATCAGGCAGGGATTCTTACAGACCTGAGAGCGAAAGAAGGCATGCTGAGCGTCGTGCTCAATCTGCCCAACCAAACCGTTGCCTCCATTGGCGAAATTCTGATTTCCAGCACCTCACTGGTCCGCATGAATACTGAAAATGCGGCCGTGTCGGGACAGGTTAAAAAAGAAGAATTGCAGCGCCTGCCTATTGAAGGCAGGGATGTTACCCGCTCACTTTACCGCCTGCCCAACGTAACAGTAGCCATTCTGGGTTACGCCGAAGGTCCCAACATCAGCATCAATGGCCTCAATGGTATTTTTACCAACTATCTGATAGATGGCATGGACAACAATGAGCGCTTCCTCGGCAACATGAAATTCAATACGCCGGTTGGGTTTGTGGAAAACATCACAGTGCTCACCAATAACTATTCGGCCGAATGGGGCAACACGAGTAATGGCATCGTGAACGTCCTGACCCGTTCCGGTTCCAACGAATGGAGTGGTGAAGCTTTTTACCTTACCCGCCCCGGGGCATCTGTCGATGCTCCATCTTCGTTTGCAACACTTGATCTTTATGGCAACCCGGTTAAGGATGGCTTCCAGCGGCACCAGGTTGGCGCATCGCTTGGCGGTCCAATCAAAAAAGACAAGACTTTCTTTTATGTAAATGTGGAACAAACTTACGACTACAAAGACAACCTGTTGAATGTTTCACAATTGGGTGTAAATGAGATCGTTCGTGGAGAAAACCGTTTCACTTATGCTTCAGCCAAGCTGGATCAGATCTGGTCTCCTTCCTGGCGGACCTCTGTACGGGCTCAGGTGGGTCGTTTTTACAACCAGCGCCAGGGCGGCGGTTTGGAGGGCGGCATTTTATTTCCTTCAGCCAGTTCAGCACAGGACAATGAAACTTACTTACTGGCTTTGCGCAATCAGTTCAAAATTGGCAGCAAAATCAGCGGCGAGTTGAATTACCAGCACAATTTTTTCCGCTGGAACTACCGCCAGCCTGTAAACGAAACCAGTCCTTCGGTTACCATTCAGAACCCGGCAGGAACAGCCATTGCCATAGTCGGACAATCGGGTTCGATTTTCGACGACTACGAATACACCCACCAGGTTCAGAACAAATGGCTTTACCGGGATGGCAAACACCTGTTTAAAGCCGGTCTGGAATTCATTACGTCAGATTTTCAATTGCTGGGCGGCGGTAACCCTTACGGCACCTACACGGTGCGCCTGACCGATCAGCAGCTTACCGACATGCGCAACCTGAACAAAGGATCAGCACTGAATGTGGAAGACATTCCTTTAGATGTAAACGTGCGGACCTATGACGTAGAATTGCGCCCAACCACTTTTGGCGCTGTTCAAAATGTTTTCAGCGCCTATCTCGAGGATCAATGGTCGGTGAGTCGCCGCCTGAATCTATCTCTGGGTCTGCGCTGGGATTACGACAACCTTTCTAAAGCAGGCGGAACCCAAGGCGATAAGAACAACCTCGGGCCGCGTACGAGCTTTAATTACAAGCTGGATCAGCGCAGTGTCATCCGGGGTGGCTATGGCATCTATTACGATAAGATTAAGTACTCCGTACACAGCGATGCCCTCCAGTTTAGCAGCAATTCAGAGGATTTTAAAAAGCAGCTGGCCGAACTCCAGCGTGCAGGCGTGCTTGACCCCAATGCCGATCTCGACCGCATTACTTTCCCGGGCAACATCCGTGCTACGGCGCCGGGCGTTACGTTTCTGAATGGTCCAGGCTCGGATGAACTTCAGCCGCGACGCGAATCTCAGTTCACCAACAACCTGCGCATTCTGAACCCCAATGGCCTTCAGAACCCTTATTCCCATCAGTTCTCGCTGGGATACCAGCGCAAGTTGACCGATGAGCACCTGTTCATTTTTGACGCTGTACATACCCGCACGAACAACCTGTACGTCATCCGCAACCTGAACGCCGCTTCGCCCTGGGTTTTCGATAACCCTGCTGATTTCAAAGTGCGCCCTCAGGCCAGTGCCGACTCAACACGCGCTGTGCCCATTTACCGGGATGCTGCCGGTTTTTACGCCGTGGCAGCCGGTAATGATACCCTTCGCGGCATTGCCAGAAATGTATTCGTCAGCGAGTCATCCGGCATTGCCCGTTATACTGCCTTTAATTTTATGTTGCAAAAATCCATTGGCGAGGATAAAATCGGATACCGTTTGCTCTACACCCTGTCGTGGACTAAAAGCAATACCAGCAGCATCAATACCCGCGCACAGGATTCCAACGATTTTGATGCAGAATATGCCTGGGATGAAAATGACCGGCGACATGTCATCAGCGCTGTTCTGCTGTACGAGCCGCTGAAAGGCCTGCTCATATCGCCCACGGCACTCATCCAAAGCGGGCAGCCGGTTACGCGCGTTGCAGATGCGACTGTATTCGGAACCACTGACCTGAATGGCGATGGCGAAAGTTTCGGCTTGCCTGCTGACCGCTGGCCGGGTGAACCCAAAAGTGGCGACCGCCTGCCCTGGGCCACAACCTTTGACATTTCCGTGCGTTACCAGCTGGCACTTCGCGGATCGCACAACCTTGAGTTCAGCGCCGACATTTTCAACGTATTCAATGCGCAAAACTGGTCGGGTTACAATACTACCCGATCTGTCAGCAATCTGAGCCAGGTAGGGCCTAAATCTTCGAATACTTATCGCTTACTTTCGGCATCGCCGCCAAGGCAATTCCAGTTTGGCGTTCGTTATTTGTTTTAACGGTGGACGGTAGACGGTAGATGGTAGCCCGTCCACCGTCTACCGTCCACCATCTACCTAAACCTTAATTTACATGCATTTAGACAAAGACCAACTTCCTTCCATTGAGGCCTATCTGCACAACAAAGGATGGCTCGATGCGGCCGAAAAGCTTCAGGCTGCTGAAAAAGCAGGAGAAGGCAACATGAATTACACTTTGCGTGTGCGGACTGCAAAAAGTAGTTTTATTCTGAAGCAGGCGCGACCTTATGTGGAAAAGTACCCCTCCATTCCGGCGCCGGTAGAACGCGCAGGAATGGAAGCGGCTTTTTTCGCAGCCGCGGGACAATGGGAAGGCGTCGGCAACATGCTGCCCCGCCTCCTGCACTATGATGAAACAGTGCACCTGCAAATGATCGAAGACCTGGGCGAAGGTGCAGATTTCAGTACTTACTACGCCAGAAAAGAAGCGCTGCCGGAAACGGCAATGGGAGCTCTGATCCGCTTTTTGGCGACACTGCATCAAACGAGTGTTGCCAAACTTCCGCCCGGCGGTTTTGAAAACAGGGCCATGCGCGAACTGAATCACCTCCACATTTTTGATTTTCCTTTTAATCCGGAAAACGGCATGGATTTGGACGGCATCCAGCCGGGGCTGAAGGCTTTAGCGCAAAAGACCATTTTCCAATACCAGGCTTTGCGTGATAAAACGCTTTCACTCGGCCAACGTTATCTTGCAGATGGCGATGTACTCCTGCACGGCGATTTTTTCCCGGGCAGCTGGCTGCGTACCAGTCGGGGCGTGTTTGTCATTGACCCGGAGTTTTGCTTCCGGGGCGAAGCCGCCTTTGACCTGGGTGTTTGTCTTGCGCACCTCTGTTTTTGCGGCATGAGCTGGGAAGATGGATTGCATTTGCTGGAAACCCATTACGGCACTTTCGACCAGCGTGCTTGCCAGGATTTTGCAGCTGTAGAAATCTTGCGCCGCATGTACGGCGTCGCTCAGTTGCCGCTTAGTTTTTCGCTGGAAGAGAAGGCGTTGTTGACCCGGAAAGCGATTGACTCTTTGGTGAGTGGATAAAAAATTGAATGATTTATTAACCAAGCGATTATCGCGGTACGCGGCTGATCCATGTATTTGAACAAAACGTCATGAAAAAAATTCAGTATTTATTTTTCCTGTTGGGATTGCTTTGCAACCTGATTCCGGCATTTTCGCAAAGCCAGGCCACACCCCGCCGAATCTGGTTTGACACAGACATTATGATTGGCCTGCCCGAGCGCGCGCCCCGCGAAGTGGACGACGGGGTAACTTTAATCATGGCTTTGGCTATGCCTTCTATTGACATCGTTGGCATCAGTACCATCACGTATGTGGATTATGGTTATGAGGTCACCCAAAAAATCCTGAACTGGTATGCGCCCGATCGTAAAATCCCGGTTTATAAAGGTTCCCCGGAAGCAGCTGACCTCGGCATTGAAACCGACGGTAGTCGTGCATTAGCAGCCGCACTGAAACGCGAAAAACTGACCATACTGGCGCTGGGCCCCGCTACCAATGTGGCTACGGTGTTAAAAAACCACCCGGAATTGGCGTCGCAAATTGAAGAAATCGTTTTTTGCGCAGGGCGAACACCTGGTTTTGCTTTCAAACCTGGCTTGCAAAAAAGCATTGTTTCAGACTACAATTTTGAAATAGATACGGCGTCTTTCAGGGTTGTACTCGACTCCGGTGTAAAGGTTGTCCTTTCCGGTTTCGAATGCAGCGCTTACCTGTTGCTGGGCAAAGTAGATACCGAATTTCTGAAAAATGGCAATGAGGCCGATCGTTGGCTCCATTCCGTTCTGGTTCCCTGGCAACAACGCGCCAGGCAGCTTTTCGGAGTGGAAGGCTTTATCCCTTACGATGTCACCCCACTGGGCCATATCACACATCCGGAATATTTCCTTTACTATCGGGACATTCCTGCGCGTTTTGATACCCGAGCCAACGACGCAACCATTGGCCGCAGGCGGCCGGCTGTAAAAACATATCTTGAAGTGAGTTACGACTACAAAACCAACTGGAAAGTGGATTATGCATACAAAACGCTGCCGGGGTTTGAAGAAATTGTAATCGAGAGTTTGGCATGCCCGCAGCGAAAATAGTGGTACTTGGAATATTGAAGTGGTTTGGATACTTTTGTGAGGTACCAAAAATACCAGTTTTTGAAAAAGTACTTCCTGCTACTCCTGGTTTATCTGTTGGTTTTTTGCCGGCTGTTTGCTCAACAAGCTGAAACAGATTTTAGCTATAATTTTATTCATTATGGTTTGGAAGAAGGGCTGCCCAGTAACGAAACCTACTACTTCCTGGAAGATGTGCAGGGTTATTTATGGATCGGAACAGATAAAGGGGTAGCCCGCTTTAACGGGTATGCCTTTAAAACCTATACGACCAAGGATGGCTTGACAGATAATACCATTTTGAGGATGGCTTCCGGGCCGGACGGGAAAGTGTGGATGGCTTGTTACAACAACACTTTGTCTTATTTCGACAAGGGACGATTCTATCCTTTTGAACACAATGAAGCATTATTAAAAGCTTCCAGGGAATTGCTGGGGCCTCCTGAAATTGACATTGATCAGGATGAACGAATTTTCTATAAAACGACGAAAGGTGCATTAATCATTGACCGCACTGGTCAAATTCAGTTATTGCAGAAAGCGCGGTCCGGTAAAATGCCCGAGACGCATAAAATCATCACTTTCAACCATTCTTTGAAATGCTTTTCCAGTGTTTCCGATTACCGTTCGAGTATTTGCCCAATAAATATAGAGCCGTCAGCATCCATAACCCTGTCTGCTCTCCATCCGTTTAAAAGCCTGAATTCTTATTTTCTGGATGCCGGCAGTTATAAGTATTTATACATACATGAAATTCTTTTCATTCTTGAAAATAACAAAATTGTATTTGAAAAAAAAATATCGGAAGCCCCGCTTGGCGCGATGACAAAAATCGGAACTGATATTTGGATAAGCTCTATGAATGGCATCATTGTGATTGACCAGAAAGGGAATATTAAAAACAAGTTTTTAGAAAACAGGCAAATCAGCGCCATCTTTCAGGACAAAAACAAAAATGTTTGGGTAGCTACGCTGAATGAGGGCATCTACCTGATCAAAAACAGGGCAGTACAAACCTTAAGCAGGCAGGGCAACCCCATCAAGGAATCTTTTCCAATACTTTTCAATCTAGATCAGACTGTTTTAGCAGCCGGTAAGAGCATCGAGCTTAATTGTTCACTTATGCACAGCGGCCCGGAAAACTTTCAGATGTTTAACCAATCCTGCGATTTTTATCAGTCCTTCCCCATCGAAAGATTTTATACAAATGCGGATTATCAATTTAATTTCGACCATTATTTCATTCAATTGGATGCACATAATTTGATTAAATCTTTTTGCAAAAAAGGTGAAAAGGTTTACGCAATCAGCAAAAATCAAGTTTTAAAATTAAGCCGGGAAAACAATCACTTATTTTGGAATAACCTCTATTATTTTCGGGATAACAAGTCGATGAATTCCATCTATCTCTTTGATAACGGAGTCAGTCTGATTGGTGCTGTTGATGGCCTGTACTGGTTCACCGGGCATTCCATAGTAGAACATCCAAAAAGTAAAGCGATTAATTCAAGAATTCAGGATATCGAATTATTGGGCGCCGATACCATTCTGGGCACCCGGGGTAATGGTTTAAAAATTTTGAAACAAGACAAAATCCTTACTTATACGGAAGAGAATGGCTTGCTGAGTAATTCCGTTAACGGTTTGTTCAAGTCCGGGGACACCCTATGGATTGCTACCGATGCCGGAGTCAATATTTTGTATTTACAAACGGACTCGCTGGTTCTGAAAAAAAAAATAACCTTAGCAGATGGCCTGAATTCCAAACAAATTCGTCAACTCATTTTGCTGGACAGCATGGTTTACCTTGGAACAGAAAGGGGGTTAAATAAAGTCGATTTGAGGCTTTTGGATCAGCATAAAACAAGGACCATTCCGGTATATTTTACCAACATCAGAATCAATGACAGCGATACCGTCGTTTTAAATTCCTATCATTTAAAGCACAATCAGAAGCTGATACGAATCACATTTGAGGCCATCGATTTTAAGCAATCGGGTGATATTTTATACCGATACCGCATGATCGGACTTTCTGATCGCTGGGATTTTACCACCGATCGAAATGTGTTGTACAGTAACCTTTCGCCGGGAACGTATGTGTTTGAACTAGCGGCTCAATACACCAACGGAAGCTGGACCGATTCAAAGCAGGTTGAATTCATTATTTCAGAACCTTATTGGGAAACCTGGTGGTTCCAGATCAGCATGTTTTTGATTTTTTCAGGCCTTGGCTATGGGATTTATGCTTCATCAAGTGCAGCCCGACGAAAAAGGGAGCAATTATCCAAAGAGTTGAATACCAGCAAACAAATGGCTTTAGGCAGCCAAATTAACCCGCATTTTATTTTTAATTCTTTGAATTCTATTTACAATTTTTTACTAAAAAACAAAGGCGAGACAGCGCAGGTTTATCTGGTGCGTTTTTCCCGATTGATCCGGAATGTTTTTGAAAACTCCCTGGAGAACTACATCAGTCTTGCTCAGGAAATAGAAACCCTCAAAATTTATTTTGACCTGGAGCAACTTCGGTTTTCCAATAAATTTACGTACCAATTTCAAATTGGCGAAGACATCCCACAAGAAGACACTTTCCTTCCTCCGATGCTTTTACAGCCATTGGCTGAAAATGCAATCTGGCATGGCTTGCTCAATAAAGAAACCCAGGAATCCTCGTTCCTACAAATAAAGATTGAAAAAACAGGAGATATGCTGCAATTCGAGGTCAAAGACAATGGAATTGGTATTACCCGATCTAAAGAACAACAAAAAAATCAACTCCTCAGAAAGACCAAATCTACCGGCCTCAGCATTACCAAAAAAAGAGTATTCTTAGTAAATGAATTTTACAATAAGGAATCTCGTTTTACTATTGAAGACCTTGTAGAAGATCACCAAATCAGAGGAACAATCGTTGCTTTTTCTTTGCCTTATATTAGTAGCAAACCTTAAATGAGATGATTCGAACCATTATCGTTGATGATGAAGAACACGCGGTTGAAAGTTTAGAAATCTTATTAAAAAGGTATTGTCCCGATATTGAAGTCATTGCCAGTGCAAGCAATATCCTGACTGCTATCCGGGAAATCAATGTAAAAAAACCGGATCTTGTTTTTCTGGATGTCAGCATGCCCAGCGGTTCCGGTTTTGATTTACTGGATGCCCTGGTAGAAATCAATTTTCAATTCATATTCGTTACCGCCTTTGAAAAGTACGCCATAGATGCTTTGCGGCGTCATGCGCTGGACTACCTGATCAAGCCTGTTGATTTTACGGAGCTTCAGCATGCCGTGGAACAAGTGAAGCAAAAGTTGTCGACCAGTGTCCATGCTACTCCCCTGCTGAGCACCCATCTCTGTGTTCCCGTTGTAGACGGGATTGAATTTATCAGTTATGATGAAATCATTCACCTCGAAGCAGAGGGCAATTATGTAAAAATCCATACTACAGCGGAAAAACCAGTAATCATTTCCAGAACGCTGAAAGATTTGGAAACAAAGTTGTCTCCAAAGGTTTTCATTCGCTGCCACCGCTCCTTCATCATCAATTTGACAAAAATCAAAAGGTACAACAAAGCAGATGGCGGATCTTTGACCCTTTCCAACGGCGCTCAAATCCCCTTGTCATCCGGCAAAAAGGATGATTTTTTAGGCTACCTGTAAAACCTTTACTCAGTCAAAACGGGGTTTCACACATCCAAAACGGGGTTTCGTCATTTTTTTCAGCAAGCTAGGGCAATGTTTAGTAGACTTGCGGGGTGAAGAAGGAAAGGACGGTGCGTTTGCTCTTTCCTGCGAGATGTGTCTCTAATATAATCGTAAAGCAGCCAGAGTAACTGGGATAGCAGTGGAATTTCGATTCTGCTGCTACTCATTTTTTTTGTTTTACTACGTCCTCGAATGCGCTCCCTGCCGCTTTACTCTCCATCCAGGAAATGAAATCGAAATATTCGAAGGCTTTGCGTTCAAACTCATTCTGACGCAAACCTTCGAGTTCTTCGATAAGCTGCCGGAAACCCCGGGTACGGTCTTTCGGCGTCAGCCAGCCGGGGTAATGGCGCATAAGTTTCAGCATCACCGATTCTACCCGAAAAAGACGTTCGCGTTTGGATAAAAAACGATAAGTAGACTGCACAATGTACTCCAGCAACTGGTCATTCCGGAGTTCGTAATGGACGACAAGGTTGAGCAGCCGGCCAAAACAATGGATATCCTGCCTCGTTTCAAGCGCCGGATCCTGTAACAGCAAATTTACCCAATCAAGCGCCTGGTCGTAATCGGCTGCCCCGAAATGCAGGTAAGCCAGGTTGTAATACAATCCCAGCCGCTGTTGGGCATTTACTTCTTCTTCATATTGCCGGAATAGCGCCTTCCGTTCCTGAATCTGGCTGGCTCCGACTGAAAACTGGCCGGTACTGAGGTAAAAATCAACTTCCAGATTAAAGCTGCGCACAAACAGGCGGCGGTGCTGTTCGGGCGAATCGGCAGGCACCTCCCTGAGTTTGCGCAGGGTGTCCGGTATGTCGCCGTAATGCCCCAGTCGCTGCTGAACAATATAAAGGTTGATGAGCGCACTGCTGTACTGCCGCACCATGCGCCCTTTTACCGGCCTTGATTCAAACATCTGAACCAATTGCCCGACGTGCTCATAACTATGCTCCGGTTCGCCGCGAAAAAGGTGATAAGAAAAACGGGCGTTGTGATAGAAATAGCGGGCGTAAAAAGAACGGGCGTTGTCGGCGTTGCTGAATTGCGGCTGTTCAAAAAGGCGGTCAAGGGCTACTTTTTCCGTCTCGCTGCGCACGGCGCCTTTTTTCCAGTAAGGTATGAACACACTGTCGTTGAGGGCCTGAAATTCCAGAAAATTCCGGTATTTGTCCAACAAGTCAAATTCTTCTTTTACCCCGTTTGAGACATATTCCTCCAGCCTGCTGAAATCGTTGCGGCTGTGCGCGATCTGGTGTTCCCAGCGGTATACTTCCAGCAATTGCAAAAAGCGTTCGTTTTCAGCAGCGGTGGATTTTGCTTTGGCTAAAGCTTTTTCACTTTGCTGGTAGAGGCCTTTGTCAAACAACAACTGCGCATTGCGCAATTGAGTATAAAAACGATCTTCTGCCCTGCTCTCGTGGTAACTGCGCAAACTGGCCAGAATAATACCATAGAGGTAGTTTTTTGCGACATGTAACTGCCGCAAAAAGGGTTCATCGGGAAACTTTTTACGCAGGGTTGCCTCGTCATAGGTCTCCAGTTTTTCGATGGCGTTAAACAAACGCAGGTACTGATTTTCACCCTTCAGTGCATGCCTCGAAGCATAGAGTTTGAAATAGCGTTTCTCCTGCTTGTTGAGCGACTGGATCAATTGAAAAAGATCATCTGAGGGTGTTTTCATCGTTTCAGACTCCTACGTTTAAATTAAAAAAACCTTTCCAGCTTCAAAGATTTGCAATAAATTTCAGAATGACAAACGCGCGATGCGTGTCATTTTCGCTATTTCATTCATAATCAAACCATAACATTCTCATGATCCCATATAACACCCTTGCTGCTGCTTGTAGTCCAACCTTTTTTTCCGGCATTTACCGCATTAAGCAACGATATTTCAATGCGCTGCGCCTTGCTTTGGACTTAAAAGTAAAAATTATTGTAGCAGCTTGTTGCTTTTGCCATCTGGCCCAGGCCCAATCCGGCGACCCTACGGATATCTTTTTTACGGACTGTGGATTTATCCTTGCGGGTGAACTGGCGTCACCTTCCTGCGTTGGCGCTTCGGATGGCAGCGCACTGATTTACCCGTTTTTTGGAGGGGACCTGACTTATGAATGGATAGACCTCGATAATTTTACCAATAATGCTGATGGTCTTGCAGCCGGAGTTTACACTCTGGTCGTTTCAGACGGTACCTGCACTGATACTATTTTTATCCCGATTCAGGACCCTGACCCCATCGTGGCGCCTCTTTTGGATACAGCCATCTGCGCATTCAGTGCGCCCATTAATGTTCTGGACGGCGTCAGTGGCGGCGCGGGCGGTTATACCGTAACGGAAATCGTCTCCCTGCTGGGCGCTGATGTCGCTTGTGCACCCTGTACCGGAAATACCGTGGTTATTGACCAAACGAGTTTACTGGAAGTTTTCCTGCAGGATGCCAACGGGTGTTCTGCCTCACGCCTCGTTTTTGTTTCTTTGCTCGATCTGTTAACCGCAACAGCAACGACAAGCCCCGAAACATGCAATAACAATGGACGCATTGAAGTCATGGCCGATGGCGGTTCCGGCAATTATCTTTACGCCCTCAACAATACGGCCAACACCGATTTTCAGCAATCCAACATTTTTGAGGGGTTGCCAGGCGACGAAGATTACACGGCCATAGTATTTGACCTGGCCGGCTGCATCGCAACAGCTGATGCATTTGTTGGGCTGGCGCCCAATTATTCTCCTGCCTCTATTGTTACTTCCAATGCGACTTGCTACGGCTCCAATAACGGTGAAATCATCATAAACGGCACCAACGCCAATGTGATCGGCTACGGATTGAACAGCGCTTCTATACTCAGTACCCAGCCATTTTTCGGCAGCCTGCCTCCCGGCAATTATACCGTTTTTGTCATTGAACCAAACAACTGCGTCAACGGCTATCCCGCCGTTATTAACCAGCCGGATTCACTTCACATCACAACAGCGCTGGAGAATGTTTCCTGCCCCGATGGTACGGATGGCCTGGCTGTGATCACGGCTACAGGTGGCAACGGAGGCTATCGTTATGCTTTGAACAACGATATTTTTACGCAGGATAACCTTTTCGACCATCTCCAGGCCGGTACTTATCTGGCGCGTGTCAGGGACATGCGTTTTTGCGAAAAAGCGCGCGTATTTACCATCACAGCCCCGGAAGCGCCCGAATTGGGGCCAATTGTCTCTCCCAGCTGTGTCGGCACCCCAAGCGGCTCCATCGTGATTGTGGAAGCCGGAAAACTGCTCATAGGCGATTACCTGTTTTCACTCGACAGCATTCACTGGCAGGAAGAAAACCTTTTTGAGAATCTCGATCCGGGCGTTTACACCGTGTACATCCGCTATCCCGACGGCTGCGTTTTTACGGTCATTGCCATCGTCAGTCAGTCCAACGCTCCCGGTATTTTTCTGACGTATGAAGACCCCACCTGCTACGGATTGGCCAATGGCTTCATCTCGATTGATACGGAAGGCGGGCAACCCCCTTTTGGATTTGCTTTGAACGACGGCTCGTTTCAACCAGACAGTGTTTTTACGGAATTGGATGCGGGTGTTTACCTCGTTCGGATAAAAGACAACAATGCCTGTGAGTTTGCTTTTTCACTTGAACTGGGCCAGCCCTCCCAAATAGAATCAGCCTATCAGGTAGAATCGATGGGAGATGGACTTTGGTACGTCGACCTGATGGTCAGCGGCGGCGTTACGCCATACACTTATGCCTGGTCAAACGGCTCCGCTTCGGAGGATCAGTTCAACCTGCCCACCGGAAACTACGAGGTCAGCATAAGCGATGAGCAGGGCTGTGAAACAGTTTTGACCGTCATGGCCGGAACAACCGCCGTGGGTGAATTTTCGCTGTCAGCCGGCGTACAGGTATTTCCAGTGCCGGCGCACGATCTCGTTCAGGTACGTTTTGAAACGCCTGTTCCCAATGAAGTGAGGGCCCGTTTATCAGATGCGCGGGGAACAATCCTCTGGCAGCATGCCATGCCTGGAGGGAACTATCTGGAAGTGCCTTTGGAAAGATTTCCGGCGGGAGTCTACTGGCTGGTGTTGGAAAATGGCCTGCAGCGCGGGGTGTTCCGATTGATAAAAATTTAAGCAAGCGCTTAAAACCGGTAGCTTACCGCAATATCATTCAGCCAGCGGCCTGCGAACAATTCAATTTGTTTCAGGGCGTACGTGTCGTCTTCCCCTTTGTTGTTGAGGAAATTGCGTTTGCCAAAGCGATACTGGAGCAAGGGACCGAATTCAAGGGTAAACTGAATGTGGTCGGAAAGTTTGATTTTGGTGCCTAAAAACGGAATCATGCCGATGGCGTAGTCGTAGGAGGCGTATTCCCGTATGGTTTTTACGGGGCGGGTATCCCTCCTTCCATCCAGCAATTGATCGGAAACAACAACATCGCCCTGTTGAACAGAAAAATGCAGGTCAGCACCGTAATAGAGGTTATGACCTTTTACCCGAATGATTTTGGCGATGCCAATGTCTGCCCCCAGAGAAAGCCCGGGGACGTAATAATTGTAAAGCGTCATGGAATCCACAACACTGCGGCGAAAGGGCTCAAATTCATCAAAGTTTGACAGAATAGAAAATTTGAAGCGCGTGTCGCTTTGAGGTTGGTTTTCTTTGTAGAAAAACTCCAGACCGGTCGATTTTGCCTGATTTCCCGAAGCCATGACGATGGGGATGATCAAATCAATGCCAAATTCGATGGAATTTTGGGACTTACTTTTTGCAAAAACAAACAAAAAGGCAACAACCGGCAGGATAAAACGCTTCATGTTCATGAGAAAGTTGATTCTTTTTAGGAACGGCATCCCCCCTGCTGAATTATCTCCGCTTTTTCTTTAACAATCCATGTGTGGTGTCCTGAGGGTTTCCTTACTTTTGTTCGCAACGAGTGACTTTGAGTATTTTCAATTTATAAAACTTGTCCCGCCCGAGCGGGGTCATCAAACCGCCGCACGATGATCAGGATAGACATGCACACCCACATCATCCCAAGCTGGATGCCGGATTATGAAGAGAAATTCGGATACGGTGGATTCATTCATCTGGAGCATCACAAGCCCGGTTTTGCACGCATGATGAAAGGGAAGCAGTTTTTCCGCGAAATCCAATCCAATTGCTGGGACCCCAAATTGCGCATCGAAGAATATGCCACCCACAAAACGCAGGTGCAGGTGATATGCACCATTCCTGTTTTGTTTTATTATTGGGCAAAAGCAAAAGATACCCTTGAAATTGCCCGGTTTCTGAACGATGACATCGCGCGAACAGCAATGGACTACCAGGGGTATTATGTGGGTCTGGGCACTTTGCCCATGCAGGATACCGCGCTGGCCATACAGGAATTGGAGCGTTGCAAAAACATCGGATTGGTCGGCGTTCAGATCGGCTCCAACATTAACGACCGCAACCTGAACGAACCAGAATTTCAACCCATTTTCGAAGCCTGCGAATCGCTTGGAATGGCCGTTTTTGTGCACCCCTGGAACATGATGGGCACACAACACATCGAAAAATACTGGTTGCCCTGGTTGGTGGGCATGCCAGCCGAAACAGCGCGAGCCATCTGCTCCATGATCTTCGGCGGTGTATTTGAGCGCTTCCCCAGGCTGCGGGTTTGTTTTGCACACGCAGGCGGCTCCTTCCTCCCTACAATTGGACGCATCGAGCACGGCTACAACTGCCGCCCCGATCTGGTGGCGGTGGACAACGCCGTAAACCCGCGCGATTATCTGGGTAAATTCTGGGTGGATTGCATCACCCACGACCCGACGATGCTGCGCTATGTGATCGACATAGTGGGTGAAGACAAAGTGACGCTGGGATCCGACTACCCTTTTCCACTTGGCGATCTCGAAATCGGCGCTTTTATTGAAACCATGGGGCTCCCTGAAAAAACGCTGGAGAAGATTTTTTGTACCAATACTAAAGATTGGCTGGACATTCATTGATTTTGCATCAATCCGGAAGCATGAATTTGAGCTATCATCCGAATTATCCGTCCATCGACGACCTTCGCGACCGCGCCCGGCGGCGAATTCCGCGCTTTGCATTTGATTATCTGGACGGCGGTTGCAATGAAGACGTTAACCTCTACAAAAACACGGCTGACCTTCGGGAAGTAGAATTAAAACCCTATTACCTGAGTAAGCATCAGGCCTCGGATCTGAAAACGGAACTTTTTGGCCACGTTTATGATGCTCCTTTTGGTGTTGCGCCTGTTGGTCTGCAGGGCCTGATGTGGCCCAATGCAACAGAAATTCTGGCATCCGCAGCCACGGAACACAACATCCCTTTTGTGCTCAGCACCGTTACGACATCCAGCATTGAACGCATTGGCGAAATAACCGGTGGAAACTTTTGGTTTCAGCTTTACCACCCTGCCGACAATGCCGTTCGCGACGACCTGCTCCATCGCGCAGCAGCAGCGGGTTGCAAGGTCCTGGTCATCCTTTGCGATGTGCCGACTTTTGGTTTCCGGCCGCGAGACATTCGGAACGGGCTGGCCATGCCGCCAAGAATGACGCTGCGCAATGTGTTGCAAATCATGGGTAAACCGACCTGGGCTGTCCAGACGCTCCGGCACGGGCAACCACATTTCGCTACCATGAAAAAATACCTGCCCAAAGGCCTGGACATGACTCGTCTGGGACTGTACATGAATCAAACTTTTTCGGGCAGGTTAAATGAAGAAAAGATCGCGCCGATCCGTGAGCGCTGGAAAGGGAAAATTGTTCTGAAAGGAGTGGCCAGCGAAGCCGATACCGAAATGGCCATAAAGCTGGGCCTTGACGGCATCATTGCGTCTAATCATGGCGGCAGGCAGCTGGATGCCGGCCAATCCTCCATCAAAACACTTGGTCCCATTGTCGAAAAATATGCAGGGCAGATCAAGATCATGCTCGACAGCGGCATTCGCTCCGGCCCTGACATCGCCCGGGCACTGGCAAGCGGCGCGGAATTTACTTTTCTGGGGCGTTCTTTTATGTACGGCGTAGCAGCACTGGGAAAAGCAGGCGGTCAACATACCATCAGCCTTTTAAAAACGCAACTAAAGCAGGTTATGGAGCAAATCTGCTGTGAAAAAACGACAGATCTTTCCAGGCATTTGGTTGTCCGTTGATATAAAAATACCTCCAGACCACAGGGGAATCCCAAGCGCAAATCATGCCGTGCAACCTTGTCATCACACCTGCAAGATCATGGCGACTGAATTGAAAAAATCTTAGTTTGGCCCGAAATCCGGGCAATTGCCATAATTTAACGGTTCATCATCACCAAAAAAATAAAAAAATGATCAGGCGCCTCTTGTTTTTATTGCTTTTGTTGCCGCTTTCCACCTTCGCGCAGGATGCCTACCCCTATTCCTACAAACAAGATTCTGCTTTCATTCGCGACAACTATGAAAAAAAGGAATACCAGGTGGAAATGCGTGACGGCGTCAGGCTTTTTACGCAAGTGTATGCGCCTAAAGACCAGTCGCGCCCCTACCCTATTTTGCTCCAGCGAACGCCTTATAGTTGTCAGCCTTATGGTGCAAACGCCTATCCCCGCCGCCTGGGGCCGAATCCGTACATGCTTCGAGACCTCTATATTATTGTTTATCAGGATGTAAGAGGGCGCTATGCCTCCGAAGGAAAATTCATCGAAATGACCCCGCACCTTGATAAAAAAACCAGGCCAACGGACGTTGATGAGGCATCAGACACCTACGACACCATCGACTGGCTGATCAAAAACATCCGCAACAACAATGGGAAAGTCGGTCAGTGGGGGATTTCTTATCCCGGATTTTTTGCTTCGGCGGGGGCGCTTTCTCAGCATCCGGCTTTAAAAGCGTCATCGCCACAGGCGCCAATAGCCGACCTGAGGCGCGATGATGCTTTTCACAACGGCGCCTTTATGCTCGCTGCAAACTTTGGTTTTTATCCTTATTTCCAGGATCAATCAGCGCCGCGTCAGGATGATCCTGAGCCTTATTTTGAAATTGAAAACCCGGATGGCTACGATTTTTACCTCAATACTGTTGGCACGACGGAAAATACAGAGACCAACTTTTACAAGGGCCGCAATTCCTACTACCACGAAAATTTTGAGCACCCCGATTACGATGAGCATTGGCAAAAACGCAACCTGCTTCCGCACCTGAAAGGCATTCAGCATGCTGTTTTGGTGGTTGGCGGCTGGTATGATGCAGAGGATTTATACGGCACTTTTCACACGTATGAGGCCATTGAGCGCCAAAATCCGGGCATCAAAAACAACATCGTCGTAGGCCCCTGGCCACATGGCGGCTGGGCTGGCAATTCCGGCCAAACGCTTGGCGACATCGATTTTGGATCTAAAGTATCTCCTTATTTCCAGGAAAAAATTGAAGCCCCTTTCTTTAGGCATTACCTCTATGACGAAAACACCGACTTCAATCTTCCTGAAGCCACGGTTTTCGAGACTGGCTCTAATCAGTGGAGAACCTTCGACACCTACCCACCGAAGGATTTAAAAACCAAACAACTTTATCTGCGGGATGGAGGCAAACTGGCTTTTGATCCGCCAACAGCAACCAAAAGCAACTCGGCATTTGTATCTGATCCAAACCACCCCGTTCCCTATTCCGGCAAAATAAACGACCCTGTCATCCGGTCTTATATGGTGGAAGACCAGCGCTTTGCATCGCAACGGCCCGATGTGCTTACTTTTTCAACCGAAGTACTTGAAGCCGACCTGACGCTTGCCGGCCCGATTGAGGCTTTCCTCAAAGTCTCTACCACCGGCACCGATGCCGATTGGGTGGTAAAAGTAATTGATGTGTATCCGGTCGATACCCCGCGGAACCGCCAGAAGCCTGAAGTGGTCTTTGGCGGCTACCAGCAATTGGTGCGCAGTGAAATCATCCGGGGGAAATATCGGAACGACCCTGCCAAACCGGAACCGTTCAAACCCAATGCCATTACTGATGTCAGTCTGGAATTACAGGATGTGCTGCATACTTTTAAAAAAGGACACAAAGTGATGGTGCAAATTCAAAGTTCCTGCTTTCCCTGGGCCGACCGGAATCCGCAAAAATTCATGAATATTTTCAAGGCCAAACCAGCGGATTATCAAATCGCTACTCACAAGGTTTACCATCAAAAAGAGGCAGCGAGCTATTTGAAGATCGGGGTGTTGGAGTGATGGGGAAATGATGGCATCTTGAAAATATGTTAAATCTGGCTTACATTCGTGTTGCCTTTTCAGGGGCAGCCCGTTAAGTCTGTAAATGAAGCGCTTTCTCCTGATATAATTCTACAGACATGCCGCAAGACAACGACACCGTTGCCATAGACTGGAGTTTCATCCTGGATAAAATCCGCCGGGAGCAATGCCTGTTGGTGCTGGGCCCGGAAGCCTATATCGGGGATGACGGCCTCAGTCATCACGACCATTTGTTGCGGCAACTTGACATTGGCAACAACCCCAACATCATCCGGCACTATGCCGACGATGATCTTTTCCTTTTCGATCAGCCCTACAAGCGCACCCTGATCTGTCACCAGATTCAGGCTTTTTATGAACAGGCGCAACCCAATGAAACCCTGAAAATGATTGCGGAGATTCCCTTCAACATCATTCTGACGGTAACGCCGGACGGCACCCTCGCCAAAGCGTTTGAAGCAGCAGAACTCCCCTATCAGTTTGGTCATTATAAAAAAGACAAAGACCCGCAGCCTGTGAAGAAGCCGACACGGCAACTTCCGCTGATTTACAATACTTTTGGTTATGTGGAAAGCGAAGAATCTATTGTGTTGACCCACAACGATCTCTACGATTATTTTAAATCCATTTTTGCACACCGGAGCATGCCGGAAGAATTAAAAACGCAGTTGTACGAGGTCAAAAATATCATTTTTCTCGGCGTACCTTTTGAGAAATGGTACATGCAACTGCTGCTGCGCGAACTCGAAATCCACCGCCAGGAGTTTGCTTTTATCCGTTTTGCCGCTAATCAAACCCTGAGTGACGAAGCGCGGGCATTGTGCATAGACCAGTTTCAGATCAACTTTGTGGCGCGCAACCTGAGTGAGTTCATCCGTGAATTGCACCAACAATGCAGCGCCCAGGGCATGTTGAGAACTGCTGATCGGGGCGACGACTCGCGGCCGCAACAAATTCGACGCCTTGTGAGTAGCGCCAGGCTGGATGAAGCCATCGAACTGTTGCGCGAACTCACGGAGCCCGGCGACCTTGCAGACGAAGTTGCCGGACTCGCCGGACGTTACCGACGTTATAAACTGAAAGAAAGCCAGGGAGTCCTGTATGAGCAGGATAAAGACGTCCAGTATAACCAGATCAGCACCAGTGTGCTGGATTTATTGAAAGAAATCGAAGCGAGCTAAACACCAAAACCATGGCCAAACAGTACCGATATCCGGGGGCACGACCTTTCGACACGGCCCAGCAGCATATCTTTTTCGGAAGAAGTGCCGATGTGGATGCCCTGGAGCGCCTGCTCGGTCTGGAGCAAATGGTGGTATTGTATGGCAAGTCGGGACTGGGAAAAAGCTCCCTGCTAAATGCCGGTCTCCTGCCCCGTGCGGAAGCAAACTTAAAGTTGCAGCCGAAAACCATCCGCTTTGGCGCTTATACGAAAGAGAATGCCGGTACGCCGCTCGAAAAAACGAAAGCACAGATAGAAGCGCTTCCTTCTGCCTTGCTGGACAGCATCCGCCCAAAAAATGAAGGCAATAGTCTTTGGCACTACCTGAAAAGCAGCCAACTGGCTCAGGAACTGGTAGCAGAGCAGGGATTTTTACTCGTTTTCGATCAGTTTGAAGAGCTTTTTACTTATCCGGAAGCAGCCATCAGAGCGTTTGCACAGCAGCTTAGTGAAGCCCTTTTTACGACCATTCCCGACCACTACCGCGCGCAACTCAGGCTGCAAATGGAAGCGCATCCGGGCGTACTGAGTGATGCAGATCTGGCACGCCTGCACACCCCTTTTCGCTTGAAAGTGCTGATGGCCATCCGTTCAGATCGCATGGAATTGCTCAACCGACTCAAGGCTTTCCTGCCCCAGATTATGGACAACATGCACGAATTGGGCGCCCTGAGTATGGAACAGGCTGAAGCTGCCATCCTCTCCCCTGCCTTTGCGCCCGGCGACTTTGCATCGCCTGCTTTCGATTATGAAGATCCTGCCCTCGATCACTTGCTGGACTTTTTAAGTGAAGGTCAGACCGAGCCGATTGAATCTTTTCAGTTGCAGATCCTTTGTTCGCATTTGGAACAGGAAGTCGTACTCAAGCAGAAAAGGCGCCTGATCACCCGTGCCGATCTGGAAAATCCGGCAGAAATTCTTGAGAATTACTACATGTTGCGCATTCTCGAAATTCCGGACGAAGATGACCGCCTTGCGGCACGCCGCCTCATCGAAGACGGTTTGATTTTCGAGGAAGAAGAGCGGCGCATCAGCCTGTACGAAGGTCAGGTATTCCGGGACTACGGCATTAGCCCCGAGCTCCTGCGCCAATTGCTCGACACCCACCTAATCCGCTCTGAACCCAGTCTGAGAGGTGGTTATACCTACGAACTGAGCCACGACACACTGGTAGCGCCCGTGCTTCGTGCAAAAGCAGTGCGCAAAGAAGCAGAGCGAAGACACCGGGATGAATTGGCCAAATTGGAGCAGGAAAAAGCGTTCGCTGAATTGCGTCACAAGGCGGAACAAGAAGAACAGAAGCGCCGGGAAGCCGATGCCTTGCGCCAGAAAGCCGAAGTGGCCCAGCAGGAAGCTGAAATTGCCAGAGCCAAAGCTGAGGAAGAAAAGCAAAAGGCCATGAAAAACTTCAAAATAGCCATAGGCCTGGTAGTGTTGTCGTTGTTTAGCTCTGTAATGGCGGGGTATCTTTATGATCAGACCGAGACAGAAAGGGCTAACTTAGCAGTGGCAAAAAAAGAGGCCGAAAAGGCCGAAAAAGACGCCAAAGACAAACTCGCCGCTTACTTTAAGGAACAGGCCAAAACGCTGGCCCGGGAAGGCGATGAATTTTTCCGGAACGACGAGGTAGACTTGGCGCTCCACAAATATCTTCAGGCTATAGAACTAGCACCCGAAGATCAAACGATTCAAAAAAAGATTCTGGATTGCAAGCGGATTTTGGGGGAGGAATGAAGTTTTAAGAGGTTGTTCGTTGTAGGTTGTTCGTTGTAAGTTGTTCGTTGAGCGGAGCCGAAACGAAGTTGTTCGTTTTAGGTTGATCGTTGAGCGGAGTCGAAACGAAGTTGTTCGTTCTGGAGAGCAATTAGAGAAAACACATAATGATCAGATAAAGGGCAAATTCCAGTTTATCCGTTGTCCATCTAGTGTCTGTCTACATATTCGGTGGCTGTTCTGTACCGGTTGGCCCGCCTACCGGAGGCTACGGTTTATACATAAGTTTTTGTTAGCAATTGCCATTGCCGTGAATCATGG
>CALEYL010000062.1 GCA_937926205.1 uncultured Saprospiraceae bacterium
ATCAATTCTAGCAAAACCTTACTTGAAAATAGCTTAATATTATTTTTTGACACCTTCTTTTTTATGGTGTTAATTATTTTTTTAATAAAAATTCCATTAAACATGAATCTAGTAAAACCAAATCCAAGCGATTTTATTCACAGAACCCCCATAATTAATATTTATTTATTTTTAGCAATATTAATTTCCTATATAAAATATCATGATCTTTTTATTCTGATTAAATTGAAAAACCTAATTACCAATATGATACAAAAAGTAAAGCATGGCCAAAAAACAGCAATTTTAGAAATAAAAAAAAATACACATGCGTTTATTACTTTTGCTTTGATGGCGGGGGGGGTTCACTCTTACTGCTGCGCTTATTCCTAAAGATGTACTTGACTCTATGTATACCTTATTTTTAATTTTCATGGCTATCATTATTGCTTTATCACTCATATCTACGGTTATAGATAATTTTAATCAAATTAAAAAGTATAAAATGCATAAAAAATTAACACATGGCACCACTAGTCGCGAACAAATTTATTTCACGATTGCAGATTTATCAGAAAGATATAAAGTACGTTACATTGAGCGCTTAGAATCTCACGTCAAAACCGTCACCGGCGAATGGCCCGACCCCCTCTTCCTCAGCGACAAAAACAGCGAAGTCATCACTCGCCTCGCGAAACTCGAAGAAAAATGGCTGGGCTTAGATCGGTAGCACCCTGGGTGAGCAGCATCCGGTTGCTAAACCAACCTCCGGTTGCTAAACCTCCAAAGGTTTGGTAACCGTAAAGGAGCAGTATCTTATAAGAACCTAACCTACAAGGACGAGAAGAGCAAACTTTAACAGGCTGCTTTGAAAAGTTTACTAAACCGGGAAAGTTTCGCAAACGGCAGTATGTTTTTCAATTATCTGCTGTATGGAGCAGGGCATTTTCAAATCTTCAAATTTTCAAATCATCGAATTATTAATGGCTGCTCCAAAAAGTTTACGAAACTGGAGAAGTTTCGCAAACAAAGGTGTTTTACCCGAGCAGCTAACCCACAAAAAAACCGCAGCGCTTCCGACAGCGCTGCGGTTGTAAACTATGATGCATACGTAATTACGTCGAGGAAGAATCTGATCAGTAGCCAAACAGCTCTGTCAGCGAGAGCTCTTTCACTTCGCCGTACTTTTTCAGCATCTCTAAGTTCACTTTGTCTTTCGACGCGACCAAGCAATAAGTGTAGGGTTTGCCTGCGATGTATTTCTGGTGGAACGCTTTTACATCGGCCATTGTCAGCCCGTCCAGTTTTTCATAAACAGATTTACGGATATCGTAATCAATGCCTTTGAGGCGCGCACCGAGGTAGGAATAAATCGGGCCATCCTGATTGATGCGCTCGCTTTCGTAGGTCTTCTTCATGTTCTGCTTCGACTGCTCCAGTATGATGGGCACTTCCGGCATTTCGGTAATCAATTCGTTCATACCGATGATGGCCTCGTCTAATTTATCAGCCTGCGTACCCACATAAGCATTGAAGGTAAAAGGCCTTTCCTTGCGCGACGGCGTCTGGTAAAAAGCAAAGGTCGAATACGCCAGCGCTTTCGATTCGCGGATGGTCTGGAAAACGATGGTGCCCATCCCGCCGCCGAAATAGCTGTTGAAAAGATCAACCACAGGCGACATCTCAGGTTCGTATTTGCTTGCATTGCGCACCCAGTTCAATTCTGCCTGTACCATGTCATAGTTGGCAAACAGGATTTGGTTTTTATCCTGAGTTACATGCTGGAAGGAAGCAACCGCAGCGGGATATGCCACCGTGGCTTGCGGGATGCTGTGCAGCGTTTTGAGTTGTTTCTGGATGGCGTCGTTGCTCTCGGGACCGTAATAAATAATCTGGTGCGGGTATTTGAAAATACCATGCATCACGCTCACGAGGTCTTCCGCTTTCAAATTCTGGAGCTGTTCATTGCTCAATCCACTGTTGAAGGGGTTTTTCGGGCCGTACAGCGCATAATTGCTCAGCGCCTGACGAATGGCATTGCGGTTCAGTTTCGAATCTGCACGCGCCTTCATCATGCGGCCTTTCAGCGATTCGAGGGCACTCTCATCGGGTTTGCAGGAAAGGAAGAGTTGCTCTACCATTTCCACCGCTTTGGCAAAATGTTCGCGGAGGCCGGTGATGCTGATGGTTGCCGTCTCGTCCTGAACTGAAAAATTGTAGTTACAGGCAATGTCGTAGAAAGCTGTGCTGATCTGCTCAGCCGTAAATTTATTCGTACTCAGATATTGCAGGTATTGGGCGGCCATTCCGAGTCGGGGGTCGTTCCAGTTGCCCATGTCAAAGCGGTAAGACAGGCGGAAAAGGTCGTTTTCTTTGTTTTGCACATAAAAGGTTTCGCAAACACCCAGTTTACCGTGCTGGAAAGCTTTCTTGAAATCAACCCACTCCGGCTGGGTTGCTGCCAGCGGCATGTTGTTGATCTTTTTGGCAAAATCGGATTCCACATCGCGGTTGAGTGTAACCGGTGTGATCGTGGGTTTGTCCACCTTAACAATGCTCTTGTCTTCGCCCTGGCGTTTGTAAACCACCACGTAGTTTTCGCCGTAATGTTTTTTGGCAAACGCGATCAGTTCCTGTTTGGTTACTTTAGCCATGGCATCGATAAAGCCCACGGTGCCTGCCCAACCATCGCCTTTGGTCTGAATGAATTCATTCATCAGCAAATCAGCCCGGTAGCCGTTGTTTTCTGCACCTTGCAGCGCGCGAAGTTTGTAATTAGCAGCAGTAGCTTTGATCAGGCTTTCGTCAAACTCGCCTTTGCGAAGCAGATCGAGTTGCGACAACAGTAATTCCTTTATTTCATCCAGCGTTTGTCCTGCTTTCGGGCTGCCACTGAGGCGGGCAACGCCGTAGTCTTTGTACAAAGAGAGGCTGGAGCCGCCACCGAGCAGTTTTTGCTGCTTGTTCAGGTTCAGGTCAATGAGTCCGGCTTTGCCATTCGACAGAATTTCGTCCACTAACGTTGCCAGCACAGCCGATTTTTCATCCAGTGCGCCGGGCAGGCGGAAACCAATGGCAATATTTTCCGGTGTCGGGCCAAATACTTCGCGAATGATGGGCGCTGTAATGGGCGCTTCGGGCGCCGCCACGTATTCCGGCACTTTGGCCATTTTCATGGATCCCATGTGCTTTTCTACCAGACTGACCACATAGTCGGGGTCAAAATCGCCCGCCATGATGATGGCCATGTTGTTAGGCACATAAAACGTATTGTAAAACTTCTGGATTTCCGTCAGAGAAGGGTTCTTCAGGTGTTCGATGGTGCCGATGGTCGTTTGCTGACCATAGTTGTGTGTCGGAAACATCGCATCCATCATACTGTAAAGGATCTTACGGCCATCGTTGTCGAGGCTGCGGTTTTTTTCTTCGTAAACCGCTTCCAGTTCTGTATGGAAAAGGCGCAGCACGGGTTGGCGGAAACGCTCAGCCTGTAAGGTGAAGAAGCGTTCCAGCGCATTGGTAGGAATGTCTTCTTCGTAAACGGTTTCTTCCACCCAGGTGTGGGCGTTGGTGCCCTGGGCGCCCATAGCCGACATCATTTTGTCGTATTCATTCGGGATGGCAAACTTGGCGGCTTCGCCCGAAACGCGGTCGATTTCTTTGTAAATGGCTGTACGCTGCTCCGGATCGGTCGTTTTATTGTATTTTTCATACAGCGCTTCAATTTGATCCAGCAGCGGTTTTTCTTTTGACCAGTCCAGTGATCCAAAGGTATTCGTACCTTTAAAAAGCATGTGCTCTAAGTAATGTGCCAGACCCGTGTGGCTTTTCGGGTCGCTATTACTGCCTGCCCGCACGGCAATCAAAGTCTGGATGCGCGGTTCTTTTTTGTTCACGCTGGTGATGACCTTCAGCCCGTTTGGCAGGGTATAAAACCGCGTCTGAAGCGGATCTCCGGGCACATAGCTGTATTTGTATTTGCCGGATGTATTGGTTTTCCATCCTGCATTTTGTGCAAAGGACGTTTGCGATGCCAGCAAAAGCAGCGCAAAAACCCAGGAAAGTGGTGATTGAAAGTACTTTGACATGATGATGATTGAATGTTTAAAAAGTAGTTTGGTGTTTAATTTGATCATAGTGCAAAGAAAGGCATTGGTAACAAGACCTTTAAGGATCGTTGAATAAATAAGTGTCGCTTTCGGCAGGTGAGGGATTTTGCTGCTAACCTAGGCGAGGGATCCCGAGCTTAGCCATAGCTAAGTAAGGCGGTTCCTCAACGCAGGGTAGCGGCAAAAGCCCTACTGGAAAAGTGAGCAGTTATTTATGCAGCGGTCCTAAGCTTTTAACCACACTTTACGCAGGGCCAGTTGCCCGGGTGTAGCGTCGGCGTCAAATCCGAGCTGGTTGTAGCGCACCGTTTCCACTTTCTGCATGGTTCCTTTCAGGTGGCGCACTTTCTTGCGGCCTTTTGCATCCACGCGTTCTACACTCACTTTAAGCTTGTCCCCTTCTTTGGCATTTGCATAAAAAGCCTGGGTAAATTCCTGGAGTTTTTCATAGGTGATCGGAGTGCCATTGACAGCCACAATCTTATCGTTTACCTGATACCCCAGTTGTTTACCGACAGCGTTCATTTTAGCGACACTGACAATACTGAGGTCACCTGATAGACTGACACCGCCGAGGGTGAATTGGTTCGTTCGGCTGACCGATTCAAAACGCACGCCAACGGCCGAGAGTATAGCTTCCAGGGGTAGTTTTTCACTACCTCCGACGTATCTTTTCAAAAAAGCCCCGATTTCTGGGTAGGTCAGTTCCGCAATTTTGTCAAACAGCTCTTCATCGCGAAAAGGTTTGTCCACGCCGTAAAACCTGGACAAATCGCGCATCAGGTGCTGCAGGTCGTATTTGCCACCCGAAAGTTCAAGCAGCTTAATGTCGAGGCACATCCCGATCAGCGCGCCTTTCATGTACACATTGCCGAATTGCTGGTGGTACTGGTCCAGCACGTTTTGGCTCATCTCCGTGAACGCCAGTGTGTCGTTGAAATACTGCCGGCTGATGTTGATTTCGTTCCGGATCACATCGAGGTAGCTTTCCTCCGTCGTCATGCCGTATTTCACCTGCGCGTGGTGGGCGCAATATTCCGTCACCCCTTCATACAGCCACAGGTGTTGCGACATTTTCGGGTCAATGAAATCGAAATTGTGAATTTCCTCGGCGTGGATAAACAAAGGCGTAATGATGTGGAAAAATTCGTGGGCAGCGACGTCTTTCAAGGACGAAATGGCCTGTTCCTGCTTTTGTTCGGGAATAAAATAGACCGAAGAAAGGGAATGCTCCAGTGCCCCCCAACCTCCGGAAAGACTGGGTTTGTCAGAGGCATAAATCAGGAATGCGTAGCGCTTGACCGGCATTTTCCCGCCAAGGTACTGGCGCTGAACGTCCAGCAGCGGTTTAAAATGGGTAGCCACATAATCGGCTTTGATCAGCTGTTTGGGCGAATAGATGCTGATGAGTACCTGCATTTCGCCAAGTTGCACGGTGGCCGTATCGGGCCGGCAATACATCATGGGGCTGTCGGCCAGCTCGTTGTAAGAAGACAGGCGGAACAAATCGCTCGTCGTGGAAGCGTCGGCATCGACCAGCGCCGTGCTGCCGTAAAAATCGGGGTCGTGCAATACTTTAACCTCGAAAGGCGCCCGCGTGAGGCCGTCAAAATAGCCGAAAAAGCAGTGGGTATTGATCAGGTAATTGGTGCGTTCTTCGATGTTGCTGCCCGCCGGTTCGAAAACAGTATGGCGGCCATTTGCATCAAAAGAATCCTCCACATCGTAGCGGATGCGGTACAATTTGGCGGCGTTGCTGATGTGCCAGCGGTTGCTGTCGAGACGATTGACAGTCAGGGCATTGCCCGCTGCGTCTTCGGCAACGAGGTTGTGGATGTAACGCCCGTAATCGTCTACGGAATAGGTGCCGGGGACTGTCTTGGGAAAATTAAAATTGAGCTCGTTCCGATCCAGAACCGGACAAATCAACTCTACAGAAACGCGGTCATCGTGTACCTTTTTCAGGTCGAGCGTATACTGGTAGCGTTCGTTTTGAACAACTTGCTGGGCAATGCCTGCCCCCATAAAGGCCAGGCATAGCCACAGCATCAATAGCATTTTTTTCATAGCCAGGTGATTGATTTTGTAGTGATTGAGTGTAAGTTCTCAATCAGCGACAAAGATGGGGGATTTGAAATTGCCGGGGTATCGCGCTGAAAGGGGGATTTTGATTGATTTGAAGATGGGCCGACAGAGCCCTGCGCCGGCAGGGACTTTCATCGTCAGTGGAATATTGATTACCGTTTTTTATGATTTGCTGCGGTTACCCTGCCTGAATTTTATAAAGTGGTATTATCTTGCAGGTGAAGTAAGAAATGCACTTAACCCTTATGTAGCAATGTCCCAAAAAAAACAATCTTTCCAGGATCGTCTTAACCAACGCAGAAATACCTCTTTCGTTGGCAGAGAACAGGAAATCGAATTATTCCGTCAGAACCTCACCCGCACGCCTGATGACGAACAATACTACTTTCTTTTTAACCTGCACGGACAGGGCGGTGTGGGAAAAACCACACTGGTACAAAAATTCCAGGGTATGGCGAAGGAACAAAATTTCCTTAGTGTCTATACCAACGAGACCATCAAGGACACCCTGGAATTTATGGAGGAAGTAGCCAAGCAAATGCGCGATCAGGACGCTCCGCTGAAAACTTTTGAAGAACGCTACCAAAAATACCAGGAAGAAAAGGAAAAATTAGAAAAATCGCCTGATGCACCCAAGGGAGGCTTTTTTTCGCTCATTGCCCGCACCAGCGCCAAAGTAGGCATGCATTACGCCAAAAAAGCTTTGGGAGAAGAAGCCCTTGCAGAAATGGTGGACAGCGATGCCGTTTCGTCCCACGCTTCAGAATGGATAGATTACATATACAAACGCGTTACCAATAAAGACGAGCGGCAACTGATTTTAGAGCCGGTAGAAGCATTGACGCCACTGTTGTTCAAAGACCTGAACAAGCACTGCGAAACCCGAAAAATTTGCTGGTTCATAGACACCTATGAAGAAACTTCCCGATTTTTAGACGAATGGCTGCGTTTTCTGCTGGAGGGCCGGTTTGGCGAAACGCCTGAAAATCTGTTGTTTGTTATTGCCGGACGGGATGAACTTGACCCGAATGTCTGGTCGTCTTTTAATCCAGTGATTCGTAGGTTTTCTATTGAGCCGTTCACCCGGGAAGAAGCATGCCGATTCCTGACCGACCACCAAATTACAAACCCGCAGGTTATAGAAGACCTGTTGGAAATTTCTATGCGCCTGCCTGTTTTGCTAACCATGCTGGCGGACATGGTGCCTAACAGCTCTGACGTTCCCGCCGACATCAGTGGGACAGCGGTCAAGCGTTTTTTAAAGTGGATCGAAGATCCTGTTCAGCAAAGGATTGCATTGCACGCAGCCTTACCCCGGCAATTGAACCAGGATATTCTGGCAGTCCTGTTGGAGGAGGGAGAAGACCCTGCATATTATTTCAATTGGCTAAAAGATCGGCCTTTTGTGCACAAGCGAGGGCAATACTGGGCTTATCACAATGTTGTGCGGGAGCTGATGGCACAGTATCAGTTTGAGTTGTCACAGCAATCCTGGTCTGGATTGCAAACCAGGTTGGCAAAACATTACGAACAACAAGCAGCATCTTTAGGGATTAAAGACCTTGAAAACCAATGGAAAGATGACACCTGGGAAACCCTGATGATGGAAGCGCACTTTCATTGGCTGTGCGCCGATTTAAAAAAAGCCATTCCGGCTGCTGTTCAGGCTTGCGTACAAGTCATGCGAATAAATGAATTCCATGATGCCTTACCCTGGGCACTGACCATCCACCAAGCGGGTAAATATTGGGAGGATACTTACTGGGGAAAATATTTACAAGAGGGCATCAATGGTTTGATTGCAGAAAAATGGAAAATAGCTATACCGGTTTTTTCTAAAATAAATCAGGCTCAATGGCTTCAAAGCGACGATGCAGCCTTTTGTCATTTCGTAGAAGGATGGCTTGCTTCAGAACTAAAAAATTCCCTGGAAGCCATCGAATGCTATCTGAAAGCCATTGAATTCAAGCCTGATAAGCACGAAGCTTGGAACAACATGGGCAACGCATACTCCTCCCTTGGTCAAAAGGAAAAAGCCATCGAATGCTATCTGAAAGCCATTGAATTCAAACCTGATAAGTATAAAGCCTGGTACAACATGGGCTACGAATACGCCTCCCTTGATCAAAAGGAAAAAGCCATCGAATGTTATCTGAAAGCCATTGAATTCAAACCCGATGACGATGCGGCCTGGTACAATATGGGCAACGCATATTCCTCCCTTGATCAAAAGGAAAAAGCCATCGAATGTTATCTGAAAGCCGTTGAATTCAAACCTGATAAGCATGAAGCATGGTACAACATGGGCAACGCATACTCCTCCCTTGGTCAAAAGGAAAAAGCCATCGAATGCTATCTGAAAGCCATTGAATTCAAACCTGATAAGTATAAAGCCTGGTACAACATGGGCTACGAATACGCCTCCCTTGATCAAAAGGAAAAAGCCATCGAATGCTATCTGAAAGCCATTGAATTCAAACCCGATCATAATAAAGCTTGGTTTGATCTTGGCTATAGCTATTTCCAAATATCCAAAATGGATGAATCAATACACGCCTTTGAGCAAGCTAGCTTTTACTCCCGCATAGACTTTTTTACACCACGTGTCAATATTGCATTCCTCAAATTAAGACAAGGAAAAGTTGAAGAATCAAAAATGCTTTCTCAAGCAATCTGGGAAGAATCTTTGAATAAAGAACCATTTGCAGCAAAGAATTTAGGACATTATTACATTTTTCAAAACGAACACAGAAAAGCATTGGAATGGTATCAACTTAGCTTACCTCTTTGGGAAAACCCAGAAGAATTTTTTAATCACCTAGACACTGATTTTGACAACCTCCAAATGTCCTCACACCATCTTCCCCGCGAAACCTACGATGCCATCCTCGCCAAACTCAAAAACGCCCAAAATCCATAGAGACTTTGGCTGAAAGAGGATTATTCGGCTCTTTATCTGAGATGCCAGTGTGGGGAAAGCGATGGGCATCCGTGTCTTCGATAAAGGCAACACCTTTTTGGAAAGGTGTCACCTTCGGCAGACCCTGAGCCTCTTCAAAATTCAAACATCAAAAACCTTACGCCATGCGGCCCAATCCCTTTTTATCCCTCGCTTTAGCAGCCTTACTGATACCCGCCGCGCAGGCGCAGGCCCAACAGCCGCAGCTTTACCAGAGAGACAGCATTGTCATCGTCACAAAAGACGCCAAAAAGATATACGGATTGCGGCGCACCGACGGCAGGATCGAGCTGCACGAAGAATTCGCCGGTATTTTCCCCTTGTATTGCCCCGGAACATCCCGGTACAGGGTTCGCCTGCCCGAGGGAGGAATGCTCATCACCGACAGTTTGTTCAACAAACTTTCCGGGCGGGTTTTTGAGAACATCAACGCCGATGGCTGCCGCGCTGATTTCATCCAGTATCAGGTTAATGGCCTGTGGGGCATTATGGACAGCAATCTGAACGAGCTTACGCCTCCTGTTTTTGAAAAAATGGAAACGCTTTGGCGGGCAGATACGCTCATTGCCATAAAAGACGGCATTTACGGCATGATCGACCGGAAAGGGCGGGTCATTTTCCCTTTTGAGTACGATCAAATCCACGGAAGCAGACATGTTGGAGGGGCAATCATTTTTAAGAAAGACGGTCTCCTGGGTGTCATAGATTTGAAGGGAGACACCATTTTGCCTTTTGAATACACCAAAATTTCGGATGAGCCCGGGCAGTATTTTGTCACGGACAGGTACGGCAAAAAAGGGATCTATGATTTTTCCGGCGCAGCCATTCTTCCTGTTGAGTACGATGAAATGGAAGACCTGACCTATACCGGTCAGTTGGTGATTTTAAGAAAAAAGGGGAAATATGGCCTTTATAAGGGCTTGAAGGTAGTTGTTCCGACCATATACGACGACCTGAAGCGACAATACTTAGAAGAGGTAGGATCTATGTTTTTGGTTACCAAAGGAAAAAGAAAAGGCTGGCTGAATTCGGAAGGCGCCCTGCTCAACGAAACCCTTTACGAGAATGCAGAATTGTTTATTGAAGGTTACTCCCGGGTAAAAAAGAAAAAAAGGTGGCTGGAAATTGATCCGTATGGGGCCCTGAGAAACCAGTAATTTAATTAACTAAAAGTCAAATTAAGAGCACCAATGCCTTTGTCACATTATTTGGATTTTGTTATATTGCACCAATTACGTATTGTATAAAATTATAAAACCCAATTATTATTTCAAGATAACAAAAAATAAAACAATAAAACAAACTATAAAACCGAATTAAGGGCAAAAACTTGCCATAAAGTTCTTATTGAAAATTAGTTCAGTCACCATTCCTTCAATGATTTTGTGCAGAACAAATCATGACAAGGATCAATTTTTCGAGCAACGCAAGTCAATGGCGTCCCGTTTCTCCCCGCCTACCTTTGTTAAAAATTTAATCGTCATGAAAGGTAATCTGATTTTGATCTTCTCCTTAGCAATAGGCCAAATGTTGGGCCAGAGCGCTTATTCGGTGAGTACTTTTAAGATGTCCATCAAAGGTACTTCCAACCTGCACGACTGGGAATCCGCCGTAAAAGAAATGCGGATCAAGAGTGACTTCAGTATGCAGGATGACAAACCGACGGCTGTCAATTCGCTGAGCGTAGAAATTCCGGTAAAAACCATCAAGAGCACGAAAGGCTCTATTATGGACAACAAAACCTACGATGCACTCAAAGCTGATGCCCATCCAAACATCACCTTCAAATTAGAAGGCGTTGCACCGATTAAGCAGCAGTCTGACGGTTACAGCTTAACAGCAAGCGGCAACCTGATGATCGCCGGGGGTACCAAAAAAATTGATCTGGCGGTGAAAGGCAAAAGCAACAGCGATGGCAGCATCACCTTCAGCGGAGCCAAAAAACTCAAGATGACTGATTTCGGCATGAAGCCGCCTACTGCCCTCATGGGTACCATGAAAGTGGGCGACGAAGTAGAAATCGTCTTCACTGTGACCTTGAAGAAAAATTGATTTTCCAATAAACGAACCACATTCACTCACTTTCCTTATTAAAATCATTTCAACATGAAAAATCGTAATATAACAGCAGTAATTGCTATGATCTCCCTCTTCAGCGTTTCTTTGCTAAACGCTCAACAACCGGACATTCAGTATTTCCGGCCATGGGACAAAGAAGGCATCAACGTATTCGAGCCATCAAAATCAATGGATCAACCTGAATTCACAGGCATTAAAGTTCGGATCGGCGGCGCCTTTACACAAGATTTCCAGTCTTTGACGCACTCCAATACACCGGATACCACGACTCAGTACCTGTACGGCGTCATTACGAACCCGAGCGACCCTAAATTCAGCACCAGCGAAGCCAAACTTACCGGTTTCAACCTGGCGATGGCAAACCTGAACTTTGACATTCAGATTGCAGATGGGATTCGTGTAGCACTTGAAAACTACATGTCTTCCCGCCACCACTCTGAATTCTGGGTAAAAGGCGGTTACATTCAGATTGACAAACTGCCGATGTTCAACAACCCGGAATGGTTTACCAAATACGTGCGGGTGAAAATCGGTCACTTCCAGCCCAACTTTGGCGACATGCAATTCCGCCGCACAGATGGTGGTAACGCAATGTTCAACCCATTCGTTGAGAACCTGATCTTCGATGCTTTTACGACAGAAATTGGTGGTGAAGCTTATGTTTTCCCTGCTGACGGATTCATGGCAATGGTAGGTATGTCCAGCGGTTTCATCAATGGCAACATCAACAACTACCCGGAATTGCCGGAAGGCACTAACAAAGAACAAACGAAGAAAAGTCCTTCTGTTTATTTTAAAGTCGCTTACGACAAGCAGTTTTCAGATGACTTCCGCTTCCGCCTTTCCGCTTCCATGTACAACAACTCGAGCTCTCAGCGCAATACGCTGTATGCCGGCGACCGCACAGGATCTCACTACTTCATGGTCATGGAGCCTACGAATGGCACTTATTCTGCCAACTTCAGCTCTGGTCGTTTCACAAGCCCGATGGGTGTGAGCAACCGCATCAATGCGATCATGATCAACCCATTCATTAAGTTCAAAGGCCTGGAAGTTTTTGGTTCTTACGAAATCATCAAAGGCGGCACATACAAGGAAACAGAAGACCGCGAATTCAACCAGTTGGCAGTAGAAGGATTATACCGCTTCCTGCCGAACGAACAAATGTTCATCGGCGCCCGCTACATCAAAGCAACGGGTACTCCGAGCGGCTTTACCAACGAAATCTCCATGGATCGCACGGCCATCTCAGCCGGCTGGTTCCCAACTAAGAACATGCTTTTGAAAGGAGAATATGTGGTTCAAAACTATGTCGACTTCCCAACCAGCAGCTTACTGCACGAAGGCAAATTCAACGGCTTTATGGTTCAGGCGGTTATTGGTTTCTAAGTCTGACAAAGAGAGATTACCAGTTCATGTTTTTGATTACTAGTTACTAACCAGGTATGGCCCCATGGCGCTCTTTAACCGGAGGCCATGGGGTCTTTTTTCACCATACTTCAACTTTTGTAACTCATGCAAATCCTTCCGCTTCAGCACCTGCCGTTTAGCTTTTTTTGGGTCGGGATGATGGTCATAACCTGCGGCTGGGTCATTCAAACCGATACAGCAGCGAAAAAGCAGTTCGTCATTGAGGAAAACAGCCGTTTATACCTGAAGGGCACCTCCAATGTCAACAAGTTTACCTGCGACTGCGAGGACCGTTATGCGGCGCAAACGTTTGAAGTAGAAGGCGCCGGGGCGCAGGTACGTTTCAAAAATACGAGTCTGGAAATCGCCACAAAAAAATTCAATTGCCACAACGGCAAGATGGACCACGACATGCAGAAAGCCCTTAAGGCAAAAACATATCCGCACATCCGGATTGAATTGCTGGAAGCAAAGCAAGATGCGCAGCAGCTTAAAGCCGGCAGTCGCGGCTGGTTCGAAGTGCAAGCCAAAGCCAAACTTACAATTTGCGGGGTTACCCGTGTTCAACAAGTTACGGCAAAAGCGCAACTGCTTTCAGAAGGTCGTTTTCGGCTCTGCGGCTACCAATCCATTTTGATGACCGATTTTGGAATCGAGCCACCTCAGGCCCTCTTCGGGATGATCCAGGTGAACAATCAGATTGACTTCCATTTTGATTTGTTCGTCAGCATCAGCGAGGTACAGTAAACATTCACCAATTAAATTTCTCATACCATGAAAAAAGTAATCATACCCGGATTGATCGCAGGATTCACCCTGCTCGCCTTCAGCTATATCGCACTTTATCTGCTGGTGCAGTTTATGCCTTCGCTGGCTGAGCAATACTACAATCCTGCCTTCAGTCTTGAGGGAAACAAAACCATCCTTTACTTCTTACACCCCTTTATTTTGAGTTTTGCCCTGGCATGGTTCTGGGAACGCTTCAAAGGCCAGTTTAATGGTTCTTCACTCCTTCGCGGGTTGGAACTGGGGCTCGTTTACGGCATCGTGGCGACCTTACCTTCCATGTGGATTACCTTCAGCTCACTGGCACTTTCCTTTACGCTGGTAGGTTCCTGGTTTGTATACGGCATCATTCAGGCATCATTGGTAGGGTTGATTTATGCCAAAATGAACCCATAATAAAAATCCATCAATAGACCATTGAGTCTGAATACTGCATTTTATAATCGAAGATATAGTACTTATCGCCCTGGATAACCGTGCAAAACAAGGCAGTAGAATCATAAGTCACCTCAAATGGCTGGTTAATGTCAAAAGACAAATCGTCTACTTCGAACAAATAATCGAAGACCACTTTGTTCTTTTTGTTAATCTGCCGGATTCGGTACAAACTTTGATCGCTGAGATGCGCCGGTTTTTCCAGATTGAACCAGGCGCCACCCCCAAAACCACCTAACCATTGTGCATCCGGGAATTCGACTGGCTGGCTTGGCGGGTCGAATTCGCCATTTGGCGATGTGTACTTAATGTTGTGTTCATTGGGGGAATTGGAAAAGAAGTATTTGGCCATCAGCCGCACCAAAGAGCGTTTTTCAAGGGTGATTTCGCCCTGCCAAATCCGGAACAATTCGGAAGGGGAAGCGCCTAAAATGGCATTGCCGAGGGGGCAGGGCGACGGCTCTACCGTATATTTCAGTTTTCTGTAAATGGATTTATCTACGACACTTTTCAGCAAAGCTCTCCTGACAAATCGCGCACAATTGATGTTTTCTTTACCAAAAACATTGTAGGACACATTGCCCAAGCTTTCCAGATAGGCCATGTAGGCTTTTGCTTCTTCGTAATTGATTTTCGAACAAAAAGAAGCGTACATCGCCCCAATGGACTGCACCAGATCCCTCCGGTCATCGAAGTATCGGAGGATTTCTGCTTTGTTGAGCAGGTTGCCCTCGCTGTCGAACTCGGCTTTGAGGTCAATCGTTAAATCCGGATCGGTATTGCGGGTTCTCAACCTAGCTTTGCCTTTGGGTGAGGTATACCTGCCCAGATCCGCATATTCAATTTGCCCTGTTTCTTTGTGAATGAAAGCCATGGCTGCATGTCCGCCCGGAACAAGACCTTGCTTGATCAGTCCAAGTTTTTTACAAACCCAGATGTGCCACCCGCCATCAGGAAAAGTATAAAAATCAGGGAATGCCATGATTAAGGCATACGCGTTTGCTCTGTCGAGGCTCATGTCGTTGTCGTCTATTTTTGCAAAAGTGTAAAGAAAAATACTTCTTTTTTGATGTTGTTGCCTTTTCTATAATTTTTTTTCTTCAAAAAGTGTTCCGCCCCTTCCAGCCCAAAACGCCTGTCTAATACTACCCCCGGCAAATTCTACTCCTGTCTGCTTCAAAACAACGGATACAACTCTTAATAAAGCTGCATACCAGATTGATCTGAAAAAATACCCGTTCAGTCCTCCATTGTTCCCGCTCTACAAGCATTATTGGCGCAGCGGGGCCCGACTCCTGTACTTTAGCCCTGAACAACGCACCACGCGCACTCTATTTTGCAAGAGTCATTCCACAAAACATTGTCGCAATAACAGCTGCGCAAGCCTTTCGGTTTGCGGGATCAGAATTTCTTTGCCGGTGTCTTCGCAGGCGCCGGACACCCGATCATTTTTTCATTCAGTTAAATCATTTAACCATGAGATTCCTTCTTCTACCCTCAGTACTCTTTTTTATGCTTTGCACAAGCCTCTCCGGCCAAATCTGGACGGGAAATGTTGATGCAGACTGGAACAATCCCGCCAACTGGAGCGGTGGCGTCTTGCCCAACAACAACTCGGATATTGAAATTGATCCTGTTAATTATACAGGAGTCGGAGCGCACCCACAGATTCTTTCAAATTCCCTGTTCTCCCCCGTACGAACAGACATTACAGGAGGCGCTCAATTGCTGATCAGCGCCAACCTGACTACCAGCGACCGGATAACGATTTCAGATCCGGGCACTGTGGTATCCATGAACGCCGGGGTGCTCAGCGTGGCGGTTGCCAATCAGCGAAAACTGATTGTGAGTGACGACGCCGTTTTTGACTTTAGCGGCGGGCAGATTATTGTCGGCCGGGATTTGAGCATCAGCCTCGGCGCACAGTTTTTTGTAAGCAACCAGGCTGTCCTCAATGTTAACCTTGGGCTTTTAACCGGCGAAAATTCTGCAATTGCCCCTTCTCGTTTTGTCCAGAATGGCGGTACGGTAAATATTGCGCAAGACCTGGAATTCAGCGCTTTAATCCCCGGAGACACCCCTACCGTAGAAGTCAACGCCGGCACATTGACGGTAAACGGCATGGCTGTTTGGGAAGGCGGACCTGCTGACGCGCCACACCTGATCGTAGCGGGTGGAACGGTGACCATCTGGGGGGATGCAACCAGCCTGGGCGCCAATGTGGACATTGACGTGAGCGGTTCCGGTATTTTGATTTTCAAAGCCAACCTATGGATGTTGGGCACATCCGACCGTTTTGACCAGTCGGGAAGCAGTGTGGTCCGTTTCCAGCAAACCGGAATGTGGCAAAACAACGGTTTGTTTACCGGAACCGGAGGCCGGGTCATTTTTGATGGAACGACTACCCTGAGCGGCAGTTTCAACAACTACCAGTTTTTTAATCTGGTGATCAACAATGGCAGGCAATTGAACCACCTGGCGCCATTTTCCATACAGGTCAATGCCAACTGGACCAACAACGGCACTTTTACCGCCAATACCAACACCGTCATTTTTGGAGGTACGGGCAATCGCACCATCGGCGGCGCTTCCACAACTACCTTTTTTGGATTAACGGTAAATAAAAGTGGCGGAAGTCTGAATCTGGCTACAGAAACCCAGGTTTCAGGGCTGCTCAATATGAGCAACCGGAATTTGCTGACTTCGGAAACCGCGATGCTCCATATCCTCGACAACGCCATTGCCACCCCGGGCAGCAATGCTTCTTATGTGGATGGCCCGATGAAAAAATCCGGAGATGACGCTTTTGTTTTTCCGGTCGGCAATGGCGGCAAATGGCGGCGAATCGGGATTTCTGCTCCGGCTAATCCGGGCAGTGAATTTACAGCAGCCTATTTTGCAGCCATTTCACCGGCTGCAGGCTGTTTTCAGCCCAATCTAAGCGCTGTTGACCAGACAGAATACTGGAACCTCAACCAGACTGCCGGCGCAGGCGCCCCGGTTTACATTACCCTTTATTGGGAAAATGCAGCAGAAAGCGGCATAAGCAGTTGTGCTTCGCTTGTCCCCGCTGTTTCTAAGGGCGACTGCTTCACAGAAATCCCCGGATCCGCTTCCGGAAATTGCACCGGCACAGGCGCCGGCACGGTTCAAACCAATGTGTCTGTTGTTGCAGCTGGTTCTTATACCTTTGGATTCACCGGAACACTGGCCGCATGTGAAGCGCCTGCTGATATCAACGTCATCCACCAGGCCACCAACAAAGTCGTCGTTACCTGGGCGCCACAAGCAGGCGCATTGAGTTTTAATCTGCGCTACCGCGTTCTGGGAAGCACCACATGGACGAACGTTTCGAGCACCGTCAACTATCGGGTAGTTTCCAATTTGACTCCGTCAACGACTTATGAATTTGAAGTGCGAACCCAATGCCCAAGCGGTCCAACGACCTGGACAAGCGGCACTTTTACAACCTATTCGGGCAGCGAACCATGCGGTACGCCAACTCCCGGAGTAGCCATTGCACTTTCTCCCAATACAGAGCAATTGTACTGGGATTTCAAACCCGGCGCCACAAGTTATACCGTACGTTACCGCCATGCCGGCACTACTGGCTGGGTAATGGCCTCCTCAGCCCAACCCACCAAACAATTGGTAAGCCTGACGCCCGGCACCGATTACGAATACCAGATCAGGGCAAAATGTGGCACCGTTTGGAGCGCCTATTCTTTCAGTGCGTTTTTTACCACAAGCGCCACTTTAGCCCTGGCTGCCCCGCTTACCGACGGAAACATTCAGAATGAAGGAGGAGGGTTGGAAATTTTCGTTTCTCCAAACCCTGCCAGCCATACCCTGAATGTTGATTGGCGCGATCAGGTCCCTGTAGCGATTACCATTTTCCACATGGTGGATCAAAAAGTACACCTGCAACTGAGCAATCCGGAGTTGGCTTTTCACCCGATCGACATCAGCAGACTGGCGCCGGGCGCTTATATTTTACAGGCAAAATTGAGAGATGGCCGCACTGAAGCCGTCAGGTTTTTGAAAAGCAACACAGGGTACTGAGCCATACTGCATTTCGATTGACGTAAATCATGACAGGAGTCATTCGAATCAGGGAAAAACGCTGTTGAATATCGAATACTGAATATCGAACAAGGAACCGCAGAAGTGAGCAACTCTGCTCCATTTCGACATTCAATATTCGATATTCATCTGTTCTGCGGTTCTATTCTCTTTACGAAAACATTGGCATGGAGACACCACACCAATTTTTGTCTTGCCTTATTTTATAAATTTCTGTTTATCAATTATTTAAATTATATCGTCAAACTTCCTGGCCTGTCAATGCAATACCTTTTTTATTCATGCAAGATTTGTCAGAACGATTGAGCAAAATGTCAGAACGATTGAGCAATCTATCGGAGTAAATCAGATGGCAAGGCGTCAATTTTGTAAGAAAAGTTCATTGTGCTTAGAAACAATCCGCAAGCCAATTTTTTAACCATGGTTTTGTTGCGTCGGGAATTGCCCCGGGCTAAAAACAGTTCTTTTTCCCCATTGACCTCCCCGTTTGCAACAATTCCAATAAAAAATAAGGATATGAAAAAGTACATCATTTTGCTCGCTGCCATTGTTTTCACAGCTACCGCTTCTTTTGTTCCGGCCGACAGGGAAGCAGGAAGCATCATCGTCAAAATTGAAAAAGGCGACGTACCGAAAACAATCAACCTTCGATTGGCCAATCTACAGAATATGCGTACAGGAATCTCTATACAAAGCGACGATGGCACGTTCTCACATTCCAATTATGTTTGGGGGAAAACCGGTTATGCCGCCCAGTTTGACTTAAAACTTGCTCCGGACGGCGATTATATCCTTTTCCTCAAAAACAGAAAATGCATGTGGGTTCAGGGGTTTACTTTGAAAGGGGACGACATTGTTTTGTTCCAAAGGCCCCGGCCAGCTCGTAATGGAAGTTTTAGCGAGTTCGTCAGTTACAGTGAAGGTACGGAAGGCAAGCTCATCACCCACTTCACTCAAAAGGGGGATATGTCTCTTGACATGCAACTGGCCAACCTGCAAAAACAACCGACATCAATCAACATCACCGCATTGGGCGCAGGGATAGTCTTTTCACAAACGGTAGACAAAGAAGTTGGATTCGCAGAATCCCTGAATCTGGAGGGGTTTGCAAATGGCTATTACCTCCTGAATGTTAAAGCGGGCGACGCAACAGTCATGCAATTTTTCTCCATTAGCACAAAGAAACTGGCGCTTGGCGAAACCCAGCGGCTTGAACGTCCTATGGGGAAAATTCCGGTATCGAAAAAAAGTATAGCAAGCAATTGATTTACTTTATGCTGGCATTTGGGGCGAGCTTCGGCTCGTCCCAAATGCAATCCATTATTTAACCCCAGCGCTACTTGCCATCATTATCCTTCCTCCTCACACACATTTCCAACGGTTACTTTGGCTGGATAGAGTCCTTCCATCCATTTGAACTGCCCGGTTCATCAGACAACTCAAAATCGTCATCAGCATGAGTTTTTGCAATAAAAAGCCACCTATACACGAAGGGCGTTAAGGCGGAAGACAAAAAGCACCCCTGCAAGTGATCATTGTCATTGAAATATTCAAAGATCACGTTTAAACTTATCAAATTAAACGTCATCAAAATGGCCCCGGTTAAAAAAAAACACCGCCTATTGCTGCTCCCGGTTTTTCTCGCCGGAATGGTTGGCTTTCTGCATGCCCATACTGCTGCTTTGCCACGCTTGCCACAAACCTTCTGGGAATACCTGCTGTATACAGTAATGAGTATCAGCTTTTTCTTATTGGTTTATTACTTACTACTCCATCGTGAAAAAAGACAAAGCCTCCGCCTGAAGGAAAAGGGCGGTTTAAAAACAAAACTGTATGCCGAAAACAATCCTGTCGAGAAAAAACCGCTTTTGTTGCTGGCTGAAGACAATGAAGACACAATAAAGTACCTGACGCTCTGCCTGAGTAAAAAGTACAGACTTGCCATTGCTAAAGATGGGCAGGATGCAATGAATACGGCCTTCGAAATCATACCGGATTTGATTATAACCAACGTGGTAATGCGGCAAAAAAATGTATATGAAGCTTGTGAAAAAATAAAAAAGGACGAACGCACCAGCCATATCCCAATCATCATGCTAACTTCAAGAGTTGATTTGGAAAGCAAATTAGAAGGATTAAAAAGTGGTGCAGATGCTTATTTAATCAGGCCTTTCAATAAAAAGGAATTGCTGCTCCGCATTGAAAAATTGCTCGAACTGCGAGAACGGCTGCAATTGCATTATCGCACCGTGGCAGGGCTTTCTAAAGACAATACGGCCGGTAAAAAAGCGCCGGAATTTGATGAAATGGAAAATGTTTTTGTAAACAAAGTCAGGCAAGTAATAGATGCCCACTTTCACGACTACAATTTCACTGTTGAAAACCTTTGCCATGAAGTTGGCATCAGCCATGCCCAATTGCACCGCAAACTGTCTGCTCTGACGGGAGTTTCAGCCAACAAATTTATCCGCTCCGTCCGGCTGTCAAAAGCCCTTGAACTGCTTCAAAACCCGGCGTTGAGCATCACCACAGTAGCCTTTGATTCCGGATTCAACGATTTAAGTTATTTTGGGAAAGTGTTCAAAAAGGAATTCGGAATGACGCCACACGAATGGCGGGAGCAACTCAGAAAGGAAGATTGGCCTGAGGGGGAAAAGAAAGATGAAGCTAATGAAGCATTTTAAGCATTAATTTTCGTTTCTTTCTTTCTAAAAAGACGATGTCAAAAACCACACTCCTCATTTTTTGGATCATTTGGCTGATTGACGTGCTTGCGGCACTGTTTGCTCACCGGGAATTCATCGTAGGCGTTTTTGGCCGTTATGCTGCGCCAAACAGTAAATACATTTTCCTTTGGACCATTATACTGTGCGCTTTTTTAATCATCCTTTACGGCAGTATTTATTTAAAAAACCATGGGCAAAGCAAAGCAGCGTTGACGGTGGTTAGCATACCTGTGGTACTTGCCCTGCCCTACCTGCTTTTCCTTGGCGCTGTGATACTTGGCGGCAGAAATACAAACTGGCACTAAAAGCCATTTTATCCATCCAAAATTAAGTGTCATGCAATTCCTCAACTATATCTTCATGTGCCTGTATATTGGCATTTATCTGTTTTTTCACTTCTCCGGCCAGGAACTTCCTGCTTTCATGCGAACGGCCAATACCGTCATTTGCTGGGGCTTCCTCATTTGGGGAGGCTATGTTGCCGGTAAGGTCATTTTAGACTGCATTCTGTCGGGCGCCAAAGGTCAGATGCAGCCGGTCCACATCCGCAATGGCATCCTGCTGGCCACGCTCAATTATTTGCCGGTTTTAATGATGTCGGTGTTTATGCTGCGGGAAGGATTTAAATAGTGTGTCCCCGCTAAACTTTCTCCCGATCCGGGAGTCAATCTGAGGAACCATCACATCCTTATCATGAAAAAAACGCTACTCTTTCTCCTTCCGGGCCTGTTCTCCTTTGCCCTGGAGGCTCAAAATCTCTATTTTCCACCCCTGATCGGCAACACCTGGGAGACCACCTCTCCGGAATCCTTAGGCTGGTGTCCGGATAAAGTGGATGAGTTGCTGGATTATCTGGAGCTCAGAAACAGCAAAGCTTTTATCCTCCTGAAAGACGGTAAAATTGTCATTGAGTCCTATTTCGGAACGTTTACGCAAGACAGTTTGTGGTATTGGGCTTCCGCAGGTAAAACACTCACCGCATTCACGGTCGGCATTGCGCAACAGGAGGGGCATTTGTCGATTGATGATGCCACTTCCGATTACCTGGGCGCCGGCTGGACAAGTTGTCCGCCCGACAAAGAGGCAAACATCACCATCCGCAACCAGCTCACCATGACCAGCGGACTGGACGACGGAACCGGCGACCCTTATTGTACCCTTAGCAGTTGCCTGCTGTACAAAGCCGATGCCGGCACGCGCTGGGCTTATCACAATGGGCCGTATACTTTGCTGGACGGCGTCATTGAAGCTGCAACCGGCCAGACGTTGAATGCGTATTTAACCCAAAAAGTAAAGAACCTGACGGGAATGACCGGCATTTTTCTTCCATCGGGCTACAACAATGTGTTTTTCAGCAAACCGCGCAGCATGGCCCGTTTTGGCTTATTGATACTCAACAAGGGCAAATGGAACAATACGCCCGTGCTTCAGGATACGGCTTATTTCAACCAAATGGTGAATACGTCTCAGGACCTTAACCTGTCTTACGGATATCTCTGGTGGCTAAATGGAAAACCTTCGTTCAGGGCGCCCGGCACACAGTTTTTGTTTCCATTTTCCCTGAACCCGCATGCACCGGCCGACATGATTGCCGCCCTGGGTAAAAACGGACAAATCATCAATGTGGTGCCCAGCCAAAACCTGGTGTATATCAGAATGGGCAATGTGCCGAATGCCGGTGAAGTCCCGATTACTTTCAACGACACCCTCTGGCAAAAACTCAATGCCGCGATGTGCAATATCACCGACGTCGAAGACCAAATTGACGCTTCCACGCCGATGAAGGTATATCCCAATCCGGCGCAACAGTCGTTCCAGGTGGAATTACCGGGGCAGACTTTTAATGTGGCGGTTTTCGATGCGGCAGGCCGAAGTGTATTTGAAGCCGGGAATATTTTTCAAAAACTTCTGATAGACAGCCGGAATTTCGCCAACGGCATTTACACCATCCGGGTAAACCTCCCTGACCGGGTGGTTCCACCCCATAAACTGGTCATCGCCCGGTAAAGGACCTTCTAAAATTGAAATCCGTTTTCCGGGGCATGCGGCATTTCGGTTTTCCTGTTTATATTCGGGAAACAAAATCAGGTATGCAACGACGAAAATTTGTGCAACAGGCGGCGCTGCTCGCAGTGATGACAGGCGCCTGCGGGACCACAACGACTGTAGCGCCGAAGCTTTTCAGGCCACGCCGGCTCCGCGCTGGCGACCTCATCGGTTTGGCGACACCGGGAAGTTATATTCCGGACAACGCCCTTGAAAAAGCTGTCAAAAACATGGAAAGCTTTGGCTTCCGGGTAAAGCTGTCAAAAAACATCCGTGCAAAACGCGGCTATAACGCTGGCACTGATGCCCAGCGGCTGGAAGACCTGCATGAGTTATTTGCCGATCGCGAAGTAGCCGCAGTGTGGTGCGCGCGCGGCGGTTATGGCTGCACCCGCCTTTTGCCCGCATTGGATTACGCTCTCATCCGGCGCAATCCGAAAGCGCTGATCGGCTACAGCGATGTAACGGCATTGTTGCTGGCCATTTTCCAAAAAACAGGTTTGATTGGATTTCACGGCCCGGTAGCAGCGTCAGAAATGACTGATTTTTCCCGTGCCCAGATTGCGGCAAGCCTGATGGAAGGCCAACCTGAAGTCAGGATCAACATTCCGGAGGCACTGAGCAGCCAGACCAAGCCCGGCTACGAGGCCAAAACCATCAGAGGCGGAAAAGCCTCCGGCGTGTTGAGCGGCGGCAACCTTTCTCTGCTTGCCGCTTTGGCAGGAACGCCCCATGCGCCGGACTTCAGCGGCCGGATCGTGTTTATCGAAGATGTGGAAGAAAGACCTTACCGGGTCGACCGGATGTTGACCCAGTTGCGCCAGGCCTGCAATCTTGAAAAAGCAGCAGGGGTCGCGCTGGGCGTTTTTGTAGACTGCGTGCCCGAAGACGGCGTCCCTTCACTGAGTCTGATGGAGTCTCTGGAAGATCAGTTGAGCAGCCTGGGTATACCGGTCGCATACGGATTGCCTTTTGGACATATTGCTAACCAGTGCATTCTCCCGGTAGGCATCAAAGCGAGCCTGGATGCGGATCAAAAAAGCCTGACTTTGCTGGAGAGCGGTGTGGAATAGCCCCGGGAACACTAAAACATTGCGACCGCATGCTGCGGGACAGGATTATTGCGTTATCTTTATCGTCGGGTGAAATTTACCCGCAGCAACCTCCGGGGTGCTGACTTTCAACAGCTAAAATTTGAACATCTACTTATTGCTGATATGCCCAAAGTAATTGATAGTCATTTATTGGACAGCATCCGCAAGCCGGATTTTCTGATAGACGAACTGTTTGACAAGCAATTGGATCAGATCGAATCGGAGATGGGCAAACAAGCCAAAGGGCTGGGCAATAAAATTCTTTCCCTTTTTATTCAAAACGGCAATCGCGTTCAATTGTCGGAATCGGAAGTACTCCGCGAATTTTCAGTCAAAAAAAACATAGATACTCAATCTGTACGGCACCTTCTGGATTCCCTGAAACAGTCCGGGTTGCTGGAAACCACCCCCGGCGGAAACTATGAACTGGCCAACAACTTCATCGCTCAGCGCGCCTACCGGAAAATAGAATCCGACAACCGCATCCTGCGCAACATCATACTGACCATTCAGGACCGGATGAGCCGGGGACAATTGCTCGATCAAAAATACTTCAACTACATGACTCCCATGCTCGACCAACTGGAGCTGAGCAGCGAAGAAATGGCGTTTGTTAATGAATCCCGGAAGGAGATTAGAAAGGAAAAGCGATTGTTTCGCATTCTTTTGATAGTGGTATTTTTGATGTTGGCTTCTTTGGCCAGTTGGGCTTATTATAGCTTTCTTGAAACAACAAAAAGCAATGCCGACCTTCTGGCTGCGAATAAGAAAATTAGCGATGCAGAAAAGGAAGCCCAGCGAAGTGCTATAGACGCCCGGCAAAATGCAGAATTTGCTAAAGAAGCAGAGAAGGATGCACAACGGCAGAGAGCCAATGCCATCTCTCTGAAATACGCCGCTGACAGTCTGCGGCTTATGGCTGAAGGCAGCCGTGATTTGGCCATCAAAGAACGGGCCATCGCAGAATCCAATCGAATAAAAGCCGAACAGGAAGCCCTGCGCAGAGCCGCTCTGGAGCAGCGGGCCCGTGACAGCAGCGAGTTGTACAAAGCATTGCGCTCTCTTGCCCTCGTTAACGAAGCAGCTGCCAAATCAGAGCGCGACCGCGCACAACGTCTCGGTAAAATTATCGTGTCCCGAAACGCAGCGGTGCGAACCCTTCAGATGGAGGACCGACGCCTCCGCGCGCTGGTAGCCATGGAAGCGTACAACATCAACCGCCGGGACACCATAAACGGCAACCCCCTTCAGCCTGATATTTTTAAAAGTTTGTACACTGCTACCCAGGCGCTCAACCGGGGAATTCCCTTTTCCCAAACCAAACACAAAGGTGGGGTGCGCGCCATCGCATTTCACCCTACCCGAAATGTGTTTTATTCTACCGGAAGCGATGGTACTGTAAAGGAATGGCCGGTTTTGAACTGGAATACTGTAGGCACACCGCAGTTGGGCGAAGTCAAAACCCTGGAAGCTGTCGGAGGCGGGGTGCAAAACACCTTAGCTTTGAGCAAGGATGGAAAGCAGTTGCTCGTCGCCGGCGAACCCCCTTATTTTCAAATCGTCAATACCCGAAGCGGCGCCGTAGAAGCAAAGCTGCCGAAAAAGCCCGGTGAAGAGATTTTTCAAAGCGGATTCACCAACACGGGCGGGTTTTATGCCATGAGCCAAAAGCTGTTTTACCTCTGGAATCCCGGCAGTGAACCTAAAACCTTTCCAAAAACACCTTCAAAAACAGGTGTTTTTATGCTCGATTTCCCGGGAAAGGGCGATTCCAGGCTTTGGGGGTTCTCCGGCATCTACGACACTTACACTTACGAAATGGACATATCCGGATTTAACGGAATCCGGGTTGATACTTTTGAGGACAACATCAGAGGAACACAAAAGGAAGTTGATTTTGGAAACATTACCGCAGTGGCGATGAGAATCGCGGGCAATAAAACCTTTTTTGCCTATGGATTCAATACGGGCAGGTTGCTCATTGTTGAGGGGACAGACCGCAACAATCCATTTCAAGCCGAAGAGAATCAAAACAAGCGCTTTAAACAACATCAGGCCGCCGTTTCAAAAATGGTTTTCAGCCCTAACGGAAGATGGCTGGCAGCAGCCAGTTACGACGGAACGGTAAGTTTGTGGGAAATGTCGCGCTACAACAGCGATGCCTCCTACCAGCCAACTGTGCTCGACGGCCACAATGCCTGGGTGATGTCGCTGGCTTTTTCCAACGACAGTCAGAATTTATTGGCCGGATGCCAGGATGGCAGCATTCATTTCTGGAACCTTAATCCGGAAAACTACGCGAAGCAACTGTGCATGGACCTGCATGGCGTCCTCGAAGATTCCAATGCAGACCGCAAACGCCTGGAAATCCTGCAGAAAAAATCCATACAGCAAACCGATTTTGACGAACTAACCCTCGAAGAATACCGCCTCTATTTCGGCGAACCAGACCAACAGCGACTGCGTAATACCCTCAACAACGTTGGAACGGTGAGAGGTATTTCTGTTTGTACCTCACGTTGAAGTTTTGTAACAGCTCACGTTGAAGCGCCCCTTTCTACAAGCCACGACCTCGGAGAGGTCTCCCCTTTGTAGCAAGATACCGGCAATTTAAACGCCTTCCGACCTCGGAGAGGTCGTATATTTGTATCAAAAATATAGCACAAAAAAATCTACGGATATTATGAACGCCGTGCTATCGGTGCGACCTCTCCGAGGTCGCTTGGTACTTATTTCATTCACGGGTGCTACAAACGAGGGACCTCTCCGAGGTCCCCTCCAAAAACCAAGGTAAAATCGAAAATAGCACACAAAATTCACCTAAATTCAATCTTTGATTTGAACCCAAATATGAAACCATGGCCGACGTATTTTCTCAACTCTACATCCAAACTGTTTTTGCGGTAAAACATCGCCAAGCCCTTATTCGCCCGGAATGGGAAGAAAATTTATATAAATACATCACTGGAATTGTTCAAAACCGCGGACATAAAATGCTGGCAATTGGCGGCATGCCCGATCACATACACATTTTTTTTGGATTAAAACCCGCCGAGGCAATTTCCGACCTGGTGCGGGAAATCAAGAAAGCTTCTAATGATTACATCAAAGACGAGGGGTTTTCACCTTTCAAATTTGATTGGCAGGCGGGATATGGTGCATTTTCGTATAGCCGACCCTTATTAAAAAAACCGGCCTTTCCGCATCAGTTCAGCACGGCTTTTTACCTCTAATTTCCGATACACATTTTTGATGTGATAGCGAACGCCGTTGATGCTGATGCCCATGCGTTGTGCGATGTCTTCATATTTCAAACCTTCCGTCAACAGCCGGACGACCAAAGATTCCTGCGGGGTAAGGGTAGCTTCCTGACCATCAACCTTGCTTCCCGAATTGAAATAACGAACAATTCTTCTGGCAACCGATGGGCTGAGTAAGGAGCCTCTGTTTTCAAGGGTTTCCGTAATCCGTTCTTCCAGTTCGGGCGGCGAGAGCTCTTTCAGCAAATAGCCCGTTGCGCCATTGCAAATGGCTCTGAAAATGGTATCATAGTCGTCTACAGAAGTGTACATAACGATTTCAGCCTCCGGTTCCCGGGAACTAATAAGGGGAATCCCGTCGATGCCGGATTTATCATACAGCAGCAGGTCGAGCAACACCATGTGTATGTTAAAGAAATCGCGGTGAAATTTGATGAATTTTTCAACTGTATCTACTGCAAGCACACATTGGATATGCTTCGATTTTTCGAAGTAATCCGATAACAATTGCCTGGTATTCAAGTCATCTTCGATAATGGCAATATTATATTTGTTCTGCCCTGGACTATTCATGCCTGTGGGCGCAGGTTCAGTATTGTTTGTAGCCATAACTTGGGTTTTTGTAAACTTGAATCAAATAAAAATCTATTCATCAAACATTATCAGGCATTCCGGAACAACAACTGCCTTATTTTGTCAACATACTTAAAACAGAAAAGATGTCCGGTCAAACATTCTTTATTGCTTTTGGTTCTTGTATTCTGATCGTTTTTTCAAAAAGGCATCCATATCGAAATCTTCTGTAAGTTCGCTTCTTCGAACCATTCCAATTTGCCTTTTATCGTTTGTATCCGGGCGTCCATACTTTCCCTTCCTATGTGCTCCTTTGAAACATTGCCATCCCGCTGGCCTTCATGTCTGTTTATAATACGAATGCACAACTGATGTTTATTTTCCCCGAATTCAATATTAAGAGATTCCGATACGGTATGTTTGGCAGCATTGGTCAGAACTTCCTGAAAAATCATCAAAGCGTGGTGCTTGGCAACCGGGGCAATAGTGGCCTCCAAAGAACTGATGTTTTCGTTGATGTTCAGTTCCTTTACCAATGGGCGAATCGTGTTTTCTGCAAAATCGATCATTCGGTCCACCAGATTTGGCAGTCGGTCATTTTTAGGGTCAAATGCCCAAATGAAGTCGCGCATGGCGCCATAAGCATTTTTGCTAATGGCATTGAATTGGTCCAGCAGGGCATTGAGGTCGGCCTTTTCGGTTTGCGGGGAGGTGATTTTTGTAGCCATTGCCCGCAAGGCATAAAGCCTGCTTCCCAGGTCGTCGTGCAGGTCATTGACGATACGGCTGCGCATGTTGTATTCCTGATGGATTTGCCATATTCGAAGCCAATAAAGGCCGTACAATAAGGCTATAACCAGCACTGCCATGAATCCGCGAAACGCCCAGGTTTGGTAGTAATGCGGCAATTTGTTGATGGTAATCCTGAATGGCATGCCCCACCGGCCTGCCGGAGTGAGCGCCTGAACGCGTAATTTGTAAGGTCCGGGCGCCAGGTTTCTCAGGATAAGCTTACTGAAAGCATCTGAGTACTGCCAATCCTCATAAAGCCCGGAAATGATATAGCGATATTTAACTTTTTCTGCGTCAAATACTTCATTGGAAAAAAACCGGATTTCAAGATAAGTTTCAGATGCCGGGATCTCAACTGTCTCATTTTCCGCAGGAAACCACTCAGCAGGTCCATTGCCCCGGCCTTTACCGGGAAGGTCAATGGTGAGAGAAGCCCTTATTGGCGGGATTGAAAAATTCAATTTCGAAGGATTGAAATAGGTAATGCCGTTGACTCCTCCAAAATAAAGGTCGCCATCTTTGGCCTGATACCGGGCGCCGGTATTAAATTCATTATCGGCCAGCCCGTCTTCCTGATAATAATTATTGAATACCCCCCTGCCCGGGCGCAAACAGCTCAGTCCGTTTTGGGTGCCAATCCATAATAAGGAATCATGGTGGCTGCCAAGAATGCTGAATACCACATTGTGGGCCAATCCATCGTTCGTGGTATACCACGTTAATTTTCCGGAATCTACCGTTAAGACAGCCAGCCCTTCACCGTCTGTACCCAACCATAACTGCCCTTTCCGGTCTTCGTATAGTGCATTGATTTTAAGGCCTCTAAGCATAGATGGTATGGATGAAGTATCCGGAACCACCACTCGGTTTGGTCGCGGAATTACCCGATATAAACCTTCCTCTGTAGCAAGCCAGAGCCAACCATTTTTTGCCTGCAAAAGCGCCTTAACAACCGTCTCCCGACGCGGTTGGCCATAAGGTAAAAGAGCAGATTTTTGCAGGATTCGGCCATCAGGAACTTGAAGGCAATACAATTGTTCAAGTGCCGGGGCTATCCAAACGGCACTGTCGGAACGGGCAAAATCAGCAGCGAATGATATGGTGGGCGCGAGAGTTGGAGGAGGACAAAGGCGGTTATTTTTATTATCGAACAAGGACAATCCGTTGAAGCGTTCCAGCGACATCCAGAAGCTATCCCTGCCAACAGGCATGATATCCAATACTGTTTTGATATCAGGCATCTTATGAACGTGGTTGCCAGCTGGGTCGTATTTGAACAAACCATCGTACGTACCAACCAACAGGTTTCCTGCTCCATCTTCCAAAATAGAGCGAACACTTGTGTTTTGTAAAAAATCGAGTTGCCTGAAAACTGATTTCCGGGTTTCCCTGATCATAAAAACACCAATATTGGTTCCCAGCCAGTAAACACCCCGGTTATCTTTCACAGACAACCTGAGGTTAACGCCCCTCATGGAGTGCGGCAATGTCGATTCATCCATTTTGCTCAGGTACCGCTGCACAGCCCCCCAGGGAAGAAATACATCTGAAAAGGTTTCATCGCCTTTTCGTTCGAATTGTTTTTTTTCGTGGTTGATCTGTAAGCGTAAACCGACAGCAGTATTCCAAAACAGGGTCATTGAATCGCCCAGGCAGTTCAAAATACTATAGGATTGTTTGTTGAAAACTGCAGGCGGATTGCTGGTGTCACCGTCTTTATAGATCAAAAAATTCAGGGACTCCAACCGATTGTTGCGAATGGCAAGTAAACCCAGATCCAGGCTACTCGTTTTTAAGTAGAGGGTACTGTCTTTTTTTGAATAGCACATGCTTCTGATGGTTGGGGCATACCCTTCAGGCAAACGAAACCAGACACTCAGTTTTCCCTGATTATAGCTATAGACCACCGAACCGAAAAGTAAAAACAGCCTGCCATCCGGCAGCCGTTCCATCATACAATTGGTTTGCTGAGCGACCGAATCCGGAAAACCCAGCGGTAGTACCGAAATCAAACGCCGCCGGGAAGGATCCAAAGCGACCAGACCTGCGTCGGTACACAGCAAAAGGTTATGTGCTTTGTCTTCAGCAACGCTCCGGATATCGGAAGAAGGCAACCTTACCGTACTACCTTCCAAATTGCTGTAGATGATTATCTGACGGCCATCATACCGGTTCAATCCATTGGCTGTGGCTATCCAGAATACCCCCCGATGATCCTGATAAACATCTTTTACATCACGGGAACTTAAGCCTTCTTTCAGTCCCAGGTACCGGACTCTGTAGCGTGCATCTATCTGTCCGGAAGTCTGCCCTACAATTGAAGAAACAAAAAGCATAGCCCCAAGCAGCAGCCCCCATCGCCGGAAGGGCGACCTTAACTTCATAACAGTAGCAAAAAATGCTGGCATAAGGGGTGGTTTGATGTACAATATCGCATAATATTGTCCATCTGTCACTATTTATAGCCAAATAATTTAAGGCTTTATGCCTAATAAAGAAAGATTTTTTTTACATGGCCATGTAGGAATCACCTTACATGATCATGTTGTCAATTGATTTAATTAGCACATAATGATGGTATTAGAAGCTCAATACCCCCTAATTTCATGCATAAATTATCTTAATTTGCAGGTAAGAACAAACACTATTAAACACATTACTCCATTTATCTGGTATTTCATTGACCTGGCTTTAAGTTTTTTAAGTCAAAAACGCTGCGTTTGAGTTTCTCTGATTGATTTTTTAAAACGCCATTTTTTCTTACTCCTTAAAGCCAGATCAATAACATCTATTTTCTTTTAGATAAGCACAAAACTTCAAGAAAATATGGTCTTTATATAGGCTGTGCCCTTTGCAGCAATTAATCGGATTTTGGTAACTCCTTATACAACAAGCAGGCAAGATTACCAATGAATTGATTCCGTAGACATTTCTACCCCTGAATACTCCGGAATCTCCGATTAACAAACCATTCAGAAAAGACAGAAATGCTGTCTTTCGTTTCTTTTCATTTGGCTTGTTCAAGAATAATATTTTTCGAAGCAAAACTTGATTTTATGAGCCGGGCTGAAGTCCGGCTCTTTTTTTTGCAGGTCTGAAAACCTGATAGGTCTGGACGCGTGAGGGATGGAAGCGGTATGGCCCCGACCACTTCGACTCCGCTCAGTGGCCGGCAGTTTCGACTCCGCTCAGTGGCCGGCAGTTTCGACTCCGCTCAGTGGCCGGCAGTTTCGACTGGTAGTTGTAAAATCATTAGGATGCTTTCGCGATACGTTGTAATTTTCCGGAAAGTATAAAAAAGCGCTTCGTTCTGTGGGCTGAAATGCGAAGCGTCCATTTTGCGTTATTTACCTAAAGCGAACCCATGATGTACCGGATTTTGGCAAAAACGTGGCCTTTCAGCTTATTACTCACAGCACTGTTGCTTTCTTCAACACTGGCAGCGCAACGGGTATCGAACTGTGAGCAAAATTACCGCATCGCGCTTAATGATTTTAATGCCGGAAAATTAGAACAGGTCATTGTCGGCTTGTCGGAATGTGCGGACAACAAGAACAATTCACGCCCGCTGAGGCGGAGCATACTGTCGTTGCTGGCAACGGTTTATACGTATTTAGACGAGGATGAAAACGCTGAAAAGATCTATCTGGACCTTTTGTATATGGATCCTTTTCATTCGCCGGGAACGGACGCGCCGGAGTTGTCTTATCTGGCTGATCGCTTTGTTACTTTCCCCAAATTTTCATTTTACGTATTTGGAGGTCCTTATCTGAATGTCAAGCCGGATGTGGCCAGGGCATTCGCAGCTCCGGAGGTTACCGTGCGGGATATTTCTTACCGTCGCAATGGCGAAGATCCGGCCGGCGCGGCATTTGGATTTACGGCGAGCGTTAATTTACTGCTCCCGCAATTGGATCTGGGTATTGGATATACTTTTTCCACCCTGAGTTTCCGCTATAAGGCACAACTGGACAATGCCCTGCGTGCTGATGGCGCGCGGGGAAGTGCGCAGCTTACTTTTTTTGAACAACACCGCTGGTCGCAAATTCCGATTTTTCTGAACTACCGTTTTTCCCGGTCAAATCAGTTAGAGAGCACTCAATTGGTACCCAATCTCTATGCTGGGATTTCCCTCGACCGCATGCATTCGGCTTCTGCCAGACTGAATGCGCCAACGATCCGCTTTGAACAGCCGGAGGAAGAGACCTCCGCGGGATTCATAGCACTGAAAGATTTTCGCAATAACATCAACACTTCTTTTATTGCGGGTGCGGGGATTAAATTGCACCGGCGCGGCTTTTTTTTCGGCATTGATTTACAATATTCGCGAACACTGCGCAACCTAACGGATACAAAATCCCGTTATTCCAACCCCCTCTTGCTGGAGACTTTCAACTATGTTGACAGCGATTTCAGGCTGAACAGTTTTTGTATTCGGGCAGGAGTTGGTTGTTTTTTGTTTAAGTCGAAGCGGAAATATGCCCCTTAAGCAGCGTGTTTTCGGCTTTAATAAAGCCGCATCGTTTATTATCTTTGCGCCGAAACCTGCCGACATGAAAAAAATTGTAATTGCCATTGACGGCTACTCTTCCTGTGGCAAGAGCACCCTTGCCAAAGGGCTGGCTGCAGTGCTGGGCTATGCTTATATCGACTCCGGCGCCATGTACCGCGCGGTGACGCTTTATTTGCTTCAGCACAACATTGATCCCTCCGATCAGTTAGCCGTTGCGTCAGCGTTGCCGTACATCACCATTCATTTTGAAAACATCGGCATGGGCAACCACACTTTCCTCAATGGCGAAGATGTGGAAGAGGCCATCCGGCAAATGGATGTTTCTGAAAATGTAAGCCAGGTTTCCATCATCTCCGAGGTGCGCCGGGCGATGGTCAAACAGCAAAAGGCGATGGGCCTCCAAAAAAGCATTGTTATGGATGGCCGTGACATTGGCACGGTTGTATTTCCAAATGCAGAGTTAAAGATATTTCTCACTGCCGATCCTGAAGTGCGGGCCCAACGCCGCTATAAAGAATTGAAGGATAAGGGAGTGGAGGTCGCGATGGAAGCTGTGCGCCGGAATTTAGCCGAACGCGACCGCATTGATTCTACAAGAGCAGACAGCCCTTTGCGGCAGGCAGACGACGCCATTGTACTCGACAACACCCACCTTACGCACGAAGAGCAATTGGAAAAAGCCCTAAAATTAGCTGAAGCAGCGCGCCTGCAAACAGCCAATGAATCTGTGAGTCTGTGAGCCTAACCCCCTTCCCCCGCTATTGCTGGATCGGATGTTTTTTGCTGTTGAGCGCCTGCAGCGACGACGCAGCACTCCGTCGCTGGGGTAAAGCCTGGGAAGCGTTGCCGGAAAGCAGTTATCCTGTCCGTGTCGACAGCCCCATTCCAACTGCGGCTGCATTCCAAAAAGAAATGGAGCAATACCGCATTTTGGCTGAAAAACTTGACCGCATCAGCCCTTCACGCCTGAATAAAAGCAACCGGCAACTTTGGAGCCGTTATGCGGCGGCCATGAAGAAGGCCCTCGAAAGTCGGGAGCAGTTGCAAAGCGATCCGGCAGCTTTCGACCTGACAACGCAGCTGGCGGAACTGCTGGGGGAAAGCGATGCCCCTGTTGAAAAACGCCTGCAAGGTGTCGAGCGGTGCCTGGAAAATGCTCCCGCCTATTTTGAAACCGCCAAACAGCTGCTTCGGCGCCCAAACCCGGAGCGAACGCTACAAGCTATTGAAATTCAAACAAATACCCTGAAGTTGCTGCGTGAATCCCTGCCCAAACTATTGACCGCTGCCGCTGCAGACGAAGTTGTCAGGCAACGGGTTTTAGAAAAAGCCTACCGGGCTAAACTTGCTGTGAAAGATTACCTCGCTTTTTGTGAAAGTCTGCGATTCGAGCACAGCGATACGACGCTGGTCCGGAGCTTGATGGCTCGTTGAAAAGGGCAAATTGGCAAATATGCAAGTTAGCAAAAACGCGTTGCCCCTTGCCCATTTGCCTACTTGCCTCTTACCCCCCTAATCCACCACATCCACTTCAATCATATCGGAATAATACTCTGCTGAGGACGTAATGTTGGCCAGGGGTGAATCTGCAATTTCCTCATACTTTTTGACTAAATAGAGTTGTACTTTCCCTTTTGGCAAAGCCGGCAACGTTGTGGACGGAATGGCATGGATGTTGTCGGGGTGCGGGCCCTGGGCAATGATGGTGTAAGAATTGCCCGTAGCCGGTACGGTGAACAGCATCACGATGCTTTCGTTTTTTTTCAGCATTCCCTGCTCAATTTCGAGCGTCATGCCTTTCGACTTACTGATAACCCCTTCGCGGATGGAAAACTTACCCAGGCCGCTCATGGTGATGGTGTGCGACAGTGCCTTGCCATCGGGGGTTTTGGTTTTGAAGGTATAAGGAGCCGTGTAGTCGGTCTGGCTTTGATATACATAGCGAAATTGCTGTCCCTGAAGGTTTCTGCCCTCCATACCGCCACCCTGAAAGCTGACGCCGCCGGGCAGTTCAATGGGCACGGCGCTTTGTATGGAATCCCCCTGAGAAAAGGAAGCGTAGGCTTTCAACTCCTGCTCCGGAGCCAGGTAGCGTACAAAAAAATCGCCGTAAAGGTCTGATTTGATCGTTTCAGGTTTGTCGTTGCGGCAGGCAAAGGTGGCGGCAGCGAGGCCGGTCAGGAGCAGTAGGGTAAATTTTCTGTTTGTCATTGCAGTGTGGCTGATTTTGGGGTAAAGGTAAGAAAGGAACAATTAACAAGGTATCCATTCGATTAAAGAGACCGGGTGAGCAGGGTAAGGGCAAGGGGCAAGTTTGCAAATGGGCAAGGGGCAAATCGACCTCCCTGCCAATTTGCCCCTTGCCAATTTGCCTTTTAAAGACCCCTACTCCTCCGGGTTCATCAACTTTCCGACAAACAGGATGCTGCCCGTTTTGTTTTCGCGGATGGCAAACAGGAAAGGCCGGTCGGCATAAAAAACCGGGATGGAAGGAAGAGAGGTTTCCACAATACCGATGGAGGTGACGGCTGCCGCTTCGGTGCCTTCTTCGTTTACCTCAATGAACGATTTGTGAATGGCTTCATCGATGTAGATGCCGCCGGTGCCATTGATGCCGGAGAAATCGGCGTCATCGCGGAATGCGATGCCCATGCCCATTTCGGTCAGGGTGCGGTTAAGTTTTTCTCTATACGACATCTTGAATTTTGGCATCGAAAAAAACAGTTCCTGCGTCTGGAAACTGGCGAGCCAGGTATTCCAGTTGCTTTCGCTGAGGGTATTGGCCAGATCGTTGACCGAAACGCCAACTTTGGGCAGGAAAATACTCATGGAAAAGACGGAATCGGCATAAGCGAGGTCAACCGCTTCGAAAGTGGCTGTCGCAAAATAAGGCAATTTTGTTTCGCCGTGCGTCATCATTCTGATCGTTTTCTGCGTGCCGTCTTCGAGGTAAAAGGTAGCATCGTTGGTGTAAGTCGGGTCGAATTCGTGTTTCCACGCGCCTTTAAAATAAATGGCGTTGATGAGGTACATCACTGCGTTGGCAGGAATTTCGCTGAGGATGGTTTTGATGAGACCGTTCGTTTTTTGATCTACCCAACCGTTGATGGTCGTCAACGCGGCCGGGTCGCCGAAGTCCAGGGCGGCCACTTCGCTGTTGTAGTTTTGGGTATTGGCATCTAAAAATTCCTGGCGAACCGAATAACCCTGGCGGTACCAGATCGAATTGGCGATGTTAACGTCTACATCGGCATCCAGCTGTGGCATCACTTCGAGCAGACAGCTCCAGGCACTGTTCAGTTGCTGAATTTCCCAATCGCTCAGATTCATGGTTTGCTGCATGGCCGTTTTGGTGTCGCCTGCAGCGCCGTTGAGGGTCATGGACAAAGCCGCAGCTATGCTGAGTGGTGAAACAAAAAGGTTTCCATCCGGATCGGTGGCCTGAAGCTTTTTCAGCAATTCAAACCCAAAAGTATTGTTATCGCGGCTCAGTTCCGGCACCTGCTGTTCGCCAATGCAGGTAAGATCTGGGGAACCAGGCTGTGTATCTTCCGTTTTACAGGCCAGCACAAGAAAAAGGGCATAAGCGCCAAAAATGAAAAAAAGTTTATTCATGACAGTCGTTGTTTGGTCTATGCTTAAAGACGGCGGAACGCAGGGCAATGGTTGGGCCAAAAGCCTGTATCAAAAAAACAGCGTATTATTGCAGTTGTTCAACCATATTTCATCCAATGGCCTTTGACCTCATCCTCCAAAACATCTCGAAACACATCACGCTGAGTGAACCGGAGCAAGCGCGGTTTACTTCGATGCTTCAGCCCCGAACGCTCAAGCGGCGGCAATTTCTGTTGCAGGAGGGCGAAGTGTGCCGGTATTCGGCATTTGTAGTGTCGGGTTGCTTACGCGGATTCAGTGTGGATAAAAACGGCTACGAGCACGTATTGAGCTTTGCCACGCCGGGTTGGTGGATGGCGGATCTTTACAGCCTCATTACCCAAAAACCAGGCGTTCTGAATGTGGACGCGCTGGAACCTGCTTCCTTGCTGCTTTTGTCGAAAAGCGATCAGGAATTGCTTTATGCAGAGATCCCTAAGTTTGAGCGTTTCTTCCGCATTATTGTGGAAAATGCGCTGGCCAGCAATCAGCAGCGCCTGCTGGACAACCTCAGTTTGAGCGCAGAAGAACGCTATGTCAATTTTTGTACCCGCTACCCATCTCTGGTCGATTGCATTCCCCAGAAGCACATCGCGTCCTACATTGGCGTCACGCCGGAGTTTTTCAGCAAAATGCGCAGTACTTTACTGAAAAAACAATAGCTGCAGTCCGTTTTCTTAATCTACCTTATTGGATCGGGGTAAGCCACATGGGTATCTTTGTGGCATCGAAACACCAAAATCAGCGAACATGAACCGTAAAGACTTTCTCAGAAAAGGACTGATGGGAACCGGCATATTTGCGGCCTCAGCAGCACTCGGCAATGTGGTCAAAAACAACATTGACGAGCTTAAAGAACTCGAGATCATAGGATTCAATCATTTACCAAACAAGGAGTCAAACATCATGGCAAATACCATTTTGCACAAAGCAGATACCCGCGGCAAAGCCGATCACGGCTGGCTGCAAAGCCATCACAGTTTTAGTTTTGCCAGTTATTACAACCCGGACCGCATGCACTTTGGCGTGCTGCGCGTCCTGAACGACGATACGGTAGCGCCGGGACAGGGCTTCGGCACTCACCCGCACGACAACATGGAAATCATCAGCATACCGCTGGAAGGCGATCTGGAACACAAAGACAGCATGGGCAACGTGGCTGTTATCCGCAATGGCGACGTGCAGGTGATGAGTGCCGGCACGGGCATCCGCCACAGCGAATACAACCGGAGCAAGGAACAATTGGTGAAGTTTTTGCAAATCTGGGTTTTCCCAAACAAAAAGAATGTCACCCCGCGCTACGATCAATTGACCCTGAATCTGAAAGACCGCCACAACAAACTGCAGCAAATCCTCTCGCCTAATCCGGATGATGAGGGCGTTTGGATTCATCAGGATGCGTGGTTCCACCTTGGCCAGTTCGACAAAGGCGTCGGCACGGAATATCAGATCAAAAAAGCCGGCAACGGCGTTTATGCTTTTGTACTGAAAGGCGATGTAACCATTGCAGGGCAGCAACTGAATACCCGCGATGCGCTGGGCATCTGGGATACGGACAAAATTTCTCTTTCTGCGGATTCTGATGCGGAATTGCTGCTGATGGAGGTGCCGATGGGGATGTAGGAAGGAGGAATAAGGTTAAAGGAACAAGGTTAAAGGGTAAAGGTTAAAGGGTAAGGAACCCCGATGCCCTCAAAATATTGAAGCCCGGGTGCAGTGTATTGAACGATGGAATTGCCTGCAATTTTTACTAAAATACGCTGCGCCCGGGACACATAAAGTAGGGCTTTGAATTTTTTTTAATCATTTGATTAAAAAAAATGATCAAAAACTTGGCTTATACCAAACCTGCTCCTATCTTTGCCCTGGATTTGGGAGTTTCTGTAAGAGAAAAACCCAAAATAAGAACATCAATCATACAAATGGCCAAGCGGATAAAGGTAGAAACAGATCTTTCTACTGAGGAAAAAATAAAGGAAGCTGCGCGAAAGGTGTTCATGCAAAAAGGGTACTCCGCAACGAGAACCAGGGACATTGCAGAAGAAGCGGGCATCAATCTTGCGCTGCTGAACTACTACTTCCGGAGTAAGGAAAAGTTGTTTGAACTGGTGATGATTGAAAAGATGCAAAAGTTTTTCAGCGTCATGGCTTTTATCCTGTTCGATACAGAAAATAGCCTGACCGTGAAAGTGGAAAAGATTGTGGCGAACTATGTAGACATGCTGTTGGAGAATCCGGACATTCCGATCTTCATCCTGAGTGAAATTCGCAGCAATCCGGCGAAATTTCTGAGCATCGCCCCCATTGCAGATTTGTTCCATAACTCACATTTTGTGGTACAGCTTCGTGAAAAACGCCCGGATATCAACCCTTTGCATTTTATTTTCAACATCATGGGTATGACCGTATTTCCTTTTATCGGCGGCCCCATATTTAAAGCGATGGGCGCGCTTACCGATGATTCTTTTGCACAGCTCATGGAAGAGCGCAAAAAACTCGTTCCCCTTTGGGTTGAAAGCATCCTGGAATCAAAGTGATTTTTTTTGCCCCTGTGTTAATCAAATGATTAAAACGAAATTTTAAACAAACGTATATCAGCGATGAAAAGTATTTCGAATCTCCTGACTTTACTGCTGCTTACTGCAAGCCTGCACGCTCAAAGTCCAGAGCCTTTGACCCTTGAGGATTGTTATGCACTTGCCCGACAAAATTATCCGCTTATCAGGCAGCAGGATTTAATTGCGAAAAGCAAAGACTACGCTATTGACAACCTGGCAAAAGGCCGGCTTCCGCAAATCAGTTTCGCCGGTACCGCAAGCTATCAGTCAGATGTCACCCAGATTCCGCTTCAGTTGCCCGGGCTCGATATCCCAAAACCCGGAAAAGACCAGTACAAGCTTTATGCCGATGTCAGTCAAACCCTTTATGATGGCGGGCTCATCAAACAGCAGCAACTGGCACAGGAAGCGCGTTCCGAAGTAGAAGCGCAACAGCTTGAAGTAGAGCTGTACAAACTCAAAGACCGCGTCAACCAGCTGTATTTTGGCATCCTGATGATAGACGCACAACTGGAGCAGGTCGGGTTGCTGCAAAAAGACATCCAACTGGGGTTGAACAAAGCGGAGGCCGCCATCAAAAACGGCGTTGCGCTCAGAAGCAGCCAGGATGTTCTGAAAGCCGAATTGTTGAAAGCCGGACAGCGCACAACTGAATTAACGGCTTCCCGGCAAGCCTACGCCGGCATGCTTGCCCTGCTGATCAATCGGGATCCGGATGCGGATCTTGTACTTGAAATGCCAAAGCGCATCGAGGTTACTGAAACGATCAACAGGCCGGAACTGGCACTGTTCGAAACGCAAAACCGAAGCATCGCGCTGCAACACAACCTGCTGACTGCCCGAAACCGCCCCAAAGTCAGTTTGTTCCTCCAGGGGGGCTTTGGACGGCCGGCACTTAATTTCCTGAGCAACGATTTCGAACCTTATTACATCGGAGGCATTCGCATGCAATATTCGCTGTCGAACCTGTATACCCGAAAAAATGACGGGGCGATGATCGAGCTCAACCGCGGTCAGATTGCCCTTCAAAAAGAGACTTTTTTGTTCAATACCCGCCTGTCACTGCGGCAGCAATCGGCAGAAGTCAACAAACTGGAAACCCTGCTCCGGGCAGACGAAGAGATCATCGCTTTGCGCCTGGGGATTAAAAATACGACTTCAGTGCAGTTGGAAAATGGCGTGGTCAATACCAACGACTATCTGAGGGAAGTCAACGCCGAAGACCAGGCCAGGCAGGGTAAAATCCTGCACGAAATTCAATTGCTGATGGCGCAATACCTCCATCAAACAACAGCCGGTAATTAGTGCCATACAAAATCAGTCATTTACACCATAATCAATCCATTTCAACAACCATATTGCGATGAAAAAAAGCATCTTAATTTTGATAAGCGCCGCCCTGCTGGCGTCCTGTAGTGAAAAAAAATCATACGACGCTTCAGGGGTATTTGAAGCCGATGAAATTCTGGTATCAGCAGAAGGGACAGGCCTCATAAAAGCCCTCCGGCTTGAAGAAGGGCTGGTTTTAAAGGCAGGTGAGGCCATCGGTTACATCGATACTGTTCAGCTCCATTTGAAAAAGAAGCAATTAGAAGCGCAGATCAGGGCGATGGGAAGCAGGCTGCCCGCTATTTTGCCACAAACGGATGTTTACAACCAGCAATTGGCGCTTTCGCAAACGCGACTGGATAATTTGCTACACGAGCAGAAACGCATCCAAAATCTCGTAAAATCTGACGCTGCCACGCCCAAGCAGGCAGATGACATCCAGGCGCAGATTGACGAAGTGCAGAAACAAATGTCGGTGATTCGCAAGCAACAGACGGCCCAGAGATCTGTGCTGGAAACCCAGACCGCCAGCCTGCGCAGCGATGTTCTGCCGCTTTACGTACAAATTGAGCAATTGAACGACCAGTTGGCGAAATGCCACATTGTCAATCCTATTGACGGGACCGTGCTGACCCAATACGCGGAAGCCAACGAAATGGCTATGGCGGGAAAACCGCTCTATAAAATCGCCAACCTGTCGGTGATGACCCTTCGCGCTTATGTTACCGGAGATCAATTTTCAAAAATAAAGCTCAACCAGTCCGTAGAAGTACTGGTGGATGGTGATCCGAAAGCCTACAAAAGCTATTCCGGCGTCGTCGAATGGATCAGTGATAAAGCAGAGTTTACGCCCAAAACCATCCAAACCAAAGACGAGCGCGCCAATCTGGTTTACGCCGTAAAAATTGCGGTTAAAAACGACGGCTACTTAAAAATTGGCATGTACGGAGAAGTAAAATTGTAGAAAAATGGAAGCAATAACGCTGAATGCCCTCACCAAGGTTTATGGAAAAGAAAAAACGGTTGCAGTCAATGAGGTTTCATTTGCTGTAGAGAAAGGCGAATTATTTGGCCTGATCGGGCCGGATGGCGCCGGAAAAACCAGTATTTTCCGCATGCTGACGACCGTACTGTTGCCCGATGGCGGAAGCGCTACGGTCAATGGGTTCGACGTAGAAAAAGACTACAAACAAATCCGGAGTTCGGTGGGATACATGCCGGGAAAATTCTCCTTGTATCCCGACCTGAGCATCGAAGAAAATCTGAACTTTTTTGCGACGGTATTCAATACCACCGTGGCGGAAAACTACGACTTGATTCGGGATATTTACGTCCAGATCGAACCTTTTAAAAAGCGGCGGGCAGGAAAATTATCGGGGGGCATGAAGCAAAAGCTGGCGCTATGCTGCGCCCTGATCCACAAACCGACAGTCTTGTTTTTAGACGAACCCACCACCGGTGTTGACCCGGTTTCAAGGAAAGAGTTCTGGGAAATGCTGAAGCGTTTGAAAGCGCAAAACATCACCATTGTTGTTTCCACGCCTTATATGGACGAAGCGGCCCTGTGCGACCGGATCGCGCTGATGCAGGACGGCAAAATCCTTTCCATTGATGCACCCGAAAACATCAGCAAAGCATACCCGGACAGCCTGTTTGCCGTCAGAGCGGATCACATGTATGCTCTGCTGAACAACTTAGCCCGCTATGAAAAAACGCTCAACAGCTACGCATTTGGAGAATACGCTCATGTGGCCCTGCAAAGCGGCATAGATGAAGCCGTCGAAAGCGCTGCTTTGAAATCATGGCTGGAAAGTGCCGGACTCAAAGACGTAGAAGTACAACCAGCGACACCTGACATTGAAGATTGTTTCATCAGGCTGGCTACAGTGCATCAGGCAGCGGTCATAAAGTAATTTCAAATGAACGATTTAAGCAACAGAGCAATATCCATCAAAGCTGATTTACTGACCAAGCGCTACGGCGATTTTATTGCGGCCGACGCCCTTAGTTTTGAAGTTTATAAAGGTGAAATTTTTGGCTTCCTGGGCGCCAATGGCGCCGGAAAAACCACTGCCATGCGCATGCTTTGCGGCCTGTCCCTACCCTCTTCGGGCAGCGCTACGATTGCGGGTTTCGACATCTACCGGGAAACGGAAAAGATCAAAAAGAACATCGGCTATATGAGCCAGAAGTTTTCGCTTTACGAAGACCTGACAGTGCTCGAAAACATTCGCTTTTATGGTGGGATATATGGCCTTTCAGATGGCGCCATTAAAGAAAAAAGCGAAGCCATTATTGCCCGGCTTGGCTTGCAAAGCGAGGCAGACAAACTGGTTTCAGCGCTTCCTCTGGGATGGAAACAAAAGCTGGCCTTTTCGGTGGCCATCCTGCACCAGCCTCATATTGTTTTTCTGGATGAACCAACCGGAGGTGTGGACCCGGTAACCCGCCGGCAGTTCTGGGATTTAATCTACGAAGCTGCAGAAGAAGGCGTTACCGTTTTTGTAACCACCCACTACATGGATGAAGCCGAATATTGCAACCGGATTTCGATTATGGTAGACGGTCGGATTGAAGCTCTGGATACGCCGCACAACCTGAAACAGCAATTTCAGGCCGACTCTATGGACGATGTTTTTTACAAATTGGCACGACAGGCAAAACGGGTCGACCTATAAGTTAACAACAGCTGAAATGACACAATTAATCACCTTTATCAAGAAAGAATTTCACCATGTGCTGCGCGACAGGAAAACCTTGTTGATCCTGTTTGGCATGCCGGTGGTACAAATCCTGATTTTCGGTTTTGCCCTGACCAATGAAGTCAAAAACTCAAAAATCGTCGTGGTTGACCATGCGCACGACGAAGTCTCAACAGAAATCATCAGCAAAATAGAAGCCAGCCGGTATTTTGAGATCGAATCATTTGTTGACGGGCCCCTGGGAATTGAAGGCGCTTTTCAGGAAGGCCATGCGAAAGCTGCCATCGTATTTCCGGCAAATTTTGCACGAGATTTGCAGCACCAGAACAGTGCTCAGGTACAAATCATTGCAGATGCGACCGACCCGAACAATGCCACAGCGCTGACCAATTACCTCTCGTCCATCATTCAGGACTACCAGTCTGCCATGAATAAAAGTGCCGTTTTTCCTTACCGGATCATACCGGAAACGAAAATGCTGTACAATCCGCAATTGAAAGGCGCGCCAAATTTCGTTCCCGGTGTGATGGCCATGGTTTTGATGCTTGTTTGTGTGATGATGACCGCTATTTCCATCGTAAAAGAAAAAGAAACCGGGACAATGGAGGTGTTGTTGGTTTCGCCCTTCCGGCCTGCGCTGGTCATTCTTTCAAAGGCCATTCCCTACCTCCTTCTTTCGCTGGTAAATGTAGGTTCTATTCTGCTACTGAGTGTTTTTGTGCTGGATTTGCCCGTCAATGGCAGCCTGCTGTTGCTCCTGGCAGAAAGCACTTTATTCATCATTACTTGTCTGACACTGGGGATTTTTATTTCCATAAAAACCGACTCGCAACAGACGGCCATGTTGATTTCGCTGATGGGCATGTTGCTCCCGACCGTGTTGTTCAGCGGCTTCATGTTTCCAATAGAAAACATGCCGATACCGTTGCAGGTCATCAGCAACATCGTTCCTGCTAAGTGGTACTACCTCATTGTAAAGGACATTATGATCAAAGGATTGGGATTTGAGGCCATCTGGAAAGAGACCCTGATCCTGGTTGGAATCACCCTGTTTTTATTTTTCATCAGTTTGAAAAGCTTCAAAATCCGCCTGGCATGAGAACAATAAAATTCCTGCTGCAAAAAGAGTTTCGCCAAATTTTCCGGAACAAAAGCATCCTAGCCATCATCGCAGTGATGCCGGTCGTTCAGTTGGCCATCATGCCCCTGGCTGCTGATTATGAGGTAAAAAACATCAACCTTTCGGTGGTTGATCACGACCATTCCACCTATTCTCAGGAATTGGTTTCTAAAATTACAGCTTCGGGCTATTTCAGGCTGATGGCCTATTCTTCCTCTTTCAAAGAGGCCATGCAGGGAATTGAATCCGACCAGGCCGACATCGTCCTTGAAATACCGGCCGGGTTTGAAAAAAACCTGATCCGGGAAGACGAGCAAAAGCTATTCATTGCCGTCAATGCGATCAATGGAACCAAAGCAAACTTAGGTGGCGCATATGTCAACCAGATCATCCGGGCTTATAATCAGGACATTCGCCTGGAATTGGTACAACCCACGCGGATGAACCCGATCCCTGTCATCGAAATTACCGCTACCAACTGGTTCAATCCTTCCATGAATTACAAAGTATTCATGGTTCCCGGTATACTTGCTATTTTGGTGACGATGGTAGGCGGTTTTCTCAGTGCGCTGAACATCGTGCGGGAAAAAGAAGTTGGTACCATCGAACAAATCAACGTTACTCCCATCAAAAAATACCATTTTATTCTGGGCAAACTGATTCCTTTCTGGATACTCGGAAATGTCGTCTTTACCGTTGGCATGCTGGTTTCCTACCTCCTTTACGGCATTGTGCCACTGGGCAATATGGGCGTTTTATACAGTTTCATTGCTGTTTATCTGCTGGCTGTACTTGGTTTGGGACTGCTGGTTTCTACTTTTTGTGAAACCCAACAGCAGGCCATGCTCATCATGTTTTTTTTAATGATGATTTTCATTCTCATGGGCGGTTTGTTCACCCCAATTGAAAGCATGCCGGAATGGGCGAAAGTCGTATCCTCTTTTAATCCGGTCACTTACCTGATCAGTGTCATGCGACTGGTTATTCTCAAAGGAAGCGGCTTTCGCGACATTCTGTCCCATTTGGGCATCATTGCTTCTTTCGCAGTGGTGTTGAACACCTGGGCCATTTTGAATTACAGAAAGACGACCTGATGCTTAGCGCTCCACCGCGATCTTTCTCCAAAGTACTCCGCCGTCTATGATCACCCGAACCAGATAAATCCCCGGGGCATAGTCCGCTACATCCAAATGAAAAGTATGGCGGGCAGCTACAACCGGCGCCAGTTGCCGGAGCATTCGCCCGTCGAAATCAATCAAAGCAACTTCTATGCCGGCGGCCTTTTCACCTGTAACCTGAAGGTTTAATAAGTCCTTTGAAGGGTTGGGATAAAGCAATAAAGCATAATCATGGGCCGGCTCGAATGTTTTTGTCAATCGATCGAGTGTAAAAGTGTCGCTGGCTTCACAGCCATTTATGTCTATTGCCCTTAGGGTGTATTCGCCCATGGAAAGGCCGCTCAGGTCTTCTTCTGTAGAAAATGGTTGCCCGTTGAACGACCAGATGTAGTCGTAAGGTTCACCCTGGCCCCCACTTACAGTCACGGAAATGGCGCCATTCATGTCAACGGACAATTCCGGAACAAGCTCGTCCAAAGCAATCTCAATCAGAGACGGATCCTCCAGGCTATAACTGAAGGTATCCACACAATTATTGGAATTGCCGGAAATGATGACCTCGTAATCGCCTGCGCTTAGTCCAACCGCAGTAGCAGTGGTTTGTCCGGCGGGGTCATTCCACTGGAAGGCATAGCCCGAAAGATCTCCCAAAGGCATCACCGTAATCGAACCATCGGCTGAACCTGTACAAAGCGGCGTCACCAATTCTGCAGTTGGCGCCGGCGGACTGGAAATGATGACACTAAACGAACAGGAACTGCTGTTGCCGCTTGGGTCAGTTGCTTCCAGCGTGATGATGCTTTCACCCATTGGAAAGATGCTGCCACTTGGCGGCCCGGAAATCAATGCAACCGGAATTTCAACATTCTGACCGTCACACCATTCAATGAGGAGAGAAGGTGAACCGTAATCAATCACAAGGTCACAGCCAATTGCATTCAGGCCTGGCGGACAAAGAATATTGGGTGGAATGGTGTCCAGTACCGTAACCGGAAATGCAGCTGTGGCTTCGTTACCCGCTGCATCAATAGCCGTAAGAGCGATGGTTTGTGTGCCGATATCAGCACAACTAAACCTGTCTCTGCTCAATTGTAAGGTTACAATGCCACAATTGTCGTCGCTGCCGTCGTCGGCCATTTCCGGGGTAATTTCCGCTTCGCCAATTGTATTCAGATAAACGGTTAAAGGCTGGGCCATAACAACCGGTTTCGTGGTATCCGGTAATACCGCCACGGCAGCGGAGGCCAATAAAAAACAGTCGTTGCCATCGGTCACGCTTACGGAATAGACTCCGACACCCAGTCCGGAAATCATGGCTCCGGTTTCATTGTTTGACCATTCAAACGAAAATGGCGCAGCGCCGCCGGTTAACGAAGCCGAGATACTTCCGCTCATATCGTCCTCGCAAACCATATCCATCGCTGTCAAAGACAATTCAAAACCGGTGCAAATGGAGTTGTTTACTTCTGCTGTTGCTGATGTTGTGCAACCATTGTTGTCCATGACGGTCACGCTGTAATCTCCCGGCGCCAAAGCTGAAATGGAGGCAGTCGTTGCGCCTGTATTCCAAAGAAAGCTGTATCCTGACGAACCACCGGTAACCATAGCAGTTGCCGTACCGTCTGCTGCTCCTGGCGAAGTTTCGGCGCTGGTCACGACATTAACGACCAGAGCTGGCGGTTGCGCAACTGTCGTACTACCTGTAGCCGTACAATTCCCGTTGGTAGCCGTCACGCTGTATGTTCCGGCTGTCAATCCTGTGATTTGTGCCGTTGTCGCTCCATTTGACCAAAGATAGGCGTAATTGCCGTTGCCTCCGGAAGCCAAAGCAGTAGCTGTACCGGTGCTGGCGCCGAAACAAGTTGCGGGCGCTGACTGAACAGCCATATTCAGCGCTGTATTAACGCTAACACTCACCTGATCTGTTGAAGTGCAGCCATTGCTTTGGTTGCTCACCACCAGGGTATAGGCTCCGGCCAGGTTCACGGTCGGCATAAGCGTTGTGTCCCCGCTTACAATTCCGGGGCCGCTCCAGGCGTAAACAATATTTGTTCCGGAAGAAGAGGCAGTACCATCCAGGGTTCCCTGCGTATTGCCACAGGTTATGATCAGATCCGCGCCGGCATTCGCCACAGGCGCTGTGGTATCGCTGAGTACGATAACCTGGCTGCTTGCACTGCATCCTGTAGTTTGGTCGCTTACTGTCAGGATATATGTTCCTGCAACATTAACGACCGGGGTGGCGCTGGCGCCACCGCTGACGATGCCCGGGCCCGACCAGGCATAAACAATATTTGTACCGGATGAAGAACCGGTTCCATTCAGCGTAAGGCTGGTAACGGAGCAAGTCAGGGTTTGCCCCGGACCTGCATTGGCAATTGGGGGCGTACTATTGCTGGTAACTTCCACCTGATCGCTCGCTGAACAGCCATTGGTCCCATTATTAACCGTCAGGGTATACGCTCCCGTTGCATTCACGGTTGGGGTTAGGGTATTGCCACCATTGACAATGCCGGGGCCGCTCCACACATATGTGATGCCTGCGCCGGCAGAAGAACCGGATCCATTCAGTTGTACATTGGGATTGGCGCAGGTGATTGTCTTATCCATACCGGCATTGGCTACAGGGGGCGTCGTATTGGCCGTAACAGCAACCTGATCGCTTGCTGTACAATTGTTGGTTTGGTTGGTAACAGTCAGGGTGTAGGTTCCGGCCGCATTCACCGTAGGCGTAGCCGTAGCGCCTCCGCTGACAATTCCGGGACCGCTCCAGGCATAACTGATGTTTGCACCTGAGGAAGAGCCCTCTCCGTTGAGTGTTGTCGTCATCCCATTGGCGCAGGTAATGAGTTGGTCTGGTCCGGCATTGGCCGTAGGCGGTGTAGTATTGCCCGTTACAACGGCCTGATCGCTGGCCGTGCAGCCGTTGCTTTGATTCGTGACAAGCAGGTTGTACGTTCCGGCAAGGCTTACAAGAGGTGTGAGGGTGTTTCCACCGCTGACAATTCCGGGACCAGTCCACTGGTAAGTGATGTTGCCTCCTGTAGAAGAGCCCGCGCCATTCAGCGTGGTCGTCGGATTGGTGCAGGATATTGTTCTGTCGGGTCCCGCAACAGCAGTTGGCGCTGTAGTATTGGCCGTAATGTTCACTGTGGTGACTGCTGTACAAAAATGACTGTCTGTTGCCGTTACAGAATAAAGCCCGGGGCTGCTGAACAACCCTGTTGAGCCGGTAGAGCCATTCGACCAGGAATAGGTATAGTTGGGTGTACCGCCACTAGCCTGCGCTGTTGCAAAGCCGGTTAAATTCGTACAGGTAATGTTTCCGGAGCCGGTGATACTGACATTCAGTGGGGGCGGAGCGGTAATGGTGACCATGCCTGTACCCATCCCGCCTGAGCCATTCGTAACCGTCAGCAGGTAGGTTCCGGGTGAAAGGTTGGAAATGGATTGCTGCATGGAACCTGTAGACCACATGTAAAAATAGGGAGGGCCCCCGCCGCCCGTTGGGTTTGCTGTCGCTGTGCCATCGCTTCCCCCAAAACAACTGGCGTTTGTGCTGGTAATATTGGTTGCAATCGGACCGCCCGAATCGTCGAGAGTGCCACTGGCAGTCGTAGTGGTGATGAAATCGCCGGAAGTACTGTTGTTGCCGTTCGCTAAATTCGCAGCAGCATACATGGTAATGACCCCAGAACCCGTAACCGGAGCACGCCAGTTAACGGTAAATGTGACTGTATTCCCGGCGCCGAAACTTTGCCCGGTACTGTGTTCAAAGTAAAAAATCCCACCTGTATTTTGAACTGTAGCGCCTGATCCGGGGCTTGAAAAAACTCCGGCAAAAGCATTGCTGCCGTCAAGCACAGTCATCTGGAACCCTGCTTTTTGGGGCGTTGCCGTTGTTCGCGTAACGGTTACTGTAATGGGGTAAATCTGATCGGGCGTAATGACCGAAGGTAAACCACTGATGACTATATTTCCTGAAGCACTGCCGCCACCATGGCAACTGGCACAGGTTTGGCCGCTTGGCGGTGCGCCTGTAAAGCCGTTGGGTGGATTGTTGTTGTTAGAGAGGAAAAGGATGGCAGTGGCCATTAATAAAAACAAGGAATAGGCAGCAGGTATTTTTCTAAGCATGGATGCAGGTGTTTAGGAGATAGTTGTTGTACGTACATTGAATAATTTACATTACGGACAAAAGTAAAACTCGGTCTTCGTGAAGCGCGTAAAGTTTTAGCACTTTGGCGACAAATCTGATAATAGGTGTCCCCCCCATTAGCAGGTAGCTTGCAATTCCGTTGTAAGCGTTTGACAGAACTGGTATTGCAGGCTAAATTGTTCTTTTTATTTCCAAAAATCTGAATTATGAAAAAGCTGACTTTCACACTCTTAGCCGCGGTCTTAGCCGCAATGGGTTTGTTGCGCGCACAAACCGAAATGTACATCAATCACCCGCAGCAATGGTGGTTTTGGCACGAACCCTGTTCCATAGAAGAAGCCCTCGTTACCGTTTCGCCACATGGCCTTTACATGGAGGTGGGGCTGTTCCTTACTTTTGAATCGCCGGGGTTTATTCCACAGGGAGATTCTCTTGAAATTGAAATGAAATTCGATCTGCCGGAAGGGGCTCTGCTTGTTGATTCCTGGCTTTGGGTGGAGGACGAAATCATCCGGGCGGCAATTCTGGATCGATGGACTGCAACCACCATTTATGAAGGGATTGTACAACGCAGACAAGACCCTTCTCTCCTTTACAGGCTCGAAGACGGCCGTTACAGGCTACAGATTTACCCCTTGCTGGCAGGGCAAAGTCGCAAGGTAAAAATCACCTATCTGGTGCCGGCTCAATGGAGTGCCTCCGAAGTAAGCGCTGCCTTGCCCATGAACATTCTGGCTGCTTCAGCTACGCCGGTTCAACATCCCGGATTAAGGGTAAAAGCAAATTCAATCTGGGGTGAGCCACGTTTAAAAGGACTAACTGGCGCAACGCCAAACTGGATGCAACCCGAAGACGGCATCTGGGAGACGATCTTGCCTGCTAACAACCCCAATCTGAAACTGGCTGTGGATGCTCCGCTCACTGAAGGCATTTTCGTGAGCACCATACCCGTGGACGGCCCAGATGTTTACCAAATGGCAATTGTACCGGAAGCGTTATTTGAATTGGATGAAACAGGAGGGCGAAAGCTTCTGGTTGCCATGGAATATCAAACTGGAAACTCCCCCCTGCTCAGTAAATCGGCTTTGCTAAACGAAATCAAACAGCGCCTGTTAGAGACGCTTACCCCCGACGATTACTTTAATCTGCTGGTCACCGATTATTGGGCAGGCGGACAATTTTCTCCCCGCTTTTTTCGGCCTCACTGGGTTGCGGCGCACCCCGACAGCATTGTGGCAGCCATTGCTGCTATGTCCGGATTTAGTTCCAATTCCAACCTGCCCGGAATGCTTTCCGAAGGCATAAGTTTTATTCAAAACAATGGCAACGACGGCCAATTGCTACTGTTCGCCAATTCAGATCAATTGTCCGATTTTGCCACCGCAAATCCCTTGATTGAAGCTCTGCAAAATCTGATGAACGGACATTTAATCCCCATCAATATCTGTGACTTTCAATCAGCTGGCTTTGACAATCAATGGATTGAAAACACATTGTTCCGGGGAAATGAATACCTGTACACCAACCTGGCCCGTATCAGTGGGGGCAATTTTTTCAACCAGCTCGGATGCTGCCAGACTTTTTACGATAACGCACAGCAGATTTTTGAATTACAAGACGGGCTTCCGGGCATTGTTGACATCTATACCGGGCTGGAAAGCGGATTCAGTTTTCAACGCTACAATCTGGGGATCAGCAGTGGCCAGACCGATCTTAGAAAACCGATTTTACAGTTGGGCCGACTGCAGGGTAACGGGGCATTCCGCATTGAAGCCAATATGGAAAGAAACGGCGTTTTCCAGTCCCGCCAAATCTTGCTGACGGAAGACCTTTCCGTTCATTCAGATTCGATGATTCGGGAAATGTGGGCAGGTAACCACCTTGCTTTGCTGGATGCACAGGCCAATTCCAACGCTTCCGTTCAGGCGGCCATTCAATTCAGTATGGCAGAACGCGTGTTGGGAAAATATACTGCATTTTTATGCCTTGAACCTTCGCAGGGCGGAGAGCCCTGCCCGACTTGTACCGATGAAGATGATGTCATTCTCGTCGATACAGAAACGGTTTCGCCCAAACCCAAACTGGAGTGGTCGGCTTTCCCAAATCCATTTTCCCAACAAGTCAGGGTGGATTTGAGTCTGCCTGAAAACCTGAATCCCGATGATTGCACCCTTGTGTTGTTTGACGCAACCGGGCGTACAATTCGTCGATTCAATACGACAGATCTTAGTGGCAGTCAGTCGGATTGGCAACTGATCTGGGATACGCTTGACGAAAATGGAGCGCCGGTCCCTTCAGGTATGTATTTCCTGATACTGTCAACCCCACAGGGTAAATACCACCTGAAATTGATTTGCACCCGATAGATTTATTGCCAATCAATGATTTCAGATAAAAAGGCCAGTGGTTTAGGTGCCTGACAGACATAAACCACTGGTCTTCCTGTGTTTTGAAAAAGGCTTCTTCCTCGCTTCTGTCTAAAAACCAGGTAAATCATTTCGGTGTAATCATCCGCCATATTGACGGGCATGCCACTCCTCGTTGTGTCAATGAAAAAATTACAGAATGCTTTGTTTACTGCCATTTTGACACCAATAAAATGAAATAACAAAATAATCACGGCAATTTTTTCCGGCTGGCATACGTCTTGATACGTGACTGACAACGATTGAATTTTGGTTTCATCGCTATCATCCTATTTGTTAATCATTATGTTTAATCAAAAAAGAAGGTTAGCCATGACAATTGTAAAAAGCCATTCTCCTCCTTTCCAGCAATAGCAAAATGTTCCCTCGGCTTTTGACCCGCAAATCACAGGCTTGATTTGGGCCGCCAGTCGTGCTTCGAACATGCCTGCAACGATTCCGTTGCTGAACTTCTAAAAGATTTTTGAATAACCAATAAGGACCTCCAACGATTTTGTTGGGGCGATTCTTTGTTTCAAAAAACAGGTTTTATGAAAAAGAACATCCTGACGTCAGGACTAACGGCATTTGCTGTGACGATCCTGTCTATTCTCGTTTATCACCTATGGTTTAATGATGCTGCAAGAACTTTTAAAATCGAGCACATCAATGCCACACCTGCAGACAAAGCTTTGTATACTTTGGATAAAGACGGTAAGGTTATTCCGCTTGATTTCACGCAGATTGCAGAAAAGGTAACCGATGCTGTCGTCTACATCAAGTCCACTTCGACGGCCAGCAACCGCAATGAAAGCGTACAGCGTATGCCTGACAACTTCCGGGATTTTTTTAGAGACCAGCCACTGGATCAGTTTTTCTTCAGGCAATTTCCGGAAAACCAGGGTCAGCCCATGCCCCGGGTAGGCACTGGGAGCGGTGTCATCATCAATCCGGAAGGCTACATCGTAACCAATAACCACGTCATTGCCGACGCTGATGACGTGGAAGTCACCCTTCACGACAACCGGACTTACAAAGCATCCATTATTGGTGCAGATGCCAGCACAGACCTTGCGCTTCTGAAAATTGATGAAAAGAACCTACCGGTTTTGCCTTTTGTGAATTCAGATCAGGTAAAGGTCGGAGAGTGGGTACTTGCAGTTGGCAATCCATTTAACCTGACCAGTACCGTCACGGCGGGCATTGTCAGTGCCAAGGCCCGTAACATCAATATTCTGAAAGAGCAGTTTGCCGTAGAAAGCTTCATACAAACGGATGCAGCCATTAACCCTGGCAACAGTGGGGGCGCGCTGGTTGATTTAGATGGCGGACTGGTTGGCATCAATACAGCCATTGCAAGCCAAACCGGTGCTTATGCCGGATATGGTTTTGCTGTACCTGCCAACATTGTAAGTAAAATTGTGGAGGATTTGATAAAGTATGGTGTGGTGCAACGCGGCGTACTTGGCGTACTCATCCGCACCGTTGACGGCAACCTCGCAAAAGAGAAAAATCTGTCGGTAATGAGCGGCGCTTATGTTGACAGTCTGCTGGAAAACAGTGCAGCAGGTTCCGGTGGCGTTCGCCCGGGAGACGTAATCCTTTCAGTAGATGGCACTGAAATCAGCGGTTCGCCCAAATTGCAGGAACTCATTGCCCGCCGTCGCCCTGGTGATGTCGTCCGTTTAAAGGTCAACCGCAAAGGCAGCGAAAAAGAACTGTCGGTTACGCTCAGCAACCGAAACGGCAATACGGCTTTGGTTAAGAAAGAACACAAGGACCTGTTCAATATACTGGGAGCTGAATTTGAGACCATTGACAGCAAAACAGCGGGGAAGCTCAATGTGGCAGGAGGTGTCAAGGTCAAATCACTTTATGCCGGCAAACTTCGCAGAAACACTCAGATGCAGGAAGGCTTTATCATCACCAAAGTGGATGGACAAGTTATCCGCACAGTAGATGATCTGGCAAAAGCGCTTCAGAATAAAAAGGGTGGTGTTATGCTGGAAGGCGTTTATGAAAACCTTCCGGGCACACAATACTATGCCTTTGGCATGTAAATAATTGTCAGTATGCTTATTGCCGAGCTTGCTGCGGACTTTTCCGGGCAAGCTCGTGCTTTTTTGTGTGTACTAGAGGGTTCTGCTTTTCGTTAGGCTGTTTTCAAAAGAATCGGTATAAATAATATCCTGTCGTTAGGTAAAATAGTAACTAAATTGCAAGTCATCCGTATTAAGTAACGTTACTAGCATAAGCAATGGCCAAATACCGATTACCTTGAAAAAAGCCATCATACCCTCATTCATACTGCTGTTACTACTGTTACCGGGCGCCTGGTTGAGCGCGGCAGCTCCTGCTGATGTTCAGCTGGATCTCGATTTTTCCATGCCCGGCGGATTTTATGATTCGGCGCTGGAAGTAGAATTGTCATCGCCCGGCGCTGAAATTTATTACTCTCTGGACGGTAGCATGCCTACACGTCGTTCCCCACGCTATCAAGCGCCAATCATCATCCGAAAAACAACAGTATTGCGTGCCGTGGCTTACCACCGTGAAGTACGCAGCCGCTTTATGGGCCAAACCTATTTCATAGGCGAACCCAAGGGCGACTTTCCCGTCATATCCCTTGCCGTTACCCCGGCGCTTCTTTTTGACGCACAGCGGGGACTTTTTATGCAGGGCAGCATTGCTGATAGCCTCTGGAACAAACCAAACGCCAATTTCTGGACCCGTCGCGAAGTTCCCATGCACGTCGAATTCTATGAAACAGACGGTTCCTGCGTATACAACAGTCTTAGCGGCATGCGCCTTTTTGGGGGGATGAGCCGGCTTTTCCCCCAAAAATCACTGGCGATTATTGCCCGTGAGGGATATGGAGAAGATCGCATCCGGCATCCGGTTTTTGGTAAAAAAGGCCCAAAAAGCTTCAAATCACTGGTGCTGCGAAATTCTGGCAGTGACTGGGGAAAAACCCACTTTCGCGATGCCCTCATGACCAGCCTCCTCGATGGCTGGGATATAGAAAAGCAGGCCTATCGCCCGGCGCATGTTTACATCAATGGCAAATACTGGGGTATTTACAACATTCGCGAAAAGATCAACCGCTACTTCATAGCCAGCCACAGTGAGGTGGACAAAGACAGCATTGATTTTCTGGAACACCGCAACAACCTGCGCCGAGGGAGTCGCCAGCATTATGCCCGGATGCTTAAATATTTAGCAGCGCATGATCTGAGTAACGCCGAAAACTTTGCCTGGGTAAACCGGCAGATGGACGTGGATAATTTCCTGAATTATCAGATTGCACAGATCTATTTCGACAATCAGGATGCCGGTGGAAACATCAAGTTTTGGCGCCCTAAAACTGCAAATGGCCGATGGCGCTGGATTCTGTACGACACCGACTGGGGCTTCAGCCTTCAGGAGCCCAGGGGATGGCGCAACAACAGCCTTGCTTTTCATACAGCTTCCAATGGTCCGGATTGGCCTAACCCCCCCTGGAGCACCTTTATTTTGAGAAAATTATTGGAAAATGCGGATTTTCGAAAAGCCTTCGTAAATCGCTTCGCCGATCATCTCAACAGCAGCTTCAGTCCGGATCAGGTGAGCGCCCGGATTGATTCTTTTTACCATCTGCTGCTGCCGGAAATGCCAAGACACCTGGCACGCTGGCAACTTAGTCGGGGCAAATGGGAAGCGCAGATAAACCTCCTGCGAACGTTTGGGAACGAAAGGCCGGCATTTGTGCGCAAACACCTTCAGGAGATGTTTCGAGTTGGGGGCCTTCGCAGTGTGGTCATCGAAGCAAAAGGAGGCGGCACCGTACTGGTTAATGGTTGTGTTCCTGTACACAACACCATATTCGAGGGTATTTATTTTGAACGCGTACCGGTGAATGTGCGGGCTGTAGCGGATTATGGCTATCGTTTTGTGCGCTGGGAAGGCGTGCGCGGCGAAGAAAACCGTCGTAGTTTCGACTTCTTGCTGAAAAGCGATCAGCCCTATAGAATTCGGGCGGTTTTTGAAAAATATGAACATCCCCTAATGGGCAAAATTGTGATCAATGAGTTGAGCGCCAATAATAAAAAGTCGAGCGACTGGGTCGAACTGTTCAACAATTCTGATAAAAGCGTTTCGCTGCACAATTGGGTAATGATGGATGGCAACCACAACGAGTTCAGCTTTCCGGACGTCAGTATTGGGCCCAATGACTACCTTCTGATTTGTCAGGATGCAGAAAAATTCAGAAATCTGTTCCCAAAAGCTTACAATGCCGTTGGCGGAATGGGGTTTGGCTTACACAAACGACATGAAACCTTGTGTTTGTTCTCGTCAGCTGGCGCTTCAGTCGACAGCATCACCTATGATTTGCCCCCTACCGATTCTATTTTCACCCTAAACCTGCTGATTCCCCAACTCGACAACGCCGATCCGGAAAACTGGGCCATCGCACCTGGAGTTGGTTCCCCGAACGCTGCCAACCCCTATTATCTGGAGAGTCGGGTGCGCTTATCGCAAAAAAAATGGATCAGGATTGGCTTTGGTGCTGGGTTAGTGTTGGTGTGTTTATTGTTGATTTGGCTTAAAAAGCGGGAGGTATTATAGTTAAATTGATTTTTTGTTTTAACTTGCATGAAATTAATACGTTTTGTATTTAATTCCAGCGCATGCCCAATGATTACCCGAGATAAATTGTGGAAAGGAATTTTTGAGGATTTTTTCCCGGAAGCTATTGCTTTCTTTTTTCCGGACTTCACCAACCTGATTGACTGGCCAAAAGGCTTTGAAATGCTCGATAAGGAGCAGCAGCAGATTTTTCCTGAATCGGAAGAATCACATAGGCGTGTTGACATACTGACTAAAGTATGGTTAGTTAGTGGTTTGGAGCAATGGATATTGATTCATATTGAGGTGCAAGGCTATTACGACGAAAACTTTGCACAGAGGATGTTTATTTATTTCTATCGCCTTACGGATCGATATAATGTACCTATTTCTGCTTTGGCACTTTTGACGGATACCAATAAGAGCTGGAGGCCAGATAGTTACAGCGTTCAGTATATGGACACAATGCTTTTATATAAATACCCTATTTTTAAGCTATCTGACTTTTCAGATCAGGATTTTGCTGATTCTTCAAATCCCTGGGCATGGGTGATGAAAACTGCATTGATTGGATTGAATACAACTTGGGACGACAATGTATTGTTGAAAATAAAGGTACAGGTGTATCGGGAATTCAGAATTAATGGCTACTCTCAGGAAAAAGCACGGGCCTTTCTCCAATTCCTCAAGTATTATGTCCGCTTTGCAAAAAGAGATTTTTTTAGTAAATTTGACAAGGAAATTTCAACAGTTGATCAAAACAAGGATAGTCCAATGGGAATTATTGAATTGGTAAAACAGCATTTAGTAGAAGAAGCCCGGCTGGAAGGCATGGAAAAGGGTTTGGAGCAAGGCCTGGAGCAAGGTCTTGAGCGAGGTTTGGAGCAAGGGATCACTAAAGGAGAAATGCTAAAAGCCACCAAAGTAGCCCGTCACATCCTTGAAAAACATCCCGAATGGTCGGACGAGGAGATAGCGGAGGTAATTGAAATGCCGGTTTCTTTCATATTACAAGTTCGCCAGGAACTTCAACAGGGAAATTGAGGTTTATCGATTTTCTAAATCAATTCATGCAAACAGGAACCGTCATTAAATCTACCGGCAGCTGGTACAACGTAAGAATGGACAGCGGAGATGTATTGCCTTGCCGTATTGTGGGAAAGTTTCGTCTAAACGGACTAAACATCACCAACCCTGTTGCCGTTGGCGATAAGGTAGAAATCAGCCCGGAGGGCGAAAGTGGTCTGATTCAAAAAATATTGCCGCGTCTCAATTATGTGGCTCGCCAATCACCGCGCAGCAAACACGACCTTCACTTGTTAGCCAGTAATGTAGATCAGGCTTTACTCATCAGTACCATCATCCAGCCTAACCTGAAACCCGGTTTCATTGACCGCTTTCTGATGATGACGGAACCAAGCGATATTCCCGTCATCATCGCTTTCAACAAATCGGATCTTTATAGTGAAGATGACATGGAGTTGTATAAAATCATGCACTACATCTATACAGCTATTGGCTATAAAGTTATTCTGGTATCTGCCGACACAGGCTATGGTAAGGAGGAGTTGGCATCGCTGCTTAAAGGAAAAGTGACGCTGGTTGGCGGACAATCCGGCGTGGGCAAATCATCTTTAGTCAACCGCATTCAGCCGCAGTTGCACTTGCGTACAAAACAAATATCAGGCTATTCAGGTAAGGGCCAGCACACCACCACTTTTGCAGAAATGCTTGAACTTGATTTTGGCGGTGCAATCATAGACACGCCGGGTATAAAGACCTTATCTTTCAACAATCTGGAGCCTGCGGACGTGGCCCATAATTTCAGAGAATTTTTTAAGTTGTCGGTCGGATGCCGGTTTGGAGGACAATGTCTGCACCGAAATGAACCGGGCTGTGCCATCAAATCAGCCATTGAGGCAGGCGAAGTCAGTGAAGTCAGATATGAAAATTACCTCGCCATCCTGGAAGAAGTTGAGGCGCAAAACCATTGGGAACGCCACAAAAAAATGTAGCCGTCACTTCAACAACGCAACTTAAGCCTTATTAATTCAGAGAAAATTGGAGTACCGCTTCCGCACTGTTGTGAAACATGAGTTCGTGGATATTGGGCTTCATAAAATCATTCAACGGCATCTGTCCAAGGATGTCCATGACCTCCCATTCTGATTCCGCATTGATGACCACCCAAAGCCTGGAACGATCTCCGGCCAACGAATAGGAATGAATGATTCTTTTGGCCAGGAGTTGGTTGATGATGTAGCGCTGACGGGGAATAAGAGCCACAAACTCTTCCGTGAATATTTCCGGCATTTCAAACTCAACCATAAATATTTTTTTCATATACTTTTGCGCTTTTCTTTTAAATAAATGCCTGAAGGCCAAATTAGGTTCAATGGCTTTCCTCATTGTTAACGTTAAAGATTCTAAAATTATGATAAAACCACGCATCGCACTTGATATGGACGAGGTTATTGCAGACGTATCGCCCAAGTTTCTCGACCTGTTTGAAAGAGAGCTCGGCATCAGGTTGCAAAAAGAAGACTACTGGGGAAAGAAGATTTATCAAATCAATGGCGCCACACATGTTCGCGATTTTCTCCACGATAAAGGTTTCTTCGCCGATCTGCCGGTCATGCCCGGCAGTCAGGAAGTTGTTAAGAGCCTGACAGAACATTACGATGTCTTCATCACATCCGCTGCGATGGAATTTCGGGCTTCTTTAGAGGACAAATACGACTGGCTGCAGCAGCATTTCCCTTTTATTCACTGGCGTAATTTCGTTTTCTGCGGCGATAAAAGCATCTTGCGCGCTGATTACATGATTGACGACCATGTGAACAACCTGGAAACCTTTACGGGCAAAGGGCTGCTTTATACCGCTTCGCACAACATTGACGAAAACCGCTTCACAAGGGTGAACAACTGGGAAGAAATCGCTGCATTTTTTGATCAGGAAAGACAAAAAGGCTAAGCAACGGGAAGGGTAACCCGGTAGGTATATAATGTGGGAAACATCGGGCGATAGAGATTTCCGAAATCTCAAAGATTCCGGAAATCTCACAATCTCACACTCGCTTGACGCACAACGCGCAGCGACATGTGTAAATAACAATCGTCAATCGTTTATTGCTTCAGAATCCGCAATGTTGTCATTGCCATTCCATCACTAAACCGAACAAAATAAACGCCGGAGGCAAGTTCGCTCCAATTGCGTTTCAAATTGTTTTCGCCCGCTGAAAGCAACACTTCTTCTGAGCGCATCAGGCTCCCCTGAACATCCATAACATCCATTTTGAAGCGCCCGCTGCTGGAAGAAACCATCCGGATGTTTAATTCTTTGTCTACCGGATTCGGCCAGGCAGATACCTGCTCAAACAATTGGGTGGAAGGTACACTGCTCGTCGTCATTTCAGTCAGCGTCACAGGCGTTGTCAGGCGTACCGCATTGTCTCCCGCTGAAGAGTTGTTGTTGTTCGTGGCATTACCGGAAGCGTAAAAGCGTACATTGCCCGTTCCGGCAGCCGGGGCAGTCCATTCCACCTCAAATGTATTGCCGATACTCGGGGTATTGTGCTCAACGTATACCCGGTTACTAATGGTTGTTTGACGTATCCCATCCGGAGGCGTACCAAATGTTCCGGCGCCCTGGTTGTTAGCACCCGCCAGTGCAACAGCCATAAAGCCGTAACGAGAAGGCGATCCTGCACCTGCGGTTATGGCAACGCGAAGGGTATAGGTTTTACCGGGTTCGTAGTTGGTAACGGCACTTCCGTTGTCCAGCACTTGCACAGCGATTGAAGGCGCAAAACTACCCCCGTTGTGGCAAAGGGAACAAAAAACGCCACCGCCAAGTGGTGACCCGGTGAGGTCTACCGACTGATTGACACCAGCGCCCGTAGCACTGCCCATAAAGCAGTAGGCGCCAGCTGCAATGACAAAAAAAGAGTAAATAAAACGAAATTTCATAGATATGGTGTTAAGGTGAAAAAATGAGAGAAGCCAATGGTTCTTAGAATAAACCCAGCATCTAAGGTTTATTTAATGTATAGACATATATTACAAAGATGAGGTCAAACAAACAGAATTAATTGAAATTCTGTAATCTTGTCTATAAGACGACTTATTAGAGGCTATTTTGAATGAATGTTGATTCAGCTAACAAAACCAATAACACATGTTCTGTTTCCGATTTTATACCATCCTTACGCTGTTCATTATCTGCTTTTCTCCTGCATTTGCCCAAACGCCGTACCCTTTAATTCTGGATGAACGTGAGCGCGCGCAGGTCATCAATGAAGTTCTGGAAGATCGCTTCAATAACCTGCTACCCCAGCTTATGCGCCGGGAAGGAATTGACATGTGGATCTTGATTTCAAGGGAATACAATGAGGATCCTGTCATGAAAACCATGTTGCCGGCGGAATGGCTTTCTGCACGAAGGCGCACCGTTATGGTGTTTTATGATGGCGGTCCGGGAACCGAAATTGAAAAACTCGCTATTGCCCGCTACGATATTGGACTGCTGAAAGCACAATGGGATCTCAACGTCTATCCGGACCAGTGGGAAGCCCTCTTGGAAGTGATAAAAGCGCGAAATCCTAAAAAGATTGCCATCAATACTTCCCGTACGTATGCTTTGGCAGATGGTCTTACGCACACGGAACACGAGCTCATGATGAACACCCTCCCGGAAACCTATAAATCCCGAATAACTTCCGGAGAAAAACTCGCTGTTGCCTGGCTTGAAACCCGGTCTGAAAAAGAGATGGTCCTATACGAACACATTGCGCACCTCTCGCACCTGATCGTACAGGAAGGGCTTTCAGAAAAAGTGATCCAACCAGGTGTTACAACGACAGAAGATGTGGTTTGGTGGTACCGGCAGCGCGTACGCGAACTGGGATTAGATACCTGGTTTCATCCAACGGTTGACATTCAGCGTGCCGACCCGGCCAACTTCGATCAGCTCCGGACTTTTTCCAAACGGCCAGAGCGACAAGTTATCCTGCCCGGCGACTTATTGCATGTCGATTTTGGCATCACTTACCTTCGCCTCAATACCGATATGCAACAACACGCATATGTGCTGCGCGCGGGTGAAAAAGCCATTCCGGCATCCCTAGAGGAGGCATTCCGGCAGGGCAACCGCCTTCAGGATATTCTGGTGAGCCAGTTTGCGCCCGGCAAAAGCGGAAATGAGGTTCTGGCTGATGCCCTGAAACAGGCGCAGGCAGAAAAAATTGCCGGAACAATTTATACCCACCCCATTGGATATCACGGGCATGCTGCCGGGCCAACCATAGGGCTTTGGGACAACCAAAAAGGGGTTCCGGGCCCGGGGGATTATCCACTCTTTTACAATACTGCTTATTCCATAGAGTTAAATGCCGCTGTGTTTATCCCTGAATGGAATAAAACCATACGCATCATGCTGGAAGAAGACGGCTATTTTCATGAAAAAGGATTCCGCTTCATCGACGGCCGGCAAGAGGTAATTTATACGATACCACGTTTGTAAAATGAAACAGCCCCGAAGTAGCATGGCTCCTTCAGGGCTGTTATATGAAAATCTAAAACAAAACTACTTCTTCAGCAGATCGCGGATTTCTGCGAGCAGTGTTTCCGTTGCCGATGGGGCCGGTGGAGCAGCCGGAGCAGCTTCCTCCTTCTTCTTCATTTTATTGAAAGCCTTAACGACCATGAAAATGACAAAACCAATAATCAAAAAGTCGATAATGCTTTGAAGGAATGCGCCCAGCATAATGACCAATTCCGGTTCAGCAACCGTTCCATCTGCTGCCAAAACGGCATCTTTGAGCTTGATGGGCAGGGCTTTAGTCAGCTCCACGCCTCCCAGAACCAGGCCGATAATCGGAGAAAGAATGTTATCAACGAGCGATGAAACGATTTTGCCGAAAGCGCCACCGATGATAACACCGACCGCCAGATCCATCACATTGCCTTTGCTGATAAAATCCTTAAATTCTTTCCACATAGTTATTCGTTTTTGTTTTGTTAGACACGACTTTCGGGATAAAAGTAACAATTCTGCATTAGAACAAAAACGGTCTTGCCTGAAAATTCAGACAAGACCGCTTCTATCGTATTCCGTTCAAAACAAAGTTGCTTACATCGCTCCCCGGTCCTGACGAATTTTATTCAATGCCGATCCCGAACGAACCCAGACAATCTGTTGCTCGTTGTACGTGTGTGCCACTTCAAAGCGGTCCTGAGTCCCGTCTGTGTGGTTGAGCACAATGGTCAGGTTGGTTCCGGGTTTCATCTCTTCAAAACCGAGGAGATCCACCGTGTCATCCTGGCGAATGCGTTCGTAATCCGCAGGATTCACAAAAGTAAGGGCCAGCATACCCTGCTTTTTCAGGTTTGTTTCGTGGATGCGCGCAAAAGATTTCACTACTACCGCTTTTACACCGAGGAAGCGGGGTTGCATAGCCGCATGTTCGCGCGAAGAGCCTTCGCCATAGTTTTCTTCCCCAAAAACAATCGTGCCAACACCGGCATTGCGGTAAGCAAGACCGGAATCCGGTACCGCCATGTATTTGCTTTCTACAAAATTAAGGACATTATTGGCCTCATCATTGTACGCATTGATGGCGCTGATGAAGGTGTTTTTAGCTATGTTTTGCAAATGGCCGCGGAACTCCAGCCAGGGACCGGCCATAGATATGTGGTCAGTCGTACACTTGCCTTTGATTTTGATCAAAACACGCATACCCTTGAGTTGCGCAGCCGTGATCGGTGTAAAAGGCGTCAGCAACTGCAGGCGATTCGACTCAGGCGATACTTCAATTTTTATTTTACTGCCGTCTGCTGCAGGCGCCTGAAAGCCGGCATCTTCCACATCGAAACCTTTCACGGGCAATTCAACGCCCGTTGGCGGGTCTAATTTCACCGCGACGCCATCTTCGTTTATCAACGTATCGGTAAGCGGATTAAACGTCAGATCGCCGGCAATTGCCAGAGCCGTCACGATTTCAGGCGAAGCCACAAACGCACGGGTTTGCGGGTTTCCATCGTTGCGCTTGGAGAAGTTGCGGTTAAAAGACGTGATGATGGAGTTCGCGCGTTTCGGATCGTCGGTATGCCGCGACCATTGGCCGATGCAGGGACCGCAGGCATTGGCCATGACAACCCCGCCCATTTTTTCGAAAGCTTCGAGTTGCCCGTCGCGCTGTACGGTATAGCGAATCTGCTCCGAACCCGGCGTCACCGTAAATTCGGCTTTCACTTTCAATTTTTTACTGACTGCCTGACGCGCAACGGAAGCAGCCCGGTCCAGGTCTTCGTAGGAGGAGTTGGTACAGGAGCCGATCAGGCCTACCTCCAGTTTTTGCGGGTAGTCATTTTCTTTTACGGCTTTGGCAAACTCTGAGATCGGCCATGCCAAATCTGGCGTGTAAGGGCCATTGATATGCGGTTCCAGAGTAGACAGGTCAATTTCGATGACCTGATCAAAGTACTTTTCAGGATTCGCATAGCAATCTGCATCACCGGTAAGGTGCTCTGCCACACGATCGGCCAGATCGGCCACATCCGCACGATCCGTTGCACGCAGGTAACGGCTCATTGATTCATCGTAGCCAAAAGTGGAAGTCGTGGCGCCAATTTCAGCGCCCATATTGCATATCGTACCTTTACCGGTGCAGGACATTGCCTGAGCGCCGGGGCCAAAATATTCTACAATGGCGCCTGTTCCGCCTTTCACCGTCAGGATACCGGCTACTTTCAGAATGACGTCTTTAGGGGAAGTCCAGCCGCTCATTTTTCCGGTAAGCTTCACGCCAATGAGCTTGGGCATTTTCAATTCCCAGGCCATGCCCACCATCACATCAACAGCATCAGCACCGCCAACACCGATGGCAACCATCCCGAGTCCGCCGGCATTCACCGTATGCGAATCGGTACCGATCATCATACCGCCCGGAAAAGCATAGTTTTCCAGCACAATCTGGTGGATGATGCCTGAGCCGGGCTTCCAGAAGCCGATGCCGTATTTATTGGAAACAGACGCCAGAAAGTCGTACACTTCCGAATTGACATTCACTGCCGTGCGCAAATCTTCGGCTGAACCGTCTTTTGCCAGGATCAGGTGGTCACAATGCACCGTTGAAGGTACCGCCACTTTGTCGCGACCAGCCATCATAAACTGGAGCAAAGCCATCTGGGCAGTTGCATCCTGCATGGCCACGCGGTCAGGCGCAAAAAAAACGTAATCCTTCCCGCGGTTGTATTGCTGCATCGGAGAATCCGGGTGCAAATGCGTGTAAAGGATTTTATCAGACAAGGTCAAAGGACGTCCCAGCGCTTTGCGGGCAGCATCCACGCGGCCGGGTAGGGCATCGTAGTATGCTTTTATAATCTCAATATCGAAAGCCATAAATCAAACTTTAACGGTTTTTCCAATAATCAAACATGAAAGGCTTGCAAAAGTAGCACTTTAAAGCCACTTAAAAAACCCCTTTTAAAACAAGAAAAAGCAGAAGGAGAAGATGACATCTCAGGGATTTTCAAAATCAATAATCGCCTTCCACCTCAACAATCATTTCAATTTCGACGGCCATGCCATTGGGCAATGACGACATCCCGACTGCTGCCCGGGCGTGTTTCCCATTTTCGCCAAAAACCGCCACCATCAAATCTGAAAAGCCATTGATGACCGCGGGGTGTTTGGTAAAATCGGCAGGGGCATTCACCATCCCGAGCACTTTGACTATACGCCGTACTTTCGACAAATCTCCGATTTCCGCTTTCAGCGCACTGAGTTGGTTGATGCCGGTGAGTCGGGCCGCATCGTAGCCCTGTTCGACGCTCAGGTCGACGCCTACTTTCCCGGTGACGTAACTGCCATCAGCCTTACGCGGACCTTTACCGGACAGGAAAATGAGGTTGCCGGTACGCACAGCGTTGACATAATTGGCAATTGGCGCCGGCGGTTCTTCCAGAACAATCCCCATCACCCGAAGTTTTTCTTCCGGAGTTGGTTGTGCAGCAGCCCAATGGACACCTGATATAAAGAGAACGAAGAGTAAGAGTTGTTTCATACGCAATGTTTTGGTGCATCTGTATTAAAATAAGGTACATCAGAACCGGCATTTAGTTCACATCAAATTCGCCATTGGTAAATATGTGGCATATTTTCTACAGCCCGGGAACAAATATCACCTTTCTGTGCGTTTCTGCCATCGTCTTTCCGGATTTCAGGGCAAACAACTTTTCAAACCATCAGAACAGGCATTAAAAACCACAAAACCATGCTCGACCACAACCAACTCAAAGAACGCAGCAAATACCTCAGCAAAATCCTGCGGCATCAACCCGACAGCATCCAACTCCAACTGGACAGCGCCGGCTGGGCTGACATTTCCGAATTACTGGCCAAAATGGCAAAATATGGCGTCCGTTTCAAACCGCCGTTCGATCGCGAAACGCTGGATGAAATTGTGGCCAAAAGCGACAAGCAACGCTATGCTTTCAGCGAAGATGGCGCCCGCATCCGCGCCAACCAGGGCCACTCCGTTCCAGTAGACCTGGGCTACGAAGCGCAACAACCGCCCGAATGGCTTTACCACGGCACGGCGCACAAAAATGTCGCCTCCATTAAAAAATCTGGCCTGATACGCGTGAAACGCCACCATGTTCACCTATCTGTCGACAGGGAAACAGCCCTTCAGGTAGGCGGCCGCCACGGCAGTCCGGTTTCATTGACCATCCGTGCAGGGGATCTTTACCGCGCCGGACATTTGTTCTACTGCACGCCAAATGGGGTTTGGCTGACGGATACGGTGCCTGCCGCGTATATTGAGTTTAAGGAGTAGGGAAGCGTAATTATCAGTAACCGTGCTTATGATCATGTTCATTTTGCCTGATTTTACTTGAAAAAACCTTGTGCAAAATCCCCTCAAAACCTTATTTGGAAGCCCCCAAAAAACCAAATCCCCCTTTTTGCGTTTACCTGTCACCGACTTTCCCTCAAAATATTTTTCTGTATGAAATCTAAATAGCTTTCTTCCTATATTTGCGCCCATGAAAAATTTTAGGAATTTCTGCATCATAGCCCACATTGATCACGGCAAGAGCACCCTGGCGGATCGTCTGCTGGAATATACGAATACCATCTCTGCCCGCGACATGCAGGCACAGGCCCTTGACGACATGGATCTGGAACGGGAACGGGGCATCACCATTAAGAGTCATGCCATTCAGATGTATTACCCACACTCGAATGGCGAAACCTATACGTTCAACCTGATTGATACGCCGGGCCACGTAGATTTTTCTTACGAGGTGTCGCGCTCCATTGCTGCCTGTGAAGGCGCTTTGCTGCTCGTAGACGCCACGCAGGGCATTCAGGCACAAACCATTTCCAACCTTTACATGGCGATCGGCCAGGATCTGGAGATTATTCCGGTACTGAATAAAATCGACATGGACAGTGCCATGATCGAAGAGGTGTCTGACCAGATCATCGAGCTCATCGGGTGTAAACCGGAAGACATCGTGCTGGCCAGCGGAAAAACAGGCGTGGGACTTCAAGACATCATGGATGCCATCGTAGAACGCGTACCGCCGCCGAAAGGCGACCCGGAAGCCCCGCTGCAGGCACTGATTTTTGACTCGGTGTTTAACTCCTTTCGCGGCATCATTGCTTATTTCCGCATCATGAACGGCACCATGCGCAAAGGCGATAAGGTGCGTTTTGTCAATACCGGCAGCAATTACGACGCCAACGAAATCGGCATCCTGCAAATGGATCTTGTTCCAAAGCAGGAGCTATCGGCGGGTAATGTAGGCTATATCATTACCGGCGTAAAAGTATCGAAAGAGATCAAAGTTGGGGATACCATCACCCAGGTGTCCCGCCCCTGCGCTGAAGCCATCCACGGCTTTGAAGAGGTGAAACCAATGGTTTTTGCCGGGATTTTCCCTTTAGACAACGACGATTTTGAAGACCTTCGCGACAGCATGGAAAAGCTGCAACTGAACGACGCGGCACTCGTATTTGAGCCCGAAACGTCTCTGGCTCTTGGCTTTGGGTTCCGCTGCGGCTTTTTGGGCATGTTGCACTTAGACATCATACAGGAAAGACTCTCCCGGGAATTCAATCAGGACGTTATTACGACGGTGCCAAACGTATCTTATTTTGCCCGGACGAAAAAAGGTGAATTGCTGAGCATTCGTACGCCGAGCGACCTGCCCGATCCGACCATAACCGACTATGTGGAGGAGCCTTATATCAGTGCTCAAATCATCACCAAGCCAGAATACATCGGCTCTATTATGGAGCTCTGCCGCGATAAACGAGGCATCCTGACGAAACAGCACTACCTGACACCTGAACGTGTGGAAATGACCTTCGAGATGCCGCTTGCAGAAATCGTTTTCGATTTTTACGATCGTCTTAAGTCTATTTCCAGGGGTTATGCTTCTTTCGATTACCAACCCCTGGACTACCGTCAGGCCGATCTCATCAAACTGGATATTAAGCTCAACGGCGAATCGGTGGATGCCCTTTCGGCACTTGTACACCGCTCCAAAGCAGAGTCTTTCGGCCGGAAAATATGCGAGCGCCTGAAAGAACTGGTGCCACGCCAGCAGTTTGTGATTGCCATACAGGCTGCCATCGGCGGCAAAATTGTTGCCCGTGAAACCCTTTCGGCCATGCGCAAAGACGTAACGGCCAAGTGCTACGGTGGTGACATTACGCGCAAACGCAAATTGCTGGAAAAACAAAAGGAAGGTAAAAAACGGATGCGCCAGATCGGAGCGGTAGAAGTGCCACAAAAAGCATTTTTGGAGGTACTCAAGCTCAATAATTGATGCAGGAAAAAGACATTCGCAGCTGCTCCCAACTGGCCCGGGTTTCCAAAAACGAGGTCTTCCCCCATATATTTGATGTGGAACTGACCGGAATGGGTCGCCTCGAAGCCTTTGATGCTGTAGAATGTCATGTCGTTTGTTATCCTTACAGCCGCAAGGTAGAAGCCAAACACATTACCTTCAGGCCTTACGAAGAATACGTAGAGGACATTGCCGGACAGCAACGTTCCTCTTATTCACGCATCGGCGAACCATTCCGGAACATATTCGGCATCCTGCTCGGCGGCATCATCCTGCTCGTTTTTGCCTGCCTGAAACCCGAAGAACTCTTTTCCATTGAATCCATCATCTCCGTTTTCGGAGCTTACACCGTTGGTAAGGAAATCTGGGGCGACCTGGAAGCCTGGCTCATCAAAGTGACCGATAACCAGAAGCTGCGTTTTCAGCCCCGGTACTATCTTTTTAAGCTGGAGCGTCATTCCACCGTTACCCGATATACCCGGCTGGCACGCAGACAACGCTATGGGATGACGATGATTTTGCCCGGCAAAATGGACTTTATTCAGCAAAGTAATTCCCAAACCATCCGCATGTATTTCAACCATGACGATTATAGCGGCCTGGCTGACAACAAAGCCCACATTCTCTCCATCCACATCAACCCGGAGTCCATTACCGCCTACGAAGAAAAAGGCTACATGCTTGGTTTTAAAATCAGTCTCAACCTCAAAAGGGGGCCTTTTGTCCAATCGCTGGAATTGTTTCAATCGTTTGACGGAAGCTCGCGCGGTTGTCTGGATTTGCAGGAAACCTGGATACCGGAAGCTGTTTTGTGCCGCCGAACAATCAGCATGGGACGCTGGAAATGGTATAAAGCACAGTTTGTTTTGCAGGATATGGAATTGGTTACCCGAACTGCCTAGCACCAGCGGGGTGGTTTACATAGAAGCTATGCTCTTTATAGGTCACATAACGGCTATGTGCCCTATCCCACTGTACGGGACAAGTTGTGAAATAAACGATGTACCTATGTGGTAAATAGTTACGCCCGAACCTCCTAAAGGTCAACGATTTCAATGCCGGCAACGTGCTGTTCAAACCACTTCAGCGGAGCCGGATTTTTATCTCCGGTTTTGGTATCGCATTTAAAAAACAGGTAGTAGAGTTGAAGATTGTTGCCAATGCGGGCCAGGAGTTTCTCCATCTGCATAGCCGACTTCTCATGATCCTGATTCAGGTGCTTAAGGCGCCAGCAGTGGTAGGCGTCATCGTGTAATTCAATGGTATCCAGAACGGGCTCATCATCGAGGAAGCGTTCCATATAGCGACGAGCCAGAGGACCATGGTGTTTCGACCAGTCGCGGGGCGTACTTTTATCTTCAATGTATTTAAAGGTGTCGTGGGCAAAAGCGATGATGCGCAGGCGTTTGCGCATCAGCAGGTCAATTTCGAGACGGTCAACATTGTCCAGCACTTCCCGGATGTGCTTGTAAACTTCTCCTTCCGGATGGCCATAACGGGGCACCCCCCATAACAGGCCATGCACAAAATCGGGTTCCAGTAAAAGCCGCCGCTCCAAATCCGTTTCTGGGCGCAATTCTGCCTCTATATCTATCCACTCGGCAACGGGTTGCTTCATATTTTTCGCTGCTGTTAATTTACTGTTAAAGCAAAAATCATACGTAACATTGCCCACCTGGCAAAGGTTATTATGCAACATACCCTGCAGGGCAAACTTTTGTGCATTTTCCCGGCCGGTCGGGATTTTTTACATGATGTTTGTTTCCATTAAACCAGGAGTATTTCAAAGTATAATTCTGCGTAAATTAGCAGGGTTAATATTTTCAAACAACTTTTTTATCAAATAAAAAGAAACGAAAACATGAAGCGCTTATTTTCCTTCGTATTAGCCGGCGCCTTTGGTGGCCTCATTGCGTTGGGCGGCGCCTGGTTGCTCAGCCCGAACAAACAACAGATCGCAACACAAAATACTCCCACGGCGCGTGCTGTCAATTTTTCTCCCGGCGCAGCCGTTCCCGCTGATTTCACCCTTGCTGCCGATGTAGCCATGCCTGCTGTAGTTCACATCGCAGCGTCCGGCACACAAAAAGCCCAGGCAAACGAAGGCTATAACCCACTCCGGTTCTTTTTTGGAGATGGCTTTTCTGACCAACCTGTTGAAGGTACTGGTTCCGGTGTCATCTACAGCAACGATGGGTACATCATTACGAATAACCACGTTGTGGAGTTCGCCGATAAAGTGCGGGTTACCTTGTACGACAACCGCGAATTTCAGGCAACGGTGGTGGCAAAAGATAAAAAAAGCGACCTCGCGGTTGTTAAAATAGAAGCGACTAATTTGCCCGTTTTGAAACTGGCAGACTCTGATGCTGCAAAAGTCGGAGAATGGGTATTGGCCGTCGGCAATCCTTTCGACCTGACTTCAACCGTTACGGCCGGTATCATCAGCGCCAAAGGCCGCAGCCTGCGCCTTATTGAAGGCCGTGATGCCATTGAGTCTTTCATTCAGACCGACGCTGCTGTCAACCCGGGCAACAGTGGCGGCGCCCTTATTGACGCTCAGGGACGCCTCCTGGGAATCAACACGGCCATCGCTACCCGCACGGGCGCCTTTCAGGGCTATTCTTTCGCCATACCCATTAACCTGGCCAAGCGTGTTGTGGACGACATGATTAAATATGGCAGCTATCAACGGGCTTTCCTGGGTGTCAACATTTACGAGCTCAACGACGATGAAGCCCATGAATTAGGACTCAAAGTCAGCCAGGGCGTGGTGATTGAAACGCTGGTTGATGGCGGATCGGCTCAATATGCCGGTTTACAACCCAAAGACGTAATTGTCAAAGTGGATGGCCGCAGCATCAAAAACGTCCCGGAACTTACAGAAATCGTTGGCCGCTCAAAAGTTGGCGACGTACTCAACCTCACAATCAACCGCCGCGGAGAAATTATTGATGTGCCGGTGCACATGAAAGCAGGATAAACTTACAAGATAAGGCTATGGAAACGGGCTGGTCAGGAAAATCCTGTCCAGTCCGTTTCTTTTTGCTCCAACCCTATTGTTAATTCAGATTGTGGCGCTGTATTTTAGGAGCTGCCACTGATCTGGAAGCAAAAACCAGCGCCTGAATGATGAGCGCAATTACGACAATCAATGCCGTTTCCAGCATCGTCAAAACCCTGGTATTTGCCAAAAGGCGAAGCGAGTCATCACGCATAGCCCGGCCCACATCAATCTGAATCTGGCTTAACAAAGTAAGCTCTTTAAGGGTATCCTCAAACAGGTTAATCAGGCTCGCCTGCTCCACGCTTTCTTCCGGATGATCAGGCAATGCTTCCAATAGCTGTTTTTCCAACAGGTTGTAATCCTGTAACTCCTTTTTAAAATGCCCAAGCATCTCTCCTTCTGATTCAACCAGATAAGTTCTTTCAAAATCTGAAATCAGGGTGTCCATTGCCTTGTTGTGGACTTCCAACCTTTGCAGGGCTTTAGTTACATCCTGAGCGTCCTGACGCAGCAACTGGTACTCCAAAATCAGGCGTTTCTGATATAGATGATCTGTCAGATGAAAAATATAAGTAGCGGGAAGTAACCTGTCGTCGTAAATCGAGCAAAATGAATCATTCATACTGGTGATGTTGCTACGCTCCCAATAAATGTTCACCAATACCAGGCCACAGATCAAAGCCAGCAAAAAAGCTGCCTTTAACTTCGCCTGAATACTGAATATCCAATCCATATGCTTTCCCGTTTTGGAACAAAATATAAGATTACCCCCAGCTGTCGTTCAAATATAAGCCAAAACAGGCAGCGGGACAAACTTTGTACTTTTTTCACCATATACTCCTTATCCATCGGCCTTTCAGCTCCATGCCCTGCCCATACAAAACAAACTGCCCGAAAAAAAAATCGGCCTTGCTGCATCCAGCAAGGCCGCCGTGAATCCCTGGCATTTTTTTAGATTGGCAGATCGAATGCCAGTTCATCATTCAAAGTATTCTTCACCACATAATGACGTGGTGTGACATGGTTTTCATAGCTTGTTTCGTTATTCAGTATTTATATTAATTGGCTTGTTGCTGTTTTATACGCCTTCTGTAAAAGCTCAATCAGGAGAAGACCAGACAGACATCCTCCTCGATTAGAAAGCTAGTCAAACTACCCACTCCCGGCGCCCGCAGCCCGGCGCTTTTCCTCTTCTGCGCCACCGGCTCTCCGGCGGGCTGGAGAAATGGTGTTTTTGCCAAATCGGTACGTAAAATTGACGCTGGCGACCCGGCTTTCGCGTTTGCTCTCAAATACTTCGTCCACATTCTGATACAGGGTACTTCCGCGAACCACGCCGGTATAAAAGACATCACTGACATTCAGGCGGACGCTCGCACGGCGCTCTAAAAAACTTTTTTGTACGCCGACCGTGAATTGCCCCATCTCTTTAATGGTGGAAACGCCGTAGACCTCACGGGAACGGAAGAACAGGTTGACTTCCATGGCCCAGTTTTTAGGCAAACTGATGTTATTAATCGAGTTAAAATTAAGATTGACACTACCCTGATCCAACAAGCCGTTGGCTACATAGCCACTGTAATTGCCATAATACACATTGACGCTGTTGTTGCTGTTCCATTTTGGCGTGATCTGCACAGGAGCACTCAGGTTTAACCCATAGTAGTGGAAAGCTTCAAAATTTATTTCGGTTTGAATGGTTACCCGTTCCGCATCGTTTTGCAACAACACAGTGGTGATGTTATCATTCGTACGGCTGAAAGAGAAAGCCGCCGTAAAACGCTTGTTGTAGGTGTATGACAGTTCAAAATTATGGCTCAACTGTGGTTTCAGAAAGGGGTTTCCTTCCTGATACGTGGTGGGATCGACAAAAGCCCGGAAAGGATTGAGTTGCCGGTAGCTGGGCCGGTCAATGCGGCGGCTGTAACTGTAACTCAGTTCGTGCTTGCCCTTGCTATCCAGAGGCTGGGTAACAAAAACGCTTGGAAACAACTGCCAATAATCGCGCTGGAACGAAGAATCGGTGGTCACCTGCAGTCCATCGGCCACCGTCTGCTCTGCCCGCAGTCCTACCTGCAGCTGGACACCACGAAAACTGTGGCTGAAGTTGACATAAGCAGCGTTAATACGTTCTTCGTAAATAAAGCGATTGCTTTGCGTGGAATCAAAAACCTCCACATTGTTGATGATATTGAAGTATTGAAGGTCGTTGTCTGTGGTCACCAAACTGCTTTTGACCCCGGCCTCGGCCCTGGTTTGCGCTCCCATCGGATGCACATAATCTGCTTTCACCGATTGAATGTCCAGAAAACCTTCAATGTCGCCTTTGAGGACATCGGTGTTCATCAATTCACTCATGGCGTTCCGATAATCGGTCGTAAAAAGCTGGGCCGTTTTATTGTCGTATCGGGCGTAATCGAGATCAAAGGTCAGTTCCCGGCCGGCGTCATTAAAAGCATGGCGAAAATTGAAATTGGCCGCATAATTGTTCCATTTATCCTTCGAGCGGTTTGTAGTAGCAAAATCAGACAATACCTGCCGGTTGGCATCGCGCACATAGGTGAAATTATCCCCTTTGGGATCGAATTGGTTATCCACCGCTGAAAGGCTGACACCAAGCGTTGTTCGTTTTCCGGCAGACCAATCTGTACCCACTCTTAACGTATTGAACCGGAAGGGGAAAACCAGGAGATTGTTTTGATCAAAAGCAGATACGACCTGCCCGTTTTCACTGAACTTGCGGTACAGAATCAGGTTGTTGAATGCCTTTCGGTAAGAGAAATTGTAATTGCCAAAAACATTCCATTTTCCTTTGCGGTAATTCAGATTAAGCCCCGATTCTGCCTTAGGGTAGCGACCATGCCCGGCGCCGGCGCTTACGCTGCCGTTCAGCCCCTGGTTTTGATTCTTCTTCGTCCGTATGTCAATGATGCCCGCATTTCCGGCTGCATCATAACGTGCAGAGGGGTTGGTAATGATCTCAATTCGCTCTATGGTGTTAGCGGGCATCCCCCTAAGCAGGTTCGCTAACGTCATTCCACCCAATTGTGTCGGTTTACCATCAATCATGACAATGACGCCGGGTTTTCCGCGAAGGCTGATGTTGCCGTTCAGATCGACTAAAACGCCCGGAGAGCGCTCTAATACTTCCATGGCTGAATTTCCGGCACTGACGATGCTGTTTTCAACATTCACGACCAGTTTGTCCAAATGCCTTTCAATGAATGGCTTTTGAGCCACGACGGTTACACTTTCCAGTATTTGGCCAACAGGTGAAAGTATGAGGGGAGGCAAGGTTGCAATCGTCTGCTCTGGGTTGATTTCGAAAAGCGCAGAGTTGGCGGTTTCCAACCCGATAAAACTTCCTGAAACAAAGTACGCGCCGGGTTTCAGCCCTTCAACAGCAAAAGCGCCTTGTTCATCAGTAATACCGCCTTTATATAAAGCAGAGTCGCCAGCCTGATACACCAGCACATTGGCAAAAGGAAGGGATTGTTGCTGTTCATCCAGCAAGCGGCCACTGACGACGCCATCCTCAGGCATACGCTGGGCATGCAGGGAGTATGCTACCGCCATGCATAAAAGCAGTGGGAGCAGATTTTTCATAAAAAAAGTCGGGTTGATTTCTTACTGCAATATTAGACCAAAGGAAACTTGCATGCAATCACTTGCAAAGGGGGATATTGGGCGCCGCAATCATCAATTAAGGTCAGGTAAACAGAATAAGGAAGAAAAGCAGGGCCATCCGACAACTCAATCCATTTCTTTCAATAAGGTTCTGACGACCAGCGAAAGGTGAGGGCCAGCCTGCTCCACAGCTGCAATAACATCCTCAACCGTGGTTTCCTGAATGGCCTCAATGGGATAGCACTGGTTGGAAATAACAGACACTACCCAAACTGGTAGGCTCATGTGGCGCGCGACCAATACCTCAGGGATTGTGGACATTCCGACAAGATCGGCGCCAATGCGGTGAATGAATTCATATTCGGCAGGCGTTTCCAGATTCGGGCCCTGCCAGCCGAAGTAAATCCCTTCGTGCGCCCGAATATCATGGGCTTTGGCTATGGCGAGGGCTTTGGCGTTAAGGGCACGGTCATAAGTGCCCAGCATGTCCGGGAAGCGGGGTCCGAGGCGTTCGTCATTGACGCCGCGCAGCGGGTTTTCCGCATGAAGATTGATGTGGTCTTTGATGAAAACAAGGTCACCCGCACGATACCCGATATTGATGCCACCGGCTGCATTGGAGATTATAAGCCGTTCAATTCCCAGAAATTTCAGGACGCGCACAGGAAAGGTAACCTGTTGCATGGAATAGCCTTCGTAATAGTGAAAACGCCCTGCCATGGCCACAAGCGGCTTACCGGCAAGCTTGCCAAAAACGAGTTTACCTTTGTGACTTTGTACTGTAGAAACAGGGAAATGCGGGATTTCTCCATATGGAATCTCCGCTACAATTTCAATTTCATCAGCCAGGCTGCTGAGCCCTGTTCCCAAAATAATGCCATACTGCGGCTCGAAAGCAGTTTGCTTGCGCAGCCAGGCGCAGGCTTCTTGTATCTGGTCAAACAGCGATAGCGTAGCCATGGTTTGCTACATGCTGTCCAGTGCCCTTACCGCATAGGTTAATAAAAAGGGAAGTACAACCCAGAACCACTCCGGCAAAAACATCAGAAAAAGGATGATCGCGACCAATGAAACCAGGGTCATCAACCAATCGAAGGCAAAAGATTTGGTATTGCTCATGTTCATTTTATTTAATGGCATCTCACGCATTCCGGCGCGAAAGCTACTTTTGCGGGCAAAACTAAGGAAAATCTAAACTTTCCGGTAGCTTAAAACTACCGGAAAGTTATCCCGGATGTAATTATTCTGTAATACCCAGCTTTGCCTTAACGGCAGGCATCAGATCGTCAGCAGGCTGAGCGAAAAGAATGGCATTAAAGACACTGCTGTCAAAAACCATGACATAGCCGCCTGCTTTGGAAACTTCATCAATGGCTTTTCGGGCTTTATCCACGATGGGCTTCAGCAACGCGCTTCTTTTATCCTCCAATTGCTGGGAAATATCCTGCTCATACTTGGCGATATCAGCTTGTTCTTTTTGCAATTCTTCCTGTTTTTGTTGCTGTTGCAATGGCGATAAAGCGCCGGATTTCACTTCTTCCAGTGCTTTGATGTACTTGGCCTGGAACGCTTTTCCCATTTCTTCACCTTTTGCAACAAGTTGCTTTTGAAGGGCTTCCAGTTCTTTGTCGGCGGCATCCGTTTCCGGCATAACAGACAATAGAGCGCCAAAATTCAGGTGACCGTATTTTTGTGCCTGTGTAGAAACGACGCCTGTGAGTAGCAATGCAATAAACAAAATGACTCTTTTCATTAGTATGTTTTTTACTTGAGACGCAAAAGTAAGATTATTTGTAGTACTTACTAAAAAACTCCGGTAAATGCCGAAGCGCTGCCATTTCCCGATAATTGGTCATGGCTTCGCTGGCAGGATAGCCAAAATATGCTTTGCCGGCTTCGAGGTCTTTAGAAACACCAGACTTTGCATGCACAATAGCTTTATCGCCAATTTTCAGGTTCTGAGCAACACCCACCTGGCCATACAGCACCACCCAATCCCCCAATACTGTATTTCCTCCGATGCCGACCTGACCGGCCAGCAGGCAATTTTTTCCTATAACGACGTCGTGTCCAATGTGTACCTGGCAGTCTAATTTGCTCCCGGCCCCGATAATGGTATCACCGGAAACCCCTTTGTTAATGGTGCAGCCGGCGCCAATTTCGACCCCGTTTTCCAGCACCACACGACCGCCAGACCGCCAGCGTTCATAACCGTTTTCTGTTTTTTTAAAATAGAAGGCATCGGTGCCGATGATGGCGCCCGATTGTATGACCACGTTATCGCCAATCACCGTATATTCTCCAATGGACACATTGGCCTGAATATAGCAGTTGCGTCCTATTTTGACGTGATGTCCAATAACAGCATTGGGTTCGATGATGCTGGAAGGATCGATGACGGCACTATCGCTGATCAGGGCCGTTGCCGGTCTGAAAGGACGGTGTTCCAGTACCAGGTTGTTGTAGGCTTCGAAAGGATTATCACACACTAAAAGTGCTTTCCCGGGCGGGCATTCTGCTGTTTCGTTAATGAGAATAATGCTTGCTGCAGAATTCAGCGACTTGCTAAAATATTTTTTTACATCAACAAAGGTAATGTCTCCGGACTCCACCTTATGGATTTCATTGATACCCGTAGCTTTCAGGGTTACATCTCCGATGAGCTGCGCCCCAATTTTTTCAGCAAGCTCCGCAACAGGAATAGGCAGCGTAAACTTCATACGATGGGTTTTTCAAATATCAGAAATTCGAGTTTATTCATCAGGAAAGCAGGCTGTTCAACCCTTATTGGAGTTGCGCGCGAATAGAAGCGGCAATTGCTTCCATTTCCCCGGCACTGAGTCTGAGCGGCGTTTTTGTAAAAACCATGTCGTGCACGGTTTGAAAAGGAATCAGGTGAACATGGGCATGGGGGACTTCATCGCCTATAACAGCTACCCCCACACGATTGCACGGAATTGCTGCTTTAAGTGCCCCGGCAATCCGTTTTGCAAAAAGCATCAACCCGGAGAGTTTTTCGTCGTCGAGATCGAAATAGTAGTCAATTTCTTCTTTTGGAATGACGAGGGTATGCCCCCTGTGTAAAGGACGGATATCAAGAAAAGCCAGGTATTCCGGCGTTTCTGCGATTTTGTAACAGGGAATTTCCCCGTTTACGATTTTAGTAAAAATACTTGCCATAGCTTAAAGTTGGCAGGATGCCAACGATCAGAATTAAAATGAGATTTTAACAATCTTAAACTCCATTTTACCGCCGGGGGTTTCTACGGTAGCAATGTCACCTACCGATTTTCCCAGAAGCCCCTGTCCGATGGGCGAGCCTACGGAGATTTTTTTTACTTTAAGATCTGCCTCTGTTTCTGAAACAAGCTTATAGGTAACGTCTTTTCCGGTCTTTACACTCCGGATGGTGACACTCGAGAGCACGGTCACCTTAGAGGTATCCAGTTGGCTTTCATCGAGAACTCGGGCGCTCGCAAGCACCTTTTCCATCTCATTAATTTTTAACTCGAGCATTCCCTGCGCCTCTTTTGCGGCGTCATATTCTGCATTTTCTGACAGGTCGCCTTTTTCCCGCGCTTCTGCAATTGCTCTGGCAACTTCGCCACGACCCTGGGTTTTCATTTCATCCAGGTCGGCTTTGAGTTTTTCATAACCTTCTTTGGTCAGGTAGTTGATCGCTGACATGATCCGATGATTTTTCTTTTTCAAATAAGTTAAAAAGCAGGCTGCGAAGCGATGCGCTTCGACAACAGGAAGTATTCGTCTTGAGCAATAGAAATTTTCAGGAAAGTCGTCCCGGATCCTCAATGATTACAGGCCCATTCCCTGCTTCGTACAAAAGGCGAGAACGTTTCCGCACATGTACGGAAACGTTCTCGCCTTACAGCCAGGGACAAATATAAGCAATCCCGGCCAATATGTCAAATAGTATTACAAATTGAAGCGTACCGTGATGTTGTGAGTGCCATTCCAAACGCGCGTTTGCTGATAAGCATAGTCAAGACCAAACTTGATGTTCTTGTTCTCCTTATTCAGCGGAACCTGCAGAGAAGCGCCTGCACAAAGCCCGGTGTAGATGGGACGGGTAATCACATCTTCCGATCCGAATTCGTATTTGTAACCGCCACGCAGCATAAACATATCATTCAGAGAAAACTCGAGACCTCCGCCAATTTGATCCTGTGAAAAAGAGTTGGAAGTGAAATTACCCAGCAGGGTAAAGCGGCTCTTTTCAGCCAGAATAAAGTCATAAGACAAAGCAATGTTCAGCATCGAAGGCAACTCGAAACCTGCGGCACGCTGATCAAAAGTCAGCTGATACTGTGGATTGGAGCCAGGCGCAATACCCCGAAACGATAAGGCTTCTCCACCAAAAGTCATCCGGGAACCGATATTTCGCAGCGAAATTCCGAATTTAAAGTTGTCCTGAGGGCCAGTCACATACTGTACACCGGCGTCGATTGCAAATCCAAAAGCGGAAACATCTGCTGTTGACTCAGAAACCCCTCTTACCAAAACCCCTACTGAAACTTTGTTCTCGAATGTATGGGCATAAGAAAAGCCGATGTTGAAAAAGCTTGGCGAAAAAGTAGCGCCGGTACCTTCCGGCTGGTCGTTGGTCGTCACACGAATGTCTCCGAAGTCAAGCGCCATCAGGCTAATGCCAAAAGCGCCGCTCTTGCCAACGCGCTGAGCAAGTCCAAATGCATTGATGTTGATGTCGGTCCCCTGAAGATAGATGGCGTGACCCAATGATACCTCCGTTTTATTGATCCTGGATAAGCCGGCCACATTAACGTGCATGGCTTCCACGCCGCTCACCATAGAAGCGTTCATGGCGTGCAACCCGGCCGTTCTTGCGTAAGGCGTCATCAGAAGTTCATAAGCGCCAGCTTCGCCCTGACGGTCCGGGTTTCCCGCGTTCGCAGGAATACTGACAGCGCCGAGCACAAAAACAGCGAGGAGGGAGTATAGCAATTTATTCATAAGATTGCCTTTTAATGGTTGTTAAAAGCCTGCTTCCGGATAAGTACACCCGGAAGCAGGACAAAAGTTGTTAAAGACCCGACGGGTCGAACTTGCGATTCACGCCAAACCATTTAATGGTGCGTTCACCAAGGCCTTCTGCCGATACGTGAATGAGATAAACACCGCTGGCAATTGGAATGCTTTTGCTGTTCTTGAGATCCCATTCAAGGTCAGGACTAATCTGCTTCAGATTAATAGCCCGACTGGTACCAATTGGCGCGGTGCCGATTTCATCTCGAACATACTGACGGATGAATTTTCCATCCAGTGTGTAGATCGTCACGACGCATTTTGCCGGCAAGTTGGATATCTTAACTGTTGTTTCGAACGGCGAAGTTTCATAATTAGAATAGCCGTAGTACGGGTTCGGCACCACATTGATCATGTCCAAAGCCGTTTCTACCTCCGGCGCCGTCAAAGCACTGGCTTGCTTGCCATCTATTTTGAAACGGTAAGTTGGATAGCCGTTGAAATCACCCGTTCCAACCCTTACCGCATAAGGGTTGTTTGCCCTCAGTTTGACCACAACGTCCTCTGGAATCAAACCATCTTTGTATGAATTCATACGCTGGCCGCTTGCCGGAAGCAGGAAGCCTGCCCAGGTAATTTCACGAACGGCATTCACTTTTGTTGTTCCAATCGGTGATGGCGCCAGACGGGTGCGAATAGCGGCACAACCATCATAAGCCTGCTTGGTGACGTACACAAAGTGCTGACCGCCCATATAGAAGTTGTACAGACCTGCAAAGCCACCCGTATTCAGGATCTGCTGAGCGGAAGGATTGAACATCATGTCCCGGCCCGTAGGCAGGTCGTTGAATGCTTCAGGCACCAGAGATCCGTCGTAAGCAGAGTTTTCTCCAAAGAAAATATTGAGGCGCTGGCCTGTTTCTACATCAATGGCATAACCAGGGAACCAACCCATGCCTTCGCCATCTCCATCCGGATCGGGCAAACCATCGTTGTCGTTGTCGTCTTTGGACACACTCGGACTGTTGCGCAGATCGAACGGTTTACGATCCCCTTGTGACAGGATACCCGCATCCTGATAATACAGGTTGTTGGTTTCGATGATTGCACAACGGCTCCAGAGTTCTTTGTTTGAAGTAAAAACAATATCGACGTTATTCAAATCAGCAAAAGAAGTCTGATTGCGCACAATGTTGTTGGAATTGCTGCGATCCATCCATGCCGGAGTCAGATATGGAATATCCTGCTCTCCGTTGGGGCGCCGCCAGTTCGCAATGCGATAAGGCACAAAGTAGCCTGGGCCAACCTGTGAGAATGCCTGCTTCGGATCCAATGCCAAATCGACTTCTGCAGCCCGGTTGCGCACATAGTTGAAAATAGCCGAAGCCAGCGGGTTATCGGCCGGAGCATATTCATCCGGAATACCGCTTAACCATGGCACTGCATTGGCGCTCAGGTACTCTTCTTCGTAACCGATGATGCCATTGTTCTTGTCCAATTGCGTACCTGGTTCTTTCACCTGGCCAATATTGACCGAGAAGCCATATTGTTTGATGATTTCTTCATTGAAGAAGTCAATCGTATTCTGCGAGGTGATGATGGGCGCACTTGGATCGCTCAGGCTCTTCAATGTCCAGCGGACTTTGGTGTCTAACTTATTGTTGGCCATGTTTTCATCCACAAAAGTCAGTTCATATTCGCCGTCAATGACATCGAGTGGGTTGAAAACACTCACCTCGATAGGTCCACGACCTGCGCGGTAAGTGATTTCGCCGTCAAACGTCGGTGTTCCTGTAATGCCTGATTCGATTTTTGCGCGGGTATCGTCGTCGATATCGAGGAAATTGGTACCGGTTCCGACACCATCTATGCGCGTAATGATGGCGCCGTCTCCGTATTCTGCGTTCAGTTTCCGATCTACAATCGGTCTCGGAATCACGGTGTAGAAAGGTCGGTTGCCGGCTTTATCGCCAACATTCCGGCGTCCCTGCAGGTAGGGTTTCCTTTGGCCGATGATTGTTATCGGATTGAATTCAGCATAATTGTTGTGCCCGTAAGCGACTGCTACAAAATAGTATTTTTTGTGGTTGATCAGACGGCGGTCACCAGATGCAAATTGATCTTCTGTAATACGGAAAGTATGGCGAATCCCCTGATTGGCGCCCTCTACTTCCAGAACAGGAACGTAGTATTCTTCCACATTGGCATTGTCAACTTCCACCTGTTCCCAGTTGAAAATACGACCTACCTGGTTGTTGATATCCACCTGATAAATCATCCGTGCTTTGGAAGGGTCGTCAAGGTCTGCAACGCCTACATCAGGACCGGCAAACTGGAACAACTTGTATCCTTCGAAAACGTAAAGTGAATCTTCCACATCCGTGCCCGCAATACCCGGAACCGCTTCGTTGTAAGCTTCGTATGCATTGTTGGAAAGTGCACGTATCGTATCGTTGGTAAATACTGCAATGATCTCACGATCCAATTCAATGAAATCCACGTCAGGAGCATCGGGGCCGTCCAATTGGTCGAAACAGGCATCGAACAAACCCTGAGAGATATCGTCTGCATCCTGGAGTTTGCGGATACTTGGGCATGGATAAGCCTGATCAGCTACCCATACAACGCCAATGATCAATTCATTAACCGCGCCCGGATCGAGGCGGAAAGGACCGGAAGCCTGGATCGTACGACGGTCGCCGAAAGGCAAACCTGCTGTACACATAGACCAGCCGTTTTGATCGTTTGGCGCTTCAGTGAAGGCATACTTTAACTGAGCTGTTGGTTCCTGATAAGCATCACCGCCATAAGTGAATGGCGATCCATCCCGCCAGGAACCGGTCAGATAACGATAGTATTCTACGGCATTGGAAGGGTCAGTTGTGCCCGGAGGAGGTGATCCTGTACCACCGTTGTTGTAATAAGTAAAGGAGGACATTCCGATTTCATTGCCTTCCTCATCCAATGGCCCGCGGAAGTAATCCACCCCGAGAATAGGTACGGTTTCGCAATACGTGTTGACGCTCGAACTGCCGCTTGGGCAGCTACATCCAACTGAACCGTCAACAGCATCTTCGTTATACACATAAGCCAGGCTACGGAGGGTATCACAACCAACATAGTCGTCCAGGTGGCAGCCAAGGTCGGGGTCTACCCACATGGCGAAGAACGTACTGTCAATGCTTTCAACAGCGCGGTTGATGAGTTTGTAGCGCTGGAAAGTCATGTCGTTCAACTGGTCGCTCGATACGTATGAGAAGGCCTGTACCTGCACCTCCATCTGGATTTTATCCCCATTGGATTCGTCGTGCGTGTTACCGGCATCGTTGTAAATCCAGAATACCATTTCATCCGGATATTGAGGATTGTCGGTACAGCCACGGATTTCGATAACCGGGTAGTCGCCATTTTCAGGTGTATAGGTTCCGGAAGCGTCTTCGTCCCAGTAACCGGCAAGACCCTGCGTTGTATTGGGCAGTTCAAACTGGTTAACGTCGAAAAAGAATTCATTCCCTCTTGCAGGCCAGCCTTTTACGCCACGCGGAATCAGAGCTGGATCGTAGGGAACGCCCGTCAGTTTGGCTTTGTTGTAGTTGGCTAAGTGCTGGTCAATTTCAGCGCCGGTGACGACGAAAAATTTATCCCATTTGCTACAAACATCCTGGCTTGTCTGGCCGGTTTCGGGGTCGAGCGGTCCTGGCCAGAAGTCAAAATCGCCGCCACCGCGTCCATAAGTTTGGGCCGCCAATTTCAGGCTGCCTCCCGGGTCAACGCCACCCAACCATACCGCGCCGGCAAAAATAGACGATACCGGCGGGATGCCTGCAGGTACTTTAGGGACGACGTAAATACCAGCATCTCCATTCCACCAAACGTCGCCACCCGTGGTAAGACGGGCACGAACATTGTTGATTGCCTGGTCTATCTGAGCTACGGCAACAGAACAGTTTTCCCGAAAATTAATGCTCGAGCTATTGCCCGGCCGAGGCTGTTTTACGAGGTTTGGGTTGATGTTTGCATGAGCCGTTGCTGCAAAAACTGCAAGACCGGCCAAACCCAAGAGCCATTTTCTTATCGTATGCATTCTTTTCATGTTTATAACTATTTATGAGAAGCCATGCGAAGCCGGAAACAGCCCGCATGGCCTCGGAAAATCAGAAGTTAAAGCTGGCGCCGAAGAAGATCCTGCGAGGCAAGCTGAAAAAATCCGGATTGAGAATAGCCCAGGAGTAAGAAGCCAAAAATGCTTCAACCTCTCTGCGTGAACCGGCAATGGATTCCAATTGATCAAGTCCCCGTGAAGAAGCCAGATAACCGTCGTCTTCAGCAGAGCCTGTGTAGGAATATACGTTAAGTATGTTCTTGCGGTTCAGCACATTTGAAATACGCACGTAAACATTCAAATCCAATCCCTTGGAAACAGTAACGGTTTTGTCAACACGTAAGCTAAGATTGAAGTTCAATGGTTTTCTTGCGCCATTCAGCGATCCAACGGTACCGGAACCACCCAAAACTTCAGGAACAAGGCGCGCCGTATAAGGGCGACCTGTTACCGCAGTAGCCTGGATGTTAAGTCCCATTTTTTCCAGCAACTTGAAGCCCATTATTTCCGGGCCACGGTAGCGAACACCGCCGTCAAAGCGGTAGTCAATGCTGGTGACAATGCGGTGGCGTTCGTCAAAATTGAGCGGGAACAGCGTACGCAGGATACCGCGGCTGCTCAGGTTGCGCTGAGAGTTGGCGTCCGAGCCTGTACCATCGGCAAACTGCAGGGTATAGTTGGCTTGCAGGGACACGTTACCGGTTCTTCTCAGGTCATACTGGAAAGAAAAGCCTTTCACGGTACCAAAATCCTGGTTATCATAAGTCGTATACTGGCTTACAATAGGTACCGGGAAAAAGGTCCGGGACTGGATCATATCGCGGAGTTCCTTATAATAAGCTGCAATTTTGAGCGCTGAGGATTCTGAAAGTTTTTGCTGGAATCCAACTTCATAATCGATCGTACGTTCCGGCTTCAGGTTCGGGTTGTTCTTCACGCTGCTGTCATCCACAAAGTAGAAGTAGTCGCGGGCCGTTGCAATGGTATTGCTTGGCGGACGCTGAACGAGGATGTCATAATGAGCGAAGAAGTTGGCAACGTTAGAAATCGGGAAGGAGAATGCCAAACGCGGCATCACACTCAATTGAACTTCGTAATCTTCAAAAGATACATTGGTGTCAAAATCGCGCTCCTTAATATAGTTGGAAACAGATTGTGCTCTTTCATCCTGGTACTTCGGAAATACCAGACCGCTTGGGAAAATCGAAGCAGGGTTGTTGGATGGCGCGCCATTCGGGAGATACCACTGATCGCCATCGCGGTAAGCAGCTACACCCGATGTAACAGTTTCGCTGTTCAGATACACTTTATAATCATCACCGATATTGCCCGGACGTTCGCCGCCAAATGAACTGTGGTACTGGCCTGCGCCCATCATTTCATACAAAGAATAAGGATCTTTCAACACCCGCGTGTTGGCATCATAGCGGTCAACCCGCACACCAAGACGGAAGATGATGTCTTTGAACGTAAACTTATCCTGTATGTAACCGGCTGTATAAATCGGACGGTTTGGTGCAACCGGGAAAGTACGCACCCCTTCAGCGTCTGTAGTCGTGAAAAAGTCATCAAAAGTGCCGTCAAACTGATTGCCAAGGTAGTCATATCCATAGTAGGAAATGAGGCCGCGGTCGTTCAATTCTTTTGCAGCAAACATGTCTAAGCTCAATTGACTCGGGTCGAGACCGTCGACATTGAGGTAAGAGTTCAGTGGAACCCCAAGTGCCTCGCGAACGCGCTTATAAAACTGCTCATCCGCGTTTGTGGAAATGGTTTGGCCAAGCAGGGGCGTTTCACCGTATTCCAGCGTGTTGATCGTACCGACCGTATCCGCACCGGGCTGGATGCCCTTGATGTGGTCGTTGGCGCGCAAACGGGCAGCATCCCATAAGCCTCTTGGAGAAACGCTGTGCGCGCGGTTAGCACGTTCTTCGTACCAGATACCAAACTGGAAGCTGTGGCGTCCTTTTTCAGAACCACCCGGTACCAGATCGAAAGAAGCGTTGGCATTAAAGGAATAAATGTCGTTGTTGGTCTTGATAACGCGGTTGTAAACGGCTCCAACGTTGGTATTGAATCCCCAGGATCCTGTAAAAACGCTGGAAATTGCGCCATTCGGAGCGTTGAATACTTCGCGGTTGAGAATGGTGCCTTCAGAAGGCTGCGTTGTAATGATGTAATCGCCGATCTGACTGTTCAGCGCTTCTGAGAAATCGATTCCCATGGCGTTGTTGTAATTGGCAAGCACCGGGTTATCGGTACCATTCGTATACGTTCTCAGGATCGGACGGTAATCGGTGTGCACCAGAAAAAGCTGCTGGGTTTCCGGATCAAATTCTTCTGAAAAAGTAGGTACCCAACGAATGTCGAAATTGCCCACATGGCCATATTCAAAAAGGTTGTCTTTGTGACGTACATCGTAATCTTCGTAAGTCGTCTTTTCGTAACCTGCCTGCAGGGTGTAAGAGGCGTTCTGGATTGCGGAAGCCTGTTTGGCCTGGCCGTCAGCTCCGGTTGAATTAGACCCGCTGAGGCGATGGCGCAGACGAACATTACCGCGGTAAGTATTGCTGTAGCCGTAAGGATTGTTGTGGTTGTTCAGCAAAGACCAGCCACCTGGCGTAAAGCGATCTTTTGTAGAAGCATAAGCTCCGGTGAAGCTTACGTCCACCGCATTGCTCAGGCGTGCATCCAGCTTACCGGTAAAGTCATAGCGCAGCGATTCTTCAAATTTCCGGGCATCCGTAGCTTCCACGTCTTCAGATTTGAGGAAATCGGCAGCAACGAAGTTGTCAGCGCCAAGCGAAATAATCGGATTGGCTTCCAGTTCCGCAATTTTAGACTCTTTCGCTCTGTAGATCGGCACGGCAGAAGGGTCGTCTTCTTCATTGTAAGTCAAACGACCGGAAATACGAAAGCCGATAATCGAACGTCCCTGCTTGTTTTTGACAATCGGGCCACTCAGGTTAATCCCTACCAGGTTCTGGTTAAAAGGGTCTAGAAAACTGGAGGTTTCAGCCTCTACGCCGCCCGAAAATTTACTGGCAGGGCCTTTGGTTGTAATGGAGATAATCCCCCCGGTAACGTCACCGTACTGAGCTTCCACACCACCCGTAATGACCTGCAACTGGTCGATTTCAGATTCCGGAATCAGGTTTCCCTGAATACGGATACCGTCTACATAATAGTTGGTAGCATCCGGACGAGAACCACGAACCGTTACTGCTCCGCCTTCGTCAGCAGAAGAAAGACCCGCCGTCAAGGCTGCTAAAGCATTGATGTTACGGGTAGGCAGGTTTTTAATCTGGTCGCTCGTAATGGTCTGACCTGAAGTGGTATTATCCTGCTGGATGAGCGGAACCTTATATTCCACCACCACCACTTCGTTCAGGATGATCCCGCCGCCGGTATCCAATTGGGCGTCCAATTTGTTGGACTTACCCGCCAGCACTTTTACATCAACGATGCGCTGAGGCTGATAGCCGGTATAGCTGACTTCAACCTCGTAGGTGCCGGGGTCGATGTTCGCTAAATTATAATTACCGTCAAAATCTGTATTTGTTCCGGTAATCAGTACGCCGTTCTTGTATATGGCTACCGTTGCGGAAATAAGCGGCTCCTTTGTCTCTTTATCAGTCGCTTTGCCTGATAAAGAAGTCTGGGCCGCTGCACCTGCAACGAACAACAAGAAAAAGCTGAACAGTAGTAAAGTACGTACCATACAATCGCATTTTAGAAAATTTCTCAAAACCGCTAAAAAAGCGCACAATGTTAAAAAAATTAACCTTCATTTCAAAGTCTTTACATTTTGCCTTGTCTCAAGGATGACAGAAACGAAGCCATACTCTGAAAAGTCATTGGCTTTTTGGAGTTAATACAGGGTATGTACAAAGCAGATAATCTTTGCTTTATCAAAGATAAGGCGCTTTCTAAGGGTTCAAAATTCAAATTATGGTTAAAGTCAGCTTTCTAAAAACTTTTTCCGACAGGCCGAAATTCATCTATCTAACTGACAAACAAAAAATTAACACATAAACACTTGAGGTTAAGCAAAATTTATTTCCGGGTTTTACCTGTTTTCAAAAGACAAAATTCACGGCGTGAACTATTGTTGATTTTTCCGGTTTAGACTTTTCAAATTTCAAAGATTTCAGGTTTCAGTGAGCTTAAACACCATTCAAGGACGAAAAGCGCTAATTTTACGCATTGTTTCAAACAAACCGCATGGATAAACTACAACAGGATGACCCTAATGCCGCTTCCCGCAAGCGCGACCATATAGAACTGGCCTTTCAATCTCAGGTGAAGGTACAGGAAATTGACCATCGGTTTAGTTACGAACCCCTGCTTTCTGCACATCCGCTTCCGGGAAGCCTGCCTACAGTTGATTTTCTTGGAAAAAATTTGCGGGCGCCGCTTTGGGTTTCCAGTATGACCGGTGGCACAGAATGGGCGCGCATCATCAACCACAACCTTGCCCGGGCCTGCCGCGAATTCGGCATGGGCATGGGCCTGGGTTCCTGCCGCTCACTCTTATCTGACGATCAATATCTGGATGATTTTAATGTACGCCCCATCATCGGCGAGGATTTACCGCTTTACGCCAACCTGGGTATTGCGCAGGTAGAACGATTGTTAGAACAACAGGCGCTGCACAAAGTGGAAGAACTGGTAGATAAGCTCAGTGCCGACGGTCTGATTATCCACATTAATCCCCTTCAGGAGTGGCTGCAACCCGAAGGCGACCGGTTCGCCCGGGCGCCTTTACACACAATCGCCGATTTTTTAGAAAAGAGCAATATCCCCGTGATTGTCAAAGAAGTTGGTCAGGGCATGGGGTACGAAAGTCTGAAAGCGCTGTTGCAGTTACCGGTTCAGGCGGTAGATTTTGCTGCGAGTGGCGGCACTAATTTTGCCCTGCTGGAATTGCTGAGAAGCAACGAGTTGAATCAGGAATCCTATGGACGTCTTGCTTATGTCGGCCATACAGCGGAAGAAATGACAGCACTAATCAATCAGATAGCAACAGAACTGGGTGATCGGATGCTTTGCCGCCAAATCATCATTTCGGGGGGCATACAAAGTTTTCTGGACGGCTACTATCTAAGGCAAAAACTGTCGCTGCCCAGTGTATACGGTCAGGCTTCCGGCTTTCTGAAACATGCCAAAGGCGACTATGCCGATCTGAAGGCTTATGTAGAGACACAGGTGCGTGGGTTGGAAGTAGCCCATGCTTTTTTGAAAGTAAAATAAGTTGAATCAGTTGAAAGCTGATTCTTAATCGTTCGCATAAAATGCAAAAAAACACCATCACAGGCTTCTCCAGACTTTCAAAACAGGAAAAAGCGAACTGGGCCGCACAGCATTTTTTTGAGCACCCTGAACAAGTTATCCGGGACTGGGCCAGTTTTTCCCATCCGGACGAAGCCACACAGAAAATATTGGACGGTCTAAGTGAAAATACCCTGAGCAACTACCCCCTACCCTACGGAATTGCGCCAAATTTCCTCATAGATGGTAAAGCATATGCAATACCGATGGTCATTGAGGAAAGTTCTGTCGTTGCAGCAGCATCCAGTGCCGCTAAATTCTGGATGGACAGGGGCGGGTTCCACACAGAAATACTGGATACCAAAAAACTGGGACAAGTGCATTTCAGTTGGTCGGGTGAAGTGCGCAAACTCTATCATGTATTCGACGATTTGCGCGCGCAATTGCTCGAAGAGGCTTCCCCGATTACAGCCAATATGGAAAAGCGGGGCGGCGGCATCCGCGACATCCGGCTGATGGACATGACCCATCTGGAAAGCGCTTATTTCCAGTTGATGGTGGCATTCGATACCTGTGATTCCATGGGCGCTAATTTCATCAATTCGGTGCTGGAATCTTTCGCCGATACCCTGCAACGTTTCGTACAGACCCATCCCGATTTTTCAGAACAGGAAAAAGATCTGCGCATCATCATGGCCATCCTGTCCAACTATACTCCGGAATGCCTCGTGCGGGCCTGGGTTGAATGTCCGATTGCAGCCATGGACAATTGCGAAGGCATCGACCCTGCTGATTTTGCTGAAAAGTTTCACAAAGCTGTGCGCATTGCCCATATTGACCCCTATCGCGCCGCGACACACAACAAAGGCATATTCAACGGAATTGACGCAGTGGTACTGGCAACCGGCAATGATTTCCGCGCTATCGAAGCTTGTGGCCACGCGTTTGCAGCCCGCGACGGTCACTACCGCAGCCTGAGTGATTGCAGCATAGAACAGGGCATTTTTCGATTCTGGCTGGATATCCCGCTTGCCGTCGGCACCGTTGGCGGCCTGACAACCCTGCATCCGCTGGCACGACGATCTCTGGAACTTCTTGGAAATCCCGGCGCCACTGAACTGATGTCCATCATTGCTTCTGCCGGGTTGGCCCAGAACTTCGCAGCGCTACGCTCCCTCATCACAACCGGCATACAGAAAGGACACATGAAAATGCACCTGATGAACATCCTGAACCACCTTGGCGCTACCCCCGAAGCCATCAACAAAGCGGTGGATTATTTCAGCGACAAAGTGGTTTCATTCACGGCTGTACGTGAGTTTATTCAGCGGGAAGGTTGAGTTTGGTTGATTTGTTGATTTGTTTATTCGCTACTTGCCCATTTACCTATTTGCATCCAACAAACAGGTATTTCTACGTATTTTAAATTTATGGTATAAATGCGCTTGCCCGGGCCTGCAAAAAAAATTAACTTGCTGGAATAATGCCCATTGGACTTATTGTGAACATAGGGATCACGACTAGTCTGTCCCGGTTTATTGTTTCATCCCCCTCAACTGCAGGGTCAAAGCATTCTTTCCATGGAAAATTTAAGGCTCGAAACCGCCATCATTGGCGGGGGCGTATCCGGCGCGTATAGCGCATGGCGACTTCAACAGGCATATGGTAAAACTGAAAAAATCGCTCTTTTCGAATACAGCAACCGAATTGGCGGGCGACTTTACACGGTTACCATGCCGGGGCTGCCCAATGTAAAGGCAGAAGTTGGCGGCATGCGCTACATTCCCACCGAGCACAAAATGGTGGCCGGCCTGGTTACCCACCTTGGACTGGAAACCAAAGATTTTCCAATGGGCGCCCCCGAGCCTGTGGGTTCCAATTGCAATCTTTTCTACCTGCGCGGCAAACACCTGCGGCTGCACGAACTGGCTGATCCTGAAAAAGTCCCTTACAACCTGGCCTGGTCGGAACGCGGACTTGGCCCAACCAACCTGCAGGTTCAGGTGATGAATTACCTTTTCCCCAACATGCAGAACCTGAGCCTTTGCGACCAGATGAAGATCAAGGTTTTTGGCAAAGAGCTTTGGAGATACGGATTCTGGGACCTGATGTTCCGGGTTTTGAGCAACGAAGGGTACCAGTTCATGAAAGACGCTGGCGGTTACGACGCCAATGTGGCAAACGCCAACGCCGTTACCCAGTTGCCTGCCACCGAGTACAACGACAGCACCAAATTCCTGACTTTGAAGGAAGGCTACGACAAACTTCCCATCCAGATGGTTGAAGAATTCAACAACCTTTTCCCCGGTGTCGTACCCAATGGTCAGCGCGTTTATATGAACCACCGGTTGGCAGAAATTCTGCCCGGCGACGACAAAGAATACCGCTATAAACTTATTTTTGAACCAACCGAGACCACTGCCGGAAAAACACATAAAATCCATAAAGCACACAAGATTACGGTTTACGCCAAAAAAATCATTCTGGCAATGCCGCGCCGCTCGCTCGAACTGATCAAGGGCGCTTTTTTTGAAGACAAATGGCTGAAAGCCAACCTGAAATCGGTACTCATTCAATCGGCATTCAAGCTGTTTCTGGCCTACGAACGCCCCTGGTGGCGCACGCTGGGTCTGGTGGCCGGCCGTTCGGTAACCGATTTACCCATCCGTCAGGCGTATTATTTTGGCACAGAAAACGAACAGGAAGGGGGGAAACCGTGGCTCAACTCGCTCCTGATGGCCTCCTATAACGACATCAGTACCGTACCATTCTGGAAAGGACTGGAAGCGGGTGAACCTTTTAAAGGATACCGCCCCTCCTGTATCGAACCCGATGTTCAGGAAATGGTACAACCCATGGAGTTCATGCCAACCGAAGAAATGGTTTTTGTGGCCAACAAACAACTGGCTGAAGTGCATGCCCAACAGGAAATACCGGAGCCGTATTCTGCCGTTTACCACGATTGGAGCGGCGATCCTTACGGTGGGGGCTGGCACGAATGGAAAGCCAACTACCGGCTCGACGAAATCATGTGGAAGATGCTGAAACCGGTTGACGGAGACAATATTTTTATCGTGGGAGAAGCTTACTCCATTGGCCAGGGCTGGGTAGAAGGCGCTTTGGATACGGCTGAAACCATGCTGGAAGAATATTTCAAATTGCCGCGTCCTAAATGGCTCGACCCGAATTATGCGCTGATGCCAGTCCCCAAAGGTGGCTGCGGCGCCCTTGAAGGTTGTATTCTGGCCACTGAAATGGACGCAACGCTGGATTCCATGACACCAAATTGCCTGCAACAAATTCAGGAAGGCTAAAGATTCGGATCATACTACTGGACATTTTTGCACGATGAAGAGCTAACCGGTTTTAAAAACCTGTTAGTTCTAAAACCCCGAAATGAAAATGTCCGGTAGTGTGGATTCGGACACCAAAACCTATCAACATGCCAACAACTTCATCAAATTATACCGTTTCGAACTATATCCTCGATCGCCTGAAATCACTGGGCCTGGAACATTTCTTTGCCGTGCCCGGCGACTATGCTTCTACTTTTTTGCTCACACTTGACGATTACGAGGGCATTACACGCATTCCAAACATCAATGAACTGGGCGTGGGTTATGCCACTGACGGATATGGCCGTTTTAAAGGTATAGCAGCCTGCAGCGTCCAATACGGGGTTGGAACGTTCTGTGTGCTGAACGGCTTTGCCGGCGGCTTTGTCGAACGCACGCCAATGGTGCTGATTGCGCCAAGCCCCAGCACCAAAGACCGCCATCTCACACGCACCGAAGGCATACTTTTCCACCACAGCACCGGAAAGTTCAGTGCCGATCAGATGGTGATGGAAAATGTGACGGTAGCTGCAGAAATCATCTACGATGCCACAACGGCGCCAGCGCAAATAGACAGGGCTCTCGTCGCCATGCTTGCGCACAGCAGGCCTGTTTACATCGAAGTTTTGCAGGATATTTTCGGAGCAACCTGCGCTGAGCCCATTGGTGAGTTGAAAGCGCCGCCTAAGGTTAGCGAAGCGCCGAGCCTCGAAGCCGCTGTTAATTCAGCGTGGTCTAGGATTCAAAAAGCCAAATTACCGGTTTTTTGGGCGGGTGTGGAAATCCAGCGCTTTGGGCTGCAGAGCCTTTTTCAACAGCTCGTAGACGCCAGTGGCATGTTCTTTTCGACCACCAGCTTAGGAAAAACAGTCCTCGATGAAAATCAGCCTGCTTTTATCGGCACATACGCCGGGCCTGCTTCACCTGCACTTACGAACAAAATCATGGAAGTATGCGATTGTCCGATTGCGCTGGGTACAGTTATTACGGATGATTATTTAGACATTATGGCAGCGGAATACGGTGCCATGATTGAGGTGACGGATGAAGAAGCGCGCGTTGGGTACGAAAATTACAAACGGGTGATGATGCAGGATTTTATGCAGGGGCTATTGGAAAAATTTGAAAGCGATCCGCGGTTCCCGCGCAAATACCGCAAACCAAACCATGCCCCGGAAAAGAAGCCTGTCATTGCGCCAGGTGATTCGCTTACCTACCTGTTATTTTACCATGAGTTGAGCCGATGGCTGATTGCAGGCAAACAAATCGAAAAGGCAAAACTGATTTTGGGAGAGAGCACCAGCCTCTATGTTTTCGGCAACCTGTTTGGCATGCCACAGGATTCATTTGTCGCTCAGGCAGCCTGGGGTTCGCTGGGCCACGAAACGGGCTGTGCGCTTGGCGTGGAACTGGCCACCGGAAAAAGGCCGGTTGTCGTTGCCGGAGACGGCGGATTCATGATGATTTGCCAGGAAATATCCAGTCTGGTGCAGCAAAAATCCAATGCCATTGTATTTGTCATGTCTAACGGCGGCTACGCCATTGAGCAGGCCTTTGTTGACATCAAAGCTTTTACGCCAGAAGGCAGCTACGCGCCGTTCGACCTGCTCCCCGAATGGGATTATGTCGCGCTGGCGAAAGCGTTTGGGGCCAAAGGATACGTGGTGGAAACGGTGGGGCAATTGCGAAAACTGCTTGCACAACTGGAAAAGCCGGATGGCGTGCCCTCGTTGGTACAGGTCAAAATTCCATTGAAAGACATTCCGCCTCAACTATACCGATTGGCTACAATCCCTTAACCCCCTCTGAAGTCTGATATTAAAGGGCTTTCTAAGACCTCAAAAACCTGCGGCAGGGCAGTGAGGGTGTCACTTCAAGTGACGCCCTCACTTACCGCTTGCAGCTATCGGACTCCCTGCCTGCCTGCACTCCGTAAGGCAGCCGGCCAACAGGTAAAGACAGATACTAATTGCCCTCTAACAACCCGTCCGGGGCTGCCGACTGAATGCCTCCGATCGAAAACGGGAGGTTAAAGCCAATAAAAGAATACGGGGTGTCCAATCCGAAATTCCAACCCCAGCCTGCACTGAGCAAATCCCGAAATCCGGTTAACATAATTCCGGCGCCAAATTCAGGGGTGCCATCGAGGTTGAAATCGGGTGACGAAAAGCCCAGACCTGCGCCAAAAGCGACGAAATCATTGTAAAACTTGCTTTTCCGACTGCCCCATTTCATGAAAATGCCATAGGTTGGGCTGAATTGGTATTGGTTCTGCAAGGCAACAGCCGGTGTAGATGCCCGGTTATATGGGTTTGCAAGAATAACCGAACCACTCATTTTCACGTGAATAGCTACCCGCGACATGGTAACATACCGACGCAACAAGATTTTTTGTTCATAATTGCGATTGCCTTCTTTTATGCCCCGCTCCAGTACGGCTTTGATCAAAATTTCATCGCCTGGCTTGCGTTCGCCGATGTATTTCAGTTCAATCAGCCCAGTCGGCGGAACCTTTCCAACACTGAACCGGGTCACCTGTTCTGAAAAATTCTCGTTTTCAAGATAACCTTTCCTGAAAGGATCCAGCATATTGCGGATGTCGTTAAACAGCGCTTTGATCGCTTTGATGTCTTCTTCCAGCGATTGAACATAGCTGTCATAAGCATCCAGAACGATAATCAGATCAGGCGCCCCCGGCACTTCGCCATTATCGCGAAGAGAAGTTGGAGACTTCTCGTATAAGCTTACATCTGTTTTAAACCGGGTATAGGCATCGGTTACCAGATTCGAAAATTTATCAAAAGTCTGATCAAAGTTTTCGCTGCTCAACAGTCCTTGCGGGAAATTGCCGGCGAATTGCTGATAAACCTCCGTTACCAAAGTATAAGATTGCTCCACCCTGCTCAAATTCAAATCGTTGTCAAGCAATACGCGGGCTGCTGGTTTGGTGATGTTAGACCTGTTCAGCTCGACCATTTTTGCCTGATAAACCGTTTTGAGTTTCACCCGGGAAGTATCAGAAGGAAACAGGTTGTCGACACGCGCTTTGACCAGCCGCTTAAATGCATAGGTAATGCCGGCGCTATTGGTTTGTATGCTGTCATTCAGCAGCTCGGTCACGTTGAGTTCTTTCCGCTCTTCTTCTGGTATGGGAGCGCTGAAACGAGAAATTTCACTATAAGCATCGGGGGCAATTTCATCAAAATTTTCAACGTGTATCGGGCGACCGCCGCTTTTGTTTTTAATAAAAGCCCCAAGTCTGAAATAGACCTGAAGCGTCGAATCGGCCTTGCCGTTTCCGCTATACTTTGCCATCAGCTGATCCCGGAGTCGCTGTGCTTTTTCAGCCAGAAAGTTGATGACAAAAACAATATAAGGCCCGTCGAACGAGCTGAATTGTTTCTCCATTGCCGGGCTCGTCAACTCTGTATAAAGCTTGTCATCAAGCCTGTTTTCGATGCCATCAAGGATGAAATCTGATTGAGAGGCCAATTCTTTGTAATCTTCAAGCGTGGGCGTGACATCATCAGAAAATTTTTCGCTGATGAGCTTTAGAATTTCGTTCTGATTGCGAAGCAATTCATTAAATTGCTTCAGTTTCTTCAGTCGGCTGTCTGCCCCTGAAACACCCTGAAACCGGAACATCTCATCTTCCAATGCAACCGGATCTATTTTGATGTGGAGGATACTGTTGATGTCTACGATGGCAGGGCCGGAAGCAGGCAATGTATCAAAATATTTTCCGCTGGTACTTTCTTCCATCAGAACAATCATCTTCGAGGAAGGTGTAAACTGCGCCTGGCAGGGAATCCGGGCCGCAAGGACGAGAAGCGTCACAAAAGCAGCAATTAACTTAATATTTTTCATGTTCCGGGGGTGGTTGCAGGGATGAGAGCAATAGCGGCATTAAAAGCCCGTTGCATTTGAAAAGTGCTGAGTGATTTTCTTTTATCTTTCGGCTCAGGCGAAAGCGCAGGGTCTACAAAAATCAGATAAGCCGCTTTTCCAGATGCCATAGACAAGGCCCGAATGTTATCGTGGCTGTATTCTTTATCGGGAAAACCAGCAGCTATGGCCGCATCAATCACAGGTTGTATGGCAGCACGAATGGCCACATCTTTGATCCACAAGACCCGCTGCGTAGGAGGAGCGCCGGCCTGAGTACAAAGCATATTTGCATTGGTCAGGAGATCTTTTGCATTTGGGAAAGTTCCGAGGATGATCAAAGGCAAATACTGGCTGATGTAAATTTTTAAATCTTCAACCGCTGTATCCGCTCCATCCAGGTTGTTGACCCGGGTCAATTCAGGGAAATGCAAAGGAAATGACTTCGTATCAGCCATAAGTAATGGGTTTTAGTATATGAAAATGATTCGTGAAGATAACAAAACAGACATATTCATGAAATATTCTACGCAAATTATTCAAAGCTGGCAGGACAATGCAGCTGCGTGGACAACTGCAGTCCGGGAAGATAAAATTGCCAGCAGGAAACTGGTCACCAACCAGGCCATTCTTGAAACCATGCAACAATTGTCTCCCCGAAAAGTCCTGGATGCCGGTTGTGGCGAAGGCTGGCTTTGCCGGGCTCTGGCAGCGCTGGGCAAAGAAATGACCGGAACCGATGTCTCATTTGAGCTCATTGAACAAGCCCAAAAAGAAGGTGGCGCCCATTATCTCAACCTGGATTACGAAGCATTTTGCGGAAACCCAAAAGCTTGTGGCAGCGAGTTTGACGCAGTTGTTTTTAACTTCTCCCTGTTGGAAGAAGATCTCGTTCCGGTGTTGAAGGCAGCACACAGCATCCTGGCGCCGGGCGGCCGGATCGTCATCCAGACGGTGCATCCATTTTCAGCATGCGGCGATGCGCCTTATGAAAACAGCTGGCGTATAGAGCACTTCAGCGCTTTTGGAACCCTCTTTCCCAGCCCCATGCCCTGGTATTTCAGAACGCTCTCTTCCTGGATGGAAACGCTGAAAAAAGCCGGACTGAACCTGAATGATCTTCGGGAGCCCCTGCACCCTGAAACGGGGCAAGCTGCTTCCCTGATTTTAGTGACGGGGTAATCAGGCTTCAAGAATCTGCAAGTTGCTCTTGTAGATTCTTGAAGCCTTTTTACACCCCCTACCGAACGACAAAGATCTTTTCCGTTCGAGAGACACTACCACTGCGCAAAACAATGAAATAGAGTCCGCTTTGCAGAAGATCCGCATCCAGGTTGAGGAAATGGCTGCCTGCCTCATAATAAGTCCCGGCTATCATCCGGTGCACGAGACGGCCATTAACGTCCATTACCGAAAGGTTGACCATGCCCGCTTCCTGAAGCGAAACCTGAACGGTGGCCTGTTTTCGCGAAGGATTGGGATAACAACTCAGGGCTACCATGCCCGGAAGTTTGATTCCGGAATCAGGCGGCCGGGCTTCCCCCAATACCTGATCTGATTCCTCGTCTTCCTCCATAGCAGATTGCACCACCGGATTTTCAGGCCTCAAACTGGGGTCATCGAAGTCACAGCCCAGGATGAGCGCCCAGAAGTCGCTGCCCCTTTCGGCCGTAAAATCAGCCAGCAGGTCAACGCCGATTCCGGCATGAAAAATCACTTTGGCGCCGCTGGCAACCGTTCCTGTCGAGTTGATAAACTCTTTGGCCACATAAATACCGCTTGCAATCGGACCATTCACGGTCAGGTTGTCTGGACAAATGCCCAGGAGGGTAAAATAATCGGTACTGTACATGCCACGGCCGTGAGAAGCAGCTACCACGAGGCGGTCCGACTCCCGGTATTGCAGCATGTCCACCCGCACGTTGGCGAGGCCAAAATTGTTGGTTGGGAACCAGTTGGTGGCCGCTCCGTTAAGGTTGGCACTCGACCAAACGCCCAATTCAGTAGCCAGCAACACCTGGTCGCTGTCGAATGGATTAAACATGGCCCAACGCACCGGCATATCGGGCAGGTCGCCATCCTGAGGGGTCCATACCGTACCGCCATCGGTGCTTTCCAAAACCTGGTTCACCCCAAAGTTGGAACAAGTAGCCAGCAGGTGCATGTCGTTGCCATCTTCTACAGAAATCGAAGAAATGTACCCGCCGACAGGAGAAGTAAGCATGGTAGTAGTAATCGCCCCTGCCTGATCTGCATTGTCAATGCGGAAAAAGCGACCGGTTGTCGTTGCTACAAATAATCGGTTCGCTGTGTTGGGAGAAACGGCGAGCGCACTGAGCCGGCTGCTGTTGAAAGCAGCGATGGTTTCAAACGTCGTCGTATTGGCGCCGCCCACATCCGAAATTCGGCCCAGGGTGTCTACGCCATCAGAAAAATAAAAGATGTCGTTGTCGTCGTCATAATCGGCAGGCGTAATGAACAGCGTGGAGTTTTTTCCACTGATCAGGGTTCCAAAACTTGCGCCTCCATTGGTAGAAATGTTGAAACTCCGGTTTTGAGAACCCGTAATCTGGATCATCGGATCGTCCTGATCAATAAAGCAAAAAGCGCCGTCTGCACCGGTAGGTTCGTCGGTACTGCCCAATCCGGGCATGGTAAAGCGCTGGGTGCCATTATCCTGTGTGCCGCCAAGGAAATAATTAACCCCTGCGGTAGGATGAAGAGCGTTGGTATAAAACTGCGTGACGTTGTACGAATCATTTTTAGGGGTGAGGGTCGGATTTGCTGCCGATGCATTGGTGCAGCGGTAAACGCCGCCATCATTGCCGAAGACCATCTGGTCTGAGCTACCCGGCGCGTAAACAATGGCGTGATGGTCGACATGCACGCCTCCGATGCTCGTCCAACTACCACCGGCATCATCAGAAACAAATAAATTCTGGTCGCCGGCCCAAACCCGGTTGGCGTCGTTGGGATCAACGGCCAAAATGAGGGCATACCAGCAAAAGTCGCCAAGGTTGGGCACCGTCACCGGAGTCCAGTTGGCGCCGCCATCTGTAGACTGTAGAATCGAAAGACAGGGATTGGTATTGTCGGTTTGTGTCACGTCTTCAAAAGCAGCATAAACAACGTTGGCATTACCGGGTGCACAGGCAATTTCAGCCCTTCCAAATCCTGTAGTTGGGAGTCCGCCGCCAAGTGTGGTCCAGGAGCCCCCCTGAAAGCGAAAAATACCATTGCCATTACCGGCAGCGTAGATAGCACCGTTGGCGGCAATCTCCAGATCCTGAATATTTCCCACAGGCGCGCCGGGAAAGGACGGCCAGGTAAGGCCATTGTCCGTAGACCGGCGAATTCCCAAATTGGTACCGGCATAAATAACGCCGGCATTGTCAATGACAATTTTGTTCACCACCGTAAACCCTATGGTTGAGGGTACCTGATCCCAATTGGCGCCACCGTCGGTCGAACGCCAAATGCCGAGGCCCCTGACAGCGTCGGCATTGCCGAAACCCGTTTCACCTGTTCCAAAGAACATCAGGTTAGGGTTCAACGGCGATTGCGCCAGGGTAGAAATGGCGAGGTTGTCAAAAAAGTCATCGACATTGGTCCAGCTCACCGGCGAGGCATCAATGTTGTTGGTGCGCCACAAGCCTCCGGAAACACCGCCTGCCCAAACAGTTAGATTGCTGGGGTCATTGGCGTCAATCAAAAGGCCGCGGGTGCGCCCACCGACATTATTCGGGCCGCGTTCTTCCCAATAGATGGGCAGCGCGTCGCCGGCCCTCTGAGCGCGTTTGGCTTCAGCCACTTCAAATGCTTCAAGGAGACGTTCTTTTGGTACGGTATTGGTGCGGGGGTCGCGTGTCATCAGAAACTCCTGTTCATAGCGCCCCTGAACCTTTTGTAGTTTCGACATTTTGAAGGGTTTGGATGTTTCCGCGCCACTTCCGGATCGAATGAGAAATAAGGTGATCGGCAGCAGCAGCAAAATGGCCGCCTGCAAGCCGCGATGTTGAATCCATGTTTTCATAACACATGCGTTTTTTAAGGTGATTATTTGTTTTCCAATGCTTCCACCTTAGCGCGTAGTGTTTTATTTTCCGCTTGAAGTGCCTTGACCTGTTTGTTCAGTTCGATCATGTACAAATATAGTTCTTCGATTTTGGCTTGCTGATTGACGGCATTTTCACCCAATTCCAAGCCTTGTTCAGCCACTTGTGCTGCGGTTGGCGTCTCGGGCAAATGACCATATCGGGCGATGTGATTTTCTACTTCCTCCAGCGATCGCAGGCGGTGGCCGGGCGCAAAAACGTAGTCGGCCCAGCCTGTACGCACACGCACTTCTTCACTCAGAATTCCGCCTTTGGCATACAACGTATACGCGCTGAGATCCGTACCGCCAAGGCTGTTTGGCGTCAGTAAAGTGCCAATGGCCAGTTTGCCGTTGCCTTTGAGCACCATCAGGTCATTTAGTGTCGTACCGTCGGCTCCGCCACGGAAAAACAGGTCGCCATCAGTAGATGCAGCCAGTTCCACATCCTGGCCGCCGGCAGTGGAGCGATCAAACCTGAAAACAGGTTCATTAGTCGCGGAAATGGTAAGCAGGCGATCCGGGGTAATTGTTCCTAAACCAAGGTTGCCTCCGGCAGTCAGCACCATGCGGTTGGCCAGTGCAGGACCGGTAGCATCACTGCCCCCCCTGAAAAAGAGTGTGCCATTGTCGCCATTAAGAATTTCATAGTCGCTGGCGCCGGCATTGGAGCGTTCCAGTCGGAACACAGGTGCATTGGGCGCCGAAAGCGTCACCAGTTGAGAAGGAGTCGTCGTGCCCACGCCTAAATGCCCGACGGAGGTAAGCACCATAAAATCGGTCAGCGCAGCTTCCGTTCCGTCGCCGCCGCCGCGAAAAAAGAGGGTTCCTGCGTTCCCGGCATAGAGTTCATAATCCAATTCTCCGCCATTCGCCCGGTCGAAACGAATCACCGGACGGGTAGCATGCGATACGGTAAGTAATTGTTGTGGTGTAAATGTGTTGACCCCTACGAAGCCGTTTTCACGGATGGTCATGCGCATGACAGGTCTTGGAGTACCCGTTCGGAACAAAAGGGAAGATGTAACGAAATCAGGCCCCACCGGCCCGGAAACCCAGGACTGAATGGTAGCGCCGGGGCGGTATCCCAGGCCGCTGATCAGACCTTGAAATCTGATATCCCCAAGTGTATCGCCCGGTACGACTGGCGCAGTCATCCCATTCGGTAATCCGCTGTTGTTTTTGTTCAACAGCATTAGCGGATTTTGTCCGCTGGCAGATTGTGCGTTAAGGTCGGTTGCCAGAAAAAACAGGCAAAAGACCGCCATTGCAGTGCACGCAACATTCGTCAATGTTTTCATACGTTGAAAGTTTTATAAGAATGACTTTAATGAAAAAAAACTGACATTACCAGGGAAGAGAGCGGTGGGAGGATAAAAAACTGATAATCAAAGGATAAATATATGGGATTTTCAGATGCCAGTCAAGGGACCCTCCTGATGTTTTTCCCCGATATGCTACTTTATGCCTGGAAAAAGGGATGTGTTACCAAAAAGAAAAATAAATGAAGAGCATGGTCTATAGCAGGAGCTGCTCAGGTGCTGGAATTGGATTTATATTTTATGAGATGTTGTAATAAACCTAAAATTAAACATCTGGTCTAATTGTGACGCGGCTGATCTATACTTTCTTTTATGCCGACAACAACATCAATTGAGAGCTCCAGAAATTCAGCGACCTGACTTTCAGCCAATCCGGCTAAAAGCATCTTTTTGGCAGTCTCGATTTTTTCTAAATGAGCTTTTTCGCGTTCTTTCTCGATTCCTTTCTCAATTCCTTTTTCAATTCCTTTCTCAATTCCTTGTTTGTAAAGAAAATCCGTTTCTATGTTATAATTGATCGGCATCTCTGTTGTAATTTTAATGGTTAACTCGTCCAATTTACGCAATCTTGCCAAAATACTTCATCTTTATGAAATTCACTACCTTAGCTTTGGCATCCTATTTCTAATCAAATTTTTTTTCAATGAAACGCATTTTCTTGTTTTTAATCCTGATAATTAGCAGTATAGCCGCACAGGCGCAGCAAAAAATCACTTTGGAGCAAATCTGGCAGGACTACCTGTTTGTACCCAAGTCCGTACCGGGATTCAATTTTCTGAACGATGGCAAGCACTATACCCGATTGGAATCCAATAAAATTCAGCAATACGATCTTACATCGGGAAATCTGGTGAAAACCATTTTTGATCCGGAAACGGCAAAAGGTTTCAGAGGCCGGGTGGATAGCTACACATTCAGCGCCGATGAATCAAAAATATTGATCCAAACCGAAGCGGAAGCTGTTTACCGCCATTCCACACTGGGTTCCTTCTTTGTTTTTGACCGCAAAACAGAAACAGCGACGGCTGTTTACGAAAGGGGAAAGCACCGCAACGCCTTACTCAATCCTGGCGGCGACAAAGTGGCTTTTGTCTATGAAAACAACCTTTATTATAAGGACCTCACATCCGGATTGATTCGCCCCATCACCAAAGACGGGAAAATGAATGAAATCATCAACGGCGCTACCGACTGGGTTTACGAGGAAGAATTTTCTTTCGATCAGGGCTTTCAGTGGTCGCCTGATGGCAAGCGCATCGCTTATTACCGCTTCGATGAAAGCAAAGTGCCTGAGTTTACACTCACCAATTTCCGCGGCGAACTCCATCCCGAATATGTGACGTTTAAATACCCTAAAGTCGGTGATCCCAACTCTCAGGTCAAGATTATGATCTACGATATGGAGCAGGGCATCAGTGTAGAAGCAGCTGTTTCGACGAACGAAGATTACTACATTCCGCGCATCAAATGGACGCAAAACTCTGATAAACTGTGCGTTTTCAGGATGAACCGCCATCAGAGCGACCTTGAATTGCTGCTCGCCGATGCGCGCAACGGCAAAACAACTTCCCTGCTGCGCGAAACCTCCAAAAGCTATGTCGACATCCACGACAACCTGACCTTCCTGAAAGACGGCAAACATTTCATCTGGACGAGCGAAATGGAAGGCTGGAACCACCTTTATCTTTACGACATGAACGGCAAGCTGGTACGCCCTCTGACACAAGGCGCCTGGGAAGTGACCAATTTTTATGGGATCGACGAAAAAAATGAGTTGCTGTACTACCAGGCTGCGGAAAAATCTCCGATGGAACGCCAGGTTTATTCCATCAGTCTGAACGGCAAGCGCAAACAAACCCTGGCCGGACAGGCGGGTTGGAATGACGCACAGTTCAGCAGCACTTTTGACTACTACGTACTCACGCATAGTACGGCCAACGCGCCCGCAACCTACGCGGTGTATGACCGAAACGGCGCAGCAGTCCGCACCATCGAAAGCAACACGAAATTACAGCAACTCCAGAAAGACTTTGAGGTATCCAAGATGGAATTTTTTAAATTTTCAACTTCGGAACAAGTGGAATTGAACGGCTGGATGATCAAACCGGCCAATTTTGACGAAAATCTCCGCTATCCTGTTCTGATGTTTGTCTACGGCGGTCCGGGCAGCCAGCAGGTAACCGATAGCTGGAAAGGTCAAAACTACTGGTGGTTCCAAATGCTGGCGCAACAGGGATATCTCGTTGCCTGCATCGACAACCGCGGCACCGGCGGCAGAGGGGAAGCATTCAAAAAAATGACTTATCTGCAGATTGGGAAATACGAGACCATAGACCAGATCGAAGGCGCCAAATACATCGGTGGGCTAAAATATGCCGACCCTGGTCGCATCGGCATATTCGGATGGAGCTACGGCGGGTATATGTCTTCACTTTGCCTGCTTAAAGGCGACGGCGTTTTCAAAGGCGCGATAGCCGTAGCGCCCGTGACCAACTGGAAGTGGTACGATTCCGTTTACACAGAACGCTACATGCGCACAGAAGCAGAAAATGAAGCGGGTTACCGGGATAATTCGCCGGTCAATTTTGCCGGCAATTTAAAAGGCGATTACCTGTTGATCCACGGCATGGGCGACGACAATGTGCATTTTCAGAACGCCGCAGAAATGGCCAATGCGCTTATCGCTGCAAACAAGCAATACGAAACCTATTTTTATCCCAACCGCAACCACAGCATTGCCGGCGGCAAAACCCGCCTGCACCTTTACACCAAAATGACGAATTTCCTGAACGAAAAAATCAAAGGCGCCTACGGCGGCAAGCGTCCGAATGCTCCGGTGATGATTGTTCCGATAGAAGAGGGGAAGAAGAATTAAAAGGCAAAAAGGCAAATTTGCAAAAGGCAATCCCGAACGGAACGTTTAAGAAAGTTTTTTTACGATGACTTGTCGGACGCCTCAGAGGTTTCCGACACGTCATCGTGTTTTACCCGCGACGGCGCCGTATAAATATTACAGCGCCCGTCGCGCAAAAAGCCGATGAGCGTCATACCGCTTTCTTCGGCCAGTTCGACGGCCAGACTGGAAGGAGCGCCCACCGCAGCCAATACGGGAATGCCCGCCATCAAGGCTTTCTGGACCAGTTCAAAACTTGCCCTGCCGCTTACCATCAGGATGTATTCGCTAAGCGGCAGCGCTTGTCTTTTCAGCGCCGCGCCGATGAGTTTGTCCAAGGCATTGTGGCGCCCCACGTCTTCTTTAGCATCGAGCAGATGCCCTTCGGCATCGAACAACGCAGCCGCATGTAAGCCGCCCGTCGTCGCAAAAACCGATTGCATCGCGCTCAGTTTTTCAGGCATTTGCAGCAGGGCTTCCACTCGAAAAAAAGGGTGTCCTTCGCGCAGGGGATAGCAAACGGTTGTCTGTACCAGCTCCAGCGATGCTTTTCCACAGACGCCACAGCTGGAAGCCGTGTAAAAATGCCGGCTCAGGCGGTCGGTATCTACTGCAATGTCCGATTTTAGCTCAACCGTCAGTTCATTGGCGTAGGCAGATTCATCCTCCGTGTTGACACTGTAGCGCACAGCAACCGCCTCTTTGGCATTTCCGATGATGCCCTCTGTAAAAAGAAAGCCCAAAGCCAGTTCGAAATCATGCCCCGGCGTGCGCATGGTCACGGCTATACGCTCCCGCTGGCGCGCAGCTGCGGGGCCGTATGCGATCGATATTTCCAGCGGTTCTTCCACTGCGAGGCGGTCGTCCTGAACGGAAGATCCAAACGCGTCGGCGCGAATGACCTGAACGGTTGCCGTACTTTGCGTCAGCGCATCGCCGGGGTGAATGGGCGTCATAGGCTTTGTTTTTGTTGCAAGTTAAGGCGCAAATAAAAGTAGCGCCTTTTTTTTGTAGAAAGAAACCTTTTCCAACACTGCCCTCCATAAATTATCCCTAACTTTAGGGGAACAAACTTTGAAGGCATGGTTTTCAACCTGAGCGAACACAATAACATAGGGCAGCGATTCATTGGGGAGTTGCGCGACATACACATACAGAAAGACCGCATGCGTTTTCGGCGCAACATGGAACGACTGGGCGAAATTCTGGCTTACGAAATCAGCAAAACGCTGAAATACCATACCATCAAAGTAGAAACGCCATTGGGGGTAACCAACGTACACGTTCCGTTGCAACAGGTAGTGCTGGGCACCATTCTGCGAGCGGGTTTGCCCCTGCACCAGGGCATGCTGAATTATTTTGACGATGCCGGCAACGCTTTTGTGTCTGCGTACCGCAAACACCACAAAGACGGCACTTTCGAGATCGAATCGGGATACGTTTCCTGCCCTAAATTAGACGGCAGCGTGCTCCTGCTCTCCGATCCCATGCTGGCCACCGGCGCTTCCATTTCCTTAGCTGCCGAAGAATTAATGAAACACGGCGAACCTGCGGCCCTCCACTTCGTCACGGCCATTGCTTCGAGTGCCGGCCTGGAGCACGTGCAGCGCATCTTCCCGAAAGCATCCGTCTGGATGGGGGCTTTAGACGATGAGCTCACCGCCAAATCCTTTATTGTACCGGGCCTCGGCGACGCGGGCGATCTAAGTTTTGGCGAGAAGGTTCAGGATTAGTAACTTTGCGGTCAATTTTTTGAAAAACTGTACCGGTGCCCTTTAAACAATTACCCGAAAAGTGGCTGTACGCGGCTGCCATCCTGCTTTTGTTTCCAGCTTTGCTCATCAACCTCGGGATGATGACTTTCATTGACGATGAAGCCATTCGTTCCCTGGTCGCGCTGGAAATGAAATTGTCGGGCAATTACATCACCCCTACCATCCACGGGGCATTTTACTACAACAAACCACCGCTGTACAATTGGTTTTTGCTGCTTTTTTTCAATGCCTTTGGTCAGGTGAGCGAATGGACCGCGCGCGTCCCTACTCTGGTCTGTCTGCTCGGTTATGCCGCTACGGTTTATGCCTATTTCCGAAAACACTTTGATGCCCGCACGGCATTCCTGAATGCTTTTTTTCTGATTACCTGCGGCAGGATTCTGTTCTGGGATTCCCTGCTAGGCCTCATTGACATCGGTTTTTCGTGGATTATTTTCACCTTGTTTATGGTCATTTTTCGCGAGTTCGAGCGGGGCAACTGGCGCAGGTTGTTTTTGATATCCTACCTGCTGACCGCAGCCGGATTTTTAATGAAAGGCCTGCCCGCAGTGGTTTTCCAGGGCACGACTCTGTTGGTCTGGTTTATCGTTAAAGGCCAGTTCCGCCGCTTGTTTTCCATTTGGCATTTTGCAGGCGGGGCTTTGTTTCTGGCTGTCATCGGGGCTTACTACTTTGCTTATCACCAGTACAATTCTCTTGAAAATGTTTTTGCTACGCTGTTTTCAGAGTCGTCGAAACGCACGGTGGTACAATTTGGCTGGTGGAAAACGGTGCTGCATTTTTTCAGCTTCCCTTTTGAAATGGTCTATCATTTTCTGCCCTGGTCGCTGATGATTCTCTATTGCCTGCGCAAAGACCTGATGCAACGCCTTCGGGAACACCCCATTCTGTTGTTCAATGCAGTGGCTTTTTTGTCCAATATCCTCATTTACTGGACTTCCCCGGAAGTATATCCGCGCTACCTGCTGATGCTGAACCCGCTGCTATTTTCTATATTTCTGTATTTCCATCCCCTGAATGAGGCGGCGCGAAGCTGGCAGTACAAAACCATCCGGGTGGTGGTGGTAGGTTTATGTGCCGGAATTGCGGCCCTAAGTTTTTCACCGCTGTTTCTGGAGCGTACGCAAGGAGTTGCTTACCTGTGGCTAAAAACGCTGCCCCTGGCCCTGTCGCTGGTGGTGCTTACTTATGGCATGTTCCGGCAACCAAAGCTGTTGCTGCCTTTAGCCGTTTTGGTCTTGTTGATTTTCAGAATTGGATTTAACTGGTTTGTATTACCCGATCGCCTTGCAGAAGATTTTGGCACCCGCTGCCGCAGCACTTCCACAGCAGCCGGGAGTTTGTTCCCGGAACGGCCCATGTACGTCTTTAAAGAAATCGACATGCAGCCCACCAATTCATTCTATCTGACCAATGCACGCGGAAAAATCATTCCGATTGTTGAGGAAATGAAGGACAGTTCGGCATTGTACATCATCAACCCGGGAGAAACACCGGGTCTGACCTATCAAAAGCTCGGCGAGTTTTTGGTACGCCACGGTAAACGCACCTATGACATCGGACAGCTTTACCCAAAAATTCCCGACGACAAATAGCGGTCGCCCCGATCGCAGATGATGCAAACGATGACCCCGGAAGTGAGCGTTTTAGCCAGTTTGGCAGCAGCCGCCACCGATCCTCCGCTGCTCATGCCCCCGAAAATGGCTTCCTCTTTGGCCAGGCGCAACATCATTTCGGTCGCTTCGTCGCTGGAGACTTCAAGGGTGCGATCCACGCGGCTTGATTCGAATATTTTGGGCAGGTACTCCGGCGACCAGCGGCGGATGCCCGGGATGTTGTCGCCTTCTTTGGGTTGTACGCCTACGATTTCCACATTCGGGTTTTGTTCTTTCAGATAGCGGGAAACCCCCATGATGGTGCCGGTTGTTCCCATGGAAGAAACAAAGTGCGTGACTTTTCCCGCGGTGTCGCGCCAGATTTCAGGACCCGTGCTGCGGTAGTGCATGCCCCAGTTGTCGGCATTGGCAAACTGATCGAGCATGTAATACCCGCCTTGTTCGACCAGTTTTTCAGCGTATTCCCGCGAATATTCTATCCCGCCTGCTGAAGCCGGAGTCAGCACAACCTCGGCGCCAAAAGCCCGCATGGTTTGTACCCTTTCCTGAGTTGAATTATCGGGCATTACCAGAGTCATACCCAGTCCGTAAAGGCGGGCAATCATGGCCAATGCAATACCGGTATTCCCGCTGGTTGCTTCCACCAGCCGCGTTCCGGGTTTGATGTTGCCACGCTCCAGCGCACCCCTGATCATGCCGAGTGCCGCGCGGTCTTTGACACTGCCACCGGGGTTGTGGCCTTCCAGTTTGGCATAAACGCTTACCCCTGGTTTTTGAATCACCTGGCGGATTTCAACCAAAGGCGTATTGCCAACAAAATCGAGTATAGATGCCATATTCAGATTATCGTCGTTGCTGTTGAATTATACCAAAACCTCCATTTTCCCAATTTCTTTCATGCTGCGGATGACTGCCCTCGGGTCGGCGGCGCCAAAAACACTGCTGCCGGCGACCAAAACATCGGCACCGGCCTGAAGCAGGCTTTCCGCATTTTGAAGCCCCACCCCACCGTCAATTTCAATGAGGGTTCGGGTATTTCGGGTGGTGATCATTTCTTTGAGTTTCCGGATTTTGGGCAGGGTCTGATAGATGAATTTCTGGCCTCCGAAACCTGGGTTGACCGACATCAGACAGACGAGGTCTATGTCTTCAATGAGGTCTTCCAGCAACTGGACCGGAGTATGGGGATTTAAGGCCACGCCTGCTTTTGCGCCCGTTGCTTTGATCTGATGAACTACTTTGTGCAGGTGATCGCAAACCTCGTAGTGTACAGTAATGACATCGGCCCCGGCATCGCGAAAGCGCTCTATATATTGATCCGGCTCCACGATCATGAGGTGAACATCAAGCGGTTTGCGGCACATTTTCCGGACAGCCTCTATGACGAACATGCCAAAGGTAATGTTGGGTACGAAACGACCGTCCATAACGTCCAGATGGAGCCAATCGGCCTCGCTGTCGTTGACATGGTCGATTTCCGACTGAAGCTTCGTAAAGTCGGCAGCCAGCAAGGAAGGAGCGATGAAATGTTGGCGCATGATGATGGTATTTGATTTAGTCTGCAAAATAAGCCGAAAACTTTCTTACCTGTTACAAAAGACAAATCCTTATCAATTCGTTAAGGAAGATAGTATTGATCAGGTAATGAATCCACTCAAGGTTTTTGCCTGATATTTTACACGCTTCTTAAACACAACACAATCGGCTTATGAAAAGAGCGCTGCTGCTCACAGCTGCGGGTATTGCCCTGTTTATTCAGGTGCTGCCCGGGCAACCAACTGCTGAATGGCGTCCCGTCAACACGCAGGGAATGGGGTTTGTTGATGGTTTGCTGGTCCACCCCTTCAGCGGGGAAACGTATGTGCGAACAGACGTTGGCGGACTTTTTAAATGGTACGGCGCCTTTTGGGGCAACCTCACCGACGGCATCACCTTCACAGAAAATAAACGGATAGCCAATGTTGAAAGTTTTGCCCTTGACTACAATACCAGCCAGGATACCCAGGTTATTTACGCCGTTTCCGGCAATGGGTTGCCTTCCTACCTGATCAAAAGCGAAAACAATGGCATCAACTGGGCGGTCATGGGTGGCTGGCCCGGCAATGAAGTGGAAGTCAGGGGGAATTCACAGTGGAAACATGTGGGCGAGCGACTCGCCGTGGATCCCAATGACGGCAATGTCCTCTATTACGGCTCACGCAGAAACGGACTGCTGCGCAGCAACAACGCTGGTGCTGACTGGGCAATGGTCGATACTTTCCCCGTTACTGGCGGCAACGGTGGGTTGCTGGTACAGGGCGGGCTGAGCTTTGTGGTTTTTGATCCTACCGAACTGGAAGAGATCAAGGAACAACTCGTTTCCAAAAACATTTATGTCGGCGTAATTGAAGGTGGCGTCTGGCGCAGCAGCGATGGCGGGCAGTCTTTCTGTTACCTTTCCGGCGGCCCCGACACCTCTTATTACATGCCTGTGCGGGCAACGTTTAGCGCTGGCAAGTTGATTGTTGCTTACCAGGCAGCAGGAGACATCCCGGATGGCGCCATCTGGCAGTTTGAACCGGGCGACAGTTGCTCGCTTGGAACATGGACAGATAAGACTCCGGGGCTGTCCACCAGCTTCGGGTGCCCCATCTATTCCACCTTTCCCTACAATGCCGTGAGTGTAAGCCCGGGAAATCCTGATGTTGTGGCGGCTGTTGCCAGGGGATATACCCCGCGTAAGATCTTTTTTACAGAGAACTTCAGCGACGACAACCCCGTCTGGAAAATCATTTCAGACGAACCCGCAGAATTTTATCAGTCCTGTCTTTCCGATTACCGGCCTTCATCCATAGTTGTGCCGCCCTGGGGGTATGGACTCAGTCATCCATATGAACAGGCCGGCGGCATTGCTTTTAACCCTCTGGATTCCAGCAGCATTTATGTTGCTACCGGACATGCCATGTACCGGGTAGAAAACTACAACTCCGATTCAGTACGCGTTGTCGCAGCGGATTTCATGCTGGGGTTGGAAGAACTCCATGTGAACCAGATCATTGCGCCACCCAGCGTAGAAGGCAACCGCTTTTTTACGGCGGTATCCGACATGCTGGGCTTCGGCTATGCGAGTCCGGATACTGTTCCTGCTGAAAAAATCATCCGGGAGTGGGAAGGCAATGGCCTTAGCCTTGCCTATTGCGCTCAAAATCCAACAACGGTTGCCATTGTCGGCAGCGACCCCGGTAGTCCGGCCACCAACAAGCAATGCCTGATTTCACACGATGGCGGGCTTACCTGGAGTGATTTCTGGACAGAGGCAGCGAGCTGTGCCGATGCGCCCTGGGGAGGAAACATAGCCCTTTCGGCCACCGATTCATTAAACATGGTGTGGGTACCCGAATTCCGAAGTTATACAAATTGTCCCTCGGGCCCCGTCGTCAACCACCCCAGATATACCACAGACGGCGGGCTTACCTGGACGATATGCGACAGCATCAGTTTTCGGGACGGCAATTTCCCTTTTACCCTGAACAGTACTTTTAACATCGGTAAATTTCTGGAAAGCGATAAAGTGAACGGCAATCGCTTTTATTACTATGCCATTCCGGTTGATACGGCGTTCAGCGCTCAAATCTGGGCAAGTGCCGACGGCGGCGCCACCTGGTCGAAAACCTGCCAGGATTGTTTGCCTGTTACCCAAAACGGCCAACTGAAGGCCAATCCCTATAAAGAAGGCGATTTGTGGTTTGCCCCTTACGCTGAAAATGCCCTGGAAACCGATACTACGGGCGCCCGATTCAAATTGTGGCACAGCATGAACGGCGGCATAAGCTGGGACACCATTTCGGGGATGGATACCATTTATCATTTCGGGCTGGGCGCGCCCGCGGATGGTTCCCCTGAAGCAACCCTGTTTGTCCACGGCGTGCTCAACCAGGTAGAGGGGGTCTATTTCAGTGCCGATAATGGTGCAACTTTCGCCGATATTACCGGTACGGCCAATTTCCCCCTTGGGCTTATTACCAATATCGAAGGTGATTTGCGGCAGGAGGGGCGTGTTTATTTAGCGACAGGAGGCCGGGGAGCATTTTATGCCGAGGTACTGCAGACGCCCCTTCGCGTGGCATTTGCGGAGCCCTTGAAAGCAACGAGAGCAGGTGAAGAGGTGTTGCTCACCTGGGCGACCGCTTCAGAAATCAACCATGACCGTTTTGAAATAGAGCGAATTGCCCTGGCGTCAAACCGCATAACGGGTGATTTTGAGCCTATTGGATCCGTTGCCAGCCAGGGAAATTCGCTTGATTTGCAGGGCTACCACTTCATCGACTCTGAACCGGAAACCGGCACGAACTGCTACCGCCTGCGCAGTATTGACCTCGACGGGAGTTTCGAGTATTCCAACATCGCCTGTGTGCGTTTCGATGCCGGCGGAACCATGAGCGTGTATCCGAATCCAAGCCGCGGAAGTCTGGAAATCAGGGTAGAAAAACCGGATGCGCCACTGGTGCTTACTTTGAACGACATTACCGGGAGGCTGTTGTTCTCAAAAACCATGGGTCTGGATGGTCGGCTGACACTCGATTTGTCAGCCCTTCAAAATGGAGTATACCTGCTTCGCACAAATGAATGGACGGAACGGGTAGTATTGGCGAAATAGTCAGTCAGAGCTGACAAGGGCTTCTGACTTCAAGCGCTCAAGCTCCTCTTTCAGCCATTTGTCGAGGTTTTTATACCAGGCCAAATGCAGCGAAGTTTTTCCACAGCCGCCGGGATCTGTGGGGCAAGCCGTATATTTCCACTGTTTGCCGCAGGATGGGCAGCGCCCGGCCGTATCAAAGGTGTTCCACACGGTGCCACAGGAACACTGCCAGTGGGGATGGCCATCGGGCTGCCAACTGCATTTTGGACATTCTATTTTTACATTTCCGGACATAATCAGCCTGCTGGTGGTGTGCGTTGATATTTGATAAAATGGCCTTCTTTGATCTCGTGCCGGTCGCAATAGCCGCCATTTACTTCAAGGACATAGAGCGCCGGCTGTGAAGAAGGCACCTGGTCGAGCGTTTGCGGAACAGCATTTTTCCGGATGGTAACAATGCGGAAATTTTCATCAATAAAAATTATGTCGAGGGGAATATAGGTGTTGAGCATCCAAAAAGCCTGCATTTCCTGCCGCTCCATCAGGAACAGCATGCCTTGTTCTTCCTCCATCGAGCGGCGCCACATCATACCCCGTGTACGATCATCATCTGTTTCTGCGATCTCAATATCGATGCTGGCCAGCACATTGCTCGAAGTTTCATCCAGAAACTGAAGGGTGCCTTCTTTTTGAAATTTTGGGCCCATGTTCTTTTTTGCGTGTGGCAAAACTGAATAAATAAGACCGATCAGAGCAGGTATCAACAACAACATCAAAATCAACGTCATGCGACGGCGTTTCGCGCTTGGCGGCGGTGTTGATGGCCGGCGAGCGGCAGTTTTTCCTGAAGTAGCCATAAGAAGTTTCTTCTTTTGCAGCGAAGATATAACTCTACAATATATTTTTTTGAACTAAACGCCCCTTTCGTTCATGACGGCGGTTCCACCAGTAAGAACCTGCTCCCAAACCGACGTTCACAAAGCCCCAAAGACTGTTTTCTGGTTCTTCGCGAATCAACACCGTCAGCATCCAGACACTGAATAAAAGGAATAATATCTGAAAAAGGGGATATAAAGGGCTGCGATATCCTTGTGGCGCTCCTTCCCGAAAACGCATGATGATCACGCCGGCAACAGTAAGGGTGGTAAAAAGCTGAAGGATAAAACCACTGTAGAATAGTATTTTTTCAAAGGAACTTGTCAGCACCATAAAACTGCTGATGGCTGTTTGCAGCCAGATGGCCCGGACCGGAATGCCTCTGGAGTTGTCTTTGCCAAAAAATCGCCAGATCTGAAAATCGTTGGCCATGGCGCGCACAACCCGTGGCCCGACCCAGGTCATGGCACTGATGCTGGCGATGAGCAGCATGGCGATGAGCAGACTGACAATGCGCCCTGCCTGTTCGCCAAACATACGTTCTGTCACCACCAGAGCAATATCGAGTTTGCCCTGCAGTGCCGCAACAGGCGCCTGCAAAAGAAACGACAACTGTAAGGCGATGAAGAGAATACTGACCAGAATGGTGCCTCCAACCAAAGCCCGGGGCAGGTTCCGGGAAGGCGTTTTGATTTCTTCCACAATATAAGCCGCTGCATTCCAGCCCGAAAACGCATACATGACATAAAGGAGCAGTACGGTGTAAGAGGAGTTGGTGATTTCCGATTGCCAGCCATTGCTCCAATCGAGGGCGTGGTCATGTGGCGCTGGTTGCAGTCCCATCCAGACAAGAAAAGCGAGCAACAACAATTTCAGCAGGGTAAAACTGTTTTGAAAAATACTGCTTTGCCGGATGCTGAAAGAATGTGCAAGAGCGATACAAAAAATGGTAAAAATTGCGATCCATTGCTTTGGGATCAGGAACATTGGTTCCAGATAAACTGCCATGGCCATGGCAGCCAGTGCAATGGAAGCCGAAAACCCGACACTGAGTGAAACCCAGCCGGAAAGATAGCCTACAAAAGGGTGATAAATTCTGGATAAAAAATGGTATTCGCCCCCTGAGCGTGGAAGACGGGCGCCCAATTCAGCATAACTGAAGGCGCCAAAAAGGGCTATCAGCCCACCGATCACCCATACAGAAAGAATGGTCCACGTATTTTGCAGGTACTTCAACTGAAGCCCCAATGTGGTAAAGACGCCCGTCCCTACCATGTTTGCCACTACAATAGCGGCAGCGCTTCCCCATCCGATTTTCCTGTGCTGCTGCATAAATTCACTTCAACGGACATTGGCTTTCCGGTAATGGGCCTTGTCATGCAAAAACAAACGGCAAAAGTAGGCCAATTGAACCGTTCTTCCTGCGCTTTAACGAAAGGATAACGCCTGAGATTCAGGGCTGCACAACCTTCGTTAAAATACAATTCATCCCATTCAGGACTTTCAAAAAAAAATGCCCCTTATCTTTAGCCCTTTAATTTCTTATTCTTCTGCCTCAGGCGGATAAAAAATTGACACCATGCTTATCAGACGCTTTTCTATCCTTTGTGTTGCTTTGGCCTTTGGATCATTTTGCAAGGCTCAACCGATTATGACTGTTCCAAAGGTATATTCCAACATCAATATTGAAAATGGGAAGGTCTATCTGGAATACGAAGGACAAAAAGTGTTTTCGGACGAACAATCCCCAAAATATACCCTGGAGAAACTAATCGGCAACCCTGTCGGCACAGAAACAGGGATTGAATTCAACTTTGACTTAGACCTAAACGGGAAACTGTATTATGGCTTTATCCCATACGGCGATACCGACTATCCCCATCCTGTTTATTTTCGCGCTCCTGTTAACATCCGGGATGGGAAAGCGTTTTTTTCCATCAAATCCATGGCGGGCACTTATGATATGGTTGGTTGGGAACGCCAGGAACAGGGAACACTGGGCTATCGGGTTGTAGACCAGGCCGGACAAATCCTCTACGATGGCATTGTCAGTTTCAAAGGCAAGGGGCCATTTGAAGTCATTCCAACCATCATCGAGGGGCCGTTTGTCAACCTCCTTACCTCGGACGGTGCAACCTTTTCGTTTACCACCAACCTGCCGGTTCAGGCTTCTCTAACCGTCGGAGGGAAAACTTTTTCTGATTCCGCACCTGTGAAAAACCACGAAATCACAGTTTCCGGCCTGGCTGCGGCGACGACCTACCCTTATACCGTGCGTTACGGCAAGCTGGAATTAAATTTTTCATTCCAAACAGCGCCAAAACCCGGTTCTTCCAAGGCTTTTACATTTTCTTATGCCAGCGATTCGCGTGCCGGACAGGGCGGTGGCGAAAGAAATGTCTGGGGTTCGAACAATTACATCATGAAAAAAATCCTGGCACTGGGTCGATTGAAGAATGCTGCTTTCATGCAATTTACCGGCGACCTGATCAATGGTTACCTTGTAAATCCCGCCAATATGCATTTGCAATACGCCAACTGGAAGCGGGCCATTCAACCCTTTGCGCATTATTCGCCTGTTATTGCCGCCATGGGCAACCACGAGGCGCTCATGCGAAAATTCATGTATAAATCACCCAATGGCCGGGATTCTATTTCGTTCCAGATCAACCGTTTCCCTTTTGAAACAGAATCTGCGGAAGCCATATTTGCTGAAAATTTTGTCAACCCCCGAAATGGCCCCGGGAGCGAAGACGGCGCTTCCTACGACCCTGATCCAAACAGCCCCGATTTCCCTTCTTACGACGAAAATGTTTTCTATTACACCTACGGCAATGTTGCCGTCATCGTCATGAACTCCGACTATCTGTACGCGCCCACTACCCGACGCATTCCCTACACGGGCGGCGGTGTACACGGATACATCATGGATCAGCAACTCAAATGGCTGGAACAAACTGTAGCATTGCTGGAAAAGGACAAAAACATTGACCACATTTTCACTACCCAGCATACCCCCTGCTTCCCGAATGGGGGGCACGTCGGCGATGACATGTGGTACGGCGGCGACAATACGCCCCGACCCTGGATTGCCGGAAAGCCCCTCGACAAAGGCATCATCGAACGTCGCGATCAGATTCTGGACATTCTCGTGAATAAAAGCACCAAAGTAAGGGCCATCCTTACCGGCGACGAGCACAATTACAACCGCCTTCGCCTGACACCGGAGACCATTATTTATCCTGAAAATTACGACAACCCCAGAATCCGTTTATCCCGCACCATTTATCAGGTCAATAACGGAGCCGCCGGCGCCCCCTACTATGCTCAGGAAATAACGCCATGGAGTCCATTTGTAGCCGGTTTTACCACACAAAATGCTTTGGTGTTTTTTCATGTGAAGAAAAAACGCATCGAGGTAGAAGTTGTCAATCCGGATACACTGGAAGAAGTTGATCGTTTTCGTTTGAATTAGGATAATCTGACCGAACTTGATTTGCCAACATTAGCAATTTTCCGTTTTTTTTACTTTTTCTAATAATAGCCCCCCGGGATTTAATACAAATCAAAAATTGTGCAATTATCCCGACATAGAAAATATTTTTCTCAAAAGCAGCGATGGTTCATATATTTGTATCTTCGCTTTTGGTAACCCACTCCAGAAAACAAACAAAACATCTATTCCTCCGGGGAAAAACATTCAAAAAAAGAAGCTTTTCCCTAAATTGAAGTAAATCGGCGCATTGCCGGAATGTACAATTCATCCCTGTTGCCGGTGTTTCCAATTGCGAAATGTCCGGCGCTTTTAACCCCTTTAACTGTTCATTTTCAACACAATCTACTTAACTACACTTCGAGCATCATAGAAGTGAGGGCTTTGTATTTTCGGAAACGTAAAATAGTAGAGGAAACTATATTTATTCATTCATGTAATCATGTTTGCTCATGAAGCAATTGCTACTTTCAATCACCCTGCTCTTTGGGCTGGTAATCCCACTATTTTCACAAGAACCACCAGACCAGTGTCCTGGTGGACAGCTTGTACTTGCCAGTACCTGCCAGGATGCCTGCGTACTCTGTGACATCGACGGATTAGTAGGGATTAATGACCTTGACGACCTTGGCATGGCGCCTCCCGGGTTTTGCGCCCCCCAGTTGCACAATACGCAATGGGTAGGATTTGTCGCAGGTACCTCCAGCATCCAGATCCAGATTACGCCTTTTGACTGCGCCACCAACAACGGTTTGCAGATTGGTATTTACAACACACTGGATTGTACTTCCTTTAGCCTGGTTTCAGAATGCTATCCGGATATCGACCCTAACGTTGTTTCCGTTTACAACATGAACAACCTTATCGTGGGCGGCATTTATTTCATCGTCATAGACGGTAGCAATGACGACGTCTGTCAGTTCAGCGTAGATGTTACGCAAGGCTCAACAGTGGCGCCTGCTGTCACGCAGCAGTCGACTTTTCCGCAGCCACCTGGTTCTCCTTTTTGCGTGGGCGAATACGTCACAGTCAGTGCCACAACGTCTCAGTTTGCCAGTATTTATACCTGGACTTTAAACGGCGTGGAGGTGGCTTATACGCCGAATGCAAGTTTCCAGATTCCTCCCGGCACCCCTTCAGGAACGGCGCAAGTGTGTGTTACACCTTCCAATCCTTGTAGTGAAGGCCCTCAATTTTGCAGAAACATCACCATTTCGCCGCCGGATATGTTCACGGCTTCAGCAACAATTTGTTCCGGACAAACCTATACTTTTCAGGGACAGACTTTTTTCAATCCCGGGGTTTACACGGTAAACGCAACGGGGGCGGATGGTTGTCTGGACGTCTACACCTTTACGCTGAATGTACTCGATCCGCAGTATGTCACAGTGAGTCCTTCGATTTGTGAAGGCCAGGTTTATTGGGTAGGCGCTCCCGGAAGCCCCGGAAGCCAGGCACTTTTTACAGGCGGCGTTTACACCGTTACCCTGCCCACAGTAAACGGAGGCTGCGATAGCATCGTTACGGTAAACCTGACGGTGAATCCTAACCTATTCCAACTGGTTCAGGAAAATATATGCCAGGGCGAATCTGTGACGGTTGCCGGCATGACTTTCAATTCGACCGGGGTTTATACCATCAACCAGCCAACGCCTCAGGGTTGTAACAGCCAGACGGTCCTCAACCTGACCGTTTATCCTGTTCCTGCACCGGTCAGCCTCGCGCCGGTCATCTGTGATGGCGATGATTATATTGTGGATGGTACTATTATTCTAAGTTCGTCGGGCTTTTATCAATTTACACTGGAAAGCATAGGGGGGTGTGACAGCGTTGTCAACATCAGCCTAACGGAACTACCGCCTATCGTCACGAACCTCTCACGAACCATTTGTGCCGGACAAAGCTTTACCATCGGGAACGGGCCACCCAGAACCACGACAGGTATGTACACGCAGGTGCTTACTTCGCTGGTAACCGGATGTGACAGTACAGTGAACCTGAACCTGACCGTACTCCCGGCCATTACCAGAACGATAAATGCCACCATTTGCCAGGGCGAAAGTTACACGATGGGCGGGCAACAATTTACCACTCAGGGAACGCATGTCCGGGTTTTGAGTTCTCTGGTGTCTCCCTTTTGCGACAGTACCGTGACGCTGAACCTGACGGTCCTGCCCAATCGGTTTACCACTTTAAATGAAACCATTTGTGACGGCGAAACCTATACAGTTGGCAGTTCTACTTATGATGCAAGCGGCACTTATCGCGACACCCTCGTGGCGGCTAATGGCTGCGACAGCATCATCACGCTGAACCTGACAGAACTGTCGCCAATCACGGGCACTCAGGACGCTACCATTTGCGACGGAGAAACGTATACCCTTGGAAGCAGTAGCTTTGATACAGACGGGATCTATCAGGTTACGCTGACCTCGTCAGGGGGCTGCGACAGTGTGGTTACCTTAAACCTGACCGTGCTGGATATTCCGCAGACGACCTTCAACGAGAGCATCTGCGAGGGGGAAACGTTCACGTTTAACGGCAATCCATATACCATGAGCGGCGCCTATGTTGAAACGTTTATGGCTACATCAGGCTGCGATAGTGTCGTTACCCTGAACCTGGACGTCATTCAACCCAAACTGAGGTTGCTCAACATCGGTATTTGCACCGGCCAGACTTACAGCGTAGGCAACAGCACCTACGATTCTCCCGGCACCTATATAGATACGCTGGTAGCCGCTTCCGGTTGCGACAGTATTGTCACGCTGAACCTGACGGTAGCTAATATCCTGGAAGGTTTTGGTGTAGAGGAAATTTGTGAAGGTGAAGTTTTCAGCGTTGGCGGCATGAATTTCAGCACAACAGGAATGTATGACATCCCTTCTGTTACCCCTTCAGGTTGCGACAGTATTTATCATTTAAACCTGACCGTTCACCCCCTCCCTGTCACCAATCTTGTAGAAACCATCTGCGATGATGCAACCTACACCGTTGGTACATCTACGTACAATACCACCGGGGTTTATCAAAACACGTTGACTTCACTGGTCACGGGTTGCGACAGTATTGTGAATCTGAACCTGACAGTACTGAATACACCGGATGTAACGCTGGATATTGCCATCTGCGACGGGGAAAGCTATACGGTGGGCTCTACAGCGTACAATGTCGCTGGTAATTATCAGCAGACATTTACTGCTGCCAATGGCTGTGACAGTACCGTTACGCTGAACCTCACCATTCTGAACGTTCCGGTAACAGACCTGGTCGAAAATATCTGCGACGGGGAAACCTATACCGTGGGTACATCGAATTACACCACTACCGGGGTTTATCAGGATGTGCTGGTGGCAGCAAATGGTTGTGACAGCATCGTCAACCTGGATCTCACCGTATTGGATGTTCCGCAAACAACCCTCACAGAGTTGATCTGCGCCGGAGAAATGTTCCCTGTAGGTAATTCCAGCTATTCTGCCAGCGGGGTCTATCAGGATATTCTGGTGGCGGCCAATGGCTGCGACAGCATTGTGACGCTCAACCTGACCGTTGCACCGATTAAGGTGACCAATATTGTTACCAGCATTTGTGACGGCTCAACCTACGAAGTCGGTAACTCCAGTTATTCGGTAACCGGGATGTACAGCGATACGCTGACTTCAGCCGTTGGTTGCGACAGTATCGTAAACCTGAACCTGACCATTACTTCGTTCTACCAGATCAACCTCGTTGAAAGCATTTGTGAGGGTGAAACCTTTACAGTAGGGACATCCGTCTACGACCAGACCGGCATGTATACGAATATGTTTGTGGCGCAGGACGGTTGCGACAGCTTCATCAACCTGAATCTGACCGTCTTGCCGATATCCATAACAGATCTGGCAGAAACGATTTGCGACGGTGAAACGTATTCAGTAGGCAATTCTGATTATACCGTTTCGGGTAGTTATCAGGACATTCTGGTGGCAGCCAATGGCTGCGACAGTATTGTGAACCTCGTTCTGACGGTCAATCCGGTTTTCGAGACGAACCTGACTGAATTCATCTGTGATGGAGAAAGTTATGCTGTCGGAAATTCCAGTTATACCACAACGGGGGTTTATCAGGATGTGATCCCTGCTTCGAATGGGTGCGACAGTACCGTAAATCTCAACCTGACTGTCTACCCGATTCCGGTAACCAACCTCACGGAGGTTGTCTGTTTCGGAGATACCTATTCGGTAGGCAGCTCTACTTATACTGCCAGTGGCACCTATCAGGATGTGCTGACTGCTGCAACGGGTTGTGACAGTATTGTGAACCTGAACCTGACCGTACGCAGTCTGATTGAAACCAACCTGACCCAAACCGTTTGCTTTGGCGATTCTTACAGCGTTGGTAATTCCACGTACACATCCAGCGGCACCTTCCAGGATGTGTTGACAGCAAGTAATGGTTGCGACAGTATTGTGAATCTGAACCTGACAGTGCGCAACCTGATTGAAACCAACCTGACGCAAACCATTTGTGAAGGGGAGTCATGGCCAGTGGGTACTTCTAATTACACCACAACCGGTATCTATCAGAATACGCTGACTTCCATACTGACAGGTTGTGATAGTATTGTGAATTTAGATTTGACGGTAGTTCCCACGCAGTTTACAACCCTCACTGAGGCAATCTGCGACGGGGAGTCCTTCGCTGTAGGCACTTCCAATTATACCACAAGCGGGGTTTATCAGAATACCCTGACGGCTTCAACGGGTTGCGACAGCATCGTAACACTGAACCTGACCGTTCATCCGATTCCTCAGACCAATCTGGTAGAATCCGTTTGCGACGGCGAGTCTTATTCCGTTGGAACATCAACTTATACCGTTAGTGGTAATTATCAGGATGTGCTGACGTCTACAGTAACCGGCTGCGATAGTATTGTCCGGCTGAACCTTACGGTAATTCCGATTCCCGTCACCAACCTTACCCAGGAAATATGCGACGGCGAAAGTTTCCAGGTTGGCAGTTCTTCCTACAATTCAAGCGGACAATATCAGGACCTGCTTGTAGCTGCGTCGGGTTGTGACAGTGTTGTAAACCTCAACCTTACCGTGAACAGCGTCTATGCTCTGACACTAACGGAATTGATTTGCGACGATGAGACGTTTACGGTGGGGAATACCAGTTTCAACACTACGGGGACATTCGTGGTGCCACTCCAGTCAGTATCGGGCTGCGACAGCATCGTGACACTCGTACTGACGACACACCCGTGCCAGTTGTCATTCAATACGCAGGGAACTGCAGCTCGCTGTAATGGCAACTCAGACGGTTCTTACCGTTTTGCCGTAACGGTGGGCACAGCGCCTTATACCTACAGCTGGCAGGGATTGGGCAATCCGCTGACCGGATCAGGAAACATTGCGGCCAATAACACCAATGCACAGATCAACAACCTGCCTGCAGGTAATTACCGCATCACGGTGACAGACAGCTACGGTATAGTTGGCACCATTAATTTCAACATCAGCCAGCCTCCGGTATTAAACGCTTCTATTGCGCTTTCTAACCACGAAGGTTTCAACATCAGTTGTGCGGGCGGTAATGATGGAATGGCGACAGCTTCGGCCACGGGCGGTACTGCACCCTATGTATACGCATGGAGTACCGGCGTAAATGGCTTAAGCATCGAAGACCTGAGCGCCAACACTTACACTGTTACCGTTACCGACCAAAACGGTTGTACAACAACGCAGCAGGCTTCTCTCACAGAACCTCAGTCCCTGAGCGTGGAGGTGGAAGTAACGGATCCGCTTTGTTACGGCGACCGTGAAGGGTTCATCAATATCCCTACCGTTTCCGGAGGGGTAGGACCGTTTGTATATGCCCTGAACAATGGACCATTTACGGTAAGCCCTGTATTTGGAAATCTCGGCATCGGGGATTATGAAATCCATGTGCAGGACGCCAATGGTTGTGAAACATCTATTACGGCAACTGTTGAGCAGCCTCAGGAGCTGATTGTGGATCTCGGTCCGGACATTCAGATCAGCCTGGGCGACAGCATTCGCCTTCCGGCGCAGACTTCGTATCCGGTCACTTCTTACCGTTGGAAAAATGACCCGGCATTGTCCTGCACCGATTGCTTCGACCCTATGGTCAGGCCTTTCGAAACTGCTGCTTTTTCGGTTGTTGTAACGGACGAAAACGGCTGTACGGATAGCGATGCCATTACGGTTTTTGTCGCCAAGAACCGCGATGTCTTTATTCCCAATGTATTTTCACCGAACGATGACGGCTTTAACGACATCCTGTACATCCAGGCAGGGCCGGAAGTAGCCAGCATCAAATCCTTCAAAGTATTCAACCGCTGGGGTGAAGCGATTATAGAGCTGGGAGATTTCCAGCCCAATGATCCTGCTTACGGTTGGGACGGCAGACACCGTGGCCAACTCATGAACGCGGCTGTATTTGTCTATTTTGCAGAGGTGGAGTTCATTGACGGTGAAGTAAAACTCTTCAAAGGCGATGTCGTGTTGATGCGTTAAGTATTTTCAGACTTACACCATAAGAAAAAGGCCTGCAAATTGCAGGCCTTTTTCGTTTATATCTATTAGCAAGGACTAAAGCCGATGGCTAAAACAAAGTATCGTCAACGCCTCCAAGCCAGGATTCCAGATCGTCGATAACCGAAGCAAGACAACCGTCTTCAAAGGGCGAATGCAATCCGGCCAACTCTACCAGAGATAAAAAGGACTTGCTACCCCCCGCCTCACAAAGGCGCACATAGTCTGCCCAGGCGTGCTCGTGGTCTTCATTGTTACGTTTCCAAAACTGGAAGGCGCATATTTGTGCCAGGGTATAATCTATGTAATAAAATGGATAAGCGTAGATATGTGTCTGTTTCTGCCAAAAGGCGCCCGCGTCCAGATACGGATTGTCTTCGTAATTGCGGTGCGGCAGGTAAGCACGTTCCAGTTCGCGCCAGGCCTGGTGCCGTTGTTCAGGTGTAAAATCCGGATTTTCGTATACGATGTGCTGGAATTCATCAACAGCCACACCATAAGGCAAAAAGCAAACCGAGTCGTTGACATGTGCAAACCGGTATTTGTCTGCCTCCTCTTCAAAAAACAGGTTCATCCAGGGCCAGGTGAAGTATTCCATACTCATGGAGTGAATTTCACAGGCTTCATAGGTTGGCCAGTGGTATTCACCGATGCCCAGATTCCGGCTGCTGTAAACCTGAAATGCATGGCCTGCTTCGTGGGTAAGCACATAGATATCCTGGCTGCTGCCATTAAAATTCGAAAAGATGTAAGGCGCCTTGTAAGCGTTGACGTAGGTGCAATAGCCGCCCGTTGCCTTGCCCGCTTTGGCCTCGAGATCCATCAGGTTACACTCGCGCATAAACTGAAAAAAAGCGTTGGTTTGGGGCGAAAGTTCGGCATACATCGTGGAAGCATGACCGACAATCCAATTGACGTCACCCTTCGGCTTCGGGTTGCCTGATGCAAAGCGAAAATCTTCGTCGTAGTGTTTAAGTACATCCAGACCAAGGCGCAGGCGCTGTCGTTCAAAAAGCGAGGTAGCCAGAGGCACGATGTGTTCTCTTATCTGGCGGCGAAAATTGCTGACCATTTCAGCGTTGTAATCCGTACGCAGCATACGGGCATAGCCCAAAGGTACGAAATTTGGATACCCCAGTTTTTGAGCGATGCGGTGCCTGGTTTTGACCAGCAGATCAAAAATACGGTCAAATTCAGATGCATTTTCGACAAAAAACTGCCATTTAGCCTGCGAAGCGGCCGCCCGTATGTTCCGATCCGGAGAAGTTTCCATCCGTTGGATAGAAGAAAGATTGTAAGTCTCCCCCTGAAAATGAATCTCAGCGCCCGCTTTCAGCTTGATGTATTCGCTGCTCAGGCGATTTTCCTCCTGAAGGTCTTCAATAATTTCCGGAGCAAACGTTTTCAGACTCAGTTCGGCAATTCGAAAAAGTTGTTGCCCCCACTTAGCCTCCAGTTCTTTGCGGAAAGGAGAGTCAATTAAAGCCTGGTAAAGGCGGTTGGTAAGCGCTTCTACATGTGGAATCTGCTCGTCAAAAAAAGCATTTTCCGCCTCATAAAAAGCATCAAGGGTATTAATTGTGTGCCGGATCTGGCAAATACTTCTCAGAGAGAAAAAAGTTTCTTTCAGTTCATTGAGCTGATCAAAGATGCCGGATTGCACCTCAAAAGAATTGGCCTGTTGAAATTGGGCTAAAAGATCATTGAACCGCGTAGTCATTGCCTCCAGATCAGGGCGGTTGTATTGGTAGTCTTCAAATTTTAGCATTGGCATCGTGGGTGATTTTACTTTTCACGCGCCAAAAATACTGTTTTAAACAAAAAACCGGGTGAAAATTAAAAGGTTCCTGCCCAAGACCTGAACAGGAACCTTTAAATGTAATCGAAGCGATTGAATTTAAATAAAGCAAGCCATTACATCGAGATGAAGATCCATCACCGTTTGCATCTCCTGATGCAATTTAGATTTTGGATCAATGTCGATGTCCTGGAGTTTAAAATCACTCCCAGAAACGACATCTCTGGCGATATAGGCTTTAGGTTTCCAGTATTTCGATTCATTCAGATTGTCGATGACAACTCCGCGCGACGTACTGTGGATGATATGCACCCCTCTTTTGTCGTTGGAGTAGACCATGGCGACGTGAAAAATGTATCTGGATTTTGATCTGCGGAAGAAAATCAGATCACCTGGACGAACTTTCCCGAGCTCAACCTTCCTGCCTTGTGTGGCTTGAGTGCGCGAACAGGGTGAAGCATCCACATTGAAGTGGTTCATGACATAGTGCGTAAAACCAGAGCAGTCGAACCCTTTCGGTGAACGACCTGCGTACTTGTAATTAACTCCCTGAAATTGCTTTGCAAAGGAGATAACCTGTTGACGTACAAGGGTCTCCTCAAAGGTCCTTTCTTTGCTTACAACCAACGTATCTGCAGTAATACGTTCGTTATTAAAAGCGGCTCCGTGCGCGAGAGAGAATGCAGAAAAAAGTGTAATTGTTAGTGCTTTCCATTGTCGGCTTAACATAATCAAAAGATTTTTAGCTTGCTTCGACGGGGCTAAGGTAAAAACTTTTTTAAGAAAGCAAATCATGTGCCACTTTTTTTGAGAACAAAAAATTCTGCAACAAAGTGAAAAAAAAGATTATTGTATGGTAGTTTTTATATCCTGCAAACTGAGAAATCCCGTTTTGGTCATTTTCCCATTTTGGATGAGCCTGAAAAAATTTTCATCAGCATTGCTGCGCCTTTGAAGGGGGTCATGCCACCTTCGAGCACAGCGCTTTCTACTTTTTGCAATTGTTCCTGAACCTGCTCATTCCGGTAGAACAGGTCATTGAGGTGCGATTGGATGCTTTCATAAAGCCAATACCTGGCCTGTTGCATGCGGTTGTACTGAAAATAACCGTTCCGGGTGGTCAGGTCGCAATAGGCCAGCAATTGTTTCCATATTTCTGTAATGCCGAAATTTTCAACGGCAGAACAAAGTGCAGTTTGCGGAGCCCAGCCGCTGCTTTTGGGCGGAAAAAGGTGGAGAGCTGCCGCATATTCGCGTTTGGCCCGCATGGCCAGGCCTTTTCGTTCCCCGTCGGCTTTGTTGATGGCGATCAGATCTGCCATTTCTACAATCCCGCGTTTGATGCCCTGTAGTTCGTCGCCGGCGCCGGGCAGGAGCAAAAGCAGAAAAAAGTCAGTCATGGAGTGAACGGCGGTTTCGGATTGCCCTACGCCAACCGTTTCAATAATGATGACATCGTAACCTGCCGCTTCACACAGCAAAATGGCTTCGCGGGTCTTGCGAGCCACGCCACCCAGCGATTCCCCCGAAGGCGAAGGCCGGATAAAAGCCTGCTCTTTGGAAGCCAGTTCAAACATGCGCGTTTTATCGCCAAGAATGCTGCCTTTGCTCACCTGGCTGGAAGGATCTACTGCCAGCACCGCAACGCGCTTGCCCTCAGACAACAGATAGAGTCCGAAGGTTTCGATAAAGGTGCTCTTCCCAACCCCGGGAGCGCCGGTAATGCCGATGCGCAAACTTTTTCCGGTATGCGGCAGGCATTGCGCCACAATCTGTTCCGCTATTTCCTGGTGTTCCGCCCGCGCGCTTTCTACCATGGTAATGGCTCTGCTCAAAGCCACACGGTCACCGGCAAGTAAACGAACCACGAGGTCCTGCGGCAAAAGAGCATGGCGTTTGCCCTGCGCAACGCGCTTGCTCAAATTCGGATTGACGTTCGGGCCGGAAGGGCGATGGGGATCAGACATGTGCTTTAAGCGAAAATTTCGGGACCAGCTCCTGCGCCTGACTGGAATTCCATCAAGCGTTTATAATCAAAACAGGTCCCGTTACGTTAATACTCAGAATTCCTCACAAATTAAACGCATACCATGACCATCTCCAATCGTTTGGTGTTTTTTATGACATTTGCCCTTGCCCTCTGCTTCACAGGATCGGCGCAGGCGCAGCTTTTTAAGCAAAAGCAGGACAAGCAGGAACAGCAAACCAGTGATGAAAAGAAAGAAAAGACTTCCATCTTTAAAAAGAAGGAACCCGCTCATACGGAAACCGCTTCAAAAAGCAATAAAGGACAGTTTGAGGATGAAAGCAAAACGCTGAAAAAAGAGCACAAGAATGCAAAATCAGAAGTACGGGCCGCAAAAAAAGAGCGGAAAGCAGCAGAAGCCAGGGAAGATGCTGCCCGCGCCCGTGCCGATGCACTGAAAGCGCAGCGTAAATCCCTGAAAGCAGATGGCAAGGCGGAAAAAGCGGATGAAAAAGCCGTGAAAGTTCGCCAAAAAGTAAATGCCAAAAGGGAGGATTGAGGTTTCCCGGAAAGGGCGCCAGGGCTTCACAGAGGAGGGTGTGTCTCAAAAGGCAATATGCAAATGGGCAAAAATCTATCCCGAAAAGCAGTTTATTATTAAAAAACGTTTGAATATCTATTACAAACGTGCCTTTGCGCTGAGCAGGACAAGTTTCGCCCCTTTTGAGACAACCTCCTCTGTGTTTTTACTGCGCTCTGAAAATCAGATCAGGCTCAGGTAATGCGGAAACATTTCGCGCCACAAAGGCCAGTCGTGTTGTTGCCAGCCGCGAAGATCCAACCAGTGCGGAATGTTCTTCTGGTGCAATTGGCCCGATAAGCGCTGATTGGCATCCAGGCAAATGTCCCACTCCGAAGTACCAAGGATGATCTTCATCTGCCATATCTCCGGGTGACTTAAGCCGTGTATGTAGTCAACAGGATTGTTGAAATAGACATTGTCATCGTAATGATCGCCCACAAAAGAACGAATGTCGAAGGCGCCGCTCATGGAAAACAAATGGCTGACTACCTCGGGATGTTTGAGTGCGAAATTGACCGCGTGATAACCTCCGAAGCTGGCGCCCGCAACTGCCACTTTGCCGGAAGGCGTATTCCAGCGCACACGGCCAGCGATTTCATCCAACACCATTTTGTCATACCATGCATGGTTGTGTGCCCGCATAGCCGGGTGTATCTGCTTGTTGTACCAACTGTGTTTGTCGATGCTGTCGGGGCAGTACAATTGGATGAATCCACGTTCTACAAACCAACGGGCCGATTCGGTGAGGCCAAAATCTTTGCTCTCAAAATAACGTCCCATCGAAGAGGGGAAAATAATAACCGGATATCCACTGTGCCCGTGTACGAGCATTTCAATGTCCATGTTCAGGTTGGGAGAGTACCAACGGAAATATTCTTCGCGCATGTTGCTATGAAAGTGATTTTAAAGGAATTTTGGCGCAAATGTAAGCCGTTCTTGGAAAAAGAGGCCCAATTGTACCGGAATATAGTAAGATCACAGCCTGTCGGTTGCCCCCGGCTAGTCGACTTTTTTGAATTTCAGCAATTCCTCGCCTCCTTTTCCCAACAAAAAAAGCGACGTTTCTTTCAATTCATAACCATACACATTCTGAAGCAATTGCATAAATTCTGACTCCATATTCATTTCCGGGCAAGCCATTTTGGTACTGCCCAGATTGGAAATGCGCAGGCCCTTCTTGCCTTCAAAAGCAATGTTGCCAAACAGCTGGTTGCAGCCTCCATTCCCCAGAAGTTTGTAGTCTTTTACATGAAATTCCAGATAAGGCCGGCCTTTTACGCCTTGCGGCAGTTCCTTTTGTTTCATGCTTTGTAAAGCCCAGATATCGTGTAGCTGTATGTGTGCATCAGGATTTCCATTGGGTGAGTCCGGCGATTTACAGGCGTCGCTCAACAGAAGCAGCAGACTGGCTACGAAGAAGAAATAACGATTCATTTTAATGGTTTTTGTCATCAAATATAGGGTATTATCACACCGTGTGACAACCAATTCAACAAGCTTTCTCTTAACTCAACACCAGTCTCTTCACGACTTACTTCAACATGCATCCGGTCTCTTGGGTTGGGTAGTTCTTTCAACTGAATATAGTGTGTCATATTGCCATAAAAACTATCTTTGGAACGCAGCAGTGCTGCTATTTCTGATCATGCTTCGTCGCAATCGGGGTCAAAATCCGGTACAAACGTATTTGTATGAAAAAATACTACCACCTTGCCTTTTTTCTACTCCTGCTGAACTGGAGCAGTTTGCTTGCCCAGCAAGCCTTCAAAACCATTGGCTACCTGCCCTATTATCGTTTCAGCCTGAGCAATCAAATCGATTACAGCAAACTAACCCACCTCAACCTGGCTTTTGCCAACCCCGACATGGCCGGAAACCTCAGTGTGAACGGTTACAACATCGACCCGATTGTGCAGGCTGCCCAACAACAGGGCGTCGAAGTTTACATTTCCCTCGCAGGAGGCGCCCTTACTGCTGCCTGGGATGCAGCGTGGACTTTCCACCAACAGCCCGCTAACCGTTCGGCCTTCATCCATAAAATCATCGAATATGTAGCAGAACACAACCTCGATGGGGTTGATGTAGATCTGGAATGGAGCTATGTTACGCCGCTTTACAGCCCTTTTGTTCTGGAACTACGCGATTCACTTACTGCGCACGGCCTGCCCATGACCGCTGCGTTGCCGGGCACCTACCGCTATCCCAACATCAGCAACGAAGCCATGTTGGCCTTCGATTTCATCAACATGATGGTTTACGATTACACCGGTCCCTGGGCGCCCAATACCCCCGGCCAACACTCTTCCTACAACTTTGCGGTCAATTCCATCAATTACTGGCTGGCACAAGGCATGCCCGCTGACCGACTTACCCTGGGCGTCCCATTTTATGGCTGGAATTTCAACAACGCGCCAACCACCGTGGTTTCTGCAACTTATGGCAGCATGGTGGCACTAGACCCTGCCAACGCACAGCTAGACCAGGTTGGACAGATTTATTACAACGGCATTCCCACCATTCGCGCAAAAACCGAACTGGCATTAGACCGCGTATCCGGCATCATGATCTGGGAGCTCGGCCAGGACGCTTTCAACGAATACTCCCTGCTGACCACCATTTTCAATACCATACACGGTACGACTGACACGGAAGATCATTTGCTGGCTGCCAGTATCCGGGCCTACCCAAATCCAATCAGCCAGCATTTGTACATCGACAACGAAGGGCCCGAAACCTGCACCATCCGGCTTTCAGATGTCAATGGCCGTACTTTGCAACAACAGGTACTGGCCGGGCACTCTACCCTGACATTGGATGTACAGGACCTTGCTGCCGGGTTTTATTTTCTGCAACAGCAGGCTGGAGCAGGGGTGCGGACGCTGAAGCTGGTGAAGGGGTAGCTTCGACTCCGCTCAGCCACCTTCGACTCCGCTCAGCCACCTTCGACTGCACTCAGATAACTTCGGCTACGAATTTTACATGCCTGCAGGACAGGGATCATTTAAGCCATTTCCTTAACTTCTAACCTAATTTTCATGACAAACCAACTACTCTTTCAATCCTTAGCCCTGATCTACCTCGTTGCCACGCTGGGCGAATCGGGGATGGGCAAGGTGCTCGACTACAAAGGCAACTTAGCCTATTTCAAAGGCCAGTTTAAAAATTCTCCCCTGGCCAGCACAACCGGCTTGCTTTTGCCCGTCATTACACTCATGGAATTGGCTTCTGCCGGCCTGGCAATTGCCGGACTGGTTCAACTCTGGACGAGCGGCGAACCTCAATTCGGTATCTGGGCACTTTGCATCGGCGGCCTGAACTTCATTGCGCTGATTTTTGGGCTGCGCATGTCCAAAGACTACGGTGGAGCAGCCGGCGTAGTCCCCTATCTGGCGGTGGCACTGATTGGATTGTATGGCTTTTTGCAGTTGTCGTAACGGCGCCACAAGACCGTAGCCGCCCGGGTTATCCCATACTCAAAACGCGTTCAATTTCTGTCAGCTCTTCTGCACTAAATTCCAGGTTGTTCAAACAATCCAAAGAATCCAGCAATTGCGGGGTGCGGCTGGCGCCAATCAAAACGGATGTCACACGCGGATCTTTCAGCAACCACGACAGCGCCATTTGTGCCAGAGATTGGTTGCGTTTTTCCGCAATGGCGTTTAGCTGTTGCAGTTTTGCAACCATGGCTTCCGTGATGACCGATTCCTGCAAAAATCCATGAGGCTTTGCCGCTCTGGAATCCGCAGGAATACCTTTGAGGTATTTATTGGTAAGCAAGCCTTGCGCGAGGGGCGAAAAAGGGATGCAGCCGATGCCTTCTCTTCCGAGAACGTCCATCAATCCGCCTTCCACCCAACGATCAAGCATTGAGTATTTCGGTTGATGAATCAAACAGGGGGTACCCAGGTCGTTTAAAATGGCCACTGCCCGCTTCGTTTGATCAGCCGTATAGTTTGAAATCCCGGCATACAAAGCCTTGCCTTGCCGAACAATCAGATCCAGTGCCCCCATCGTTTCTTCCAAAGGCGTATCAGGGTCGGGGCGGTGGCTGTAGAAAATATCCACGTAGTCCAGCCCCATGCGGCGCAGACTTTGATCGAGGCTCGCCACGAGGTATTTTTTGGAACCCCATTCGCCGTAAGGCCCATCCCACATCCGGTAACCCGCTTTGGTTGAAATGATGAGTTCATCGCGATAAGGCAAAAAATCCTGTTTGAGAATGCGCCCGAAATTCTCCTCGGCAGAGCCCGGCGGCGGACCATAATTATTGGCCATGTCAAAATGAGTAACCCCCCGGTCGAAAGCTACCCGCAGCATATCGCGGTAAGTTTCATAGACGTCTACCCCACCAAAATTATGCCACAAGCCCAAAGAAATAGCCGGCAACTGGAGGCCGCTATTGCCACAGCGGCGGTACGGAATTTGTTGGTAGCGATCGGATTTTGCCTGGTAGTTCATTGTTGCAGCATGTTTAATAGATGATCTGATTTGTTTTGTAAAGGTCACTGTGCAAGGTAAAAAATCCCGGCGAAATGGGGCATATTTCAAGCAAGCCGCCGCCACCAGTATACCCAAAGCAGGTTAAATGCAATAAAAATACTGGCCAGTAACCATCCGGCTACCGGTTTTTCCGACATGGAAAACTGCGTTATCAGAATACCCGCAGCTGCCGTTCCGGACCAAATGACCTTCAACCGCAACATCCCAAGGTACTTTTCAAGCCCGCCGTCTCTGCCCAGATAAGACTCCAGGCCGATGCCGAACAAGGCCGCGGCCACCAGTCTCGTAGCCAGTGGATCGAAATGAGGCCAGTCGAACAGCTTTAGGGTCCATTCAGGAAAAAGGAACAGCGGTATGGCAAATACCAAATCCACGATACAGTGGATAATGAACCAGTTGCGCAGGGCGCTTGGAATTGGTGTCTGCATAAGTTTGCGATTTATTGTTAACATTGCTCACGCGTAGGCTCCGGCCTCGCGTGTCCTATTTGTCGGGTTTCGCCCGACGCCCCCCCTACCCCATTTTCAATCCCCCAAATACAACAGCCTTCCCCTTCCCTGAAATGCGCACATACCGCGCTAATTTTCCGTTGAGCGGAATCCGGTTTCCGTTGGCTTCAGACTGCAAGTTTCCGTCAAAAGCCAGAATCCATTTTTCCGGAGAATGAGCGGTAGCCAGTTCAATTTTCAGGTTCTGCGCTTCGCCTTCCGGCAAATTCAGCAAAATCCGCTGCAGGCGTTTGTTTTTTCCAAAATCCAGCTTCAGCCATTCACCAGCCCAGGTTGTGGTTGGATTGTCGTCGAACAGCGCACTCACAGGTTGGTCCTGCGTTTCGAGTGAAGCCGACCAAACCAGGCCGCCGAGGTCGCGCAGGCGGATGTTGCGCCAGGCAATCGTCCGTCCTGCTTTTTCAGCATCCTGCCCGATATCGTGCACCTGCAAGCCAATATAGCCACACCGGGTGAGCCCGTCGTTCAGGTCGGCAACGGCGATCCCATTCACCCAGGTGCGGATGTGGCCTCCAATTGCTTCAATGCGGTAGTGATTCCAGCCACTTTTCCGGTAAGCACGCTGCGCCTCCGGTTTGCCTTCCAGATTGAACAACCAGCCGCGGCGACTTTCATCGTACACGCCACCGCTCCAGGCCCGTGCCGAAGGATCTATTTCAATTTGGTAACCGTGAAAAACATCATTTTTATAAGCCGGGAAATGGTTAGACCGAATCTGGATGCCGCTGTTGAGGCTCGAATCGGCCTGAACTTCCAGCTCCAGTACAAAATCCGCGTAGCGTCTTTCGGTGATCAAAAAGCTGTTTGGCGTTCCGGCCACGGTTGTGCCGACGATGGCGCCGTCACGGACTGAATATTTTGCCGCGCCGCCAATTTGTTGCCATCCACGGAGGGTTTTGCCGTCGAAGAGTGCCCGCCAGGGAGGGCTTAATCCGGTTTGTGCGTTTCGAACAGGCACCTCACTGGTTTCAGGGATGGCCACCTTGTTTTTTTGCACTGCCGATTCAGGCTCCGCGCCGCCGGGCTGCAAATCTTCAGCCTTATAAGGATTTTTCCGGTCTTTGGTAGCAGCATGTACCTTTCCAACGTCTGCTACTTGTACAGCGCCTGCGTCGTTGCCCCATGAATTCCGGATATAGGTAATGATTTTTGCAATGGTCCCGTTGTTGGTCACTTTGTTTTCGCGCATACCGATCATCACCCCGGGTAGCGCATAGGGTTTCCCGGCGACCTGCAAGGGGCCTTCCAAGCCGTCAAGCACAATGCGGATGGGGATGCTTTTGTCAGCGGCGTTGACCCAGCCCGATCCGACGAGGGGCGGCGCGACATTGGGGATGCCTTCGCCGGATTTCCCGTGGCATGCGGTGCAGTATGATTCAAACAGTCCGCGCCCTTCTTCATACAATTCGCGATCAGATGCCGAGAGTTTTGCGACAACCGGGTCGCTTGATCTGGGCTCCATTTCGGGCGGACTTTCCAGGTATTGCATCAACACAGAAGTATCCGACACGTCATTTTCAGCAAAATAGCCCTGCAGGCGCTTTGCCTGCTCCGGCGAACAGTTTTCCCAAATACCACCTGCCAAAACCGCGGCATGCAGCGTATCAGCAGCATGGTTGATGGCCATTTTTAACAAAACCGGGCGAATATCACCGAAATGCGAACGGCAAAAAGCCGGCGCTGTTGCAACAAATGAAAGCGCCTGTTCCTCACCCGCTTTCCCATACAGTTTTTTAAAAGTTTCCAAATCATAAGGGGCACACAATCTTATCGCTAAGCGTGCCACTTCTGGATGGTTGCTGTTGTTAAAAACCATTTCCAAAAAGCCCGGAAAGTGGCTGTCCAAACCATCGAGTGTCCACAAAGCCTGCAATCGGGCGCGCGGATCGGCGTGGTGTAACGCCATTTCACGCAAAAGGGGCGCAACGGAGGTATTGCCTCGTTCCACGAGCAGCCACTGGGCCTTGTCGCGTCGCCAGCCATTGGGGTGCGCCAGCAAGTCTGCCAATTCCGCTACAGGTAGTTGAGCCATTGATGGACAAGGTTCCGGCAATTTTTCAGACTCCCGGATGCGGTAAATGCGCCCGAGATGGGTCGGTTTCGTCAGTTTTCGAGCAATGACCTGCTCCCGGAGGTAAGGCGTCAGGTACGTGGCGTGTTGGATCAGTCCGCGGTGAAAATCAACGAGCCAAAGGGTTCCGTCGGGCGCAGTACAGGCGTTGACGGGTCGAAAACGCTCATCTGTAGCCGTCAGGAAGTCGATTCCTTCCCGATCCGGCTGTCCGGAAATGCCTTCGGGCGTTTCCGTCAGCACCACACATTTGACCAGGTGGGCAGCGGCTTCGGGCACAAAAGCCAAAAATCGCGTGCCATGCTCCGGCTGCCCGTCTTTTTGGATGGCTTCCGCCGAAAAATTGTCCCCCCGGAAAATGGTTGGACCACAGGCAGAAGTGGCTTTCACCAGTCGCTGCGATTTGTCCAAAACGCCTTCCTGATAACCGCGGTTGACGCCGGGCGTGGGACGCCGCGGAAACACCCGGTTGTCGCTGTACGACACGCCAAAGTTTTTGCCAATGAGGTTGCTTATAAACATGGCCGTAAGCGATACTGCCGATGGCGGCATTTGATCGCCCGTCAGCACGGTTGAGTTGTCGTTGTAATAAAGCCGTCCGAAATCGTCCTGCGCCATCCCCCATTGTCCGCGAAATCGCGCTTTTTCGATTTGCCAGTCGCCATTTTGGTTGCGGCGGTATCGTTTTTCACAACGCGCGGCATAGATCCAGTTGTCCATTGCCGGCGTCAGGCTGTTGGCCTGGTGTTCAGGGTTGTGGCCTTCTGCAAAAAGGCTGTCTACGAGGATGCGCGATCCGGCACGGTCGCCTTTGCGCTCATAAAACCAAAGCGCAGGCGGCTCAGCTACCAGCACGCCGCCGTATACCGGGCAAAGCGCCCGCGGCAGCACCAGCGAATCTAAAAAAACAAGCGCCTGATCCAGGGTTCCATCGTGGTTGGTGTCGCGCAGGATTTTGATGCGGCCGGTCGGCGCATCTTCGCCGAGGCCGTTTTCGTCGGACATGTAGCCGCGCATTTCCACCACCCAGCAGTCGGCGTTTTCGTCAAATGCCAGTGCTACCGGGGCCTCCACCATGGGTTCGGCAGCAACGACCTCAGCCTTAAAGCCCTCCGGCAACCGGAAGTCAGCCAGCGCTTCATCGGGGGAAAGAACAGGCGGCTCCTGATTTGGATCGTTCCGGCAGCTGACACAGCAAGAGAAAAGCAAGAGAGAGAGGGTGGCGATTCTTGTCATGATGGTTAACAGTTGAATAGGCTATGGTACCGGAAAAATGGCGGGGTTGAACGGGTAACCCCGATAAATTCGACACATTGGACGAAGCTCAGGGCTATGGAAGCCTTATTTGTAAAGCTGTTCTAAAACCAATCACGAGAATAGGCATTCTCGCCGATAAGCACAAATTATACGGACGGAATCCTTATACTTAAAGGAGATTTTACTGAACTCGAAGCACCAATTTACCACCTGGGTACATGCCTATTTTAAGTTGATGGGTTATGCGAGTCAAGCAGCAACAGTACCTATTGTGAGCCAGGTGACCAATAAATACAATTTGAATAGCAAACATAGTTTTCAAATAATCGCTACCACCACGAAATATCGACCCAATATTTGTCTTCTGGCTCGTCCGGATTTATCCAAACAGACAAATAATCACCAGGCATAAGTACAGGAACACGAGCGACCCAATCACTTTTGAAAATAAGACGCTTGCCGGTACGAGGGTTTGTCCATTCGCAGTGCGCTCTATAGCTACTACCCAGGGAACTAAATTTGATAAAATTAGCTCGTACTTGCCGCCCATGCAGCTTTAGCCACTTTATCAATTTTCTTTTTCGTATTAATATGATCAGCGAAATCACAACTATGCCCCCAAAACCAAATGAAATCATGGCCGTGGTTCCAATTACCATCATTCCGTTTTTTTCCAGAATCACTTCGTCCGGAGCAGCAGGATCGTACCAAAGCACCGCTTTTTCCCCTAACCTAAAAGGGGAGATGTTGGTGTAAAAATTTGATTCATAGGTTTTTAAATCACCTGTTTGGGTAACAAATTCTATAACTGGTGCTACACTGGCGGAATGCTCTTCTCCTGAGCTTTTAAGTGCTATAACCGTACCGGTTGTTTTTATCCCGAATTGCATCAAATGGGTTCTTTTCTGCCAGGCATAGAAGGAATAAATACCTGTTAGCAGACTAACCACTGAAAACGGGACAATGATCAGGTAAGCCGAAAGTGTGTTTTTCATGATCTGATTGGTTTTGTTGGGAAATTTTTGTTAAAAATACAATGTGTATCTTTTTACCAGATAACGGATACTGTTTATGAAAATTACAAATGCTGGAAAAATAGTTTTCTCCTTCTTTTATAGTTGACAACGCAGTATTAACAAGATAAATTCCATATCCCCATTCCCGGATTGTCAGGCCTGGATTTTTGCTTTATATTTCAATAAAAAATCAGGATGTCTATGACCAAAGACCTTTTCATGCCTGTACCTACCCAAACCAAACAGCTTCGCGTTAATGCAAATCCTTTTGGCACATGATTTTCGTCATTTTCCGGTAGTGCTATCGTGGCGTACTTAGGGTTATTATTCAGAACTGGTACTTATGCCTTCTGGCATATTTAAAAATAGAAATTATGAAACACACCCTGCCTGTTTCGGGCATCATGACCCGAAGAATTGCCTCCGTTACCGCAACAGACAGTATGGAACATGTGCGGCATATTTTTGAGCAGCACGGCTTTCACCACATACCCGTTGTCGAAGGCAGCAAACTTAAAGGAATTGTCAGCTATACGGATTACCTGCGCATCATCCATGACTTTTTCAGCGCTTCCGAAAGCCATGCCGCAAACGAAAAATTGCTGCATACCCTGTTGGTAAAAGACATGATGACGGAAAACCCGGTCTGCCTGAAGCCGGAAGATACCGTTGAAACGGCCCTGCAGGTTTTTCGGAAAAATCCATTCCACGCTTTACCCGTAACCGACGCTGAAGGAAAACTGCTGGGCATTCTGACCACTTATGATGTGATGAAGGTTTTTGAAGACGCCATTGCGCCGGAGCATTCTTATTCGGAGTAAGCGCTTGTTCGACTTATCCTGAAGCGCCCTGACTTTCGCTTTGGGTGTTGTCACTAAGGCTGGCATCCTGCTGTTTTCCTGATATTTTCGGCAGGATGGCATCAGCGATCAGGGCGAGCCAGACTGCAATAACCGGAGTGGCGAGATAAAACATCCTGGCCAATTCCACGGATAACAAGGCATGTATCAATACAACAAACAGAAATAATACCATGTACAGGGTTGTTTTTTGTTTTAATCGTGTCCTGACTTTTTTGTCCACTAAAAAAACAAAAAGAAATCCCCATGCGCCGGTTATGGAAATGATTTCGTACAGGCCATGAAAAGAAAACAATCGTGTCAGAGAGGTCGGGATGTTGTGTAAATGATCTAAATCGCTTTTTAAACCCAGGCCCGTTTCGACATGGCTGTATTGGTCAAAACAATACCTGAATACAAAAACCAGTAAGGCAGAAACGGCAAACAACAACACCTGTTTTCGTTTGCTTACGGGCGAAAAGAAAAAGATTAAAGGCGCAATAAAAACAAACGATTCTTTAGCCCAGGGCCCGATAAATATGGCCCAGATAATGGGTCTTGAATCTTTTGTTTTTATACCAAGCAGAACCAGCGCAATAACCACCACATACAAACTATCTACAATAGGTAGGCCGGCAAAATAGGAAGTCCAGCGGCAGGTTAAGACGCTTAACAGACCAATGATTGCGGCCAGTCGCGATGCGCCGAATGCCTGGCACAACCGATAAACCACAACGCCAAAAATCGACATGAATACGCAGTTTACCACAAGAAAGCTCAGGCACATGGCAAAATCGGGCCCTGCAAAAGAATTGGGCGCGATGCCTGCAAAAAGCCCGCCAAAAACAGAATGGATTCCGGCAGCTAAAAAGGGGATGATAATCCGGTATTTTCGCACCGGACTTTGGTCAAAATCGAAGTTGGCAAGCCCAAGGTAGGTTTCAATATCAGGGTTGGCCGTCGTATCGTAATTGTAGGAATCGAACAAAGCAAAAGCAGGGCCGAATATTACCGCAAAACAAAACAGGAACAGCACCAGGTTTTTTACCCGGGGTTTGTGTTGAAAATGGAAGGCATCAATTTCAAATTTCATGTTCCGGAAAGGTGGTTTGAACGGCCTTTAGGCAAAGGTAGTTACATTCAACCACTTCGCGGTTGGGCGTCATTCGAATGCGTCATTTTTCCTCCGGTTTCCTGCCTAAGGGTAGGTAAACATCGGAGGCTATTCACGTTCAATCCTTTCAGGATTTTTGGCGCTCTGCTCATGATTCTCATACAAAATGGAAGCCATGTCAGTCAACCGCAGCGCGGTTAAATGTAAATAACACCGGGTTTTCCCGGTGTATGGGCACCATAAAACGCCGCTCAAAACCCTGAAGGGGTTGAATGTTATTCTTGTCATGTTTCTTTTACATTCAACCACTTCGCGGTTGGATGTCACTGGAATGCATCGTTTTCCCTCCGATTCTCTGCCTAACGGCAGATAGACATCGGAGGCTATTCACGTTCAATCCTTTCAGGATTTTTTGCCCTGCCGATGATTATCATACAAAGCCGAAGCCACCTCAGTCAACCGCAACGCGGTTAAATGTGAATAACGCCGGGTTTTACCCGGTGTACAGGAACCATAAAACGCCGCTCAAAACCCTGAAGGGGTTGAATAAAAACAACTTATTCCAGATATTTTTCGTCAAATTCCACCCCGTTTTCCTGTAGCAACTCAATCAGTTCTTCCCTGAAAGTCTTGGTTTTATGGTGCGCTTCCTGATTTTTAACATACTCGATCAGGTTATCTTTAGCCTCGAAGGCATAAGTAAAAGCAGCATAACCATCCTGCCAGTTATCAAACCCTGGAAATAACCCCTGTTCTTTGATAAATGCGGAGCTTGCAATTTTGATGTCTTTTATCAGATTGGCCAAGGCTATAGCAGGATGAAGGTGCGTGACAATATGAAGGTGGTCTTCTACCCCATTAATGCGGTAAAGGTGGCAGTTTTTGTTCTTTAGAATGCCCCAAATATATTTGAACAGGGCTTCCCGATTGTTCTTATGAAGAACATTCTTTCTGTTTTTTGTACTGAAAACAATTTGGTACAGGATTTGGGTATAGGTACTCATCTTTTATTCATATTTCATCAAAGCATCAAGGTGTAGTCGTATTAAATATTCAACCACTTCGTGGTTGGGCGTCATTCGAATGCGTCATTTTTCCTCCGATTCTCTGCCTAACGGCAGGTAGACATCGGAGGCTATTCACGTTCAATCCTTTCAGGATTTATAGGGCCTTGCCCATGGTTCCCATACAAAACGGAAGCTATGTCAGCCAACCGCAGTGCGGTTAAATGTAAATAACACCGGGTTTTACCCGGTGTACGGGCGCCATAAAAGACCGCTCAAAACCCTGAAGGGGTTGAATAAAAAACACTCAGTTATAAAAGTCTTTAATACAAGTTTTATCCTTTCTTTTCTTTATCCCGATTCAAATAAAATAAAAAAATAGCTACACAAATGAGAGCCAAACTGATAAACGTATTGTCCTGAATCCCCAATTTGAAAACCCAATTCAAATGGCCATCAGGAATTTTTTTTGAAAAATCGAATTTACCATCGATTAAAGGCAAAATATTGAGCAGGCCTACACTGCCTAAAACCCACATCCCCGCTCTGAAATACATATATTTTGGGTCACGGGAAATAAAGAAAATAGAGGCGAGGCAAAAGACGACCGCTGGTATTTCCAGCACATACCCAAAATGTAGCATTTGGGTAATAATGGCAACAGGAATAGCCAATATTAATGCTTTCCCAAAACTTTTCACCCAGTGGTATTCGTACCACTTTAATGACTTTTTGACTGGCTCTGAGGGTAAACCAGTATCTTCTTTTCTTTCCGCTACGCCCACATCCCCTGCCTGGCCAAAAATAGTTGCTCTACTGCGACCCGAAACATGGATATGTTGATGAAATTCACTTCTGTTCATTTGTTCTTCCCAGCGTTCTTCCTTCGTTGAGATTTTATCTAAAAAATCCGCTGACACCGAATACCCTTTGCCAAGTTTGCCAATAAAATAATCGTCTTTGCCAGCTTTTTCATAGCCAAGCAAGTCTTCATATTCTACCTCGATGTCCGGGTGGTCCGGCAGAGGCATGAACTCTTTGACAATTAACCCATTGTAGCTATCATTAATAACCCAAAGTGCGTGCCGTATGATGGAAAAATATTCACGTTTGCTTTTTGCATCCCCCGATACGCAAATATCAATCCGTTTTTCGCTTTTATCTGCTTTGACGATAGCTTTGGCTTTTGATTTGTTGGTAAGTTCTACCCCGGTTCACCAAAGGTGATTCAGGTTGTGGATATCATTTTTCATCCGTATGATGAAACGTGCCATTAAAGAAGGCGGAATAAAATCATATTTCAAAACAAATCGAATATGCGCAGCTTCGTTTTCATCAAAAGTGAAGACACTCAAAGGTTCTTTAGGTAGTAAATCTGGAACGAGGTAATGTCCGGGGTTGTATTCATACAGCAATTCAAACTGTTGCATGATTTTGACGAGATAGGCCTGTTCGGGCGGACTATAGGTTATTGTTTTATCTTTTGCAGGGTCGTATTCTTGCTTTTTAATGGCTTCTATATTAAGGATATAATCTAAAAGGTTTTCTCTGAACAACCCATTTTCAATGGCCTGCGAATTGATTATTTTATACACGCCTATGGTTACCCAGTGAGGATCGAGTACATAAAAATTTTGTAAATCCAGTTTTTCAAAATGCAAGGCAATACCCAAAGAGTCCAGATAATTCAACAAGGTTTTTTGAGCAGTTTTATCGGTTACACCATGTGCAATGCAGATTGCTTCGTAGCGATTTGCATTTATGTATTTATTGGCAGCAGTTTCACTTTCCAATTGATCTTTTATGGCCACCCAGTTGGGGTTAAAAGCTGTTTTGAAAATTTCTGTCTTCGGGATTAATTCAGCGAGTTCTTTGGCAAATACGTCCACCCCTTCATCAGTTTGGCATGAAATGCGGTGAAACCTGTCACCGATGAAAGGGAATTTGTGCTTCAGCGTCAATCGCTCTACGTCATAATTTTTGTTCTCATCAATTTTGTTAATGACCACAATCGCAGGTGAGTCTCCGCCAAATTTTTCAATGTGCTTGAGCCATTCCTCTTTTTTGGCATCAGTACGGCTGTCGAGCAATAGGATATAGATCGATCGGGAGCTTAAAAAAAATTGGTGAGAGGCGTGCATGATTTCCTGGCCTCCAAAATCCCAAAACCTGCCCGTGACACCACGTAGCGCCTCATATTGATGAAAAAGCGGCAAATGGTCGAAGGCCAATTTTTCAATAATAACCCCATGCGTTTGCGATTCATTTTTGTTGAAAGGCAAGCCTTTTATCTTCTTTAGCAGGGATGTTTTGCCCGCCATGCCTTCTCCAACTAAGAGTATTTTTATTTCATTAATGGAGACAAGTTCTACTTGATCCTCCTTAGCGTCTTCGAGCGATTTAAAATAACTTAGTATCGCCTCATTCCCCTGCTCCACAATTTCCCGGGGTGGATTGATGAGCGGGCAGTCTTCTACACAAATTCCGGAGGCATATTTTCCCCATATCACAGGAACCCCTTTTTGTATGATTTTTTTTAACGGCGACAAGTCACTCACTTGCGTGGAGTCGCAACTTAGTTGTTGCAAGCCCGTCAAGCCCGACAGCGGCGACAAGTCACTCACTTGCGTGGAGTCGCAACTTAGTTGTTGCAAGCCCGTCAAGCCCGACAGCGGCGACAAGTCACTCACTTGCGTGG
>CALEYL010000063.1 GCA_937926205.1 uncultured Saprospiraceae bacterium
AGTAGATGGGATGTACATTGTAGCCAGTCGATAAAGAGTACTGTACCATGATCCAAGGCAAGGGTAATTTCTAACAAAAACTTGTGTATAAACCGTAGCCCGCCAGGGAGTCTGCAACAGCGCGACAGTTGCTCATCGATAGCTCGATAGATAATTGAAAATCAGTATTTTGAACCAAAGATAATCAGCCTGCAAAACCAACTGCACTTTGTATGACGTCGCAGATTCCCTGCGGGCTATGGTTTACACACATCTTGGCAACTTATTGATTTTCAATGGTTTGTAAATTATACCGTAAAAAAGTAATTCATTGAAAATCAAATACTTACAGAACGAATTGTCGACTTGTGTGTAAACCGTAGCCCTGCGGGAATGACACCCCTGCTGGGACTGGCATCCAATAATGCGATATGCATAGCCAACGCTCGCTGGTAAAGCGGGAGAGCAAAAGGCAAATTGGGGATTGCATATGATCATCATTTGAGCTTGCCTATTTGCCTATTTGCAAACTTGCCAACTTCCTCATTTCCCCACCGAGCGATTCACCAATTCCAGTACGGCTAAAGAGAGGAAAAGCGTCTCTTCTTTATCGTTCAGATCGGGGCGAACGAGTTCAAAAGCGCGTTGGCTGAGTTCTTTTTTGGCTTCGGGCAGCGGCTTGAGCAGGTTGCCGACTTCGCGATCTTCCACCAGAACCGGCAACAATTTGTCGTGATCCCGATTGATGCGGGCCACCATGCGATTCCGGGCGTCATACAGTACGCCATTTTCTTTCAAAGTGCCGGCATGCTTCTGGTCCACAACCAGCACCACTTCTCCTTTTTTGATCCGGTAAACAAATTCGTGCTCAGCAGAGCGCGCATACAGAATTGCGTTCAGCTTTGCAGAAGGATAGCGCTTGTAGTTGTATGCCACCAAAGGTTCGTGGTAAATGGTGGTAAACACGCCTTTGGCCGAAATGCCGGCTTTCTTTTTCAGTGCGGCATTGATCTGGCTTTGGGAAAACAGTTCCAGTTCCTCCTTACTGATTGGAAGAAGGTCCTTCGTCAAAGGTTCCAGTTCCGCTTTCATTTTTTTTATGTCGGCGTCAATTTGTTTGTCTCCGGGTTGTACGGCGCTGAATATTTTCAACAACAACATACCAACCGTAACGACGGCAATTAAGGAAACAATCAGTAAGAAAGTCATGTGAAAGCTGTTTTTTACAAAGGTAGCGCCAGTTTTGCTCAATTTTCAATTCCTGTGCCCAAACCCGTTTTAATTCCGTGTGCCCCGGGATCTTCAAAGTGCGTCCGCCGGGTGCTGAGCGCAATTCGGTCAGCATCATCCAGGATTTCAAAGTTGCGCGCCAAAATCGAATCCAGTTCGCGCATGATCTTATCCGGCTGCTCCCAGTATTCAACACCTTCCTGCGTCATATCGTTGATTATTTCTGCCTTCATACGCAGGATTTCCGACCGAAAGGGGGTATTTGTCGCGCAAAGTCGGTTTGCAGTCTCCAAAAGGCGCAGGTGGATCCCTCTACCCAACAGACTGCTTCCGCCATAATCCCAGGTTTGCATGAACCAGGCCGGGTAAAAGTATTCGATGCTGTCTTCTGGAAAATTCTGCACGCAAAATTGAAAAAAGGCATCGTCCTCTTTTTCCGGGGTTTGCCCTGCTTTATGGAGCCACTGCCTGTAATCGGCAAACAAATAATACGCCGTACCCTCTGCAACCAACTGTGGTTCGAATGCCGGGAGCAAGGTTTTCACCCAAAACAAATCTGGGGGCGGGGAAATACCATCCCCTTCCGGCAATATCCTTACCAGGCTGTCGCGCAAGGATCTGCTTTTCAGGTAGACTTCGGCCAGAGCGCCCTGGTTTGCAGCATTTTCAAATGCCCGGCTCCATTGGCTGGCCTGCTGAAACATTGCTTTCCCGAGCATGGCCTGAAGTCGCTTGCGGCTGAGCTGAATCGTGTCGCTGCCGAAATCAAGCGCCGCAGCATATACCCAGCCCGACTGGCCATCAACGGATGCAACCTTCAGCCAGGGTTCGTAATGGGACTCTCCCTGAATGGTAAGTTGCGTCATAAAGTCACTTACGTCTCCTAAATCGCGCAGCATCGCGCCTTTTTCGAGTTCCTGAAGAACTTTCCCGTTTTCTCCGGGCGATTCACGCAGGGGCGTTTGCGCTGCTTTAACAGCGAAAGACATGGCCTTAGCGGCAGTTTCGCTTTGTGAAGATTCGTTTCTGCAGGCTGCCAGTGCCAGGAGCAAACACAGTAAAAAAACCGGTTTTGAAATTGCAGACATTGGATACGTGGATTGATTAAAAGTCAAGTGGTTTTGAAGTTCGGGAACCTCAAAACCACTTTTATGCTGCCTTTCGGCGATAGACCTTGCGCTTAGCCCAGATAGGAGCGCAAAGCGTTTTTGTTGTAAGATTTGCGGAGACGGCGGATGGCGCGTTCCTTGATCTGGCGAACCCGCTCGCGCGTTAGTCCGTATTGCTCGCCGATTTCTTCCAGCGTAAGCGGCTGGGAGCCATTCAGGCCATAATAAGCCGACAGCACCTGTACTTCTCTTGGCGCCAGAATGGACAAGCCCTGCTGAACTTCTTCTTTGAGCGATTCTTCCATCAGCGAATCATCCGGACTCAGATTAAGGTTGCTTGGAATGACGTCGAGCATGGTTGAATCGCCTTCTTCCCCGCTGATGGGTGCGTCGACAGAAAGGTGGCGGTTCGTATTTTTCAGCATATTCGACACTTCCTTCGGCGTCATATCCAGAATTTCGGCCAGTTCTTCATTGGTCGGATCCCGTTCAAACTCCTGCATGAAGGAGATGAATGCTTCATTGACTTTGTTATAAGAACCCACCTTGTTCAGCGGCAGGCGTACAATCCGCGAATGTTCAACGATGGCCTGGAGAATGGACTGGCGAATCCACCAAACGGCGTAAGAAATGAATTTAAACCCTTTTGTTTCGTCAAATCGCTTAGCAGCCTTAATGAGGCCGACATTACCTTCGTTGATGAGGTCACTGAGAGAAAGTCCCTGATTCTGGTACTGCTTGGCTACAGAAACAACAAAACGGAGGTTGGATTTTGTCATCGTCTCCAGCGCATCCTGCTCACCCTCGCGGATACGGCGCGCCAGGGAGGCTTCCTGATCAGCCGACAGCATCGGGATTTTACCGATGTCGTTCAGATACTTATCCAGCGCGAGGCTCTCCCGCGTGGTGATCTTATTGGTAATCTTTAACTGGCGCATACACAATAGGGAATTTGAGAATCGATATCACAAAATTAGACACCTAAAATACACGTTCACTTTAAAAAAAAGTTGCCCCAAAGGGTAAAAAAAATGAAAGTTGTCTCAATAGCATATACAATTTCGGCGTACAAAAGGTTTCCGCCACAAAATAAAAACGCCTGATCTCCATAGCTTTCAGAGATCAGGCGTTAAGATACGCATTTTATAACAAGATGCTAATCCTTATTCTTCATTACGATCGTTCCTGTCGTCGCGCGAGTTGCCGCCGCCGCGTTGCGGAGCAGGCAGGATGGCCTTACGGGAAAGGCGCAATTTGCCCGTTTTTTTATCCAGCTCGATGAGTTTAAACTTCACCTCATCGCCTTCTTTGAAGACATCCTCTACATTGTCAATGCGGGAGTGCGACATCTCAGAGACGTGGAGCAAACCACTCTTACCGGCAAAATCAACAAAAACGCCATAAGGCATCACCGTTTTTACAATCCCGGTATAGACTTCGCCGATAACCGGAACAAAAGTGATGCGGCGAATGCGGTCGAGGGCAGCTTCAATGGAAGCTTTGTCAGAGCTGGCAATGTTGACCACGCCTTTATCCCCAACTTCAGTAATGTTGATGATGGTGCCTGTTTCAGCCTGCATCTCCTGAATGACTTTACCGCCAGGCCCGATTACTGCGCCGATGAAGGATTTGTCAATGATTAGTTCTACGATGCGTGGGGCATGCGGTTTGTAATCTTCGCGGGGTGCAGCCAGCGTTTCGCTCATCTTATCGAGGATGTGCAAACGTCCCTGGCGTGCCTGGTCGAGGGCTTTTTCGAGCAGCTCGTACGGCAAACCATCGATTTTGATGTCCATCTGACAGCCCGTAATGCCTTTCTTTGTGCCCGTTACCTTGAAGTCCATATCTCCCAGCGCGTCTTCGTCTCCGAGGATATCGGATAAGATGGCCGTGCGCTTTCCATCGGAAATCATCCCCATGGCGATACCGGAAACCGGCGCTTTAAGTTGTATTCCGCCATCCATCAACGCCAGCGTGCCTGCGCAAACCGTTGCCATGGAAGAAGAACCGTTTGACTCCAGAATATCGGATACAATACGAATGGTATAAGGGGTGTTATCGGGCAATACCTGACGCAATGAGCGGCCTGCCAGGTTTGCGTGGCCAACCTCACGACGGCCGGGGCCGCGCTGTGGTTTCACCTCACCTACCGAAAAGCCGGGGAAATTGTAGTGCAGGATGAATTTATCATAATAGTTGGACAACGCATTGTCCATCATAGCTTCGTCGTTTTTGGTTCCCAGCGTGAGCGAGGTGAGACTCTGCGTTTCTCCACGGGTAAAGATGGCGGAGCCGTGTGTGGAAGGCAGGTAGTCTACTTCACACCAGATTGGTCGGATTTCATCGAGTTTCCGGCCATCCAGACGGATGCTCTCGTCCAGCACCATTTTTCGCACCACGTCTTTTTTCAGCTTATCGAAGTAAGTTTCGATGAATTTGCCGTTCTCTTTGACATAATCTTCGCCTTTTTCTTCTGTCAGCGCGGCAACCATTTTGGCTTTAACTTCTTTAAAGCTGGTGCTGCGGGTATGTTTATCCAAATGAGCGCGGGCAATCGAAAGCAATTCGTCGCGGTAGGTTTCCGCTTTTGCCTTAATCTCTTCGTTTTCCGGCAGAGGCGCTACTTCGCGCTTGATCAGCGCTTTATCGCCAACCAGTTTTGCCAGAGCTATTTGTGCTTCACATTGTACTTTAATGGCTTCGTGGGCGATTTTGATTGCTTCCACCAGGTCTTTTTCCAGACACTCTTTCGCTTCGCCTTCCACCATCATCACATCCTGCATGGTAGCGGCGACAATGATGTCCAGGTCGGCAGAAGCCATTGCGGTGGTACTTGGGTTGACGACAAATTTGCCATCAATGCGGGCCACGCGTACTTCGGAAATTGGGCCTGCAAAAGGAATATCGGAAACCATCATCGCGGCAGAAGCAGCCAGGGCTGCAAATGCATCGGGCTGGGTCTCTTTATCTGCAGAGATCAGGTTGATGATGATCTGGGTTTCGTTCATGTATCCGTCGGGGAAAAGCGGGCGAATGGCCCTGTCCACCAGACGGGAAATGAGAATTTCGTAATCAGAAAGTCTGGTTTCTCTTCTGAAGAAGTTTCCGGGAATGCGGCCTGCTGCTGCAAATTTCTCCTGATAATCAACAGATAAAGGGAAAAAGCTTTGCCCTTCTTTTGCCTCTGTCGCCGATACAGCAACTGCAAAAATCATGGTATTTCCGCAACGAACAACGACCGAACCATCTGCCTGCGCAGCTAATTTGCCTGTTTCTATGGTCACTTCCCGGCCATCCGGTAAATTAAAAGAAGTAGAAATTGGAATCTGTAGTCCCATGGGTAGGTAATACTTGAATTGTGATGATCAATAAACGCTTTTTTTTCCGCTGTGTTCTTAGTTCTTTGTGTCGTTCCGGTGAGGGTTAATGTTCCGGTTAGCAAATTGGAAAGGCCTGAGAATTGCAGATTTGAATAAAACAACAAGGAAGCATTGTTGTCAATGCTTCCTTGCGGTGTTTTACTTACGAATGCCTAATTTTTCAATCAGGGCGCGGTATTTGCTAAGATCTTTTTTCGATAAATAATTGAGCAGTTGCTTCCGCTGACCAACCAGTGCCAGCAAAGCGCGGCGGCAGGAGTGGTCTTTCTGGTTTTTAAGCAGGTGCTCAGACAATTTTTCGATGCGGTAGGTAATGAGCGCAATCTGCGCTTCGGTTGAACCTGTGTTTTTTGCAGAGCCACCATGTTCTGTGATGATGCTTGCAATTTTTTCTTTCGTTAAATAAACTGCCATTGTTGTGTTTTTAACCGTTAGTGATCACTGAAATCAGTTACAGCGGGCGCAAAGATATGGTTTTGCGCGTGGAATACAAGAAGTTGGGGGAATATTTTATTTGGAAAACGGTGGACGGTGGACGGTGGACGGTGGACGGGCCCGTCTACCATCTACCGTCCACCCTCTACCGTCCCTCTAATGCTGCTCCTTGAATTTACGGAAAGCCTCCGTCAACCGGGGCACCACTTCTAACAAGTCGCTTGCCATATTTTAATCCGGAAGTCACGGGTACAAGGATATTGCGATAAGTTGTTTGCGAAAGATAAGTCTATCCGGATCATTAAATCTAAAAATACGAGCAGTTGCTTCACCTATTGTAGTCTTTCCTTGAATAAAGCCATCATGAATTTCAAAATGCTCATCCCAATTATCGTTCCTTGGGTTAAAAAACCTAACCAAATGCTCGTCGTCTTCTAAAAAAGTCCCTAAATCCGAGCCTTTATAGTAATTGCAATCAGGACATGCATAAGCTAAATTTTGCAGGGCAGACAATCCACCATGCTTACTGCTTTTAATGTGATCAACATGGAAAGTGTAAAATGAAACAGCTTCACTTAAGCGGCAATACTCACATCGGAACAATGCGCGCTGGGCAACTTGCTTCTTAATTGCAGTAGAAACAGTCGCGCTCATGCGGCTAATATAGTGATCGCCCGAGCTTTGGCAAGCCCAACTATTCGGTTAACGATCAGGTAATGCTCAACTTCACTTTTTTCTTCCTGCGATAATCCTGATTCCTTTTGTTTGTCCAAAAGAAAGTCCAAACGCTCCTGATTGGCCGGGGACGGCTTAAACCGCACCACCATTTCGGGATTCATCGTTGCCATAAAATTGGCGACTTCATCGTAAATACTGGCATTACTTTCCATGGCAACTTTTTTACAAAAATACGCTTTTTAGGCAAAAAACATCCCTTTTATACCTCATGCAATAAGCATAGAAACCGTATTTTTTATGCTGATAGCTCCCTAATGCTCCTTGAATTTACGGAAAGCCTCCGTCAGGCGGGGCACCACTTCAAACAAGTCGCCCTCTACTCCATAATCGGCAGCTTTAAAGAAAGGCGCATCCTTGTCTTTGTTGATGACCACGATCGTTTTGGAGCTGTTGACCCCGGCCAAATGCTGGATGGCTCCGGAAATACCAATGGCAATGTACAGGTTCGGGCGAATGGCAATCCCGGTTTGTCCCACGTGTTCGTGGTGAGGACGCCAGTCGGCATCGGCCACCGGACGGGAGCAGGCTGTTGTTGCACCGATGACGGAGGCCAGTTCTTCCACAATACCCCAGTTTTCAGGACCTTTCATGCCCCGACCTGCCGAAACGACAAGTTCAGCTTCGGGCAGTGGCACAGTCCCTTCAGCACGTTCAACCGATTTTACTTTCACCCGGCCGGCGGGTATGCTAAGCGACAAAGTTTCTACCGGCGCATCCTGGCCAGTCGCTTCAGGCTTCAGCGCATTGCCCATCAGTGACAGCACTTTGACGTCTGATTTTAATTCGTATTCCGCAATGGCTTTGCCGGAAAATACGGGGCGCTTGACGCGAAAACCGCCATCCACCGAAGGCAGGGCGTTTACGCCGGCCACAGAAGCGGCATTCAGGCGCGCAGCAAGGCGTCCGAGCAATGATTTTCCGGTGGAGGTATGGGGCAGTACCAGCACTTTAGCGCCCGTTTGTTCCACGGCAGCTCCAATGACGGCTGCATAGACCTGGCTGTCGAAATTCTCCAGCGCAGCATCATTGATGTGGTAAACCTTTGACGCACCGTATTTTCCCAGTTCAGCGGCGTTCGTTGCATTCCCTAATACCAGGGCCGCACAGGAACTGCCCATAGCCTGAGCTGTTTTATATCCATATGTCACTGCTTCAAAAGCAGCTTTTTTGAATTGTCCTTTCTGATGTTCTGCAAATATGAGTACCATGTGGTTTGTTGATTTGTTGATTTGTTAATTTGAAGATTTGAGGGAAGTGTCGAATATTCAAATCTTCGAATACTCAATTTAGATCACTTTCGCTTCTTCGTGCAGCAGGCGCACCAATTCATCCATATCATTCGGATCCACCATTTTGACGGCCGATTTTTCTTTCGGCAGCTCGTAAGCCACGGTGACCGCGAGGTCGTCGAACGGCGCCGGAGGCAATACAGTGATGGGTTTCGACTTGGATGTCATGATGCCGCGCATGTTGGGAATGCGTTGTTCAGCCAGGCCTTTGGCTGCGCTGACCACAAAGGGCGTGGCCACTTCCACCACTTCTACCCCACCCTCAATGTCGCGGGAGATCGTCGCGGTATTGCCGTCGAGTTCCAACTTGCTGGCGTAGGAAACAAAAGGCAGGTCGAGCAATTCTGCCACCATTCCGCCAACTTCCGAGCCATTGTAATCAATCGTTTCCTTGCCCAGGAAGATGATGTCGTAGCCGCCTGTTTTTGCGTGTTCCGCAATTTGTTTGGCCACATTCAGCGCACTCTGCGGCGCTATGTCCACGCGTACGGCATCGTTGGCGCCAATGGCCAGTCCTTTTCTGATGATGGCGTCGTTATCGGCCAGACCTACATTGATAACCGTAACTGTACCGCCTGATTTTTCGGTAATTTCCAAAGCGCGCACGAGTGCATACCACTCGTCGTAAGGGTTCATGATGTATTGTACGCCATTGGTATCGAGGGCACGCTTATCGCCGCTAAGGGTGATTTTGGTCGTTGTGTCCGGCGTTTTGCTGATACAAACCAATAATTTCATTGAAGACAGTTTTATGTTAGGTAGTTGATCGTTGGTAAAGATGCTCTAATGCAACGCAAAGATAGGACAAGTGTTCGCATCCGAAAAAGATTTAGCGAAAATTCGCTGTAATGTTTTTGTCATGAATTCAAATTGGGTAAAGCCCAAAAAATAAAAGGCACGAGGCAGAGCCTCGCGCCAGCAGGGGCATGAGGAGGAACCTCACGCAGGCAAGAAGTTAGAAATTTGGATGTCCGTCACCAGTCTGGTGATGAATGCTATCCTGTTTGCTGCTCCATTATAAGCCGTGCCATCAGATAGCTCAGTGTAGATTCAGCGCCCTGATTGAGGTTTACCTGCGTTTCTTCCAGTCCGTCGTAACAGCCACCTGTGCAGGGGTTGTAGATGATTTGGTGGAGGTGGTTGTTTCCGAGAAACCAGCTAAAAGCCGTGGCCGTTTTTTGCAGATAACCTGCCTCTTTAAAAACTTTGTAAAATAGGTTGAGCGCCAAAATGGTGTAGGCGACGTCAATGGGCTGTTCCCCATAAGGCGCTGCTTCCTGGCCTTTTTGTAGCCAGCTTCTGTTGGAAATCACTTTGATGCCATTCTCATTGAAGGTTTGCGACAACAGAAAATCAAAAGAAGCTTTCGCAACTTCTTTGTATTCCAGGTCTCCGGTCTCCAACCAGGCGTACAACATGGCTTCAGGCAAGATGCTGTTGCCGTAAGTCAGGTAACTTTCATACCATTGCCAGTTCCCTTCTGATTCATGGCGATACATTTTCAGTAAACGATTGGCCAGCATTTTGATGAACTGGGTGTTTTCAGGTGTCTTCTTGTCCTGGTTGTAAAAATAGATTCCTTTAAGGGCAAAAGCCATGGCGCGGGTGGAATGCATCATTTTGGTACGTGGCAATGCTTTTTCCAACACATTTTCAGCCGTTTCAAGGAGTGCAGCCGGCAATATGGCGCGTTTAGAAAGCAAAAAACCCAATGACCAGATGGCCCGGCCGTTTGAATCTGCCAGGTTGGTGGCATAGTTTTGTGGTGTGAATTGCTTTTCGGTGTCCACATAGTTCAAAAAATAGCCCTCCGCCTGCATGCAATAGCTTATAAAATCTAAGTTTATCCGCAAGTATGGCAGATCGGTTTCATCACCGGTCAATTCGAAATGCATGCACCTTGCAATCAAGGCACGCGCATTATCATCCAGCGTATAGCCGGTCTCGGGATCGGGTTGGTTGATTTTTGAAAACTGGATCATCCCAAAGTCCGTAGTCATTTTATTCAAATGCTCCAGATTGATTTCCGGCATGTGGTATTGCAAGACAATTTTGTCAGCTTCACCGGCAGATTTACCACGGGTAGATTTGCCTGCTATTTTGCGAAGCAACCTGGCATGCGCGATGGCTGAATTCTCCCAGGCAGTTGGTACGATCCGTTGCAGGGTGCTTTCGCTAAATGCGGTCCGCAGCGCTTCGTCGCTCATCAGTCGGTTCACGCCCGCTGCCAGTTGCCTGGAATTTTGAAAATCGATGATGATGCCGGTGTCCTCTCCCAGTACTTCCCGTGCATGCGGAATGGGGGTGGAAATGATCGGGCAACCACAACTCATCGCGTAGGAAAAAGTACCGCTCACTGCCTGATAGGGATCATTGGAAGTAAACAGATAAATATCCGTTAGTTGCAAATACTCCAATAAATCGTCCAAAGGCAAATAGCGGTTGATAAATTTCACATGATCCTGAAGGTTTAGGGCATCTACCTGTGCTTGCAGCAGGTTTCGATATGCTTCGCCTTCAGATTCAATAATGCCCGGGTGGGTTTTTCCAATGACCAAAAATAGAACATCGGGGTTTATTTGTATGATTTCCGGCAAAGCGCTTAAAGTCGTTCCTATATCTTTTCCCGGGCCAAGCAGTCCAAAAGTGGTAAGCACTTTTTTACCCGAAAATCTATATTTTTCTTTCAGTTCACTTTTGTTTAAATGCGGCACTAAGTGGGTTCCGTGCGCAATGACCTCTATTTTTTCCATCGACACGCCATAGTCTTCCTGCAACAACAGGGCCGCACTTTGGGTCATTACAATGATGCTGGTACAGGCGGCTACGATGTTCCGAACTTTTTGGCCCAGCAATTCGTCCGGCAATGGCAGTACCGTGTGAAAAACCAGTATAATGGGCTTGTTGAGCGCGTATAGGAATTGCAGGAATGCTTCCTCTCCGGACTGTTGATAGAATCCAAATTCGTGCTGAATCAGGACAAGCTCAATGTGTTTATCTTGATTAATGAAAAGAGCCAATTCCGAAAAACTGTCGGGGTCATTGGTATTGAGCGTTCTTTTCACTTCGGCAGGGTAGTCGTAGTGCAAATTTCCCGACTCAAGGGCACAAACTTTCAGAGAAAAAGAATCGCTGAATTTCTGGTTGAGCGCCCTGAGTAAATCCTGGGAATAAGTGGCAATACCGCATTCCCTTGGAGGGTAGGAAGTAAGCAATAAAATTTCCGGCACCTGGTCGGCAGCAGGAAATTGTCTGCGAATATTAGATGAGATGACTTTGGGATGCGTTGTATGGGCCGCCGCTTCCCCTATGGTGAAGATGATTTCTTTATTCATTCTTTTTTACCTTAAGCAACAGCTCCGTCAACAGCTCCGTCAAGCTAACGGAGGCGCATGCAATTCGTTCATCGGCAGCGCCGTAATAGATGTACAAAGTATCGCCAAACAAAGCTGTTCCTGATGGGAAACACACGTTGTTGACTTCCCCGCGTAGCTCATAGTCGTGTTCGGGGGCAAACAACGCATATGGGAGTCTCGTGATTTCTTTAGCGGGATTTTCCAGATCCAGCAAAGCCGCACAGGCTACATATCTGTATCCACTCGCCGTATCATGGACGCCGTGGTAAATAACCAACCATCCGTGAGGGGTTTCTATGGGCGGGCATCCTGCACCGATGTAGCTGACCTCATGTGGGTGTTTAGATTCCAGCACAATGTTTTCGTGCAGATGCATGAGGTAATCTTCCCAAAACGTCACCGTCAATTCTGATAACTCATTCACACAGGCAATCTGGATGTCGGGCTTTATCCGGTGAAAAAAGTACAGTTTGCCTCCAATCCGCCGGGGAAAAAAGACGACATTTTTATCCCATACCAAAGCTTTGCTGTCGGTATGACTGTGAAGTTTCGAATACCCGTTAAATCGCAGGTATTTTTCATTCATTAAGCCGTGACTTTCCGCCAGGTGCCTGAAATCATCGTACGTAATTTGCGGGGTAAGGATGCCTTTTTTCTCGAAATTTGGTAAAGTTTTTGACATGGCGTAAGCTCCGAGCGCATTCACGCCATTGTAGCCGGTATAGGTCAGGTAGTAATCATCGCCAATTTTTGAGATGCGTGGATCTTCTACCCCCTGCGACTCAAAAGCTGCCTGAGGATAAAGTACGGGCGTATCAAATCGTTCCACAACGGTAAGCGGCCCTTCCAATCGGCAATATCCGATCGTGGAATAATTGCCTTTCCGGACAGCACGATAAAAAAGGTGTACCACATCGGCTTCCTTAAAGGTAGCCGGATTCAGTACACCTTCATTTTCAAACCCCAAATCGGTTTTTTCGAGGATGACCCCGTGTTTGATCACTTGAATCATGAATTCTTCCCGGTGTTTTTACCTGGTTTCTCATCCGATTTCGGAATGAAAGGATCGAGGGTCGCTTGTTTGCCTGAACCGCTTTTAGATTCAGCTTTATAGGCTGATTCTTTGCCTTTGCCCGCAGATTTATCTGCAGGGGACTTTTTGTGGTTTTTACTTCCTTTATCTTTACTCATGGCGAATGATTTTTAATTTAAAAATTTAGCGCTTACTTTTCATTAGCACTTACTTTTCATTGTCAACCGTCAGGTCTTTAAAAGCCTGTCCGAGCTCATCCATGTCGTGGTTGAATTCGCGTTTAAATGTTTCCCAATCGCTTTCGCTGTTGTTACGCGTTTCAATCCTTATCTTCAAATCCTTGTTCTTTTGTTCGATATTTTCAATTTTTTGCGCGTAAATTCCATCAAGCATTTTTCCCGGCTTCTTCATTTTCATGTTTAATTCCACAATACGGGCATCATTATCCTTGATTTTCATTTCTGCGTCGCTCTTGAAGGCAATCCATTCCGCTTCGTCTGCGGCTTCCTGCTTGGCCTCTTCGGCAGCCATTTGAGCTGCTTCGGCATCCGCCTGAGCATCCTCTGATTTTTGAGCCGCCGACTGGCAGCTGTTTAGGGATATTCCAGCCAGAAGTGTTGTCGCTACGGCTAAAACAAATACTGCATTTTTCATTTATGTCGTTATTTTGATTTTAAAAAAAGACCTGGTGGTGTCATTTACACCTCAGGGCAACAGGCTTAAAGTGCTGCAATAATCTTGTACAATTCTTCTTTCGTTTTGCCAAGTTTAACCTGCAGTTTGCCAAACATTTCGTCTTTTTTACCTTCTTCAAACAGCAGGTCATTATCGGTCAGGACAGCAAACATTTGCTTGAGTTTGCCTTTTTGCTCACCCCATGTCCCTTTTACTTCTTTAGCAGTCATTATTTTTAATTTATTAATGGTGAAAACATTTTCACAAGGCAAAGTTGTGCACTTTAAGGCTACAAAGTGTTACACAATTCCAGCTTAGGCTTACATGATTTGCCTGTTCAATTACACTGCCCGAGTAAAACCCAGATAATGATAAACACGACCACTGTGCTGACACAACCGCCGCCTAATTTTGCCGCTCCGTAGCCCGAAAGCAGGCCTCTGAATAAATTATTCATGGCTATTTGTTTTTTTTGAAAATAAGAAGACCGCCTGGGTCCCTTCCCTCAGGCGGTCTCTTTGAATTAACAATGTAAAACCCCTTTCATTATCTTCGTGGAATGATATCAATAACAACAGCCCTGTTATAGCTGCGTTCTTCAGGGAACATGTTTTCAAAGGGAGACATTTTTTCATCCTCACCCCATCCTTTTACTTCGAATGAGACGTCACTTCTCCCTGCTTTTGAAAGGGCAGCTTTTAGAATACCCTGCACTTCATTTGCACGGGCAAGCGACAGTTTTTGGTTATAGGTTGCATCGCCGATAATATCGGTATGGCCGTGTATCATGACGGTTGCACCCAGAGGAATTTCCGGCGCGACAATTTCTGTGAGGTATTTTTCATAACTGGCAATGGCCTCCGATTCATCAAATTCAAAAATCACGCTGTACCGGGTGCCTTCTTCGTTTTTGGGTGGCGTCCAAAGCACTATGTTCGCAGTGGTTTCTTTCCTAAAGATCGCACCGCTTTTTGTTTGACCAATCATTGTCACTTTGTAGTCGCCCTGTGGACGAACGCCTAATATGGATTTTCCCGGCAGGTATACCTGATCCTGGACAAAGGGTCCAAAACTTTGCACATCATTTTTTTCATCTCTGATTTCCAAAAACCAGGATGAAAAGGCTTTTTGTGCGCCCTCTGCATTGAAAGAAACATAACTGTCCAGTGGCGCTTCCATCGGGTAAGCAATACTTACTGGTTTTAAAGGTGCGTTCGGGCCGCTTTGGAACTCCATGAGCAAGGGGGTAGCATTGCTTTCGATAGACACCCTGCGATCTCCTTCGCGAAGAAGGTCAAGATCAGAATTACTGTTTGGCTGTTCCGAAGGAATTAAGGGCTTATCCCGTCCCTGGATGTTGATCCTGGAAGGAGCAATCCTAAATACATCAACGAGGTATTGCTTGATGGATTCGGCCATAGCCCGGCCATCTTCAGGACCTTTTTCCGAAGACCCAACCAGGGTGATGGCAGCTGAAGGATTTTTCCCAAGCCGGTCGCCAAGGACATTCAGCACATTGTAATAGACGATCATTTGGCGGGCAGAACGACCCGATAATTTTTTTGGTGCAAAAACTTCCAATTGGTCTTCCTTGAAGTCTTTAACCTGATTTCTTTTGAGCAGCACGTAGCGTTCGGGGATTTCAGTTGATCCCAGATCAAAAAACACATAGTTGCGCAGGGGGAAGGTTTCCCTTACCCGGCGATCAAGCTGAATGTTTCTGGGAGCATATACTGAAAACCGGACATCCGGATCGGCTACGGGTACCGTTACCGGTGTTATTCCGGTTGTCATTTCCGGGTTCTTATGACCGTATCCGAATTTAAGGGCAGCGCCCACTCTCAATGTGCTTATATTCCAGGTTTCAATGGTTCGCGGCGCCTGGCCCATATAGGGGTGAAATGAAATAAAAGGCGAGAGTACGGCCTGAAACTGATGGTTTTGCGAAGAAAGCGGAATATCAAGTCCGGCGCCAACCTGCATGGACAAAAGCGTACTGCGCACATTGCTCAATTCTCCTTTTACCTCGGGCGTAGCTGCCTGTTCCGGGAAGCCGGGATTTTTGCCCAACTTGTAGGTAAAGCTTTTTTCCATATTGAAAGCCACACGCGGGCCGCCAAACAAATAAAAACCGGAATTGAAAGGCGTTATGCGCAAGTTGGGTTCTACGGTAATATAGCCAAGTTTAACAGACAAATCTGCCGGGCAATTACAAGGCGTTGTTTCTGTATTGTACGAACTTTGGCGACCATCATATCCTACCTGCAGGGAAAAGCCCAATGCAGCGCCCGGAGCCTGGTATTCCAGAAGCGGCGCCAGATAAAGCCCTGCACCATTGCCGTGATCGAATGCAACGGGAGCAGTAAACCCCGAATTCAACTGCTGTGTGGAACCGCGGTAAAAGTTACCATTGGCAGCGCCTGCAAGGCCGACCCACCATGAAGGTCTGGTATATGGAAAATCCTGCGCCTGAAGTGGCGCCAGTATTCCGGTCCAGAGGATTGCGCTTAAAACAAGGCATTTAAAGACCTGCGCATGCCGGAACCCTATTGCAAGGGGGCTCGTTATGGTTAAATTTGCTATAAAATTCATATTGCTTTGGATTTAAGGTTTGTTGATGATGTTGGTACTACTGAGTACCACCGCGCCATTCAGGACAAACAAATGCCCCGTTATGGTTGCCCCCGGATTCATGGTGATGGAAGTCAATGCCAAAAGTGTTCCCTGAAATGCGGTCAGGTTTCCAATCGTTGCTGAGCCGCCAATTTTCCAAAAGATGTTTTTAGCCTGAGCGCCTCCTGCAAGGACAACATTGCCGCCTGCTTCGCCTATAGTGGCAAAGTCAGTGGTCACCTGAATAATCCACACCGCACTGGAATCGCCTTGTGCATCCAGAGTGAGATCGCCGGATTGGATCCGTAGGGCGCTTGTTGATTTGTAAATGCCCGGTAAAAGCGTTTTTCCGCCCAAATCGCCGCTGACAGCAACAGAAGCTGGGGTAACAGCTGATTCAGCAAAAAGATAAGCATCCGCGAGGTCTGATTTGGCCTGGAGGAGCATGGCGGGCACACCTGAAGGAGTTGCGTCGTTAGAAGCATAAATTGCTCCGTTAACCACAAGGGCCGGAGGGAAACCGGTAATCGCAGCGCGAATACCCGGAGTTATTCCTACATCCATGGAGCGAATTTCACTAATGCCCACGCTGGAAATGCCTGTAGCCGCCAGTATGCCAAACCGCGCGGCTGTTTTGAGATTAACGTTGATTGCGCCCGTGCTGAAAGTCCACACATAGTCAGTTTGCAAGGCATTGCCGGTGATGTCTTTAACCGATGTATTTACCTTGCCTGTATAGACAATATTGGGCAGCAAAAGACTGGAGGGCGTAAAAGAAGCCTTTCTGCCGGAGTAGGTAATTGTTCCTGCTACCTGGTTCGACCCAGCCATCAGGGTAATGGACGATGTCGTGATGGTTGCGGGGGCCATTTCTGTATTAAAAGTTACTGAAATGACCTGATTGAGCGGTACCCCGGCCGTTGTATTTTCGGGGTTGGTAGATTCCACAACCGGGCATACCCCAAGAATTTCTTTAAAATCATCTTTTTGGCAGCCCCAGATGAAAACAGCCGATACTATAGCAATGGCTGCTAATAGTTTATTATTTCTCAATTGATTGCTTTTAATAGTGAAAGAATTTTCACAAAGCAAAGGTGCCGGATTTAGCGGGGGGAAGTGTTACACATTTCAGACAAAGAATTGCAAGATTCATGAATTATTATATTCCTACATCCTGTCCATATACCAGTTTAATTGCTTTTCCATTTTTTTATAGCTAAAAATACCTGTGATAATTTTTCGAAGGCGCAAAAAAGCTGTTTCGCTTTTTACGACGTAATCATGGGCATTGTGGTGCATACAATTCACGGCTACTTCAATTTTATCCTGCTGGGACAGCATGATAACAGGGATATCATCGTTGTAAGATTTTATTTGATCTAATGTTTCTATTCCGTTCATGGCATTCTCATTTACACCATCAAGATGATAATCCAGAATAATTAAGTCTGGGTTAGCAGGCAAACCAACAATACAAAGTTCTCCGGTTGCAAACGTTTCAATTTCAAAATCGCCGTGCTCAAGAAATTCAATTTCCAGTAATTTTAAAAAAACAGCATCGTCGTCTACCAGAAACAGCTTTATTTTATGCCCCTTTTCCATGAGTTTGTGTTTTAATGGCATTAAGTTCTTCCTTCAACTCCACACAAGCCTGCACACAAACACTTTCGACTTGCGAAACCAATTCGTGGATTCTTTCCATTTGCTGTTGGGTCTGGGCGTATTCCTGGATTTTTTTCGCCTTATTTTCAATATCGGGACTGATGCCCATTATCGAAAACGAAGGGATCATTTTGTGAATTGCCGCATTTAGTGAATCCCAGTTCTTGTCGTCTAAGCTTTGTTTCATAGCAGTTATCAAAGGCGGCGTTTGTTCCAGGTAAGCGGAGATAATCTCCGCCATTAATACTGGGTTGGATTTGGTCCGCAGTGATAAATAATTCAAATCAATGCATTTTTTTCTAATGACCTCATCAATAAAGTCCTCTTTTGTATCATCACTTAAATCAGGTCTTGTGACCAATCCCACAATTTTACTGTACAACAACCTTTCGTCAACGGGTTTTGCGATGTAGTCATTCATGCCAACACTTCTGCATTTTTCCAAATCAACCGTTGTCACATCAGCCGTTAAAGCAATAATGGGAATTTTAGACTTCAAGGTGTGCCGGATGTGTTCGGTAGCTTCAAAACCGTTCATTTCGGGCATCTGCAGGTCCATCAGGATGATATCATAGGTTTTGCTTTTCAGTTTTTCGATGGCTATTTTCCCATTTTCGGCAATGTCGCGTTCAAATCCGAAATCATCCAGTATTGTTTTCATGAGCAACTGGTTGAGTTCCATGTCTTCAACCACCAATACTTTTATGTGTTTGGGCTCTGCATCCAAATCAAGAATGGCTTGTTCCATTTCCGCTTCGGCATTCGTTTTGTCAAAACTCAGGTCAAACCTAAACACGGAACCTACTGCAGGTGTGCTCTTTACACTGATGACGCCGCCCTGATTTTCTACCAATTGCTTGGCAATGGCCAATCCCAAACCAGTACCTCCATACAGTCTTGCAGTAGAACTGGACGCCTGTTGAAAGTTTTCAAAAATCTGCTCTACCTTTTCCGCTTCTATCCCAACGCCGGTATCCGTAACGGAAAATTCGATCTTTACGGATTTCTCATTTTCACTCAACAGGGCAACCCGGACATGGATGGTTCCTTTTGAAGTGAATTTTACGGCATTGCTGAGAAGGTTAATGATAATCTGGTGCAGGCGCACCGGGTCGCCAACGAGCACCTCCGGAATATTGGCGTCGTATTCTTTGATCAGGAATAAATTCTTTTCCTGAATTTTTGTTTCAAACAAATGAAGCATGGCAGATATGGACAATTCCAATTTGAAAGGAGTTTGTTCAAATACCATTTTCCCCGCGTCTACTTTTGCCAGATCGAGAATGTCATTGATGAGTACAATTAAGGCGTCGCCGCTGATTTTTATGGCGGTCAGATACTCTTTTTGTTTTGCCGACAACTCCGTTTTCAACAACACTTTTGTAAACCCGATAATGGCATTCATGGGCGTCCGAATCTCATGACTCATATTCGACAAAAACTGCTGTTTTGATTTTACGGCATCTACAGCTGTCTGGGTGGCGCTTTCGGCTTTGCTTTTTGCGTCTTCTGCAAGCAATGCGGCCAATTCTGCGAGTACTTTTGCCTCCGTTAATTCTTTTTCAATTCTTTTTTGTTCCGTGATAACCCTCGCTACGACCACAGCCCCCAATACATCCCCCTTTTCATCTCTGTAAACGGAACCGTTAAACAGCACATAGGTTAGTTCTCCGTCTATGACCGTGAGTGGAAAATTTTTGACAAAGCCTTCTTTAAATACTTTCCGGTAAACTTCACGGGCCTTTTTGGGCTCAGTGAAATAATCGTCGAAATCAGTGCCTATCAGCTTTTCACGTTCCGAACCTGTAATTTCCGCCCATGCTTCGTTCAAATCCGTTATGATGCCTTTCGTACTGATGGTTATCAGGGGATCGAGGCTGGCTTCTATCAGGCTTCTGGCATATTGTGATTCTCTTGCTTGTTTTTCCATGCTTTATTTTTTTAACTGCCGGAAGCTTGCTTCAGGATGCTTCTTTTATTGTGCGAACCAGGCCAATACCGGCAGAAAAAAACATGATCCCAAGTATGCCATAAATGAAAAGCGATTTAATATCCCTCGTCCCCCCCGATGTATTGTTGAATAAGATGGCCGTGTAGATAAGGCTGCTTATCCCAAGTAGGGTTAGCAATACGCCAAAGATTTTTTTAATGTCCATGTTTTTGTTTTTGCGATTCACCCAATTTCCTCAATTGGGCTTCTTCGTTTGTCCTTTAATTGTTTAAAGTGAGAAGGAGAAAGGCCGGTCACTTTTTTAAATTGATTGGACAAATGCGCCACACTGCTGTAATTCATTTTCCAGGCAATTTCTGTGATGTTCAATTCATCATAAATGATCAACTCTTTAATTCGTTCGATTTTATGGGCGATAATAAATTGTTCTATCGTTGTTCCCTGTACTTCTGAAAATAATTTTGCCAAAAAGGCGTAATCACGCTCCAGTTTTCTGCTCAAATAATCAGAAAAATTAATTTTATTTCCATCATTTGAATGATGAACCATTATTACAATGGCATTTTTAATTTTTTCAATTAAAATAGCCCGTTTATCGTCCATTAACTCAAGCCCGGAACTACTGAGCTCCATTTTCAGTTCCTCCCGCTGTTTAGCAGTGATGTTTTCCATAATTTCCACCTCTCCTAAATCCACAACTATGAAATGCAGTCCAACTTTTTTCAGTGCTTCCTTCGCCGCCATTTTACAGCGGTTGCTTACCATATATTTAATGTATAATTTCAATAAAATATGCTTTGTAGAAATACCTGTAAAAATACATCTATTTGTCTTTCAAAACCTTACACAATTCTGAAGATAAGTTACATCATTCACACATTTGCGTTTTGAAGACAAGCCCTATTCAAGCTTATCCGGCTTTTCATCACGGGGTGAATCCCGCTTGAATGGCCCCATGAGCCTGGGGATCTTTTTTGAGATGTCGCTGAGATCCAGCTTCAGTTGTAACACAGGTGGCATGGTATCGCCCAGTAAAAAACCCCAGGGTTTCAAGGATTCAATGCGGTCGAAGAGTAGTTTGAGGATGGCGGTAAGCGGAATAGACAAAAACATGCCGGGGACGCCCCACAAGGCAGCGCCTGCGATCACTGCAACAAGGCAGACGAGTGCATTGAGTTTCACTTTCGCCCCGACGATTCTGGGAACGATGTAGTTGTTGTCAACGAATTGAATAAACGCATAAAGCGCAAAAACATAAACGACGTATACCGGCGACTTGGTGACAAAAGCAATGGCCATAAACAGCGCCACTGCGATTATTCCTCCCAGATAAGGAATGATGTTGAGTAGTGCGCCAATAATACCGATGAGGATAGCGTATTCAATCCCGAGTATCAGCAGCCCGACAGCATTCATGATGGCAACAATGGCAAATTCTGCAAAAAGTCCGACGAGATAGCTTTGAATGATGGCTTTGGTTTCCGTAAGTATTTCACTTACCTTAAGGTTGGTTCCCGTACCAAAAAGCTTATGGACAAACTGAACCAAATGAGGTTGGTAAAACAAAATCATAAAAATGTAAACCGGGGTTAAAAAAATGATGGCCAGCATTCCGCCCATCGTGGTCAGGGTTATGCCAATTGCGGCGCCGCTGTTGTTAATCAGTTCTTCTTTTACCTGATTGATCCAGCCGTTGATTTTATACGTGCTGATGTTGAAATATCCGGAAGTCCACTTGATGCTTTGATTCCACAATGTCTCAAATCGCGTTGCCAATTGGGGCCAGGCCTCGCCCAGAAGGCTCGTTTGTGAAGACAATAAGGCTACCACTGAACTTAGAATTAACAGAGAGACTGCCAGCACAATGGCAATAGACAAAGCCCGGTTGATGTTTTTCTTTACCAGGTAATTCACTGCCGGGCTAAGGGCAATGGCAATGATGGTGGCATAAATGATGGGCAGGATAATGTCCTGAGCGATGAAGAGCATGCTGATAAAAACATACAAACCGACAAAAAAAAGCGGCAATTTTACAAAGAAGGGTAATTTCAGGTGTGCATTCATTTGGCCATTTCTTCATCAAAGGCATCGGCTTCATGATCTCCGGCAGAAAAGCTTTTGGCAATTTTTATGATGCCTGTGGCAACTGATTTGACAGCGTCAGGATTGTTCGCAATAAGATTGGTAATACCAAATTGCAAAACTGTGCCGAAAAGTTTTTTTGTCGGGCTGTCAGAAGTACTTTCAAAAAATACTTTGGAAAGATAACCAACGACCAAACCAGTAGAGGTGCTGATGATTTGGTCGGTCAACCCCTGGTATTCGCCAATTTCTTTGAAGGTGCTTTTAATCAGGTTAATGGGTTTTATGCTTTCGTAGGCGAGGTTGAATTGCAGTTTCAGCTCTTCCCGCTCTATGGCCTGTATGCTTTCTAATTGAAGAATGGCAGCTCTAAGGCCGGCTTCTGAATTTATGGTTTGCATGACATGCCTTTATTGAAGCGCTTTAATAATTATTAAATCGCTGACCGGTTTTTTAATCCATTTATGCAGATAAAAATTCAGTATGATTCCTGCCATAAGGTAAAATCCCGCGACAATAAAAAAACCATAATAAGATTTACCGAGCAGCTCTCCCAGAAACAGCGCAATGCCTATGGTTAACACCAGCAAAAACAGCGCCATTGTCAGGATAACGCTCAAGCGGGCAACCATTGACGTGGCCACACAAATGATGGTCTCCAGGGCTTTGAGCTTTGAAAGTTCAAAGGTTGTTTTGCCATAATCTTCGGCTTTGTCAACCAATGATTCAATCAAATTTGCCGGTGTTTCCATATTATTGCTTAATTTTTTCCAGCATCCGCAAGCAGTAATATCCAACAAAAAATAGTTTGTTGCATATTACAATTTGCAGCATGCTTGTGTTTTATTTAGAAGCCTTCATCAATTCATCTTCTGTTGTTTTCACCCTCGCCTTCCCGTTTTCAACCATTTGGTTTGTTTCTTTTTTAACGGATTCGAATTTCTGTGTAATGGCGTTGACGAATTCATTGAATTTTCCTTCCACTTCTTTCACATAATCGTTGCTTTTTTGAGAAATTTTCTTCCTTGTGGAAGTCCCTTTATCAGGGGCGAATAAAATGCCCAAAGTTGCGCCGGCAGCAACGCTGACCAATACGCCTAATAATACTTTTGTTGTGTTCATGATTATTTTTATTGATGATGATGATTAAAAGAAGAGAGCGCGCAGGAAATCAGACTGTCTAGATTCGCATGTTTTGCAAAGAATCTAAAAGACCGAATGCCTTTAGTAACCAAATAACCACAATGACTACTACTGCTATATTAAGGATGTTTTTGATCTTGCGATCCATCGGAATATAGTTGTTTACCAGCCAAAGGAGAACCCCCACGACAATCAGTACAAGCAGAACATTAAATAAGGTCATAATCTAGATTTTTAAGTGATGCAGGCAAAGGTAGCCTGACTGGCACCTGGGAGCGTTACACAATTTTTGGAATAAGTTGCATGATTTATCATGTGTGGTTCTATTTAGTTGCATTCTGTTTCCATGCCGTTGAGATGCCCATTGTTATCTCAACTTTCACTCTTTAGCAGTTTGTCATTCCCGAAAGGGCTATGGTTTACACACAAGTCCGCAATTTGTTCTATAAGCATTTGATTTTCAA
>CALEYL010000064.1 GCA_937926205.1 uncultured Saprospiraceae bacterium
GCGAGCCCTTCGCGTACTTTGCGGGACACCTTTTATAGTTAGCAGTTTTTCAGTTTGCAGTTGGCAGTATGGCGTGTGCATTTGGTAAATATTCTTTTTCAGGATAAACGGATGGATAATAATAGTTGGCAGTTTTTGAGTTGGCAGATTATGGCAACCGCTGTACTCTATTTGTTTACCCGTTAACAAATTGACTATCAGTTAATAGTAATCAGATTTTGAGTGCAAAACTGCCCGCTGCCCACTGCCAACTGCCAACTGCCAACTTGCATATTAATGAACTTCCTCTCAATCATAGCAATCAGATTTTGAGTGCAAAACTGCCCATTGCCAACTTATCAATCCTCAGCATCCTGCTCCCGCTTTCCATCCAGTTCCTCTTTCCGGTTTGCCAAATCCAGGTTGACCAGTATGGCCATAAAAATGAAAAAGAAAGAACCGACCTTATCGGTTTCGATCATGTCATTGATCAGCAAAAAAGAATCGATTACCACCAGACAAAGGAGCGCCATCAAAACCAGCCGCCGGCGCGCAGGGTCACTGGTTTGGTGATAAATGGTTTCCCCTTTGATCAACGTGTAGAACAGGAGCGCGACCAGCAACAGGAGGCCCGGCCAGCCCTGCTCTACCAGCGTCATCAAAAAGTAGCTGTGAATGCCGGATTGTTCTTTGTTGTCGCTGACATACGTTTGAAAACTGGTGACGGCATAAGGTTTGTAAAAATTGACAAAATTTCCCGGGCCGAAACCCATATACGGATGGGTAGCGGTCATGTGGGAGCCGGCAACCCACCGATATACGCGCTCCATCGTGGAAATATCTTCCATCTTGTACGTAGCCTCCAGCAGGTTGTCGAAATTGTAGTGGGTCACCGTGCGGTCATAGTTCGGTGCATAATCGAGGTAACGGTTGTTGATTGCCAGAGAGCTGATAACAAGAACAACGGCAAGAGCTCCGGCCATCAGGATATAACGCATCAGACGCAGGTGCACGACGACATAGGCTCCTGCCGCGAGGAGCAGGGAGATATAAGCTGCCCGGGTATAGGACAAGTAAATGGCTGCCAGCATGAAAACAGCACTAAGCGACAAAAACCACCAGAGCCGGGAAAAGCGCCGATACCAACTGATTGCAAAAAACAAAATCGGGAAAAACAAAGCCAGTGTAGCGGCGTAATTAACGTGGTTGCGTTGGAAAGGATGCAAAACGCGGTGAATGTCCCGGAAGGAAAAACCATAAGCGGAGTGCCGTACCATGGTGACCAAAACGGTAAACATCAGGGAGCTGAAAACAATCCAGAACAGGATTTTTACCTCGCGTTCGGTGCGGATGAGGTAACCGCTCAGGAAAAAGAATACGGTAATGTACCAGGTTTTGGCCAGTGAAAATTTCAGCGAAACCAAAAACATTTCAGAGCTCAGAGTAGTCGCGAAAATCCACCCCACATGCGCCATCAGCAACAGCGTGATGGGGTGCATAAAAAAACGCCTTTCTATGCCTGTTCCGTCTTTCCGTTGTAAAACGAATGCGCCCAAAACCAGCATCAGCACAACCATAATTGGCTCGGTAGGCAGGTCTGTACCTAATCCTCCGGGCAGGTATACTTCCGTAGATAAGGGCAGGCAAAACAGCAACAGGTAGTATATTTTTCTGAAATCGAGGAGGCAAAACCAGGCAAACAAAACCAATGCAGGCAATCCTGCCAGCACATAGTAACCACTGGCTGCAGCCGAAAACAGACTGAGCACGACTATGGCTGCGAAACCTGAAAATAATTTGTATTCAGGCGTTTGAGCCATCCATATTTTAAGCTGTTTAGCGATCATGAAATACTTCGCGCCACCTGATATCCCGGTAGGCTTCAATCATCAATACACCAATAATGCTGAAGAAAAAAGCTGCCAGAATAGCCGCTGCGACGATTATGGTACGATGAGGCCGTGACTTCACAATAGGTTCGTGCGCCTTTTCTACAAGAATGATGCTGGGTATATCAGAATTAAAAGCCGATTCAAACTGTTTAAGGCGCGTACGGGTTGTCCCTAAAGCTGTATTGGCATCCCAATACTGTTTTTCAAAAATGGCTATTTTGGGCATCCCGTCGTTGATGTTTTGTACTTTTTCTTCCAGCGATTTTACCTCAGCTTCCATCCCTGTTACTCTGGCCTGCATGTAAGTCAGCGTGTCGCGTTTGATGCCGGGTGATTTTTCCAGGACTTCCAGTTTGCCTTTGTCGCGAACCAGCATCGCCTGTGCGCCGTATAACTGAGACATAATACTCTCGATTTGCAAGTCCGCGTTGTAAACGCCGTAAGTGCTGCGCAGCCTGTTCAAAGAATCGCTGATGACCAGCAGTTGTTCCTGCTTTTGGAGTATGGAACTGCGATAAGCGTCAATGGTCTTGGTATGCGCTTCTTTCATGAGCTGCTGTACAATTGCATCGATTTTATCACGGGCAGCATTTGCAATTTTTGCAGCAAGCGCTTTGTCAACATCTTCAACAGACAATTCAATGGCGTCGCGTTTGGTTTTCGTGACTTCATACAAATCGTAGAAAGCCTCCCGAACACGATATGGCGCTTTGGGATTGTTGGGATTGATGTCGTAGTGCTCGTATAAGTGGAAGGTATCGACCAGAAAATCAACCAATTCGCTCGATTCTGCAATGGTCAGAATGCGGTCAATGTCATTTTCATTACCATAAAAATCGGCTTCTTTTTCCCCTTCACCGAACATCAGTTCCGGCATGGCCTGATCCGGGCTCGCAGCCAGAAAAGTAGTGCTTGCCTTATAGTAGTTGGGCAACAGCAGCGTAATGATTGCCGTACCGATACCAGCCACCAGGCAGGTGTAAAAAATTTGCTTCCGCCAAATATAGAGCGTCTGCAATACGCCCAGCAGGTTGTCTTTCTTTTCCATTTATATAGCTTGTTTCGCGTTAGCCATTTCTGTTTTCCTGACCCGAAAAAGCAAAAACGCAAATCTGGTCGGCAAAGGTAGAAAAATCATCCTAAAAGCGCCGGCATTACGATGTCGCCATTATGCCATGTGTCTGCCCTCTGTCTGATATTTTATCCTTACCTTTGTAAGCTCAAATCTAAGCACCATGGTAAAGTTACTCATCACCATCGCCGCTATTTACTTTGCTTATCGCATTTTTATTGCGCCGCCCGCTATTTCTAACAGGGGGAGCGGGCCAAGAAAGCCGGTAGATGAAGCCCCGGGTAAAAAAGATACTAAAGGGGAATATGTGGATTATGAAGAAGTAGACTAACGCAAAACGTTAAAATGGAGCAACATACGCCCGAATTTCGCATTGGCGACCTGGTTTTGTATAAAAACAACCAGCTCGTGGCTTTTAATAAACCTGCCGGCATTCCGGTGCAGGATGATAAAACGGACGACAAATCGCTCCTTGCGCTGGCGTCAATTTACACCCAGTCGAAACTCCAGGTCATTCATCGCCTGGACCGCCCGGCCAGTGGGGTGGTTTTGTTTTCCAAAACCCCGAACGCGCTGGTCGCTCTGAACGAGCAGTTTCGCAGCCGGAAGGTTCAGAAAACCTATCTCGCTGTTGTACACGAGATGCCTCCGGAACCCAGTGGCGAATTAAAGCACTTTGTCGGCAAAAAAACCGCTGCAAACCGCTCTTCGGCATCGGAATCAGAAGACCCTGAGCTGAAAGAAGCGCTGCTCACCTACCGGCTGCTTGGCAGCAGCGACAACTACCACCTGCTCGAAGTAAACCTCATTACCGGGCGTCACCACCAGGTCCGGGCTCAGTTGGCAGCCATCGGTTGCCCCATTAAAGGGGATGTAAAGTATGGCGCCCGTCGCGGCAATCGCGACCGCTCCATTCACCTTCATGCCTGGAAGCTGGCGTTTAGTCACCCTGTTTCGGGGGAAAAGGTAGAACTCGTGGCGCCACCGCCGGCCGGAGATCCTATTTGGGCTGCATTTGCGCCCTTGCTGGTGCAAAATCCCGCCTGATGGCCTGATAACTTTGAAAAAATGGAATGCATAAAAAAATACTTCCCTTCGCTCAGCGAATTGCAAATCAGGCAGTTTGAGCAACTTGGGCCGCTTTATCAGGATTGGAATCAAAAAATCAACCTCATTTCCCGTAAGGATGTTGAACACGTCTACGATCACCACATCCTGCACTCCCTGGCCGTTGCCAAAGTAGTGGCTTTTAAACCGGGAGCTAGCGTGCTCGATGTTGGGACTGGTGGCGGTTTTCCGGGCATCCCGCTGGCCATTTTATTCCCGGAAACCCATTTTACCCTGATTGACGGCACCGGAAAAAAAATCATGGTTGTTCAGGACATCGCTGAAAAAGTGGAACTGACGAATGTCACGGCCAGGCAAATCCGCGCTGAAGAACTGAAAGGCCAGCAGTTCGATTTTGTCGTGTCGCGTGCCGTAGCAGAACTGGCTCAACTTGCAGAGTGGTCGCTGCGCCTCATCAAAAACAAGCATCAACACGCCATACCCAATGGCTTGATTGCGCTCAAAGGCGGCAATGTTAAGCTGGAAATCAAAGCTTTGCCCCGGGGCGCGTATGCTGAAATGCAACCCATTTCGGATTTTTTCAACGAACCCTATTTCGAAGAGAAATATGCGGTCTACGTGCAGGCCTGATTTTCTAATTGTCTGCTTTCTAAAAAAACCTGCCGTCTGTTATCAGGAAATTCCTATTTTTATCGCGCATTTATAACTAAGGCACATGACAGTGCATACGGTACACCAGTTTAAGGTGGAAGGAATAGCAGGTGGGGAGATTGATTTTGCCAGCTTTAAAGGCAAAAAACTCATTATAGTAAACGTAGCATCGGAGTGTGGATTTACCCCGCAATACGATCAATTGCAAGAGCTTTACGAAGCCTTTTCGGATAAATTAGCCATCGTCGGCTTCCCTTCCAATGATTTTGGAGGGCAGGAACCCGGAGGCAATGAAACGATTCAAAACTTTTGTAAGCTGCGCTACGGAGTAACCTTTCCGCTTGCTGCTAAAATAAATATTCTCGGTGCTGACGGGCATCCGGTTTTTCGCTGGCTGACGGATAAATCTGCCAACGGAGTCATGGATACCCAGGTGCGCTGGAATTTTCAAAAATACCTGCTGGATGAAGATGGCAAGCTTGTAAAATGCCTCTCATCTACTGTCAGTCCGCTCGACGATGCGGTTGTCGGTTGGGTCAGCACCCCATAACCTTCTTGCCTTTACAGTATCATCGTGTGCGCCGAATGGTGGCTTCATCACGGATACGACTATGTTGTTTCAACAGGTAATTGGTCAGACTCATGCGAAAGCAACCCTGCTGCAGATGGCAGGAGGCGATCGCCTGCCCCATGCCCTGTTGCTGCTGGGGCCTCCGGGCTGCGGGACTTTACCGTTGGCGCTGGCAATGGCTCAATACGTGCTGTGTGAGCATCCCACGCCTGAAGACGCCTGCGGCCAATGCGCTTCCTGCCAGAAAACAGGCAGGCTCATCCATCCCGATGTCCATTTTTCATTTCCGTCTATTGGCGCCAATGCTACCAGCGAAAGCTTTCTTGGCCAATGGCGCAGCGCTTTGGAGCAAAATCCCTGGCTGGATGTAAACGACTGGTTGCAGAGCATCGGAGCAGAAAACAAGCAGGGCAACATCACCCGGGAGGAGTGCGTCAACATCATCCGCAAATTCAGTCTGAAAACCTTTGAGGCAAAGCACAAAATACTGATTCAGTGGTTGCCTGAATATTTGGGCAAAGAAGGCAATCGCCTGTTGAAACTGATCGAAGAACCGCCCGAAAATTCGCTTTTTATTCTGGTGGCAGAAGATACCGAGCAGATTCTCAATACCATTTTATCGAGATGTCAGTTGGTAAAAATACCGGCCATGGATGATGCGGATGTGGTGACGGGGCTCATGCAAAAAACCGGCGTCAAGCAAGCAGAGGCGGAGTCCATTGCACACATGGCCGATGGCAATTTTAACGAAGCGCTGCGCCTTTCGGAACACAAGGAAAACGATCACAGTGCGCTTTTTCTCGACTGGATGCGGCGTTGTTACAAAGGCGAAGGCCCGGAAATGCTGGATTGGGTAGAGCGTTTTGCCAAACTGGGACGGGAAGGCCAAAAGTATTTCGTCCACTATGCGCTCCATTTTTTTCGCGAATTCATGGCTCTGAAAATCAGCGGCGCCGATGTGGCACGCCTTCAGAACGCAGAGCTGGAAACCGCTAAAAGACTGGCTGCCGTGCTGGATTTTGAGCAGGTAGAACAAATTGTACACCTGTTGACTGAAAATGCTTATTTTATAGAACGCAATGCCAATCCGAAAATCTTGTTTATGGATGCTTGCATTCAGGCAAACCGGGTGATGCGGAGGAGAGAGAAGGTTAAAGGTTAAAGTGGGAGGAAGGTTAAAGGTTAAAGTAAAAAGGTTAAAGTAGGGCAGATTGTTGGTATAAGCAGTATGCTCCGTCCACCGTCTACCGTCCACCGTCTACCTTCTAATAAATAACGAACATAGATCACGATAAAGAATCATTTTAGTAGAACCAATGCTGATTCCCCTTTCATCGCTTTTGCGATAACAAAAGTGGGGAATAGGAGGCTGAAAAAATGAGTGAAAATGGGATGTTTAGGATGTTCAGTAAGTACCGGAAACGGCAAAGTTTCCGGATGCAATAGCAAGGGGGGCTGTTCTTCAACAGGCTGCTCCACCGGCGGGTGCAACCGCCTCAACACTTTCGACTGGTTGTCGGACATGGATATTTATGATGTAGAGGCCTACGATATTGTGGAAGTCAGCTTCAAAAATGGCGCCCGCAAACAATTTTTCCGCAATCAGACCAATACTTCCACAGGCGATATGGTCATCGTGGATACCGGCAACGGATACGACGTCGGACGCATCAGTCTGAGCGGCGATTTGGTGCGACTTCAAATGAAGAAAAAGCGGACCAGCGACGAAAGCATTACACAGGAAGTCGTTCGGAAAGCCAATGAGCGCGACCTCGAACGGTTGCAGGAAGCCCGCGAACTGGACACACCGGCCATGATCAGGGCCAGGGCCATTGCACGAACGCTTAACCTCGATATGAAGATTGGCGATGTGGAGTTCCAGGGAGATTTACGCAAAGCGACCTTTTTCTACACGGCTGAAGGCAGGGTGGATTTTCGGGAACTGATCCGCCATTTTGCCAAAGAATTCAAGGTTAAAGTTGAAATGCGCCAGATTGGCGCCCGGCAGGAATCAGCCCGTGTCGGAGGCATTGGCTCCTGTGGCCGTGAACTGTGTTGTTCCACCTGGCTGAGCGATTTTAAGTCGGTATCTACCGGCGCTGCACGCTACCAGAACCTCGCCATCAATCAGTCGAAGCTCTCCGGGCAGTGCGGCCGCCTGAAATGTTGTCTGAATTACGAACTGGACACCTACATGGATGCGCTGGAACAATTTCCTTCCAATGCAGAAAGGATAGAAACCAGAGCAGGGCGCGCCATTTTAGTGAAAACCGATATCTTCAAGAAGCTGCTCTACTACGCCTACGAGGGCGATTCAGGTAAAGGCAAATTATACGCCATTGACCTGGCTCAGGTAAAAGAAATCATTAAAATGAATGCGTCCGGTGAAAAACCAACGGACCTCAAAGCTGTTCATGTAGTAGAACTGGAAGACGAAAACGATGAAGACCGCGACATGGGCTTCGAAGACGTAACCGGCGCTGTGGAATTGCCGGAAGAACAACGCCGGAAAAAGAAGAAAAAGAAAAAAAATCGCCCGGGAGGCGGAGAATCAGGAGGCGGAAATTTTCAAAACAACCGGGACAGATCAGGCGATAACCGTCCGCCGAAACAAGGCCCTCCATCCGAAAGAGGCCCACAAGCTGATCGGCAAAATCGCCCCGACCGGCCGGAAGGACAGAATAGACCGAACCGCCCCGACCGGCAAAATCGCCCCGACCGGCCTGAAAGACAGGATCGGCCAAACGAACGCCAGGACAGACCGCCACTCGAAAACAAAGGAGATGGTCAAACACCTCCTCCATCCGGGAACAACAATAACAACAACCGGAGAGACCGGAACCGGCGCAAAAAGAAAAAAAATAAAGGCGGCGGCGGAAACAAGCCGCCAGAAGGCACCTCATAAAACGATAAGGTTTGAACTTGATTAAAAACATTGAATAGAATGAAATACGACGTAACAGTCATCGGCTCAGGGCCGGGGGGATATGTTGCAGCCATTCGTGCGGCGCAGTTGGGCTTTAAAACCGCCATCATTGAAAAATACGATTCTTTAGGGGGCACCTGTCTGAATGTCGGTTGTATTCCCTCCAAAGCATTGCTCGATTCTTCTGAGCACTATCACAATGCCAGGGAGAAATTTGAGGAACACGGCATCGAACTGAAAAGCCTGAAGGTGAACATGCCCCAGATGATCAAGCGCAAAAATGAAGTGGTCGATCAAACGGTCAAAGGGCTTGGTTTTCTGATGCGCAAGAACAAAATAACGGTGTACACCGGACTTGGCTCTTTCGTATCACCGACCCGCATCAGCATCGTCAAAAAAGACGGAACTAAGGAAGAAATTGAGAGCGAACGGGTCATCATTGCCACTGGCTCAAAACCCATTACGCCCGAAAATTTTAACTACGATAAAAAACGCGTCATCACCTCTACCGAAGCCCTCAATATTTCCGGGGTGCCCAAAAAAATGGTCATCATCGGCGGCGGGGTTATCGGCCTGGAACTTGGCTCGGTATATGCCAGACTGGGCACAGAGATTGAGGTGGTGGAATACCTCGACCGCATCCTGCCGGGTATGGATCTGGACTGTGCCAAAGAACTGATGCGCGCCCTTAAGAAAATCGGAATCAAGTTTCACCTCAGCCACATGGTTACGGGGGTTAAGGCCGGCAAAAACGGCGCGGTGGTCAGCGTTCAAAAACGCGACTCGGAGGAAACTTTTAATCTGGAAGCCGATTATTGCCTGGTTGCCATTGGGCGCCGGCCTTATACCCATGGCCTTGGCCTCGAAAATGCCGGCGTTCAAACCGACGAAAAGGGCCGCATTCTGGTAAATGAGCACTTAGAAACAAATGTCAAAGGCATTTACGCCATTGGCGACGTCATCCGGGGCGCCATGCTGGCCCACAAAGCAGAAGAAGAGGGCGTATTTGTGGCAGAAACCATGGCAGGCCAACATCCGCATATTGATTACAACCTCATTCCGGGTGTCGTTTATACCTGGCCGGAGATGGCGGGAGTTGGAAAAACAGAAGAGCAACTTCAGCAGGAAGGGATTCCGTTTAAAAAAGGAAAATTCCCATTCTCTGCACTCGGGCGTGCCCGTGCCAGCATGGATACAGAAGGCATCGTGAAAATCCTCGCACACAAAGACACCGATGAAATTCTCGGCGTTCACATGGTTGGTCCCCGCACCGCCGACATGATCGCGGAGGCGGTAGCGCTGATGGAGTTCAGGGCTTCTGCTGAAGACGCTGCCCGTATGAGCCATGCGCACCCTACTTATACAGAAGCTTTTAAAGAGGCTGCCCTGGCTGCGACCGATAACCGGCCCCTGCACATGTAATCCCTCATAACTGTTTTTTTCAACCCAAACAAATTACAGAACAGTATGAAAAAATTATTGGGCTTTTCACTCCTGGCAGCAGCTCTGGCTGTAGCGTGGACGAACACTGTGTCGGGCGACTGGAAAACAAAAGTGGATTCCGGTGTGCTGGCAGCCGCAGAAAGCGGATCAGTGGTAGAATGTCTGATTCTGTTGGAAAAGCAGGCCGATGTTTCCGCAGCCCGCCAATTAAAGGCCAAGGCAGAAAAAGGCGCGTTTGTGTGGCAAAGCCTTCAGGCAGTTGCCCGTCAAACGCAGGGCCCTGTGAAACAAGTTTTGGAAAACGCAGGCCTTTCATATCGGTCATTTTCGATTGTAAACGCCATCTATGCTAAGGTGGATATTCAGGTCCTGCAAAGGATTGCCAGCCTGGATGCTGTGCGCCAGGTTCAACCCAATCCCTGGGTGAAAATGGAAGAACCCCTTAGGGATCGTGAAACGGGGATTACGTTTCGGGAAGGCGTAGAATGGGGCATTGAACGCATCAATGCCGACGATGTCTGGGCAATGGGATACACCGGCCAGGGCATTGTGGTTGGCGGAGAAGATACCGGATATGACTGGCAACACCCGACGCTCATCAACAAATACAGGGGGTGGGATGGCGCAACTGCCGACCACAATTACAATTGGCACGATGCCATCCACAGCATCAATCCGCTGAACAACGACACGATGCCAACTCCGGAGTCTAACCCCTGTGGCCTGAGCATCCTGGCGCCTTGCGACGATTTTGGACATGGCACCCACACCATGGGCACTATGGTTGGCGACGACGGACAGGGCAATCAGATTGGCGTGGCGCCCGGCGCGCGCTGGATCGCCTGCCGCAACATGGAGCGCGGTTGGGGCAGCCCGGTTTCTTACATCGAGTGCTTTGAATGGTTTTTAGCGCCCACCAATCTGGAAAATCAAAACCCGGATCCCTCTAAAGCGCCTCACGTCATCAACAATTCCTGGGGCTGCCCGCCTGAAGAAGGGTGCAATGAAATGAATTTTGCGACGATGAATGCTGTAGTCGACAACCTGAAAGCCGCAGGTATTGTGGTAGTGGTATCGGCAGGCAATTCCGGTAGTAGTTGTGAATCCATAAGAAATCCTGCCGCCATTTATGAGAACGCTTTCAGCATCGGCGCCTCGCGGCCAAGCGGCGACACCATTGCCGGGTTCAGCAGCCGGGGCCCGGTAACGGTCGACGGCAGCGGCCGTATGAAACCCAATGTCGTGGCGCCAGGTGTTGGGGTGCGCTCCTGCACACCCAATGGGAATTTTGCGGTTTTTAGCGGTACGAGTATGGCAGGCCCACACACAGCAGGCCTGGTTGCCTTACTGCTTTCTGCCAATCCCGAACTGATTGGCGATGTGGAAGCCGTTGAAACCATCATCGAACAAACCGCGGTACCCATGCGCACCAACCAGATGTGTGGGGATATTTCAGGATTGGACGTGCCAAACTATACTTACGGTTATGGCCGGGTAGACGCACTCGCCGCTGTGGAACTGGCGCTTACCCTGGTAAACGCCGACGAACCTCTCGCCGATAAAACTTACATCAGCGTATCCCCTAACCCTTTTGATCAGGAACTGTTGCTGCGCTTCAGGGAGCTGAAAGGCAAAGTAAGTTTTGAATTATACAGCGCTTCCGGACAACGGGTGTTGCATCAGGAATTGGAATTGCAGGGGAATGCAGAAGAAAAAAGCATCCGAACGGGGAATTTGCCTTCCGGGGTTTATCTTTACAAAGTCATCAGCGGCAAACGCACCTTTGGTGGCAAAGTGCTGAAACCCTGATCACAGGCTTTCGTAACGTGACTCATGCTCTACCAATTATGAAAAACATTGCTATCCATGAGTAATAACACCCAGGTAAAAAACATCGGACAACGCGTTGCCGTTGGTGCGTCTTTGCTGATTGTAGCGTGGTTGATGTACGTTTTCAACCAGATTGTATTTTATACGATTGCAGCCTGGGTCATTTCATTACTGGGGCGGCCATTGATGCATTTTTTCCAAAACCGCCTTCATTTTGGAAAATGGAAAGCCGGCACAGGGCTCTGCGCCATGCTTACGCTGACCAGCTTTTTTCTTATTTTTCTGATGCTCATCCTGCTTTTTGTACCGCTGCTCATCAAGCAAACCGCCAACCTTGCTGATGTTGACTACGCAAGGATCGCAGTTGCACTTGACGAACCTTTTCAAAGTGTACTGCAATGGCTTGCAGCAAAAGGCCTGCATCCTCCGCAGCAATCTTTAGAGAGCATTCTTACCGAAACATTTCAGCGCTATTTTAATCCGGGCATCATTGGTACCTTCTTCACAAACCTGATTTTTGCAGCCGGCAACATTGCAATTGCTTTGTTTGCCGTTGTGTTTATGGCCTTTTTCTTCATCAAGGAGGAAAACCTGTTGGTCAGTTTTATTTCTGCACTTTTGCCTGCCCGCTATGAAAACCAGGTACGGAATGCGGTTGGGGAAACGAGCCGTATGCTGGGGCGCTATTTTAGTGCCATCGCCATCCAGATTACCACCATCACCTTATATTTATCGATCTGGTTGTCGATTTTAGGGGTGCAAAATGCTATCCTTATTGCCTTATTTGCTGCGCTGATGAACGTGATCCCGTATATCGGCCCACTTATTGGCGGCCTGGTGGGGATCGGGCTTACGCTGACTTCCAGCCTTGATCTCGAATTTTACAACCAGATGCTGCCACTGCTGGGCAAAGTTTTTTTGGTGTTTTTTACGGTGCAGCTCATGGATAACTACCTCATACAGCCCTTTCTGTTTTCAACCAGCGTTATGGCGCATCCGCTCGAAATATTTGTCGTTACGCTGGTTGGCGCCCAATTGGGCGGCATTACCGGCATGGTATTGGCCATCCCGGGGTATACCGTACTGCGCGTCATTGCACGGGAATTCCTGAGCCGGTACCGGATCGTTCAGAAAATGACCGACCGGATGGATGAGGGCGGAGAAGAAGAGGATCTGGCTGCGGCGACGAATTAAGCCCGCCTTTCAGTCTTCGTCCGAAACATCACCTTCCACCCATAGCGGATCACCAGCAGCAGGCCGACAAAAATCAGCAGGGCCACGCCGATGGGCATGTAGGAAAAAACGATGATGTGCGTGCGTTCGAAAATCCACATCAGGATCAGGGTAGCTGCGATGACGGTAATCAGGGCTGAAATTTTGTCAAAACCCGGAATATGATCGAAATCGACATTGCGCCGAATGAGCCACAGCGTGAGGATCATGGAAAGAAAAGGCAGAATTTGGGTATAAATATCGGTGTCGAAAATGCTGCGGCGCTCAAAAGCAAAGAGATACACATTCAAAGTGATGGCAAAAATACCCGGCACACAGGCTAAGTAGACCAATACGGCATAAAGTTGCTTCCAGGGGGTCAGATGCCCTTCATCTTTTCCCAGCAGACCAGCCAGCAAGGCCGCAAATGGGACGATGCAAAAGAAAAACAGCACGTAAGCCGGATTGTCGCCGATCAGGTCGAATAGTTCGCGTAGTGTCATGTTGTTTTAGTTGGCAGTTGTTTAGTTTGCAGTTGGCAGTTTGGAGTGTGCTTATGATTGACAGCATATTTTCAGATTGAGCAGCCAGATTGTTTTAGTTGGCAGTTGTTTAGTTTGCAGTTGGCAGTTTGGAGTGTGCTTATG
>CALEYL010000065.1 GCA_937926205.1 uncultured Saprospiraceae bacterium
TTATTGATTCCCAGGGACAAAAAGCCATGGAACAGCGCTTAACTTAATGGTGTTGTACTGATGTTAATATTAAATCTTTTTTCTATTATACTCAATGCCACCGACAACTTAGTTTGCCTAAATTCTAATGAAAGATTAGTTTTAATGATTTTTTTACTGCTTTTTAAATACATTAGTCTTTCACTTTTCTGCACTCTGGCCAATAGATCATTCTTATGGTGTTCTTCTTTAAGTTCAACAATTCCTTTATTTACAAAAATCTCTATTACACTATCTCTTGGATTTGATTTTATCTTAAATTTGGCACCCGTAGTTGTAAAAATAAGGTTCTCTGAAAGAACATAAAAATCAATGTCATTCATATCTGGAATATCAAACTTCACTTCACCCTCCATTTTTACAAGGTAAGGATCACATTCCTTTAAAGGGTACGTCAGCCTTGAATATGGATATAATATTATATCTACTTTATTTGGCAAAGTCAGATACCTAACCTCGTTTCCATCATTCAACTCTGTGAATATTTTTTGTGGTTTGTTATAATAAAACAAAAGTAAGGCTACCACAACTATTGCACTAAAACCAAGGATAATTGGATTCTTTCTTATTACTGTATTTAATATTTTGATTACGCTCCGGTCACTAGGCTTGGAAAGAGCCTTTACAGGCAATTCTTTATCTTTAATTTTATTTATTGTATTTATTATTGCTGCAAGTAGTTTATTATACTCAACCTCATATTCCGAATAGTGAATGGTGTTGTCATTTTTTTCTAATTGAAGTTTATTAAACCTTGCCACAATTATTAAAATTGAATTCCTTAGATTTGAGTCATCAATTGAGTCTATATTTGTAATTAAAACATCTAACACTTTCTTAATGTTTCCAGAAGCGACTAATGACTGCAATTCTTTCTTTGAAAACATAAACTATATTTTTATATAAAAAGCTGCTGAGGTTTTTCAAAAAAAACTCCGCCCGCGAAGCAGCTCTGCTTTTTGAGCAGATACTTTAATTATCAAATTTTCAAATCATCAAATTTTCAAATTACCCCCCCTACCACTACCACAATCTCTCCCTTCACCGCCTGTCTGGCTTTAAAATCAGCAGCCAGGGTCGCGAGGGTACCGCGGGCCGTTTCTTCGTGTAATTTGGTCAATTCGCGACAAACGCAGGCCGGGCGATCAGGACCACAAACTTCCATGAGTTGTTCGAGGCATTTCACCAAACGCATGGGGGATTCGTAGAGCAGGAAAGTATGCGGCAGGCCGGATAAGTAGCGGAGTCGGGTTTGCCGGCCTTTTTTGTGGGGTAAAAATCCTTCAAAATGGAAGGTATCGCAGGGCAATCCCGAAGCAACCAAAGCCGGAACAAAAGCAGTTGGGCCTGGCAGGCATTCCACACGAACGCCTTGCCGGATGCACTCGCGCACCAGCAGAAATCCGGGATCGGAAATGCCCGGCGTTCCGGCATCGGAAATCAGGGCAGCGATAGCGCCTTCCTTTAACTGGCCGACAATTCCGGAAAGTACGCCGTGTTCGTTGTGGGCATGATAGGCCCGAAGCGGGCGATCAATGCTGTAATGGTCGAGTAGTTTGCGCGAGGTACGCGTGTCTTCAGCCAGAATAAACGTCGCCTCCTTCAGGATACGCAAAGCCCGAAGCGTCATGTCTTCCAGGTTGCCGATGGGTGTGGGTACGACGTAAAGCATTTGTATTGTGGTTGATGGCCGTCAGAGGCAGAGCCTCTGGAATATCAGACACGAGGCGGAGCCTTGCGCCAGCTTGTTTATTAAATAAGAGGCAGAACCCCGCGCCAGCCTGATAACCTTGTTTACTCCGCCGCCTTGATGGAAAAGGTATAGTTTTCCATGATCAGGTTCGCCAGCAGTTTTTGGCAGGCTACGTCTACCGCAGCAGTGGCTGCTTCTGCTGAATCAGCATCGAGGGTCAGAGAAATATGCTTCCCGATCCGCACGTCTGTTACGCCGCTGATGTCCATGTGCGACAAGTTGTTGGCCACTGTTTTCCCCTGAGGATCGAGCAGTTCTTTATGGGGCATGATGTCGATTTCCGCAACAAATTTCATGGTGCTTGTTTTCCGTTGAAAAGATAAATACCGGCGCTGAGCGCTGCGTAAGCTGCAATGATAAGCGCAAAAGCGGCTTCTCGCAAAGTGATCAACGCAAAGACCGCAGCGGCGGCAAATATAATTCTTATCTCATTGCCTTTCCATTGAAGACCGCTGAATTTAAGACTAAACATCGGCAGTTCAGAAACCATCAATATGGAAAGTATTGCAATACAGGCATATAAGAACAGTGGATTCGTCACCACTTCGCCCCATCCAAAAGTATTAAAATGAGCGATCAGCATCAATCCCACAGCAAACATAGCTGAAGCAGGCGTTGGCATCCCCAAAAAGGACAGGGTTTGGCGGGTATCAATGTTGAATTTACCCAGGCGCAAAGCAGAAAAAAGCGTCACAATGAACCCCGGCAGGGCGGCCCAGTGCAATTCCCGCAAGCCATCCGGCGCCAGCAGGCTGTAAAAAATCAGTCCCGGAACCAGTCCGAACGAAACCATATCCGCTAAAGAATCCAATTGCACGCCCAGCTCACTTTTCACATGCAGGACACGGGCAAGTGCGCCATCCAGAAAATCAGCAATGTTAGAGCCGACATAGAACAGAAAGGCGGTTTCGAATTGCCCATAGAGGATGCAAACAACGGTACAACACCCCCCAAACAGGTTGAGCATTGTAATGGCATTGGGTATGTGTTTTTTTATCATGCGGCCAACTCCTTTGGTCCGAAAGGTAGTCTTTTCAAATGATTTTTGTCCTGCATCCCACAAGACCTTTAACTTTAAACCGTTTTTAACACTCTGACGCCAACATTTTGCGTCATTTAAACGATGTACTTTGTAGGAGATCTGATACCTAGATGTTAGATATTAGATCTTAGACATCAGTACGCTCATCAGTTCATGCAAAATTGAACATTCACCATTTAACCTGAAAAGTCCATCAGCTAACATCCAACACAACATGATAATGAGACATTACACGACCCTCTTTCTTATGATTTTCGCCACGGCATTGTTTGCGCAACCGGCTAATGATGAATGTATCAACGCCATCGAGTTGAGCGATGTCACAAGCTGGTGTTCCGAGCCTTTTCAACTGACAACCGAGCTCTCTACGCCTTCTGCAACGACCAATCCGACTTGTTTTCCCAACAACCAAACCGTCAACGATGTCTGGTTCTCTTTTGTCGCGGTGGCTACTGCCGTCAACATCAGTGTAACCGGCGCAACTTCGGTGACCACGGGCGGCACCCTGCGCAACCCGCAATTTGCCCTTTATTCAGGCGATTGCAACAACCTGACCACCATTGCCTGCGCATCAGACGCCATGAACAATCATTTTGTACAAACATTCGGCGGCCCTCTGGTCGTGGGAGAAACCTATTACATCCGGATCAGCGCCCGATTTGCTTTCCGGGGAACCTTTAAACTGTGTGTCAACAACTACAACGAAGTACCCCAGCCTTCCGGGGACTGCCCAACCGGGGTAATTCTTTGTGACAAATCCGCCTTTACAGTTCAGGGCGTTACCGGAACCGGATCCATCAACAACGAAATCGGCAATGTAGGCTGTAACAGCGGTGGCGGTTGCATCATTCAGGAAAGCAGTTCAACCTGGTATAAGTGGACTTGCAAAGATGCCGGTTCACTGACTTTTACCCTCACCCCGCTCAACCTTTCTGATGACCTGGATTTTGTGATTTACGAATTGCCCAATGGCATTGACAATTGCTCAGGCAAGGTGCCGATCCGGTGTATGGCTGCGGGTGAAAATGTTGGGCAAGCCCTCTCCACCTGGATATCCTGTGTTGGGGCTACCGGCCTGCGGACCGGCGAAACCGATGCCAACGAAACATGCGGCTGCGTTGCCGGCAGCAATAATTTCATTGCACCTGTCGATATGGTTGCAGGAAGAAGTTACGCACTGGTAATCAATAATTTCAGCAATTCGGGCAGTGGCTTTTCCGTCGAATTTGGAGGCACGGGTACCTTCCTTGGGCCCGAAGCCAATTTCAGCATCATGCCGCAGACGACAGTTTGCGTTGGCGAACCCATTACGTTAACCGATTTGTCTTCTTTTTCGGGCGGTCTGGTTGGCTGGCAATGGAGTTTTGGCTCGCATGCTTTTCCGGCAACGGCGATTACCCGTGGTCCGCACACCGTTGTTTATGACCGGCCGGGGGTAAAATCGATTACCCTTACCGTCAGAAGCGATCGCGGTTGTTTGGTCACCAAAGTACTGACCGTACTCGTGCAATGCTGCGATGATCATTTCAATGTCAATGCCGGCATCACCAACACCGACTGCCCCAGCGCCAGCACCGGCGCCATCGACCTCAGCGTTACCAACGATTACGGCCCTTATGATTACCAGTGGAGCAACGGCTCGACTTTGCAGGACATTACCGGGATAGAAGCGGGTATGTACATGGTGACCATCACCGATGAGGCTACCTGCCAAACTGTAGAGACCTTCACCGTCGGTGGCCCCCCGGCCTTCCAGTTTGATACCCTGGTGACGAAACCTACCTGCGGAGGAGGTATGGACGGCGCGGTCACCCTGACCGTTTCCGGCGGCACGCCCCCTTATCAGTACAACTGGCAAAATACCGGATTCACTTCCAACAACTTCCTGAACAACATCATGCAGGGCGATTATGCAGTGACTGTGCGGGATCAGAACAATTGTACGGTAGACCTCGTGTTGCCGGTTCGGGAATTGGAATTGATACTGGACCCTGCCGTTCAGGCGGTTACGAGACCTTCCTGTTTTGGCTTTTCCGATGGCTCTATCGTGGTGGCAATTGACAACGGCTTAGGGCCATTTCAATACAACTGGAACGATGGCAATGGTTTTGTAAATGAAAATTCGCTGCTCAACCTGAGCGCAGGAACTTATGAAGTAGAAGTGCGCGACGCCAACCTTTGCGCCGGTTTTTTTGAATTTACACTCGAAGACTATCCACCGCTGACCCTCGCATTTGATACCCGAAACATCAGTTGCAACGGCGAAAGCGACGGCAGGGCGACGGCACTGGTTTCCGGCGGCACAGGCGTTTATACTTACAAATGGAACATCAACCAGACCGGAAGCACCATCGAACCTGTTCCCGTTGGGACTTACCTGGTTACCGTGACCGACAGCAATGGGTGCATCATCAGTGGCGATACTCTGCTGACCGAGCCGCCTGTTCTGGCGCTCGATTTAGTGGAAGTGGTCAATAACCTTTGTTTTGGCGATTCGAATGGCAGCATCGCTGTTTCAGCTTCCGGCGGAACGCCATTATACGAATACAGCATTAGCGGCAGCGCTTTTCAGACGGAACCGCTGTTTGAAAACTTGTCTGCCAGCCCTTATGTCATTACCGTGATGGATGCCCTGGGTTGTATTGACACCATTCAGACAGAAGTGACAGAGCCTTACCAATTGATCGTTGACGCAGGCCCCAATCAGTTTCTGGAGCTTGGTTTTTCTACCAGAATTTTTGCCGTTGCCAACTACGATCCGGTTACGTTTGCCTGGACGCCGGCCGACGCGCTTTCCTGCATAGACTGCCCTGACCCGGAAGCCAATCCGGTGAATTCAACAACTTACCGCGTGACCGTGGTCAATGAATCCGGCTGTATCGCTTTTGACGACATTACCATTTTTGTAGTCAAAGACCGGCCGGTGTACATACCCAATGCCATATCCCCCAATGGCGATGGCATCAACGATGGCTTTACCTTGTTTACCGGACCGGCAGCACGGCAGATTCAATCGTTGAAAGTGTTTAACCGCTGGGGCGGACTGGTGTACGAAGCCAAAGACATCCCGACCAATGAACCTTCTTTGGGTTGGGACGGCACCTTCAAAGGCCAGCCTGTCAACACAGGGGTATTTGTGTTTTTGGCGGAAGTGGAGTTTATTGACGGCGAGGTGGTGGAGTACAAAGGCGATGTGACGGTGGTGAAGTAAAATTTCCAGTTTCAGTGGTTTCTCAGGAACGAAGGTTCCAAAATTTGGTATGAACTATTTGTTAGCTAAACAGGCTCACTTTTTATTCTATTTAACGATAAGCATTAACTAATTTTTTTTCAGCCCATTCGGCTTATCCTTCCTGTTTTCAATGAAGGATAGTTGTCTATTCCTTGCAGACAGCCTATAAATTTTTTATTCAAAATATTTTCTTTTTTAATGTGTAAGGTTTAGTGTTATGCCTTATCTTTCGCCCATCTACTTTTAAGTCCTAATTCGGGACCATCCATGATTTCAATCCAACTATTAAAGATTTAGCCACTTATGTAGCAGATGCACAGGCTGCAATATATTTATTTTTTTACTTTATTTAACCTTCATTATTATGAAAAAAATCTATAGAAAAATCAGCTTTTATGTGCTTTTAGGAATTTTAGGGATGCTTCCACGCCTTCATGCACAGTATGGATTTGATTATGATCTTACTTTACTAACACCTAATCCTACCGTTAATACAAATATTCAAGTAAACTCATCTTTTTTCATGAGTAACGGGTGTTATTCGGCAGAATTTGATATTCCCTTTTTAGGCCCTTCTTTAAATAACTTTACCATTGACATTCCTGTATTTACACACTATGAAGATCCGGGCCCTGGTGGGTTTTGTACATTTGGACTTGTCTTTGCGGATCATACGACAAGCCTTGGACTTTTATTTCCGGGGACTTACACCGTTCGTTTAATCGAATATCCCGAAGGAACAAATCCCTCTGTTGCAACAACACTGACTTTTACGGTTACAGGCAACGTTACATGCCCTTCAATCCCTCCTATCCAATATCCGTGGCTTGCGCCGATCATTAGCAACCTGAGTAATTTATGCAATAGCGGCTGTAATCCTTCCATATCACTCGCCACTCTGAACGGCAACCAGGTAATTATTGTGGACCCGGGATGTATAACCGTGGGAGGAGGCCCTGATCAAAGTTATTATCGATGTAATGGCCAACTCATCACTGATTGCGAGCCGCTATCAGGATGCGGTCCTCTCAATCTCCTAAACATCAACATTACAAGTATTATCTGGGATTGCAGCACACAATCAGGCCCCAACTTAACCCATAGTACAACGGGAAGCTTAAACCTGATTACCGGCGGTTTTGTAACGACCTTTTCTGTTATTAACAATGGAAATGCTGCTGCAGGCTCAAGTACGGTATGCCCTTATCTGTCAACCAGTTCATCCAATACCCAAAACTATTTCTTAGGCGATCCGATATTTGTGCAGCCTTTACAGCCGGGCGCTTCCTTTACCATCAGCAATGAGGTATTTTTACTTTGTGATTACAATATCCCCCCCGGCAACTATTATTTCGGTTTTGAAGTCGACTGTGGTAATACGGTTACGGAAACTGATGAAAGTTATGACGACAACACGGGTTTTTTTACCGCTCCAGTGATCAATAATCCCGGATGCGGAAGCATTAACATTACACCAGGTTCCAGAACAGTTGGCCCTCCTGCCAATAGTTGCGCAACCTATACGCTTACTTCAAATGTCTCCTGGTCGTTAACGGATAATATGAACTGGGCCAGCGCTTCTCCTTCAAGTGGAGGGGCCGGGACTTTTACCATTCAGGTTTGTGCCAATACAGCCAACAACTCGCTCAATCAAAGGAGTGGCACGATTTCAGCAAGTGGAAGCGGCGGAAGTGCCTCTGCAACTTTTATTCAGAGTGGCGTCATCTTATCTGCGACGCCTGGTTCTTTTTCATTTCCGGCCATAGGAGGCAGTGCGACGATAAATATTACTTCAAATATCGCATGGAGTTTGTCAAATTTGCCTGCCTGGCTCAGTGCCAGTCCGTTGAGCGGCAATGGTAACGAAAGCGTTACGTTGACCTGTGCACAGAACACCAATACTTCTCCCCGGTCGGCAATATTTACATTAATCGGGGGCGGGCAAACGTTTAACATAACCGTCAATCAGGCAGCTGCAGCGCCCATTACTTTGACTGTCAATCCAACTTCGCTGAATGTTGGCGCAGCAGCCGGAAGTGCCACTTTCAACATCACAACCAATTGCACCAACTGGAGCATCAGCAACCTGCCGTCGTGGCTTACCGTCACACCCGCTCAGGGTAACGGCAATGCGACCATCACCGTGCAATACCAGCAAAACACCTCAACTCAGCCCAGAACCGTTACACTGATCATTAGTGGTTGCTCGCTTAGCCAAAACGTGCTCATTACACAGGCAGCAGCGCCCATTACTTTGACTGTCAATCCAACTTCGCTGAATGTTGGCGCAGCAGCCGGAAGTGCCACTTTCAACATCACAACCAATTGCACCAACTGGAGCATCAGCAACCTGCCGTCGTGGCTTACCGTCACACCCGCTCAGGGTAACGGCAATGCGACCATCACCGTGCAATACCAGCAAAACACCTCAACTCAGCCCAGAACCGTTACACTGATCATTAGTGGTTGCTCGCTTAGCCAAAACGTGCTCATTACACAGGCAGCAGCGCCCATTACTTTGACTGTCAATCCAACTTCACTGGACGTTGGCGCAGCAGCCGGAAGCACCACTTTTAACATCACAACCAATTGCACCAACTGGAGCATCAGCAACCTGCCGTCGTGGCTTACCGTCACACCCGCTCAGGGTAACGGCAATGCGACCATCACCGTGCAATACCAGCAAAACACCTCAACTCAGCCCAGAACCGTTACACTGATCATTAGTGGTTGCTCGCTTAGCCAAAACGTGCTCATTACACAGGCAGCAGCAGCTAATACTTTGGTCGTAAATCCAACTTCGCTGAATGTTGACGCAGCGGCCGGAAGTGCCACTTTCAACATCACAACCAATTGCACCAACTGGAGCATCAGCAACCTGCCGTCGTGGCTTA
>CALEYL010000066.1 GCA_937926205.1 uncultured Saprospiraceae bacterium
CCGTAGCTGCCGGCAGGCAGGTAAGCAAAAAGGCTCGTTGCCATAAGGCGCCCTTGTTTTCACGTTTGGCCACAGATGTTATCCGGCGATTCGGTCTTTAACCGGGTTTCAGGTTGGCTCCTCGGCTCGCGGCTGATTTTTGCCTGGTTTCTGATTCCGGTCTTATTGGGTATTAACATCCTATCTTTGCTCTAATAGCCTGCAGATTTCTAGAAGGCAAAAAAAGGCGCCCTCCCCCACAAGCCAGCCCACCCCCCGACCGTAGGCCGGGACTGCCGGGGCGCTGTATGGCAACAGGTTCACGACAAGCAGTAGTTTTCTGACAATCAGTTGGCAGGTTGCTTCCATTTGATATAGGAGTCTCAAGGGAGTCAGGTCGGGAACTGTTTGTTGCTTACACAACTGCTGGTCATTTATGCCCATGTGCGGGTGGCCTGCCTGCGCACTGTTCGACGGATGGAGTTTGCGCAGGCTAGCGTGGCAGCTACGGTTTATGCACAAGTTTTTGTTAGCAATTGCCATTGAAGTGGACCATGCGACCTCTTTATCGACTATCTATAATGCTTATCCCATCCGATTCTGTCATTCCCGCAGGTTTGTCATTCCCGCTACCGGCGAGCGTTGGCTGTGCATATCGCATTATTGGATGCCGGTCCCAGCAGGGTTGTCATTCCCGCAGGGAATCTGCGACGTCATACAAAGTGCTTTGTGGTTTTTACGCTGATAGTCATTTTGTCTAAAACGTTAATATACATTCATTTGTAATTAAATTCAATCAACTGTCGCGCTTTTGCAGATTCCCTTTCGGGCTACGGTTTACACACATCTTGGCAACTTATTAATTTTCAATGGTTTGTAAATCATACCACAAATCAGTAATTTATTGAAAATCAAATACTTACAGAACGAGGTGCTGACTTGTGTGTAAACCATAGCCCTTTCGGGAATGACAGACAGGTAAGGAGTTAAAGAAGTGATAACAATCGGCAACTCAGCTGCCTCGAAACAAATTGCATAGTGGACGTTCGATGACAAAATTACGATGATTAAGAAAGGGGGTCAGAAGTAGCGCCAGGATACAATATAAAAATGTGTCTAAACAGTAGCGGCTGCCGGGTACGACACGGATTTTATGGTCTAAAACCCTGTAGATCACACCTTTTGACAACAATAGCGCAGCCCCTTACCACGCCGTATTATGCCCAATAGCCGCCAAAACCGCCCCCAGCTTCGCAAGATCTAAGGACACCGGAGGCGTTTCCCCGTTTGCAACCCGGCCAATCACTTCCAGATCTTCGCTGAGCTGGCCCATGCTGATGCGGTCAGGCGTGGTATAAGGATTGTACAATTCTTCCGGATCAACAGCCCAGTAATAGTCAACGAGGGACAGTTCGATGACTTCGCCTTCCTGTTTGCGCAGTGCTTCGAGCAGCAAGGAAAGGGCTTTTTCTATTTCGGAAACCTGGATCTGTAGCATATCAGTGACTGATTATTTTAAGAATATGGTTGTAAAAAGCCTGAATCTCCTGCTCCAGATGCGCCACCCGGGATTCAATGATTTTTTGCTGAATCTGCTCACTCGGAGCGTTTTTCAGGAGACCCTGGTTGTCAAATTTAAACGGATTGTTCTTATATTTTTCCAATTTCTCAATATGCTCCAGCATTCTTTTGTAATTGGACTTTGCCGCTTTATACTCGCTTTTCGACAGGCGGCTTTTTGCCCGTTCAATTTCATCCCGCAGCTTGTTTTGCGGCTGGTTCCCGCCATTGGCGGCGCCGGACGGGCCTTCCTCCACCGGCGGCTGCAGCATTTCTTCCCAACTTTCCATGGGCGTCATGGCCAACACTGGCGCCTCGGAAAGCTTGTCTGGCAAGGGTTTCATCCACCAAACGGATGTCAATAATAACAAAAACAGCAGAATAAGGGAAAGCATTTTTTGGTTTAGCGTCAATTCCATGATTGCTAATTTTAGAAGATGATGAAAAGTCTTACCGTTCAGGAGTTTATCAGTAAGCACTTCAGGTCCTCTAAATGCAGGGGCAAGTGAGGGTGTGCGGGGCAAGTGAGGGCGTCACTTCAAGTGACACCCTCACTACTCACACCGGTGCAGTATACTTGTCTTCACATCTTGCCATTTCAGACTATCGCCGCTTTTTTTTCCGGTACCTTTGTTCCGGGCATGAAAAGGACTCGCCGCATCTTGTGCGATTTGATTGATTTAGTTAGATTTGTTTGTTTTTAATTGACAAGGACAAATATATGCTGTTTTAAACAGTTTTTACACTGCTTTAAGCAGCATTTTTATCAGTTTGAATAAATTTTTTTTACCATAATGTATATATCAAAGAATTTGAAATATTTGCGAAGTTCACGAAAATTAAACCAAGAGCAAGTAGCAGATATACTTGGTAAGAAAAAGGCGATTATAGGTCAATATGAAAATAACCGAAGTATTCCTCCAGGTGATGTGCTGGTCCAAATTGCCCAGCTCTTTCAAGTAAGCCTGGACGATTTTGTCTTCCGGGACATTGAGAAGGAGGGGACGAGCCCAGCGCCGAACCCGGCTAACCAGGATGCAGACTTAGTTAATACAATCAAGCGCTTAGAGCGATATGTGACGAGCCTGGAGGGACAGATTAGGGAGAATGATCCGGAGCTGGCGCGGAAGTTGGGGCTGGAGTAGGGGGGAGAGATTAAAAATAAGTGCTGGAGGAAAGGACAAAATCGCAGTAAAGACCAATTATTCAATAGTAATATTATGGCATACCAATCAGAAGATAAACGGCGGATTCAAAAGGAATTAGCTGACGAGGGGTTTAAACACGCTACTTTTTGTAGTTTGCTTGAATAAGGGGCATTGTGGCTAATGCCGATATCCCCGTAATAGTGGGTATTGAAATGCGCAATGCGTGTTTCAATACCCACTATTGCGGGAAATCAGTGTTGAACACAAAAATAAAAGAAGATGGACAAAGTATATAAAGTATCGGAAGTTTCGAATATCACTCGTAGCTTAAGCTCAGATTCTAATCTCCACTTTATTTATTATGAAAGAGATTTAGAACAAGCTTTTGGCAAAATTGATTCGTACCAAAAACTAGAAATGGCCTTTAAAAAAGGATTATTATATTCAGATAAAACTATTATTATTACAAATGAATTGATAGCTGGTGAAAACTATGGAGATGGCGTGGATAATGCATATAGAGATTTCGATTTTAAAGGTGAAAGTGAAGTCTCTCAATCAATCAAAAAATTAAGTGACAGATACAAAGAAATATCAAATTTTACTCAAAAATTTTTTTTTCTGCCTTCAAAGATGGCAACACACAGCAGGTATACTGATTCATTTTATCATGTCGAAGAGTCAGAAGTAATAAATTATGATTTTTCTAAAGAGTATTCAAATAAACTTGGGATCAATATTTCATTTAATAACCCAAATATCAGAAACCATTTATTTGAAAATTATAAAACAAAAAACTTAAATCCAGGGGTTATGAATATTTGGTTACCACAATTAAAAAACATCCCTATGGACACAATGCTAAAACTATGGAAAGATGAAGAATCCACATTTAAAGTATATCAATATGAATTAAAAAGAATATTGAGCAAAATTGGCGATATTGACACTGAAATGAAACTTTTAGAATTGTTTCAAAATGTAGATGAAAACATTAGGAAAATAGAAACTAAATTAAAGATAATTAAAAAATCTTCGGCCTTTTCAAAAATTGATGCAGTGATTGGAACTACAGTTTTGGGCTTAACTTTTTTTCTTCCAGAAGAAATTACCAAAATGATCCTATCTTTTCTTGGGTCATATAATTTATATCAATTCAAAGATTCTATCTTTAAACAAAAGGAAAAGGTTAATGATTTTAAATCAAGTGAATATTATTTGCCGTGGTTACTTCATGAAAAATCAATAAAATAAACGCTAAGAAATTGAACATATTCTGTGTACAACAAAGTGGAGAGCGACAAGCTTCCTAAACGTCGGCCTACGTCTCCACTTACGTTAACGACAATAAAAAGAAAAAGAAAATAGAATGGCAATATCATCAAAAGTTATAAGATTACTTCTTTCAAGATCGGGAGGATATTGTGGAAATCCTGCATGCCATTCAGATTTGTTTCCATTTTTTGAAGATAAAACAATTACTAACGTCGAAGAATTGGCACATATTATAGGGCAAAGCAAAGGAGGTCCAAGAGGTAATAATTCTCTTCCATTGGAAGACAGAGATGAATACGAAAATATTATTTTATTATGCCCTACTTGTCATACAAAAATTGACAAGAATCCAGAATTATATCCGTTAAAAATCGTAAAAAAATGAAAAAAAGAACATCAAGATAATATCGAAAATTTATTTCAAGAGCGAAAATATAGCTCGAGGAAGGATGCAAGAATAGAATTAGAAAAAATACTGAATGAAAATGAGGCGATATTTAATTTGTATGGACCATTTTCGGATTTTGCCAAAAACCCATACTCAGATGCGCATATAATTTGGAATCAAAAATCAATTGAAATCATAATTCCAAACAATAGAAAAATTGTCAAATTGTTGGAATCGAATTATCATCTGCTAACTGATGAAGAAAATTTAGTTTTTGAAACTTTTAAGGTTCACAAAGACGGATTTGAGTTCAATAAATTATCAGGTGATAAAAATTCGAGTGTAATTCTATTTCCAAAAGAACTAAAAAATGTCTTCCTATAATGTCAAACAAATACAATAAATACCCTTTACCTTCGACTGTTGATTTTTTTATAAGCGCAACTAGCAATCATTCCAAAGTCGCATCAGTATTAGAAATGTCACAATACTTCTATGAAGTTAAAAGGATTGGGTTGCCAAATTTAAAAATAGCATTAAGCAACATTTATGTCCTTGGAGAAGCCGACGTGCATGAGATGCTAGCAGAATATGACGGCGTTGATTGCATTGTAGTTGGAGGTAATTGGAATACCTATACAGGTGCCGCAAAACAATTAGCAAAGGATTGTGGTGTTGGATTATTTCAATTTCGAGAATTCTTTGGTGCAATTAATAATGAAGGAAATAAATTTTTAAATTATGTTACTCCTGAGCCTGGTAAAAGAAAAAAGGAAGGAAAAGGAAATTCTTAGTAATTATGAATTGTTCCTTTTCGGTTCTTATATGGATAATCCAAAAGAAGCGAATGATATAGATTTATTGATAGTGTATGATAAAAAAAATCTATCAATCGATAAAATCCTTGATGAACGTAAATCATTAAAGGAAATAATTCATTCGGAACTCAACCTTCCAGTCGAAGTCTGTATTTTAAATCGTGAAGAATACGAAGATGATGACATGATGAAATATATTAAAAAGAAAGAATTGAAATGAATACTGTGCCAACAAAGCACCCGCTCGCATAGCGTGTTCCAAAACTCGGATTTGCAATTCACCGCTCGCAGGGATCGCCAGTGCCAATGATATCAAACTATACAACAAAAGTCACCAATGAGAAACCCGAAATGGCATAGAGACGAAATCATTTTAGCGCTCGATCTGTATTTTGAAGAAGATCGCGGTCCAATTGATGATAAAAATCCTAAAATTATTGCCCTTTCTGAACTATTAAACAAACTGCCCATCTTTGACCTTAAGCCGAATAAGGTTACCTTCAGAAACGCAAACGGGGTCACGCTCAAACTGTCAAACTTCCTTGCTCTGGATCCGAGCTATAAGGGTAAAGGCATGGCAGCATATAGCAAATTGGATAAGGAAGTATTCGAAGAATTTGCTCAGGATAAGGTGCGTCTTAAAAAGATAGCTCGTGGGATTCGTCATATTTCAAAAGATGCTTCCTTATCCCAAGAAATTTTAAAAATTGAAGATGACGAGATATCGGGAGTAGACAGTGTTAGAGAAGGCCAAGTTTTATACAAACTTCACAAGGTCAGAGAACGTGATAAAAAAATTACTGCGGCCAAAAAAAAGCGGGTATTGAAAGAAAAAGGCGAATTAAAATGCGAGGCCTGTGGCTTTGATTTTGAAAAAGCTTATGGGGAATTAGGTAAAGGCTATATTGAATGCCATCACTTGGTTCCTTTGTCTAATTTTGAAAGTGGTAAAGATACCAAACTTGAAGACTTAGCACTTCTTTGTGCTAACTGCCATCGGATGATCCATAAAGATTTGAGTATTTCGAGTATCGAGGCGTTTAAGTTAAAGTGGAATATATCATAATCACAACGCCTATTCTCTGATAAGTCAAAATATCATTTGCGCTAAACAATTATTGATAAGTCACAAAACAGCCCAAATGGATAAAATAACGAATAGCAAAAATGTGGTAGCAGGGGCGAATATCCAGGCTGAGGGCAATATCTATATAGGGGATAATATTATCAACCTTAAAGAAGCGGCTGAATACAAATCCTTAATTTCAGAAATTCAAGCCTTAGACGTACGTTATAACGAGACGTATATCTTAGTTCAGGATTATCCAAAAGACGAACGTTTCCAACGGGCACTTTCCGAAATAATTGAATCGCGAAGTTCCAAGCAAAAAGACTTAGAAACCCTCAAACAAGAGGTGGTCAAACTCGCCGACGAGTTCACCCGGATTCCGCTCAATACTGAGCGCCTCCGCATCGCAAAAGGGTTCTTCGACAGAGGCGAGTTCAAAGAAGCCAGGGCGGTTTTGGATGCGGAAATGATGGGCAAAGAACTGGATGCTTTGTTATATGAAAAAAGTCAACTACAGCAAAAAACAGAAGCCAATCGCCAAAACCTGACTGACAAAGCTAATGAATACCTCATTCTTGCTCGTCTCACGGCAATTGATTTTGACTTACCCAGCCGCTTTGAAAAAACGAAAACCTATTTCGAGGAATCGCTAAGAGCTGAACGCAACGGAGAAAATATTTTTGCTTATGCCTATTTTTTACAAGAACATAAACAACATCAGGAAGCAACGCCTCTCTATATCGAAGTGCTGAAAATCTATCGGTTTTTAGCAGCGGCGGACCCTCAAGCCTATTTACCAGACGTAGCAATGGCGCTGAACAATTTGGCTAATTTACACCGTGAAAAAAATGAGCAGGAGCAAGCCGAAGCCGAATACGCCGAAGCGCTGAAAATCTATCAGTCCTTAGCAACGGTGAATCCACAAGCTTATCTGTCGTATGTGGCTACTACGCTGAACAATTTGGGGATTTTACACCGTGATAAAAATGAACAAGAGCAGGCCAAATCCGAATTTGTAGAAGCGCTGAAAATCAGAAGATCTATAGCCGAGACGAACCCACAAACCTATTTACAGGATGTGGCGATGACGCTGAACAATTTAGCTAATTTACACCGTGATAAAAATGAGTTGGAGCAAGCAGAAGCCAAATACGTTGAAGCTTTAAAAATTTATCGAACTTTAACTAAGAAGAATCCACAAACCTATCTGTCATATGTAGCTACCATGCTGAATAATTTAGCGGTTTTACATTATGATAAAAATGAATACAGGAAAGCCGAATCCGAATATGCCGAAGCGCTGAAAATCAATCGATCCTTAGCCGCAGTTAACCCACAAACCTATCTACCATATGTGGCTACTACACTAATCAATTTAGCCAATCTACACCGTGAAAAAAATGAATATGAACAAGCCAAAGCCGAATATGTCGAAGCGCTGAAAATTAGAAGGTCCTTAGCTGACGTGAACCCACAAACCTATCTGCCTTATGTGGCGAACACATTGAACAATTTGGCGGTTTTACACCGTGATAAAAATGACTGGTCTCAAGCTGAAGCTGGATATATCGAAGCACTGAAAATCTATCAGTCCTTAGCTGCGGTGAACCCGCAAACCTATCTGTCGTATGTGGCTGCTACGCTGAATAATTTGGCACTTTTACACTGTGATAAAAATGAATATAAGCAAGCTGAAGCCGAATGTGTAGAAGCGCTGAAAATCTATCAATCCTTAGCCAGGGTGAATCCGCAAACCTATCTGTCGTATGTGGCTACTACGCTCAACAATTTGGCTAATTTACATTGTGATAAAAATGAATATAAGCAAGCCGAAGCCAAATATGTCGAAGCGTTGCAAATCAGAAGATCCTTAGCCAATGTGAACCCACAAGCCTATCTGCCGGATGTGGCGATGACGGCTGTGGATATGGGAGTTTTTTTTCAAAATAATATCCCGAATAAAGAAAAGTCTATTGCTTATTGTAAGGAAGCACTGCTTGCTGCATTTCCTTTTAGAAAGCGCCTGCCGATGATTCAAAATATTGCAACGACAGCAATTCAAGTTATCCAGATTTGGGGGGAAGGCTCCGAAGCAATTTTTCAAGAGGTTATTGAAAATTGGGAAAAATCCCAGTAAATCACCTTTATAGAAGCTAGTGTTCTCCACACCTAAGCCGCAACCGTTGAAAAGTAGAGATTCTTATCAAGCTGTTTAAATTGACCCTCCCCATTTTATTCCCCTCAATCAAGTCCCCCCCTACAACCCCACCTCCCCCGTCTGCCTAATATCCCTCGACGAAGCGCCCACCCGAATAAGATAAGTTCCTTTTTCCAAAGCCCAGCCGGAAGTTTTTTCATCCCAATAGCGCAATTCCGAAACCGGGATGCGGAGGGTGATTGCTTCCGAGGTTCCGGGTTCGAGGTTCCGGGTTTTCGCAAAAGCTTTCAGTTCCTGATCGGGGCGATCGATTGCTGTGCCGGGCATTGAAACATACATTTGCACCACCTCTTTCCCGGCCCGATCGCCCGTATTTTGAACAGCTACCGTCACCTGGATCGTGTCATTTACCAACGTGGCATTCAGGGGCCCATAGGTAAATCCCGTATAGGAAAGTCCGTATCCAAACGGATAGGAGACTTCCAGATTGGCTTTATCGAAGTGCCGGTAGCCAACATAAATGCCCTCCTCGTAAAGCGTATAGTCTTTGTTTTTGACCTTTTTTTCCTGAGGTTTTTCTTTACCACTAGAAAACAGGTCGAACATGCTCATGGGCACGCCATCCAATGGAAAGTTGGCGTTGGAGGCATGGTCGCTCAGGTTAACCGGGAAGGTCATCGGAAGTTTGCCGCTGGGATTGACTTTTCCGCTGAGGATATCCGCAACGGAGTTTCCGCCTTCCTGACCACCCTGCCAGGCCAATAGAATAGCGTCCGGTTGCTTTTTCCAGGAGGCCGTCTCTATGACGCCCCCGATATTCAGCACGACGATGACCTGCTTGCCTGCATCGTGAAACGCCTGGCAGGTACGCGCAACCATTTCCTTTTCTTCGGACGACAGCAGAAAGTCATCCTTCTCCACCCGGTCGCCGCCTTCCCCGCTGTTTCTGCCGATGGTAACGATGGCGATGTCTGCGCCGGAAGCGATTTGTTTTAATTGTCCATCGGTAAAAACCATTTCGGGCGGATCATAGGGATTAAACATGGCCTGCATCCCCACGGGCTTTACAAATTCTTTTTGGTGCGCCTGTTTGTGCGTTTCAAAAAGTTGTTTGGCCGTTTCATTGATTTTGAACCCTGCATTTTTCAACCCCGCTTCCAGAGAAACCGTGTAAGCTTCATTCACATCGCCCGACCCTGTTCCGCCTGCGATGAAATCGTAAGAAGTTACGCCCAAAAGGGCAACATTTTTTGCAGGCTGAATGGGAAGGGCGCGTTCGTTTTTCAGCAATACCATGCCTTCTGCGGCCGACTGGCGCGTAATTTGGGCATGCGCTTCCAGGTCAGGATTATTGCCAGGCTGATACGCCTGCATCTTTTTTGATTGCAGGATCAAGGTTAGTATTCGCCTGACGGACGTATCAATCGCTTCCATGGATAAACCTCCGTTTTCCCGGGCTTTGATCAGGGCTTTCCACTGCAATTTGGTGCCTGGTTCCAGCAGGTCGTTTCCGGCAGCTATTTGAGCAGGCGCATCATGCCCGCCAAACCAGTCGGACATGACCAATCCTTCAAATCCCCAATCGCCTCTTAATATATCGGTGAGCAGGCTCCTGCTTTCCGAGGTATAAGTACCATTGACCCGGTTGTAGGAAGACATGACCGTCCAGGGCTGCGCTTTTCGTACAATGATCTCAAATCCTTTTAGATAGATCTCGTGCAGTGCCCGGTCGGAAATAATGGCATCATTGCCAAACCGGCTGGTTTCCTGATTGTTGGCCACAAAATGCTTTACAGAAGTGCCAACCCCGTTGGATTCGATTCCGTTGACCATGGCGGCGCCTATGTTCCCGGTCAGCACCGGGTCCTCCGAGTAGTATTCGAAATTCCTTCCGCACAATGGATGCCGGTGGATGTTTGCGCCGGGCCCAAGAATGACATCAATCCCGTATTCAAGCGCCTCATTTCCCATAGCGACGCCTACGGCTTCTACGAGGTCCACATTCCAGGTGGAGGACAACAACGTTCCAATGGGGAAAGCCGTACAATAGTAGGTTCTGTCCTCGTTTTTCCGGGTAGGTTCAATTCTCAATCCGGCAGGACCGTCCGACAAATAAATCGTGGGCAGGCCTAACCTCGGGGTTGGAACGATGGTGCCTACGGCGCCGGGGATGCCTTCTCCCGGCTTACCCCTGCCCATGGCAGATGCCAATCCGGAGCCCTTAAGCAAGTGGATTTTTTCTTCGGTGGTCATTTGAGCGAGCAGGTCTTCAACCCGTTCCTCAATGGGTCTTCTGGCATCCTCGTACACATCCAACCGGCCGTTTCCGTTTCGATCCGGAAAGGTATAGCCATCCGCCGTGATTTCCTTGATATTGAAATTTTCAGCATAGTCGTCTTCAAAATCAAGGAAGGTAGACTTTGCATACAGCCAAGCAACCAAACCCGCAATCACAACAAGACCAAGCAGTGACGCCAGGGTGATCCATGTAATTTTAAAGGCTTTTTTCATCGTCTGTTACTGTTTCAATAAAACACGAATATAATTGTTTTTTGGGTTCAATAGATCTCAAAATAGCATCCAGGAGCCCTGGAGATCAAGACAATGCGATCAAGCGTCTATTACTTCTGATTGGAGATAAACGGATTTTCACCCCCCGCTGGAATAAAGTATTCCCAAACCCGATCTCCCCGCGCGCCTTTGCACCCCTGAGCCCCAACGCAAATAACTCCTCAAAACCCCACTTCCCGAATCACAAAAATTGAGACAACCCCTGCCGCTTTAGGGCGGCAAGATGTCGCCTCAATTTTCGCTAAGTTGACGACATTAGACCGCAGGCCGCCACGAGCGCGTGGTGTTGGCCGTGTGGGAGGTTGGTCTCCAGCGGGTTATATTCGATTCTATTTGCGTTTTTCAGGTTAAAAAAGCAACTTTGTGGAAAGGTGGTGCGTTTATCCACCTACCATACACTGTACGAACCGCAGCAGGACATCAAGAATTCAAGCAAACAAACAAGCGAGATATGAATGCCTCATCACTTCATGCCTCAAATTTTTCTCAACAAAGCCAAAGCTTTGCCAGCCTCATTGTAGGCCTTAGAAGCCTCACTTATGGCGCCAAAAGATTCTTATCGGACGGGGTATGGTATGCCATAACCCTGGTAGGCGTTGTGCCACTATATTTTTTGTTGTCTTCAGCACGCAAAAAAATGAGGAAGAGTCTTTCCGTACAAGTCCAAATTGATCAATCGAACTACCGGCAAACCAGGCTGGAATACGATGCTCTTGTAAAGACGATTGATCAGATAGATATCCGCCATGTAAATCGTCAGGCGATTCCCTGGCATTTGCGTGGCGCTGCCCGTATCATTCAGGATGTAAAAAACCTTATGATTCAGCGAAGAGACGCCCTGTCTTTGGCTTTTAGTGCGTTGGATCAACAAGCCCCAAAGACTTCTTTGCTTGTACCTGTAGATCAGGATGTGCTTTGGAATCGCCGTGCTCAAGCCAACGAATATCGTTAAAAAATGCTGTTTCGGAACCCTTACCCCTTCAAACTTCAGTTCTCCAAAGAGGTAACGGGTGAGCCTTATATCCGGTATCATCAATTCGCGTTTCGCGGAAAGGATAAATTGAGGTACATTATCTGGGTGGAAGAATTTCCCAACTTGGTCTATGGCATCAGTTTTTTTGTAACCAAACTGCTCCAATCGAACAAGCGTTATGAGATGCTTACCAACAAGCAGGATGCTTTCAGAATTTTCGCAACTTGCCTTGAGGTGATTGATCAGATACGCAGGGAACATACCGGGGCTAGTTTTTTGTTTACGGCCGCCCATTCTGTTGAAGAGGATAAAGACAAACCCAACAAGCGGTTTAGGATCTATCGCCGGATGATGGCAGATGCGTATTCACCCATGGAGTTCTTTCACTATGAACTGGAGGCCAAAAATACGTACATGATGATTAGCAGGCAGCATGAAAACCCACAATTGGTTGCAGATTCCATTACAGAAATGTTGAACACGAATTATCAATTCTAAACATTTGTCAACATCACTCACACCCACAAGTCAAATTATCCGCATACGCCTGTTTTTCCAGCCGGTACCCTTTCGTGTAGGGATAGCCGCCGCCGATGCCCAGGTTTTCGGTCCTGATGGTGTAGATGCAATCAAAAGCCATCACACTTTCTTTTTCTCTCAAATTGTTGGGGTCGCAAAAGAGGTTAGCCGTGGCGGAGCAACTTGCCGTGGTCATATCGCCCAGCACGTCTTCCAGAATGTATTTGATGTTGATTTCAAATTCATCCGCGAGGGCTTTGTCGATGTCTGTCGCATAGCGGCCACAGGGTTCGCCTTTCCGGACAATTGAATCCGGGTAGATTTCAAATTTGTCGACAAAAAAAGAATGGATGGTGGCGACTTTTTTGAACTGGGCATTTCCTTCGAAAACCAGCGCGTCAAAAGCCGGCGTGAATGTTTTGTTCGTTTTGTCAAAATAAGTCGGTGAGAGAGGCGTCATTTTAGTATCTACCCAGATTTCATTAATCAGGTACTCGAATCCGGACAAAACACGGCCTTTACCCACACCGGTGGTATCATAGCGGGAGCATTTCAAGCGGACATCGGCACTCTTCGCCAGATAATAAACCCCGGGCTTGCGAGTCCCCGGCAAAGGCAGTTTATAGTTTTCGCTCAGGGACCAAACGCCCTCGTAAGCGCTGCAAGGGCAGAAGGACTGAACTTCTGACACATCGAGATAAGGGGAGTTGAAATTGGCGTTGTAGTCTTTGTCAAAAAACGCCGACAGCGGGTTTTGCAGCGACTGCACCGGGTTTTTGTGGTGTTGTATGTTTTGAATGTACAGAAAAACAGCTGCCCCACCCGTCAGTATAGAAAACAGCAGCAGCAACAGCATGCGTCGCCTGATCTGAAACTGTTTTTTCTTAAGCTTCCCGATGCCTTCTTCCAGCAAACGCTTTTCAGCAATGGCCCTTTCCAGTTCTTCTTTGATGACTTCCCGCTTCAGGAGGCGGTCTATGTTTTCGATCGAACGCACGTACATGCCTTCTGTCGCCGTCCCATAGATCAATTTGGAAAACTGGCTGGCGCTGATGCTTAAAGCGGTAGCAATCTCCCCATAAGAAGTAAAGCCAAACTTAGAGGTCGATTTACTCCAGGTGCCGTATTTCTCCTCCAGTTTTTTCAGAAATTTATCCTGAATGCTCTCCTCCATATTAAATTTTTACGGTGTAAAAAAGTGTAAAACAGTATAAAATATTGTAAAATATTAATTTTACAGCAAAATGTTTTGATTTTGTCGTACTTTGCGATATAGATTTGCGAAACCATCAACGCAACCGCACACAACCCAAAATTAGCAAATTCTGGCTATCAATTCTACTGCTTCACAACAAAGGCAGGGAAGCTTACCCGGAGCCGGATAAGGCCGGATGAAATACAGACAACGGAATCCTGACGCCTATTGATTTTATAAAATGCAAACTCACTAATTATGAAAAAATACTTACTGCCAACGCTAACTTGCCTGCTTGCACTTATTGGCGTGCAAGCCTTTGCCCAGAGGACGGTAACGGGTAAAGTAAACGATACAGATGGGCTGCCGCTCATCGGTGTTACCGTGCAGGAAGTAGGCCTGCTCAACGGTACGGTTACCGACCTGGATGGCGGCTATTCCATTGTGGTTGCCAATGAAAATGCGGTTTTGTCTTTCAGTTATACCGGAAAGGAGACCACCACCCGGGTAGTAGGCGCAAACCGGGAAATCAACGTTGTGCTGGAAGACAACGCCAGGCTGCTCGATGAAGTCATTGTTACGGCTCTGGGTTTTGAAGAAAAAGAAGACGAACTGGGTTACGCCAGTTCCAGCGTTTCATCGACAGCCGTAACGGGGGCTGCCGAGACCAACGTGATAAACGCCTTGTCGGGAAAAGCATCCGGCGTCCGCATTTCGAGAAACTCCGGCGACCCGGGCGCCGGCGCCTACATCCAGATCCGGGGCATCTCTACCATCAGCCGGGATGCGCAGCCGCTCATCGTGGTGGACGGCATCCCCATTAGCAACGATTCAAGAGGCGCACAGGAAACCGTTGCCGCCCAATCAAGGCTGAACGACCTGAACCCGAACGACATCGAAAGTGTCACGGTGCTGAAAGGCGCATCGGCGGCGGCGCTATGGGGCACCAAGGCTTTGGGCGGCGTGATTGTCATTAAAACCAAAAGCGGACAATACAACAACAAGCTGTCTGTCGGTTACAAAAGCAGTTTTTCCCTGGATCAAATCAACCGCCGCTACCCGCAACAGACTGCCTTCGGACAGGGCGACGGCGGCGTTTACAACCAGCGCTCCCGGGACTCCTGGGGGGATAGGATCGCCGACAGGTCCGGCGGACCGGATGAATTCAATACCAATGGACAGTTCTATGTCGACCAGGCCGGCAACACCTACTATCCCATCCTGTCCAAAAACTCCCGGGAACTTTTCCACGATAAAAATTTCGACCTCATCTTTCAGGATGGCCATTTTTGGGAAAACAACCTCAACATCACGGGCGGAAACGCCAACAGCACCATTTATGCCAGTCTGAGCGACATCAATCAGGAAGGCATTATCCGCAACAATTCCGATTACCGCCGGACGACCGCCAGGGTCAATGCCAGCCATCGACTCTCTGAAAAAATTAAACTCACGGCCTCCACGGCTTATTCCAAAAGCACCTCCAGCCGGATCCTGAGGGGGGCAACCTCCTCTGGCCTGTATCTGGGCCTGTTGCGGAATCCTGTTGATTTCGACATCACGGGCTACCGGGGTGATTTCTATGCCAACAGCAATGCTTCGCCGGTGTCGAACCGCCAGCGGTCTTACCGCGAGCCCCTCGGAGCGGACGGTACTGCTACATATAACAACCCATTGTGGACGATCAACGAGCAGGAAAGCATTGTAGATGTTGACCGTTTCATCACATCGCTGGAACTGACTGTTTCCCCCTTCAGCTGGCTCGATTTGATCGGCCGCGTGGGTTTGGATAAATATTCCGAGTGGCAGCAGGAGTTTTTTACGCCTGGCTCTGCTTCCGGATCATACACCCAGGGTAGTTTTGGGAAAAACCTGGCCCGCAACTCCATCCTCAACATGGATTACATTGCAAAAGCAGGGGCGCGTTTCAATCAAAATTTCTCTGGTACATTGCTGGTCGGTTTCAATTTCAACCACAGGGAGCTGATTACCGATGGCAGTGAAATCATCAATTTCATTCAATTTACCGACGTAGCCAGCGGCATCCGGGACATTGACAATGCCCTGCCTGAAAACCGGATCGTGACCAGCACTTTTGGGCAGGAACGCACCGTTGGCGTTTACTCGGCTGCTACGCTGAGCGCATACGACATGCTGTTCCTCAACGCAACCATTCGGGCAGAATCCGCTTCCACATTCGGCGATGGGGCAAACAATACTTTTTATTTCCCTTCCGCTTCACTGGCATGGCAGTTCACTGAATTGCCCGGTCTGAAAAGCGATCAGCTGTCTTTTGGAAAACTGAGATTGTCCTACGGCGAGGTGGGCGTGCAGCCTGCCCGATACAACACCACCAACGTTTTCGTTTCCCCAACCTTCAGCGACCAGTATGGCGGCAATCTGGCAGGGTCGCTCTACGGCAATGGCTCATTTGTGGCCAGCAGCCAACGGGGTAGCTCCATACTGCGACCGGAAAGAAAACAGGAAACCGAAGTCGGCATGGATTTTCGGTTTTTCAAAAACAAGCTTTCCCTGAGCGGCACTTATTACAAAAACAAAACGATTGACGTTCTGCTGGACTTCCCGATTGCCAACTCAAAGGGAATTACCCGCCTCTACACCAATGGAGCCGAACTGCAAAACGAAGGTTTGGAACTCGACCTTGGCTACACTTTGGTGAGCACCAAAGACTGGTCGTGGAACCTGAACTTTATCTATTCAGAAGTGCAAAACAAGGTCACCCGCCTTCAGGAAGGGCTCACCATCAACCTCGGCGGTCTGGCAGCCGTGAGCGCAAGAGCGCTGGAAGGTTACCCGATCGGGGTGCTTTGGGGTTCAAGGACGTTGCGCGACGAAAACGGAAACATGGTTTTTGATGAAAACGGCTTCCCGCAGCAAGACCAGCTGGAAGGCGTCATCGGCGATCCGAACCCCGACTGGCAAGGGTCTGCTTACAGCACTTTGTCCTATAAAAATTTCTCCCTTTCCGTGCTTTTCGAAACCTACCAGGGCGCTGATATCTACGCCGGCACCAAGGCGGTCCTGTACGATCTGGGCACCTGGGGCGCGAGCGCCGAAGAAACCACAGCCAATCAAAACCTGCTGGATTTTAATGGCAATGTCATTCTTGCCGGCACTACTTTCCGCGGAAAGGCACACAATTTCGGCGCAGGTCCTGTGGCCCTGACAGAAGCGTGGTACAACAGCGACGGCGGCTTCTTCGGCGGTGGCAACGACGAGCTTTATATCGAAGATGGTTCGTGGACACGCCTCAGGGAACTGACCCTTTCTTACAGAGCCAGTTCTGATTGGCTCAAAAGGAAAACAGGCATCAGCAGTGCTGAGTTTTCCATTACGGGAAGGAACCTGGTGCTCTGGACCAACTTTGAAGGAAACGACCCGGACACCAACCTTCAGGGCGTGAGCGTGGCGCGCGGGATTGAGTATTTCAATAATCCCGCCACCAGGTCTTATGTCTTCTCCCTTGCCCTCACTTTTTAAAATTAAAACAATGAAAAAGGCCATACTTTTTTTCATAAGCATTGCTACCCTCGCCTCTTGCGGCGACCTGGTAGATGGGTTGAATGAGAACCCGAACAGCCCAACCGCTGCATCCTATGAATACATTCTGACCGGAGCTGAAGTAGGAAATATTGTGCTGCAAACAGGCGAAACTGCCCGAAAGGCCGGCATCTTTTGCGGCTACTACACCGGAATTGACCGCCAGCACCTCGGTTTCAGTGAATACGGCGTGACCACGAGCGACTTCAATTCAGAATGGAACAACGTTTACGTGGATGTCGTGGTGAATGCCATTGCTGCCGAAATGCAGGCAGAAAAAGAAGGCATCGAAGGGGTTACGAAAGGCATTACCCAGGTTTTGCGCGCCATGGCATTGGGCACGGCCACCTCCCTTTGGGGCGATATTCCTTTTGACGACGCCGGTCAGCCTGACGTCGAAAACCCTGCTTTCGAAGGACAGGTAGCGGTCTATTCCAAGCTGCAAATCCTCCTGGACGATGCCATCACCAACCTCGCTGCCGGTTCGGGCCGACCCGCCAGTAACTCGGAAATCTATTTTGATGGCGCTCCCGGAATCTGGACGGAAGTTGCTCATACGCTGAAAGCCCGCTACTACATGCACACCCGGGAATACGACAAAGCTTATGCCGCTGCCCAGCAGGGAATCAGCTCCGCAGCCAACAGCCTGATGGCGCCTCACGGCACAGCATCGGAAAACGCCAATTTGAATTACAGCTTTTTTGCCGTAGAGGTAAGGCAGTCCGATTTGGTCACGTCCGAGTTCATGGCCAGCCTGATTGCACCGGACGACACAACCAGTCCTGATTTTTCCAAATACCGGGGCAATGCCAAAACCAATGAAGCCGGGCGCTATCATTATCTTTTCAGAATTACCTCTTTCGGAACGCAGCCAAATACCGGAAGCAATGCTTTTGCAGCACAGAGTGCTTCTGCGCCTATTGTCACTTTTGCAGAAAATGCACTGATTCTGGCGGAGGCTGGTTTCCGCACCCAGGGTTTTGCCAAAGGCCTGGAGCATCTGAATACCTACCGGGCTTATCTGGCCGGCGGCGGCTACATGTCCAACGCAAGCCCTGCCGACATGAAGTACGATGCCTATGAAACGGCCGATTTTGAAAATGGCGGCATGGAAAATCCCGACGGCATCAGCGCCGACAATGCCTTGCTGCGGGAAATTTTGCAGGAACGGTACATAACCTTTTTTGGCCAGATCGAAGGCTTCAACGATACCCGCAGGACAGAGAAAGAAACCGTTGTCAGGGTGCCCGTTGTGCCGAATACCGGCACGCAATTGCCACAGCGCTTTCTTTATCCGACCAGTGAAATTGACCGGAATCCAAATGTGCCGAAACCCGTTCCTAACTTTTTTGACCCAACCCCCGTCAACAAATAACAAGGCAGTATGAAAAGGATAAGCAATTGGTTGAAAATTATTGCCGGCCTGTGCCTGCTGCTTTGGTGCCAAAGCCCGGCTTATGCGCAGGACACCCTTCGGGTGCTGTTCGTTGGAAATAGTTTTACCTATTACCACAACCTTCCACAGATGGTTGCGGCAATGGCGCAGACGCAGAAAGTACCCATCGTGACCCGCCAGTCCACGGTAGGCGGCTCCAGCCTGGAGCAGCACTGGAAAGGCGAAAAGGGCACGGTTACCATGCCGATGCTCGAAACCGGCAAGTGGGATTATGTGGTGCTGAACAACCACAGCCTGAGTGCCATCGAAACGCCGGAAAGTTTCATGGAGTACGGGCGGAAGTTTGCTGAGCTAATCCGGAAAAAGGGCGCAAAACCGGTATTCATGATGACCTGGGCCTACAAATCAAATCCGCTCATGCAGGAAAAGATTACCGCCATGTACAGGCAACTGGCCGGGGAAACGGGTGCGGACTATGTGCCGGCCGGACCACTCTTCGCAGCAACGAGGCAGTGGCGGCCAGACCTGGAGTTGTTTTTTGATGACAAACACCCTTCCCCTAACGGCACCTACCTGCTCGCACTGGCTTTTTACAAATACCTCTCGGGAAAAACGGTCATGGGCATCCCCGAAAGGCTAACCACCAAAGATATGTTTGGAGAAAAGCTTTACCTCGTTTTCATGACGCCGGAGGATGCAAAGTTTCTGCAGCAACTGGTTGAGGAGTATGATTTTGGAAAATAGCTTCAACCGCAGCCATCCATTTTCTCAAAAAATAAAAAAGATCATGCAACAGATATTTAAAATAAGCTACTTATCAACCCTGTTATTGCTGCTGACGCTGGCAATTTCGTCCTGCAAGAAGGACACGGAAAATGACTTTCCCATCACCAATGATTTAAGGGTTCTCAAAGTGACCGTCGGCAACCAGGCAATCCTTTCCGGGGCAACAAATGTTTCCGTGATTGCCGCATTCCAGCTGGTATTTTCGCATAGCCTGAATAATTCAGCACTGGAAGATGCCCTGAGCATTTCACCGACCGCAGCTTATGCCGTCAGCTACGACAACTCGGGGTCATTCGCCACGATCAGTTTCAGCCAGCCTTTGGCATACGACACAGAGTACACCATCAGCCTTCCGAAAGGGGCTTATGGCGCCAATGGGGAAACCAGCACGGAAGACTTTGTTTTCAAGTTCACCACCCACCCTTTGATAGCCCCGGAACTTGTACTTTCGAGCGAAAATCCGAGCTTTTTTGAAGGGGAAACACTCACGGTCACCGCAGCATTGTCATTCCCCATTTTCCAGGAGGTAAGCCTCGATTTGGTATTTTCCGGCGCCGCTACGAATGGTACGGATTATACCACCAGTGCAACCAGCCTGACCATTCCTGCCGGAACCGCTTCGATATCCTTCGAGTTGACGGCACTCAATGATGCCGCTGACGAAGGTGTGGAAACCATTTCCATTGGCGTTGGCAACTTAGTGAATGCTGTTGTGGGCCAGCCCGAGGTATTGAACCTGACACTGGGAGATCAGCCTCCCACGCTGGAGTTAAAAGGGGTGATGTCTCTCAAAATCGGTGGTACTTCAACCAATGGCAGGGCGGTACACTTAAAGGTTATCCAGGACATTCCTGACCTGAGCGTCTATGGCATCGGCATTGCCAACAATGGCGGCGGCACAGATGGAAGGGAAATTGATTTTCCCGCCGTAAGCGCTTCTGCCGGGGACGACATCCTGCTCGTGCGGGATGTGGATCTGGCCGGACTGACCACCTATTTCGGCAGTTGTTTCAATGATTTTGAAATCGTTGTCGAATCCGCCGGCGTGAATTTCAATGGCGACGATCCTTTTGAATTGTATAAAAACACCACGGTCATCGAAACCTTCGGCGACGTGGAACTCTCCGGCGTAGGGCTCGAGTGGGAATATACCGGCACCTGGGCCTATAAACTCGGCGGATTCTGGGAATATGGAAAGATTGACTGTTCCGCCAATTCTACTTCGCTGCAGGATGCTGACTGTGTCTATCCATTCTGCGCCCCGCTTCAGTTGCAGGGGGTGTTGGCCCTCTTGTGGGACGGCTCGGGAACCAACGGCGGCAAAGCGGTTCACGTGCGGGCAAATCGGGATATTGCCGACCTCAGCCAGTTTAGTCTCGGCGTCGCCAACAACGGTGGAGGTACAGACGGCATTGAATATACTTTCCCGGCCATGTCGGTGAATGAAGGCGACCACATTCTGGTAGCCCGGGAGGCAGGTACGATTGGGGGGTATTTCGGCAGTTGTTACAATGGATTCGCTCAGGTTATAGAAACGGACGCCATGAATCAAAACGGCGACGACGCCATCGAACTTTTTGACGGCATGACCGTCATCGAAACCTTTGGAGATGCGAACGTGGACGGCACAGGACAACCGTGGGATTACGAGGGGTCGTGGGGCTTCAAAAAAGGCGGTGTCTGGACCTATGGCGGAGTCGGTTGTGCGGCGGGCTCTGTTTCCACGCAATCTTCGTCCTGCCCATATGGATTTTGTCAGTAAATCATAAGAAGAGACGTCCCGGGTTTTAAAAGCCTCTCATTCGACATCGCTCAGGAAACGCGGGGCGAAATATCGGTAGATCGATCATTAAATGGTTTCGTTTCGTGCCGCAGGTATGTAATGTTGATGCTAACATGACCTGCCTGCGGTACGAAAAAACTTAATTTTTTTTGAATGAAGTGCAATCCTATTTTTCTCCTGTTCCTGATAATGGCACTTATTCCCATATCGTGCTCGGACGATGGTGTTGAACCCAATGACCTTACTATATTTTTCATCACCATGAACGGGGCAAATTTTGTTGACGGGATTAACAACCTGCCGCTCAGTTCTACCATTTCCATCGTCTTTTCGGCAGCCATCAACCCCGCTGATTTTGAGCGCGAATTTTCCATTTCCCCCAACCCCCTCAACATGGCATTCAGCTACGCCAACCAGTCGTCCAAAGTGACGATTGACCTGTCGCTGGAATTTCAGACTACTTACCAACTGGACCTTGGTCAGGGCGCCTTTGGGCAAAACGGCGGACGGTTGGAAAACTCCATTTCCCTGACATTTTCCACCATGGCTGACGGGATCATCCATTCCCTGCCTGCCTGCACTTCTGCATCCAACGATTGTCTGCAAACGGTGGCTATTTCGGGAACCGGCACGGGTGATTTTAGTTTTTACACCAGTTTTCCGATTTACGAAGAACTGGCTAATTGGGAGAATCTGGAAGCCGCCATCATCGTCGTGCACGGAGCCAATCAGGATGCCGACAACTATTTCAATTTCCTGATGACTACCCTTCAGGCCAACAACCTGCAGGATAAAGTGGTATTGATTTCTCCTTTTTTCAAAAGTGCTCAGGATGCCTCCGGCAATGACTATTTCTGGAGCAGTACCGGCTGGCGGGAGGGCAGCAATTCGCTCAGCCCGGTGGCTATCAGCGCTTTTGACGTTGTAGACAGGCTGATTGAGCAGTTGGGAGACGAAAGCCACTTCCCGGTGCTCAAAAAAATAATCGTGACGGGCCATTCATCCGGAGGTTTGTTTACCCATTTGTACGCCGCTTCCAATAAAGCAGCGGCCGCAAACCCCGATCTGATTTTCGAATATGTGCCCGCCAACAGTCAGTATTATTATTATCCGGACGGGCAACGCATCAACGAAAGCAACAACCAGCTCTACACCCCTGCCGGATGCACGGGCTATGACTTTTGGCCTTATGGGTTCAACATTGTGCCGCCCTATCTGTCGGCGGTCAATGCAGCAGATTTCAACAACCAATTCACCAGTCGCTCCATCACTTACCTGTTGGGGAACGGGAACGGAGCCGACCCCACGCTGAACACTTCCAGCTGCGCTGCGACACTACTCGGCCCGACCCGATACAATCGGGGAGAAAACATATTCCGGTATCTGGAACTGGTTTATCCCGGCGCCCACAACCACAAAAGAACGATTGTCAACGGAGTGGGTCATGATGGACAGGCCATGTATCAATCGCCTGAGTTCCGCACCTTGCTCGGTCAATTATTGAACTAAAGAAAGACCCAATATCCATGTATACGAAGAGACCATTTTTTAAAAATTCGAAAAAAATCGGATTGGCGCTTGGACCTGCCCTGTTCCTGATTACGCTGTTTTTTAACCACCCCGAAGGATTGAGCGAGGAAGCCAATGCCGTTTTGGCCTGCACCTTGTGGATTGCAGTTTGGTGGATAACCGAAGCCATTCCCATTGCTGCCACATCGCTGCTGCCACTGGTCCTTTTTCCGCTTACAGGAGCTTTGGGGCTGGATGAAACGACCGTTTCCTACGGACATAAATACATTTTCCTCTACATCGGCGGGTTCATCCTCGCCATCGCCATTGAGCGCTGGAATCTGCACAAAAGACTGGCATTGAACATCATCCATCTAATCGGCACCAATGTCAAAAGCATCATTCTCGGCTTCATGGCGGCAACGGCATTTTTATCCATGTGGATTTCAAATACAGCCTCCGCGGTCATGATGTTGCCCATTGGTATAGCCATCGTAAAACAACTAAAAGACAACCCGGATACGATTGAGGACGAAAATTTGATCTTTGGAAAAACACTGATGCTCGCAATAGCTTACAGTGCCTCCATCGGCGGCATTGCCACCCTGATTGGCACCCCGCCCAATCTGGTGCTGGCAGGTATCGTAAAAGAGCTTTACGGTGTCGAAATCACCTTTTCCAAATGGATCATTTTCGGGCTCCCCATCTCGGTTTTGCTGCTGCTGGTCTGCTGGAAATACCTGACCAGTTATGCGTTTACGTTCAGGCAAAAATCATTCCCCGGCGGAAAATCAGAGATAAAAAAGCAATTAAAATCACTTGGAAAAATCAGCTACGAAGAAAAAACGGTTCTGGTCGTTTTTGGGCTAACCGCTTTCGCCTGGATTTCCCGTTCTTTTTTGTTAAACAGGTTCATCCCCAACATCGACGATACCATCATTGCTGTCGTAGGGGGCATTGCACTGTTTCTTTTGCCGGCGTCAAAAGATAAAATGCGCGCCATTGTCACCTGGGAAGAAGCCGTACAATTGCCCTGGGGCATCCTGCTGCTGTTCGGTGGCGGACTGGCCATCGCACAAGGCTTCAAAGACACGGGACTGGCCGGATGGATTGGCGGGCAGTTGGTGTTACTGAACGGCGTGGCGCTCATTATCCTGTTGCTGGTCATGGTTGCCGCAGTGAATTTCCTGACGGAAATAACCTCCAACCTCGCCACCACGGCCATGATGCTGCCTGTTATATCCTCTTTAGCGCTTACCGTTGATGTGCACCCCTACATCCTGATGGTGGGAGCAACGGTTGCCGCTTCCTGTGCTTTCATGCTGCCGGTGGCCACCCCCCCAAATGCAGTCGTCTTTGGGTCCGGGTATTTGAAAATACCGGATATGGTGCGGACTGGGCTTTACATGAATCTACTGTCTATCATTTTGCTCACCCTGATTGTTTATTTCCTGCTGCCTTACTTGTGGGAGTTTACACCAGGCGTTTTTCCGGCAGAGTGGGCGAGTAAGCGATAAGTTTTAGGGTAAACTTTAATCCGGGTGCCATCAGGCGCCATGAACCCGGAATGCCCGCCATTTAACCGGGAAGGATCGTCGGTCAGCAAATGAACGGTTGCCGGCGGAACATCGGCCCCTTTGTCCAGCCGGATATGCATCCCGTGGCCTGACAGCATCGCTAAACCGGGATTGTCAGCAGGAAAAATTTCATCCGGTCGAAATCCAAAACCAGAAAAAAAGCCACATCTTCATTCAGATCCTGCGTTGGCAGGAGGAGTTGTGCCTGACTGTCGGTATTGCTGGTGGTTGGTTATGGACCCTAATATAAGATTTCCTGCAAAAATTGGAATCCCGGATCAAATGGAACACGTAATGCCTGTAAACCAAAAGTTTCCTGGTCTTATTCCCCCATCTCTCCACCTTCTGCCGCTTCGGCCTTCATCTGAGCCGCGTTGACTGCTGTGATTTCTTTGTCTATGTAATACAGGCTTTGAGGCCCGTCGCCAATCAGCTTGATGCGGTCCATGATGTTGCGCATCAGCGCTTCTTCTTCGCGTTGTTCCTGCACATACCACTGAAGGAACAGGTTGGTGGAATGGTCGTTGTTTTCATAGCATTTTGCCAGGAGCTCGTTGATCGAGGCAGTCACTTTTTGTTCGTGTTTGTAGACCATTTCAAACATGTTTTGAACGGTCTTAAACTCGTGGGGCGGCTGTTTAATGGCAGGTGTCAGTGCAAATGCATCCACTTCACTCAGGTAATGGAAAATCCGGAGCATGTGCTGGCGTTCTTCCGCCGATTGCCGGTGCATGAATTGTGCGCACCCGGCAAGGCCTTGTTTGTCACACCAGGATGCCATAGCAAGGTAAAGAAAAGAAGCATAACCCTCCAAAGCGATCTGTTCATTGAGCGCTTTCTCCATGTTCTTGGAAATCATATAGACTATTTTTGTTAAACGACATAGAAAGAATACAAGATACAGCGTTCTGTCAGATAAGCAAGTATTTTTGAAAATCCTTGCTTTAATAACATGTCGAAAATAACTTACCCGCTTGCGCGGTGATTTTTTCCATGCGCCATTAAACCTTGTGCATCATTTTCAGTCTACTTAAGCAAAACCTGAAACTTATCACGTGCCAGACCAGCAGATCCAGGATGATCAAATTCTGATGTGGATGAAGGACGACCGACAATCGGAGCGTGGCTTCCGCATGCTGATGCAAAAATATCAGGAGCGCCTCTACTGGCACATTCGCAGGATGGTGACGGATCATGAGGACGCCAACGATGTTTTGCAAAACTGCCTGATCAAAATTTTCCGGAACATCCGGCAATTTGAAGGCAAGTCCCAGTTGTATACCTGGCTGTACCGGATTGCAAGCAACGAAGCGATTTCATTTCTGGCTCAAAAAAAACGCCAGCAAACCGCCTCGATAGACGACGATGGAAGTCACCTGGTCAATAAACTGCAAGCCGATATTTATTTTGACGGCACAGAGATTCAGGCGCAACTTCAGGCAGCCATAGCGGGTTTGCCTGAAAAACAAAAACAGGTATTTCATCTCCGTTATTTTGAGGAAATGAATTACAACGATATGTCAGAAATGCTCGGCACTTCTGTCGGCGCTTTGAAAGCGTCTTTTCATCACGCCGTGAAAAAGGTAGAGAGTTACCTGTCCGGCGTCCAAATTGATTGATGTTATGAGAAAGCAAGATGATTTGAAACAGGAACTGGAAGAATTGTCTCCACTACTGAGCAAACTTAAAATGCAGGAAAATCCTTTCAAAACCCCGGAAGGCTATTTCGCTGCACTCCCGGATGAATTAATGGCCCGGCTTCGTGCCGAAGCGCCAGTTTCCAGTGCGCCTGTTCGTCAAAGCTGGGCAGAACGCCTGACGGAATTCCTGCAGTCACTGATGCAACCACGAATTGCTGTCGCTTTTGCCTCGGTTCTTGTACTGATTGTTGCAGGTCTGTATTGGCTGCGCCCGGAAAATATTAACAGTGAAAGTCCGGGACAAATGGCACTTATTGCCGACCTCAGTGTTGAAGAAGTCAGCGACTACATCACCGAAAATATTGAAGCATTTGAGGAAGAAGACCTCATTGTAGCCGTTGTAGAGAGCGGGGTTGGCGTCGAAAATACGCTGCCGGAAATGGGGCTGGATGCAGCCGATGTGAATGATTACATGGAAAAAGCCATCCAGGAGATGGACGAGGAAGATTTGGAATCTTTGTTTTAACACTACCCAGCATAAAAACACAATACAATGGTCAGGAAGTTATTTTTAGGAATGTTGCTCTTTGGTCTGTTCTCTTTGAACGGGTTCGGACAAGTGCTCGATGATGATGTTGACCGCCCCGGAGACAAAGTACAGGCGGCAAAAGTGGCTTACATTACGCGGTGGCTGAATTTAACGCCTCAGGAATCTGAGCGTTTCTGGCCCCTGCACAACGAATATGAAGGCGAAATGGATAAAATCCGACGCAAATACAAGGCGACCAAGCGCCCCGAAGACATGTCGGAAAATGAGGCAGACCGCTTTATTGTTACCCGTTTTGACATGGAACAGGAATTACTGGCCCTGAAACGCGAATATTTTCAAAAATTCAAAACGGCCATCCCGGCAAGCAAAATTGTAAAATTCAACGTTGCAGAAAGGGAATTTCGCAAGGAATTGCTTCGAAAAATGCGCGAAAATGCGCCACAAAACCAGGGGATGCGACCTGGCGGCAATCGCCGACGCAACTAAGTTGTAGCTGCTGCCCTTATCGGTAAAGACATCGTTCCCGCCTGCCTACCGGACAGGCAGGCAAAGCCCGCAACGGATACGCAAAGTCCGCAAAGCGAGAAGTCCCAACCCTTGGCGTTCTTTGCGGAACCTTGGCGCCCTTAGCGGGAAAAGGCTCCACGCTCGTTTTTTATTATGATTTTTACAAATACTTAAAAAATAGCATTTTATAAAAATCAGACCATTCCCTTTGACTTACCTACCGTTTCATTAATTTTGCTCAAAGAAGCTAACTTTTTTCATAGTTTTCCGATATAATTATGGAGCAAGCGTTTCTTGCAGGATTTGAACAGAACAGGTGGAAATAAAATCCGGGTATGGATCCTATGAACAATAACGGTTGGGACAGTCAGACTGGAACGGACCTGGTAAAGCGGTACGAAACGCTATTACAGGATAACTTGCCTTGCTTCTTTGAAGAAGGGGAGTTCATGAGTATCATCGGATTCTACGAAACCGAGGAGCAATGGGATCGCGCTCTGGAAGCCGCAGACCATGCTTTGACCTGCCATGGCTATTCTACCGACCTTCTTTTGAAAAAAGCGCAATTACTGATTGAAGGTCATAAAGAAGTGCTGGCGCTGCAAGTGCTGGAACAAGCAGCTATTTTTGATCCTGCCGAACCGGGAATCACGCTTATGAAAGCGGAGGCCCTGTGCTATCTTTATCGCTACGATGAGGCGCTGGAATTACTGGAAAGCCTGAAGGCCAATGCCGATCCTGCCGGTTTGAGCGATATCTACATGATTGAAGCCCTGGTTTACGAAACACAGGAAGAATACGAGCGTATGTTCTATGCGCTCCGGGCCGCTTTGCAGGCAGATTTGGCGAATCAGGATGCCCTTGAAAAACTGGGCTTATGCATGGAGCTTTCCCGCAAATACAAAGAAAGCATTCCGTTGTACGAAGAAGTGTTGGATCACAACCCCTATGCCTACATGGCCTGGTACAATCTGGGGCATGCCCATGCTTATTTCAGCAATTACGAGGAGGCTATTGAAGCCTATGAGTTTGCCATAGCCATCAATGACCGCCACGAATTTGCCTATCGCGATTGTGCGGATCTTTGTTTCGAGTTGAAACAATTTCCCAAGGCTCTGCGCTATTACCTCGAAATTGCAGAACTGTCGGAGCCTGACAGTGAACTGATGCTGCACATTGGTCAATGCTACCAGGAGACGGAACACAAAGACCTTGCTCGTGAATACTACCAGAAAGCGGTACAATTAGACGTCTTTAATGACGAAGCCTATTACGCTGCAGGACAAGCCTGCGCGCTGGAAGAAAAATGGAAGCAGGCGCTTCGTTTTTATAAGCGCGCCATTAAAATTGATACGCATCGGGAAGAATACCATGCCGCCATTGGCTGGGCTTATCATCGCCTCGGATTGACAGAAGATGCCGACCATCACTACCGCGAAGCCATCGAACTGGCGTCTGACGAGAGCCGGTACTGGCTGGAATACGCCGGGGTACTGCTGGAAACCGGCCGCCTTGAAGAAGCGCTGGAACTGCTGGAAGAGGCTTCAGAGCTGACCACAGAGTCAGAATTACTTTATTGCCGCATTGCCTGTCTCTTCGGAGCGGGTAAGAGACAAGAGGCCTTATATTGGCTGGGAGAAGCACTGGCGGAGGCTTTTGACAAGCATCGGTGTTTGTTTGACTGGGCCCCGGGACTTGAAAACGATCCCCAGGTTATGGCGCTAATTGCATCTTATTCGCTGCATTAAGAAATTATTAACAGAGCTGCTGCAACAAAAAAAAGGTGAAAGTAGTTTTTCAATATAGCAAAGAGACTTGTTTAAAGTTGGTTTTTCGTTTTGTTTTGATGCGTCTGTCCTGATCAACAGGGCAGACGTTTTTTTATGCCCTCCAGTTTTTATTGAAATAAGTCCGCAAATTCAAAACGCCCGCCATCAAAAAGGCCTAAATCACTGAGCTTTAGTTCGGGTATGACCAACAGCGCCATAAAGGACAAGGTCATAAAAGGCGCGCCAAGTTTACAGCCCAGTGTTGTTTTCACCCAGGCATCAATGGCTGCGTATTGACGGGCAACTTCATAGCCATCGGCATTGGTCATGATCCCGGCCACTGGCAAGGGCAATACATGCATATCCGCGCCATCCGTTGCAGAAATCCCCCCTTTGTGCTCAATAATGGCATTCACAGCCCGGCACAGGGCATCGTCGTCGGCCCCCACGGCAATGATGTTGTGGGAATCATGGCCCACGCAGGAAGCAATTGCTCCTTTACTCAATCCGAAACCGCGGATAAAAGCTACCGCGGGCGCCGCTGTCCGGTATCGATTTACAACCGTAATTTTCAGCAAATCCTGATCCGGATCGGCAATAGCCAGTCCGCCGCTTTGCTTGATTGCTGCAACACCGCTGCGCGTTACAATTTCCCCGTCCAGGGCTTCGATGTAGCGGATGTTGGCAGATTTTGCCGCCAATTGAAAATCTTCCGGACGCTTATCATCCGTATTAAAATGGTTAATTACCGGCGCGTCAACCCGATCAATCAGCGTTTGCCCGTTTTCAGCAACTTTTTGGCCGGCAATATAAGTCGCCTGAACCTTGAAGGATTCCAGGTGCTCCAGGGCTATAAAATCTGCCGGATCGCCGACCTGTAGCTGTCCTACTTCCAGCCCATAATGTTGCACCGGATTGATGCAGGCGACGCGCAATACGTCGAACAGGTCGCAGCCTTTTTTCAGGGCCCGGGCAGCCAGCGCATTGATGTGTCCTGTAATCAGGTCATCGGGGTGTTTATCATCTGAACAGAAAAACATGCGGTCGGGGAATTGCGGTAATAAAGAAATCAGCGCTTCAAAATTTTTGGCGGCACTGCCTTCCCGGATGATGACTTTCATACCCATTTGCAATTTCTCCAGGCCTTCCTCGTAAGTAAAACATTCGTGGTCGGTGCTGATGCCCGCGGCAATATAGCGCCTGGCTGCATCGCCGCGCAAGCCCGGCGCATGGCCGTCTACGGGTTTGCCCAATGATTTTGCCGCCGCAATTTTGGCCATCACCTCCGGGTCATTGTGCAGCACCCCGGGATAATTCATCATTTCAGAGAGGTATGTTATTTCCGGCATGCGCAGCAGTTCCTCCACTTCAGCAACCGACAAAGTAGCGCCCGCCGTTTCAAAAGTAGTGGCCGGTACGCAGGAGGGCGCTCCAAAATAAAATTTAAATGGCACCTGCTTTCCGTTCGCGATCATATAGCGCACCCCTTCCATGCCGAGCACATTTGCAATTTCGTGCGGATCAGAAACCGTGGCTACGGTGCCATGTACAACCGCCATTCGTGCAAATTCAGAAGGAATCAACATCGAACTCTCCACATGGACGTGGGCATCTACAAACCCGGGCAACAGCCAGGGCCCCTTTATATCTGCCTCGCCGAGGCGCTCAATGTGACTGATTTTTCCTTCGCTGACGTGAACGACGCCACGGTATATTTCGCGGCGCTCGATGGCGATGATGTTGCCTGAGATTTGCATGGCATGAAGGTTTAGAGATTCCCGAACAAGCTCTTAGCAATAAAAAATTCGCCGCAGACCAATAAGCCGGATCCTGTAATCCCGGCCGAAACCGGAATCTCCATCATTTATCTGGCCCTGCCGTCACCGGCAGGATCTAGCTGCCTACCCCTCCCGGCTTTCCCAAAGGAAACCTGAGCGCGCAACTCTGTAGTTCTGCGCAGCTGCGCTGCGTCTGAACAACCGGGATGTACATGGCATTTCAACCCGCGAGGTTTATCCCTTACGACTGTTACCAACCGTAAGCGTGCGCTCTTACCGCACGTTTTCACCCTTACCCCGGCCCGAAAGCCGTGGCGGTATTGTTTTCTGCGACACTTTCTGTACCCATCGGCAAGCCGACAGACCCCACCCGTTAGGTGGCGCGGCGCGCTGCGTTGTCCGGACTTTCCTCGACCGCCTTCTTCCCAAAGGAATCAGACAACCACGATGGAGTAGCCCGCGGCGAATGTTAAAAGTACGTATTTGAAATGGATTGAAGGATGAAAAAATTCCATCAGGCAGGCTTTTACATTTCCTTTACATTGTTTTACAGGTATTTATCTGCAGGCTTGAAAACACCCCCTACTTTTGTGGCATGGTTAATTTTTCAAAACATCCGTCATGAAGAGAATAAAAATCCTTGCATTCCTGCTGTTTTGCAGCGCTGTTACGAGTCTTGCTTTGGGGCAAAACTGCTCGGCTGCATTTATCAATGACAATATCGTTGTAAACGAGTACACTCCTGAAGGTAAGTGCATACTCAACGCCAACGCTACAGGCCAGCTGACCGTGCAAACAGCGAGCCTTTCTCCGACCGAAAGCATTCCCACCGGTAAACTTCCTTTTCAGGTAGCCATCCGCAGTGAAGCTTTCAATACACTGCGCATGTATTCGAAAGATACTTATCATCAGGTTGCCATCGAAAAAGTGCTGTCGAAATGCCAGAAAGGCGACCACATCATACTCCTGATGCTGGAAGAAGGGTATGCCCTTCCACACCATGAAATTTTGGTTCAATAAAAAAAACACCCACATGATCTATCAATTGCTTTTAGCCACGCTGCTCATCGCATACACGCCTGAGCAGCCTTTAGAAAAAACTCCTGCTCCTGCAGTTGCTGCGCCCGACATCATTTACCGTTCCAGCGACCTCGGATCGAGCTGGAAGTCCGTTAGTGATGGCTTGCCGGAGGATACCCGCGTCATGTATCTGGAAGCACAGGGAAAAAACCTTCTGATTGCAACGGAGAATTACGGCATCTACACCGGCAATAGTCTGGCAAACCACTGGTGGTCGGTCGGCTACCTGCCCTTTGTTTCCAATGAAAGAATTACCGGACTTTATGCAGAAGGCCCTGACTTATACGCCAGTCTTTTTGGCAGCGGTTTTTTCAAAATCATTGATCTTGGAAACATTTGGATACCCTGGTTGCCAATGGATCAAAACCTGGAGGACAAAGCCATAAGTACGGTGTTGCGGTCAAACAACAAGCTGTTTGTCGGTACAAGTACCGGAATGTTCAGCACGGCAGACAATGGCAAAACCTGGAAAAAAGTTTTTGATGAAGGCCAGGTGAATACCATCGTTGAACAAAACGGTGTCCTCTATGGGGGCACTTTCAAGGGCCTCATCCGCTCGCGCGATCAGGGCGCCAGCTGGGAATGGATACTCAAAGACGGTATGGTGCGCACCATTGTGGCTATGAATGACCGTGTTGTGGTATTGAGTCAATACGGCGAAATCCGGGCATCCGCTGATTCCGGGCAGCATTGGCAGCGCATAGACAAAGGGTTACCCGCAAGCAAAGGGATGGCGGATCTGGTTGGTTTGCAAGGCGTCTTGATCTGCAGCCACAAACAGGGCATATACCGTTCTTCCGATTGGGGCGCTCATTGGGAACTGGTGCGTAAATCGCGCGAAAATGAACAGTTTCTGAATCTTGCAGTGGCCGGAGAGGTGGTCTATTTTTATAAAACTTTCGGGTGCTGATGTATCTTATTACAGAATAATGCATCGGCGCCTGCGAAACACCTGTTCTGAGAAGTATCTCTGGTACTTTCGTTGAATGCTGTTATTTTTGCAGGAATGAATTGGAGAACTTCTTTAAAAACAGCGGCAATTCTGATGGCATTGCTTTCAGTCAGCCTGCTGTCGGTACAATGGGTTAACCGACAGCAGGCTGCTCCTGTTTCCGGACAGCGGTTTTCCGAAAAGGTCAACCTCGCTCTCCGGCGCACAGCCCACTACCTGCTCTCGGAAAGTGGTGATAGTACTTCGCGCATTCCGCCCGTGCAGCAATTGGGTGACAGCGTCTGGCTCGTTCGCCTTGAACGTCCGTTCAATTATGATAGCCTGCCCGGTCTGTTGCAGGCATCGTTTGAAGTTTACGACATTAGTGAGAATTACAATGTAGCCGTGCTCGACTGCTCAGATGGCACTTTACAAGTGGGCTATAATTTCCTGGATTTTCTCCACCAGCGCGAAGCCCCTTGCTGGGGCCGCGACATGGCGGTCGACTGCTATAACCTTCAGGTCGTTTTCGTACCTGCAAAAGTATCGGCTCCGCCTTCGTGGCTTTTGGTTAGCAGTTCATTACTCGCCCTCCTTGCCTTTGGCGGCTGGTGGTGGACACAACGAAAAAAAAATCAGGCTCTTCTAGCATCGGACAGGGAAATTTCCACCGCAGGAGTCTTGCCCTTTGGCGTCTCCAGTCTCGATCTTACCAATCAGGTGCTTTTTGCCAATGGCATCCGGCAAGCCCTCACTTACCGTGAAGCCAAACTCCTCCACCTGTTCATCAACCACCCGAATCAATTGCTGGAAAGGGAATTCATTCTCAAAGCGGTTTGGGAAGACGAAGGCATCATCGTGGGCCGCAGTCTGGATGTTTTTGTTTCCCGTCTGCGGAAATTATTGAAAGCCGATGCGACGGTGCAGATCGCAACGGTGCATGGGGTGGGGTATCGGCTGGAGGTGGGGTAAACCCCTCCATGCAACCTTTTCCTGCCTTCCGGTCACTCATAGTCAAAACAACCTACGATGCAGCATCCGCTCGACCGGATATTGGTCGAATCATTTCTACTGACACGGGACGAAAGCATTTTTCGATTGCTCTACCGTCGTCATGCTCCTGCATTATGGCGGCTGGCCCTGCGTTTGTGCGGTGGAGATGCCAACAGGGCAGAAGCCATTGTGCAGGAAGCCTGGATGCGGGCAGTAGAACGCCTGCGGGGGTTTGAGTGGAAATCAACCCTGCGCACCTGGCTTGCAGGCATCGTGGTGTATTGCCATCGGGAAGCATTGCGGCACGAAATTCAGCAGCGGGAGCGGTTTCAGGAGCCGGACGCCGGATTACTTGTTGCAGCGAGGGTTGAAGACCCGGCGCTGCGAATGGATGTAGCCGCTGCATTCTCGCAATTGCCGGAAGGTTATCGCACGGTACTAACCCTGCACGACTTAGAAGGTTACCGGCATGATGAAATAGCCGCCATGCTTGGGATTGCTGTTGGCACCAGCAAAAGTCAATTGCATCATGCCCGGCAGGCTTTTCGGGAAATTTTTAAATAGTGTTTCTATGGAAAATACAGAAAAAGAACTCACACCCGAGGAAAAAGCGCTGCTCAATCTCCCGGATCAAGGGGCGGAATTGCCGCCTTATTTATACACAAAAATTGTTCAGGCTATGAAAACTGAAGCACTTCTTCCTCCATCCAGGCCGCTGCTGACCTGGTCTCTGCAAGGCATTTTGACAGCTTTACTGGTACTGGCCATTGTTTCCGTTCTGGGATATTGGGCCGGAAAAACGACTTTACAAAATGCAGCCCCAATAGCTGTTGCGGAAACAGGCAAAGCAAAATTTGTCCTGCTTGTTCACAACGATGACCTGCCTGCGGCCGACCCGATGCAACAAGTAAAGGAGTATGGCACCTGGTTGCACAACATCCGCGAAAAAAGGGTCGCTGATGGCGAACACCTGCACTCCGGCGGCTGGGTTTTGTCAAAAGCAGAAAGTGGCAACGTCAATGTCGAAGCCAAAAGTGAATTTCCGGGCCGGCAGGAAATAGGCGGCTATTTTATTTTTGAAGCGGAATCACCCGATGAAGCGGTGCGTGTTGCACAAACTTGCCCGCATCTGAATTACAAAGGTACCCTGGAGCTGAGGCAGATTCATTAATAAAGGAATCTACACATTTTTATTCAGGCTAAATCTCATCCGTTCGACAGCACTGTCGAACGGATTTTTTTTGCATTTTTTTTACCTGGATCGTAAAAAAAGCCCCATTTCCCGGCCCATGCGACAAATTTGAAAGGCCTTGCGACAAATGTGGAAGCACCGGGGCAAGCCCTGCCCCCATCTTTGCAGCATCACTTTTCAAATAAAATTTCATCCACTAAATCTTTAGAATCATGAAAAACATTGTTTCCGGTGTCATCACCCTGCTCCTCATCAACCTGTTCAGCTTCCAGGTAAATGCTCAAAGCACTGCAAAAGACGAAGCAGCTGTCCTTAAAATGTGGGATGCTGTATGGAGTGCCTACGAAGCCAACGACGAAGCCAAAATGTGGTCGTTTTATGCCGAGGATGCCTGTGAAGTTTACCCTGACGGCAGCAGCATGTGCGGCCTGAAAGCAATTCGGGAGGGTTATGACCAATTCAAAGACATGCTCGAGGGCACGCCATCCTGGAAGATGACGCCGCCAACCATTAATTTCATTGGGTCGGATGTTGCGCTTCTCATTTCAGATGTCACCTCCGACATCAAACTGAAAGGCGGCCAGCAAATCGGCGGCAAAACGAAGTTCGTGGCGATCCTTCACAGGGTCAAAGGACAATGGTTGATCAAATTTGACAGCCAGACTCCGATCATGGAAATGCCTGCTCCCGGCAACTAAATCAATATAAAAACAAGAGACATCCGGAATTTTGGATGTCTCTTGTCATTATTGATACACTTTGTATCCTTGTCGAACTTGTTTTCACCGACGGAAACCAGGTCTTCCCGCTGGTACCATATTTAACTCTGAAGGCCAATATTTGAAGCAGGAAAGGCTCCGCTTATCTGACAACAAAAGCCATTTGCAGCTATTTTTGCCAGATTTTCTTCTAATTCCCCTGATACCTGACTACAGGGTTATTCAGAGTCGGAATCGTTTTCAAAAATGCGTAAATCGCATCTACTTCAGTATCAGTGAGTGTTGTGTGCGGGAACATTGGAAAATATAAGCTGCCTCCGCGTGGATTTTTGCAGTATTTCACCGCATCCCGGAACTGCTCAACCGTCCAGTTTCCTATACCGGTTTCTTTATCAAAAGTAATGTTGGCAGTAGAAACCACATGGCCTTCATGATTGAGCATCGGATTTCCTCCGCCGTAATATCCAAGGCTTTTTTCCGGATGTAGCTCATTCTGCTTGGTGAAATCGGCTGAATGACACGCATAACAAGCGCAAAGACCATCTGCCACGTACCGGCCAAAAGCAATTTGATCTGAGGAATCAGGGATGGTTATGGGTTCTTTGGGCAGTTCAGGCGGGAAGAAAGCAACATTCGCCAGAAACTTAATCAGCATGTTGTAATTATTTGGCGGATATTCTTTCGAATCTGCATCCAAATGCGGATCCGAAGAACGCAGCCAGGAAATGACACTGTATAAGTCTTCATCAGCCATGAGTGGGAATTTAGGCATGGTTGGTGGCGCCCAAGCCCCCGTTTTACGGATTCCTGTGCGCAGGAAATAGTACAACTCGCCATCCGTCCAGGCGCCAATACCATGCACCGGATCACGGGTAATGTTTAAAGAAGCCACCGTTCCGAATTCTTTAGGCAAATCATTGATAATCCTGCCCGTCAAACGGCCTGTTGACTTGTCTGTGTGGCACTCATTACAAAGCAGTGTGGCAATTTTCGCCCCCCGTTCTATCCGGACGCTGTCCGGTTCCACTTTTAAGGCAAGGACTTCGGGAGTGGGTTCATACTTATAATTGGGTATGCCCCTGAAATAAATGAAAGCGGCGGCAGCAACGGCCAACAGGAGCAGGATGCCCAGGGTGTAGCCTAAAATCTTAAAGATTTTTTTCATGATGTTGTTCGTTTTGTTTTTAATTCCTGAAAATCATCATAAAGTAAAATAAAATTTGCAAAAACTCCAATTAACCCGTTAAAAAACAAAAGCATAAGAATTTTTGAGCCATAAAAAATTACCGGAACGAACCCGGGAATTTCCATTTATTGGTTTCCTCAAAATCCCTTCTGGTGAAATGTTTTCCAGTTTTATCGATAAACCAACCGTGCTTTATTTGCCACTTGTTGCAATCCCGTCTCTGATTGGCTTCTGAAAGGCATCCGTTTTGGTGTTTCGAGATCATGTACGGGGACTTTGAACCTTTGGATTAAGCCGGCCCAAAAATTTTTTTCATTCTTAGATGTCTTTATATTTACCTGTTAAATTTGAGTGACTTGGGAAATCCTTTAACCTCAGAATGGCGGGAGCAGGAAGCAATTCAACAACTTCTTGCAGGCGACAAACAGGCTTTTTCAGACCTGTATGATCGCTATTCCGAGGCATTGTATGGGTTGATCCTGAACATTGTGGCGAATGAAGCGGATGCAGAAAATTTATTGCAGGATGCCTTTGTGAAGATTTGGAGAAACTTGAAGCTTTTTGATCCTGAAAAAGGACGCTTATTCACTTTTTTAGCCACGATTGCGAGAAGGACGGCACTCGATTTCATCCGGTCGGCCTTCAAGAGCAATCAGAAAATGATCCAAAACACGGATGCTGCCGTATCTATAGAAAGCCCGAATTCCGAAATGGCGAAAATAGATTTCATCGGACTTGATTCCCTGCTCGAAAAATTAAAACCAGAGCAGCGCGAAATCATAGACCTGATTTATTTTCAGGGCTTAACGCAGCAGGAGGTTTCCGACGAGCTTCAATTGCCGTTGGGTACTGTAAAAAGCCGCTGCAGGGCAACTTTATTACATTTAAGGACAGTTTTAGAAGTAAACTAACATGGACATCCGCGCATATCTCGATTCCGGAATTATTGAAGAATACTGCCTTGGCTTGCTTGACAGTGAAGCTGCCGCGCAGGTGGAGAAAATATCCCGGCAGCATCCGGATGTTGACCTTGAGATCCAAAAAACACTGGACACCCTGGCCCGTCTAAGCACCAAAGCCAAGCCGCGGCCGCAACTGAAAGCGGCTCTTTTCCAAGTGATCGATCAATTGGAGGCCGAGTTGAAAATCGACCTTGAAAACCCGCCTTTTATTCACCGCCACAGCGACTTCTCTGCCTGGAACAGCGCAATCGAGGGTCTGACGCCCGATATTGAAGAAGAGACCGCGAAATACCATGTTCTTCAGGATCAGCCCGACTTCCAGCTTTCTATTGTCTGGCTTGAAGATCAATTGGTTGAAGATGGCCACGATCCCCATGAGTTTGAAGAGAGTTTTTTGATCCTGGAAGGTACCTGTGAATGTAACATTGGCGGAAAAATCATCCACCTGCAGGCCGGAGATTACCTTGAGATTCCCCGGTATACCCAACATACCATCCGCAACACGTCTCCTCAGCCACAGCCTTTCATAAAGGCGCTGGTGCAACGACGGAGGGCTGCCTGAAGTGGTGTTTGCGATCATTCCTGTTTTTTTGTTTGTTCTGATCTTCCGGGTGCAAATGTGTGCCTTTCGCTATTCGGGAACAATCCCCGAAAACAGGGCTTTGTATATCCCCTGAAACAGGTAGTGACTTTAAGCGTACAAATGCCACTCATCCACCAGTATAGTTGCGATTTTGGGATAAATATTAGCTAAAAACGCCTTATTTTGGCAGGAAATAAGCAGATCGCATGCAAAGCGCTCCACCATTGGAAAGTGATCATTGCGACGCGCCTTAACCAAACCATCCAAAATTATGCAGTTGACAGATCTCGAAATCGCGCAACGTGCTGCAATTCGCCCTATTCAGGAAATTGCAGCTAAACTTTCTCTTACTCCCGACGACCTGGAGCTTTACGGAAAATACAAAGCCAAACTGCCGCTCAGGCTCATTGATGAGCAAAAAATCGCCAAAAGCAACCTGATTCTGGTTACAGCCATTAGCCCAACACCTGCCGGTGAAGGCAAAACAACGGTATCTATCGGCCTGAATGACGGTTTGAACAAAATTGGGAAACGGTCGATCGCCGTACTGCGGGAACCATCTCTGGGCCCTGTATTTGGCATAAAAGGCGGGGCAGCCGGCGGCGGCTATTCTCAGGTCATCCCAATGGTGGACATTAACCTGCACTTTACCGGCGATTTTTCAGCCATCGAAAAAGCCAACAACCTGCTGTCTGCACTTATAGACAACAACATTCAAAACAAAACCAACAACCTGAATATTGACCCCCGAACGGTCGTATGGAAGCGGGTGATGGACATGAACGACCGCGCCCTGCGCCACATCATTGTTGGCATTGGCGGTAGTGCAAACGGCATTATGCGGGAAGATGGATTCAACATTACCCCGGCCTCTGAGGTGATGGCCATTCTTTGCCTGTCAAAAGATTTTGACGACCTGAAAAGACGGCTGGGAAGCATCTTTGTAGGCTTCACTTTTGATAAAAAGCCCATTTTTGCCCGTGATCTTAAAGCGCAGGGCGCCATGGCTTTGCTGTTGAAAGATGCCATTCAACCCAATCTCGTGCAAACCCTGGAAGGCAATCCGGCCATCCTTCACGGTGGCCCTTTCGCAAACATAGCTCAGGGGACCAATTCCATTATCGCCACTAAAACAGGTCTGTCTCTTGCAGATTATGTTGTAACGGAAGCCGGATTCGGTGCTGACCTTGGCGCTGAAAAGTTCCTGGACATCAAATGCCCTTATGGCGACCTGAAACCCAAAGCCATCGTGCTGGTCGCAACCCTTCGGGCCTTACGGCACCATGGCGGAGCCAAAAAAGAGGCGTACAACACCCCCGACCTTAGCCTGGTGACAAAAGGTTTTGAAAATCTGGAAAAACACATCGAAAATTGTAAAAAATTCGGGATTACTCCGGTAGTTGCGCTCAACCATTTTCCCACCGACTCACAGGAAGAGGTACACTATGTACAAGAGCGCTGCGCTGCGCTGGGCGTGCAGGCTGTGGTTTCTGACGGCTGGTCAAATGGCGGCGCCGGAACAACAGAACTTGCTCAGGCTGTGGTGGACGTGATAAACAGTGGACGCAACGCCTATCAAAAGCTCTACGACTGGAACCTGTCGATTGAAGACAAGATTGGCACCATTGCCCGGGAAATTTACGGTGCAGACGGCGTTGATTACAGTGCAAAAGCAAAAACGCAGCTCAAAACCATTCAGAGCCTCGGATTTGATAAATTACCGGTTTGCATTGCTAAAACTCAAAAATCTTTTTCGGATAACGAAGCTAAAATTGGCCGTCCCCGCAATTTCAGCATTACTGTCAGGGAATTTGAATTCGCAGCAGGCGCCGGATTTATCATTCCCATCGTTGGTGAAATCATGCGCATGCCAGGGCTACCGGCCATACCTGCTTCGGAGGGGATGGATATTGATCAGGAAGGCAATGTATCAGGATTGTCTTAGCAATAGATGCCGGAAGCTGACAAGCCGGCATTCCGGTGGTCTGATTTCTCAGAAGCTGCAGCCTCGTCTGTTTAAAACACGGCATAAATGACAAGAGACATCCCAAATGTTTGGGATGTCTCCTGTTTGCAAAAGCAAAATTACCTTCGCAATTAGTCTTTCTTCATCATACCGCCGAGGTCCGGATTCGGTACGATTTCAGTGCGGCGGTTTTTAGCGCGGCCTGCTGAAGTGCTGTTGTCGCCTGCCGGAAGGCTCTCACCTTTACCTGCAATCGTCAATTGCTTGGCACTAACACCTTTTTTTGTCAGGTACTTAACCACTTCTTTCGCACGGTCAAGGCTAAGGTCCCAGTTGTCATAGCCAGATCCTTTAGCGTATTGCTTGTTATCTGTATGGCCTTCAACCAAAATCTTAGCATTCGGGCTTTTCTTAAGCGCTACTGCCAGTTCATCCAATGCATTGCGCTGATCGCGTGACAATCTCTTGGAGCCGGATTTGTAGTTCACGCCTTTAGAAGTAACGACATACAGACGGCCCTCACGGTCTTCTAATGTCAAACCACTGTCTTTGTACGTGTTGAAAATGCCATCGATCTGTGAACGCAGGCTGTTCAGTTCAGCTTCCGTCATCGTGAGCTTTTCCTGAACCTGAGCAATCTGAGCTTTAGTAGCGGAAAGTTCGCCGTTAATTTTGCTCAGTTCTCCATTCATTCTCGTTTTTTCAGCTTCGAATTCTGCTGCGAGAGCATTCTTCTCATCCTGAAGCTTCTTCAGGTTTGACTGAGTCTCAGCCAAAGCCTGGTCTGTTGCTGCTTTAGCGGCAACCAGTTCGTCGTACTTCTTTTTGGAAACACAAGACTGGATCGAACCTACAGCCAAGGTAAGAATTAAAAGTTTAACTATCAGACGCATATTTTACTTAGTTTAATTAAAAAATGCACGATTGGTATTGTACGAAGAAGCGTCTTCGTGATGCGTGTTTACAGCCTTCAAAGTTAGTAAAGCTGTGCACATTACGCCCTGCAAAGCAATAGATATTTTTTGAATAAAGCAAAGAATGAAACCACTTTCTGCCTTAATTGGCAAAGGTAGGTAGGCGTGAGCTTTCAAACAATCTGTTTACGTGTTGCTTTTTGTCTTTTCTCTTTTATTTGGACATCTGAAAGCCTTGAACAGCGTTAGATTTACAGGTAATGGGCTGTCCCATTGTAGGATACCTTTAAAACATCTATTTTTGCAGCTAATTAAAAAAGTTGATACGGCTAGATGAGATATGAAATAAGACAGGATGACCGGTTCAAGTACATTGAAACCGGAGGCGGGAAAGAAAACTTGCTGTTGTTGCACGGGTTGTTTGGCGCGCTTAGCAATTTTGAAGGCATCATCAACCGGTTTTCCAATATCTGCAATGTGATTGTACCCTTGCTCCCAATTTTCGAAATGCCCATCAGGGCACTTTCTGTTACAGGGTTGGTTAACCACGTTGCTGATTTTGTCAATTACAAAGGATATGAGCACCTGCATGTGCTGGGCAACTCCCTGGGTGGGCATATTGCCCTGCTTTATACTTTAAGCTACCCGGAAAAAATCCGGTCTGTCATCCTGACGGGGAGTTCAGGCCTTTTTGAAAGCGCAATGGGGAGTAGTTTCCCCAAACGCGGCGATTATGAATTCATCAAAAAAAAGACCCAAAGCACCTTTTATGATCCAAATGTAGCTTCCAAAGAATTGGTGGATGAAGTTTTCGACATCGTAAACGACCGCAACAAAGCCATTCGAATCATTGCTACGGCGAAATCAGCTGTAAGACACAACCTCGGCGACAGGCTACACCAGATCACTGCCCCTGTTTTGCTGGTATGGGGGAAACAAGACCAGATTACGCCTCCGTTTGTCGGTGAACAATTCCACAGCCTGATTGCAAACTCAAAACTGGTTCTGCTGGACCATTGCGGCCATGCCCCCATGATGGAACATCAGGATGTATTTAATGACCATCTTGAAGCTTTCCTCCGGGAAACAAGCAACAGCCAGGCTGAAGTTGCTTCTTCCGGAAAAATTTAAGGGGCATGATAAACTTTAGGCGGGAGTTCCGCAATAATCACACGATAAACACAATTATACATGCCCGGCGTTTTATCAGATGACGCGGGCATACTCCATCACATCACTAACGCATCAATCAACACGAATAAAGTTATGAAATACCTGTTCATACTCCTGGCCGTCATCGGAATGATGGCCGGATGTAAAACACCCCAAACGACCGTCTCTGCTTCGACAGAGACCATTGAAGAAAGAAACCTGGACACCCTGGAGGTGACCGGAGCCTTTTACGACCAGGAAGAGCCGGCAATTGCAGTATCCGAGCCTGCGGTGTATAATGCCACCAGCACCCGGGAGAACGACTTGCTGCACGTCAAATTAGACCTCCGTTTTAATTGGGAAAAGGAACAGGTGATTGGCAAAGCCACGCTGAAACTGAAGCCTTATTTTTACCCGACCAGCACGGTTACGCTCGATGCCAAAGGACTGGAAATACAAAAAATCATCTTTGAAGGAAGCAACCAGGCCCTTAAATATACCTATGAAAACGACCAGATAACCATTCAGTTGGGCCGGCTTTTCACGCGCAACGAACAGTACAGCATTTATATCGAATATACGGCCCATCCTACTGAATCCGGTGGTAGTGCGGCCATTACGTCCAACCAGGGGTTGTTTTTCATCAACCCCCGCGGCGAAGAAGGCAATAAGCCGCGGCAGATATGGTCACAGGGCGAAACAGAATGGAATTCCCGCTGGTTTCCGGTCATTGACAAACCCAATGAGCGTTGTACACAAGAAATTTACCTGACGGTTGAGGATCAATACAAAACGCTTTCCAACGGCCTGTTGGTTTCTTCCAAAAAGAACGCCGATGGCACCCGAACGGATTACTGGAAAATGGACCAGCCGCATGCGCCATACCTGTTCATGATCGCTGTCGGAGATTTTGCAGTGGTGAAAGATACGTGGAGCGGCATCCCGCTGGAGTACTATGTGGAGCCTGAATTTAAAGACGACGCCAAGCGGATTTTTCCTTATACGCCGGAAATGCTGGCGTTTTTCTCCCAAAAAACGGGTTTGAAATACCCCTGGCCAAAATTTTCCCAAATCATCGTCCGCGACTATGTTTCCGGCGCCATGGAGAATACGACCGCTGTCATCTATGGTGAAAATTTGCAGCAAACTGCCCGCGAACTGATTGACAATAAAACCAATGAAAAGATTGTTGCGCACGAAATGTTCCACCATTGGTTCGGGGATTATGTAACGACCGAAAGCTGGGCAAACCTGACCCTCAATGAAGGTTTTGCCAATTACAGCGAGTACCTCTGGCTGGAACACAAATACGGCGCCGACGAAGCCGATTACCACCTGGCCGAGGAATGGAGTGGCTATCTGGGCTCCGCACAAAGCAATGTTCACCCCCTCATTCATTTTGGGTACGCCGATAATGAGGATATGTTTGATGCGCATAGCTATAACAAAGGCGGTTCTGTCCTCCACATGCTGCGTGGCTATATCGGCGATGAAGCATTCTGGCTGTCTTTGGGCAATTACCTGAAAGAGCACGCTTATAAGCCGGTTGAAGCCCACGATTTGCGCCTGGCTTTCGAAGAGGTAACCGGTCAGGATCTGAACTGGTTTTTTAACCAGTGGTTTTTTGACAAAGGGCACCCCGTATTGAATGTTTCCTATGATTATGACGATGGCTCCAAAACAGCAGTGGTCAATGTCGAACAAATTCAGGATCCGGCCGAGATGCGCGCCGTATTTGAACTCCCCTTAGCCATTGACATCTACCTGCCTTCAGGAAAAGTAGAACGGCACAACATCCGCGTTAATGAGCGGACTCAAATGTTTACTTTTGAAGCAAGCGAGCGTCCCAGGTTGATTGTTTTTGATGCAGAGCACACCATGCTGGGGGTTGTGGACGACAATAAAACAGACGAGGAACTGGTTTATCAATACCTGCATGCCTCTAAGTTTTATGATCGTTACGAAGTGATCCAACGCCTCGCCTATACGGAAAGTGAGGAAGCCATTACCGTTTTTACTGCGGCGCTAAAAGATAAATTCTGGGGGATACGCCTTGCCGCTACAGAGTTAGCCGATTTTACCAATGAGAATAACCTGACTGCTTTGCGCCAATTGGCAGAATCGGATCCGCACTCCATGGTACGGGCGAATGCTTTCCTGAAACTGGCCGATTTGCAGGATGAAAAAAGCATACCTTATGCCAAACGGGCAATTGCAAAAGACTCTGCTTACGCCGTTATTTCTACAGCACTGGATTTACTCACGGCATTGAATAAAGAGGTGGCGCTGGAAGCTGCAACCATGTTGGAAAACGAAACGAATGGCGACATCATAGCAGCCGTAGCTTCGCTGTACTCCGAAACGGAAGATATTAAACACCTGCCATTTTTTGAACGCAACCTGGAAAAGGCAGATGGATTTGGCGCCATTTCTGTTTTCTCTGGTTACGGCAGGCTACTCGCTTCCGGCTCTGTAGTAAACTGTAGTTCGGCTACAGAAAAGCTGAAAGCAATGGCCATCGACATGAAGCAATCGCCGTGGAGACGCGTGGCCGCAACGCGGACTCTGTTTGAGTTGAAAATGCACTACGAAGAAGAAAGCGAGGATGGCAGCGATGCCGAAAACATGGCTCGTAAAAATCTGGTCAGCAAGATCGAAACCATGATTGAAGACATTAAATCGGCAGAAACAGAGCCACAACTTAAAGCCCTTTACGAACAATTTTCAGAGTAGCCCCTCACTTTTATAAAAGCCGGCTACTCTACTCAAAATGCACTTATACAACAAGAGCCACCTCCAAAACATGGAAGTGGCTCTTGTATTTTCAGATCTAATTTATACCTCAGGTTTACTCGTCTCCATCTGCTTCAGCATCTTTGGCCGGAATTTTTTTCGGGCCGCCGCTTGATGCAATATGGGCCTTGATTTTAACTTCCATTTCGTCAGCAACCTCAGGATTATCGAGGAGGAACTGGCGTGCCGCTTCGCGGCCCTGAGCAATTTTAGCCCCATTGTAGCTGTACCACGCGCCACTTTTTTCCACCACGCCGTATTCTACGCCAAGATCCACGATTTCACCTGACTTGGAAATGCCTTCTCCGAATACGATGTCGAATTCTGCCGTACGGAAAGGAGGCGCCAGTTTATTTTTCACCACTTTTACTTTCACGTGGTTGCCGATCAGGTTGCCTTCCTTGTCTTTGATGGCTGCGCCTGATTTGCGGATATCAAGGCGCACCGAGGCATAAAATTTAAGGGCATTACCACCGGTTGTTGTTTCCGGATTGCCGAACATAACGCCGATCTTTTCACGCAACTGGTTGATGAAAATGCAGCAACAGCCAGTTTTGCCAATGGTGGCCGTTAGTTTTCGCATGGCTTGAGACATCAGGCGCGCCTGAAGCCCCATTTTGGAATCCCCCATTTCACCTTCGATCTCGGCTTTGGGTACCAGTGCTGCCACGGAGTCAATGACGATGATGTCTATGGCGCTGGACCGGATCAGGTTTTCGGTAATTTCGAGCGCCTGCTCGCCATCATCGGGTTGTGAAATCAACAGGTTGTCGGTGTCTACTCCAAGCGCTTCAGCATAAGCGCGGTCGAATGCGTGTTCTGCATCAATAAATGCAGCAATACCGCCTTGTTTTTGGCATTGCGCGATGGCATGAATGGCCAGCGTTGTTTTTCCCGAAGATTCAGGACCGTAAATTTCAATAATTCGTCCTTTCGGGAGGCCATTGACGCCAAGTGCAATGTCTAAGCCAAGCGAACCGGTGGAAATAGCTTCCACATCCAGTACCTGCTTGTCTCCCATGCGCATGATGATGCCTTTTCCGTAGGTCTTTTCCAGACGGTCAACTGCAGACTGGAGCGATTTCTGTTTGGACTCTTTTTCTGATGACATGTATGCTGCTTTTTGTTGAAAAACACTTTTTGTTGAAAAGATGAACAAAAATAAAACTATTGTTTGATAATACAAATTTTCTTACTACTTTTTTAAGCAATTAATCAAAGTTAGCCCAGTTCTTTCGCTTTCCTATTTTCATTAATACTTAATTTTTAATGAAGGCGTTCATAAATTGCGCCCTCATAACCGCACCGTAATTATGATAACCATAGATCCTAAGCACACACCGACACCGGACCTTCACCAATACCTGCTTGGCGCTGTTGCGCCGCGTCCGATTGCTTTTGCGAGTACCATTGACGAAAATGGCGTGGCCAATCTTGCGCCGTATAGTTTTTTCAATGCCTTCAGCTCCAATCCGCCTTGCCTTATATTTTCATCAAACCGGCGTGGAAGCAACAATACGACCAAAGATACCCTTCACAACGTGGAGGTGACCGGAGAGGTTGTCATTAATGTAGTCACTTACAATATCGTTCGGCAGGTGGCGGTAGCCAGTGTTGAATTTCCGGCCAATGTGAGCGAGTTTGAAAAATCAGGCCTCACCCCCATTCCTTCAGAGCTGGTGAAGCCCTTTCGGGTAAAAGAATCCCCTGTTCAAATGGAGTGTCGGGTAAAACAAATTATTCCTTTGGGAACAGAAGGCGGCGCCGGAAACCTGATTCTTTGCGAAGTGCTGCTGATTCATATAGATGAAAAGGTACTGGATGAAAACAACCGCATCAATCCGCACAAAATTGACCTGATGGGCCGCATGGGCCGGGCCTATTACGTGCGGGCAAGCGGGGAAGCGGTGCATACCATTGTCCAGCCTTATCTTCCCTTGTGCATTGGTTATGACCAATTGCCCGAAAACATCCGAAACAGCAAGATTCTGACGGGCAACAACCTCGGCCAGTTGGCGGGATTGGTTTCAGCGCCGGATAAGGCTTCCATAGAGGCCTTGCGCGATGAAGCTTATATCCGGGCGGCCCTCCAGTCTCACGCGCCGCTGGAAGAACTACACCGGCTGGCACAGAAAGAGTTGTCGAAAGAGAATACCGAACTGGCAGCGCAGATCGCCTGGCTGGGGGCTGAGTTGTAGGACGGTTGCTCTAACTCATCCTAAATAACTAACTTTGCAGGCTAATAAAAGAACCTTATTGTGACCGATATCGCCCGGGCTAAAAGCAGTTCTGCTATTCCTGCTGCACAAGCCCGCCGCCGTTACGAGCCTAATAAATAAACACACCGTGAAAAACATCCTGATCGCTCTGCTTTGTCTCGCTATCGTTGCCTGTAACAGCAAAGAACAAAGCAGCCAAAATACGACAACAAGCCCCGCCGCTACGGGCAATCCGGCCATCGACAACCTGACGGCGCAAATAACAAAAGACTCTGCTAATGCAGATCTTTATGCACAACGCGCGGCCATTTATTACGAAAACAATGGCTACGATTTTGCCATTCGCGACCTTCAGAGAGCCATGCTTATAGATTCGGTCAAAGCCGAGTACTATCACCTGCTGGCAGATGTGTACCTCGATTATTTTCAGTCGCGTCTGGCCCTCAAAACCATGGAACGCGCGGCCGCCATTCACCCGGACCGTATTCCTACCCTGCTGAAGCTGTGTGAAGTACAGTACATCCTGAAGCAGTACGAAAATTCAATGAAAACGATAGACAAAATCCTGAAAATTGACCCCCAGACCGCCGATGCCTTCTTTATGTTCGGGATGAATTTCAAAGAATTGGGTGATACCGTGCGTTCCATCAACAGCTTCCAATCGGCAGTAGAACTCAACCCCGACCTGACGGACGCCTGGATCAATCTCGGCCAGCTACACGCCGCCATTAAAAGCAAACTTGCCGGCCGCTTTTTCGACAACGCCATTCGCGTTGACCCGAAAAACCCCGTTGCGCTGCATGCCAAAGCCGAATACCTGACTTCGAAGAACGACCTGAAGGGCGCCATTGCGCTGTACAAGGAAATCAATACTGCCGACCCGCAATACGAAGACGGGTATTTTAATGCGGGCCTGCTGTATATGGAACAAGACTCTTTTAATCAGGCCTATCAGCAGTTCGACCTTGCCCTGAAAGTTTCTCCAACCTTCATCAAAGCCTATGCTTTCCGGGGCTTAGCTTCTGAAAACCTCGGCAAATTCGGCGAAGCAAAACACGACTACGAACAGGCGCTGCGCATGGCGCCCGATTATGAATTGGCGAAAGAAGGCCTGGCAAGGGTTGGGGGAAAGGCGAAGTAGCGGACACCACACCGCTTAATCATCATTCCCAGGCTTGATAACCTGCTTCTTTTTTCACAAAAATCCGAAATCCTTTTGCCCGCAATCCATCCACGATTTTTGTTTCCGGGATCCAGGGATATGCCGTGAATCCGGTATAGCACATGGCCTGAATCGGATGGGGTTCATTGAATAAAACCACTTTTTCCGGCGAAACCGGAATGGTGGCAGGCAGTGCCTTAAGTGCTTCTGTCCATTGCTGCTCCGTTGCATAGGTAGCGAAAGGTTTTACCCGTTCTATGGAATACCGAAACGGCAAAAGCAGCAGCAAAACAGCCGTGAGCCTGCTCAGCAATCGAAAACTCCGTTTTTTCGGACGGTTTCGAATCAGCAGGAAAAAACAAAGCGCAGTTAGCATAAAAAAGCCCGGTGCGGTCAGGAGCAGGTAAGTGCTCCGTTTGGTTTCCATCATGGAAAGCAGCAATATTGGAATAGCGATCCAGAGCGCTATAAATACCAGCGTCTTTCGCTTAGGCTTTCGCCAAATGGCAACAACGAGCCAGAACATGGGCAGATAAATCAACTCACCGTAACACAGGCGTGCATGGTCCAGATAAAAATACCAGGCGCCGTCATGTCCCTGTATCGACTCAGAAACAGGAAGGAGCACCGCGCGCAGCAGGTAGGTTGCCTCTTCAGGATAAGCCCAAAGGATAAAAATCAACCAGGGCGCCGCCACAAAGGTGGCCGATAAAGCCATCACGCCAGCATGTTTCACCAATTCCCAAATTGGCCGCCGCAACCACAGCCCAATGCCAAGCCAAACAATTGGAATAAAAAGTGCAGCAATCCATTTGCACAAAAAAGCCGATCCGGTCAATGCGCCAATTCCAATAGCGAGGCTTGCGGGTCGTTTAGCAGACTGGTAATATTTCAGGGTCAGCAACATTGCCCATTCCGCAAAAAATAAATAAAGTGTTTCCACATGATCAGACGACAAACGACCTGCTGCCACCTCAATAAGCCGCCCGTGCATGGCATGAAGGCAGGCAGCAAGCAGTCCGATCCGGTCGCCAAATAAGCGCCTGCCAATAAAAAAAGTCAGCAAAATGCTCAACGTGGAAAACAGAAGGGACGGCAACCTTACTGCCATTTCACTCGCCCCAAAAAGATGGATGCTCGTTGCCATAGGCCAAAGGGCCAAAGGCGGCTTGCTCAGCCAAATATGGTTGTTGGACCATTCCCGGAAATCGTAGGGCAAAAGCGCTTGGGCATAAAGTACAGGCTTCAAAGGGTTTTCTATGAGATTCCTGGCCACTAAAGCATGAAAGCGCTCATCCCACGTGTGTAAAAAAGGATCCTGGGCTGTAGCAATTCTAAGGAATAGACCAAGCAGAAGAACGGCTATCAAGCCGTGCAACAGGCTGATCTTTCGCCGGTAAAGCAAATAAAATAAAACCAGAAAACTCAGATAGGCAATGATCAGGGCGCCTGAAAGTATAGACATTGGCTTTCAATTCTTCTGTAAAGAAAATACATTTACCCTTGTCTGTCTTTTTTCTGAAAGAGAATGGCCATCTCAATAGTTTACTAATGTCCGATATTTGACACGCTGGCACTGCCCCTTCGCTGCACATCTCCAAAATTCTGAATATCTTTATCCTCCGGTGTTCAAAATATCCGTGATATGAAAAAAAGCCTTACCCTCTTTTTGTTCTGCTTTGCGATGCTGAGTGTCTCCAATGCCCAGGAAAAACTGCCCAATCAGCTCACGAAATCCGAAGCGCACCAGGTTTGGGAATATTGCTATCCGCCTACAGGCGCTGAAAAAAGCTTTGTCCCACAACCCCCGCCCGGACCTGTGCGCACCATGGCAGAATGGGAAGAAATTCAGGCGCTCGTCATTTCCTGGAAAGAATACATTGATGTGCTGGTCGAAATTACCCGCCACGCCGTAGAGGAAACGAAGGTCATCATTCTGGCTCAAACCCCTTCGGCGGTAATCAGCCGCCTCAATGAAGAGAACATCAGTTTAGACAACGTCATCGTGCTGCAGCGCAACACCAACAGCATCTGGATTCGCGATTACGGCCCCTGGGCAGTTTATCAAAACGAGGTAGACAGCCTGATGATCAGCGACTGGATCTACAACCGGCCGCGTCCTTTAGACGATTCTGCCCCGGCTTCCGTAGCGGCCTATTTGGGTTTGCCCGTTTTTGAAGCCGTTGCCGCCCCTTATAATCTGGTACACACCGGTGGCAACCATCTCACAGACGGGGTCAATACCTCCTTTTCTTCTGACCTTTTATTCGATGAAAATCCGGATAAAACCGAAGCCGACATTGACAATATTGCACAGCTCTTCCTGGGCGTCGACAACTACGTCAAACTCCGCGCCCTGCCTTACGATGGCATCCATCACTTAGACATGCACATGCGCGTGCTGGACGAAGAAACCATTCTGATAGGAGAATACCCGGAAGGCGTAGCCGATGGCCCGCAGATTGAATCAAACATCCGCAAGCTGCAAAGCCAGGTGCCCACCGCTTTTGGCAACCGCTACAACATTCTGAGGGTTCCCATGCCGCCGGATCAGCTCAACCGCTACCCCGACAATGACGGCTATTACCGAACGTACACCAATTCCATTTTTCTCAATAAAAGCATCCTTGTTCCGATATACGAAGAGCAATACGACACGACGGCCCTGCGCATTTACCGCGAAAACCTGCCGGGCTACAAAGTCGTTGGCATCGACTGCAACGACATCATTCCGGCTTTAGGCGCACTGCACTGCATTACCAAACTCGTGGGGGTAAACGATCCGCTGTGGATTGCCCATGCGCGGCTCCGCGACACCTACGATGCTCAAAACGATTATCCGGTTTCCGCCAAAATTCGCCACCGAAGCGGCATTTCCGATGCCACTTTGTATTACCGGACTCAGAATTCGGGCCCCTATACGGCCATTGCCATGAATTTAAGCAATGCGCCCGAAAACATCTGGTCGGCGGCCATCCCTGCGCAGGCTGCCGGCACAGAAGTCCAATACTACATCCATGCAGCAGCGCAATCCGGAAAACAGCAGGTGCGCCCACTCGTTGCCCCTGAAGGCTATTTTCGCTTTCGCGTAAAAGGAATCGAAGCCCCTGTTGCCAAAGCGACTTACGATAAAGAGCGCGTTTGCAGCGGGCAGGCCATCCAGTTTTTCGATTTAACGGATAGTCCGGTAGAGACCAGGATCTGGAGTTTCCCCGGCGGCGAACCGGCTACTTCTACAGAGGCCAATCCAACGGTTGTCTACAGCACCCCGGGCGTGTTTTCGTTCAGCCTTACGGTATCGAATGCGGCCGGCAGCAACCAGGTAACTTATGCAAATGCGTTTACGGTTGAGGCGGGCACACTGCCGTTTTATGAGAACTTCCAAAGCCCCGACTGGGTCGTGGAAAATCCAGGTAACGACGGCGCATACTGGCGCAGTGTTAATACCGCTTGTTCCGGCGCCTGTTTCCGAATGGACAATTACAGTTTCAGCACGCGCAATACCGACGATTTTTTGCGCTCAACGATAGATTTGAGTGATGTGAGCGGCCCGGTCGAATTCAGTTTTGACGTGGCCTACGCGACCCGGGGTACCACAACGGATATTTTGCGCGTGAATGTCATCCGCTGCAATGGCGACAAAATTTCGGTTTACACCAAATACGGCAATGCGCTGGCGACTGCACCAGCAACCAATGCTGCTTTTACACCATCCGGATGCGATCAATGGCGCCATGAAATGGTGGATATTTCTGCTTTTGCCGGCGAGGTTATTGTCATCGAATTTGAAAACATCGGCGGCAATGGCAACCGGGTTTATGTTGACAATATTGACTTCAGCGGTCAGGGCGTTCCCAATATTGCGCCCTTTGTCAACCTGACGGAACCAATAGCAGGAACTTTCGAAGTGGAAGTCATTCCTGAGCTTAACCTGCTGGCCATCGCCGGTGACAGCGACGGAACCGTTGACTCTGTTGAATTTTTGGTGAACGGCCTTGTGGTGGGTACGATTTTCGAAGCCCCGTATCAGCTCAGCTTCCAACCGCAGGCTTTTGGCGAGTATATTTTTTCCGCCCGGGCGACCGACAATGACGGCGCTGTAACCAATTCTTCCCTTGCAGTTGTCAACTTCCAGATGCCGGTAGGTGTTAATGAATTTTATGGTATCGGCGTCTTGCGCATTTTCCCAAACCCTGCAAGTAAGGATGCCACACTTGAATTGCAAACGCAGGAAAAAGCCTTACTGACCTGCCGATTGCTCGATGTAAACGGCCGTGAGGTTCAACGCCTGCTTTGGGAAACGGCCCCCGGACTGAATCGCTTCAACCTGGCTCTGGACAACCTTCCGGCAGGTATTTATTGCGTGGTTCTGGGCGGACAAGAGGGCGTTATCGCTAAAAAATTAGTTGTAAAATAATGTCTGTCTATTAGGCTGTGTCTGAGCTTTACCGGCAGACAGACACCACACTGAGGTATGAAAACATTTCTCGAATACAAGTTAATCGAAATCGGCGATTTTATCATCCGCGTTTCCAACATCGCCGGAATTGCCCTTCTGATCTTGTTTTCAATGCTGTTGCTTTGGTTGATCAGAAAAGGGATAAACCGGTTTGGCAAATTTGACGAAGCCAAAAAATATGCCATTTATCATTTGGTGAAATACCTCGTACTGGTCATTTCCATTGTGCTTTCGCTTCAAGTTCTGGGACTGAACATATCGGTGCTGCTTGCCGGTTCAGCGGCTTTATTGGTAGGTATCGGACTGGGTTTACAAGGGTTGTTCAGCGATTTCATCTCCGGCATCATCCTGTTGGTGGACTCAACGGTAAAAGTCCATGATGTGATTGAGTTGAACGGCATGATCTGCAGGGTAAGGGAAATCAATCTCCGAACCACAACTGTGATGGGCCGCGACGGAAATTTCATCATCATTCCCAATACGGAGCTGACTAAAAACATGCTGATTAACTGGACGCACAGCAAGGTCTCGTCCCGCTTCAATGTCAATGTAGGTGTGGATTACGCTTCTGATGTAAAATTGGTGATGAAAGTATTGAAAGACATTGGAATGAACCACAATGCCGTTATGAAAAAACCAGAGCCCCAGGTTCGGTTTGCTGACTATGGCGATTCTTCTCTGAATTTTTCCCTCTTCTTCTGGACCGAAGAAGTTTTTCGGGTTGAAAACATCAAAAGTGAACTCCGGGTGAAAATTTTCGAAGCATTTCAAGAAAATGGCATCAACATTCCTTTCCCGCAAAGGGTGATTCATTTTAAGAATGGAGAATGAGGGATGGGCGCAGTTGGCAGGAGCAGGCTGCTGTTGAAATCGGGCGTGATCAGAAATAGCATCCGGATAATAGGGAGAAGTTGGCAGTCTTTCAGTGGGCAGTGGGCAGGATGGAGCCTGCTGTTTAAATCAGACGTGATCAGAAATAGCATCCGGATAATAGGGAGAAGTTGGCAGTCTTTCAGTGGGCAGTGGGCAGGATGGAGCCTGCTGTTTAAATCAGACGTGATCAGAAATAACATCCGGATAATAAGGGAGAAGTTGGCAGTTGTTCAATTGGCAGTTGGCAGGATAGAGCCTGCTTCTGAGGTAAAACCATAAAACACAATCACATGAGATATAAACTCCTCGGTCGCAGCGGCCTGCGGGTATCGGAACTTTGTCTGGGCACCATGACTTTTGGAACCGAATGGCCTTTGGGAACCGACCAGGAAAGCAGCAAGCAAATTTTTGACGCATTCGCCAACGCAGGCGGTACTTTTATCGATACGGCCAACCGTTATACCGAAGGCAGCAGCGAGCGCTTTGTGGGGCAATTCATCGCTGCCGACCGGGACCACTTCGTTTTGGCAACAAAGTTTACGCTCCACGACCGCAAAGACGATCTCAATTTCAGCGGCAACCACCGCAAGAACCTGATGCGCTCTGTTGAAGGCAGCCTGCGCCGCCTTAATACCGGATACATTGATTTACTCTGGTTGCATGCCTGGGATTTTACCACACAGGTAGATGAAGTCATGCGCGGTTTAGACGATCTGGTGCGTATGGGTAAAGTCAATTACATTGCTGTTTCCGACACCCCTGCCTGGATTGTTTCTCAGGCCAATACTTTAGCCGATTTTCGCGGGTGGGCGCCTTTTGTGGCGCTGCAGGTTGAATACAACCTTCTTCAGCGCACGCCGGAACGCGACCTTCTCCCGATGGCCAAAGCCCTGGGATTGGCGCTCACGCCCTGGGCGCCTTTAGCCGGGGGTGCACTTACCGGAAAGTACCTTCAAAAAACAGAAGACGGTTCGCCCCTGCGCCTTGCACCCAACAGCGCCCGCCTGAATGACCGAAACACGACCATCGCCGGGGCCGTAGTGGCTGTTGCTGCCGAACTCGGCGTCACTCCCGCCCAGGTTGCCATCAACTGGACCCGCCAACGTGAACAGGTTGTCGTACCCATTATCGGCGCCCGCAAACCCGCGCAAATGGAGGACAGCCTTGGTTGTCTCAACTTCAGCATCCCTGAAGAACAAATGGCCAAACTAAATGAGGTGAGCGCCATCGAAATGGGCTTCCCTCACGAGTTTTTGAGCTCGCCGGGGGTTCGGGATGTCGCTTTTGGCGGGATGTACGACAAATTAGATAAAAGGTGAATTTAAGGGAATAAACACTGGAATCGTTGCTGGAGCAGGTCAGCATACGCTGTTTTTTGCTTATCAGGCAGGAAGGAAATCGCAAGGAGCTTTTCCCAGGTTGGGCGCGCCTGTTTCAAAGCATCCAAAACGTCCGCGATGGCAGCATCCGTCAGCTTGAGTCGAACGCTGCCGAAGTAATCTACCAATTCTTTACTTCGAAATTCTTTGCGCCGACCTGCAAGCATTAATGCCATTTCTTCTTCTGCGCCACCAAGGGCAAGTGTACTATTGAGCAAATCGTAGGCAGGTGAAAATGTCGTTTTTTGTTTTCTGGTAATGAGTGAAAAATTCTTCAGGTGCATGTCTTCGTTTCCAGTTAAAAAACAAAAAAGCACGAGACGAAAAAATTTCGCTTTTTCCACTATTGGAAAAGAACAATATTTTTCAACCAATTTGATCATTTGCTCTATCGTGAAGTCGTATTTTGTGCTTCGTGTCATACCTGCCAATTGCGAAAAATCCTCGACGGCGTATTTCGCCCTGTGGACCGTTCTATCGAATCGTTGAATAAAATAACTTAAACTGCCGTCTTTACAATGCAACAAACCGTGCAAGGGGACTTCGATGCCCGCTATGGCTGCCATCCGCATGGTAAGGTCTTCGTTTTCAGGCATAAAAGGGTAAACATCGTGTTGGGGTTTGATGATAAAAAGCCCGCCCGATTCAACGATCCTGAAACTTTGTTGCTTTACATCAAGGACAGCGCTTAATTTTGGTTGAACGCCTTGTATAGACATTCGTGTCATCCTGCCGGCGGCTTCAATACGTTGCTCCGGAGCACTATAAGGGAATTCTTGCAATCCGGTAAGGTTGCGGTTCAGCAATTTTAAACCTTCCGGCGAATAAAGGGCATCTCCACAAGGCTGATAGGTAATCGGGCATCTATTTCCCATCTTCCCTTATTTGAACGGTGACCGCTCCGACGAAATCTGCCCCGGTGGCCACTAATTGCGAAAAATAATCATTCCGGTCGATTTTCAACTTCCGCAACAAGCCCTCCAACATGATTCCCTCAGGGAGCAGACCTTCAAAAAATGGGGGAAATTCCGCGAAATGGTAACTGCGCAATGTCGTGGGCATCGTTAGGGAGACCGGGGGCCCATCGTATTCCGGCAGGTAATCAAAGCGCCAGGATTGGTTATCTTGATCTTCTATGAGGGTTCCGGCAGGCAAGCCATGCATCAAAACGTTAGCTTTCCTCATCTTCGAATTGTTTCATAAAGGGACTCTGTAATTCAATCTGAATGTTCATCACAGCAAGGATTTTGAGCAGGGTATCCAATTGCACCGTAGATTTGCCATGCTCAACGTCGTATACAGCCGTTTTACCTACCCCTGCCAACCGGGCGCAGGCTTCGCGAGACAAGCCGCTGATTTTTCTGTGGAAGCGCACAATTTTGCCTATGCGATTGCTGTTCATTTTTACTGGTTTAGCAGCAAAAATAGATGTTTTTATTTAATTCGCAAAAAAATGCGCCTTGCAATCCTTGTTTTTTACTGTTCGGGCGGTAAAAACTGTTCTACCTGATCACTCAATCGCTGAATCAGCAAATTGGCGATGCGGCGACTGAGCTCTTGTTCCTGCGTGGCAAAAACAGCCCACTCCGCTTCGGTAAAATGTCCGATGACGACGCCGGTCAGCAAATTGCGTAGGCGAAGGTCGCTCCGGATGCTGTTGGCGATGAATTCCAGTTGCCCGCGCCTGGTAAGTTGAAAAAAACGACCTTTAGACTTTTGGAGATACTGCCGGAATATCAGGAGCAGCAACGCATTTTGCAACTTGAGTATGGGCCTCAGCGTCGCATTTTGAAAATACCCGGCACTGTGCTCAGGATTTTCTTCCGGATTTACCTGGATGGCAGGACGCAGGCGAAGGAGTTCTGTGTTTCTTTCTTGTGTCATGGAAAAACAACATTTAGAGTGAACGCTTGTTTTGTTTTTCACCAAATTAACGCTAATGCTTCACCACAAAATACATCGCTTGCCGGAAGATGCTCCCTGGCTCATTTTCATTCACGGGGCAGGTGGGGCGATTGCTACCTGGAAATACCAGACGGATGCCTTCAAACCGTTTTTTAACCTCCTGCTGCTGGATCTGCGCGACCATGGCTTGTCTAAAGGAATGTCTCCGGCCTTTGATCGCTACAATTTCGACATCGTTTGCGACGATATTCTCGAAGTAATTGATTTCCTGAAAATCGAAAAAGCGCACTTCATTTCGCTCTCGCTCGGCAGTGCCATTCTCCAGCGACTCGATCAGCGTCGCCCTGAACTGATTGACAAAATGGTGATGGCCGGCGGGGTTTTCAGGGCAACCCTGAAGATGCGGGTACTGGTATACAGCTCAAAACTGCTCAATCTCTTGCTGCCCTATCGCCATATTTACGCTTTGTTTGCGCGCATCATCTTACCAAAAAAAAATCACGAAAAATCGAGGCGGCTCTATCAGCAGCAAGCCAGGCGGCTCACTCAAAAGGAATACATGAAATGGGTGGGCTTATACGCTGAGTTCTTCAAATTACTGGATGAATATTTTTACCGGCAAACTAAAAAATGGAGCCTTGTCGTGATGGGAGCTGAAGATCATGTATTTTTCAAAGCAGCCCACCGTTTTGTCGAAAAACAGGAGCGCGCCTCCCTGGTCGTTATCGAAAAATGCGGTCATATCTGCAACATCGAGCAATGGCAACGCTTCAATGCCGAAGCCATGAAATTTTTACGGGCCAAGGAGCATGGTAATTTCAACCATGGCTAAATAGCAAAACAAGCCCCCGGCCAATCAGATAGATTAGCGGAAAAGCCATCAGACACAAAAAATCGATGGTGAAACGGAGTGTTTTTTTCACCTCACCCTTCTTTGAAATAAGGGAAAACAAAATGGTGGTAGATCATGCAGCCTACACAGTAATCAAAAACCGAATCCAGGACAGCCAATACTGTAAATAAAGCGATGATGACAACAGCGGCAACCGGCAGGTTCAGTGTGATGAACACAGACCCCAGAAAGGCGCAAATAAACCCAAGGCGCGAAGCAAACACCTTTGGAGCTTTATCCACCATTTTCGCCTTCCACCCAAACATTTTCACAAGAATCGAAGATACAAGGCAGATCGGGCTGTATTGATTGTAGCCCAAAGCCCTGATGCCGTAGTCTAAAGTAACAATAAACAAAGGCGTAGGAGACAGGGTAATCATAAAGACAATCATGAGTACAGCGTTGATAAACACTGTAAGCCGGCTTACATGACTGTCGACTTTTTCTGAAGAAATCGGACAAATGATGTTGCTGAACATAACAGAGGTTTTTATGATTGGAAATAAATCATAAAAATCTGCCCATTACATCGAAAAAAAGTTGTCTTAAGGCAATTTCGGCGCCCGGGCTATTTTTTATTGCTTCGCCAATCTTGCCCGCATGCGCGATAAGGAAGTAGGGGTAATACCGAGGTAAGAAGCCAGGTGTTTTTGTTTTACCCGTTGTTCTAAATTGGGATGGCTTTTACAAAAAGCCAGGTAGCGCTCTTCCGGGGTAAGGACGGTTAAAAACCTGATTTGCTCGACATTGGAAGCTACAACCTGTTTCAATACCTCGTTCTGTAACTTCAGCAAACGCATGTTATCCGAAGCCAGTTTTTCAATTTTCCTCGCGTCAATCTTAATAAGAAGGGTATTTTCCAATGCCATGATGTTTTCACTTGCCGGCCTGTTGTGAAAAATGGTATCCATCATGCCCGTTTGATTCTTTTCACGAACAAACAACAACGTTTTTTCATCCCCGTTTTTATCAATGATATAATGCCGCAATAAACCCTGAACGACGCCGACAGCATCATAAAATAAATCGCCTTCTTTTACAAGGTGTGCACCCTTCTTGAGCCTGATCAACTTTGAAATGGACGCAAGTTGAATCAGGTCTTTCGGATGGAGAAAGGCATATTGGTGAAATACCTCTTTTAGTTTTTCGAACATGGCGGTACGGCATTAGATAACCTAAGCGGTATAAAAATCCTGTCGCTCTTTATTCCAGTCTATTTGGTGGCGGGGGAGGCGGCTCAAATTTTCGGACTAAAAGAAATCTAAAGTCATTATCGAAGCTATTAACCAAACAAATTTCAGTTTTAACTTTTGATAAATTTAATGCTATAAGTTGATTCGCCGGAAATAATTGTCATTATATAAACGCCATTGGCAAGAAACCCAACCGGAATGTCCATTCTAGTGCTGGCGGTAGCGGGAATTATTGCATGGCTGACCTTCCTCCCAAGCATATCGTAGATGCTAATGACGTCATGCTGTTTAAAGTGGCCTCCGGATTCAATGGTAACCATGTCTTTTGCAGGACTCGGATACAACAGAAATTTTTCTCCGGGCGGCACTTCAAGCAAATCGGTTAACAACTGGGATTCGCCAACCACCTCATTGTCAAAGATAGGACCGTTCCAGGCCAATTTGCAGGAAGCATCATCCCCATTTTCATAGTATTCCATTCGGATGGGGTAAGCGGTACAGGCCTCTAAATGAATCTCCGCCTCGTACGCCGTTTCAGACTGATCAACCCAGGCATCGATCAACAACTGATCGTTTACCCAAAGCCTTACGCCGTCATCAACTGTAGCAATGAAAGTATATGTGCCGGCATCTGTGCTCTGGACATAGCCGGTAAAACGGGCTTTAAAAAAATCCTCACTGATACCTGCAGCAGGAGAACCAGGCCCCCAGTCAAAATCGATTGTCGGCACGGTCAAAATGACGGTGGGGGTCTCGGGAAAAGGGGCTGCGATGTCAATATTGCTGAAGTATTCTGCTTTAAGGCCGGAACCATTGCCAACACAACTGGCAGGTGGCGCAAACAATTGGGAAGTCGGAATCACTTCCCGGCAAATACCCGTAGCGCTCCATTGGAGGATACAGGAGGCAATGCCCGATATTGAATAATACTCCAGGACGATATCATAGTCCGTATCCGTTTGCAGGGCTAAGGTATAGGTGTAAGTATTGATTTCACCGGCTGTCCAATGGTCAATGGCCAGTGTATTGTTTATCCAGAGCCTCACGCCATCGCTTGCCGTTACATAGATGGTGTAATCATCGTCTGTAAGCGGCCGCAGCTGTCCGGTCCATCTAACCTTAAAATCATCACTGCTGATGTCGGGTAATGGGCCTTCAGTTCCCCAGTTATGGTTGACCGATTTATCCAGCTTAACCATATCGGGATCTTCTGGGAAGTCATCCCCTGCCGCATTGCTGTAATAGGCTGCTTTTAACCCGATGCCTTCTCCATACTGAATATTGGTGAGCGCATTGTCGCAGGCAAGTCCGTAAACTTTAATGCAATTGGAAAATGTTGGCGCAAAAACTTTTCCATTCGCAATGGTGGGAGAATTAAACTTGGCAAAATTGCCCAATTTATCGCGGGGATTCATGTCGCTGTGCCATATTTCTCCTTCACTCACATCATTGGCCCTGTAAGCCGAAATGGTACCGGGCCTTACCTGATTGTTGGCATTGCCGCTGGTAGGGAAACACGCCCAGACAATCGCGGTGGTGTCTTCCTCAAGGTTGCTGGAAACGGACAGCATTGCTCCCGGCATCCCAAAGTCCAGGTTCCTGACGCCCTGTTTGAAATCATCCAGAAAGAGATTGGCATCTCTGTCAAACTCAAACTGCCTTATTTTAAAGGATTCTGCCCACGCATATACAAACTCTCCGCTGTTTAATTGTGCATAAACCGGAGAGCCGTGCACATGGACATATCCTGTATTGCTCGGATTGAATATTAATGTATCCGTTACCTGCGCATTGCCAGGCGTCAATCTTCCCATATTGTTGTAATCCACCACATAAGAAAGACCTTCTTTAGAACCGGAAACCGTAAGACTGGTATTGGGAATCATCAATACCCCGTCGCATCCGTAGTCGAGGTCGTAAATGTCCAGATATTCATAATTGGCAGGGGTAAACCAGTCGAGGAGCTCTAACTGGGGGCTTAATTTGAGCAGGCTTTCACTTCTCCCGCCAGTCGGATCGTTGTTGTCGGCGCCAGTCGTGCCATTCCCGGTTGAGACATACAAGTTGCCATCATCCCCAACGGATATGCCCTGCCCGGCCATCCAGATTCCGCCTGCCCAGCCATGCGGTGTGGCGTTGTAGGTATATTGCAGGTCGAGGGTCGTTGCGTCAAATCCAAGGATCCATCCATGATAAGGGCCCCAATCGCAATGAGAAGCACTGGCTACGTACACAATGTTGTTGTACAGCAACAGGGCCGGCCGCTGGTTTTGTATCTTTGAATTGTAGGCAATGATGCCGTCTAAACTGCCTTCACCGGTGCCGTGAACCTCTGCCTCAATCAGGTGCGGGCTTCCGGGTTTGTGCTGGCCATTGCTTATGTCAAGTGCGTTCAGGTAGGACGAAAAATTGCCGGCATCATCAACGGTTTTAACAACCACGTAGATGGTGCCAGATGTGGTATCAATAACGGGCGTGCTGATCAATCCCAGGTTCCCTGAAAAATCGCGGTAATTTCCACCGCAGGGCCTGCCAATAAATGGCCCCTGGAGGTCGAAAATATTCGGGGTTCTTTGCCCGGGAGGGTTGAGGTTGATTTGCCAGAGTGGCGCGGGCTGCGATACATCATCGGCATTAAACGCATAAACGGTATTGTTTACGGTACCCGCAAAAAGCACGGTACCGGTAAACCCGCCGATGCTCACATCGGTCGCAACCAGTATTTGCGCATAAACCTGATCATCAACCGCTAAGGTGCTGGTTAGGCCAAATTTTTCAGATGAGACATTCTGTTGATTGAGTACGGTTTCCTGATCATTCCAGCCCGTGCGCAGGGTATTGTTGTGCTGTGTGAGTACGGAGACCTGGGCGTTGACAACAGTTGAAATGGCAATGAAAAAGAAGAGTTTAACAGAAAAACGAAACATAATACATTTTTTAGAGATAAGCGCATGACAATGAACCGCTGAGGAATGCCTTTGCACCCCTGAGTATGATCGGCTTCCGCTAAAGATATAAAAAAACAGAAAAAAGGGGTGTAATGGCCGAGGAATTGACTGTCGGCAGTGTTGCAGTTTTCTAAAAAAGGGTGTACTGGTTAAGTACGTGTATGGATGAATGACTCCCCTTCATGAATAGATTTTTCCCCAAAATTCCCGATCTTGCACCCATGGAAACGATCCGCAAAGACATTCTGGAAACGCCCGTTGAATTTTTAAAAGGCGTGGGGCCGGCGAAGGGCGAGTTGCTGAAGAAAGAGTTGCGCTTGTACACCTTTGGCGATCTGTTGCAGCACTACCCTTACCGATATGTTGACAGGACCCAGTTTCACCGCATCCGCGAACTGAACGAAGACAGCGGCAGTGTGCAGCTCAAAGGAGTGCTGCGCCGCTTGTCCATTGTGGGTGATGGTCCCAAAAAACGCCTGGTCGGGCAGTTTCGCGACGACAGCGGGGTCATAGACCTGGTGTGGTTTACGGGCATCCACTGGCTGGAAAAAGCGCTGGTGGTAGGCGGCGAATACGTTGCTTACGGGAAAATCAACGCCTACGGCAACATGCTGAGCATCCCGCACCCGGAAATGGAAGCGGCTACGCCTGAAAATTTAGAGCGCGCGCCAACCTTTTCGCCGGTTTATCCCAGCACTGAAAAACTCAATACCAAAAACCTGGACGCCAAAGCCCTGCGCCGCCTGCTTCAGGGCTTATTTGAAAAAATACAACCCGGCGATCTGCCGGAGACACTACCGGCCTACCTCCTTGAAAAACTGCGTTTCCCCTCGCGCTACAACGCCCTGCGCGGCATCCATTTTCCAAAAACGCAGCAAGAGCTGGACGCCGCCCGCAACCGCCTCAAATTCGAAGAATTGTTTTTCCTGCAACTGCGATTGTTGCAACTCAAACGCCATCGGAAAGACACCGTTAAAAGCTATGTCTTTGACAAAATAGGCGACTATTTCAACCGCTTTTACACTGAAAAACTGCCCTTTGAACTCACCGGCGCTCAAAAACGCGTGCTGAAAGAAATCCGCCGTGATTTCGCGCTGGGTAAACAAACCAACCGCCTCATTCAGGGCGATGTGGGCAGCGGCAAAACCGTCGTGGCCCTGATGTCCATGCTCATGGCACTGGACAACGGTTTCCAGGCCTGCATGATGGCGCCTACGGAAATCCTCGCTCAACAGCATTTTCAGTCGCTTAGCGCCTACCTCGAAGGCATGGATTTACGGGTAGAATTCCTTTCCGGCACCGTAAAAGGCAAAAAGCGCCAGGCCATCCTCGATGATCTTGCAGCGGGTGACATACACATCCTCATCGGAACGCATGCTCTCATTGAAGATCCGGTGCAATTCAAGCGGCTGGGCCTTGCCATTACCGATGAACAACACCGCTTTGGGGTGGCACAACGCGCGAAGCTTTGGAAAAAAGGCAGACCACACCCACCACACGTACTGGTTATGACCGCCACCCCCATTCCGCGCACCTTAGCCATGACGCTTTACGGCGACCTTGACGTCTCCGTGATTGACGAATTGCCGCCCGGTCGCAAGGACATCATCACCGTACACCGCACCGAAAACCACCGGATGCGCGTAAACGGCTTCATCCGCGAGGAAATTGGAAAAGGCCGCCAGGTTTATGTGGTGTATCCGCTGATTGAGGAGTCTGAAAAACTGGATTTAAAAAACCTGCAGGAGGGCTACGAGGCACTTTCCCGCGAATTTCCTATTCCGGATTACCAGATCAGCATCCTGCACGGGCGGATGAAAGCTGCTGACAAAGATTTTGAAATGCAGCGGTTTGTGAGCGGACAAACCCATATCATGGTGGCTACGACAGTCATCGAAGTTGGGGTGAATGTTCCCAACGCCAGTGTGATGGTCATCGAAAATACCGAACGTTTTGGCTTGTCGCAATTGCACCAGTTGCGGGGACGCGTGGGGCGCGGCGCCGAACAATCCTTTTGTGTGCTGATGACCGATTTTAAAGTCAGCCGCGAAGGCCGGGAGCGGATTGCAACCATGGTGCGCACCAACAATGGCTTTGAGATTGCAGAGGCGGACCTCCGCCTGCGTGGTCCCGGAGACCTGGAAGGCACCCAGCAAAGCGGCATTCTGAACCTCCACATTGCCGACCTTGCGCTTGATGGCCGCATCCTTCAAACCGCCCGCGAAATTGCCGACCGTATCCTGGAAGAAGACCCGGCGTTGCAAAAACCGGAACATAAGGGGATCAGAATGGAACTGGAGAAACACAAGGAGCACAAGGGTTGGGGGAGGATTAGTTGAAAACAGTTGGCAGTTTTTGAGTGGGCAGTCGGCAGGGAGCAGTCGGAGGGTATGGAACGCTGTGCTTTTTTAAGACAGCCGACAATAAACAAAGTCCATGAAAATCGAAAAGCAATTTTTCAATTTACATGGATAACAAACAAATTAAACCTCCTTAAATAAAAAATGGGCAGTGCATCAGTGGTCTGGATTGATTTCATGTACCTTTCGACAAGCAGCTTAACTTAGGAAAAAATGTATCGTTTTTCAAAACCCATACACGAATACTGCGAGGCCCACACCAGCCCATTGCCGGAAATCCTTTCGCGGCTGGAGCGGGAAACCCACCTCAAAACCCTGTCGCCTCAAATGCTTTCGGGCAAACTACAGGGGCAGTTGCTGGCGTTTCTCAGCAAAATGATACGGCCAAAAGCAATTCTGGAAATTGGCACTTTTACCGGCTACAGCGCCATTTGTATGGCACAGGGCCTGGCTGAAAACGGGGTACTGCATACCATCGAAGTGAATCCGGAACAGGAATACCTCATCCGGAAATACCTGAAAGAGGCAGGCCTGGAAGCTTCCGTTCAACTCCACATTGGCCGGGCGCAGGAAATTATCCCGACGCTGGCGCTAACGTTCGATCTGGTTTTTATAGATGCTGCGAAACAGGACTACGCCCTTTTTTATGATCTCGTCATCGATAAGATCAATCCGGGCGGGCTGCTGATTGCCGACAATGTCCTTTGGGACGGAAAAGTTCTGACGCCGGAAAAAGATGCCGACGCGGCTGTTTTACATGCCTTCAATTGCAAAGTAGATGCAGACCCCAGAGTAGAGCAATTGTTATTGCCGATTCGGGATGGTTTGCTGGTAGCACGAAAATTAGAGTAGACAGTTTTCCGTTCATGGTTTTGAGTAAAATTTTGTTTGAGGAGCAGCATGCAAAATGCATTAATCGCCTGTTAATCTGACAGTTAACCCTGCAATTCAACAACCTGCTTGCAACTGCCTATTGCCAACGGAAGTACTGCCCACTGAAAACCTGCCCACTGCCAACTTCTCCCTTAATATCCGGATGTTATTTCCGATCATGCCCGATTTCAGCAGCAGCCTGCTCCTGCCAACTGCCAACTGAAAGGCTGCCAACTACGATTTCCCCCGGTGTTAGCTAAATTCCCCCTGCAACAATGTAATTTATCCTTCGTTTTTAACGTGAAATGTAGAATTTTGCCAATCCTGATCACGTTAGTTACACATTTGCCGGAAGGCACAACCATTCTGACCGCGGGGGGTCGTATCTTTGTAAGATGGAAACCAACGAACTGCTTAGTAAGGTCCGCAAAGTAGAAATCAAGACCAAGGGTTTGAGCCGGCATTTGTTTACCGGCGAATACCACAGTGCTTTTAAGGGTCGGGGCATGTCATTCAGCGAAGTACGCAGTTACCAGTATGGCGACGATGTGCGCATGATCGACTGGAACGTAACCGCCCGCACCGGCGAGCCACATGTGAAGATTTTCGAAGAAGAGCGCGAACTGACCGTCATGCTGCTCATTGACATGAGTCAGTCGGCATTTTTCGGCACGGCAGCACAAATGAAGCACGAAATCCTGACTGAAATATGTGCTGTGCTGGCATTTTCCGCCATCAACAATAACGATAAAGTCGGCGTACTTTTCTTTTCCGAAGGCGTTGAAAAATTCATGCCGCCTAAAAAAGGCCGCCAATACATCCTGCGCATCATCCGCGAGTTGATTGACTTCCAGCCCAAAGGCAGGGGAACGAATATCGGCGGGGCGCTGGAGTATTTCAACAATACCATCAAAAAACGCAGCGTGTGTTTTTTACTTTCTGATTTTCTCGCAAAAGGCTATGATGCCCCTCTCCGGATTGCCGCCCGCAAACACGACCTTATCGGGGTGCAAATTGTAGACCCACGCGAAGCAACTTTGCCCAATGTGGGCCTCATGCGCGTAAAAGACCCGGAAACCGGGCAGGTTGCCTGGCTTGATACCGCCTCGGCAGCTGTCCGTAAACACTACGAAACCTGGCACCGCGATCAATCAGAGTATTTTAAAAGCGTATTTCTCAAAAGTGGCGCCGACATCGTACGCATTGAGACCAACGAGCCTTATGTGAATGCGCTGCTCAAGTTTTTTCACAAGCGCATCCAAAAATAAACATGGGAAAACGAAATACCATCGTTGCAGGGTGCTTCTTTCTGGCGCTGACTTTCTTTAACACAGACCTTGGCGCGCAATCCATAAAAGCGCAGGCTTTGCTGGACAGCGCCCAGATCAGCATTGGCGATCAGGTAAAACTGATCCTTCGCGTCAATTACAGCAAAAACGGCTTGTTTCAGCGGGCTGACTTTTCCCTTTTGGACTCCCTCAACGGCATTGAAATTGTAGCAGTAGATACGCCCCGCACCCGCATTTCCGGCTACAGCACCACCACAGAGCAGGCCCTGACGCTGACTTCCTTCGACGCCGGCCGCTACACCCTGCCTGCGATTCCTCTTTTTGTGGCAGAAGGCACAAAAATTGATACCGCCTGGACCAAAGAACTCGTACTGGAAGTAAACGATGTGGAGGTGAACAGTGACTCGCTGCACATCGAACCGATCAAAGACATCATACCGGAGGCCCGTCGATTGTCCGATTACTGGCCCTACTGGGGCAGCGCCCTGCTGTTGTTGCTGGTAGGAGGCATCTGGTATTTATCCAACAAACCCGTTAAGGAGCAGTTTTTCCCAAAGTCTGTGATAAAAAGGGCGCCCCATGTCATTGCGCTGGACAAACTGCATGCCTTGCAAAAAGCCAGTCCCTGGCTGCAACCCAAAGCGCTGAAGGCCTATTATGCCGACCTGACTTTTATTGAAAGAGAATACCTCGAAAACCGGTATGGCATCCAGGCGCTGGAATCAACAACAGGAGAAATCCTGATGGCGTTGAAAAAGCACCCAATCCCCACCGTTGTTGTCAATACCCTGCGCGATTTGCTGGAAACCGCAGATATGGTGAAATTTGCAAAAGCAAGCCCCGATGCCGAATCCAGTGCAAACTGGCTTGAAAGGGCTATTGAAGTGGTGGAAATGACGGCTAAAGAAGAAAATGAAGTGACTAATTTAGAGCAAAATACCTCAATGGCAAATGACGGTTGATGCATGCCAATTTTGATGCGGGAGTACCAAAAACATCAAAAATCATCAATCTATTAATCATCAATCATCAATTTTTAGAATATGAGGTGGCTGCATCCCTGGTTTCTGTATCTGCTCCTGCTACTGCCCGTAGCGGCGTTTTGGTATTGGATGCGCTACCGTAAGCGGTATCCCACATTTCGTTTGTCGAGCTTGCAGGCCATCCGGAGCGGAGGCAGCTGGCGCGGCAGGCTGCAAATCGTGCTGCCTGTTTTTCGGGGATTGGCTTTTGCAGCTTTGATCCTGGCTTTGGCCAGGCCCCAACAGCCGCTTCAGGAGGAAAAAGTGAAAGGAGAAGGGATCGACATCGTGCTTTCGATGGATTTGTCGAGCAGCATGCTGGCCATGGATTTTAAGCCCAACCGACTTGAAGTGAGCAAGCGCGTAGCCGGAGATTTTGTAGACAAAAGAACGTTTGACCGCATCGGTCTGGTGGTTTTTGCAGGCGAAGCCTATACCCAATGCCCCCTGACCAGCGACCACCGCATTGTAAAAGAATTTTTATCCAAACTGGAATGCGGGCGCCTGGAAGATGGGACGGCCATCGGAATGGGCCTTGCGACCGCCGTGAACCGCCTCAAAGATACCAAGGCAAAAAGCAAGGTCATCATCCTGCTCACCGATGGCGTGAACAATACCGGCTACCAGTCGCCGCAGCTGGCCGCTAAAATTGCCAAGGAATACAGCATCAAAGTATACACCATCGGCATCGGCGTGTCGGGCGAAGCGCATACTCCGGTAAGCCGACGCAGCGACGGCACTTATGTCTTCGGCCTGGCGCGCGTAGAAATGGATGAACCGCTGATGCGGGAAATCGCCGCACTGACCGGCGGGCAATACTACCGGGCTACTTCTGAGCAGGAATTGGAACAAATTTATGCGCAGATCGATGAGCTGGAAAAAAGTGAGATTGAAATTACCAGCTACAAACGCTACGCCGAATTGTTTCGATGGTTTGTTGCATGCGCTTTAGGCTTCGTTTTTCTGGAGTTCCTCCTTCGGTACACCGTTTTGAGAACGATTCCCTAAGCAGAATCCAGCATCTAATATCTAATGTCAAAAATCTAATATCTAACGTCTTCAATCTAACATCTAAGAAAAATGTTCCGTTTTGAGCACAGCGAATACCTTTTTGCCCTGGCGGCAATCCCTCTGATGGTGGGATTGTATGCGCTGTCGCAACGTTGGCGCAGGCGCGCACTACAGCGGTTTGGCGATGAGACGCTGATTCAACGGATGATGCCGGGGTATAACCCGCGGCGCAATACCTTTAAGCTGACCCTGCTGCTACTGTCCCTGACCCTCCTGATTTTGAGTTGGGCCAATCCCCAATGGGGCAACAAGCGCGAGGTTGTTCAGCGCAAAGGCATCGATTTGATCATTGCCATAGACATTTCTGAAAGCATGCTGGCGCAGGATTTACCGCCCAATCGCCTGGAACGGGTCAAAAAATTTGCGGTCGAACTGGTAAACGAACTGGATGGCAACAACATCGGCGTCATCCTGTTTACCTGCAGCGCTTTTGTGCAGTCTCCGCTGACGACCGACTACAATTTTCTCCGCCTGTTTCTGGAAAGCGCAGAGACCAGCATGGCCTCTTCTGCCGGCACTGATATTGGGTCGGCGATCCGAATGGCAGATCAAACTTTTGGAGAAGACAACAAAAACCACAAAGCCCTCGTCATCCTCAGCGACGGGGAAGACCACGAAGGCGCATCGGCAGAAAGCGCAAAGGAAGCGGCAGATAACGGCCTCATCGTCATGACCGTCGGCGCCGGCACTCCGGAAGGTAGCTATATTCCTGTTGCGACTGCTTTCGGAACGGAGTACAAACGCGACGCCAGCAGCAATCCGGTGCGCACCAGCCTGGATGAAAAAACCCTGCGGGAAATTGCCCGGGCAGCCAATGGCGCCTATTTCAACCTCTCATCCGGCAGCCAGGCCGTCATCAGCGGCCTCCGGCAGCGCATTGATAAAATAGACAAACGCTCTTTTGAGGAACGCCCCTTCAGCGATTACAACAACTATTTTCAATACCTGATCGCGCTGGGCTTGTTGTTGCTGGGAACAGAATTTTTTATCGCTTATCGCAGTAAAGAAGACGCTTAGAAACCAGATTAGATGGAACACGTTGGTTGTAAAAATGGGTAAGCCATGTATTTATCGTTAAAAACAAAACTTGGAATTTTTGCCTTTGGGCTTTGCCTGCCAATCGCATCCGCCCAATCGGCGCACGCTGAATCGCTGAAAGGCGATGAAGCTTATAAACAACAAGACTACGCCAAAGCGGCAGAAAAATACCGTAGTGCGCTCGAGAAAAAAGGAAGCGCCAAAGACAATTACAACCTGGGTAATGCCATTTATCAGGGCGAAAACTACGGCGAAGCGGCAAAACACTTTGAAGAAGCCGCCACCAATGCCCTGGATCGCAATGAAAAAGCGCAGGCTTTTTACAACCTCGGCAATGCGCATTTTAAAGCGGGGGAGTGGGAAAAAAGCGTAGAAGCCTATAAAAATGCCCTGCGCCTGAATCCGGGTGATGCTCAGGCCAAACACAACCTCGCACAGGCACGCCGGCGCATTCCGCCACCACCGCCGCCTGATAAAAACCAGCAGCAGCAAAATCAGCAACAACAGAAAAACCAGCAAAGCCAGGATCAGCAAAACCAGTCGGCTGACAAGCAAAGGCAAGATCAACAATCCAAATCACAAGCGGGCAAAGAGGAAGAAATCTCACGCAAAGAAGCCGAAGAACTCCTCAAAATTATGGAGCAGGAAGAAAAAAAGGTGATGAATAAAATGCGCAAGGACAGACGCGGAGCGTGTAGCTCGGAGAAGGACTGGTGAGGTTTTTTAAAGGAGCAAATATGCCTTTTCCTTTACCCTTTTTACTTTAACCTTTAACCTTGATTTTACTTTAACCTTGATTAATACCTCATCAGTTTCCCTAACTGCGTTTTAAACCGCTCCAAAGGCATAAACAACTGCTCCAGAGGCGCCGCAAAGGGAATGGGCATGTCCAGACCGGCAGCACGCAAAACCGGCGCGTCCAGGTATTCAAACAGGTTTTCAGAAATATAAGCGGCAATTTCCCCGCCAATACCTCCATAAAGGGTGTCTTCGTGCAGGATAATGACCTTACCCGTCTTTTTCACGGTAGTCACAATGGCGTCGTAATCGAGTGGCAACAAGGTACGCAGATCCAGGATGTCTGCTTCCAGGCCCATTTCCGCCATAACTTTTTTCGCCCAATGTACGCCCATCCCATAGGTGATGACCGAAACCGCGCTACCTTCCTGTTCCAGGCGGGCTTTCCCGATTTCCACCGTATAATAATCGTCCGGAATGGCTTCGGTCAGACTGCGGTATAAACCTTTGTGCTCGAAATAAATGACCGGATTCGGATCTTCGAAACTGGCCAGCAACAGGCCTTTGGCGTCGTATGGATTGGAAGGATAAACGACTTTCAGGCCCGGCGTATGCGCAAACCAGGCTTCATTGCTCTGGGAATGGAAAGGTCCGGCGCTCATGCCGCCGCCCGCAGGCATTCGCACGACAACATCGGCATTTTGGCCCCAGCGGTAGTAGAGTTTCGCCAGGTTGTTCACGATCTGGTTGAACGCGCAACTGACGAAATCGGCAAACTGCATTTCAACCATCGCTTTGTGCCCTTTGAGGCTCAGCCCAAGCCCGATACCGACAATGGCGCTTTCGCAAATAGGCGTATTCCGCACCCGTTCTTTACCGAACTGCGCCACAAATCCTTCCGTAATTTTGAAAACGCCGCCGTATTCCGCAATGTCCTGACCCATCAGGACCAGGTTTTCGTGCTTGACCATCGCCTGTCTCAAACCGTCTGATACGGCATCGATAAAGCGTTTTTCACTGCGTTTATCGCTTGTCGGCGCTACAACTGTCTGCTCATAGGGGGCGTAGACGTCTGCCAGTTCAGCAGCTTCAGTGGATTGAATGGCAGGTTCCGCAAAAGCAGTGGTCAGGCCTTCTTCGATTTCCTGTCTGATTTCCTGGCGTATGGCTTCGATTTTTGAAGCGTCCAGTACGCCGGTTTGCAACAGGAATTTTTCGTAATTGCTCAACGGATCTTTCGCGGCCCAGTAATCCATCAGCTCCTGAGGCACGTATTTCGTACCCGAAGCTTCTTCATGTCCGCGCATCCGAAAGGTGCGGCACTCCACCAGGACTGGTTCCGGATTTTCGCGCAGTTCCTCAGCCAACTGGCTGAATGTGCGGAAGACGTCGAGGATGTTGTTGCCGTCCAGAATAACCGAGCGCATCCCGTATCCGAGGGCACGGTCGGCCAGGTTTTCGCAGCGATATTGCTCCTGCGTGGGCGTAGAGAGGCCGTAGCCATTGTTTTCAATCACAAAAATAACCGGCAACTGCCAGACCGCAGCGACATTGAGCGCTTCATGGAAATCGCCTTCACTCGTGCCGCCTTCGCCCGTAAACGCTACCGAAACACGGCCTTCCTTCCGGAGCTTGTGTGCCAGCGCTACTCCGCCTGCGAGAGCCAGTTGAGGCCCCAGGTGCGAAATCATACCGACAATATGATGTTCCATGGTGCCAAAATGGAAAGAGCGATCCCGGCCTTTGGTGAAGCCCTGAGCGGTGCCTTGCCACTGGGAAAACAGGCGGTCGAGCGGAACGTCCCGGGACGTGAACACCCCGAGGTTGCGGTGCAGGGTGAAAATGAATTCATCGGGCAGAAGCGCGCAGGTAACGCCTACCGAAATGGCTTCCTGGCCGATGCCTGAAAACCACTTGCTCACCCGCCCCTGCCGCAACAGAATGAGCATTTTTTCTTCAATCATCCGCGGCTTCAACAGCCGCTTATACAGGTTTAGCAGGGTAGCTTCGTTCAGATTGCCCTGTTCGAAAACAAGAGCTGGCGCGATGGATGTTGCGTTCATGGTTATGGCTTTGAAAAAACGCTGCAAAGGTAGGCAAATGGAGGGGAATATATCGTGTGCGGCCTTCCTTTTTCAGGTAAAACCCGGTAAATAGAACACGCGAGGCGGAGCTTCGACTTGACTTCGACTTGACTTCGACTTGACTTCGACTACGCTCAGTCGCCAGCTCAGCCGCCACTCAGTTGCCGCCATCGTGCGGGCGACGAGCGGGGGATTTAGGATGGGCTACTTACCATGTCAATGACCACGTTTCCTGTTTTTTGCCCCGTCTCCACGTATCGATAGGCATCTGCAATTTGCGCCAGCGGATATTGTCGGTCTATTACCGCCTTAAACTTTCCTTTTTCCATCAGTTCTTTCACAAACCGAAGGCTTGCTTTAATGTCCGTTGGAACGGGGAAAATGACTTTTTTCCTGCCATGCCGGCTAAACTTACCCGTCAGCGGCGTGATCAGTGCAAAGAAAAGGTTTTGAGCCATCCAGCCCAACTCTGACGAAATGTAGACCCCGCCGGGTTTTAAAACAGGTTTGCATTTGAAAAAGGAGCTTTTGCCCACCGTGTCAAAGACAAAATCATATTGTTGTTGTTCTTTGGTGAAATCTTCATTAACATAATCAATTATCCGGTCTGCCCCAAGTGATGTAACCAGCGCTGCATGCTCTGCCCGACATACCGCCACAACATTTGCCCCTAAGTATTTCAACATTTGAACCGCCGCCGAACCGATTGCGCCTGTTGCGCCGTTGACCAGGATGGTTTGGCCGCTTTCGATGCGCACTTTGTTGACAATATTATAAGCGTAATGTACCCCTTCTGAACTGGCTGCCGCCTGCGCGTAGCTGACATTCTCCGGTATATGCGTCAGGGCTTTGTCTTCGGAAAGTGCCATGTATTGCGCATGGGCGCTTAAGCCAAGGTCGTCAAATCCAAAAACCCGGTCACCGACTTTATACTTGCTGACGGCTTTGCCAACGGCTTCAATGCTGCCCGCAAAATCAGTTCCGGAAACCGTTCTTTTGGGCCTGAACAACCCGGTGAAAAACCTCATGATGAAAGGTTTTGCGCGCAGAATGGCGCAATCGGTGCGATTCACGGTACTTGCATGTATTTGTATCAAAATTTCCTGATCCTCAGGGATCGGTTTTTCTATTTGTTTGACTTCGAGTACATCCGGTGGGCCATATTTTGTGCATATACTGGCTAGCATGCGGTAGTATTTATTTTTATGAGCGAATGCTCCTTCCGACAAATATACAAGAAAAGGAAGGTTAGCGCTTATTCGGGAATTCCCCTAAACGTCAAAAAACGCCTTTCAAACCCTTATTTCTGCACTTGTGTAAAAAAAATGTTTTTACGAGGCAAAATTGGCACGTCGAATTTGTCAAGACCTTATTTTGTGTGGATGAAAGAAAACAGAACATATTGGTTTTGCCAGGCGGCCGGTTGGTTTGGCATGGTCGCCATCGAAACAATTAATTATACTTTTTTTATCATTGGAAAATTTAATGCCTCCGTTTTTTGGGCAATGATTGCTTATGCCATTATCGGCATCATCAGTACGCATGTTTACCGGTTGATCATCCGAAAAAAGCACATTTTTGAGAAAAAGACCATCCATATCTGGATTTCTGCGCTGTTGTCCACCCTTACCATCTCTGGCATTCTTTCACTGGCGAACTTTCTTCCGGGCATGATTGCGGATTTTTCCTTTTTTCTGAAAAATGTAAAATTCATTGAAATCGCAGGAACCATCATCAACTGGATGCGGTATGTGGGCGTCTGGGTGATTATTTACTTTATGTATAAAATACTGGAACATAGAAATGCCATTCAACAGGAGAAACTGACCCTGGAAAATCTCGCCAAAACGACCGAACTGGAGCTGCTTAAACTTCAGCTGAACCCGCATTTTTTGTTTAATGCATTGAACAGCATTAAAGCCCTCGTCACCATTAATCCTGACGTGTGCAGGGATGCCATTGTTAAACTGAGCGAACTACTCCGCTTTACCCTGCAGTACGGAAAAGAGCAATTGATTCCCCTTAGTGATGAAATCGCAGAAGTGAAAAAATATCTTGAACTGGAGCAGCTGCGTTTTGGAAAAAGGCTTAAGGTGACCTATCAGATTGACGAAAATACATTTAGCCAAACAATACCGCCTGCCATTGTGTTAACCCTGGCAGAAAACGCCGTCAAACATGGCGCTGCCCAGCAAATCAATGAAAGCAATATTACGGTAGCACTAAGCATCGAAGAAGGGCAACTGGTGATTCGAGTGCTCAATACCGGGGAGTATGCCCCGAGCCGGAGCAATGGCATCGGACTAAAGCACATCCGGAAAAGACTGGAAGAAGTCTATCACCATCATGCGCGTTTTTCGATTCATCAGGAAAATGAACAGGTTGTGGCTACCCTGCAAACGCCCTTATCATGGCAATAAAAACGATTTTAGTTGACGATGAACCGCTTGCGCTGGCTGAATTGGGCGCCATGTTGCGAAAACATCCCGATATAGAAGTTGTGGATACCGCGGCCAATGCAGTTGAAGCGCTTGCGAAAATCAACGAACAGAAACCGGCGCTGCTCTTTCTGGACATTCACATGCCCGGAAAATCTGGTTTCGATTTGCTGGAAGCGCTCGATGAGGCTCCCCGCGTCATTTTCGTAACGGCTTATGATCAGTTTGCCATCAAAGCATTTGAAGTAAACGCGCTGGATTATATTTTAAAACCCGTCAACCCTGAACGACTTGCCGAAGCCATTGAGAAAATCAAATCGCAGATCGACCCACCGTCGGAGATCGGGAGCAGGCTAAGCATTGACAAACGAATTTTCATCAAAGATGGAGAAAACTGCTTTTTTGTCCCTTTAGCTGAAGTGTTTTTGATTGAAAGCGTGGGCAATTATGCCCGGGTTTGCTTTGGGGATAAAAGACCCCTGCTTCATAAATCCTTAAATTACCTGGAAGAAAAATTACCGGATACGCATTTTTTCAGAACCGGCCGGCAGCACATCATCAACATACATTTCATAAAAGACATTCGTCCACTCTTCAATAATGCGCTGCAGGTAGAAATGCAAAACGGCGCCACCATAGACATCAGCCAGCGGCAATCGGTCCGTTTTAAAGAATTAATGGGGGTGTGATTCCTTCATATGCGTTATCCACTTTCCTCCTTTCCGTCACTCATCCGCTTTTTCCGGCAATGGTGTAATAAAGCTTGATCAGCAAGCTCATCCAACGCAAGTTTGTGGTGCATTCTTTACTTAAACGCATCACATGAAAAACATACAATGGATAAAAGACGGGAAAAAAGAGCTCCTTAAAAAGGAGGATGAAGTGCTGATTGATTTGTCTTTTCAGCCTGGCGGCGTTTCCCATTTTAGCATCAACAACAAAAATTTTGCGGTCAACCGCAAGGGATTCTGGAATCCCGTGTATTCCGTTACCGAAAATGAAAAGGAGGTTCTTCTGCTTTCGCACAACTTTTGGGGAAGCAACGGGAAGCTCGTTTTTGCCGACGGAGCAGTCTATGCCTGTGTATACCAAAACAAAGGCGGTTTGAAAATGAAGTTTTTAAAAGGTGACATGGAAATATTGTCTTATGGACTGGAAATGAAAAACCATCGCCCTGAGACGACTTTCCACCTCGGTATTGCCCTCGTTGACGCCGAAAAACTATTGCTGCTGGCGGCATTGGGCAAAGTCATCTTTTCAACTTTATTCATGGAAGACAGCAGCGGGGATGATTTCCTGCTCAGCACCCTCTTATTGGTCTAAACAGTAAAACATCCGAAAATGAGATCATTTGCCTTAAGCCTTCTTTTTTCCTCCATCCTTGCGCTGGGTCATGCCCAGTCAGACACCATAGTCTGGCAAAAGCAAACAACAGAACCCTACCCGGGCAAGCAGGACGACATTTGTTTTGTGGATGAACAAAACGGCTGGTACTGCAATGGCCAGGGTAAAATATACCACACCAGCGATGGGGGAGCGCGCTGGGAAAAGATTTATGAAAAACCCGGGACTTTCTTTCGCTGTATCGCTTTTCTCGATTCGTTGAGGGGCTTTGCCGGAAACGTCGGGACCGATTATTTTCCGAATGTGCAGGACACCATCCCGCTTTATCAAACGCAGGATGGCGGAAAAACCTGGACTCCTGTCAATTACAAAGGCAACTATGTGAAAGGGCTTTGCGCCATTGACGTGGTCAAAGAGCAATACATCAACCACGGGGCCATTGACTACCGCTACCACATTTACGGCGTCGGTCGGGTAGGCGCACCAGCCAACATGCTGGTTTCACACGACGACGGGTTGACCTTTACTTCAAAGCCGATGAATGATGACTGCAAAATGTTGTTCGATATCAAGATGTTCAATGCCAAAGAAGGCTTTGCCTGTGCAGCCACCAGCGACGACATTACTCAGTCCAATGCCCTGATTCTTTACACAAAAGATGGCGGAAAAACCTGGGAAAAAAAATATCAGTCGGACCGCCCTTTTGAAACCACCTGGAAAGTTTCTTTCCCTTCCCGCAAGGTGGGCTATGTCACCATTCAGTCGTATAACCCGGATCCCAACGTGAAGCAACAACGGGTGGCCAAAACCACCGATGGCGGTGAAACCTGGCAGGAAATACCACTTTGTGAAGACGCTGCTGCCAGAGAATTTGGCATTGGCTTTATTGATGAATCGCACGGATTTGTGGGAACCCGCAGCAGCGGATTTGAAACCACAGACGGCGGAAAAACCTGGCAAAAAGTCGACCTCGGCGTGGCTGCTAATAAAATCAGGATTTACAATTGGGGAAAAGGACATTCCCTTTATGCCATTGGGGTCAATGTTTATCGGGGGAAGGTAGGGGAATAAGCAAAGGCTATGACTAAAACTTCGGTGGGAAGGCTGTTCGGAAGTTCTTTTATATCCTATTTTTAAGCATTTCCGCAACAGCCTCCTCCGTTTTTCCGGCTTGTTTCATTTTTTGGACAAGCAGGTTCCGCATTTCGTCTTTAAGTAACCGATATCGCGCCATCATTTCGTCTTCTGCTTTTCTTTGAGCCTCGTTTTCCAGTTTGCGAAGCAAATCCCTTCTTTTTGCGGTGTCAGCAAATGCGGCTTCACGCTCCTTTTTGGCTTCTTCCTGCAGGGTCTCCGCCTTCCGGATGGCGTCGGCTATCACCTGTTGCAGGGTAGCTGCATAATTTTCGAAGTTGAGGTCCCGATCTTCCACAGCAAATGGTTTTAATAGATGGTGATCGAATTGGCGTCGATGCGGTAGCGGTATCCTGGCGCTTTGTCGGCCACGGTGCGTTTCCCGATAAAGTGCAGGATGGCTTCGCGTTGGGCAAGCGGGAGTTTTGTATGCGCTTCCCATTGCGCTTCCGTTGGCACATCAATAAAGGCAAGCGCATCGCCCCCTGCAAGTTCGTACCAGAAACGGCATACGGTTTTGCCAAGCTGAAAAATGACCGTGCCGCTGCGTCCCTGCTCCTCGATGGTCAGCCGGGCATACGAGAAATCAACGGCAGGCTGTTTCTCCGGAATTCCGTAGGCGCCGCTTTCCGGATCTTTCCAGCGTTCATAGCCAAACCGCTGGCTCAACTCAAGCGCTTCCGCTTCCGGAATGCCCAGCCAGTCGGATACTTCATCTGGCATCGCCCCACCCTGCAACAAAGCAATGGCAAAATCCCGTCTGATCTGTTCCCGGAGGTCGGTTTCAATCCGGTCACGATGTTGCTCTAAAAAAGCGGCTGATAGCGCCGCTGTATTTTCCTGTGTTTCGAGCAGCGCCTGTTTGGCAGCGGCGCGTTCTGCACGGACTTCCTCCAGCAGCTGTTGTGCACCCGCAACGACTGCAGCGGCAGCTTCGGCATTGGCATCCAGCATTTTCTGCATGATTTGCTGCATTTCGTGCTGGTTGGAAGAATCTGGTGTTTGCATCGCGCCGGTGTGGTATAGGTTGGGGATAAAAATAGGGATTTTGTGTCCCTCCACGAAAGTTTACTGCCGGAATCGCCAAAGCATTGGAGGATTCTGTTTCCTGCTTCCGGAAAATAGCCCCATTTTTGGCAACAAACCGGAAAGCTATTGGTTTTTCTGGGATATTCATTCACCGCAAGGCCTGCTTCCATGCAAACACCAGACCTGTCTCATCCCCTTTTTTTTGTACTCGCCATCTTCGGCATTTCGACGGTGGTATTTTTTCGCTATGTGCTGGTGGCTGGCGGTTTTTACCTCTTTTTCTATCGATTGGCTCAAAGGCAGTTTGCCGGGCGGAAAATCAGTTTTCGCCTGCGGCAGCCCGGACAATCGTGGCAGGAAGTGAAATGGTCAGCGCTGACTTCACTGGCTTTTGGCCTGTCCGGAGCACTGATGCTGCTTGCCTGGCAAAGCGGGTATACCCTCATTTACACCGATCCGGGCGCTTACGGCTACTTGTGGCTACCGGTTAGCCTGCTGTGTGCCATGCTTGTACACGAGACCTATTACTACTGGCTACACCGCTGGATGCACCGGCCCAAAGTCTACCGCATCGTTCACAAAGTGCACCACGACAGCATCGTCACTTCGCCCTGGACTTCCTTTTCTTTCCACCCCCTTGAATCGGCGTTGCAGTCGATCGTCGTGCCGGCGCTGGTCTTCGTATTGCCCATGCACTATGGGGTAGTCATATTGTTGCTCACCCTCATGACCATTTCGGCGACCATCAATCACCTCGACATTGAAATTTATCCCAAAGGCAGTGCCCGCCACTGGCTGGGACGCTGGTTCATCGGCGCCACCCACCACAGCCTTCACCATGCTGAATTCCGCAGCAATTACGGCCTGTATTTTACGTTTTGGGACAAATGGATGGGCACAGAAAGCAGCAAATATGAAGGGCTGTTTGAGGAGAAAACGGAAGGGGGGAAACACAACGCCTGACATGTTACTTGCCCAACAAGGCTGTCTCAAAAATGGCAAATTGGCAAAACCTGTCTCATTTAGCTGAAGGACAGGATTTCAATAAGTATTGGAAGGTTTTCCATTAACCAATATACCTTCACGATAAATTTTGCCAACTTGCCCATTTGCTATTTGCCCACTTGCAAATCCCCCCGCTTCCGCCAAACCCAATACCCAAGCGGTAGCAAGCCCAAAGCGAGCAACCACCAGGCCCACTGATTGTTGCTCAAATTCAGCGGCGCCATGTCTCCGATGGTCACGAAAGCAGCCCAGAAAAAAGGATGCGCGCGGTTGCCGGAAGCCTGATCCAGATACTCCAGTTTGGCCCGGCGCAGCGCTTCGTCTTTACTCAGGCCTTCTTTCAATTCCCGGTAATAGCTTTTCATCAGGGTAGCCGACTCCCGGTCGCTGATGCGCCAGAGGGTGGTGACGAGGCTGTTGGCGCCGGCATAAGAAAAGCCGCGGGCCAGACTGACCACGCCTTCGCCACGCCGCAATTTACCCACGCCGGTTTCGCAGGCACTGAGCGCCACCATATCTGCATGCAGAGAGAGGGTGTACAGGTTTTTCAGGTACAATAAATTGTTATTTGTAGTGTCGCCGGTCTCGCTAAAAGCCACGTAGGCGTATTCCCCGTCTTCATTGTCTGCTTTGGCATGGGTAGCCAGATGCAGCACGGCATAATCACCGGCTATGGCTTTGAAGGACGCGACCGTCGCCGAGGTATCGAGCAGGGTTTTTGTGGGGAAAAGCGCGCCTATCCCGGCGACCTCGTCGAGGTTATCTTCCAGCGTGCCAAAACTACGGCGGCGTTCTTCCGGATTACTAACGCTCATTACAGGAGAAAAACGGGGTGCAACAGCCAGCACCTGTCGGTACTTGGGGTGGTTTTGCCGCTCCTGCATTGCTTCGAGAGAAAGCAAGGAATGGGCATAAGCGAAGTTGTATTTTTTCAGGCAGTAGGGCCAGTTGCGGAAATTGCTGTTCGGGTCTGGTTTTTCTGTCAGCAGGGCTTCAAAAGGCAGGAATTCCAGCAGTCCGTCGGGGATGATGGTCACGCGATAAGATAAATAGCCGCTGATGGGTTGCAGGAGTTTTTGGTACAGGCCGTATGCGCCATCGGCGTAAGCTTTCACCAGGGTATCCGATGGTGTCAGCACATAGTTATAAATGCTTTCGCGGAGGTCTTTCACATTCCGGTCCAGATCGCCGACAGGCGCTTTGTTCATATAAAAAGTGCCGTCGCCGCGGTAAACTAAGGTATAAATTTGATCGTCGCCGACAAAATACTGTACCAAAGCTTCGTCTCGTTTCAGCAGGCGTTCGGCTATGGCTGCAGTTTCAGCGCTGTGGTCGGCGTGTTTCAGATCGTAATAGGCCGGATAGCGCTGCTCCAGTTGCTTCAATAATGACCAATACTGATTGCGCAGGTTGAAGAGGCTGTCGTTCAACTGGTGAAACACGACTTCGACCTGTTGCTCTGCGGGCAGTTTGCGCTCCGATTGGTATTTGCGGCTCTCCAGAGCGGCAATCTGCTCGCGCAACCCGCGCTCGCGGGCCAGTACCGTATCGGGAATTCCGGCGATGACATTCGCTTTGGCTACCTGCATCATTTCTTTGAGCAAAATACTCCGGCTTTTTTCCATGTAGCGCATGGCCCGGTCCACATATTTTCGCTCGCCCCGCAGTTGATAAAACTGGTAGTTGACTTCGATGATGCTTTCAAAAATGTAGTAAAAGCGTTCCACCAGATACTGCCTGGAGCTCGAATCGTCGTAAGAACTGATGATGTAGTCAATCAGCCGGATGCAAACATCGTATCCCTCATGCGCACGCTCCAGATCTTCTTCGCAACCGGATTTTAAATAGCGCTGGAGGTCGTTTTTGGCTTTGAAGTAGAGGGTGATGAGGAGACTGGGCTTCGAGCCAATGATGTTTTCGAAAGGCAGGGTTTTTCTTGTATCATATCCAACAATGTTTAATGCACTATCAATCAAAACTGCCGCCTCTGAAAATTGACCAAGATTCGTATAGCAGGCGCCTGCTTTTGTTAAGTTTTCAAATAATATGAAACTGTAATCACTTTTTACATCATTAAGCTTTTGGTTTGCAGCAAGAAAGAACTTAATCGCTTGATGAGGTCTTTCTAAATAATAGTAGCAATTTCCTTTAATTCCATAGATATTTCCAATTTCTATCGAATCCTTTCCTTCTAATAATTTTATAGCGCTATCATACATATTGATTGCACTAAAATAATCTTCCTTCTTTTGAAATGTCAAGCCTAAACTTCGATAAAAGCTTGCGAGTTTTTTAGTATTTGTATCTGGCAATTTTTGGACAATTTTTATAGCCTTTTTCTTAAAAAACAAGGCTTTTTCGTAATCCCTTAACAAGTCATAACATTCTCCAATTTTTACATAATTCCTAGCAACTATAATGCTATTAACGCCAAACTTTGATGTCGCTAACGTATTAGCTTTTTCAAGGCAACTCAAAGCTTTAGTTACTTCTCCTTCTACACGATATACTTTAGCCTTGATTTCAAGAGCTTTAACAATTGAAAATAAATAGTAACTCTTATTAACCTCAGTTTTTTTTATTACAATATCAGCATAGGTAATAGCCTTATTATTATTTTTACTCCATTCATAACAACTTGCTAAGTTAGAGTATACATCAATTTCTTTTGACAAATCATGATTTGTATACATTAAGCAGTTTTCATGATATTTAATGGCAAAACTTATTTTATCTTTTTTTTCAAAAAATATAGCGATAGCTTTATTAAGATTAAAAAAATCATCTACATTTTTTTTACTATCAAATCTGCTAACTATTTGATTGTAGTAGGCTGAGACTTCTGCTATATCTTTATTTTTTTGAAATATTCTTTCAACTTCCTTTATAGTTTGATTCAAAGAATATTGTGAAAATATACTATTGGGAGTAACCAAGCTTAACATCAATATTATTACTGTATACTTCATAAGGGCTAAGTTCTAATGATTGAATGTAATTACTATTGTTTTCAAAAGAAAAAGTTACTTAAGAAATATTAATCTCTAAAAAAAAGCTTCCCGATCCTTGCATTATTTATTTTCGCCTCATTTAGTAATAATACCGAACAACAAGGTCAATAAAGAGGGTAAAACCTAAGGCTAGGTAAAGTACCTTTTAACAACTAAGGTAAATTCTTAAATGAGACTGTTCCATTCTTGGTAAATATAGATCAAAAGTAATCAAAAAAACAAGCGCTCTACCTGCATAACTTGCAAATAGAGCGCCATTAATATGATGTTGATATCTCTCTATTTTCTATTCAAGAAGACAGAGAACATATTTTCATTGATAAAGATCAATTTTCATTACGTTATTCACCAGAATTGTCAGAGGGAGTCTCATCCCCCAACTGCTCCTTCAACTGCGAGAAGATATCCAAATCTCCCAGTGTAGACTTCTCGATATTAGCCTGCTGTTTTTTCACAGCGCTACGTGTTTGCTGACGTTCGTCGTCTTTTTCGCGCTTCACAACTTCGTCTGCCTCGCGGCGGATGTCTTCTGTGTAGCGGAGGTGAGAAACGAGGATGCGTTTGTCGTCGCGGTTGAATTCGATGACTTTAACCGTCAGAACTTCGTCAACATCAGCCATGCTGCCGTCTTCCTTGCGGATGTGTTTGGCGGGAGCAAAAGCTTCGAGGCCGTAAGGCAACTGAACAATCGCGCCGCGGTCATCACGACGCAGTACGGTTGCTTCGTGGTAAGAGCCCACAGGGAATACGTTTTCGAAAGTATCCCATGGGTTTTCTTCGATGTGTTTGTGGCTCAGCGACAGTTTGCGGTTTTCCTTGTCGATGTCCATCACGACCACTTCGATCTGGCTGCCCACTTTCGTGAACTCAGATGCGTGCTGGTAGCGCTTGGTCCAGGACAAGTCAGAGATGTGAATCATCCCGCCGATGCCTTCTGAAAGTTCCACAAATACACCCCACTGCGTGGTATTTTTAACCTCGCCGGTGAAGCGGCTGCCTGTTGGGAAACGCTCTGCGATTTCACCCCAGGGATCTTGTGCGAGTTGCTTGATGCTGAGCGACATTTTGCGGTCGTCGCGGTCAATCGTCACCACTTTAGCTTCGTACATCTGCCCCAGCTTGAAGTATTCGCGGGCATTAACCGGCTGGTTGCTCCAGGTTACTTCCGAAACGTGGATCAGGCCTTCTACGCCCGGTTCAATTTCGAGAAATGCGCCGTAATCTTCAATGTTGACGATTTTGCCTTTAACAACGGCGCCTTCCTGGATATCCGCGTTGAGCACTTCCCATGGATGGGGTTGCAGTTGCTTAAGACCCAAAGAAATACGCTTCTTGTTTTCGTCGAAGTCGAGCACCACCACATTGATCTTCTGATTGAGTGACAGCACATCGCGGGGATCCGAGATGCGGCCCCATGAAATGTCTGTGATGTAGAGCAGACCGTCCACGCCACCCAGATCGAGGAATGCGCCGAAATCGGTGATGTTCTTAACCACACCTTCCAGTACCTGACCTTTTTCGAGGCCGGCAATGATCGCTTCCCGCTGTTCTGCGAGGTCGCTTTCGATGAGTGCCTTGTGCGATACAACGGCGTTTTTGATGGTTTCATTGATCTTAACGACCTTGAATTCCATCGTTTTGCCTACGTATGCATCGTAATCAATGATTGGCTTGATGTCAATTTGTGAGCCGGGAAGGAAGGTTTCCAGTCCGGAAGCATCTACAATAAGACCACCTTTCGTTTTGCTGACAACGGTACCACGGATAACCGTGCCATTCTGGTAAGAGTCCACAATGTTTTCCCAGGCGCGCAGCAGTTTCGCTTTACGGCGGGACAACACCAACTGACCTCTGGAGTCTTCCTGTTGTTCAACATAAACTTCCACACGATCACCGACAGTGAGTTCCGGCATATCGCGGAATTCAGACAGTGAAATCAAACCATCTGATTTGTAGCCAATGTCGAGTACAATATCGCCGCTGTTGATCGAAGTAACGCGACCAGCCACGATTTCGTTTTCCAGAACAGCCGTCAGGGTAGAATCGTATTGTTCCTGAAGTTTCAGTTTTTCTTCCTCCGGGTAAGAGCGGCCGCGCTTGTTGGTAATGGACCAGTCAAAGTCGTCGTGCGGCGTATCCAGAGAAACAAGCGGCTCCAGCGGGAGTTCGAGGTCTTCTTCTTCTTCGTCTCCTGCCGGTTCATCGCTGGTGTCTACAGCAGCGATGCTTCTGACTACCTTAGGTGGTTCTGCAACAAGTACTTCAGCCGTTTCAGGTATGTCTTCGGTTTCCTCCTCTGCAGGAGCATCCAGGTTTTCCGGCATTTCTTCTTCCGGATCCTGATCGATGTTTTTTTCGTCTAGCATTGACAGAATGCTTTTAAAAGGTGAATAAATTGGTTCAAAATCCCCTAACGACTTCCTGCAACCCACTTCCTTCATAATGACCGGTTTAGAACAGGATGCAGCATAAAAAAACGGGCAGCCGCGTTAGGAGGCGCAAAGGTACTTTTTTCTCCTGGATTTTTAATAAAAAATATTGAAAACGAATCGCTTGTCTTTTCCTGTTTTTGATACCCGCGCACAATATTGCGGACTCGATTGTTAGACAAAAGAAAATTTGTACTTTTGATGTTACCTAAAACGAAATGCGGAATCACAAACAATCAGCAAACATGACGGAAGAACAAAGACCATGGCTTAAGAACTATCCAAAAGGCATACCTGCCAATATTGATGCCGATGCCTATCCCAACCTGGTGAGCATGCTTCAGGAATCGTTTAACAAATACAGCGATAAGCCGGCGTTCTCCTGTATGGGTAAAACCATCACATACAGCCAGTTAGACCGGCTTTCTGCGCAATTTGGCGCTTATTTATTGTCTCGCGGACTGGAACCCGGCGATCGGGTTGCCCTGATGATGCCCAATTTGCTCCAATACCCCATCGCTTTGATTGGTGCGCTGCGCGCCGGGTTGCTCGTTGTAAATACCAACCCGCTGTATACGCCGCGCGAGATGTTGCACCAATTCAACGACTCCGGGGCAAAGGCCATCGTTATTGTCGAAAACTTTGCCGCCAACCTCCAGAAAATTCTCCCGGAAACGCAGATAAAAACCGTCATCCTGACCAGTATTGGAGAGTTGCTGGGTTTTCCGAAAGGAACGATCGTAAATTTTGTGGTGCGCAACCTGAAAAAAATGGTGCCTTCTTTCAACATTCAGAACACCGTCAGCTTTTCGGAAGCGCTGAACCAGGGCAAAAAATTCACCCTGCCCCCCGTTTCGGGAGGCCCGGATGATACCATCCTGCTCCAATACACAGGCGGAACAACGGGCCTTTCCAAAGGCGCCATGCTGACCAACCGCAACCTCATTGCCAACATGCTGCAAATGCGCGCCTGGGCAGGTCCCTACCTCAAAGAAGGTCAGGAAATCATGCTTTGTCCCTTGCCGCTGTACCATATTTTTGCCTTTACCGTTAACTGCATGTTTGGCATCAGCCTCGGCGCCTTAAATGTATTGGTAACCAATGCACGGGACATTCCCTCTCTCGTTAAGGCCATGAAAGATTTTCAGATTTCTATAGTTACCGGACTCAATACCTTGTTTAATGCGATGCTGAACAACAAGGATTTTAATGCCCTCGACTTTTCCTCCCTGCGCATCACCCTCGGAGGCGGGATGGCCGTACAACGGCCTGTTGCAGAAAAGTGGCAACAGGTTACAGGATGCTTCCTGGCAGAAGGCTTCGGGATGACAGAATCGTCACCCGTAGCAACAGCCAATCCATTTGATGGTACCGGCCGTCTGGGAACCATTGGCGTCCCCATTCCTTCTACCGATCTACGGATCGTGAACGAAGAAGGCGCCGTATGCCCAATAGGCGAAATCGGCGAGATTCAGGTTAAAGGCCCACAGGTAATGAAAGGCTACTACAACCGTCCGGAAGCTACCGCTGAAACCATCAAAGAAGGGTGGCTTTGTACCGGCGATATCGGCATCATGGAAGAAGATGGTTTTGTACGCATCGTTGACCGCAAAAAGGACATGATTCTGGTTTCCGGCTTCAATGTTTACCCGAATGAAATTGAGGAGGTAGTGGTTGCCCACCCGAAAGTACTTGAAGCGGCTGCCATTGGCGTTCAGGACGCCAAATCAGGCGAAGTGGTCAAGGTCTTTGTGGTCAAAAAAGACGCTTCTCTTAGCGAAAGTGAACTTCTGAGCTACTGTAAAGAAAATCTTACAGCCTATAAAGTTCCGAAACACATCGAATTCCGCACCGACCTTCCTAAAACCAACGTCGGGAAAATTCTGAGGCGGGAGTTGAGGGACGCAAAGTAGGTGGGTATTCGTAAAAGGCAAGGGGCAAATTGGCAAGAAGGGGCAAAAGGCAAATCGGCAAGGGGCAACCTAAACTGAATTGCCCCTTGCCTTTTGCCAATTTGCTCTTTATCGATCTACTACTCCTTGTTCATCATCCTCGTAACGAGGGTTTGGCCATTGCTTCCCAATAAGCGCAAATGGTAGGTACCCTGAGGTAATTCGCTGATGTTGTACCATTGTCCGTCTCCAAACTGAAATTGCTTCACCATACGGCCGGAAAGGTCAAAAACATCTACCCGTTCAACCTGCGTGACTTCTGAAATTGTAAAGAGGCCCTGCGTTGGATTGGGATAAACCTTTACAGATTCGTAACGGACGTCCAGCGTGCCATTCGGAGATTGGTTAAAATAGTAGACCCCGGTGGCAGATTGGGTCGTATCTGCAATATTGACCAGCCTTACTTCGATTACTGCTGACCCGACTATGCCATTTGGGTATACGTGCACGTCTAAAAGGGCAGCTTCGCCGCCAAGAAACTCAAACGGCTGAGAGCTAACGGAAGGGAAAAAGCATTGATTTTTATCGCAAATGGCGCTCTGCCAGCCCTCCGTCATGGAGATGACATTACGGGTCCACCGAACCTGCATGGTTTCGTTGGTCATGTTAATGGCCTCGGAATGTCCAACGGCTTCAAATTCATTGGCAGGAACATCGGTTACAATAACCGGATTCGGATCAATGACAAAGGCATTTTGCGCAAAAGCAAATTGCGCTGAAAGAAAAAACAAACCGGACAGGAGTAATATTTTTTTCATATGTTGAAAATTATAACAGGTAAGAAATTGATTTAGTCCTGCAAAAGTAAGGGAGATTGCGTAAATCCGGTCCATTTTTTGCATTCTGGTCGGTAAGCGGACTTCAATTCATGCAAAATGGGCCGCCAACATAACAGTTAGCGACCCATTTTCAGAATTTATATTTAGCGAACGCGGGATTAGCGGGTTACGATAATCCGCTGCGTAGATTCGCCCAATTGCGTACGGATACGCGCCATGTAAACACCGGCATTTTCCGGGTTCCAGGTGCGGATGTACTGTCCGGCAGCATAATCGCGGTTCTGATCAAGCGTTGCTACCAATTGGCCGTTTGCATTAAGAATTTCAATGGTCACCGGTGTGGATTCTACCAATTCAAATTCGATGTTTACCGCCGAGTTGGTTGGGTTCGGGAAAACGGCAACTTTGCCAGCCAGCAGGTCTTCCAGGTCGTTGGTACCGACTAAAACACCCGATACGTTGATGTTGTCAATGTACAGGTTGTTACCCCAGTCAGAAATAACCTTAAACTGGATATTCAACTCTGGTGTGCCATCAAATGCGCTGAGGCTGATGGAATCCGTTACCCAGCCGTTTGCTGGTGGAACAAAGAAAGCATTCTGATCAGGGCGGGTTGCCAGCTGAGCAGCAGCTTTGTCGTAAACAATGGTCCAGGTGCCGCCGCAGTCAGGAGATACCAAAACCTGGAGACGGTCGCTGGAACCCTGGTAGCGGGCGTGCGAACGATCAAACTTCAGGTAGGCATTCGTCTGGTTGCTGAAATCCAGTTTAGGATAGGTCATGGTGCCAAAATCGTTTGTCGCACCGGCAGGGTTCCACTGGTAATAATTAACAAAAAGGGAACGCTCGCTTTGTCCGTATCCACCGACCATATCACCTGCAGAAGAGGTTAACTGGCTGCGTCTCAGAGACTGGAAAGTACCAGAGCCAAATTCGCCGTCAGGAATAGGTTCTTCAATGACTGCAATCGTTGGGTAAGTACCCAGGTAACTTTCGTTGTCTTCCGATAAGCTGGTACCATAAACTTCCTCTGCCAGAGCAGAATAGCTTGATGTAGGCGTCTCGTTGTTCAGGCTGTTGATGTCTGAACTGTTGCCGTTGACATCAAGAATGACAAAAGCAACCTGAGAAGTACCATTCAGTACCAATTCGTCAAAAATAACAGTGGTTGTTTCATTTGGAGCGAGGGTGCCATTCCAAACCTGGGAAGCAGCGGCATCTCCGTTAATGAGCAGACCAACTTCGAAGTTCGTAATGTCCTGCTCTCCATTATTCCTAACGACAATTGTAGGAACGATAGAGGCGCCGCACAACTGTGTTGGCGCTACAGTCAGGTTGTCGCCAAAGGCCGCATCCAGAACATTTTCAATGGCTTGTGGCGCACTGAAAGCTGCCTGATAAACAGACTTCGTTGTATTGTCCTGATAGAAAGCAATAACTGCGATTTCGCGTTTGTCGGCGATGTAGGTTGGCAGCGCTTCTGTAAAGGTAAACACCATGCTTTCGCCGGCTGCAAGGCTGTTCAGGACTGTTCCTGACGAGCTCGGATACATGCGGCGCATCACATTGTGGAATTCCGTTTCGCCATTGCTTCCGGGTGCCGTTGCATAAACGACGTTTTGTTCAACCAAAACCACATGAAAACGGCCGGCAGTCAGAGTGAAAGGTTCTGCACTAACGTTTGTAACCGTTGCAGTGATGGTAATTTCGTCGAGGTTTTCGTTAAGGCTGTGCGTCAGTTCGATGGTAATCGGAGTCGGCAGGCCAGCTGCATAGGTTAAAACATCCTGATTGTAGCCATAAGGACCGCCAGCATAGCCATTGGTTGACGTAATGTTCCAGTCACCGATACCGCCGCCATATTCATTGTCAGGCAAAACACCATCGATCCAGGCAGTAGGCACGCCGCTGAGGCCGTAATAATCGCCCCTGTCGTCGACCTGGGTCGGGTTAGCCTCATTCATTGGGTCATAGCCCGGAAACGGAGCCTGGTACTTGAGCGCAACAACATTGGTCGTGTTGTCGCTCAGCAGGGCATGAAAATCTGGGTTTTGAGCAGCACAGGGAGCGCAGGAAGCATTGGTAAAATGCTCAATGAGCACCATACGCTGAGCCTGTCCCCACAAAAACACAGGAAGAAGACCAGTAATAAGTAGAAGTACTTTACGCATAATGATAAATTTAAGCAGTGAATGATGTGATTGTATTGAAAACCGATGACAAATGTAAACCATTGTATTGGAATACGGATATAGAAGAAATCAGGAGTTACTGCATCTAAGGCAAGCGCGTTTGTATTATTGCCGCTTCTAAAAGGCACAAGATTAAGAATAATTTGCCTTTTTCAGAGGGGGTAGAATGGGACTACCCTGGGCATTTCAACAAACAAACTTTAATGTTTTTTTACAAATAATTTAATATCAACAACTTATAACAAATACTGCGTTCCGAATTCCTGCAAAAATGTTCGCTACCTGACATAATAATATAGCCTATATCCTTAATAATCAGGACATGAACCTACTTTGATGTTAAAAGAAGGCATTAATTTTCCATAGGCGAAAGGGCATGGGCGGTATGTTTCAATTCCCAGCACAAAGTAGAATCCGTAACAATTTTATAGGTGACTGAAACGAGGAATATTTAAAGACTATGTCAACAGCGCCGACCACAAAATCTCTGCCGGATGCAGGGCATGCCTCCCCGTTCCGTCCAGTATCTGGTGCCTGCAACTGGTGCCGGGTGCAGCAATGGTAATTTCTTCCTCTAATTTTTGAATCGCAGGAAACAAGACCAGATCTCCAACTTTCATACTCACTTCATAATGTTCAGCTTCATACCCGAAAGAACCGGCCATACCGCAGCAGCCGGAAGGAATAATTTCTACCTGATAATTCCGGGGCAAAGCCAAAACCCAGGCCGAAGCGCGGACATCAGCAAGCGCTTTTTGATGGCAATGGCCGTGCAAGTAAATGTGCCGGGATTCCTGCGTAAACTGATCTGGGTTGATGTTCCCTTTTTCAGCTTCCCGCCGGATGAACTCCTCCAGCAAAATGGCATTTTGGCCCAGCTTCTTTGCAGCATCGCGTTCTTCCGGCGCCACCAGTTTAGGGTACTCGTCGCGAAAACTGAGAATAGCCGAAGGTTCTATACCCACAAGCGGCGTTTCTTCCGTAATGAGTTCTTTAAAAATCGACACATTTTGCTGTGCCAGCTTCTGCGCATCTTTAAGCAACCCTTTTGATAATTGTGCCCGACCACTGTGCTTATGCCGGGGCATGCGCACCTCGTAGCCCAGTCGCATCAGCAATTCGATAGCTTTCCGTCCAACACCGGCATCGTTGTAGTCGGTAAATTCATCGCAAAAGAAATAGACGATCCCTTTTACCTCCCCCTTTGTTCTTTCAGCTCTTTTCTCGTACCAGGATCGCAGCGCACTTTGTACGGGAGGCAAAGAGCGTTGCGGCGCAATGCCAAGTAAACGTTTGAGGATGCCGCCAGACACCGGATTGCTCAGCACAAAATTGGAAAATCCCGGAAGCCGCGAAGCCAATGCATTGATACGACCAATGTTGCCAAATATCCGCGCGCGGAAAGGCACCCCTTTAGACTGGTAATAATGGTGCAAAAATTCGGCTTTCAGGGTTGCCATATCCACATTGGAAGGGCACTCAGAGGTGCACCCCTTACAAGACAAACAAAGATCCATCACCTCGTGCAAGGATTCGTGGGCGAATCGGTTTTCGCCTTCCTGACTGCGGGTCAAAAATTCACGCAACGTATTGGCCCGGGCCCGGGTACTGTCTTTTTCATTCCGGGTAGCCATATAGGAAGGGCACATAACCCCGCCGCTGACATGCGCAAGTTTTCGGCAATCACCGGAACCGCTGCATTTTTCCGCCATTTTCAAAATGCCGCCCGATTCTGAAAAATCGAAGACCGTTTCCACTTTCGGCGCCGCCACATCCTGTAAATATCGCAGAGACTGATCCATCGGCGGAGCATCCACTATTTTGCCCGGATTCAGTAAATTATTCGGATCCCAGGTTTGTTTGATGCGTTGCAATAAAGCGTAATTTTCGTCGCCGATCATCAGGGGAATGAACTCGCCGCGTACACGCCCGTCGCCATGTTCGCCGCTCAGAGAACCCTGATATTTTTTGACCAATCTGGCCGAAGCTTCAGCAATCTCCCGCATTTGGCGAACCCCTTCCTTCGTTTTCAGATTCACGGTTGGCCGCAGGTGCAATTCACCAGCTCCGGCGTGGGCATAATAAACTGCCTGTTGTCCAAATTCAGCCATCAAGGCCTGAAATTCAGCAATATATGCCGGCAGATCTGCCAAAGCAACAGCTGTATCCTCCACAAATTCAAGGGGCTTGGCATCGCCTTTTACATTCGATAAGACTCCGAATCCAGCCGCCCGCAGGGCCCAGACCCGACTGGTGTCCGGTGGATAAACCTTAGGAAAAGCATACCCGTAACCTTCTTTTTTTAAATCTTCGATCATCGCATCAGCCAATCGGGAAGCTTCCTCCCGGGTGTCTCCGCGAAACTCAATGATGAGTATCGCTCCCGGGTCCCCCTCGAGGAAAAAACGGTTTTTCTGTTGCTCCCTGTTTTCCTTTGTGCAATCCATGATAAATTTATCCATCAGCTCACACCCGTAGGGGGCGTGGCGCATGGCTGTCAGTGTGCCTTGAAGCGATTCACCAAGCGTTGCAAAATGGGCGCAAACCAGCACTTCTTCTGCCGGAGGTAAGGGGTCGAGTAAGAGTTTGATTTCGCTCGTCAATGCCAGCGTACCTTCAGATCCGCAAAGCAGCTTACAGAAATTAAATGGCGCTCCGCCATCTGTAAAAACCGCAGACTGCAACAGGACGTCGACTGCATAACCTGTATTCCTCCGGTGAATGGATGCTTTGGGATAGTTTTCAAGGATGGCTTTTTGTCGCTCCGGTTGACTCAAAGCCTCATAAATCTGGCGATACAGCTTGTTTTCTAATTTGTCTCCTTGCAGCTTTTCAAAAAAAGCGTTTTGTGAAAGCGGCCCGAATGTCACTTCCGATCCATCGCTCAGGATGGTTTTCAATTCCAGAACATGATCCCGGGTGGTGCCATACTTGATGGAAGTAGTCCCACAGGAATTGTTGCCGGTCATGCCTCCGATCATACAGCGGCTGGCGGTCGAAGTATTGGGGCCGAAAAACAAACCATGAGGCTTTAGATAGGCATTGAGTTCATCCCGGATAACCCCCGGTTGTACACGAACCCAACGCTCCGCTGCATTGACTTCCAGAATGGCATTCATGTGGCGCGAAGTATCAACTACGATGCCCCGTCCAACACACTGCCCGGCCAATGATGTTCCGGCCGTGCGGGGAATGAGGGAGATTTGGTGCTCATTTGCAAAATGTACCAGCGTCACCAAATCCTCTTTGTTGAGGGGATAAGCTACCGCAAGGGGCAATTCGCGGTAAATAGAGCCATCTGTTGCATACAAAATCCGCAGCAGCTCATCCTGATGAAGACTCCCCTGTAATTCTGCCCGCAATTGCGACCATGCCTGTTCCATAAGTGCTGTATTTATTCCAGAACAATCTTCTGCACCATTTGGCCATCTTCGCCGTTCACTTGCAGGAAATAGACACCAGCAGGAATTCCGGCTACCTTAAAGTCGTACACGGTTCCCCGAAAACGCACACTTTGCAGCAATTGTCCAGATAATCCAACCAGCTGAAGGGTATAATCCCCCTCAGTCGGCAGGCGCACCCTGAAGCTTGTTCCCGAAGATGGGTTTGGAAATACCCTCAGGTTCCTGCCTGCCGAAGCCGTACTGCGGGTGTCAGTTGTGTTGCAAAATGGATCCGACCACCGTTCATCCGTAATAAAATCATTGTCAGTCAGCGTCTTGAGAAATGCCAGCAAGGCCGACCGGTCTTCCGGAGTGAAACTCAGAAAACGGGGCGGACCATTGGGAACAATTCGCATTTCAGGTGAAAGATTGGGGTGCGGCTTAACGTCGTGGTCGTAATGCAGAATGACATCTTCCAGGGTCTCTATGCTGCCGTCATGCATGTAAGGCGCAGACAACTCGACATTGCGAAGTGAGGGCACTTTAAACAAGCCGGCATCTTCAGGGTTGCCTGTAACAGCGCCCAGACCAGGGTCCGTAATCACGATTTCCAGGCCATTGTTTTTAGGGCCCATTGCAATAAAAGCGTCGGTGCCGTGGCAGGAAGCACAATTGCCGCGTTGGGGATCGAAGAAAATGGCTTTACCCAGGTTTTCCTCCGGACTGAAGTTTGGAAAAGGTTGTGTCGGGGGCGCGCCGGGAGGCATCATTCCCCTCCCTGCATCGTATTTAGAACCAAAAGAAACCATAGAGCGCACAAACTGAGCCAGGGCTTTAGAAACCCGGTCCGCACTGACTTCCGGCGTGCCGAAAGCAGCTTCGAACAATGGCGGGTAATAATCTGTAACCGAAAGTTTTACCACCATTTCATCCAGTGTCAGGCCCATCTCAACAGGATCCTGTATGGGTATCAATACCTGATCTTCGAGGGTCGCAGCGCGTTCATCCCAAAAGAAATGGCCGTTGTTGTAATACCTGGCCATAGCCAGACTCATTGAATTTCGGCCTGTGAATCCTCCTAAAAATCCGCGGCTGAATTGACTTTCATCTGTAAAGCCATTGGCCTGTTGATGACAGGTCGCACAAGAGTGGGTATTGGTCAGTGACAACTTGTTATCGTAAAACAAAACGCGGCCTAAAGTTGCTCCGGCATCGGTAATGGGGTTGTCAGCAGGCGTGTTGTCCGCATTCTGAATATTGGGCGCATTCAGATAAGGAGGCAATTGAATGTTGGCATAATTGAAATACGTTTCCGGTAATTCGAGACAATCGTTGACCAAAGGCACGAAACCCGATTTCCTTAACTGCTGAGATGTGCTGGAAATCAAAACAATAGCAGCAATAGCCGTTGCAATCAGGTACTGTTTTTTCATGAATACACATTATGATGCTTCTCAAAAGGGGTAAAAGCGAAAGATAAAGTTACTAAACTTTGCTGTAAATGACACGCGCCCGACCTTCCGAAGAAAGCCGGGCGCGCGAAAATAATTTCCCTGTTTTTAGCAAACCAGGGTTCAATTTCTATTAAAGCAATGGAGCAATAACAAGCGCCACTACCGACATCAACTTCAACAGAATGTTCAACGATGGGCCCGAAGTGTCCTTAAACGGATCTCCAACCGTATCGCCAACAACCGCTGCTTTGTGCGGATCAGAACCTTTGTAATACATCTGTCCGTTGATTTCAACGCCTTCTTCAAACATCTTCTTGGCATTGTCCCATGCGCCACCCGCATTGGATTGGAAAATAGCCATCAGTACGCCAGATACCGTAACGCCGGCCAGCAAGCCGCCGAGCATTTCAGCGCCGCCGCCAAAACCCACTGCTACCGGAGCGACAACAGCCAGCAGGCCGGGTAATACCATTTCGCGAATGGCCGCTTTGGTGGAGATTTCCACACAACGTCCATATTCTGCTTTTCCATCAGCTGCTTCAAAAGTATCCTGATCTGCTTTTGACCATTGATCCCTTTCTTTATCGCCATTGCGGCGCATCACTTCAAGCGCTGCATTCAAAGCAGGAATTTCTTTAAATTGACGACGTACTTCCTCGATCATGGCCATCGCTGCACGGCCAACAGCCTGCATTGACAAAGCCGAGAAAACAAAAGGCAACATCCCGCCAACAAGAAGGCCTGCCATTACCGTAGCTTTTGAAATGTCAATGGTGTGAATATTGGCAGAAGTCATGTAAGCTCCGAAAAGTGCCAGGGCAGTCAGTGCAGCCGAAGCAATGGCAAAACCTTTGCCGATGGCAGCAGTGGTATTACCTACTGCATCCAGTTTGTCGGTGCGTTTGCGTACTTCTTTTGGCAATTCACTCATTTCTGCAATACCACCGGCGTTGTCAGAGATCGGTCCGTAAGCGTCAACCGCCAGCTGAATGCCAAGGTTGGAAAGCATGCCTACTGCAGCAATGGCAATACCATAAAGACCTGCCATATTGAAGGCAACAATGATGCCGACAGCTATGATGAGAATAGGAATCGCTGTAGACATCATACCGACGCCCAAACCTGCAATGATGTTGGTAGCAGCGCCGGTAGAAGACTGACGCACAATATTCAATACTGGTTTTTTACCTGTTCCTGTATAGTATTCCGTAATCATACCAACCAGCAAACCGGCGATCAAACCGACGATGGTAGCAAAAAAGACATTGACAGCTGTCATTTGCCGGGAAATGCCATACAATTTGTCGTCGAAGGTCCAGGATTCCGGCAGCATTCCCGTGATGATGAACCAGGAAAGGATAATCATCAGGATAGAGGAACCGAATTCACCGATATTAAGGGCTTTTTGCGGGTCACCGCCTTCTTTTACCCGTACGAAAAACGTACCAATGATGGAAGTCAGAATGCCAACACCAGCCAGAACCAACGGCAGCAGTACTGCTGAAAGGCCGTTGAAATCATCTGTAAAGCCGGCTCCGGCCATAAATACGGCCCCAAGAACCATCGTACTGACAATAGAACCTACATACGATTCGAACAAGTCAGCGCCCATACCAGCCACGTCGCCTACGTTATCGCCTACGTTATCGGCAATGGTTGCAGGGTTCAACGGGTGGTCTTCAGGAATACCAGCTTCCACTTTACCCACAAGGTCAGCGCCTACGTCGGCTGCTTTGGTATAAATACCGCCGCCAACACGCGCGAACAAAGCGATGGAAGAAGCGCCGAAAGAAAATCCGGTGATGACCGTGATGACCCGGCTAACGCTGGCAGCATCGCCTGTTCCAAACATAGAGCCATATACAATAAACAGGGTGCCAAGGCCCAAAACGCCGAGACCAACCACGCCGAGACCCATTACAGAACCGCCGGCGAAGGCAATCTCAAGGGCTTTACCGAGGCTGGTACGGGCGGCGTTGGTCGTACGCACATTGGCTTTGGTAGCTACACGCATGCCGATAAACCCTGCCAGGGCTGAAGAAAAAGCGCCCAACACAAAAGACAAACCAACCAGAGGAGAAGATTCCTCGGTATTGGCCGAAAAAGCCAACAGAACAGCTACCGCAGCCACGAAAACGGCCAATACCCGGTATTCTGCTTTCAAAAACGCCATGGCGCCTGTAGCAATGGCATCGGCAATCTTCGCCATCCGTTCGGTGCCGACTTCTTTTTTCGCGATCCAGGAAGAACGCCAGAAGGTGTATAACAACCCCATAATACCAAGTACAGGAATTGCGTAGATAATGTTTTGACCCATGATTTGCTCTGGTTTTAAATTGAAACTTGTTTAAAACTAAACTCGCCTACGGGACCCTCAGCATTCGCCTACACCCTACAGGCTTTTTCGTTAAAGGCCGCAAATCTACTGCAAATTTGTTTTTTGTCCAACAAGTAGGTGTAAATGGTTGTAGATGAATAAAAACACAAGAGCCACCCGGGGGAATAATTACCCCAGAGTGGCCCTTGTGCCTGCACTGTATTATCTGTGGCGGGTTCCTATTTTTCTCCTGCCACCATCCGGCGGGAGGTGTTTTCCAGGTAAGCGCTTGCGCCCGGCTGGCGCAGCATGTCATAGAGCAATTCTTTAGCGCGATAGAGCTGCGCCTTTACCGTGCCGAGCGGAATATTGAGTTGACAGGCAATTTCATCGTAGCTCATCTCCTCATAATAGCGTAATTCAATCATAAGGCGGTATTGCGAACTCAGACGGGCCACAGCGCAACGCATCAATGTCTCGCGTTGTACCCGGATGATCATTTCTTCCGGATTGAGGGCGCGGGCGCGAATGCTGGCTGTATAGTCTTGTTCGCTTTCCGGCTCTACCGGATCGTCAATAGACATGACGTGTGGCCGTTTTTTCCGGATGTAGTCGATGCAGTTGTTGATGGCGATCTTAAACAACCAGGTGCTGAACGCATAACGCGGCACATAGCTGGGCAACTTGACAAAGGCTTTGCCGAAGGCTTCTATGGTGAGGTCGTTGGCGTCTTCCCGATCACTTACCATCCTGAACATCAGGTTGTAAATGGAATGACGGTAGCGTTCCATAAGAATGGCATACGCTTTTTGATCGCCTTTTACGGCGTCTTTAACCAAATCATAATCCTGAATCGCCCGTGCAGAGAGGGCTGTTCTTGCTACTACTTCCATTGTTTCCCGTTTCCGGCAATTAAGGCCGGCGCGAGCAGGAAATAGTACAAAACATAAACAGCATCGAGCAGTGGAATCCAGATAAAAAGGCCCGGATCTTGTAACTTCTGCAAAGATTTACCGTAAACAAAAAGCACTACGCCCATTCGCGCCAACCAGGTGAAAAATACAACTGGTGCAAACGCGCCACAGGTCAGCAGGGCAATCGCAGAGACATAATGCAACGCATGGCTGGCTGAAAGCCCGCCTAATGCGACACGATGCCGGAAGCGATAATGCCTTCCTGTGGTCAGATGTCTTGATTTTTGGTCGTAGTAGCCTCTCCAGGTACGCTTCGGCTCCGAAAAGACGAAAGTATCCGGATGTATTGTTACAGCGGTGTTTTGGGCAGTGGCCGCTCCATTGACGAAAAGATCATCATCGCCGGAAAGGACATGCGCGTGGCTGCGAAAACCTCCTTGCTGAAAAAACAGAGATTTCCGGTAAATTAAATTTCTCCCAACAGCCATGTAGGGAAAACCATAAATTGCAAATGAAAGGTACTGGATAGCCGTGTAAGAAGTCTCAAAACGGATAAAGGCATTTAAAAGACCTCTGTGTGTGGTGTAGGGACCGTAGCCGATTCCGATTTGAATGTCTCCGTGTAGAAGACTTTGCATGTTGTTTAACCAATCTGGACTGGCAGGTGCACAGTCGGCATCGGTTAATAATATGGTTTCAAATCGGGAACATTCGATTCCCTTGCTCAAAGCTGCTTTTTTACCACGCAGATTAACATCCTTTGTGGAAAGCAGGTGCAAGATAGGATGTGTTTTTTGAAATTCCAAAACTATTTGCGCCGTTTTATCAGAAGAATGATCATCTACGACCAAAACTTCGAAGGAACGGTAGTTTTGATTTAGTATCCGGCCAAGATTTTTTTTCAAATTTTCGGCTTCGTTGCGTGCACAGATAATGATGGAAACGCCCGGCTGGGAATTATTATCCGCAGGATGAGGCTCACGATAACGCAGCAGGCCGGATAACCCTAAAACCCAGTATGCGATTTGCACCAGCGTCGCTAAAAAAAATACGGCCCACAGCGTTGTTATCAGCAAAATGATGGTTTTTCTGTAAAAATAAGCTGAATTCCAATATTACTTAAGGGCGAACTAAACAGGAGTCATGCCTGCCTGCCGCAGGCGAATCAGGGGCAAAACCCTTTGGAATGCGCCACGAATTGATCTGCCGTTTAAAAATTACGCGGAGTTTCACAGAGTAAACGCGGAGTTTCACGGAGTATTATTAGGCTCTTCATAAAACAGCTTGCTTTACTCCGCGAGACTCCCTTACTCCGCGGAACTCCGCGACCAAAAAGAGTCCACGGAGACTTGCCCATAGACGCTTTAGCGTCTAATGAGGCATTTCCCGATAAAAATAGCCCCTGATTCAGATGAGTCATCTCAACTGCACATGAATGTGATCGTCGTGCCGCACCGCCTATTCTTCTAAAAACTCAAACGGTACTACGGGCACACCATCCACCAACGCTTTTCGGAAAACAACATGAATCCGGTCCACGGCTACGTTTATTTTAGCATACATGCTTCGGATTTCATGGTTTTGGGTGTGGATGCCGGCCAGATACATATAAGGATAGGTACGGACATTGCGCGGCGTCGCCAGAAAATCAACCAAAAGTGGAAAAATCCCCTTTGACCGGTAATCTACATGCACCCCAAACCCGATGCCTTTTGCATTTTTTGTTTTGGCAAAACGGTATTTGAGCAGAAACAGCGGTATGGTCCACCAGTTGAGTTTCCCTTTAGCATGGCGGATGAAGGGGTTGATATCCGGGGCAAGGGCAACCAACCCGGCCGGATGTCCCTCCCAATAGGCAATGCACGCCAGCTTCGGATCTGCTATGGGTTTTGCCTCTTTCATAAATTGGACGACCTGGTCCGGCTCAAGTCGTTTGAAATGCGCCACGCTGCTAAAAGCGGCGTTGTAGACTTCGCAGAAATCCTGTGCAAACGCCTCCAGATGCTTAAAGTCTACTGTTTTTACCTCAATGTGATTGCGTTCTTTAATACGTTGGGCAACGCTGCTCATCCTTTCAAAAGGAATGTCTGCCGTAGCGCCTTTAAAGGTTAGAATCTGTTCATAAGCGGTGAAGCCATTTTTTACATACAAAGCTTCATAATAAGGCGGATTGTAGTTTTCCTGATACATCGCCGGTTCAAATCCCTTTACCAGCAGCCCCCAGTAACGGTCGGGCTGGCCGAAATTGACCGGCGCATCTACCAAATGTACGCCCTGCCCCCGCAAAAATGCTTCTCCGTATTCGAAGAGCGCCCGAGCGTACGACTCGTTTTCAACACATTCAAAAAAACCAATACCGCCTGTGGGATGTGCCTTGTTGGCGTTCCCTCCATGATAAACAAAAGCGGCAGCCCGGCCAAGGGGCAACCCCGATGCATCCAGTAACACGTATACGCAGGCACGACCATGCTTAAACAAGCCGTTGCGTGCCGGATCAAAAATGCTTTCTATGTCTTTTTCAAGCGGATGAACAAAATTGGGATCCCCCCGATACACCTTATTCAGGACTTTGTGGAAAAGTCGCCATCCTTTTTTGTCGCTAACCTCCAGGATTTGCATAAGCACGGCTGTTTGGTTCAGTTCTGGAAACACTTACAATAAAAATAAGGTACAAGAACCTAATATCCAATGCCTCGTATCTTTATCTTTTCAAAGACCTCATTTAGCCGCCTATCCGCTCCTGAACCAGGTCCATAATTTCTTTTTCCAGCCGGTCTGCTTCTGTGCATTGTTGTTCGCACCAGGTCAACAGGGCTGTCGCTTTTGCTTTATCGGCCAGCCCGGAAGCATTGACTTTTACGTTTAAATAGGCTGCATAAACGGCCGTTCGTGCACACAAAGCGCCAACGCCGGCATCGGTTACTGAGTTGGGGTTGCCGGTTTCTACCATGGCCCGCACCATCGGAAAGCTTTCCATCGCCAGTTCCATCGTCATGCGGGGCGTTTCAATGGCCTGCCAGGTTGCGGCCTGTATGGCCGCTTTGCGCGCCTGCTTTTCTTCTTCCGTATTTTTAGGCAAACGGAAAGCGTCCATCACGCCGTTGAAAGCCTGTGTATCTTCATCCACCAGCCGCAACAAGCGGTCTTTGAGGTTTTGTCCTTTTTCTGCCCAATCGGAAAATGCCTTCCATCGCTCGTCCCATCCCGGTTTGTGCGACGACAGGTTCGCCACCATCGTGGCCAGGGCAGCACCCAAAGCGCCAACATAAGCTGCAATGGACCCGCCGCCCGGAGCCGGACTTTCAGACGCTGTCTCGTTGGCGAAATCGGTTAAACTCATCCCTGCCAACTTGTTGCCCGCCACGTCTTTTAACTGATATTCGATGATTTTCTTTTCTGGGTCAAAAGGCGACAGCTCGTCCAGACCCAAAGATTTGACTGCAATTTTGATGAGTTCCGCTTCTGAAACGCCCGTTGAACGCTGTTGCTTTTCCAGAAAATAGCGCCCGGCATCTAAAAACACCTTCAGCGGCGCCATGCCTACCATTTCAGATCCGGTCACCCGCATGCCGCGTTTTTGGGCGCTGTCGCAACAAGCTTCAAAGGCAATGTGAACCGGAGTCACCCCAATATTGGTCAGGTTCATGGATACCTGAGCAATACCGTATTCTTCAATGAACCAGCCGATGCCCTTTACCGATTTCAAAGCGCCGGGAATGCGCACCGGATCGCCGTTTTCATCTTTTACAACGGGACCGGTAATCGGGTCTCCTTCGCGCAGAATGCGCCCCTGCTCACGCACGTCGAAGGCCACCGAATTGGCACGGCGCACCGAGGTTGTGTTTAAGTTGATGTTGTAAGCCACCAAAAAGTCGCGCGCTCCAATGACCGTAGCGCCGGATTTTGCATTGAATGCCGCGGGGCCATAATCGGGTCGCCATTCCGGATTTTCCATTTTTTTGGCCATGCCTTCGTATTCGCCGGCGCGAATTTCGGCCAGGTTGCGGCGTTCCGGGCGGGTGGCCGCCGCTTCGTACATAAAAACAGGCACCTCCAGTTCTTTGCCGACCCGCTCTGCCAGCCGGTGCGCCCATTGTGCAGCTTCTTCCAAAGTGATGTCGGCAATAGGCACCAGCGGACAAACATCCGTTGCGCCCATGCGCGGGTGCTCTCCTTTGTGCTGGCGCATGTCGATGAGCTCAGCAGCTTTTTTGATGGCCTGAAAAGCAGCTTCCACCACTGGTTTCGGTTCGCCTACAAAAGTGACAACGGTGCGGTTGGTGGCTTTGCCGGGGTCAACGTCCAGCAAACGGACGCCCTCTACAGCAGCAATTGCTTCGGTAATTTGCCGGATGACTTCAGGATTTCGGCCCTCGCTGAAATTGGGGACACATTCAATGAGTGGTTTGCGTTGCATGGTTATGGCTTTGGTTTAAAACAAAAAGGGACCCTGCATCGTGCAGAATCCCTTTGTTTGTGGTGTGGGGCGGAATTGAACCGCCGACACATGGATTTTCAGTCCATTGCTCTACCAACTGAGCTACCGCACCATCCTTTTAGGCGCTTTTTTCAAAAGCAGGGCAAAGATATACGCTCTTTTTGTTTTAACCAAATCCATTGCTCGTTTTTTTAAGGAATCGAAGTTGAAGTAAGTAGCGCTGCTTCACTTCGATATTCAAAATTCGAAATTCTGCTGTTCTGCGGTTCCTTTATCAAGAATATCGAATGCCGAACAAGGAACTCCGAATGTTGAAATGGGGACGGCTGCTTCACTTCGATATTCATATTTCGAAATTCTACGGTTCTGCGGTTCATCAAACGACAATGCCTATCTTTGCCCCTCAAAATTACTGCGCCATGCCACCCTACGAATTTAGTCAGGAATTCGCCATTGAACAAGACCGTCAGGATCCCCTGCGCGAATACCGCGAAGCTTTTCACTTTCCCAGGATAAAGGGAAAACAAGCGCTCTATTTTTGCGGCAACTCTTTAGGCTTACAGCCCAAAAGTACCCGCGCCGCCGTTTTGTATGAATTGGACCAGTGGAGCGAGCTGGCCGTAGAAGGCCATTTTGAAGGCGCATTGCCCTGGATGCACTACCATCAGTTTTTGCAACCTCAAACGGCGCACATTGCTGGCGCAAATCCCGAAGAAGTGGTGGTCATGAATACCCTCACCACCAACCTGCACCTCATGATGGTGTCGTTTTACCGCCCTACCCGTGAGCGGTATAAAATCATTATGGAAGCAGGCGCTTTTCCTTCCGATCAATATGCCCTGGAAACCCAGGCGCGCTATCACGGACTGAACCCGGAAGATGCGATTGTGGAGGTGTCGCCCAGACCGGGTGAAGAGACCCTGCGCACAGAGGACATTCTCACAACCATCGAAACACATGGCGCACAAACGGCACTGGTCTTATTTGGCGGCGTGAATTACTATACCGGGCAATATTACGACCTGAAAGCCATCACCGAAGCCGGCCACCGGGTCGGAGCTTATGTGGGTTTTGATTTGGCGCACGCTGCGGGCAATCTGCCGCTGCAGCTCCACGACTGGGGCGCCGACTTCGCAGTGTGGTGCAGTTACAAATACCTCAATTCCGGCCCCGGTGGTCCCGGCGGCGTTTTTGTGCACGAGCGGCACGGCAACAATCGCGACCTGCCGCGCTTTGCCGGCTGGTGGGGGCACGACGAAAGCAGCCGCTTCCTCATGCGAAAAGGATTCCAGCCCATGCCCGGTGCAGCAGGCTGGCAACTGAGCAATGCTCAAATTCTGAGTTTTGCCGCCCACAAAGCGAGTTTGGACATTTTTGTACAGGCAGGCATGTCCAATCTCCGCGAAAAAAGCCTGAAACTAACCGGATATCTGGAGTTCATCCTCCATCATTGCATCGATCAAGGTCAAAACCTGCGCATCATCACTCCTACGGACCCGGCACAGCGCGGCTGCCAATTATCCATCCGAACCGGCGCCGATGGTCGCCGCCTCTTTGACTACCTCGCAGCCAACAGCGTGCTCTGCGACTGGCGCGAAGACAACCTTTCCGGACAGCCGGGCGGGGTCATTCGGATTTCGCCGACGCCGCTGTATAATGGCTTTGAGGAGGTTTATGCGGTGGGAAGGTTGTTGGAGGGGTTTAAGGCTTAAACGTTTTGGAGGCTCGGAAATGAGCGGGCAGAACCCGCGAAATAGGACACGCGAGGCGGAGCCGTCGCGCGAGCGGGATAAAATTTTCGGGAATCAGGTACAGCAATTCGGGTCATCTGCGTTTTCTATGGTTAATCCAAAGAAATGTTCAGATTTTTTTGATATGTAA
>CALEYL010000067.1 GCA_937926205.1 uncultured Saprospiraceae bacterium
TAAATTCTATCAACAGCACTTTTGCTATTGTATGATATATAATTGATTCAATTCAATTAGATGTTAGACAGGGAAAAACTGCTCCAATCAGCAGTCTGCCCCCTTTAACCTTTAACCTTTTCACTTTAACCTTTTCACTTTAACCTTTTTAACCTAACCTTTCCTCCCCATGTTCCGAATCGGGTACGACGCAAAACGGCTTTTCAACAACTTCACCGGACTGGGGATTTACAGTCGGACCCTGTTGCGCAACCTGGCTCAAACAGCTCCGGAGCACGAATATTGGTTATATACCCCAAAAATCCGGCAACATGCCGAGACAAGCCCCTTTTTAAACAACCCTTCTTTTCAGGTTCGAACACCGCGAAGCGGCTTTCCGGTTTTGTGGCGAAGCGCAGGAATCAAAAAAGACCTCAACCGGGATGGCATCCAACTTTTTCACGGCTTGAGTCACGAGATTCCATTGGGCTTGCACCGCACCCGGATTCGCAGCGTAGTCACCATACACGACCTCATTTTCAGACATTATCCGGAACAGTACGCCTTGCCGGATCGGCTCATTTATGACTGGAAATTTAAATATGCCTGTCAACACGCCGATCGGGTGGTTGCCATCAGTGAAAGTACCAAAAAGGACATTGTTGAATTTTATGGCATTTCGCCCGAACGCATCGAAGTTATATACCAATCCTGCGATGCGCGGTTTGCGCAGGCGCTTTCGGCGGAAGAAATCACCCTTGTCGCCAGGAAATACGGTTTACCAGAAAATTACCTGCTTTACGTCGGCAGCATCATCGAGCGCAAAAATCTACTGCGCATTGTGCAGGCGCTGGAATTACTGCCTGCTGACTTGTCTTTGCCTTTGGTTGTGGTGGGAAAAGGCGGAGCTTATGAAAAAAAGGTGCGCCAATACCTTGCCGGCAGGGCGCTTGAATCCCGGGTACATTTTATTTCGCCTGTTTTTGAAGAGCTGCCGGCCCTTTACCGGGGCGCCTCGGTGTTTCTTTATCCTTCGATGTGCGAAGGTTTCGGAATCCCGGTCATCGAGGCTTTGAATTGTGCAGTTCCGGTCATTACTTCTAATGTCTCTTCTCTGCCTGAAGCGGGTGGCCCGGGTGCGTGGCTGGTCAATCCCCAAAGTGCGGAGGCTATTGCAGCAGGCATCCAAAGCCTGCTTACAGACACTTCGGACCGGAATGCCCGTATTCAAACGGGACTGGACTATGTTCAACGCTTTAAAGACGGAGCCATCACGCCTCAGATGTTGGCGCTTTATGCCAAGTTATTAGGTATTTAGCGCAGCGAAAACCGACCTTGAGAGGATTTGATATTATATTTACCTGATATGTTAATTTGTAATAAGAAGAAAGTGGCTGCGTTTTCAAAACAACAACCTTTCTCATTCCTGTGAACGTTCGGATTTTCTAATCTTTATTCCTACAAACAACACACCATTTTTTGACTAATTCCCCTTTATTGGGCGTAAAAAGGGGAATGTGTATCATATAATTCAAAAACACCATTTGCCATGAAGAACTTTACAAAGCTCTGGTGGTCAGCCACCTTATTGTCCCTAGCGCTCCCCGTATTGCTGCCCGCTCAAACTGAACCGGCTCCCTGGAGTTGTGGCAGTGATCTGGTTTTAGAACGCAGTCTCCAAAATCCTGTTTTGCAAAAGAAGCATCAGCAATTGGAAAAAGCGGCGTACGAATTTTTTTTCCAAAAAACCGGGCCTTTGGCAGGAAAACGAATGATGACCATTACCCTGCCGGTCGTCGTACACATCATCCACGACAATGGCCCTGAAAACATCTCTGATGCTCAGGTACTAAATGGCATTCAACAACTCAACGAGGCGTTTGCCAACATGGCTTATTACGATCAGGGCACCGGAACGAATACCATGATCCAGTTTTGCCTTGCTAAGCGCGACCCTGACGAACAGGCAACATTGGGCATTACCCGCAATCAGGATGCCCTGACAAACGTCACCCTGGAAACAGAAGACATTGCCCTGAAAAATCTGAACCGCTGGACGCCTACCGACTATATTAACATCTGGTTGGTACGCGAAATTTGTTCTGCCGGTAGTGGTTGCGGGGTAGCCGGTTATGCTTATTTTCCTTCCTCTCACGGCAACCCGGAGGACGGCATTGTAATGGAAGCGGAATACCTGGGCTCCTCCCCAGGAGGTACAGGGGTCCTGGCACATGAAATGGGGCATTATCTCGGCCTGTACCACACATTCCAGGGCGGCTGTACCAACGACGATTGCCTGGCCGACGGCGACCGGGTTTGCGATACGCCACCGGATCAAAGCACTATATGGGTGGCATGTGATGCCGGTGTCAATACCTGCAATACAGACGCGCAATCTGGTTTTGCCAGCGACCAGCCGGATATGATCCTCAATTTTATGGATTATACCAGTTTTGATTGTTTCAACGATTTTACAGCCGGCCAGAGCGACCGGATGCATTGGCATATTGACAATATCAGGTTCAGCTTGCTTAATTCCAGAGCCTGCGAGGATCCTTGTCCCAACCCTGTTACGGCCCTTTTCAGCGCCTCAGCGGTTTCGGTCAATGTGGGCCAAACCGTTAATTTTACAAATGGCAGCGCAAATGCAGTATCGTATTCCTGGACAATCAACGGCGTATCCTTTTCCAATTCGACCAATGCTTCCTATACTTTTAATACAACCGGCACTTTTGTCATTAGGCTGACGGCTAATTCTGGCAATACTACAGCATGCAGCAGTAATTTTTTTGAGCAGATCATCAACGTTGTTTGTCCGGTAGTATCCGATTTTGGGTTGAATACCACAGCGCCGGCCATTGGAGAAGATGTGGTAGTGAGCAACTTAAGCCAGAATGCCACCCAATACGAGTGGTTTTTAAATGGCATTTCGCAAGGATCGGCGTTTAGTGGTTTTACCCCGCAGGCCACAGGGGTATATGTCATCCGCCTCCAGGCAGGAAATGGGTTTTGCAATAAAACAAAGGTTAAATACCTGTCTGTTCAGGACTCCTGTGCCAACCTCACATTCCAGAAAACCTGGGGTGGGGCAAATGAAGACCGGGGCAACCAAACCATAACCCTGTCAGATGGCAATTTTCTCGTCGTGGGCACCACGGTTGTTTCGGGCGAAACGGATTTGTACCTTTTGAAATTATCAACCGATGGCGCTACAATCTGGCAAAAACGCTTTGGCAGTGTCGGAAACGAGCAAGTGGGCAGTATACTTGCACTGCCTGACGGTGGCTGGATATTGACCGGTAATTTAGCAGGAAATGCTGGTACAACACATCCTTTTTTGGCCAGGTTCGCGTCTAATGGTTCGGTGCTCTGGCAGAAAAAGATCATCACATCCGGAGCCGTAAATATTTTCACCCGGGCCATACAAACCCAGGATGGCAATTTGTTGATTGGTGGAGCCATCCACGACATCAACGCCGCTAGTTGGGCAGGTTACGTTGCTAAAATGGCCTTAGATGGAACCGTGCTTTGGTCAAATTTGTACGATGGCCATCACACCGATTGGATATCGGGTCTTGTAGAATTGCCCAATGGAGACATTGCTGCTGCGGGATTTACCCTTTCATTTGGTCAGAACACATCCAGTATCCACGACGGCATGGTGATGCGACTTTCTTCTACCGGCGTTTTGCAATGGGTGAATGCCTATGGTTCTATTGATAACGAAGGGTTTTCGTCCATTTTTCTTGCCCCGGATGGCGACATGTTGGCTTTTGGTTCTACTTCAGGCTGGAATGGCCCGGGTGGAGGCGCCTATCTGGATGATACCTGGGCGGTTAAACTTTCTCCCAACAGCGCTCTGGTGTGGTCGCAGGTATACCGATCCAACCTGGATATTGACCTTGCTGGTCGGGGCGTTTATCAAAGCTCCGACGGTGGGTATGTGATTGCAGCCAATGATCTGGGCCCCTATGGGACTAATTTCAATTCGCTTTATTTTAAAATCAGCCCGGATGGGGATCCAGAGTGGTCGCGGATGTATCCATCTACCGGGGAGAATAGAATAACTTTCGTAGATGCTACATCAAACGGATATATTTTTACTGGATATGTTGACAACGGTGGGAATAATGACCTCTGGTTTCTGAAAACGGATGAGGCCGGATTTGCCGGACTTTGCCCGGAGCTTCCCCATCAGCTGGATGCATTTCCGGCACAACCCATTGTTGTTCAGGGCCAGCTTAGTACCCTTGCCGCACCAGCTATGGTTGCTTCTACCCTGGTGCTTAACGACATTGTTCTTGAAGATGCTGAACCTTGTGCACCCGATTGCGCCAGCAATGCTAATTGTGAAGCGACCTGGATCAAAACGCTTGGACTGCCGGGCGTGGTGGAAGGCGCCAACAACATCATCCGTGCTGCTGACGGCAATTTTTACCTGAGTGGCTACCGCGGTGACAGCATTTTGTTGATAAAAATGACTCCTGATGGGGTGATATTCTGGACCCGCAGCTTCAAGTTTACTTCAGGTACAAAAGAAAACATCAGCCAGTTGATCGAAGACAGTGACGGGAATCTGGTTGGAGCGGGTCTGTTTAATACAAACCCTTACAGGGCCTTCAGTTTCAAATACAACCCCTCTTCGGATCAGGTAGAATGGGCTTATCAGAGCCCTGCCACTCCGCAAACTTTTTATGTTGCCCTTTTGGAAAAATCGCCGGGAGGCAATTATTTAGCATCTGTTTCCTATTACAATTCGCCTGCTCCGGGCAACGATGAAGATGCCAACTTGGTAGAAATTGACCGCAATACCGGACAGCATTCCGGCCTGAAATGGGCTTATTCCTTAGCAGCCAACAAAGAATCCCTGAATGAAATGCAAATCCGCAATGGCGCGCTTTACACTGCAGGGCGCTACACTTATGGCGCATCTGATGCCGGTATGCGTGGGGCCATCAGTAAATTCGACTTATTGGGCAACGAAATTTGGTCGCGTATGCCACTTTTTGGGCCTGCAGTTCCGGCCAAGGTTTATGCGCCGGATTTTGTGTTTGACGGAGACAACATGGTGACGGTTTATTACGGCGATTTCAATGGGATAAACGGACTTACTGAACAATTTGCTGTAAGTAAATCAGATTTGAATGGCAATTTGCTTTGGTCAAAACTATACACTTTACCAGATTCTCCCGAGTTGTTTGTTCAGAGCATTATTTCCGTTTCAGATGGCTATATTATTTTTAGTCCCAATACCTCGTCCAGTCAGCCGGGGAGTATTTATCTCATCAAAATTGACAAAAACGGCGTTGTGCAATGGGCGAGAGATTATGCTGACATGGAGGTTTTTCACGGCGAAAAATTCTTAGCTACAGCAAATGATTATTTGTATTTCACAGCATCCCAAAGTGGGGGTGATATTGTTGTGGCCAAAGTGAATTTATCCGATGGCCTGGTTAGCGGAGGTTGCCCATTGCCGGTAAGCATTGCAATAACCGCTCAAGACTTGCCGCCTGTATTCAACCCGGTTAGCTTAGTCCGGTATCCGGCGCCAATTACGCAAAGTGCGCGCGTGGCAGCTCCTCAGGCAGGAAATCTATCACCGGTCAACATCTGTATAGCCACTTGCAGCGAGGAAATCTGCAACAATACCCTCGACGACGACGGCGACGGTCTCTTCGATTGCCTCGATCCGGATTGCAACTGTACCGGCTGCGATGGGGAACAAACAAGATTCTGGTACTTCGGGAATGGCGGCGGGCTGGATTTTGAAACCGATCCGCCAACGGTGCTCAATACCGGACAGACCTTTAGTCGTGAAGCTTCGTCTGTCGCAAGCGATATGATGGGGAACCTGTTGTTTTATACCGACGCTGCCCGCTTGTTCGACCGCAACCACCAGATCATGCCGAATGGAAACAACCTGGACGGCCATGCATCTACCACACAATCGCTGATTTTGCCTCAACCCGGCAGCCCCTGGCGCTTTTTTGTCTTTACCCCCAACAGCTTCGACAATCTCGCTTCGGGCAAGGGCCTGAGTTATTCCATCGTGGATATGAAACTAAATGGAAGTCTTGGAGATGTAGAACCGGGTCAAAAAAACATCGAATTACTGCCCCAAAGCCAGTTTACTGAAAAAATTACCGCTACCCGTCATTGCAACGGAGAAGATTGGTGGGTGCTCGTTAAAGAGCGCAACAACAACAACTTCAGGGCTTATCCGCTGACGGCCACAGGACTAGGCGCTCCCGTCATTTCGAGTGTCGGAACCCCCGGTACTGCGGTTGCTCAAAATGTCGTAAGTTGCCTGAAATTCAGTCCGAACGGGAAGAAGGTAGTCAATGCACTCTTCCAGTCTGGTGGGTTTGACTTATTCGATTTTGACAACACTACCGGACAGCTTAACAACCCAATTACGGTTATAGCACCTGCGATGATGAACGGAGCCTATGGCATTGAATATTCATCCGATGGTGAGTTGCTTTATCTGACAAACCTACTGTCGCCTTCCCATATCTGGCAACTGAATCCCAATGCCGCAGATGCAGCAGCGATACTCGAATCCGCTGTTCTGCTGGCGGAGTTCCCGGATCAATACCGCTTCGGTCAACTGCAGCGGGGACCAAACGGAAAAATCTACGTAACGAACACCTTTCCGCTGCAATTCACAAACAGCCTGGGTATTATACACAGGCCTGAGGAGCCAGGACTGGGATGTCTTTATCAGGAGCAGGGCTTTAACATTGCACCTGGCGGGGCGAACCTGGGTTTGCCATCTTTTCCTCAGGATTTTCTACCCAAACGCCTTTTTGTTGACATTGAAGGAATGGATTCCCTGTGCCAGACGCCGGGTAGTCTGAGCTATAATCTGAAAGTCAGCGACCTCTGTGCACTTGATTCCGTACGTTGGACCCTGACCGGCTTGGGCAGCATTGCCTCGCAATCAGACACGGATATTACCCTGGATTTTTCGCAGGCGGGAACAGCTACATTGGTTACCACAGCATTTTCCAGATGCGCCGTGGGGACGGATACCTTGTTGATTCAAGTCTTCGAAAACAATACGCCTGTGCTCGAACTCGGGCCTGATATTCAGATTTGCGACAACGGCGTTCATGTTCTGGACGCTGGCCCGGGATTTCAACGCTACCGCTGGAACGATGGTAGCATAGAGCAAACCCTGACTTCATTATTTCCGGGAACGTATTGGGTAGATGCCTGGGATATTTGCGACAACAAACAAAGCGATACGATACTCATCAGCGTACTACCTGCTACGGTGCTTGATCTTGGCGGCGATCGGAGTGTCTGCTCAAGTACAACGCTTACTTATAACCTGCCAAATGCATTCGCTTCCTGGACCTGGTCTCCGGCTACAGGCCTGGATTGCAGCGATTGCAATACGGTCAACATCAGCGCCGGCAATACCCTGACATATATCGTTCTGGCGTCTAATGCAGAAAACTGCCTTTCGGCGGATACGCTAACCATTGTTTATACAGCTGACACCATTTTTACAAGCCTTGATACGGTGGTTTGTTCCGGTGAAACCCTGTTGCTTTTTGGGCAGGAGTTTCCGGCTGACACGGTGGCTGTTTTCTATTCTGTTTCTGCCGGTGGATGCGATTCGGTGTTGACGGTAACGGTAACCGGGATCGACCCTGTACAAACCATGATCCAGGAATCCATTTGCCCGGGTGACACGCTGTTGATCAACGGTGTTAGTGTGACGGGCGATACGAGTCTTCAATTCATATTTACAGCAACAAACGGTTGTGATTCTGTTGTTCTGGTGGAGGTAACCTTACTGGAGGCGCCTGTCGGGGCAATCACTTTACAGGCTTGTCCGGGCAGTTTTGCGACTTACAATGGGGTAGAAATCCTGGCAGGACAAACACAGGTTATTCTGGTTCCCGGTATTGCAGGCGCCTGCGATTCTCTCGTCACCGTTACGGTATTGCCCTTGATGCCGCCGCTGATAGAATTACCGGCCACGGATACCGTGGAAGCCGGCAATGAAATTTCTCTTAGCCCTTCCGTGTCAGGCACAGGCCCATACCTTTGGCAATGGTCGCCTGGGCCGCCTCCCGATTGGCTGAGTTGCTATGATTGCCCCAATCCTGTAGCCAGTCCTTTGTCAACCACCTTGTTCACTGTGATGGTCACGGACGCCAATGGTTGTGTAGGTGTCGACTCTATTGCGCTCGTCGTTGTGCCTTGCAAAGAACCTTATATACCCAATGTATTCTCTCCGAATGGCGACGGCATCAACGACCGCTTCTACATCCAGTCTTCTGAATGTGTGATCCACATTAAGTATTTGCGCGTTTTTGACCGCTGGGGGGAACTGGTTTTTGAACGCAAAGATTTTTCACCCAATGTGGAGGCCCTGGGCTGGGATGGAAGCTTTATGGGGAAAGCGATGAACGCCAACGTCTTCGTTTGGGTTGCAGAAATCGAATTTCCGGATGGGGCCGTATTGCTGAAAAAAGGAGATGTGAGTTTGCTCCGTTAGGTGCAAAAAATTAAGATTTATGAGCAGGGTTACATGCGATGGATCAATGATTTGCAACCAAATCATCGCATGTAGCCCTGATTTTAAGTCAGTTCCCGGCCAAAACCCCTATTTTTGCCTGCTGATCTTTTTATTAGTAAAAATTCGGTATTTAATACCTCGTGCAATTTGTTGGTTTTCAAGGCTGGAGTACAATCCGGCGTTCAAAGCCTGACATTGAAAAACTTCACAAAGGATGTCCTCAACCGCCACTGCCATTGAACAGGCGCTTTCCGAACTTTTCGAAAATTGGGCTGGCGTAAGTCCGGAACTCGTTTTACCACTGGCCCCATCGGGTTCTTCACGGATCTATTACCGGCTGGAAGGCGGGCAACGAACGGCTATTGGCGCTTACAACCCCAATGAAAAAGAAAACAGGGCTTTTCTTACGTTTTCCAAACATTTCCGGAGTAAAGAAATTAACGTCCCGGAGATTTATGCTGAAGATCTTTCAAAGCACATTTACCTGCAGGAAGACCTGGGTTTCACCACTTTGTACAGTTTTTTACTGAAAAGAAGCGACGAGTTTCCGGACCACCTTCTCGTACTTTACAAAAAAGTGGTAGAAAAGCTGGCACACCTGCAAATCGAAGGTGGAAAGGGTCTGGATTACAACGTGTGTTATCCGCGGGAGGCTTTCGACAAGCAATCTATGCTATGGGATTTCAACACCTTCAAGTACTATTTTCTGAAACTGGCCGGAATTCCTTTTGATGAGCAGGCTCTGGAGGACGATGTTCACCGCTTCGCCGAATACCTGTTGGGTGCTGATTGCGGGCATTTCATGTTCCGCGATTTTCAAACGCGCAACATCATGATTCGCGGAGGAGAACCGCATTTTATCGACTACCAGGGTGGGCGCCGCGGCGCCTTGCAATACGACCTCGCGTCTTTGCTCTATCAGGCGAAAGCGGACATCCCCGAATCGGTCAGGCAGTTGCTGCTGCAACACTACCTGGATGCGGTGGTACAACTGCTGCCGGTTGATCGGGAAAAATTTACCGAGTACTACTATGGCTATGTACTCATCCGCTGCATTCAGGTATTTGGCACGTATGGATTCCGCGGTTTATACGAACGTAAAGAATATTTTTTGCAAAGCATTCCGCCGGCTATAGCCAATGTTAGATGGATTTTGGAAAACCGGGATTTGCCCATCGAGGTGCCTGAACTAAAACGGGTGTTGGAGCGGGTAGCTGCCTGCACCCTGTTTGAGCCTTTTGACAAAAGCAAAGGAGCCTCGAGTTTACTTTCTGTAAATGTTGGCAGCTTTTCCTATATCAAAAACGGGATTCCGGCTGATAATTCCGGAAATGGCGGCGGTTTTGTTTTCGACTGTCGCTTTATTCACAACCCCGGGCGTTACGAACCTTACAAGAAACTGACGGGCCGCGATGAAAGCGTTATTAATTTTTTGAAACACCACAGCGAAATGGAGCGCTTCTTGCAGGATGTTTACCACATTGTAGACGTCGCCGTGGGCAACTATATCGAGCGCAGTTTTACCAATCTGAGCATTCATTTCGGCTGCACGGGCGGGCAACACCGCTCTGTTTATGCTGCGGACGCAGTAGCGCGGCACATCCAGGAAAAATTTGGCATTCCGGTTCAGCTGCAGCACATCGAGCAGGATCGAAAAGGCTGGGTCAATGAGTAGTGACAAAGCACCGATCAATCTTCCTGCTCCGTTTTTAGAGCAAATGAGCGTCTTGTTGGGTGACGAATATGCTGCTTTTCTGGAAGCGCTGCAACAACAGGCGCCAGTCAGCATTCAGCTTAATCCCCTCAAAACAAGTAAGCTGAACCATGCCGCATTGGATCCGGTACCCTGGTACGCTGCCGGGTATTATTTGCCGGAAAGGCCTGTTTTTACCCTTGATCCACTTTTTCATGCCGGCGCCTATTACGTTCAGGAGGCTTCTTCCATGCTGGTTGCAGAAGCAGTGCGCCAGTGTATGCCATCCGGGCAACCTGTCAGAGCTTTGGATTTGTGCGCTGCGCCCGGTGGAAAAAGTACCTTGCTGGCTTCTGTTTTGCCGGCAGGAAGTTTATTGCTTTCCAATGAAGTCATCCGAAACCGCCACCAAACCCTGCAATACAATGTGGCGAAATGGGGCATTCCGGGCATGCATACGGCGCAGCACGACAGCCGTGATTTTAAATCCCTCCAGGGCTGGTTCGATCTGGTTTTGGTAGACGCCCCCTGCTCCGGCGAGGGCTTATTCCGCAAAGACCCTGATGCTGCGAAAGAATGGTCACCGGCCCATGTGCAACACTGCGCTGCGAGGCAACGGCGTATTCTGGCTGAAGCTGCAGCATTGGTTCGTCCGGGAGGCGTGTTGATTTACTGTACCTGCACGTATAATGATTTTGAAAACGAAGGCAACGCCGCCTGGCTGGGCGAACAGGCGCCTTTTCAGGTTATCACACTGGATTTTCCTCCAGAATGGGGACTGGTCGCTAAAGGCCTGGGTTACCAATGTTACCCGCATCGGGTGCAGGGCGAAGGATTTTATTTAGCCTGTTTCCGACGGGAGGGGGAGGCACGATCTAATGAGACACCTTCAAAAACGACTTTTCCGGCAGGATTGAAACCAGCCTCTAAAACAGATGTTGAGGCCCTCTCACCCTGGCTAATGCCAGATGCAGTGGTCGCCATTTTTCAGGATTGGCAGGGTGCATTTCGGGCAGTGCCGGAAGCTCAGGCAGCCGATTGCATGATGATTGGTGCAGCGCTCCGGCAAACTTCATTCGGTGTGCCCATTGGCATGTTTAAGGGTAAAGATTTTTTGCCTGCTCCCGAATTTGCACTCAGCACGCTCATTCATCCCGATGTTCCCCGCATGTCTGTTGAACGGGAACCGGCGCTGCATTATCTAAAAAAAGAGCCGCCGGTGTTTAGTCCGGTTCCTCAGGGCTGGATGCTGGTGGTATACGAAGGTTTGGGCTTGGGCTGGGCCAAAGGAATTGGCAATCGGGTGAACAATTATTATCCTAAGGAGTGGCGTATTTTGATGCAAATCAAATAAGTAGATCGATCATTCTACTCGTTTCCAATTGTCGATACTTCGTAGTAGGTTACAACACTAAGATGAACGTAGCCAAATTCAAGTAAGTATCTGTCTATTTTATCAACAACGTCTTTTTCCTGTTTGAAAAAGTAAGACAAAGTATCTGTGTCTAATAAAGCTTTTTTCATAGGTCAACTTCTCTGCCAAAGGCTTCTGCTCCGGCTGATTTTGCTTCTTTCAGATACGCTTGAAAATCTTCTTCTGACATTTCATTCCAGCTACCGCTTAATGCCAAAATTTTACTTCTGTTATTTTCTTTATGCTTTACCTCTTTTTGTAATTGCTGCAAATAAGAGCTCACCTGATGAAGTTGTTCTACAGGAATTTCGCTGAGATCATGCAAGATTGATTGATATATTTTATCTGTTGCTGTCATTCAGTTTGCTATTTTAGCATCGCGATGGGATGCTTAAGTTAACTATCTTCAAATTTAGGTCCTTCCAGTCACATATGCAAATATGAAGGCTGGCTTACCCAAATAAGCTCCTAATTCAAAGCAGTTGAATAAGTTGCCACCAAAACGATACGACTGCATATTCTCCAAAAGAGATCACACCACTTCTCTGCAAGCCTCATATAAATCCTTCCATTCTTCCCGCCCTTTCACTACCGTTTCCAGATATTCCAGCCAGATGCTTTTATCCTGAATGGGGTCTTTGATGATGGCGCCGGTAAGGCTGGCAGCAATGTCGCGCGCCGTGATTTCGCCATTGCCAAAATAAGCAGCTAAGGTCTGGCCATTGTGAATGACGGAGATGGCTTCGGCGGTACTGAGGGTACTGCCGGGCGACTTTACTTTGGCGCGACCATCTTCTGTTTGGCCATTTCGCAACTCCCGGAAAATGGCAATAAGCCGCCTGATTTCTTTTTCAGGCGCCCCCGTAGCAGGTAGTTGAAGGGCGCGGCCCAGTTTTTCAACGCGGGTGCGCACAATGGTCGTTTCTTCTTCAAGCGAAGCCGGCATCGGCATGATGATGGTATTGAAACGCCGGCGCAGGGCACTCGACAATTCGTTAACGCCCCGGTCGCGGTCATTGGCAGTCGCAATAACGTTGAACCCGGGCAGGGCCTGTACTTCGTTATTTAGTTCGGGAATGGGCAGTGTCTTTTCCGACAAAAGGGTAATGAGCGCATCCTGCACATCGGAGGGAATGCGGGTCAATTCTTCAATACGGGCTATTTTTCCGGTTTGCATGGCCAGCATAACCGGACTGGGCGTCAGGGCAGCTTCCGAAGGGCCTTCCGCCAGCAGACGTGCATAGTTCCAGCCGTAGCGCAGCGCTTCTTCAGGCAGTCCGGCTGTGCCCTGGACCAGCAAAGTTGAATCCCCGCTAATGGCTGCCGACAAATGCTCTGACACCCAGGTTTTTGCTGTTCCCGGCAATCCGACCAATAACAGGGCCCGATCTGTTGCGAGGGTCGCTATGGCCACTTCAACGAGCCGGCGATCGCCATAATATTTCGGCTCTATTTCCGTACCGTCTTCCAGTGTGCCACCGAGAAGGTAAGTGACGACAGACCGGGGTGACATTTTCCAGTTGAGTGGCTTTGGATGCCGGTCGGCAGCTGCTAAAGCCGTCAACTCGGCAGCGTAGGCTTGTTCTGCGTGCGGGCGTAAAACGGTCAGGTCATTCATGCTGGAATAAAATTTGAACTCCAAAAATACCTTCTTTTTACATTTGATCGGTTAATCCTTTACAATTCAAATCATCGCCCCTAATTTTGGCAGCATGATTCCTAATCCAGTACTTTTACCGGTAGCACAGTTTGAGGCGAAGTTGCGGCAACAGAAAGATCCCCTTCTTCGGCTGATGCTGACAGATCAACTGGCCGGGCACTATGTTTATACCAATGTGCGTCGCGCCAGGGAGCTGCTTATGGCCCAGCATGAGTTGCTTCAGGCTTTTCCTCATCAGGATGCTGCGCTCAATTACCATCTGAATCTGGCCACCATCGAAAACCATCTCTATCATTTTGAAGAGGCGGAACAGCATTTCCTTCAGGCTATGGACATGCTGGAGGAACTTGGTACCGTTGTGCAACAGGCAGAAACCTACATAGATTATGCGGGTACCTGCATGAATTTGGACCGGATGGAAGAAGCCGGGCAGCTGCTGGATAAAGCTTCCAAATTGCTGAGTAATTTCCCGGATGAGCATGTTATGGCCCACATGACCTGTCGGGAAGGGTTCATGCACCTGCATTATTCAGACTACTCAAAAGCGATAGAACTTCTGCTTGAAGCAGAGAAACACCTGAATGGACTGCCTCAACCTTTACCGCTAAAAGATTATTACTTTTTAACCCTCGTGTACAGTGGACTTGGCCGCGTTTATGAACGAAATGACGATCTGGAAAAAAGTGTTCAGGCCTATTTGAGGGTGGTAAAAATGTGTGAAAGCATCGGCATGCGGGCGCGTATTTCATGGCATTACCTCAATGTCGGCAACGGATACATGGCGCTCAATGATCTGGATAATGCAGAACAATATTTTCAAAAAGCCATCCACGCAGAAGATGATGCGAGCCAGGATGCGCGGGCGGCAGCTTATGCGAATCTGGGCTATTGCTTTCTGGAAAACGAGCGTTATCCCGAAGCGCTTGATCTTTTAGACAAAGCGGAGTCTTACTACAGAAAAGAAGATCATTACAACCTTTCCATAATCGAAGCATGGCGCGGCAGGCTGTTTGCAGAAATCAGGAAGCCCGAGGAGGCCTTACAACACTTTCAACTTGCGTATTCCAACGCAACTGAAAGCCAGGATTACAAGCAATTGGCCAGCGTTTGCCAGGACATTGCCGAGTTTTATGCAGATGAAGAGGATTTCAAAAGCGCATATGAATACCGGGTTCAGCATGGCAAATTTGCGGAGAAATACATGGAACAGGTGAACCACCGAAAGCTCATGGAGCTGGAAGTGAAATATGAAGCAGATAAAAAACGGCAGGAAGCAGAGTTGCTGAGACTGGAATCTATCAGGCTCCAACTCAAAGCCCTGCGGGCGCAAATGAACCCGCATTTTATGTACAATGCACTCAATTCCATTCAAAACTTCATTGGTTCAAATGAAGCGGGAACGGCTGAAAAATATTTGGCGCAGTTTGCCCGACTCATGCGCCAGAGCCTGGATTACTCTGACCTGGAAATCATCTCTCTGGAAAAAGAAATCGAATTTTTAAAGGATTACCTCTACATCAATCAAAAACTGCGTTTCAACGACAAGCTTAGCTACGAAATTACCATAGACGACGACATTGAAGAAGACATCATGGGGGTTCCTACCATGATCGTTCAGCCTTATGTTGAAAACGCCATAGAGCATGGATTGCGCTCCAGAGAAGGCGGCCTTATCCGGGTTTCATTCAGCCTGCTCGATGATGAAACCATTCTCTGCGTGGTGGAAGACAATGGCGTAGGTCGCGAAAAGGCCCGTCAGTTGCAACTCCTGGATGCGCGTTATCACAATCACAAATCAAAGGGAACAAACATCACCGAAAAACGCCTGCAGATACTTCATCATGCCAAAGAGCAGGATATTTTTGTGGAAACAACTGATCTGCGGGACGAAAAAAGTGGAAAAGCGCTCGGAACGCGGGTAAAGATCAAAATTCCGATCGAAGACATCCATGTAGGAAAAGCGGAAAGCATCTGATTCGCACCAATTTTGACCAATTTTTACCGTTTTCTTGTGTAGAATGTACGTTTTTTGCTTCATCTGCCCCGTTGCGTAAAAGCGCGATTTATTCTCTCCTGCTAAACTTATCTTTGAGTCTAGTTTTCTCATAGTATGTTTTATCTTCCTACACCTTGTCCCTTCTATGGTGTAGGATTTTTTTTGCCCTCTGCTTTTTTGCTTTTATTTAAGTGGCTGACAATCAATATAAAGCAAAATCATCTTCTTTCCAACGATAATTACAAAGACCACTTTCTAAGCCAAACCAACCGAATGGGGTGGCCTTCGCACCACTGCATAAATCGCAAACGCCGGAGCGGCAAAGCTGTTCTATCTTGCAGCGTGTAGTTTTCTCATAGTATGTTTGTTGCTCCTACATCCGAGAAGCCTCCCCTGATGTAGGAGCTTTTTTTGGCTAATAGCAATTATCGATATATTTAATCCAGCTTCAAAAAAAAGCGCATCCGGCGCCTGACTTGTTCAGGTTGCCGGATGCGCTTTTTAGGGAAATTAGCCAGAGGAAGCGGGTTTTTCGTCGAAATATGATAACTATGCTTGCTCAAAAGTTACCTCCATGACGCACCTTTTCGGCATTCGGCACCATGGCCCCGGCTCTGCAAAGCGCCTTTTATCGGCGTTGCGCCAATTGCAGCCCGATTGCTTGCTTGTGGAGGTTCCCTCGGATGCGGAAAATGCCTTGTCGGGTCTGAATCTGACAGATCTGACCCCCCCTGTGGCGCTGTTGTTGTACAACGCCACCGATTTGTCACAAGCTTCGTGGTTGCCTTTTGCCTCATTTTCACCGGAATGGCAAGCCATGTTGTTTGCCCGTGAACAACAGATTCCTTTGGTTTTTATGGATTTGCCAATGGGGGTGCAATTTGCATTAAACCAGCAAGATAAAGAGGTGTTGCTGATCCCTGAAACGTCCGGAGAAAGCAAAGCCGGACTTCTCCGCGACCCAATGGGGTATATGGCCGAACTGGCAGGGTATGGAGATACGGAAAGTTGGTGGGATGCAACATTCGAGCAAAATTTAGAGGACATTTCCGTTTTTGAGCTGATTGAAGAAATGATGCTCGCTTTGCGTGACCATAAATCGGAGGCTGAAACTTCAGAAACGCTGCTTCGGGAAGCTTTTATGCGCCAAACCCTTCGAAAAGCTGAAAAACAAGGATACCAGCGCATCGCAGTGGTCTGTGGCGCCTGGCATGCCCCGGCTCTTCAAAAGCTGAAAACTTTTGACGCTAAAAAAGATGCTGCCCTTCTTCGCGGGCTGCCCAAAACCAAGATTCGCCACACCTGGATTCCCTGGACTTACGAACGACTGGCACGACAAAGCGGCTATGGCGCCGGTGTGATTTCCCCGGCCTGGTACGAACAATTGTTTCATGCACAGGGCGATCATGTGGTCAGCAACTGGATGGTTCAGGTAGCGCGCCTGTTACGGGCTGAGGGGTTGGAAGCAAGTGCGGCTCATGCTACAGAAGCCGTACGCCTGGCTGAAAGTCTGGCTGCGCTGCGCGAAAGGCCGTTACCTGCCCTGGAAGAACTGGAAGAAAGCGCCCTTGCCGTATTTTGCAGCGGCAACGCCCTGCCGCTTGAACTCGTTCGGAAAAAGCTGGTTATCGGCGAAAAAGCAGGACATGTTCCGGACAATGTTTCGTCTTCGCCATTGCAACAAGACCTGAACGACCGCCTGAAAGCAGCCCGCCTGAACAAATACTGGGGAAGCTCCGGCACACAATGGCTCAAAGCAACTACTCAAAAGCCACAGGGGGGCATAGACCTCCGCGATGCAACTGATGTGCTGAAAAGCCAGCTCCTGCACCAGCTCAACCTGCTCGACATTCCCTGGGGCACAGAAGCAGACGCCTCACAGGGCAACCTGGGTACTTTTCGGGAAATCTGGAAAATGAACTGGCAACCGGAGTTTCTTATCAGGTTGATAGAAGCAGCCACCTGGGGCAATTCGATCCGGGAAGCATCTGAGGCACGCACCTTAAGCAGGGCAGCCTTTTTGGAGCGGCTTCCTGAGTTGTCGGAATTAACCCTGTTGACGCTGAAAGCCGGGTTGAGTAATGCCCCGGGCGCCCTCATCCATCGATTAAGCGTTGTGGCGGCCCTAGACAGGGATGTGTTCCACCTGATGGACTCCCTGCCTACACTGATCAACATCACCCGCTATGGCGACGTCCGAAAAACAGATGTGACGGCCATCGGCGCCCTGATCGAAGAATTCATTCCAAGGATTTGCATTGCTTTGCCCGGCGCCTGCACCGGAGTTGACGAAAATGTGGCTCAGGACATCCTGAAAAGGATACTGACACTCCAGCGGGCCATACACCTGCCCGGTAAAACAGCTTATCTTGCTCTCTGGAAAACGGCCTTGCTCAAAACGGCCGGGCAAAGCGCGGCACATCCTTTATTGCAGGGCGCCTGCGCCAGGATGTTGTTTGAAGAAAAATTTGAGACGCCCGAAGCAACGGCAAAACGCATGTACTTCGCTTTGTCGAGGGGGCAAACCACCCTGTACGCCGCTTTCTGGACGGAAGGGTTTCTATATGGAAGTGGCCTGTTGCTCATTCATCAGCCCGCCCTTTGGCATATATTGGATGAGTGGCTGTCCAATTTGGAGGAAGTTGCTTTTACAGAAGCGCTTCCCATGTTGCGGCGAACTTTTTCTGGGTTCAGCAGGGCCGAGCGGCGGAAAATGCTGGAAATGGCCGCTTCACCCCATATTTTCAGTAGTTTGCAAGCTCAAAAGGATTCTGTAAGCACAGGGCTTATCGAAGCAGATGCTGTTCGTTTGTTGCTTGGATTAACCTGATATCGTTGTATTTGGGCGAATCGATTAATATTGAATGCTGCCGCTACGTTTTTTAGAGTTCGGGTTTTTGCTGCGGCAAAAGATTCTCAATACCTTGTGCTTCCTAAGTAATCTAAATTAATACGAGAATATGAAACCCAACTGGAAAGGGGTATATCCTGCTGTAACAACGAATTTTTTCGCTGATGAATCGCTTGATCTGGAAACGTTTTCCAAAAACATCGAAGCGCAAATTGCTGCCGGGGTACATGGCATTATTGTGTGCGGCTCTCTGGGAGAAAACAGCACCCTGAGTTTTGACGAAAAACTACTTTTGCTGGAAACGGCAAAAAAAACGGCGGCAGAACGCGTGCCGGTCATTACCTGCCTGGCAGAGTGCATGACCAGTGAAGCCATTCGTTTTGCAAAAGCAGCTGAAAAATCAGGTGCAGATGGGTTCATGATGCTTCCCCCCATGCGTTACCATTCCGACGATCGGGAGACCCTGCATTACCTGCACCGGGTAGCCGACGCCACGGACCTGCCGGTTATGCTTTACAATAACCCCGTTGCGTATAAAACTTTCCTGTCTATACCCATGTTCATGGATCTGGCGCAAAATCCCCACTTTGAATCCATGAAGGAATCAACAGGTGACATCCGCTACCTCACTGACCTGATCAATGCTTTTGGAGACCGGTTTAAAATTCTAAGCGGTGTGGATGACCTGGCCCTGGAAAGTCTGATCATGGGTGCAGATGGCTGGGTGGCTGGCCTGGTAGTTGCTTTTCCTGCTGAGACAGTTGCCATTTATGAACTGGCAAAACAGGGGCGCATAGCAGAAGCACGGGAGCTCTATCGCTGGTTCTACCCGTTGCTGCATCTGGATATCGGAACAAAGTTTGTCCAAAACATCAAACTGGCTGAAGTTGCAACCGGGATGGGCACAGAACAGGTGCGTCAGCCCCGACTCCCCCTTGTTGGAGATGAACGCGAGCGGGTACTCAAAGTGATAGAAACAGCCATCATCAATCGTCCAACACTTCCTAAATTGTAAGAAATTATGAATGTATTAGGCACACAGTTTATTGGATATCAACGTAGTCAGGATAGTTCGGTTGGATTCTCTTCCCGGAATCCTGCCAGTGGCGAAGCCCTCCCCGGTATATTTTACCAGGCAAGCTCCCGGGAAGCAGACGAGGCTTTGCAGTTAGCTACAACAGCTTTTGAGACTTATAAAAATATGTCTGGCAAAGCCAAATCCGTTTTTCTGCAAGCCATTGCCGATGAAATTCTGGCACTGGGAGATACGCTGATCCAAAGGGCTATGGCTGAAACAGCCCTTCCACAAGCGCGCCTGGAAGGCGAACGCGGGAGAACCATGGGCCAGTTGCGGCTTTTTGCACAACTTTTGGAAGAAGGCGCGTGGGTAGAAGCACGCATAGACCCCGCACTGCCGGATCGGCAGCCATTACCCCGGCCGGACATCCGGAATTTATTGATCCCGATAGGGCCTGTTGTTGTTTTCGGAGCGAGCAATTTCCCCTTGGCTTTTTCTACTGCCGGGGGTGACACCGCCTCTGCACTGGCAGCAGGATGCCCGGTAATTGTTAAGGCGCATCCTGCTCATCCGGGAACCAGTGACCTGGTTGCCCAGGCCATTGTGACGGCTGCGCAAAAAACAGGGATGCCCGAAGGCGTTTTTTCCATGCTGTTTGATGAAGGCCACGAGGCCGGTTTGGCGCTTACCATGCATCCACAAACACGGGCTGTCGCTTTCACCGGTTCTCAAAAAGGTGGCATGGCCCTGTATCAGGCAGCCCAGCAGCGCCCGGAACCCATTCCTGTCTTTGCAGAAATGGGCAGCATCAATCCTGTTGTTTTATTTCCAATGGCGTTGCGTTTGCGTTCTTCGGCATTGGCTGCTCAATTGACTGCTTCCATCACGATGGGTGTTGGGCAGTTTTGCACCAACCCAGGCCTGATTCTGGCCATAGAAAGCCCGGAACTTGAAGCTTTTCTTCAACAGTTCGGAAACGCAATAGCAGCAACCGTGCCGGGCGTCATGCTGAGCACGGGCATTCGCGAAAACTACCGCACCTCATCAGCAGCAATGTTGCGGCAAGATGGGGTCGAGAAAATCGGGCAGGCTGAAACAGAAGCCAGTCATTATCAGGCGAGTCCTCTGGTCGCTAAAGTTACAGGTCGCCAATTTCTGGAAAACCCGCACCTGCACGAAGAAGTTTTCGGGCCCTACTCGTTGGTAGTAAGCTGCGCTGACAGGGAAGAATTGGCAAAAGTGCTGAGCGTGCTTCCCGGACAGCTGACAGGTACGCTGATGGCAGAAAGCTCCGAATTGGACAACAGCAATGCCCAACTCATCGAACTGTTGCAAAACAAAACCGGGCGGCTAATTTTCAATGGCGTTCCAACGGGAGTAGAAGTTGGTCACGCCATGCAGCACGGCGGGCCATTTCCTTCTACGACCGACAGCCGGTTCACTTCGGTAGGAACGGGAGCGATCCGACGCTTTGTACGCCCTTTTGCGTACCAGGATTTTCCGGATGCAAACTTACCGGATGCATTAAAACGCAGCAACCCTCTGAATATCTGGCGGTTGGTTAATGGGGAATGGACTAAGGCTTCAGCTTAGTGATGACAATAAAAGCTTTTAGCCCGTTAAAAGGATTCTGTTTACGAGTTGTAAATGCACATGGCATCGAAAACCTTTTTCTGCATTGACGCACACACTTGCGGCAATCCTGTGCGCCTTGTTGCCGGTGGCGGCCCTATACTGACGGGCAATAACATGAGCGAAAAGCGTCAGCATTTTCTCCGGGAATATGACTGGATCCGGCGCGGTTTGATGTTTGAGCCAAGAGGCCACGATATGATGTCGGGCAGCATTCTTTATCCTCCGCATGATCCGGAAAACGATGTAGCAGTGCTGTTCATTGAGACCAGCGGTTGTCTGCCCATGTGCGGCCACGGTACCATTGGCACCATCACCATTGCGATTGAACACGGCCTGCTCCAGCCCAAAGTGCCCGGGGTAGTTCGCATGGAGGCGCCGGCGGGATTGGTCCACATCCGTTATGAACAGTCGGGCGCCAGAGTTACGTCAGTCAAATTGACCAACATTCCTTCTTTTCTTGCGGCTGAAAACATCGAAGTAGAATGCCCTGATCTTGGCATGCTGCATGTCGATGTCGCTTATGGGGGTAATTATTATGCCATTGTAGATGTGCAGGAAAACTTCCCCGGCCTTGAACACTTCAAGGCGGAACAACTTGTTGCCTGGAGTCGTGAACTACGCCGCCGCATCAACGAATCAAATCGCTTCGTTCACCCACTTGACGATACCATTAGCGGATTGAGTCATATTGAATGGACGGGAGCGACCCTCTCAACGGAAGCCAGTGCCCGCAACGCGGTTTTTTATGGCGACAAAGCCATCGACCGATCTCCCTGCGGCACTGGAACCTCGGCGAGGATGGCGCAATGGTATGCCAAAGGCAAACTCAAAGAAGGCGATGTATTCATCCACGAAAGCATCATTGGAAGTCAGTTCACCGGGCGGATAGAAGGAATAACTACCGTTGGCCCTTTTGAAGCCATTATTCCTTCCATTGAAGGCTGGGCACGGGTGTACGGACACAATACCATCACCATTGACGACGAGGATCCCTATGCTTTCGGCTTTCAGGTGATTTAGTAGTCTGCCTTTAGAGCCCGATAGCGGCGTTATACTCGTCCCAAAATCAGTCATCCCGCTCAGCGGGGCTTCCAATTTTGGGCCTTCGCAAGCCTTGCTCTCGAACTCCCGCATACCGGCCGCTACGGTTTATACACAAGTTTTTGTTAGAAATTACCCTTGCCGTGGATCATGGT
>CALEYL010000068.1 GCA_937926205.1 uncultured Saprospiraceae bacterium
CCCGCTAGCGTTCATCCTGAGCCAGGATCAAACTCTCCATAGTCAATTTCTTATGTCCCCGAAGGAACGATATTTTAGCTTGACCAATAAAGTTTGCCTGTCTAAAATTAAACAGTGGTTGCTTTTCAAAAATCAATACCTTACCTTCCACATCAGTGTCAATGAACTTTTTCCGCATCGCGCAAAAGCCCTGCATTCAGGCCTTTCGCATCGCTGCGATATTCTTTTTGTTGAAGAACATTTCAATTAATTCGCTTGCTCATTTAGCAAGGGACCGCAAAGGTAATTTACTTTTCCATACTGCGCAAAACTTTTCAGTGATTTTTTTTTCACTTTTTTTTCAGAAATTCTGTGCAGCCACATTTCAAATCAACATTCCAAATTACCTTTGGTTAAGCGCTCTCTTTTAAAGCGGACGCAAAAGTAGAATACGAACCATTATCCGGCAAGCTTTTTTGCGTTTTTTTTTATCTTTTTTTAAATATTTTTCCAAGCGCCTGATTCTCCATCTTTTACAAAAGCACGATTACAAAGGCGATACATACAACCACAAAACGGTTATTTTTGCGGCGTAAATTTAAAACAAACAGCACAATCATGAAAAAACATAATTTCAGTCCGGGACCAGCCATATTGCCTGCCAGTGTATTGGAAGCGGCAGCACAGGCAGTTGTTGATTTTAATGGTTCGGGCTTGTCGCTCCTTGAAATTTCTCACCGTAGTGCTGCATTCACCGCTGTCATGGAGGAAGCCGTTGCTTCTACGAAAGAGCTGCTGCAGTTGAACGATGATTATGCCGTCTTGTTTCTGGGAGGCGGCGCAAGCTCGCAATTCTATATGGCGCCAATGAACCTGCTGAACGAAAACGAGACGGCCTGCTATGCCGACACAGGCACCTGGGCTTCTAAAGCCATAAAAGAAGCGAAACTCTTTGGCAAGGTAGAAGTCATCGCTTCTTCCAAAGACAAAAACTACAATTACATCCCCCGGGGATGGGAGGTACCGGCGCATGCAAAATACCTGCACATAACCACCAACAACACAATCTTCGGAACGCAGTACCACTGGTTGCCGGAGTCCGCTGCTCCAATAGTAGCAGACATGTCTTCCGATATTTTTTCGCACCCGATTGACGGAAAAAAATTCGGGCTGATTTATGCAGGCGCTCAAAAGAACATCGGGCCATCAGGCGTCACCCTCGTCGTTGTAAAAAAAGACCTCCTCGGCAAAGTATCACGTACCCTGCCGTCAATGCTGAACTACGAAACGCACATCGGAGAAAACTCCTTATATAATACGCCTCCTGTTTTTCCAATTTATGTATGTATGCTAACCATGCGCTGGATCAAGGCAAACGGCGGGGTCGAAGGCATGGAAATCATCAATCGTCGCAAAGCTCAATTGCTCTATGACGAAATAGATGCAAACCCCTGCTTCGAAGGCACAACTGCAAAAGAGGATCGCTCTCTCATGAACGTTACGTTTCTGGCAAAAACGCCGGAATGGGAGGCCAGCTTTTTAAACGCAGCCAAAGAAGCCGGTTGCGTAGAAGTCAAAGGACACCGTTCAGTAGGAGGATTCCGCGCTTCCATCTACAATGCCATGCCCGAAGAAAGCGTGCAGGTTCTTGTTGATGTCATGCGGGATTTTGCGAAGAAAAACGGATAGCATCCGGAGTTAATAATATTGAATAGCAATAGGGAGTCTCAAAAGGCAAAATGCATATTTGCTCTTTTGGGACTCCCTTTTTTAAACGCTTATCAATGGGGCAACCTGTTGCGAATAGCGCCGTAAACCCAGGTGCCCGCAACGGCACTAAACAATGTTACAGCGACGATGCTGAATCCGCCGCCAATCTGGGCAAATAAAGGGCCCGGGCACGCGCCGGTAATGGCCCATCCAATACCGAAAATCAGCCCGCCATAGATCATTCCCTTGTCGAATTTTTTGTCTTCAAAATGGACCTGCTCTCCATATACGGTTCGAATCTTGAAACGCTTGATCAGCAGGACGGAAATGGCGCCTACCACGACAGCTGTTCCAATCACACCGTACATGTGAAAAGAATCAAGGCGAAACATTTCCTGAATACGAAACCAGCTAATAACCTCCGTTTTCACGAAAGTGATGCCAAAAACAATACCCACAGCCAGGTATTTGAGGTTGTGCCACCACGGATGCTGCAATTCTGAGTCATTGGTACACATGGCATCTGTATGCCGAATATCTGTTTTAGAAAGATTCTTGGTCATGACATCTTCTATTTTATCCATTGAAAAATGAGCGGGAGAAGCAGGTTCGTGCTGATAAATCCGCCAACCATAAAACAAATCGTCGCCACCAGCGATGGCCACTGTAAAGTTGACAAGCCCATAATGGAATGCCCGGATGTACACCCACCTGCATAGCGAGTCCCAAAGCCGACCAAAAAGCCTCCGACAATAAAAAAGATAAAGCCTTCCCAGCTAAACAGATTCCCCCAATTAAAGACTTCAGCGGGCATCAATTGAGAATAGTCATGGATGCCATAGCCAGCCAGGGTATCTTGTGTTGCCTGAGCTACACGAATGTCGCCGGGATCCTGTAAAAACTGAACAGCCAGAAAGGCGCCAATCGCAATGCCCGCCACAAAAAACAGGTTCCATATCTCCTTTCTCCAATCATATTTGAAAAAAGTGATGTTAGCTGGCAAGCAGGCTGCACAAATGTGACGCAAAGAAGATGAAATACCGAATTTTTTGTTGCCAAGCAACAAAAGAGCAGGAACGGTAAGGCCAATAATGATTCCGCCTACCGACCAATGCCACGGATGCCTGAGTAGTTCGATCATAAAAAGTGAAAATTAAGGAAATGTATAAATACCTAAGTCAGTTCAGTCCTGTAAAGCCCTGTCTATTACATTCAGCAATTGCGGCGCTGTCATTACTCCCGATTGTCGCCAGAGTAGTTCTCCTTTGCGAAACAACATCAGGGTGGGAACACCTTGTATGCGATAGACTTCCGCAACCCGGGGGTTTTGGTCAACATCAATTTTAACTATCCGTACACGCTCGCCAACCTGGTTCTTCAAATCTTTGAGAATGGGCGCCATCATTTTACAGGGGCCGCACCATTCCGCAGAAAAATCAATAAGGACAGGCGTTTCCTGGCCAATGAGTGCTTGAAAAGCTTGTTTACTGGACATGGTTCAATTTTTTGATGGTCCTATTATAATAAGGTGCAATGTTCCATACAATCAAAAATCTGCAACAACTGGCGGTCTTCAATGCTGTAATAAACATTCATCCCCTGTTTCTCAGAACTCAACAAACCTTTATCTTTGAGCTTAATCAGATGATGCGAAAGCAAAGACTGCTCGGTCGGGATGCCAATGCGTTCCTGTATTTCAGAAACAGCAAGTGGTTCTTCTACTTCCAGTACTCCTAATATTTCTAGTCGCACCGGATGTCCGATGGTTTTAAGAATTTCCGCTACCCGATTGATCTTCCGGAGGTCGAAATTTCTTGTTTTGGTTATCAAAGCCATTGTTAGGTGGTTTAGTAGACAAAGATATGAACATGTATTCATATAGTAAAGTTCAAACGCCTCTTTTCAAAAAAAATTCGATGCCATTTTCTTAAAATGGGCAGAGAGAACTGCCTGTAATGGTAAAGACAATCTATTTTGAAGAAACTTTAAATTTTTATCACTTTCAAAGAAGAAAATTTCATTACCTTTGCCGCCACGTTTTTTAAGAGGTAAACTTTTTAAATAGTCAAGGCAATGGACGCGATTAAATACGTACACGAACAATTGACGCCAAAGAAGGAATTAGCAAATTTCCGTCCGGGCGACAACATAATTGTCAGCTACAAGATCATTGAAGGCGACAAAGAGCGTATTCAGGATTTCCGCGGCGATGTCATTCAGGTGAATGGCGACGGCGCAACCAAAACATTTACAGTACGCAAAATTTCCAACAGCGTTGGTGTTGAGCGTATCTTCCCGTTCGCTTCTCCGAACATTGTTGAAATCAAAGTAGTAAAGCGCGGTAAAGTACGCCGGGCTAAGTTGTTCTACCTGCGTGGCCTCGTAGGAAAAAAGGCACGCATCAAGGAGAAAAAATTCATTGCTACTCCGAAAGATTAATTTCAATCTGCGGAAAGCAAGTGAATAAAAACCGGGCAATAGTCAAAAGCTATTGCCCGGTTTTTTTATTGCTACAGCCGGCCCCCCTACCCTAGGCGATGGCGAGCAACTGCTGAAAGGCCGTTTTTGCCCTGCCGGATTCGAGGCTTTCGCGGGCTTCCGCGACACAGTCTGCCAGGCTTTGCTCCTGTTTGATGCATTGAATGGCCATACCGGCATTGGCAAGCACCACATTCGTTCGGGCTGAAGGCGCCGTGCCATTTAAAACCCCGTGAAAAATCCGGGCAGCTTCTTCATTGTCTTTTCCACCAGACAATTCCTCTTGTTTTAGCCTATTAAAGCCCATTTCTTCAGGCGAAATCAGCAATTGCCCGGCGTTGGCATAAACTCTGACCTCGTCTGTCAGGGAAATTTCGTCATTCCCGTCAAGGGTGTGAATGATGGCAAAACGCCTTCCGGCTTCCTGCATGACATATTGGTACAATCGGGACAATTCCAGACTATAGGTACCCAGCACCTGGTAAAGCGGGTTGACGGGGTTGACCAATGGGCCGAGCATGTTGAAGAAAGTTTTCAGTCCCAGTTGTTTGCGTACCGGCACGACCTCTTTTAAAGCGGGATGGAACAATGGCGCGTGCAGAAAACATAAATTGGTGCGATCCAGTTGCCGTTTCAGCACATCCGTGTCATTGGTAAACTTATACCCCAACGCCTCCAGCACATTGGAGGAACCAACGGTGGAAGACACCCCATAGCTCCCGTGTTTCGTGACGGGATAGCCTGCACCGGCTATGACCACAGCCGCAAGGGTGGAAATATTGAAGGTTTGTTTGCCGTCGCCACCAGTACCAACGATGTCTATCGTTTCCAGACCGCCTGTATCAAAAGGAATGCACAATTCGAGCAAAGCTTCCCGAAAGCCCTGCAACTCCTGCAAAGCAATGGCGCGCATTTGGTAAACAGTCAGGAAACTGGCTACCTGGATCGGATTGTACTCGGCGCGGGCGATACGAATCAACACTTCTTTTGCCTCTTCACGGCTCAGCTTTTCATGTTCAAATAAACGGGACAAAATTGATTTCATAACGGATGCTTTTATGACCATTTAAAGTTGGGTTCTTGCCGGCTAATTCTCGTTCACGCAAAAAGCCAGGAAGTTTTCCAGCATTTTTTTGCCGAAAGGCGTCATGATGGACTCCGGGTGGAATTGTACGCCACGCACATTCAGCGTTTTGTGGCGCAATGCCATAATAGCGCCGTGTTCATCTACTGCCGTTACCTCCAGGCAATCCGGCAAGGCTTCGCGACGGACCGCCCACGAGTGATAGCGCCCGGCCTTAAAATTTTTCGGAATCCCCATAAACAGCAGTTCTGATTCATCCAAAACCTCAATCGGCGTTTCGAGACCATGGTAAACCTCGCTCAGGTTTTCCAATGCAGCTCCAAAGGCTTCACCAATGGCCTGATGCCCGAGACAAACGCCAAAAATCGGGATTTTACCGGCATACCTTCGGATCAACTCGGGCATGATGCCGGCTTCAGAAGGCACACCCGGGCCGGGAGAAAGCACAACCGCATCAAAATCAGCTACTTCATCAAGGCTGATTTCATTATTGCGTCGTACTGTGACGGAATGGGCCAGCAGTTCCTGAAGGTAATGCACCAGGTTAAAGGTGAAAGAATCGTAATTATCGAGAACCAGTATTTTTTTCATGATGATGTTATTTAAACCTTTATGGTTTTTAAAACCTTATAGGTTTAGATTAAATTTTGCGCTGCCAGCAGCGCTTTTTTCAGAGCGCCCAGCTTGTTGTTGACTTCCTGAAGTTCGTTTTCATCCACACTTGCAGCTACAACGCCCGCACCTGATTGGTAATAGAGCGTGTTGTCCTTACTCAGAAAAGACCGGATGACAATGGCCTGGTTCATGTCTCCGTTAAACGATATATACCCCAATGCGCCGCCGTAGAAGCTGCGGTTTTGGTTTTCATATCGGTCGATCAATTGCAGTGCTTTGTATTTTGGCGCACCGGAAAGGGTGCCTGCCGGAAAGGTGTCGGCAAAAACCTGAATGGGGTTAACTTCCGGGAGCAGATCCCCCTGCACTTTAGAAACCAGGTGGATAACGTGGCTGAAAAACTGGATGTCCTTCAGGTCCTTTACACGTACATTGACAGCGTGACGGCTGAGATCGTTTCTGGCGAGGTCGACCAGCATGATGTGTTCGGCATTTTCTTTCGGATCAGCAATCAGTTCCAGGGCGCGCAGAGCGTCTTCTTCCTTATCGCCGCTGCGGCGGTATGTTCCGGCAATCGGATTAACGCTGGCCACGCCGTTTTTAACCACCATTTGCGCTTCCGGAGAAGATCCAAAAATGTGGTAATCTCCACAATCAAAATAAAAAAGGTAGGGCGAAGGATTGACGGAGCGCAGCACGCGGTAGACATTGAAATCGTCTCCCTGAAATTTTTGTTCAAACTGCCTGGAAAAAACAATCTGAAAAACATCGCCCAAAAAACAATGGCGTTTGCCAATCCGCACCAGTTCCATAAATTCTTCGTCGGTAAGATTGCTGCTTTCGGTTCCCTGCAACTTAAAAGGATGGGTAGAAAATCGCTGACTTTCAATGATTTTTTCCACCGCGGCCATGCCGGAGGATTCCCCGGCCGGAATGTTTTCCAAAATAACGAGTTCGTCTTTAAAATGGTCAATGGCAATAATGAACCGGAAGAGGGAATAACGTATGTCGGGCACATCAAAACGACGCTTGGCAGGGTCAAAATTCAGGGTATCAAAATATTGAACCCCATCGAAACCGGTGTGCCCCAACACGCCGTTGAAACCATCAAAAGGCTGCCCCGATTCCGTCCTGAATCGCTGCAAAAACTGCCAAAGCGCATCGGGTACATTTTCTGCCGGTCGTGTAAGCACAATGCCGCCGGGCAGTTTTTCCTGAATTTCACCCCGTTGCACGATGAACTGAGCAATTGGCTCCATCCCAATGAACGAATGACAATCCTCCTTACTGCGAAAGTCATTGCTTTCCAGCAGAACCGTTTCGCGATAGCAATCCCTGATTTTCAAATACAAAGAAACCGGCGTCACCGTGTCTGCCAGAATTTTTTTTGTTTGCACTTTCAGGACAATAGATTCAGATACCTTGGTTTCCATAAATTCAAAAGATAAAAAAAGCGGCCTGTCGGGTGATCCGACAGGCCGCTTTGTATGATAAATATTAAGCACAGCACGTCACTTCACCCGATGTATCGAATGATTGTGCCACCACCATGCATTATTTTGAAACATGTAATTCATTGTTCTGTTGTATGGCGCCAAAGATAGAGGCTTTGTTGTGAATGAAACAAGCCCCTGCTTCAACTTTTTTTTAAAAGAGCTAAAAATTGTTATCCGACGTACTATCGGCGAACCAGCAATTTTTGTTGTAAAAAGCCTTTATCTGTTTGCACCCTCACAACATAAACACCTGAAGCTAATTGGCTTACATTTAATAAATGTGTCGCCCCGGACAACGATGTTTCCTGCAGCAGGCTGCCCTGCAAATCATATACCTGCACTTTCCCGGCAACTGCATTTTCAGACAAAACCAGGTAAACTTCCGTTGTTCCGGGGTTGGGGAATACCTGCAACTGCCGATCGGCAGCTTCTGTTACGCCCGTTGTCGTTTGTTGTGTGTTCAGATTTACCGGATCCAGTTCGTAGATGTCGGTTTCATTGAGCAGCAACAGCGCTTCGCTGATTTGGATCTGGCCCGACCACTCCGAAGGAAAAACCAGCTGGCCGATGGCGCCGCTGCCGGAAGCCGGTTGCTTTGCCGTGCGGATCAGAGCGACATACCAGGTATTTTCTCCGGTTGGAATGACCATCATTTCGAGGTCATCATGTAACACACCTGCCCAACTGTTACTGAGGTCAAAGCCAAAATCTTCGGTAGTCAAACCGTTCATTTCCACCTGAAAGCCCAGTCCGTAAAATCCTTCTAACACAAATTCAGGATTGCCCAGATCAAGGGCAACGTGGCGACGGTTATTTTCGACTCCCACCTGTTGAAGAGCAACCGGTGTCAGTGATTTGGCAAAGTCAGGGGTTTCGCCACCGGAAAAAAAGCTGTGTGTCAGCCCCCAGTTTTGCGCTATGGCTTCATGATCCTGTATGTTGATGATTCCGTTGCCATTGCAATCGGCGTGCTTGCGGTTGGTTTCTTCTATAAACGTGAAGGTCGTGCTCCAGTTGGGGCAGGGTTCAGGTTGCCACTGAATGGTCGCGTTAGGGCGCTGGGGGCCGGTTTTGTTGAACGACAGACCTACTGCCCAATAGTCAATCACATTTACGAGGCCATCTACGCGAACGTCTCCGGGCCAAACCGCCGAGCACAAATCAACCGCATCGGTCAATTGCACAAAAACCTGGGCCGTATCACAACCAATGGCGTTGCAAATTGCATAAGAAAACGCTATGGCTTCATCACAGGCGCCGTCGCCGGATGCGTAAGTAACCGTATTGTCGGCATTCAACACCGCCATGCCAACGGCAGGTTGTGAAACCAGATAAATTTCCGTGAGCGTGGTGGCACTTGTCCAGTCGTTGGCCAAAATGGGAATCTGAACATTAGAACCATAGACCGTACTTGCCTGGTCATCAACGGCGTCGAGCAGGTTTTCAAACACAGAAATGGTCAGGAAGGTCGTGTCGCAGAAAAATTCATCGCAAACGACGATACAAACCTGCTCAATGCCTTCTTTCAGTCCCGTGTAGTGTACGCAGAAGCCATTTTCATCATCCAGTACAACAGAAGCCACCACATCGCTGTCTTCGCAAAGGTTGACAAAAGTGTTTATGGTATTCAGGTGATTGGTATTCAGACAAATGGTTTCCGCCTGGCCAATAGCAATGCTGTCTGTCAGCGACTCTGAATTCGGGAAAACGCGCAACCTGAGGTGGACGGTGCTGTCGCAGCCAAGCTGGTTTTGCAAAACAACGTCATAGTCGCCCGAAGCTGTAAAAGTCGTGTTGCCTACCTGGTATGTTTCTCCCTCCAGCACAGAGGCACTCAGGTCGCTATTGGAAACCGGTAAAAAATGGAGTGCTATGGTTACCACCGAATCGCAACCGCCCACTGCTGCGCCGCTCAGAATTTCCAGACCCTGCGGGCGTGAAACATCGTAAGTTTCGCCATTAACGAGGATGCTTTCGGTTTCGCAAATGGTGGCATCCAGGGTATAAGAAGACGCCGGACTCAGGTTGATGACGAGGGTAGAATCGCATCCATTGGCGCCGGCAATTACTTCAACGCCCTGCGGGTTTGTCAGGTCGTACAGCGTTCCGTTTACCACAATCCCTTCCTCATTGGAACAAAGCGTGTTGTTTATTTCTACCAGCACTGCACCAGAGCTCACGGTAAAGGATTGCGAACACTCGTTGAGGGCATTGCCAAAAGTAACCGAATAGGTTTCCTCGCCATTCGGAAAAATGCGGATGTTTCGGCGGGTCAGGCCTGTTGACCACAAATAACTGAGGCTGTCTAACCATATTTCCGGAACATCCAGGCCTGAAGACTGAATGTTGAGGGATTGCGGCCCGCCACTGCAATCGGCGGTAGCCGGCCCTTCGATATAAAGCGGGTCGATGATATACAGATCGAAAGTATCGGAAAGGCATTCATTGACCTGCACGAACACACGCACCAGTTCCGGCGCTTCCGTGACGCCGTCGTCAATGGCCTGAATGGACAGTTCAAAACTGTTGTTGTTCACACTGCCGTTGGCGGGAATAGCCACGTAGTCGGTTCCGTTTTCAGCGGTACCCACAATTGAATAACTCATCGGAAAATCGTTGCTGTCGTAACTGTCGAAAGTAAACTTCAGCGGATTTTGGGTGCACCCTTCAATGAGTACCGGATTGCTGGGGTCGATATTGGCTTGAATGCCGGAATCGTAAGAACACAGGCTGCCGGCTTCAAAGAAAATAGCTGAATCCCAGAAAGCATCGCCAATGTCAGCAATGACCAAAGTCATGGTGTATTGCTGGCACGGAATGACGGCTGCTTTGGCGGTCAGCGGGGTCGTATAACCATTGTATACGGGGTAATTGGTTGAGGCCAGGAAGTATTCCGAATTGGTCAGGCTCCCAAGCGGGCTGTCGCAAAACAAATCGGGGTTGACATCTGCATGCGTCCCCGGCATACCACTGTTAACGCTGTTGATGGAAACAGGAAGGGTTGTCCCCGGCACGAGGGCCAGGTTTCGGTTAGCCGGAAATCCATTTCCATCAGGCCCCTCCAGAAAGAATCCAAACACATCGTTGTAGGGCGAGCAAACAAAATCCGGGTACTCTTCAGAAGCGAAGACATACCGGAAAGAAACCGTATCGCGTGCAGGGATAAAAGTGATGCGGAACAATGCCACATCGTTCATGATGCCGGTGTTGGCCAATCCCAGCACCTGGGCGTTGAAAGTAGAGCTGAAATTTTGGGTAGAAGCCAGCTCCGAAACGTGTTCATTAGCCCCTATGAAGCCTACCCTTGATGCAGCTGCTCCGGTCGACAGGATAAAACCTTCATCAATGCCTATGTTTTGCATGGCATTGCTGAAGCCCGCAACAGCCTGAGCATTACCTTCGTAGACTATGTCCAGAATTTGCACATTGTTCCCGAAACAAAAATTGGCCAACAGTTCCTCCGGAGTGTGTTCTGAAACATCGACGGGCGTTACCGTAAATTGCGCACGAAGCGAAACGCTTGCCAGCAGGCAGCAGATGAGTAAAGAAAAGTTCAGTTTTCCAAGCATGTCCACTAATGTTTAAATATCATAAAGATGGTGATGACGCGGTGTCATGCAATTGGAGGGTAGTGTGTGCGTAGTGCTGCCAAACAGCGCTCGGCGGTACCAGTTCATTACACGTGCAAAATCTTCCAGGCCAGCTCTTTCAGGAGTTCGCCTTCCGTTTTGCCGGTTGCGTTGTAATGAACGCCTTTCGACTTCAAGTCGTATTCTTTCAAAAGGGTGATGATTTGCGCTGCCTTCGGGAGGGTGTAATTTTTCGCTGCTTCGCGATAATCTTTCAGGAACCAGGCAGAACGAAGCTGCAAAGTACGAAGTAATTCAGCTTCCGGCAAGCTTTTGGCAAAGTGGAACGCATAAATTTTACTAAAAAAGCCATAAAGTGAGCTGATGACCACCGGCATCGGGTTTTTTTTCGGGTTGGCGGTAAAATACTGTACGATGCGGGTGGTTTTGAGGGCATCGCGTTGCCCCAGCGCTTTTTGCAATTCGAAGATGTTGTAATCCTTACTGATCCCGATGTGTTGTTCCACATGGTGTTCGGTAATTTCGGTTCCGCCCGGCAGGTTGATGGCCATTTTGTCCAGTTCGTTGGCTACTTTCGACAACTCTGTGCCGAGATATTCTGCGATCAGGTCGGCTGCGCCGGGTTTGATGCTCAGTTTGTTGCGCTTGAGGTAGCTGCGGATCCAATCGGGTACCTGGTTGTCGTACAGTCCTTTCGATTCAAAAAGGACGGCTTTTTCTTTGACGGCTTTGCCGAAATTGGAATTCAGGTTGTACTTCCCGTGCTTGTGGCAAATGACGAGAATGGTTGTTTCTGCCGGTTTTTCGATGTAGCCCTGCAAGTCTTTCAACGACTTCATCTCCTGGGCTTCTTTCACCACCACTACCTGATATGGCGACATCATGGGATAGCGGCGCGCCACATCGGTCACGGTCATATGATCGGCCTCTTTTCCATAAAGAACCGTTTGGTTGAACGCCTTTTCCCCTTCCGGAAGAACGTGCTCCTCGATGTAGTCGGAAATGGCATCAATAAAATAAGCCTCCTCGCCGTGCAGAAAATAGACGGGGCGGTATTTCTTATTTTTGAGTTCCTCCAGGATTTGCTCGAACGTCAATGGTAGTGACAATTTGGTGAATAGGATGGGACGAAGGTAGGAATTTACACGCTGCCTTTCGTACCAACACGCCCTAAATATTAACCTTCATCCCCATTTCCACCGACCGGAAAATCGCTTCCACCACCCGAATGTCTTTCAGGCCTTCTTCGCCGGCAACGAGGTTGGGCTTCTTTTGAAGAATGGCCAGAGCATCGTCGTCCATCTGGCGGGCCTGTTCATTGGGGATGGACTTGTTGAGCAATTTCCCGTCGCTGGTTTCCCCCTGGATACCGCTGTAGGATTGAAAAGGCTCAAGGCCATACCAACCTTTTTCGCACTGTACATGCAGTTTGTTGAGCCCTTTACCAAAGCTGGTTTCACAGGTGGCGACACAACCATCATCAAAAAACAATTCAAAATTCATGGTTTCATCCACTTCTGTGTAAATTTTTGGCCGGGTGGTTGATTTTACCGCTTTTACAGCAATGGGTTCTTTGCCGCTGGCGTACCTGGCCGCATTGATGCAATATACCCCCATGTCGTAAGTAGCGCCGCCGCCCATTGCCTTTTTTTGCTTCCAATGGTTGGTTCGGCCTTCGTAATAGCCGGCTTCTGCACTTATTTTTTGGATGGCGCCATAAGGCTTTTGTTGGGCGAAGGCCATAATGTCCTTCGTATTGGGTTCGTGCTGCATGCGGTAACCGATGCTGAGTTGGACTTTATTTTGTTCGCAGGCTTTGATCATTCGTTCGCATTCCTGCACTGTCATGGCCATCGGTTTTTCACACCAAACCTGTTTGCCAGCATTGGCGGCTTTAATGACATATTCGGCATGCAAGGAAGGGGGCAGGACGATGTAAATCACGTCGATGTCCGGATTATTGGCAATCTGGTCAAAATTATCATAGCTGTAAATGTTGCTGTCGGGGATGTTGTACTGTTTTTTCCAGCGCACAGCTTTCTCCGGCGTTCCGGTGACAATACCGGCCAGATAACAATGCGTTGTGAGTTGCAATGCCGGCGCCAGCAAATCGGTGCTGTAATAACCCAGGCCAACCAAAGCCACACCGAGCTTCTCTTTTTTGTGGATATTTGTAGTGACACTGCTGCGTTGGCGGCAATTTGCCATCAACGTAGTCCAGGCAATACCGCCCAAAGTCTGGTAGATGAAATTCCTTCTGTTCATGTTGAATGTTTTGAATAATCAGATATCTTTATTCGATGTACACCTGACCACATCATGAAAAAAATCACCTTAACTTTCCTCCTCACTGCGAGCCTCTTATTTTATCTGAAAACGCAGGCTCAGAATTTGCCTGCCGACAAGCTGTACCATAAAATCGACAGCCTGATAACCCACAAACAATTCTTCGCTGCCCGCGAGCTGCTCCACACAAAAAAAGAAAGCCTGAGCCCTTTTCATTATCTGAAACTCGGTGCTGCAATAGACAACGTTTTTAATCAACTGGACGCATCCAATGCCAAAATTGATGCCTTGATTCAGGGGTATGACGAATTGCTGGATGACTCAACGAATTACCACCTTTTATACATCCGGCAGTCAAATTACGGCAAGCTTTACGAATATCAAAAAGCGCTGGAGTCTATTCATGAAATCATTGACAAATACAAGCATCTTCTTTCCGAAAAGGAACTTGCTGATTTCAAAAACACCCGCACCATCTGGCAAAATCTTGCCGGACAAGCCAAACAGGAAGTGATTCTAAAAGAAACAGTGGCTATTAAAATGAGCCGGGACAGGGCCGGACTGGCAAATCTGCCGGTCTCCAACGGCGCCGACAGCCTGGGCTTTATCTTTGATACCGGCGCCAACATCTCCACCGTTACGGAATCTGTTGCCGCCCGCTTCGGGATGACGCTTATGGACTCGGTTATTGACGTCACTTCCATTACCGGCAACAAAATCAAATCCAGAATTGCCGTTTGCAAAGACCTCTACCTCCGCAGCATTCACATCAAAAATGCGGTATTCCTCGTTTTTCCCGATGCGGCCTTGTACATCCCGCAGATTTCGTACCAGATCAACGGCATACTTGGTTTTCCGGTGATTGAGGCTTTGGGAGAAGTGCAGATTTCACGCGAAGACGAGTTTGTGGTCCCTTTGCAACACAGCGCCCCTACGCAGCTCAATCTGGCCCTCGACTTCCTCACTCCGGTCATTGAAATAGCCGGTGACAGCTATACTTTCGATACCGGCGCTGACGAAACCATGCTTTACAAACCCTATTATCAAAAATATCCAAAAAAGTTCAGGGGCAAACGCGAAAGAAAGCGCCTGAAGTTTGGCGGCGCAGGCGGATCGGTCACCAGAAAAGGCTATCTGATTGATTTTGAAGCCCGGCTTGGTGACCAAAACATCCGTCTCCGCAAAATCATGGCCTTTTCAGAACCCACACGGGAAAACATCGATGGCTATTTCGGCAACATCGGCCAGGACCTGATCGGAAAATTTGACAGGATGATCCTGAATTTTAAAACGATGTTTATTCGCTTCGAATGACCTTATTTATCTCTTAACTGCTTGATTTTTATCCCTAAAGCAGCCACCGTCAAGGTTGTAAAAGGACTGATCCAGTTAAAAATGGCATAGATAAAGTAATCGATGGTGGCAACGCCCAGAACACCGGAATTGTAGGCGCCGCAGGTGTTCCAGGGAACCAGCACGGAAGTAACTGTACCGGAATCCTCCAGCGTACGGCTGAGATTTACCGGATGCAGGCCTTTGTCTTTGAACGCTTTGGCATACATTTTCCCCGGAATAACGAGGGCGAGATATTGGTCCGAAGCCGTGGTGTTGATGGCTAAGCAGGACAGCACCGTGCTGGCAAACAATCCAAAAGTGGTATGAAACAATTGCAGCAGGGCCTGGCTGATGCGGGCCAAAGCGCCGATCGCATCCATCACACCGCCAAATACCATGGCGCAAAGGATGAGCCAGATGGTGCCGAGCATGCCTTCCATGCCTTTGGCCGCAAAAAGGTCATTCAGTTCCGGATTGGCAGTTTCTACCGCAGTTTTGGAAGTCAGGGCTGTCAGAATGCCTTTGTACCCTGTATTGAAATCCAGTGAACTTCCTCCTGCTATCTTTACCACGATGTCGGGTTGCGCAATGAGCGCAGCTACCCCTCCGAGCAAAGCCCCGAACAACAAGGCAACCAGCGGTTCTGTTTTTTTAATGATCATGAAAATAACGGCCGCTGGCACCAGAAACAACCAGGGGCTGATGTTGAAAGACGCATCAATGGCCGCAAGTTTATCGGAAATGTCGGGCGTTCCCGAAGCCGAAATGTTGAAACCCATGATTAAAAATACAATCAGGGCGATGGTGACCGAAGGGATCGTCGTAATGAGCATGTACTTGATGTGGTCAAACAACCCGGCGCCGGCCATCGCTGAAGCGAGATTGGTCGTATCGGAAAGTGGCGATATTTTGTCCCCAAAATAAGCGCCGGAAATGACAGCGCCCGCAGTCATACCGGGATTGATGCCCATGGTATTGCCAATGCCGATCAGGGCAATGCCCACCGTTGCAGAAGTCGACCACGAACTGCCCGTAGCCAATGAAATGATGGAACAAATCACCAGGGAAGCGGCAAGAAAAATGCCCGGCGAAAGGATTTGCAAACCGTAGTAGATCATAGACGGTATGATGCCGCTGATCATCCAGGTTCCCGCCAGTGCACCCACCATCAACAGGATGAGAATGGCGCCGGAAGTCGATTTGACATTGTGCCCCACTTCTTCCATCATCTGCGCGTAGGTAACTTTATTTCTAAAGCCAACCATCGCCGCTACAGCTGCGCCAATCAACAGGATAAACTGATTGCTGCCACCCAGGGCGTTGTCGCCAAAAATGAAAATATTGTAAGCCAGCAAGCCAACCAGAATGGCTACGGGAAACAAAGCTTCCCAAATGTTCAGTTCCGTATTTTCAATAATGGGTTCCTGATCCGGGCTTTCCGGTTTGATGTCTTCACTGCGCATGATAAAGATGGATTTTAGTCTTGTTTGAGTCGCAAGATAGAAAAAAATGGAAAACCAAGCCGTTTTGGGGAGAACGGCTCAAAAGCTAAAACCACCGTAGCGTAGCTATCTATCTATTATGCAAAAGGCGAGCCTTCTTCTTTCAAATATTGGCCAATGCAAAAGGAGAGTCCGTCCAGAATTTCGATTTCTTTGTGCCAGTCAACGATTTGCCAATCTTCATTTGGCGTCGCAACCATCACTTTTTTACTTTCAGATAAAATCCAAATGACCTTTTCGACCCCAAATTCAAATAATTTTTCCGTTTTAAGGTAGGTATAACTTACCGGCGAGGCAAAATCCTCTGTGTCTGCATTGATGTCTACCTCTATCTGAATCTTTGGAGGCACGCTCGCATATTGTTTATCAGCCAGTTTAACGGAAAGTTTTTCTTTTTCAAAAATGGCGATGTCGGCTGACAGATTATTTTTCTCACTGAGGTGCAAGCCTTGCTCGTTGGTGAGGATGTGGAAGCGCTTTTCATCCAATTTTCGAAATAAAATCCGCAGGATGTATTCAATGATGAAGCCTTGCAGTGTGCTTGAGCCCATAATTTCTTCAATGGTTTTTTGTTTTTTCAACACTTCGCGGTAGCCTTTAAAATAAATTGGCTGGCCGTCTATGATTTCATAAATCAAAGCAGCGGGAATACTTTTAGCAGGAATGTGCGGCAGTGTCTTTTGCGGACTGTTGCTTGCGGTCATTTTATGGTTTATTGACGACTACGAATATAGTTATTCTGGCGCAAATTTGCAAATAGCGTCCTCCCCCTATTTTCTTCAAAAGCCCGCCTCTAATTCTGTTCTCCGGTATCAAACTGCATCTTTCCGCGCTGTTCCTCCTTTTTCCTGATGCCGAAATTGTAGCGGATGTTCAGCCCAAAACGCTGGTTGTCGCTGTAACGGTTGCCTTCCGAGCGGATGCTGCCCTGATTGAGGCTAAACTGAGTAGCCATGGTACGGAGCACGTCCGAGACATTGAGATTGATGCTGAGTTTCCGGTTCAGAAAAGTCTGGTTGAGCCCAAATCCCAATTGCCCGAAAGTTTCCAACTCGTAAAAATTCTGCTGGCCGTTGAGTATCATGAAGCCATGCATGGTGAGCTTGGTGGTTTTGGTAATGGAAAGGGAGTGGAACGTAAAAAAGCGCCAGCTGCCGCGGTTGAACCGGAGTTGTTCCCCTTCGTACAAGCCTTCGTACTCATTGAGGTTGTACTGCGTGCCGGCGACGAAAAAATAGGTGCCGCCCGGCGGAATGGCGCCGACGATGCGGAAGTAAGTTTCCCTGTTTTTACCGATGTTGTCGAAAGTCCGCACTGCCACATTTTCGAATTCAGGATCCTGATACACCACATCGGAAAAAATATCCCGGGTATCGTTGCGCCCGATGGCAAAAATGGGGGTGTCGTCAAAACTGATGTTGAATTCGTAGTTGTCGGTAAACTGCGGCTGCAGGGCAGGATTGCCTGCTTCGTACAGGTACTGATCCACGTATTTGATGTAAGGATTGAGACTCTGGTAGTTGGGACGGTTGATGGTTCGCCGGTAGATGGCATAAGCGCGCAGGTCGTAACCGGCAATGGCAAACACCCGACGGCTGAGGTACAGGTAGGGAAACCAATCGGCCCGGTTGATGACAAAACTGGTATCTCCGGGCACCGTTTGTGTGCCTTTCATATAGGTCTGCTCCATGCGCACTCCGGCTTTGATCAGAAAGTTGCCCGGCAGTGATTTGGAAGCCTGCACATACGCCGCATTGATGTTTTCCCGGTAGTTGAAAGCGTTTGTGCGCTGCGCATCTCCGACGAGCTCGCCGTTGATGTTGAAAAAGTAGTCGGCCTGACTCTGGTATCGCTGCCAGGTGCTCTTAAAACCCGTTTCAAGTTTTATTTTTTGCGGAAACTGATAGGTCAGATCGGACTGAAAAAGAAAAAAATGCCGCTGTTGCGCATTGTCGCCTTCCCCTGCAATAAGGGCATTGAACGGCAGCAGAAAAGCAGATTGGTAGTCCTGCGCGTTGTTGTTGTCGTTGAAGCTGTAGCTGAATTTCGTATCCCAGTCCGAGCCGCTCGTATCTATTTTATACACCATACCGAGGTCTTGCTGCAGGCTGAAAAAGCGGATGTTGTTGTCGATGGTATTGTCGTTTTCAGAAACCGCTGCACCGTCGGAACCATTGATGGTGTTGCTATTCCGGGCTTCTGAACGCCGCAGACTGCCATTGAGGCGGCCGTCGTAGCTGAAACTGAGTTTTTCGCTGGCATCATAACCCGCGCCAAAACCCACATAGCCCTGATCGCCGGGAGAAACGGTACGGGCTGTTTGAATCAAAGCCGAGTCGGACGTGAGGAAGCGGGTGGAGTTGAGGTCTTCTACCTGATTGCGGTAGTTGTAATTGACATTCAGGTAAGAGGTCCCTTTGTTCCCGCTGTTGTTTATGGTGAAGCCCGCAAAGCGGTTGCCATATACGCCCTGGTTCATGCCCATACTGACCGAGCCGGTGCGACCTATTTTTACTCCTTTTTTCAGGATCACATTCACAATACCGCCCGAGCTGGCCGCGTCGTATTTGGTGGAAGGGGTGCGCAGCACTTCGATGCGTTGCACGCTGCCGGGGGGCAGACTTTGGAGGATGGCGGCGATGTCCTGCGTGCTCATGCGCTGCTCCCGGCCATTGATGTAAATCTGCGCGGGCGTACTGCTGGTGAGGTAAACCGAACCCTCCTGGTCGACAAAAAGGCCCGGGGTTTTCTCCAACACTTCGAGGGTGCTGGTGCTGATATTGGCCAACGGCTCGGGGTCTATGATCATCTTATCGTCTTCCTGACTGATGAGCGGTCTGCGCGCGGTGACGGTCACTTCGCCAAGGTTGAGCGCTTCTTCCTGCAGGGTAAATTCCAGTCGGTTATTCCCTCCTGCCTTCACCGTGATGGCCTTTTCCAATGGCTGATAGCCGATGTAGCTGATGCTAACCCAATACAAACCTGCCGTCGCCCGTTCAAACATGGCCAGACCTGCCTGATCGGTAACGCTGAACTGGTTCGTGGAGTCGGGCATTTGGGTCAATTGCACGGTAGCGCCGGTGAGGGGTACTTTTTTGTTGTCTTTTACGGTGATGTGGAGGGGTTGCGCGGCACAGCAGGCAGCAGCGAAAACAATGAGGGCCAACGACAGAGATCTGCGCATGTTTTTTACGATTTAAGCATACGAAGGTAAAACGAGGAATGTTTTGCGGCTTTATTTTTTTGACAAATTCCCGTTTGTGGAAATTTCAGGCGATTTGCAAAGGCACGGGAATGCCCGTTTGCGAAACTTTCAAAGTTTCTTAAACGTTCGGGGAGCACTGTTTTAAAGTAAGTGGAGACAATCGGCAGCTATGCTTTTTAGGACAGCAGCTGCTCACCTCTACCCTACTGCTTATTGATTGTCTTTCCCGAAGGGAATCTGCAACAGCGCGACAGTTTGCGCATTGACAATCCTACAGACAACTGTAAACCAGTTTTTTAAGCCAATAACAAGCAGCCTGCATCGCCCGGAACAACTGGCTTGACGTCGCGGATTCCCTGCGGGAATGACAAGATTGCTAAGGGTAGTCAGCGCACTTCTCTGATAAGCAACAAGCCCACCCTCACAGCTGCTGCGCCAGTTGAATCACCTCCCCTGCTGTAATTTCTTTGCCAAAAAGAATGGAATTGGAATTCAGAATCAAGGCCTTTTCCGGTTTTCCATCATTGCCGCGAAAATGAAGGAGGGTGTATTTTGTGCTTTTTGACTGAAACGACTTCAGCTTTTCTACCTGACTGACGTCGATTTCGTATTGTTTTCCGATTACCTTTTTCAACACCAGTTTTTTGCCTTTCAGGCTGGCTTCCGCCGCAAAAACCAACTGATAAAAGGTCAGGTAAATCAGGCCGAGAAACAGCACCCCGGCAAACACCACATTCCATTTAACCCCTTCCGGGTTGTTGAAGAATTTGGGCGCCAGGAACGCAGCTGCTCCCAGCGCACTAAGCACCCCCAGGATGGCGCCGCCTTTGGTAAAATCAGAGGACAACTGCACGGTCTTGCCCGCAGCAATTTCATTGGCTAATTGTTCTACACTTTTCATTTTTTGTGATTTTTTGATTTAAATTTTTTTCACCACAACTTGTCCCTATGTATTGATAACTCATTCGAATCAGGGGCTAAACACTTCAGAAACTAAAGGAGTTTGTCCGCCCCATGATAAATAACGCGGAGTCTCGCGGAGTAAACGCGGGGTTTCACGGAGTTTTATGACGCAAGTCGTGAAAACAGTGGACTTTACTCCGCGAGACTCCTTTACTCCGCGAGACTCCGCGACATAAAGGAATACACAGAGCCTGTTCTCAGACGTGTAAGCGTCGTACAGAACATACCTGTACTTAAAATAGCCCCCGATTCGGGGTTGTGAAAAGAGTCAAACCCCGCTGGGCGGGACAAGTTTTGTTGAAATAGTTAAAATTGTCAAATTCGTTAAACACAGATAACGATCATTATATGAATGTACGATTTTAACCAATTTAACCAATTCAACACTCTTTACACACACCCCAGGCATAACTCACCCATCCTCCCCCAGCCGCGCCACAATTTCCTGAAAACGGGCCTCGCCGATGCTTTCAATGATGGCGTTTAAATAACTTTCAGGGGCTCTTGCATTAGGGGAGCCTATTTGTGTGAAAATTTGATAGGCCTTCACAAAAGCGCCTATCGCGCTTTCAACCTCATTTTTTTGATTCCAATAAATCGCCCCCATGTTGTTTAAAGTTGCTGCTAAACCTGCGACATCGCCGATTTGCTGCTGAATGGCCAGACTTTTTTCCAAATAGCCCAACGCCATTTCGTAGTCGCCCTTCGCTGAATAGATTTGGCTGATGTTATTCAAGGTCGTTCCCTCGCCCTTTCGGTCGCCGATTTGCTGCCTTATGGCCAGACTTTTTTCCAAATAGCCCAACGCCATTTCGTAGTCGCCCTTCGCATAATAGATTTGGCTGATGTTATTCAAGGTCGTTCCCTCGCCCGAACGGTCGCCGATTTGCTGCCTTATGGCCAGACTTTTTTCCAAATAGACCAACGCCATTTCGTAGTCGCCTCTGGCTCTGTAGATGCCAGCAATGTTATTCAAGGTCGTTCCCTCGCCCTTTCGGTCGCCGATTTGCTGAGCAATGGCCAGACTTTTTTCCAAATAGACCAACGCCATTTCGTAGTCGCCTCTGGCTCTGTAGATGCCAGCAATGTTATTCAAGGTCGTTCCCTCGCCCTTTCGGTCGCCGATTTGCTGCCTTATGGCCAGACTTTTTTCCAAATAGCCCAACGCCATTTCGTAGTCGCCCTTCGCTGAATAGATTTGGCTGATGTTATTCAAGGTCGTTCCCTCGCCCTTTCGGTCGCCGATTTGCTGCCTTATGGCCAGACTTTTTTCCAAATAGCCCAACGCCATTTCGTAGTCGCCCTTCGCATAATAGATTTGGCTGATGTTATTCAAGGTCGTTCCCTCGCCCGAACGGTCGCCGATTTGCTGCCTTATGGCCAGACTTTTTTCGTACAAGGCCATTGCCTGATCCAATTGCCCGTACACTTGCAGGATCAGTCCCAAAGAGGTATAAGCATAGGCATTGCTTTTTTCGTCAATATTTTTTTGAAGGACCTCCTGATTGAGTTCAAAAGCTTTTTGGTAAAACCCGATGAGTCGGTAATGGCTTTCTAAATTAAAAGAAACCTCCGCAAACTCAGCCCAGGCTTCCGCCTTTTCAAAATAGTCCTTAGCAAGTTCATGGTTGTCTAATGAAGCATTTTCTTTAAAAAAAACACCCGCTGCTAAAGCCCATTTCTCAAAGGCCTCCGGCTCAATCACATTTTTCGTCATCCACTCCCGGGTCAGGCGGTGCACTTCGAAAGCTTGGTTTGGTGCATCCCAAAAACAAAGCGACCACTCGTGCAGGGATTCCAAAATGTGCGCCAGGATTAGGGCATCCTGTGCGCTCATGGCGGCTAAGGCGCCAACGGGGGTGCGGGTGAAACAGACCGCCGCCATTTGCAGCAGGTTTTGCTCTTCCGGTTTCAGGCGCCCGTAGATTTTTTCCAGCAGCAAATTTTCCCAAACCTGGGCTTCCACCTGCCCCACCGAGGCCGCGAGGCCCGACCAATCGCTTGTCGGGTCTTTTTTCAAAATGGCCTCCAGAAACTCGTAAGCGCGCGGGTGCCCGTCGAGGCGCCTGAACACATCCTGCCGCTCTGCCAAAGGAATGTTGCGCAGCACCGGCGAAAAATTGGAGAGGCGGTAACTTTCTGCGTAGCTCATCTTATCCAGCCCAAGGTGCAGCACCTGGTCTTTCAAATCGCCGATCACATAGCGCGTGGTGAACAACAGATGGCAGTTCGGGGGTACATGCTCGCACAAATACTGCATAAAAGCCGCCAGACCGGGGCTGCCGATGTTGCGCTCCTGTGCGCCGCCTTCGCTTTGCTGCACGTCTTCAAAATTGTCGAAAATCAGGATGGTCTTGCGGGCTTGCAGGTAATTGTCTGTCAGTGCCTGAAGTTTTTCCTGCGGATTGGCGTCGCTTTCGAGGTATTGTTTGATTTGCCGAACGGTGTTTTTGTTGGCACTTTCATCCACTTCTAAGCGCGCCAACATCTCGTCGAGGATGTATTTTTCTGAAATCTGCGGGCCGTTCCGGAAGATAATCACCTCGTGGCTGTGGTTGTCGTAATTGTTGGCAAAAGCTTCTGCTAAGGTGGTTTTGCCCATGCCGCCGAGGCCGTGCAGCACCACGTGGCGCCCTTGCGCAAAACTGCGCCGCAACTGGTTCAGGTAGCGCTTGCGGCCAATAAAGCCAGCGCCGATCAGGCGGGTATTATTGGTCTTAAAAAAATCGCTGCGGGGGTAAAAATCATCCGGGTAAACGTAGGCTTGTTTGAGGTCGGCCAAAGCTTCGGTGTACTGGTTCAGGTAGACGACCGGCGTAACCACTCGCCGAGGTGTAGGCGTTCCGGGTCGAGGCGACGTTGTTCCTGCACAAATGCCCAGAGGCTTTCTCGTGCTTCGGCCAGCGCCAGCGTCAGGGTTTCGCCTTTCGAGAGGCCGCCGTACAGCGCTGTGGTGAAAACTTTTGCCCCGATGTCCGTCACCGGAAAACGCATGGCCACCATCGCCGGCAGGCCAAAATCGGCCAATTGCTCCAGCACGCCGTCGCCCGCCATGGCTGTTTCGCAGGCGCTGAGAATCAGGAGTTTGACGCATTGGGGTTGGCGCAGGATTTCGCCCAGTTCTTTGCCCAATACTTCGCGGTGGTTGCCTTCTTCGTCTTCGAGGTGCAACACGCCCTGTTTGACTTCTTTTTGGTAGGAACCATGCCCGCTGATGTGTACAATATCGTGCCGGTGTTTGCGCAGGGCTTCGCTGATTTCGCCCAGCGACGCCGTATCCAGAAACTCGATGACGATTTTCGGAGCGCCACCTGTGGCTTCAAAACTGCCGATGGCGTCGATCAGGCGCTTTTGTTCTTCTTCGATTTCGAGGAGTTTGGCCCGTTCGTCGAGGTTTTCGGGCAGCGCGGTGACAAACAGCATTTTCAAAGGGGCTGCCGAGGCGGGTTTGCCCTGCATGTCAAACTGAAGCAAGTCTCGCTCCATGGTGCGCACCAAACCAAAATGCGCCACGGCCAGACTTTGTCTTTCGGCGCTGCGTATTTCCGGAAAAAAATACGGAATCGCCATTTCGAAGGGCAGGTTCAGCACCTCCGTGTCGCTCGTGGAGATGGCCAGAATCAGTTCTTCGATTTTGCGCTTTTCCAGCAAGGTCACAAAATCGCGGCAAACGCTAAGGATGTCGCCGGTAAAAAAGGCATCGAAGAGGTTTTTGCCGAGTTGGGCTTCGTCTAATAACGATGCATCCAGGTCCAGTCCGCGCAGGTTTCTGAAAGTAGCCTCGTTCATTCGGCGCAATTCCTGAAAAGCGTCTACCTGTTGAAACAACTCCGGGGCGATGGACAGTCGGATGTTTTCTTTCAAAAGAGGCACTGCAGCTTTTTTCAAATGTTGCGATTTGAGGGTCAGTTGCGCGGCATATTCGCCGTCTGCCATCGGTTCAATGCGCAGAAAAAGGATGCTGTGCTGAAAATCCTGCTCGACAATGTAATTGATGTCGCCGATGTGGACATTGCCGCCGGCGATGATGGTGCTGTCGTAGAGGATGTTTTTGTATGGCGGGTTTTGGTTGGTCATGTTGTGTTTGATGCGCTGCGTATTTCTATCTAATATTTTCTTATAATTAAGTTATGCGGACGGCGGACTAAAGCCCGCGGAACGCAGCACGCATAGTTCCGCGGGCTTTAGTCCGCTTACTATAAATTCCTTAGTGAATCTGTTATTTTGATGTATATACTTGCTATTTCCGGGGGTTCTGTCGGCCAAGATAGGTCAAAAGCCGCAAAGCTGCAAGCGCTTTTCGGTTTGCGAAACCTTCCCGGTTTCGTAAACGTTTTCGGAGCATGCTGTCCAGTCAACTTCTATTGAATGCTGCGAGACCTTAAAGGCTTGCTCCTTTACGGTTACCAAACCTTTTAGAGGTTTAGCAGCCGGAGGCTGGTTTAGCAACCGGAGGTCGAATGGGGAGTTGTGTAAAGAGTGTTGAATTGGTTAAATTGGTTGAAATCGTACATTCGTATAATGATCGTTATCTGTATTTAACGAATTTGACAAAACTTGTCCCGCCCAGCCGGGTTTAACTCTTTACACAACCCCAGGCCGGGCTACCGTACCAAATCTGCCACTGCTTTCACCCAACGTGGGTCGTCGTTCAAACTGGGCACGAGATCCACGGTTTTGCCGCCCATTTTTTCGAACTCTTCCTGGTATTCATCGCTGATTTCGACGATGGTTTCCAGGCAATCGGCCACAAAAGCCGGGCTGAACACGAGCAGGCGTTTGGCGCCTTTTTTTGCCTGCTCTTCAAGGATGCTTGTGGTGTAAGGCTGAACCCAGGGATCGCTGCCGAGGCGGCTTTGGAAAGAAGTGGTGTAGCTGCCAGGCTTGAGTCCGAGTTTGGCTACAAGGGCGCGGGTGGTAGCGTGGCATTGAGCCGAATAGCAGAACTGGTTGACCGGGCCGATGCTCTGGCAGCAGTTTTCTTTTTGCAGACAGTGGTTGAAATTGTCGGCTTTGCGCATTTGGCGCTGCGGCAGACCGTGGTAGCTGAACAGGATATGGTCGTAGCTTGAAAGGTCGAATTTGCGGGCATTGTTGGCAAAAATATCGATCATCGGTTCGTAGTCGTAGAACGAATTGATGAAGCGAACGGGCGGAATGGCATTTTTCGCAGCCAGAATGCGCATCACTTCTTCGTACACTGAACCCGTAGAAGCAGAGGCGTATTGCGGAAACAGCGGCAGCACCACAATTTCCGACACCTGTTTTTGCAACAGGTTATCGATGGCCGAAGCAATGGAAGGGCTTTGGTAGCGCATGGCCAGTTCGACCGCATAGCCAGCACCCAATTGGGTTTTCAGGCCATCGGCAAGGCGTTCGCCGTAGTATTTCAAGGGCGAGCCGTTTTCGGTCCAGAGCTTCTGATACAACTTCGCCGATTTGCCGGAGCGGAAGGGCACAATGATGCCGCGCACCAGAATTTGCCGGGCAAGCCAGGGGATGTCAATTACCCTGCGGTCGAGCAGAAATTGTTTCAGGTAGCGGTAAACTGCGCTGCGGGTAGGCTCGTCGGGGGTTCCGAGGTTGACGAGCAGAATGCCTTTTGTTCCTTGTTGGGCCATTGCTTAAGTTTCGATGATACAAATGTGGCAAATGTGGAAAGGTTAAAGGTTAAAGTAGGGCATTGTGCTGTCCTATGCAGGATGTGCTCCACTTTAACCTTATTACTTTATCCTTTAACCTTAATTTTTAACCACCTTCTCCCGAACCACTGCGCTGCCCATACGGATTTCCAGCACATAAAGCCCGGAAGGAAAGTCTTTCACAACAATGGAAACCGGGTTTTGTTGCGGGACGATGGTTTGAAGGCGTCTGCCCTGTGCGTCGTACAAAACGATGGCGTCGGGTAATTGGTTTCGGTCGAACGCAATATTGACTTCGTCCTGCACCGGATTGGGGAAAATGTGCAGCGATTGGCGCAGCAATTCCGCCTCTTCAGTTGCAACAGCCACTTCGGTGACCGTATTGTTGGCCGAAACGATCCAGAGATCGGGGTCAAAAACCACCGTTTCCACCTCGAAAGGCAGCGCCGCAGAAAATGACTGTCCGGAATACAAATGGTCGAAGACGACTGTCGTGTCCCCTCCTGCACCCGCAAAGCGAATGGCAACGGGCATTTCATAAAAATCAACCGAAGGATGAGACGTAGTCTGGCCAATGCTCAGGTACACCGTCCCGCTACCGCCCTGGCCCCATTGCACCTGATAAGTAGGATACCCCTGTCCGTAGAACCAGTCCTGCAAAAATGGCCCCAGGTACTGCTGGCTCGCGTTTTGCAGGTGTATTTTCAGTTTTTCGGTACGGGCATAGCCATAGGCCATTTCAGGGTCGTTGTGGTAATTGCGGATGCCCTGAAAAAAAGCTGCGTCGCCCAGTTTCCAGCGCAGCATGTGCAGGAGCATGGCGCCTTTGGAGTAGGTGAGGCGGCTACTGAAAATGCGGCTCACACTCGTCGTATCATTCACCCAAACAGAGCCGTCCGGTGCGCTCGTGACATGATTAATCGTGCTTTGCAGCCAGTTGCGCCAGGTTTGTCCGCCCAGGCCGTGTTCGTAGGTCAAGCCGGTCAGATAGGTGGCAAAACCTTCGTTCAGCCAGATGTCTTCCCAACTGCCGCAAGTGACTTTGTCGCCAAACCACTGGTGCGCCAGTTCGTGTGCCAGCAAGCCGAAAGACCAGCCGCTTACGAAGGTCATCGTCTGGTGTTCCATGCCGCCGCCCCAGCCAAATTGCGCATGTCCGTATTTCTCGTTGGCAAATGGATAGAGCCCAAACAACTGATTAAAAAGCTCCATGACCTGGGTATTGGCGGCTGTGCCTGTTTGAGCAATAGCCAGGTTCTCCGGATACACGTAATTAAGCACTTCGATCGGATTGCTGTTGGGGACGGGTACAAAATCGGAATACACCGCGTAGTTGGTCACCCCAATGGCAATCAGATAGGCCGGAATGGGATAGCGGTGTTTCCAGTGGTAGACTTTTTGAGTTCCGTCAAGCGTTTCGCTCATCAACAGGCCGTTGCTGGCGGCCCGGTAGGCTGATGGGGTGCGGACGTAAACATCTATGGAGTCGATTTTATCGTTCAAATCCTGTTTGCAGGGCCACCAGTCGCGGGCGCCGTAGGGCTCAGACAAAGTCCAGAGAAGGGGAACCCCGGCATGGGTGGAAGTATTGAAAGAGCCAAAGCCGGTTGAAGGCGGCGCGCCGGCGTAAACAATCGTGACGGAATCAAGCTGTCCGGCAGCCAAAGGCGCGGGGAGGAATATCTGAAGGCGGTCGTCGTCGTGCTGGATGAAATTCAGCGGTTGCCCCTGATGCAGCACAGACGATACCGTCAGCACTTTGACGAGGTCAAAATTGATTTCCTGAAAACCGTTTGTTCCGGCTTCAAAATAGGAAGTGACCACGCCGCTGATGTAAGATTGCGCCGGGTCAACCGTCCATTCCAAACGGTGGTATTTCAAATCGTAATTATTGGTAAACGGCGATGTACGGAAACCGATGATGTTTTCGTGATTGTGCCGCTCTGCATCAGCAATTTCGTGCAGGTCTTTAAAATACAGGTCGTCGGATTGGGCGCTAAGCGAAGTAAAAATGGCCAGGAGCGCGCAATTCAACAAAAGCAGTTTCTGTAGCATGGCATCAATTTTCACGCGCCAAAGTTAGGGAGAATGGAGGAGGGCAAAGGAGAAATGTTTGTAAGTTGATTGTCAGAATAATGGAAAACATGTTTCCTAATAGATTTCGTTTATTTTTTCATAGTTTCCTGATTCTATTTTACTTCTAATTTTTGGAACAAATTGCTGAAGTGTGTCTCTTCTATTGTTAGAAGCCATCATGATGAAAATTGAAAAGCGGGCACTGCCTAAATTCTGCTGATAGCGGAGATTTTTATCAATTGTCACAAAAAAATCGAACTGATTGAGCTCTATGAGGGCAAGTAAGGCTCCATTCTTTTTTCCTTGCCATCCCATTTCACGAACAGTTTTAACATCAAAACCATCTCCAAAGTCTGCCTTTAGCTTTTGGGGCAGATTTTCATCAAGCAAAATTTTCATTCAAAATCTTCTCAGTTGTGAGCGTTTTTTTAGCCATTTCAAGTACCTCCAAGGCATTTTCCATACTTACGCTTGGATAATCTTCAAGAAACGCTTCTAAAGTGTCCCCCCCCTCAATATAATCAAAAAGAGTTTGGATGGGAACACGGGTACCATTAAATACAGGAGTTCCACCCATAGTTTCAGGATCAATGCTTACTGCTCCATATCTCATGACAAGCTATTTATTTCAAAGATGACACGCAATTTAGCCTTTTTCAGACATAATCTCAACCTAATTTATTTACTACTTTTGCTTGTTTCATTTTTGTACACGTACCTATCCATATATTCAAATTACCAAATCTTCAAATCAACAAATACTCAAATTATCATCCTCATGGCTCTCATCAAAAACGTAAGAGGTTTCACACCGGTTTTCGGCGACAATTGTTATCTGGCTGAAAATGCCACCATCATTGGCGATGTGGTGATGGGCGACGATTGCAGCGTCTGGTTCCAGGCAGTTGTGCGCGGCGATGTCAACAGCATCCGAATTGGCAATAAAGTCAACATCCAGGACGGCGCCATTCTCCACGGAACCTACCTGAGGGCTTCCACCACCATTGGCAACAATGTCTCCATCGGCCACCGCGCCCTCGTTCACGGCTGCACGCTCATGGACAATGTACTCGTGGGCATGGGCGCCATCATCATGGACAACACGGTGGTGGAAGAAAACTGCCTCATTGCCGCAGGCGCGGTCGTGCTGGAGAATAGCCGCCTCGAAGCCGGTCATATCTACGCCGGCGTTCCGGCCAAAAAGGTCAAAGCCATTAGCGAGGAGCAGTTTAAGGATACCATTGGGCGCATTGCGGATGCTTATCTGATGTATTCGGGGTGGTTTAAGTAGTGTCTAAAAAAGCCACGTCATCCAACTGACAAAACGACCATTACCACACCTGTTCGCATTGCATTTCATTCTTGTTAGGACTACCTTTCATTTTATTAAACTTCCTTTTCAAACCAAAAAGAAAAACCATGCGAACGACGCCCCTCTCTTTGATTTGCTTCCTGATGTGCACCGGAATTGGCGCACAAACACAATGGCCGCTTTTTCCCCTTCAACAACGCAGTTTCTGGAAGACCGGAAATCACTTAGAATTGTACTATTGCGATTACGAATCGGCAGCCGGCGAGTTGCTTTTTGGCCGAGATTACCTTTATGGAAATTCCGGCCAGACCTGTTTTGACACCTTGCTCAGCGCCTATTTCGATCTATCTCCAATCAATAGCGGAGCGACCATGAGGCCCGTTCGCGAAATTGATACCCTTATCCAAATGGCCCCTGGTGTTTATGCGCCCGCTTTCAATCAAAACCTCGTTTTCTACACCGAAGCGACGCCCGGGTTTAGCTGGACGACGCTCGCTCCATCTGGCAGCGCGTTCGATTCGATCGTTTGGGAACGCAGCAACAATTTTTCATTGGATTTTTTTGATCTGGCCACGGAGGCAGCTACTTATCTGGGTACACGCTACCAAATGGGAATTGCTTCCGACGTTCTTCAAATGACCTTAAGCGAAGATTTTGGCCTGGTAGAATTTGTGCCTTTCCGGCAATGGTTCGACGATTCGCCGATAAGCTGGCAGGTGGCAGGGTTAGAGCGTAATGATTTGAAATTGGGTTTTTCGCAGCGTTTTGAAAATTTTTTCCACACCATTCAACCGGGCAGCGTCTTTAAATACGCGTTTGATTCCATTGCTTTCTCCACTGTTCGGTATCAAAGGCTCCTGCGGGATTCGGTCACCTCCGTCACCATCAGCCCGACGGGCGTAACCATTGGCTACCAAAGGTGGTTCAGACAAACCCGGTTGACGCTCAGCGGGCCATTTGGCGAATACGTTCCCGAAACGCCTACGTATGGTGATTATGCGTTTTCCCGGGAATTCAAGCTCGAAACCTATGCCTACGACCTGCTCCAAACGCCCGATTGGTTTTTCTACGGTGCAGATCACGACGGCGTGTCCAATTTCTCTTACTTCCTGACCGATACGCTGCGATTAGATGAACATGGCCGGGTAAGGCATAGATTGCTCGTACAAGAGATTTTAGACTGGGAAAATTGCGAGTGGCTGGCTGGTGAGTTTTGCGATTACCGCTATGGCCTGGGAGAAGGAATTGGCATGGCCTGGGAAGGTTGGATCTGTTTCTTTTACGGATGGACAAATGCCTTGATCGGCTATCAAATCGGCGGCGATACGCTTGGCGATGTTGCGCCCATCACCGTCACCAGCAATGTTCGGGAACCTTTGGCTGCGCTGCCTTTGCAAATATCACCCAATCCCGGGCAGGCTTTTATTGTGGTAACCTTGCCAACCGCTTTTGTCCATAGCGATGGCTTCGAACTCTCGATGTTCGATGCCCATGGCAAATTGGTTCAAACAATTTCAGAAAATCTCAATGGCGCTGTTTTGCGGGTGGATACGGAATTTTTACCCGTTGGGTTGTACACTTTGCGGTTGCGTTGCCGCGAAGGCATTGCGGTAGGGAAATGGGTGAAGGAGTGAATGGGAAGTAAGGATCTGTAAATCTTTGTTCGGCCACAAAATCAGTCATTTACACAAAAAGGCAATTACCCCGGGGAATAAGCGTTCCATTTATAACAAAAAACCTACAACACCTCTTCTTTATCTAAAACATTTATTATGAAATTATTCCGGAAGCTTTTTCCCATGGCGCTGTTTGTTTCCATGGTTGCATTGACTCCTGTAAGCACCGTATATGCGCAGGTTAATACCAAAACCACAGTGCGCGACCACAGGGTTAAACAAAGAGCAAACACGACTGTACCGGCACAAGCAGGGTCTAAAGTTGACTCTGTGCGGCGGGATCACAGAACGACGTCGCGGACAAACACAACCGTAGCAGCTCGAAAAGGCTCTGAGAAAGCAAAACATTATCAATTAAATGCAGCAGGGAAGTTTGTACCTTTTACGCCGCCAGCAACGGGCAAAGAAGCGGCACAGGCGAAATCATCTGTGAATTGCGCCATTATTCCCTGCCCATCCGATTTTCAGAAAGACATTACCTGTTGGAAATGTCAGAAATCAGAAGATAATGAAACACCCAAAACGGACAAGGCTAAAAAGGATGGATAAAAATGATGCGTGATGCAAATGTAGTTACTACAGCTAAGCTAATTGCACAACAGGAGGCATCCAGATTTTTTGGATGTCTCCTGTCATTTTATTTATATATTAAAACCATCTAAGGTGCAGCGCACCGAAACAACAAGCTGCGCTGCACCCGGGAATATCCAAATCCGGAATAAACCCATCTATGACCCTCTAAAACCGCCGCTGAACCATCCGTATCTGTGGACCACCATGTGGCTGACCAAAGCCTTGCAGGTTGTAGGTAAAGCTCAGCATGGCATAGCGGCCCAGTGAAGTAATCCTTTCCTCCTGCAGGTAGTTGTTTTGCGCCACCCGGTTGATGCCCAGGTTGCGGTTGAGCAGGTCAAAGACCGAAATTTTCAGTTCACCGCGCTTGTTCTTCAGCAAATATTTAGAGACCGAAGCCGACCACAGTGGAATTTGCTCGCTGATGCCGCCGTAGATGGAATAGTCTAAATTGGAAGCAATGTGAAAATCATGCGGCAGGTTGAGGTTAAAACCCGCTGTATAGATCTGATTCACAAACTCCTGATTCAAAGCCGGGTCGAGTGAATACTGTGTTCGGTTAAACGAGGCGTTGGCTCCGGCCGTGATTTCCAGCAACTCTTTGTAATTGTAGGTCAGGTTCAATTCCCCGGAGGGCGACAGGCGCTCTGTCTGGTTGTCTGCTCCGTTTACCGGGAAAATGCCGCGGTTGTAATTGGCATTCAGCGACGCATCAATGCGGGTATTGATGGCTTTAACAGGCATCCCATAAGAAATGGAGGCATACACATCGTAGTCGTTTTTGACATTCACGGGCTGGGTCGTGCGCACGAAATTGGCGTCTACCAACTGCGCGTTCTGGATCTTATCCTGGGTGTAGGTAAAAGCCAGCATCGTAAAGAAATTGTTCATCGTGCCCGGGTTGAACGACATCCAGTGCATGTTGAAACGGTGCGCATATTCCGGGTCCAGATTGGGGTTGCCCTGATAGATATTGAGCGGATCAGAGATATCGGCAACCGGCTGGAGCTGAGTCACAGAAGGTTCCCGTACGCTGGTTTCATAATCGAAAGTAAAATTGCGCATGCGCGTAAACTGGTATTGCCAATGCATGGAAGGCAGCCAGTTGAAAAATGAACGGCTGACGGTTGAATTCTGCAAAGGCAGTTCCCCGCTGAGGTTCGCCTGCTGCGCCTGAACCCCAGCCGTGAAGTTCGACTTTTTGGTATTCCAGCGGAAATTGAGGCCACCCCGGTTGTAATCGTAATCGCTGCTGAAGCGGTTGCTGAGTTGGGGGTTAAAAATGCCGTTTTCGGGATTCTCCCGTTCAAAATCGTACACCTCGCGGTTGCTTTCACTGCGGTTGAGGCGGTAAGCATAATTGAATTCGAGGTATTTCCGGTTGCCCAAAGGCTCGGTATATGAAGCGGTAACGCCGTAGTTCATGCGGTCGCTTTTTTGATCCTGGTTTTGCAGGATCGAATCGATGCTGCTTAGATTTCCCGTCAACCGATCGTAGTATTGGTTAACCGCTTCCAACTCACCTTCGCTGTCGCCATTGTTTAGACCAAAGGTAAAATTGGTGGAAAAAGTGCGGCCTTTTTTGGCAAATTTATGGCGATACAACAGGCTGCTGCTGAGGTTGACGCTGCTGCCTTCGGAGTGGCTGTTGCGCGAGCCGTCGTTGAGCGCTTTTGCCCCATTGAGCGCCTCACTGGTACTGGTGACGTCCGTTTTTGTTTGGGTATAGGACATGTTGGTCGTCAGTTTCAGAGAATTGAAGGTATCCAGCTTCGAATCCACTGTCAGATTCAGTCGGTGGTTGTCGTTCTGGCTGCGGTTGAGCGACTGCGACTGATTGGTGAAGGTGCCTTCTGGCAAAAAGTTTTGAGTAGTCGTCCGGCGCTGCGTTTCATTGTCCAATTGGTTGTAGAAATAGTTGGCGTTCAACTCCGTTTTTTTGCCCAAAGTCCGGTTCAGGTTCAGGCCCCCCGACCAGGTAGTGGTAAAACCATTGTTGTTGTTAAACCCGAAAGGGATGCTGCCACCGTCTTCACTGCCCGAATTGAACTGGAAGCGCATAGCGCCGCCGCCGCCGGACATCATGCGTTGCATTTCGCCGCTGAAGCTGAGGTAGTCCTGAATGGAAAATGCCTGTTGGTTGATGTTGTTGGCCGAAGCCAGTAAGCCGAATTGCTGTTTTGCATTGAACTTGTTCAGACTCAACCGGCTTTCGTAACGCTCGTCGGTGCCGCCCCCTGCGGTCGCATAGCCGAAAAAGCCGTTTTTCCGGTCTTCCTTCAATTCCAGGTTGATTGTTTTATCACGTTGCCCATCATCAATGCCTGAAAAAGTAGCCTGGTCCGATTTTTTATCGAAAACCTGCACTTTTTTTACAGCGTCGGCGGGCAGGTTTTTAGTGGCAATTTTGGGGTCGTTTCCAAAAAACTCCTTTCCCTCCACCAACACACTGCGCACCGTTTCCCCCTGTGCTTTGATCGTGCCGTCGGTTTCAACCTGTACGCCCGGCAGTTTTTTCAGCAGATCTTCGACGACAGCATTGGGTTGGGTTTTGAAAGATTCGGCGTTGAACTCAATGGTGTCTTTTTTCACCATCACCGGAATCCGGTCGGAAGTGACGACAACTTCCCCAAGATTTTTGGATTGAGGTTCCATAACAATGGTTCCGAGATCGAGATTCGCCTTAAGTTCGATGCCTTTTGAATAAGTCGAATAACTGACAAAGGAGATTTGTAACACATAATTTCCGCCTGCCACACCTTTAATTTCAAAATTGCCTTTGGCATCGCTGGTGGCAAAATTGACCAAAGAGGAGTCCTGTGCTGCGAGTAAGGCTACCGTTGCCCATTCCAAAGGCGCAGCAGTGGAATCTGCAACCAGGCCTTTGATGGAAAATCGTTGTGCATGTGCGGTCAACAGCCCAAAACCAAGAACCAGAAAGGTAAAAATGATCTTTTTCATAATGAGATTAGGTATAAAAAGTGTCGGGTGATTTTATGCTTAATGGGCCGGGTGTTCAAATATTCCGGAAGCCCAAATTTTCAAATCTCTCCGCAAATCTACCACGCTACTCCGCCAGAGCAGGTTAAAAAGGCTGGAAATAAGGTTAATTAAGGTTAATGGCGGCCATAGAAAAGTCATTTGTTTGATCACGATCATGAACCCGGGGTTTTAACCCCAAATTTCCTTTCCGATCCTTTGACCCCTGCTGCGAAATGGTCCCTCTGTTCTAAGTAAGGATTAGGCGTTTAAGCACTTTGAGCGACATAAAAAAAAAGATACAATTTCATACTTGTATTTATATTTGTGCGCAGTAAAAAACCGACTATTCATCCCTCATTTTACAACCACTGCACGTCCCTCTAATTATTACCTGACTACGGGCAAAGGTCCAGGGTATACTGTTGAGCGCAATGTTCTGCTACTGCCATCATATTGCAATATTTAAAAATTATAATCACATGAATAATCAGACTTTTACAAGCCTTATGTGTGCATTTCGGGATCGGGCAAAACTGGTCCTGACCCTGGCGCTTCTTGCTTTTACACTTGCCATTCAGGCACAAAGTGGAATTTTTGAAAGCTATGCCATCATCAACACGGGTGGGAGCGATATTTTTTATGACTTACAGGCCTCTACGGCTAATCCGGATTTTAACGGGGCAAACCTTGGATCGTTTACGCAATGCACGGCAACCCTGCGCCTTGATGGCGGCCAGAACAAAACCTTTAAGTGCCCGGGCGACGACATCACCAATGGCACGATCTGGTATCGGGTGTACCCAACGGGCAGTCCTTCCGGCTCATTTACTCCTGTAAACCTGCCGTTCAATGCTAACCTTGGCACCGGCTGTGGCGGCAATGATCAGGTTTGGGAGCAAAATGCAGAAAACATCAACCTTTTAGCCAACCGTACGCCCGGTAATTATACTCTGGAGGTGTACACAACGGCCAATTTCACTTTTACCGGCGGCGGGGGCGGCTCGGGTACCCATTTTGCCAACAATGGAGGCGCCAATTACAGCGCTACTTTTACCATAACAGGCGGCGCTACCTGTCCGGTGTTCGTGACAGCAAGCGGGGGAACAGCGTTTGCGAGTTATACGACAGTAAATGCCGCTTTTACAGCCATTAACGCCGGAACTCACCAGGGCGTTATTAGTATTACCATTGCCGCCAATACAACGGAGCCCGCCACGCCGGTAGCCCTGTTGCGCAGCAACGCGCCTTCAAGCTATAGCAGTATTTCCATCAAGCCATTTGGCAACGTTACCGTTAATAGTGCAGCTACTCCTACTTCGGGCAGAGCCGTGCTTGAATTTAATGGCGCAGACAACGTGACGATTGACGGAGATGACCCCGCTACATCGGGTACCAGAAACCTTACCCTTCAGGTAGCAACATCTAGTAGCGGCACCCTTGCAGCAGTGCGATACGCTTCCAATTCTACAACGGACGGAGCCACCAATAACACCATCAAAAACTGTGTGATTATAGGTTCCCGAAACTCGGTTACTTCTACTCAGACCAATTTCGGTATTTATTCGGGCACATCTGGCACTTCTACGATGAGCACTTCTGGCCAATCTGACAACAACGACAACCTGACTATTGAAAACAACGAAATACGCCGTGCATACTGGGGCATTTACTGTGCTGCCACCAGTGCAAATTTTATGGATAACCTGATCATCCGCAACAATATCATCGGCTCTTCCACAGCTTCCGATGCAGTCGCCAACCGGGGTATTTATTTTCAAAACACTCAGTCTACTGCTTCAGCCGCATCTGCCCTGATTGAAGGCAATGACATCAGAATTACCGCCAGTTCTTCCTCTACGAGCTCTTGTAACGGCATCGAAATTGCCAATGGTAATGCCGGTGCTATCATTAGCAAAAACAAAATTCACGATGTAAGCCATCCCAACACGGGCGGATATGGAGCGTACGGCATCAGTATTACAGGTTCTTCTAATAATGCCGGTATTACCATTGTCAACAATTTTATCTGGGACATGACTAATGATAACTGGTCATCCAACATCAGTGCCACCTCCTCAGATTTACCGGTAGGTATTCGGGTGAGCGCTGGTGCAACAGGTCTGAAAATTTACCACAACAGCATCAGCTTGAATGCGCCCAATACAGACCCCGTCACGGCAGGATATTCAGCCTGTATTCAGTTAACCACAACCGGCATCACTGGCACCGATATTCGCAATAATATTTTTTCAAATACCCAAACCGGGGCAACGGGTAGTAAATATTTTACTTTCGTAGTGCCCTCCGGTTTTACATTTGGAACCATCAACAACAATGACTATTTTGCCAATACCGCAATCAACATCATTGGCTGGAACGGTGCCGATCGCACTACTTTGGCAGCCTGGCAAACCGTCACCGGGCAAGACGGCAATTCGGTAGCTGTAGCCCCCGGTTTTACTTCCAGTGCAGACCTTCATATCCCCAATGCCACCAATACGGTTTTGGAATCCGGAGGTGCTGCCATAGGCGTCACCACTGACATAGACGGAGACCCCCGTCCCAACGGCTTTGCACCAGACATCGGCGCTGACGAATTCAGTGGCATTAACCCCAACCTGTGCTCAGGTACACCTGCCGCTGGTACGGCTTCCGCGATGACTACACTCATTTGTGGTACTTCAGGCAACTCCGCGCTGAGCCTTGCCGGCTTTACCTCCGGCACGGGCATCACCTACCAGTGGAAATCTTCTTCCACAGCAGGAGGTCCCTATACCAATATCACAGGCGCCACAACGACTTCCTATAACGCAACTGGCATTACCTCCACTACCTATTACGTCATTACGACAACCTGTGTAGCGAGCGGCATGTCGGCTACTTCCAACGAAGTGGCTGTGGTAGTAGCGCCTGCGGTCACAGCTTCTATTTCTCCATCCTCTCCAACCATATGTGCCGGAGACAACCAAATGCTAAGCGCCAGCCCCTCTGGTAGCGGAGAAAGTTACCTTTGGTCAACTTCCGAAACTTCAAGTGCGATCACCGTATCGCCGGGCACGAGCACCATGTACAGTGTCGTGGTGACTTCAACAAGCGGCTGTACGGGCAATGCTGTCGTTACTGTAGTAGTGAATCCCGTACCTACTAACCCAATGGCTGGCGCTTCGGATATAGATATATGCGAGGGTGAGATAATCAACCTAAGCGCTTCGGCGGATCCAGGCACTGTTATCCTTATTAATGAAAATTTTAACAGTGGCGCTCCTGGCTGGTCTACCCTCAACAATTCTACCGGAGGCACGCCTGCTAATGCAGCGTGGACCATTCGTACCAGCCCCTATATTTACAGTTCCACTACTTTCGACAGTGGAGATGCGCAGTTTTACATGACCAACAGTGATGCACAGGGTAGCGGCGGTACAACCAATACCCGCCTGGTATCGCCTGCCTTCAGTACGATTGGGTTTACAAGCCTTAATCTGAGTTTTTCTCATTATTATCGCGATATCACGGATAGCGGCGACAATGCTTTTGTTGAAATCTCTACCGATGGTTTAAACTGGACACAAGTGCAGGTATATACAAGTAACCAGGGGGCCGCAAATGCATTTGCGCCTGCCAGTATTGATCTTGCTGATTATGTCGGATTTCCTTCGGTTACCTTACGTTTCCGGTATGCTGCAACCTGGGACTGGTACTGGGCTGTCGATCAGGTTGTTGTATCTGGTTTGGCACCCATTTACACCTACAACTGGAGTTCGATGCCCATGGGCTTTTCATCAACCGATCAAAACCCAACTGGCGTTTCTCCTTCGGTTTCCACAACCTATTCCGTATTGATCACCAATGCTTTTGGCTGTTCTTCTCCGGCATCAGTGGCCGTGAATGTCACCCCGGCCACCATCTGGTATCAGGACAGCGATATGGATACTTATGGCAATCCGGCAGTAAGCCAGATGGCTTGTACCCAGCCAATGGGTTATGTAGCCAATAGCGATGATTGCGACGACACCAATGGCGCAATCAATCCAACTACTGTATGGTATCTCGATGCAGATATGGACAATTACTACGTAACGGGTTCTGCCATTACCCAGTGTGCTTCTCCAGGTACCGGTTACCGCTATACAGGCCTGATCGGCGATGGCGATTGCAATGACAGCAATGGAGCCATAAACCCTGGTGCAACCGAAGTCTGCGATGGAGCAGACAACAACTGCAACGCCATGATAGATGAAGGCGTGCAAACGACTTTCTACCTCGATGCCGATATGGATGGTTATTATACGGGTAGTCCAATTATGGCCTGTTCTTCTCCCGGCATGGGATATGTGACAACTGTAATTGGCGGGGGCGATTGCAATGACAGCAATGGGGCGATCAACCCGGCAACCATCTGGTATCTCGATGCAGATATGGACAATTACTACGTAACGGGTTCTGCCATTACCCAGTGTGTTTCTCCGGGTATCGGTTACCGCTATACCGGCGTTGTCGGCGATGGCGATTGCAATGACAGCAATGCCGCCGTTTATCCGGGCGCCACTGAAGTAATCAATGGCATCGATGATAATTGCAATAGTATGATTGATGAAAATGGCATCACTTACTTTCGCGATATGGATAGCGATGGTTTTGGGGATCCCGGAAACAGCGTTATCGCAGGGATGCAACCGCCAGGTTATGTACTTGACAACACCGATTGCAACGACAACAATGCACTGGAAAAACCCGGACAGGTTTGGTATAAGGACACTGACAATGACGGGTACGCCCAAACTGGCGCTGCCACCATTACCCAATGCCTGCGCCCAACGGGATACAAAGCAGCTTCGGAGCTGACCAGCACCACCGGCGATTGCAACGACAACAATGCGGCCATCAACCCGGAAGCAAGCGAAGTCTGTGACGGCGTCGACAACAACTGCAACAGCTCCATTGACGAAGGTGTGCTAACGACCTACTACCGCGACATGGACAACGATGGTTTTGGTAATCCTTCGGTCACGCAAATGGCTTGCAGCCAGCCCGGCGGCTATGTAACGAACAACACCGATTGCAACGACAACAGCGCACTGGAAAAACCCGGACAGATTTGGTACAAAGACACCGATGGCGATACTTACGCTGAAACTGGCGCTGCAACCATTACCCAGTGCCTGCGCCCAACGGGCTACAAAGTAGCCTCGGAATTGACCAGCACCACCGGCGATTGCAACGACAACAATGCGGCCATCAACCCGGTGGCATCGGAAGTCTGTGACGGCGTCGACAACAACTGCAACAGCTCCATTGACGAAGGTGTGCTAACGACCTACTACCGCGACATGGACAACGATGGTTTTGGTAATCCTTCGGTCACGCAAATGGCTTGCAGCCAGCCCGGCGGCTATGTAACGAACAACACCGATTGCAACGACAACAGCGCACTGGAAAAACCCGGACAGATTTGGTACAAAGACACCGATGGCGATACTTACGCTGAAACTGGCGCTGCAACCATTACCCAGTGCCTGCGCCCAACGGGCTACAAAGTAGCCTCGGAATTGACCAGCACCACCGGCGATTGCAACGACAACAATGCGGCCATCAACCCGGTGGCATCGGAAGTCTGTGACGGCGTCGACAACAACTGCAACAGCTCCATTGACGAAGGTGTGCTAACGACCTACTACCGCGACATGGACAACGATGGTTTTGGTAATCCTTCGGTCACGCAAATGGCTTGCAGCCAGCCCGGCGGTTATGTAACGAACAACACCGATTGCAACGACAACAACGCTTTGGAAAAACCAGGACAGATTTGGTACAAAGACACCGACAATGACGGCTACGCACAAACCGGCGCGGCTACCATTACCCAGTGTCTGCGGCCAACGGGCTACAAAGCAGCTTCGGAGCTGACCAGCACCACCGGCGATTGCAACGACAACAACGCGGCCATCAACCCGGCAGCATCGGAAGTCTGTGACGGCGTCGACAACAACTGCAACAGCTCCATTGACGAAGGCGTGCTAACGACCTACTACCGCGACATGGACAACGATGGATTCGGCAATCCTTCGGTCACGCAAATGGCTTGCAGCCAGCCCAGCGGTTATGTAACGAACAACACCGATTGCAACGACAACAGCGCACTGGAAAAACCCGGACAGATTTGGTACAAAGACACCGATGGCGATACTTACGCTGAAACTGGCGCTGCAACCATTACCCAGTGCCTGCGCCCAACGGGCTACAAAGTAGCCTCGGAATTGACCAGCACCACCGGCGATTGCAACGACAACAATGCGGCCATCAACCCGGTGGCATCGGAAGTCTGTGACGGCGTCGACAACAACTGCAACAGCTCCATTGACGAAGGTGTGCAAACGACCTACTACCGCGATATGGATAGTGATGGATTCGGCAATCCTTCGGTTACCCAAATGGCTTGCAGCCAGCCCAGCGGCTATGTAACGAACAACACCGATTGCAACGATAACAGCGCACTGGAAAAACCCGGACAGATTTGGTACAAAGACACCGACAATGACGGCTACGCACAAACCGGCGCGGCTACCATTACCCAGTGTCTGCGGCCAACGGGCTACAAAGCAGCTTCGGAGCTGACCAGCACCACCGGCGATTGCAACGACAACAACGCGGCCATCAACCCGGCAGCATCGGAAATCTGTGACGGCATCGACAACAACTGCAACGGCTCGGTAGATGAACCGCTCCCAATTGGAAACCCATGGTCAAATAGTGACGTCGGCGCACCTGGTGTAAATGGCAGTGCAAGCAATGGCTGTGCAGGTAATGCTTCGGTTTACAATGTTTCCGCCAGCGGTTTTTCCACCTCCAGCAGCGATAAACTGCACCTCGTTTATCAAACTTTGTGTGGTAACGGCGAAATCATCGCACGTGTCGTGAACGTTACTGATGGCGGTTGGGCTGGCATTACACTCCGCGAAAGCCTGGCTCCCGGCTCGAAAAAAGTAGTGCTGAAAACGCAATTGACCAGCATTATCAGGCGTGAAATCAGAAACGCCACCAACGGGCCTTCGAGTATGCTGAACTTCAACCGCCCACAACACATCTGGCTTCGTTTGGTACGTAATGGTAGCAATTTCGAAGGTTATACCTCTGTTGATGGCCAGGACTGGAATTTTGCATTCACTGCAAACATCAGCATGGCCGGCTGCATTTATGCGGGCATGTTTGCGGAAAGCATCAATGTAAACGTAACGACCGATGCCAGCTTCGACAACGTGACCGTCATTGGCAGCAACCCTACATTTGGCGCAACAGCACCTGTGGCGAGTGCCCTCGACGGTTTGAGCGTATCGGTCTATCCGAATCCGGGTAACGGCGTAATGACCTTGTCGGTAAAAGGAGCACCGGAAACAAACTTGCGGCTTGAAGTGATGAATGCCCTTGGCAGCCTTATCCGCGATGTTGAATTGCCGGAAGGCGCTGCGTTCACTTATCCGCTTGACCTGAGCAACGAAGCTGCGGGCGTTTACTACCTCCGCCTGCGCTCAGAAAGTGGTGTGGAAAATGTGCAGCGGGTTGTGATACAACAGTAAGAGAATATTAGAGCATGAAAGAGCTGTTAGCTTTTTGAAAGCTAACAGCTCTGAAACCAAAATCCCGTCGGCGCTTGTCGGCGGGATTTTTTATTATTCGATTAACACCTCATTCTTCACCGCTTCACCACAACCGCATTGGCTACCCGCCTCTCCCCCATCGCATCAAAAAGTTTGTTGTCGCAGGGCATGTTCACGATGCCGTTTTCGGGTTTACCTGCAATCCACATCGTCGTGGAGCCACCGCCATCGAGGTTTACGGCATTGCGGCAGCCAAGACTTCGGAGCAGGGTCGTAAGCTCAGGCAGGGACATTCCCTGTGATTGATCGGTTCTTCCATCTACGGTCAGCAACAACAAATTGCTGTCTTCCGTGATGCAGGCACAACTCCTTGGATGGCGATTTTGATCAAAAGGGCGGTCTGCCAGAGCTACGGCCTGCCCATTTTCAATCAGCATAGGGCCCGTGAGCAGGACCGTGCGGTATTTTTTTGAAAAATAGACCGAATCGGCCCAGGCTGCTTCGATGCGTACTTTTCGACCAGGTCCAAAAACCAGTGCGCCACGCAGCAATTCGCTTTTTTCTTCTACCAGCTTCGGACGGGTTGTATTGATTACTTTGCCATTTACTTTCAAAAAAGTAACCGAACCACCGTTTTTGGTGTCGAAAAAACCGGCGTTTACCGCTGCAACCGCATGAGAAGTGCGGGCCATTTCACTCGTCCGAATGAGTGAATCGGCAGAATAGACCAGACCAAGACGATGCTTTTTGGTGTTGATTTCCAGTACATTGATGTGTTGGCGGCTGTCAAAAAGTTGATCGGTATGCACATTTTTCCAAACTAAGCCTTTTGAGAGTTGTTCTGTTTTCCACGAAAGTGCCGAAAGACTTGCCGATGGCTGTGCCGACAGTTGGAACGCCAGTGTCCAGCTTAGGAGAAAGCTGAATAAATGTATTTTACGCATCATAATCCGTAGTTTTTATTTTGCTCAACGGCTATTGGTTATGCACATAGGAGTTGTGTAGATATGACAAATCTCGAAGATTTGTCATATCTGATTAGCACAACTTGTCCCGACAGACGGGAAAATTTATTGGAACGAAGTATAAATTATATCTTATTGTTTCATCAGCTGTCTGGTGCAAATCAATTCCGTTCCCCGGGTAATGCGCAGCCAGTAGCTTGTTGCTTCAGGACGCCAGAAAAGATTTTGCCTTCTCAATGTCCTCCGGCACATCAATTCCCATCGTTTCTTTATCGGTCATGCCCACAGCGATGGGATAGCCATTGGCCAGCCAGCGCAGTTGTTCAAGCGACTCGGCCTGTTCGTAAATGCCGGGAGGAAGGGACGTCACTTCCTGGATGGTTTCGCTCCGGAAAGCATACAGGCCGATGTGCTTGTAAAAAACCACCCGCCCGAACCACTCGTCTTGCGGGATGCCCCGAAGATGTGGAATGGGGCTGCGGCTGAAATACATGGCACAGTTTTTCCTGTCGAGTACCACTTTGACAATATTCGGATTAAAAATATCGTCGGCCTGCTCGATGGGTTTGGCTAAAGTGGAAATATCCGTCAAGCGGCCATCCAACAGCGGTTGCACGGCCGCGTCAATTTGTTCGGGTAAAATGAAAGGTTCATCGCCCTGGATGTTCACAACGATGTCGTAGCCTTTCACCATACGTGCTACCTCCGCGCAACGGTCGGTGCCTGTTTGATGGTCGGTCCGGGTCATCATCGCTTTGCCGCCAAAACCCTGCACATGCTGAATGATGCGCTCATCTTCGGTAGCAACAATGACGTCCGTCATGCAGGAAGCCTGAACTGCCTGTGTGTAAACGCGCTCGACCATTGTCTTGCCGCCAATATCGGCCAGCGGCTTGCCCGGAAACCGGGTTGCGCCGTAGCGCGAAGGAATTATGCCAAGTACTTTCATTGCTTTTGAAACAAAATGGTTTATTGATTATCTTTGCACCTGAATAATTTGTTGGACAACCCAACGTTTGTTTCCAAAAAAACCTGTTCCCTACTATGAGACACAAACCATGGCCCCTGTTACTGGTATTGCCTTTTTTTCTGGTTACAACTTCTAAGCTTTTCGCAACAGGCGACAGTTTGCGCTATTTACTGCCGAAAGATACCATCTTCCTGAGCATTGAAGCCGGTGATTTAAAATTTTTTGAACACAAGCTCGAACGCAAGCAGACGCTGTATTCCCTCGCGAAGTTCTACGGCATGTCGGTTGAGGAGTTGTATTTCTACAACCCCGGTTTAAAAGACAAGGCGATTTCAGTGGGAGAAAACATCCGGGTCCCTATTCCCAACGGCGCCATCAAACGCTACAAGGATAAAGATTTTGTCAAATGGAAACACGCTCCCATTTATTACAGGGTAAAAAAAGGCGATACCATGTTCCGGATCGCCAAAATCCATTTCCGAATGCCCGTGGACACCTTGCTAGCACGCAATCAATTGCCAAATTACAACCTGTCACCAGGCCAGCTGATTCACATTGGCTGGATGGAAATTTCCGGTGTGCCTGAAAAGCTAAGGGAAGGCGGCGATCCCAACTCGAGGAGAAATGCGGCTTTGGAATATTTATACGGAAAAGACGCCAAAAGCAGGACCATTGCGGAACATCAGGGGGTGGCGTTCTGGCAGAAAAACAGCCGGGAAGACCTTGATTTGTACGCTTTGCACCGCCTGGCTCCCATCAACTCCATTGTTTCAGTGACCAATCCGATGAGCAAACGCACCGTACACGCCAAAGTAATCGGACGCATTCCGGATTCAGCCTACGGAGACGATGTGATCATTGTTTTGTCTCCTTTGGCAGCCAAAATGCTGAATGCCCACGATCCCAGGTTTTTCGTGCGGGTGAAGTATTTGGAGTAGGCCGTTAGTAAAGGGCAAAAGGCAAAACTTGTCCCGCTATACCGCCAAGCTTCTGCTGCGCATATTTATTGTGTAGCTGCATTGCTGATCGTTATCTTATCTTTTATTCACTAGCAGCTTGTCACTCCCGCCAGGGCTACGGTTTATACACATCTTTATATTGTATCCTATTACCACATTTGATTCTTTT
>CALEYL010000069.1 GCA_937926205.1 uncultured Saprospiraceae bacterium
AGAAAGCATTGTCGAAACACATGGACGGGTTGGATTTGTAATCGATGAAATCTTCAGAGTAGGAAGGAAGAAGCCTGGGAAGTGCCTCTATGGGCTGTGCCCGTAATCCAAAGAAAGATGTACAACTAAAGAATACTGTTATGTAATAAAACTTTTTCAAATCCAATAGAAAATGTAAGGTTCCCCCATAAATGGTTCGTAAAAAATCAAGCCGCATGTTCCGACAACAAAACAAGCTCTAAGGTGTAAAAGGGTGATAAAATCCACTTATGCAGAGCGAAGGACAGCGAGACGGCCATTCTCCGGCAATGAACCTTTTGCAGCCGATTGATGGATTTCCGAACAAGCTCTAAGGTAGGGTAAAATTTGATTTTTCATACACCTTTTTCGGCGTATGGTATCGAAGGGATTGGTGAAGCCTTCCATCGTAGGTAGTCGCTCCTGAAGAACTTCGATTTGCCCATTCCATTTAGGAAGCTTGGGCCAAAATCGGAAGACTGACTTGTTTGTATGCTTTGACAATTTTGCATAAACTGTCCTCAAGCAGGCGGAAAACCGCCAAAAAAGGTAAAGAAAAAGCCTTTGCCAGCTTCTTTATGAGCTTTTTGAAGTTCCACGCAGCGCAAGCCAGCAGGACATTCATCCCGTCCATTAAGGTTTCATCTCCATGATTATACAAATGTTTCAGCAATAACAACGACACCATTACCCGAACCGGCTTCGATGGTTTTCCTGTATTGGAATATAGAGGCTTAAATTCCTGTTCAAAATATTGCCAATTTATTTTCTGTGCCAATAGCACTAATTCATGAGCCGGATTTACGATTTGATATAAATTTGGTTGAAATAAATTCGACTGCTTTGGATTGGGTAATTCTCCTTTCATAATTTGCAAGCTTTTCGCCTCTAAAATACACATTCCTGCAAATTCATACAAGGGGTTTTGTTGTTATTTTGCTGAATGTTAGTAGGTTGCGAGTATTTCAAGAGCGACTATTTAGCTGAATTTTTTCTATTGCTTTCATCGCCCGGGTCTTACCAAATGCCCCCAAAATGACCAACCCAATCAATAGACTGGCATAAAATGGAATTTTCACCCATAAAGTCAGAACCTCTGCGGATTGTTCTACATTTATGAGATATAAACAAGACCCAAACACCAATAAATGCAATATAATAAACGCCATATGGTATTCTAAACTCCATAAGGTCATTGTTACAAAAGCTATCCAACCGAGGAAAACCAACCCGCTGCGATAACGGAGGACCCAGTCAAAGCAATGATTCGCGTTCATATTCCACGCCAAAAGACCTGTAAAAAAGACGAACCCTACGCCATAATACAGGTAAGCATAGGAATAACCCACGCCATAATCGCCGCTAGGCCTCGGTTTGGATAAAAGATTGGCGAGTAGTCCGTAGCATATAAGGGACAAAACCAATAGAATATTACCGAACATTTATTGCTGGTTAAATGGTAAATAAGCCCTAAGATAAATTGACAATGCTTCTTTGTTACCTGCTGGTTCCGGCCTCCAGACCGGAACCAGCGTAGTCGCCAGCGTACTCCCTGTCGCCAATTGGTGGCGAACTATATTTATGATTCCGCCTCGCCAGGTGTTCCGACCACTTCTTCGCCAATCACATAATACATTCCCACTTCGCCTTTTCCTTTTGCACTGATCATGCCGCGAAACTGGCATTTGAATTGATCTTTCACCAGCAGATAAGTACTTTCGGAAATGTTGACCTTTCCTGCCTCGCTACTGCTTTCCAAGCGTTGGGTCGTGTTGACGGTATCTCCCCAGATGTCGTAGGCGAACTTTTTAATACCTACGATACCTGCCACGACAGGGCCGGTATGTATGCCGATGCGGGCTTCAAAGAAAAACTGCCCGGCTGCTTCGCGTTGGCGCTGGCGTTTCTGTATGAAGGCCTGCATTTCCAGGGCAGCGTTCAGTACGTTGACCGCGTGCGTATTATTGGGTACGGGCAGTCCGCCCGCGGCGAGATAGGCATCGCCAACGGTTTTAATCTTTTCGACGCCGTTTTTTTGCATGATCAGGTCGAAGGCGGAAAAGCAATGGTTTATTTCAGCCACCAGTTCTTTCGGAGTTAAATTTTCCGACAATTGGGTAAAATCCTTGAAATCGGAAAGAAGCACGGTCACTTCGTCAATCAATTTGGCATCTGCCGAGCCTTTGGTCTTCAATTCTTCAGCCACTTCGGCGGGCAGGATATTGAGCAGCAGTTCATCGCTGCGCTGCTTGCCTTTTTTGATGGTATTGCGTTGATGAAAAAATACGCCTGCAAACAGCACCACAACCGAAAATCCAACCATAAACCCGTTGCGCATTAATTTTTGCTGCTCCAGCTCCTGCATGACTTCGGCATCCTTTTTTTCCTGTTCCGCTTTTGCAGCGGCCTCCTTTTTATCAAACTCATATTGCATACGGGTCTGCACCATTTTTTTAGTGTTTTCCTCATTGTATAAACTATCCCTCGAAAGTATAAATAGTTTGTAATGTTCAAAAGCATCTTTCCAATGGCCACTGGCGCTATCATATTTGACGATGTTTTCGTAATAATTACTCTTTTCACGAATGCTTTCCAGTGATTTATTCAATGCATTTGCTTCTTCAAAAAATTGCTTTGCCTGGCTCAGGTTTCCTAACCTGACATAACAATCCGCGATTTTGATGTAGAGACGAACCAATTCAGGCTTATTTGCTGCCTCTTTATATAATTCGGCCGCAGGTAGCAATTTTTTCAGCGCCTCCCCGAATTTATCCTGCGCAATATAGACATCCCCCATGCCGGAATACGCAGCTGCCATTCTGGAAGATTTATGAATCTTTTTGCCTGTTTCGAATGCCCGTTGGTGATATATCAGTGCCTTGGTGTATTCTCCCATCCTCGTGTAACAACGACCGATGTTACTGTAGTAGACCGCCTCATTGTAGAAATCACTGAATTCGTTCATCAGTTTTGCGGACTTTTCATAAGTATTAATCGCTTCCTGGTAATCACCTTGCCCCTCCAGGGTTTCGGCAATACTTGCGCTTTCTATGGCATACCCGTGTTTGTCCCCGATCTCCTCGAATATTTTTAAGGAGGCATAGTCATGTTTTAAGCTTTCGGGGTACAAACCCAAATTTCCGTAAACCCATGCGGAAATTGCGTGTACCATACTCTGATTTCTTTTGTCACCGATTTTTTTAAAGCCTTCCATTGCAACGGACAGGTATTTCAGCGCCTCAAAATAATTGCCGTCATCTCCATAGTCCTGTGCAATGTACAAATTGAGGGTTGCTATTTTTTTTCTGTTGCCCAGTTTTTGCCAAATGCTCAACGCCTCAAAATGATGTTTCAGTGCTTCCGCGAACTTGCCCTGACGCCACTCATTTCGCCCGGTCACTTCAGTTGCATACGCTGTTCCTTTTTCCCAGTTCAGTTTTCGGGCAAGCGCCATTGCCTGGTCGGTGTACTTTATGCCCTCCTTCAAATTAATAGGGCCGGTCTCATCTCCCAGTTTACCGAGTAACATAACCCTGGAGGTATCCTCGGCGGATTTGTCCAATTCCGTTTTCAGGGAATCGATGAGTGCCAAACCTCTCTTTTGAGCCGATAAAACAGCAGCGTTGAACAGTAGCATTGCAATGATCAGACAGGTGCTTACATGTACATTATTCATAAATCATCATTTTCTTGCTCCTTTGTCAATCCTTCGTAATGATGTTAAGGTCCTTCTTTACCTTTTCAAGATTCTCCTTGAGCCGGTCATATTCATTTTTTTGATTCTCGGTTAGTCTATCGACTTCATACGCCAGGTTAATCGCCTCGCTGGGATCATTTAGCAGGTCATACATCTCAAATTGGGAATCAGCTCTTCTGTCAAGGATTTTTCCCGGAGTACCGGCGTCGTAGTATTCCGCAAACTTGTACTGCTTCTCACGGATGCTTACAATATAGTTTGGCGGCCCCGGATAGGGTCCTGTGCTTTGGCCCGATTGAAAATCGTCGTAGGTAAATACAATATAATCCTGTACCGGATCTTCTGATTCGCCTTTTATCAACTTAGCGTAATTGATTCCCTGCCAGTTCGTGTTGAGCAATGCCGATTCTGCAGGCAAAAAAAGATTCGCCAGCGTAGGCAGGAAGTCAACATGAGATACAAGCGCATCCGATGTTTTAGGCTCTTTAAAAAGTTTGGGATTGGAGAAAACCAGGGGCACCCGAATCGACTCTTCATAAAAATTAAAGTTCTTTTGCCGCAGTCCACCGTGGGCAAGGCCCATCTCACCGTGATCGGTGGTGCGAATAATAAGGGTCTCTTTAAGAAGTTCCTCGCCGAGGCTATCCAGAACTTCAACGAGATACCGATCCGATGCCTTGATCAGGTTGCCGTAGAAATTGATGTAGTTCCGTTTTTTTAAATCCGGATTCTTTTGTCCTGCGGTTGGTTCAAGATTTCCCAACCCCGCATTTAACAATTTCAGCAATTTTTCCTGCACATCAGGCTTAGTACCCAGGTCTTCGTTCATTGTGAAAGGAGTCTCAATATCTCCCAGCAACCATTCATCGTTATACCCTGCATCTTCAAAAGTATCATTCATATAGAAAAGGACATCATGCGGGTTGACCAGTGAGATGATCAGGCAAAATGGCCGGTCATCTTGTTTTGCTGCTTCTGATTTCAGGTATTTCAGGTAGGCCAGCACACCTTCCTTTCCTTGCTCCATATCACCCTCATCGTCCATAAACCGTGCATCATTTTCCCATGCTGCAAAATATGTAGCATCATTTCCCGGACCTCCGGCTTCATCCAGGGATTGATCTGCGCCAGCGTCCTTTGGATTCCAACGGGAAAAGCCGTAATCACTTAAATCCTGGGGAGTCCAGTTGCCATTGCTGTCATTATGTGGCTTGCTGCAATGCCACTTTCCTTTGTAAACCAAGTTATAACCCGCGGCGGACATCACCGTTGCGATGTTAACCAGTTTGATCCCATCTGTATCCCTTGGCGAATCCGGAGGAAGCGGAAGTTCTACCTGGGGATTTTTGTCAGGATCAGTCATTGACTCTTCAAGCGTATATTTTACCCCATGCTGAGCCGGCAAATAACCGGTCATAAAAGTAGATCGGGCCGGGGAACACATGCAGGAGTTCGTGAAGGCATTGTTGAATGTCAGACCGTTTTTTTTCAAACGCGTCAAGCCGGGAAGGTTATCCGCCTCCCAATTTTCCGGGAAGTGTTGGGTGGCCCTTTCCTGGTCTGTGAGGAAGATAATGACGTTCATCTTTTTTTCTTGTTTAAATGCCATAAAGCGTGTTTTTATAGAGGTGCTGATGCTTCTCAAAGGTTGTAATGGTATATTACTGCCAAAAGTGACATCATGCCAAAAGTACAGCTTTTAATTCGGGAATATTTTATGGATAATCTATTCTTCGCGACAGTTCAGCTTAGAAACCGTTTACTGCGCTTTCTCTGTAGGCGTGAAATTGGGGCGTTATGGGAACTTATGCATTCGCATATTTTTGCTTGGTTTTCCGTGGAGAGAACGTTCCGCATACCAGACGTAGCCAGTTTTTTACTGGATATGGGCAGGTGTGTATTGTTTTGTGTTCGTGTTTCTTTTTTTACTAATTATTCCCTTGTCAACGGCTTACCGACGATTTTCATGCCATGGCTTTCAAATACTTTTTTAATTTCTTCTTGTGATGGTGGTAATTTCCATTCATTTGTTACCTTGAAAAAGGCTTCCATTTTTCCTGAAGGGAGATAAGAAACGATCATTTTCCCTTTCTCTGAAAGCTGAATAAATGCGTGTTGGATTTTTCTCGGAAGAAATATCGTATCACCTGCCTTCATCTCGTATTTATCATCCCCAACTTGAAATAAATATTCCCCTTCAATTACATAAAACCACTCGTCTTGAAAAGGATGAATATGTAAAGGGGGGCCTCCATTTGGGGTCAACCCTGTTTGTTCAAAAACTGCTAAATTATTATTGGTATCCTTTCCAGATATTTTAATGTCCAGATTATTTAATGTAACTCCTTTCATTTTATAATGCTCGCCAAACCTTGCTTCACCCTCATTTACTTTAAAGCCTTTTTCCAAGCTTGTCATTTCTTCTTCATTTGTTTTTGAACATCCAACTATTGGAAGAGCAGTTATAGTCGTTAGTATAAAATTTCGTCGTTTCATAATTTTAGATTTTATTTGGTTTTATTTAATGTCACAAACGTTTAGTGTATGCGTGGTGCGACCGTTTAGGGAGCATTATCGCATGCAAAATGTTAGCAGCAGGCATTTATATCCTTTATTGTTGTGTGTCAAGAACTCCCAACCCATCTAAATATCCCATAACGCTCATGAAAATAATCAACACAAAAAAAACAATGGCTATAACGTTGATTGCTCTTTTTTCAAATTTATAAAACGATTTCAAAATTCCAACAAAAAGCGTGGACCATAATAATGCTTCAGGATAACCCATTATTTGTTCAATGATTGGAACATTTGTATAGATAAATCCGTCGAGTGAACCCATAGCGGCTGCAAAAGTAGAAAATACCGAAAGCCCTAAAACTAAAAGCCATAACTTAAAAAAACCGTAATTCCCGTCTATAAACACCTTCCTCAAAGGCAATAACACAAGTGCCATAATAAGTCCTCGAATAATTTGTAATGCAGGCCCGAGCGCAACAATTGGCGTATCTGTCGGTAACATAAACGATGAAATTGCACCTTCTGAAAACCACTCTTTATAATCAATAACAAGTAGTGCAAAAATTCCAGCACAGAAATATGCAATTGTGTGTGCCGCAGTAATTCGCCATATAAATTTGAAATATTCCTTGTTTTTGTTTGTCATACTTTCATTTTATTTCCTTGCGGACAGTTTTTGTTTTTTAGATTCTTTTTATCACTTCGTCGTCGCTATCGAACTGTCCCGATTGTTGCTAACTTGAGCACTACCGCACCACCGACCATACCAATCGGAACTTCGCATCACTGTAAGTCGCTGGTACCGGTACGACGGCTATGGATGACATACAACAACGCCCTTACTCTCGACACATAGTCTAAAAGCAAGGGCGTTATATAGTTGTTCTTTATAGCGGCCATAACAGAATTATATTTCGCGAACAACAAGATAGGGCTTATTTTTTATCCTGCAAAATATGGATGTATAAAAATTTACATACACTCAGGTTTTCAAATCTCCAAATCTTCTATCGGACTTTTGACTTTTGCCCCCCTTCGTCAAAAAACCGTCAAAGAATTCCCCCCTTACCCCACATGCGACAAAAAAAGTTGAAATTTGCCGCATGAACTTGCAAAACGACTTATTGCTCCGCGCCGCCAAAGGCGAAACAACCGAACGTCCGCCGGTATGGCTCATGCGTCAGGCAGGCAGAATCCTGCCGCAGTACCGCGCCATCCGGGAACGGCTTGCTGATTTTAAAGAGCTGGTGAAAACACCGGAACTGGCCGCCGAAGTAACCATCCAGCCCGTTGACGAACTGGGCGTGGATGCCGCCATCATTTTTTCAGACATCCTGGTCATCCCGGAAGCGATGGGTTTGGACTACCTGATGGAGGAAAAGCGCGGACCCATGTTTCCGAAAACCATCCACTCCGGGGCAGATGTTGACGCACTGCGCAGCGGCGCAGACGCAGCAGCAGATTTACAGTACGTTTACGACGCCCTCTCGGTCACGAAGCGGGCATTGAATGGCCGCGTGCCCCTGATTGGCTTTTGCGGCGCGCCCTGGACCATCCTCTCTTACATGGTGGAAGGCAGCGGCAGCAAAACGTTTTCAAAAGCCAAAAACCTGCTCTATACCCGTCCGGAACTGGCGCACCAATTGTTGGGGAAAATTACAGATACGTCCATTGCCTATTTGCAGCAGCAAGTCGCCCATGGCGCCGATCTGGTGCAATTGTTTGATTCCTGGGCGGGCATTCTTAGTCCTGAGCAATACCGCACCTTTGCGTTGCCCTATATCGCCAGAATCTGCACGGCCCTCGCGCCGCTCGTCCCGGTTACGGTATTTGCAAAAGGCGCCTGGTTTGCCTTGTCTGACATGCGCGACCTGGATTGCAGCGTCCTTGGGATCGACTGGAATACGGAGCCCCAACAGGCAAGAGCGTGGGCCGGACCGCACAAAACCTTGCAGGGCAATTTAGACCCCTGCGCCCTGTATGCGCCTGCCGCTGCGGTTGAAAAGCAAACCCTCGACATGCTGGATGCCTTTGGGCCGCGCCACATCGCCAACCTCGGTCACGGCCTCTACCCGGATACGCCACTGGACAACGTGAAGTGTTTTGTCGAAACCGTGAAGGGATACCGCTATGCTTCGTAAAGGACTGTTTTTCGAGTCGGGCACAGGGTGGCTTTTGATCAATAACAGCCGATCCTGTTTAATTCCCTGAAAATCATTTCAACGTTGGCTGGAAAAGTCTTTTCTTTGCGGGAATTTTCAAATCGCAAAAACAAAGAGTACGATATGAAACGCATTATTTTCCCATTGATCATGACAAGTTTTCTCGGCCTGATGGCCGTTTCCTGCAACCAGAATGCTCAAAGCGAGCAGGAATCGCAAAGTACCGAATCTTCTCTGGCAGGAAAAGACAGTTCGATTCTCTCAGGATTCGAGGCCAATACCAAATCAGAAGAAGGTAAAGAGCCGCCGGTTAAGGTCATGACTGCCGACAACATGAAGAACATCGCCATGGACGGCAAAGACCTTGAAGTCACCGTGATGTATGCCGGAAGCACCGTTAAGCAACTGTACTGCAAAACCATGGGCCGTGAAGAAGAGTCACGCTACTACTTCAATTCCAACGGCAACGTAAGTATGCTGGATGAAACGAAAAAGGACATGGCCGGCGAGTACGTACAGCAAGTGTTTATCTATGTCGCTGATTCTTTGCAGGTAGCTGTTCAGCGGAAAGCGCCAACCAGAGCGGGTCTTGAAAAAGTAAACCCTGTAAATTTTGTTCCGGAACCGGGCGATCCCCGTGCAGATGCCGTTAAAACTTCCAAAAAAGGACAGGCACTTTTGGCGGCTAAAGAATAAATTGGCAAAACTTGTCCCGTTAAGTGGGAAAAGTTTTGCCCCTTTTGAGAAACCCTACTGTTATTCCAGTCACATTCGGTAAGATTTCAGCAACAGGCGTCAGTATAAACATTACTGCGTCATGAAGTCGTAAATATTCGCACCCGGATGCCCTCCATCGGGGATAAATCCTTATTTTTGAGGGTTAAGAGCTTGCTCGGGGAATTCCTCAATTGGCTGCGAGTGGCCAATTTTATTTTATACTTCGTTAAATTTTTTCATCATAGCTGCCGGCTATGCTTGCAAAATTTGCCTTGTCTAAAACAAAATTTCCTCACCCTCGCCTAATCAGGAAATCCCGAGCAAGCTCTAAACCGGATTATTTTTAATGATTAATCGTGCTTTCATGAAAAACTTTTTGCTGACGGTGGTTGGTCTGACTGCCTGTGCACAATTACTATTTGCGCAATTTGCTGAGCCCGCCATTCACCAGATGCGGGTAGACCTTGTTTATCTGGCCTCTGACTACCTGGAAGGCAGAGAAGCGGGTTCTAAAGGTGAAATGCTCGCCGCAGAATACATCGCCCGCCGCTTTGAAGAAATTGGCCTTGTACCTAAAGGCGACAACAAAGGCTGGATACAGGTTTTTGATTTCAAATACAATCCCAATCCCCACGCAGCTACAGGCGGCGAATCCCGGCAAGGGCGCAACGTTGTGGGTTACCTCGACAATAAAGCCAAAACAACAGTCGTCATCGGTGCGCATTTTGATCACCTTGGGAAAGGCGCTTTTGGCTCGCGTCATACCGGCGAACCGGCCATCCACAATGGTGCAGATGACAATGCGAGTGGCGTTGCTGCACTGTTGTATTTAGCTCAACAACTTAAAAGCAGCAAAGCCAAAAAGAACAATTACCTGTTCATCGCTTTTTCTGCCGAAGAGTTGGGGCTTGTTGGCTCCAAAGCTTATGTGAACGGATCTGCTTTTAATGCTGCCGGAATCAATTACATGCTCAACATGGACATGGTTGGTCGCCTTAATGAAGAAAGCGTTATTTCTGTTAACGGAGCGGGCACTTCGCCTGTGTGGAAAGAAATCCTGCCAAAAATCACGGCAGGTAACCTGAACGTAAAAACCACCGATTCCGGTATTGGACCTTCCGACCATACTTCTTTTTACCTCAAAGACATTCCGGCGCTGCACTTTTTCAGCGGGCAACATACCGATTATCACAAGCCGGAGGACGATGCCGGATTGATTAATTTCGAAGGCATTAAACGCATCGGAGATTTTATGCTTGCCCTGGTGGAATCGCTTGATAAAACCGGCAAACTGGCTTTTACCAAAACGAAAGACGAACAGGAAGGCAAGCAGGCAGCCCGCTACAAAGTTTCCCTGGGTGTGATGCCCGATTACGTTTATGATGGCGAAGGCATGCGCATCGATGATGTTATTTCCGGACGGGCAGCGGAAACGGCCGGCCTGAAAAAAGGAGACGTCATCATTGCGATTGGCGAAGTGAAAGTGTCGGACATTTACGGCTATATGGAAGGCTTGAGCAAGTTCAATGCCGGAGACAAAACGACCGTTACCGTCAAACGCGGCGAAGAAGTGGTGAAGGTTGAAGTAACGTTTTAACAAGTTGGCGAAAAAGAAATTTGCGTAAAGCAAATTAGAAACCATGCTACTGGAAATTTTTGCACGCTCCACGTTTACTAAACTTTCAAAGTTTAGTAAACGTAATGCAGCTTCACCCTGATCATTGAAAATGTCCAGTAGTATGCTCAGAAACAAATATAAAACCGGTTGATTATGAAATCGTCGTTCCTTTTCCTGTTCGCATTCCTGCTGACCGGCGTTGTTTGCCACAGCCAGGTTAGCGAGGGCGGGCTGCCCATTGGCCTGGACCCCCGACAGCAAGGCATTTTTTTCGGAACCATGCCGGAAATTCAGCTACCCGCCTTTGATTTGCGCAAAGCAAGAAAAGAAGACGAATCCTCTCCGGGTACCCGGTTTGCCGCACCGATAAAAACAGACATTGCACTTCGGGAACTGGAAGAAGCATGGACCCAGCTGCCAAACGGCGATCGCATCTGGCGCCTGCAAATCCGTTCTGAAAATGCCCTGGCTGTTGCCTTTTTTTACAATCAATTTTACTTGCCCCGCGGGTCGCGACTTTTTATGTACAGTCCTGACGGAACACAGGTCGCGGGTGCTTATTCCTTTCGCAACAATACCCGGTCCGGCCGCTTTTGGACAGGCCTGATTCATGGAGAAACAGCGATTGTGGAATACTATGAACCTGCTGCAGTTAAAGGGCAGGGGAATTTTGTCATTTCCAGAGTTGATCATGCTTATGATGCGGCACGATTGTCCGGAGGCGCCAGAACCTCTGGTTTTGGTACTTCCTGGGATTGCCACCAAAACATCAATTGCCCGGCGGGCGACAATTGGCAGGATGAACAAAGGGGGATTTGCCGGATTATTGTCGTTGTGGAAGAAGGCATGGGGTTTTGCACCGGAAACATACTCAACAACACAGCTAAAGATGGCAAACCCTATGTGTTGACGGCTTTCCATTGTATGGATGGTTATACGCCGCAGTACGACTTGTGGCGATTCGATTTTAGATTCCAGTCACCGGATTGCAGCAACCCTCTGTCAGCGCCGCCTTTTCAATCGCTTTTAGGCAGTACGATGGACGCCGGAAGACAGGCAAACGACTTTTTGTTGCTGGAACTGACCTCTGCCATTCCGGCATCTTATAATGTTCGGTTCAATGGCTGGAACAAATCTGCGAATACCACACCGCAGAATTCGACCATCATCCACCATCCGGTCGGCGACATTAAAAAAATTGCTTCATCTTCCGCCCCGGCAGCCATTCACAATTTTCCGATTGACTGGAATAATAATGTGACGACGCCTGCCAGCCACCATTTCCGGGTTATTTATACTTCAGGCACTTATGAGCCCGGTTCATCCGGGGCTGGACTGTTCAACCAGCAGCACCTCATTACGGGGCAGCTCCATGGGGGAAACTCCGCTTGCACAGGCACTACAACCGGCTTCTTTGGTCGCCTGGCCCTCTCCTGGAACGGTGGCAATACAGCGCCTACGCGGCTCAAGGACTGGCTTGACCCTTCGGGCGCAATGGTCGGAGATACCTTGCACGGCATGGAGAATCCAGCCCTGGGCGGTACCGGGTCTATTGCCGGATTTGTTGGGAATGAAGCAAGCATGGCCATCGCAGGAGTGGTGGTCACCCTCAATACGCCAGATACCGTTTTAACAGATACGACAGACTCGGGTGGTTTTTATGCATTTGAGAACCTGCCCGCAGGGGAAACCTACAGTCTTGACTTGCACAAGAACACGGGTTCGCTTTCCAATGGCGTCTCCACGGCCGACATCATCCGCATTCGCAAAAACATTCTGAGCATTGAAAATCTCGATAGTCCCTATAAACTTTTTGCCGCTGATGTCAACGCTTCGGGAGACATTACCACCACAGACATCATTCACATATCAAGGGCAGTGCTGGCTCTGATTACCAGTTTTCCCGGCGTGGAAAACTGGCAGTTTTTCCCGGCCGATTATGTGTTTGAAAACGCGGAAAATCCATTTTTAGAAACGATTCCAAGACCCTGGGTTGTTGAAAATTTAGCAGCAGATGAAATTACCGATGTTTCTTTTATCGGCATCAAATCTGGTGATGTAAACAACAGTGCTGATACCCAGAATTAAGAAAATCCATGACAACGCCACTTGCCCCCGAATCGCTTTTTGAAATTTCCGCTGACCGGGTGCTTCTGGACGTAAGAACACCCGCTGAATTTGCTCATGGCCACATCCCCGGAGCGGTAAACCTGCCATTGTTCAGCGATGAAGAACGCGTTGAAGTCGGTACACTCTACAAACAGGCAGGTCCTTCCAATGCCCTGTTGAAAGGCCTGGATTTCGTTGGCAGTAAAATGAGCGGTTTTATCCGGCAGGCCAACAAGCTTGCACCAGGTCGCAAAGTAGCCGTTCATTGCTGGCGTGGCGGAAAGCGAAGTGGCAGCATGGCCTGGTTACTCGATTTTGCCGATTTTGACGTGCAGGTACTGCAAGGGGGCTATAAAGCTTACCGCCAATACATCTTAAAATCATTTTTTGAGCGTCGTTTTGAAATCCTTATTGTAGGAGGACATACGGGATCCGGAAAAACAGAGGTGTTGTATGAATTGCAGCGCCGGGGCGAATACATGCTCGATCTTGAAAAACTGGCACACCACAAAGGGTCGTCCTTTGGCGCTTTGGGGGAAACGCCGCAACCAACGGTGGAGCAATTTGAAAACGACCTTTTTGAAGCCATACGCCGCATACCTGAAGGCGCCCGGGTATGGATTGAAGATGAAAGCCAGGCCATTGGCCGGGTGTATATTCCGCCTGGTTTTTGGGAGCAAATGAGCACGGCGCGCATGATTCGTATGGACATGCCCCTTGAAATACGGGTGAAAAAGCTGGTGGCTACTTACGCTGATTTTCCCCGAAGTGCATTGGCCGAATCTTTTGAGCGCATCCGAAAACGATTGGGCGGGCAGCATCTTAAAGCGGCGCTTGAAGCATTGGATCGGAATGATTCTGATACCGCCGCTGAAATTGCACTCCGCTATTACGATAAAGCCTATGCCAACACACAGTCGCGGCGCGCAGCGGAATTGATTACTCCTGTTGAGATTCCTTTTGATGATGCCTCTAAGGCTGCAGAATTGTTGATTGAGACTGCAACAAAACAACAAACCCATGCAAACTAAACCGTCCATCCTCATCCGAAACGCCCGAATCATTAACCGGGGGCGCATTTCAGAAGGTGATGTTTTTATCCGCGATGGCTTTATAGAAAAAATAGCCGGTAGCATGGATCAAACGGCGAATGTCGAATTAGATGCTGCCGGGAATTACCTGCTGCCCGGCATCATCGATGACCAGGTGCATTTCAGGGAGCCCGGGCTGACCCACAAGGCTGATATCGGCTCCGAGTCAAGGGCTGGTGTCGCAGGCGGAGTGACGAGTTTTATGGAAATGCCGAATACGAAACCGCCGGCCCTCACGCAAGCCCTGTTGGAAGATAAATACCGCATTGCAGCACAAAGCTCGCCTGCCAACTACTCCTTTTACATGGGCGTCTCCAATGACAACCTGGATGAAGTACTGAAAACAGACCCCCGTACGGTTTGTGGACTCAAGGCTTTTATGGGCTCGAGCACGGGCAATATGCTGGTGGATGACCCTGATACGCTGGAAAAGCTTTTTGCCAATGCTCCCATGCTCATTGCGACGCATTGTGAAGACGAGGCTACCGTGAGGGCCAATGAGGCCAGTTACCGGGAACGGTATGGCGAAGCAATTCCTTTCAAATACCATCCATTGATCCGCAGCACAGAAGCTTGTCTGAAGTCATCTTCTTTTGCGGTGTCACTTGCCAAAAAGTACAATACCCGCCTGCATGTCCTGCACATTTCTACCCGCGACGAGCTGGCACTTTTCAGCAATCAATTGCCTTTGGAGCAAAAGCGCATTACTTCAGAGCTTTGTGTCCATCACCTGTTTTTCAACAGTTTGCGCTACGCCGATCTCGGTGCGCAAATCAAATGCAACCCGGCCATCAAAGACGCGTTGCATCAGGATGCCCTTTTGCCGGCTCTGCTTGATGACCGTCTGGATGTTGTGGCCACTGACCATGCGCCGCACACCTGGGAAGAGAAACAAAATACTTATTTTAAGGCGCCTTCCGGGCTTCCGTTGCTTCAGCATTCGTTAAACATCATGCTGGGCTATTACCATCAGAAAAGGATTACTTTGGAAAAGATAGTGGAGAAAATGTGCCACGCTCCGGCGGTCTGTTTCCAGATAGATCGCAGGGGCTATGTGGAAGAAGGCTATTGGGCTGATTTATGCATACTTGATTTAGAGAAAGAATGGACGGTTTCCAAATCCAATCTTCTCTACAAATGCGGCTGGTCACCCCTGGAAGGGCAACGCTTCAAAGGCCAGGTTTTGAGTACCATTGTGAGCGGGCAATTGGCTTACCATGAGGGTCGGGTAAACGAGCAGGTCAGGGGAGAGCGGATGATGTTTAATCGGTAGGAGGGGTTGGAGCAATGGGCAAATGGCAAGTAGGCAAATGGGCAAGACTACCCATCAAGGCCGGGGAAGAAAGCATCCTGAAAATGTTCGAAAAGAAAAGCGCCACCCGGGTTGACCAGCACGGATACCACGTCAAAACGGATTTCCCAGTCGTGGCCCGTTTTCTCCATATAAGCCGATGCCGCTTCGGCCATAAAGCGTTGTTTCCGGCTGTCTACGAAGGCTTCCGGTTTGCCGAATGCTTCGCTGCTGCGCGTTTTTACTTCCACAAAAACAAGCACTTTTCCGTCTTTTGCGATGAGGTCAATTTCTGCACGCCGGTAACGCCAATTGGCTTCCAGGACGATATACCCTTTGTTTTCCAGAAACCTTAGGGCAGCGCTCTCGCCTGCCTTTCCTGTCTCATTGTGTCGAGCCATTATTGAAATTGTAAAGTCGCAAACCTGAATCTTCGCCCGCTTTCGCCATATACCGCCATTTTCCGACTGCCGATTTGCCGGCAGGCTTTGGGGCGGGTAATGATGTCTGCATCCCGGTTAGAGTAGAGCGGCCAGGTCCTCATGCTGCCGTCTTTACTGATTTCAGCAAGGGCGATCACCGATTGTTTTCCGTTAAAACGCTGGACGGTACGCGGGCGGTCTTCAGCAGGTGCAAGGTTGCGGGCATTGTCGTTGTAAATAAAATAGAAACGATCCCGGACGACAGTCATGGCATAGGAGGAAAAATACCCGTCGTCGTTTACCGTTTCCTGGCGCTTGGGAATGCGTGCGGTCCATTCGATTTCTCCGTCCGGGCGAATGTTGACTACAATGATATCGTAGTAGTTGTAGTAATAATCGTAGCGCAGCGTTCCGTCCCAAAAGCGGTAGATGTATTCCTGAACATAATATTGCTCTGCAACGAGTACCGCGCCGCCGTCGCTGCGTAGAATCAATTCATCGAGTTTTACCTGATAAAGCTCAGGCTCCCGCCGGGAATTTCCCGACTCACTTGCCCGACGAGCGCGTTCTTTGGCACCTTCTGACAAATGTTCCGTGAGGAAGTCAAAGTCGAAGGGCTTGAAGTTTTGCTCATATATTTTGTAACCGTGAGGGTCTATTCGGAAAAAGCACGCGCCTTTAATGCTGTAAGTGCTTTTATTGGAATAGAACCCGGCGCAGATCAAATGACCATTGTCCGCAATCCTAAAGGTCATATCGGTCAAAAAATAATTGTTGTTGTCAACTTCGTACGTTTTGACATCGCCGCCATCCTGTGTATAGGCCAGAATGACATATTGATAATCCGGCGTACCCCGTCTCCGAAAGCCTGCGCCGTCTTTATAACGCACACCCAGTAAATATACATTTCCCTGATTGTCAACGCGGTATTCTTCCACAGAAAAAAGGTTGTCGGCATAAGGAAGCACAATTTCGCGCTGCCACAACAGTTGAAGACTATCATTGAAAACCTGAAGGGAAAAACGCTCGGGTTCTTTGCGCTGGTAGGGGAGTTGCGCATAAATCAAAACCTTGGAGCTATCGCGGGAGGGCTCGATGCTGAATGCGCCTTTGCGCTCCTTGTTGATGGCATCCACTTCAGAAATTTTGACCAGTTTTTTGGACGGGATGAGCCGCTCATTCAGCGTTTGGTAAAAAAGGTAGTTTTTCTTTTTAGCCTGATTGGCAAAACTGGTAAAAAAGTACAATTGCCCTTTCAGTAATATAACCCGTTCAAAATCCCGGATTTTACCCTCGTATTTAAGGTCAAGCTCCTGAGAGCGCTTCATTTTCAGACTCTTATCGTGCCATTCCACAAAGGCTGCCGCTTTTGTGAATCCAGTGCCGTAGCGACGCCTGAGGGTGTAAATGCCGCCATTATACGTGGCAATCACGCCTTCCATGACTGTATTCCCGGGGCTGGTGGTTTCTTCGTTCCACGTAATGGTGGCCGGAAGGGCATCCTGTTGCGCTTCCAGCAATTGGCTGTTTGTAAATAAGCAAACAAAAAGAAAAGCAAGGTTTCTAAGCTGTTTCATGTTAATAGCGTCTGAAAGGCAATACCGGAAAAACGAAATAAAATTATGATTTGATGCTCCGGTATTTGGATGCATTGGTCGCATCGACTTTTGTCATAATCTGCACGACTCGATCCTGTTCCTGGCGTGTGCCCCGTTTGAAGATTTCCACAATCTCATCCGATTTGGCATTGCTGAACGTTTGTACGATCATGGCATTCGGATAGGACTGGTTAACTTTGTCTACTTCCTCTAAAGCCTGGAGGATAATGGCACGACCGGTATTGACATCGTTTGCCATGACGTCGAGCCCCTGACGGTGGTATTCATACAAAGCCTGACGAAGCGGGCGAACCCGGGGCGAAAGCAGGTTTTCGATCAGCCAGTAGCGGTTGCGGTTGCCTTCCGTTGAACGCCAGCCAGCTGCGGAAGAAGCAACGTTCTGCGGCACCGTATTCATGATTTCCTGTGCGGTCTGGTAGTGGTCATCGCCACCGAAAAGCGAAAAGGAGTCGTAATCCATACCCAAAATGACGTACACGTAAAAAGCCAGTACAGACGACAGGTTATCGTTGAAAACGTTCCTGCTGTAAATAAGTGGTTGAAATTGCTCGTAGGAAAAGGTGATTTCCTTATCTAAGTGGTTGAACATCCTTGTTTCATAAGAGGAACCAAAAACCGGACGAGAAGCCTGCACAGCCAGGTCAGCTTTAAAACTGGTAGGAGAAAGTTCCTCCTGGATGGTCATAACCAGGTTGCAATTGATGCGCTCCTGACTTTCAAATACATCATTGGTCCACTTCTGGTTGTTCAGAAACTCCGTGATGGTTGATTCTAAAGTAGCAAAGACCTTAGGATCAACGGTTTGAAGTTTGAGTGTGTTGATTTTTACAGAAAAGGTCAGTTCCTGAGCCTGCAGGCTCATTGTTGTAATTGCGAAAAACAGGAACAGTATTTTTTTCATGGCATGTTTGCTTTTGTAAGGCTTGTGCAAGCGTATAAACAAAATTTTAAGTTTCAGTCTGCAGAATGATTGCTTCCACCTGATCAAGGATGTCGGCGGCAACGGCAGCCTTGGATTTTAACTCAAAATCGCGTACACTATTGTCCTGATGAAGGATAGAAATTTTATTGGTGTCGTGCTGAAACCCGGCTCCGCTATCCTGGAGTGAATTCAATACGATGAAATCGAAGTGTTTGCGTTTTAATTTTGAAAACGCATTTTGTGTTTCGTCATGTGTTTCGAGGGCAAAGCCGACCATGATTTGACCGGGACGTTTTTTAGCCCCTAATGTGGCCGCAATATCCGGCGTTTCCACCAATGCTATCGTGAGGCCGTTGTGGCTACTTTCTTTTTTTATTTTTTTCGACGAGGCGTTTGCCGGCCGGTAATCGGCTACGGCGGCTGCAAAAACAGCCACGCGGCATTCGTCAAAATGGCTTACCGCCGCGTCGTACATCTGCTGAGCCGATTCTACGCGGATGACCCGTTCAACCATCTCAGGGACCTGAAGGTGCGAAGGTCCCAATATGAGCGTGACAACGGCGCCACGTCGGGCAGCTTCTTCCGCCAGCGCAATGCCCATTTTTCCGGAAGACCGGTTTCCGATAAAGCGAACAGGATCCAGCGCCTCGTAAGTCGGGCCTGCTGTGATGAGTATAGACTGACCGCTCAGGCTCGAAGTTGAGGAAAAAAATGCCTGAAGATGCTGTACAATTTCTTCGGGTTCCGCCATTCTGCCTTCACCGCTCAATCCGCTTGCCAATTCTCCTACACCTACCGGAATCAAATGATTGCCAAAAGATTGCAGTTGACGTACATTTTCCTGAGTTGCCGGGTGTCGCCACATGTCCAGGTCCATTGCCGGTGCAAAAAAAACAGGACAACGCGCAGAAAGGTAAACTGCTGAAAGGATATTGTCGCAGAGCCCTGTAGCCATTTTGGCTAAGGTATTGGCGGTAGCCGGAGCAATAACCAGCGCATCGGCCCAAAGTCCGAGTTCAACGTGGTTGTTCCAGCTGTTTTCCGAACTGACCTCGGACAGTACTTCACTTTTGGAAAGCGTAGAAAGGGTTAGCGGCGTAATGAAGTGGGTTGCAGAAGCTGTCATCAATACGCGAACCTCTGCTCCGGATTTAAGGAGCAGCCGGGTAAGCATGGCCGCTTTGTAGGCAGCAATACTACCCGATACACCTAAGATGATTTTTTTACCCTGAAGGCTGGACATGGTCCCTTACTCCGGTTTGGGATCCTGGCGAGGCTTCTTTTTTTCGTTGTAACGGTGGTAAATTTCTCCGTTTAGATATTCCTCCGTTGCAATGATTGCCGGGTTAGCCAGGCGCTCATAAAACTTGGAAATTTCAATTTGTTCTTTGTTCTCGTTGATCTCTTCGATGGTATCGGTTGAAACGGCGAATTCCTCCAGTTTAGAGTGTAATTCGTGCTTCAGATCCACCTGCAATTGCCGGGCACGCTTGGAGATGATAGCCAAGGTCTCGTAAACATTGCTGGTTTCGCGAACCATTTGATTCAGATCGCGGGCGTGAACATTAGGATCCAGTCCTTGAACTTTGGTTTTGATATCCGACATTCGTCAACTGATTTATTTTCTTATTTGAAGTAGTTTCAATCTCAAGCACCTCTTTGCGGTATTTGCTGGAGCCAAAGCGTTGCTGAAACTCTTTGGCACGGGTGATGGCATCCTGATACCGCTCTTGCTGCTTATCTACAATGCTGTTTTCTGCCAGGTGAAAAGCTGCTTTCACCATAAAGTACCGCACTTCTTCTACGGCATCTGTCTCCGGGAAATCCTTCAACAGGTTTTCAAAAGATTGCATCGAGGCCTGGTATTGGCGCACATCATAGTACAATTTTCCTTCGGCAAAGGCTTTGACTTCCATCTTCTTGCGCATGACGTCAATCAGGGCGTTGCATTCATCAACCCGCTTGCTTTGCGGATAGGTGTTGATGAACAACTGAAAACCGTCGATGGCTTTTTCGCTGTAGGACTGGTCAAGTCGAAAACTCGGCGAAAGCTTGTAATTCGAGTATGCCGCCATGTAATCAGCTTCTTCCCGCTGCGGGCTGGTGCTGTACGTTTGCGAAAAGTTATTGAAGTAGTAGGATGCCAGGATGTATTGACCAGTGTGGTAATACGTGTACGCATAGCGCATGAAAATCTCTTCCGCTTCTTTTTTGCCGCGGTAGCTGGGCATAACCAATTCGAGTAAGGCCTGCGACTTGAGATAATCCTCATTGTCGTAGTACTCAAACGCTTTTTGATACAACAAATTGGGATCCCCGCTTGCCCTGATCCGTTCAAATTCACTTTTGCACGAGGACAGCAAAGTAATTACCAGCAATGACCAAATGAGATACCTGATTTTCATAGAGGCGCAAAGGTATGATTTTTTAATGAAATTTCCGAAATGTTTTTATATACAACACCTGATCAACAGACGCAGGAAATCAGGGAAGGGTTGGTTGGAGTCATAAATTGGAATTTACACAGCCCATTGGCCGGGCATTTGTAAATTTGGGGTATTTATCGGACATCCCAACCTTTTTGCGCCGGGCGCCTGTCTTAACCTTAAAAAGAATAAAGCTTATGAAACGAGTCCTGTATTTTATTGCCGCGCTGCTTACAATCAGCCTGAGCTGGCAATGCCAATACCTTAATATCGACATGCCCAGCCCCCATCCGTTTGTATTCGGCGATACGCTTCAGTTGGAATATGGCCAAACGATCAACCTGCTGCCCGAAAACATTGAAATTCGCTTCGATTCCATTGTCTCCGAAAGCCGCTGCCCCGCAACAGTGGAATGCATCTGGGCTGGTCTTGCTGAAGTCAAACTTCAATTTGCCCAGGGATCGGCCACGCAAACCGGGTTGCTGAACACCCTGAATGATCCTGAGTTCATTATCGTATTCGGGAAAACCGTACGACTCATTGACGTCTTGCCTTACCCGCAGGTACCTGAAGTCATCATCCCGCAGGAAGATTACAAGATCAGGATTGTGGTGGAATAGAAACTTTATGGATACATCATTTCCCGAACCAGATTCCCCAGCACTTTAATGCTTGCTTCCGTCTGCGTATCCCATAAGCGGCTGTAGCTGAGTCGGATATAATGCCGGTATTGACTGGATGCTGAAAAAATTTGCCCGGGGGCAATGGAAACCTGCCGGCGTAGCGCTTCTTTATGCAGACGGAAGGCATCTATTTTAGGGTCCAATTCGATCCAGAGTACCATGCCGCCTTCCGGACAGGTCATGGGGGTTCCGGGCGGAAAATACTCCTGTATGGCCTGGCGATAGCGAAGCGACTGCGTGTGCAGCGCTTTTCGCATGCCTTTAAGGTGGTATTCGTAACGTCCGTTTTCGAGGAAGTGTGCCAGAGCAACCTGAGGCAGGGTCGCGCTTGTAACGCTGTATACCAGTTTGAGGCGGCTGATTTCGTTCAGATACCGGGCTCCCGGAATGGCCCAGCCGATGCGGTAACCAGGAGCCAGCGATTTTGAAAGAGAACTGCATTGCATGACAATCCCCTCTTCGTCATAGGACTTACAGGTGCGGGGACGGTGCTTTCCAAAATACAATTCCCCGTAGATATCATCTTCAATCAGCGGAATTTGATGACGGGTCAGCATTTTTACGAGCCGCTTTTTGTGATCGTCAGGCATGCAGCTTCCAAGCGGGTTGTTGAAATTCGGGACAAATAGGCAGGCTTTGACGTCGTGGTTTTTCAATATGCCTTCCAGCTGATCCAGTATGACTCCCGTTTGCGGGTCGGTAGGTACCTCCACAACGGCCAGCCCCAGGCTTTGGATGGCCTGAAATATGCCGAAGTAAGTCGGGCTTTCAATAGCAACGGTATCGCCGGGTTGCGTAACGGCTTTCAGGCACAAGACGAGCGCTTCCATGCAACCGGAGGTAACCACGATGTCGTCGGGCGTAATTTTTCCACCCCAGTTGAAGGCCATCCGGGCAATTTGTTTGCGCAAAGCCATGTTTCCCTGAATTTGCTCGTAACCAATGCAATGGCTTTTATGCGAACGCAGGGCGTGGATAACGGATTTATTCAGTTTGGCTACCGGTAACAGTTCGGTGGGCGGCGCTGCCAGAGACAGGTTAACCGCTTCCCCGATGTCAAAGTCCTTGTAAACCGTTGTTACCATATCTTCATTGCTGATGCTGTGCTCAACACTGGCAGCTTTACCAGCTGCAGGCACATCCGGCGCCAGAGCAGGGTCAATCCGTACATAATACCCCGATTTCGGGCGCGATTCGATCATGCCTTTTCCTTCGAGCAGGTAATAAGCCTGGAACGCTGTGCTGAGGCTGACGCCCTGCTCTTTGCTCAGCATGCGGACAGAGGGGAGCCTGTCGCCGATTTTCCAAACTTTTTCCACAATCATTTGTTCGATGCGATCCGCAACCTGGATGTATAGGTGTTCGGTTTGCATGGTAATTAATTTTGTGAGATGTAAAGTTGGCAGTTTGCAGTTGGCAGTTGCATTCTGGGGTTAAAATACTGATTAGTAAACGATTGACATTTTTTATATTGCTCCTCGAATAAAATTTTGATTCTGTACATCGTTCTTCCCCCTTTTCAATCAATAGCACAATCAAAACTGCGAACTGCCAACTTATATTCCTGCTAAGTGTCCATCGTGCTTGCCTCTCTCAATCAATAGTGATCTGAAAACTGCCAACTGGAAAACTGCAACACAAAATTAACAAAGATCTGATATGGTTAAAATTTAAAAAACTGAATCTGTTTTGCGAAATAATATTTTTTCAACTTTGCAGCCAGAAGTCAATAACCAAATAAATAGTTGTTTTTACGTGTTTTTTAAGCATAGGAAATTGTCTTAACATACGGGAAATCACCCGATTAACTTTTACAACATCATGAAGCCGCTGGCTAAAGCTTACATTGCGCTCGCCTTTGTCTGTTTGGTTTGGGGAACAACTTATCTCGCTTTGAGGGTAGGGGTGAGTCATTTTCCGGCATTTTTATTTTCGGCGATTCGTCAGACCATTGCCGGAATACTTCTGGTCAGCATTGCTGTTATCTGGGGTAAAGAACGATTGTCTTTCGAAAAAGGCGCTTTCAGGTACGTTGTTCCGGGAATTTTGATGATTTCTTTGGGCAACGGACTGGTAGGCTGGGCGCAGCAATACATTCCCAGCGGACTTGCCGCGCTGATCTGTTCCATCATGCCGGTTTGGGTTGTCCTCATCAATCTTACGGCTTCCAAAAATGATCGACCCAATTGGCTGATTGCGCTTGGCCTTGCCCTTGGGTGTGCGGGAATGGCGGTCATTTTCAGGGAAAACGTGGCAGATCTTGCCAACTGGGACTATCTATTCGGAATTGTCCTTACTTTTGTGGCGACCCTGAGTTGGGCGCTGGGCAGCATTTATGCCAAGCAAAAACCGGGAAACAGTGGCCTTCTGGCAAATGCAGGGCTGCAGTTGTTCTTCGGAGGCCTCGGTTTGTTTGCTTTCAGCTGGGCATTTGACGATTATTCCAGATGGAATGGATTCGTTGGAGAAGGGCTCTGGGCAATGGCTTATCTTGTTGTATTCGGCTCTATTGGCGCCTTTGCAGCCTTCTCGTACGCCCTTTCAAAATTACCGGTGGGGCTGGTTTCCATCTACGCTTATGTCAATCCATTGGTTGCCGTTTTCCTGGGCTGGTTGATTTTGAGTGAAAAATTTAATCCGGCAATTTTGGTGGCTTTACTATTTACTGTTGGCGGCGTTTTTATTGTGAACAAAGGGTACCGGGCTGCGCGTTACAATGGATAAGGCTGACCAAGCCCTTTTGGAATTCCAAAAAAAAGCAATACCTTAGGGTTTATTAGTATGTTATAAATGGGATTATTAACGCGCTCTATTGGCTCGTTTCTCTGATTTTTCCTTAACCAACGCTCAAAAATTGACGCATCATGATTGTTACCAACACCATCCAAATTCAAAAAACTACCCGATCGCGTGTCAGCGAAACGGACTTTAGTAAACTTGAATTTGGAAAAATAGCAACCGATCACATGTTCATTGCTGATTACAGGAACGGCAAGTGGCAAAATCCACGTATTGTTCCATTCGGCAATTTATCCCTCAGCCCTTTTGCACTTGGCCTGCACTACGGCCAGACCATATTTGAAGGCATGAAAGCTTTCCGGATGGCAGACGGCAATGTATCCATCTTTCGTCCTGAAAAAAACCACGAACGCTTTAACCTGTCTGCCCGCAGGATGTGCATGCCGGATGTCCCGAAAGACCTGTTTATTGATGCTTTGCACCAGTTTGTTGCACTTGAAAACGAATGGATTCCTGAAACGGAAGGCTCTTCGCTTTACCTGAGACCTTTTATGTTTGCGACAGAAGCGCGCCTTGGAGTAAAACCTTCAGACGAATACTATTTCATGGTCGTTGCTTCCCCGGTAGGACCTTACTACAGCCAGCCGGTAAAAGTAAAAGTTGAAGCCGAATTTGCACGCGCTGCAGAAGGCGGTACAGGCCATGCCAAGTGTGGTGGAAATTATGGCGGTTCGCTGTATCCGGCCATGCTGGCGAAAAAGGCGGGTTTTGATCAGGTATTGTGGACCGATGCCAAAACCCACTCATTTATTGAAGAATCCGGTACCATGAATGTCCTGTTCCGTTTTGGCGATGTTGTGGTGACGCCTTCTCTTTCTTCTTCGATTCTGGACGGGGTAACCCGCGACAGCATCCTCACAATGGCAGAAGACATGGGCTACGGCGTTGAAGAACGCAGCGTTTCCGTAGCAGAGCTGGAACAGCGTTTGCAGGATGGCTCTTGTCGGGAAGCTTTTGGCGCCGGCACGGCTGCTGTTGTTGCACCAATTGAATACATTGACATCCATGGCGAATCCTATAAATTGAACATCCAAAACGATGCTTTGATGTTCCAGATCAAAAAACGCTTAAACGACATTCGACTTGGAAATACGGAGGATGTCTATGGCTGGAATTACATCATTAAGCTTTAGAAAACTCTTTTTCGGAAGCATCGATTTATATGGAAAATAATGCAGCTCTTGCTGTGCGCGACAAGTTTCTGCGCAACCTGAATACGCCCTGGAAGATGCGGCTTTGGTTTTTAGTCAAACTGCCAAGCCTCTTCTTCTGGGGCGTTCGCATTCGAAAAGTCAGCCCGCAACAGGGCATCACCAGCATCCCTGCTGGCTGGAGAACGCAAAACCCCTTCCGATCTACCTACTTTGCGGCGCAATGCGGTGCAGCGGAGTTGTCAACCGGTGTTTTGTCTATGTTGGCGATACGGGGGCAGCAGGTTCCTGTATCGATGCTTGTTACTCAGATTGAAGCAACATTTGTCAAAAAAGCCGTTTCCCGGATTACCTTTACCTGCGAAGACGGCGACGCGATTTTTGCTGCGGTTAATGAGTCGGTCGAAACCGGAGAAGCCAGGGTGTTTACCGCAACGTCTACCGGTCAGCAGGAAAGCGGTGAAATTGTTTCCGTTGTAAAAATAACATGGTCGTTCAAAGCGAAGAAGCAATAGTCCCTTTCCTGAGTTCTTCCAGTCGCTTTACTTCCTGAATGAATTCGCGGCATTTTATTGCCGGTGTGTGAGTTTTCATAAACATTTCTCCAATCAGAAAACCTTGAAAGCCAATGTTTTTTAGTGTAAATACGAGTTCAGGGTCGTCTATGCCACTTTCTGAAATACAAAGACTTTCTTTGGGCATGTAAGGGTAAAGTTCAAACGACGACTGCACCGACACCTCAAAATTTTTCAGATTTCGATTGTTTACCCCAACAGCGTCAACCCAGGGATTCCACCAGTCCAATTCTTCCAGGTTGTGCACTTCCATAAGTACCGCTAACTCCAGTTTTTTGGCCGTTTCTGCCAGTGTATACAGCTGATTTTTTTCAAGGTTGGCTGCAATAAGCAAGATGACATCCGCCCCCAGAGCTCTGGCTTCAACCAGCTGGTATTCATCAATAATGAAATCCTTACGCAGCAAAGGGATGTTAACCGCAGCCCTGGCGTCGGTAAGATCCTGACTACTCCCTCCAAAAAACGATTCGTCTGTTAACACAGAAAGCACGCTGGCTCCGGCGGCTTCATAACCGGCAGTTACTTCAGCGGCAACTGCGTCAGCGTATATGGCGCCTTTTGATGGAGATCGTCTTTTGAATTCCGCAATGATGCCGGAAGCATCCTCCCTAAGGAAAGCATCGCGGAAGGAACATCGGTTTTGCTGAAAAGCAGGGAGCGCTTCCAGTTCAGAAACAGGACGAAGGGCTTTGCGTGCAGCAACTTCGCGGTGTTTTTCTGCAATAATGGTTTCTAATATGTTCATCAGAGTTGAAGTTGTGTTGAACCTTCGCTGCAAAATAGGAAAAGCTGAAGACTCCAGACTAAATGGACCCGTACTAAATTTGGATAAAAAATGAACCGCATCATGCCGTTAATGCAATCGTTATCGTTTTTCTTTACGTATATAAAGTGACAAACTGGTTTTCCCTATGAAACATTTATCCATTCTTGTCCTGCTTTTTTGTACAGGCAGCATCACTATTTGGTCCCAAAGCGGCAACGGCAATCCCATCTGGTCGGATATCGCGCTGACAGATATCCCGAATACCGGAACCAGACAAATAAAACCCAACTTATTCCGAACGATACGGGCAGATGTACCGGCATTAAAAACGCTGCTTTTTGCTGCACCGGACGAAATGGAACGCCCTGCCCGGCATAGTGGAACGGTGCTCGCCATCCCGCTTCCCGATGGCGGATTTCAGCGCTTTCGACTGGTTCGGTACCAGATGATGGAGCCGGAACTTGCTGCTGCCTACCCGGAAATGGCTACCTGGCACGGCGTTAGTGATGATAAAACCCGCTCTACCATTCGCTTAGACTGGACGGAACGCGGATTTCATGCCATGATACGACGCCCGGGAAGCAGTTATTTCATAGACCCCTATGCGGTAGGGAATCTCACAGATTATGTATCTTATTATAAAAACGATTATCCTCAACCCGATGAAGCTTTTATTTGCCACACAAAGGAAGGCTTAAAAGACAATTTTTCCCCTGAAAGCCCGGATGTCCCCAAAGAAGGAGACTGCGTATTCCGGTCCTACCGCCTGGCTGTTGCCACTACCGGCGAATATTCCAATTACCACGGCGCTGATAATCCCGGTGAATCCGGGCTGGTACTTTCTGCTGTGATGACCGCCATCAATCGCGTGAATGAGGTGTTTGAGCGTGATTTGGCCATCCGGCTGGTGCTGATTGCCGGAACAAGTGCCGTTTTCTATTATAATGCAGGTACTGACCCTTATACCAACAATAACGGAAGTGCGATGCTAACAGAAAATCAGAACAACCTGAATGCCGAAATCGGATCTGCGAATTTCGACATCGGGCATGTATTCAGCACGGGCGGCGGCGGGGTGGCTGCCCTGAATGGTCCCTGCGGCGCCAACAAAGCCCGGGGTGTTACCGGTCTATCCAATCCGATTAATGATCCGTTTTACATTGACTATGTGGCCCATGAGATTGGCCATCAGTTTGGTGCGCGTCACACCTTCAACAATTCCTGCAACAATAACCGCAGCAACAATACGGCGATGGAGCCGGGAAGCGGCTCTACCATTATGGCCTACGCCGGGATCTGTGACCCCAATGTTCAGCTGAATAGTGATGACTATTTTCATGGCATCAGTCTTCGGGAAATCGGAATTTTCGTAACCCTTGGGAACGGGAATGTCTGCGACACACCCATTGCTTTTAACAATGCGCCACCAAGTGTGGCTGCCATTGACAACTATACGATTCCGGCTGCCACGCCATTTGTATTGACCGCTGTTGCAAGCGACCCTGATGGCGATCCGCTGAGCTATTGCTGGGAGCAATGGGATAATGAAATCGGAGCGGTCATGCCACCTGCTTCTACAAATTTGCAGGGGCCTATGTTTCGTTCTTTTGAGCCTTCGACTTCTCCACAACGCTATTTTCCGCGTCTTCAGGATTTGGTCAGCAACATGTCACCAACCTGGGAGGTTTTGCCCTCAGTTACCCGACCTATGGAATTTCGGGTCACCGTTCGTGATTTTGCAGACATGACTGCCGGTTGCAGCGAAGAAGTCAATATGTTTGTTAATGTGAACGCAGCTGCCGGCCCTTTTCTGGTAACGACGCCCAACACTGCCGTTACCTGGACGGAAGGGCAGGCTTATACAGTAAACTGGGATGTGGCGCTCAGCAATCAGGCGCCCGTAAATTGCGACTCTGTAGCCATCTTATTGTCATACGACGGAGGGTTTACCTACCCGGTTACTTTAGTTTCGGGCACCCCGAACAACGGGTCCGCCCAAATAATCCTGCCTGCCGGAACGACTACTACGGCACGGGTTATGGTAAAAGCAAACGGAAATGTCTTTTTTGACATTTCCGATATTGATTTTATCATCGAATCGGGTACCCCTGATTTTGCCATGAGCGCTTCTCCCAACACAGCAACTATCTGCCCGACCGGCAGCCTGGAAGTACAACTTGATATCGCGAGTTTTGGCGGTTTTTCAGATCCGATTACCCTGTCAGTTTCAGGCGAGCCGGCCCATATGTCTGTTTCCTTCAGCACCAACCCGATTACGCCAACCAGCATGACAATACTCACTTTAGGAAACCTGGATGCAGTTGCCCCTGGTATGTATGCCCTGACCATAACAGGAACCAGTATGGGGAATTTCAAAGATATTCCAATTGCGATTACAATTTTGGATACACCGGCAGCAATAACGCTTGCTTCGCCTGTAAATAATGCTGTAGATATTGCTTTACTACCGACCTTAACCTGGGCAGTGGACCTCAATGCCAATTCCTATGAATGGCAACTTGCTCTGGATGGCGCATTCAATACCATTGCTGCTTCCGGAACCAGTTTCGGATTTTCTGCACAACCCGGTACGGAACTAAACCAGAATACCCTCTATTTTTGGCGGGTGAGGGGATTGGGGATTTGTGGCGGCACGGGCGATTGGTCTGCTGTACGCAGTTTTCTGACGGTGCCCTGTATTGTTTTCAGCAGCAGCAATGTACCACGTACCATTTCCAGTGTAGGGACACCCGTGGTCAACTCTGTGCTTGATATTTTGGAAACAGGTGCACTAACGGATATCAATGTCGTGAACTTAAGCGGTGACCATACCTGGATCAGCGATTTGCGGATTACGCTTATCAGTCCAGCCAATTCGGAGGTTATTCTGTTTGATCAGCCTTGCATGGATCAGGATAATTTTGACCTGAATTTTGATGGGCAGGCTGCTACCTCAACTTTGCCTTGTCCGCCCACAGGAGGAGGCACCTACCGGCCTGTCGGCAATTTGGGGTTGATGAATACGGAAGAGATTAACGGAACATGGACCTTGCGCATAGAAGATTTGGCCAACGAAGACGGCGGCCAGCTAAGTTCCTGGGGGCTCCGCGTTTGCCCAACGGCATATTCCGGGTTTTTGCCGGTTGAATTAACCGACTTCAGGGTTGACGCGCTGGATCAAAAAGCCAGACTCCATTGGGTTACCGCATCGGAATTGAATAATTCGGGCTTTGAAGTACAACGCCAGACGGCTCAATCCGGTACATTTTCACCCATTGCCTGGGTGCCTGCTGAAGGAAATGGTGCCAGCCGCATGGAATATGTATTTATCGACAATGCCCCCCCTAAAGGAGAGCCCGTTTATTACCGCCTTCGCCAGCTGGACTACGATGGGAGTGAGGCCTATTCTGAAATCCGAAGCCTGACCTTAGCCCCGGATACCGGAAATGGTTGGCGTTTGTTCCCAAACCCAGCCACGGGCTACTGTACTTTGGAATCACTAAATGAGTTGAATGGTCTGGAGGTAACGGTTTCCATTTTGAACATACAAGGGCAAATGGTCTTTCAAAATCGGTTTATGAATCAAAGGATTGATCTGGACTTGAATGAATTACCTTCCGGCGTTTTTCAGGTTCAGGTACAGGGAGAAGGCGCTGTCTGGACGGGCCGGATGATACATTTGCTGCCATAGATGGGAGTGAGGGCAGTTGCCTGATGCATACAGATCTGAAATACCCCAGCGATTTGTAAAGGCAGAATAGATTACCCTACAGGTTGATTTTTCCATAAGTCGATTAAACAGGCGGTCCTGCAAATGATCGCCTGTTTGTTTTTTTAGCTATCTTTGCTCCAAAACCGGAAAGATGTTCAACAGGCTTTTATTATCAGTCTTTATCATGGCGTGCTTCGGCCATTTTGCGGCTGCGCAGATGCCCAAAGCCAACGTATTTGTTTTTGACCTTAAGCGTGTAGCCGATACCGCCTGGACGATTACCAAGCCGCGGTATCTGACTTACTTTAATGAATTGGGCTATAATAATCAGCCGGCATTTTTCAGCAACAATGAGTTGTACATGACCATAAAAATGCCCAACAGCAGCCAAACGGACATCTATTTGCTCGATTTGGACAAAAAAACGAAGCTGCGGGTGACGGATACCCCCGAAAATGAATTTTCGCCCATGCGCATGCCCGATTATTATAATTTTTCGGTGGTGCGCCAGCAGGTGAATGGCCGCGATACTTTTCAATACCTTTGGCAATACCCGCTGGATCGGTCGCACGGCGGAAAGGCAGTCTTCAAATACACTGAAAAAATTGGCTATTATACGTGGCTTAATGGCTCTCAGGTAGCTGTCTATGTGCTGGACAGCCCAGATAATTACCTTGGCATCGCCGACATACGCACCGATAAAGTGACGCCCATCGCAACGAATATCGGGCGTTGCCTGGTGCAAATGTCCAACCGCAACCTTGCTTTTGTGCAAAAAACGGATTTTGGCGATACCTGGCAGCTGATGGAAAAGAATCCTTATCAATTGAACAAACCGGCAACGCCTATTGTGAACATGTTGGCAGGCTGTGAAGATTTTGGCGTTATGCCTGATGGAACCTTTATTGCCGGGCGAGGCAGTAAATTGTACAAATTCGATCGCCGAAAAGACCAGGATTGGATAGAAATTGCGGATTTGTATCTCTATAATATATTCAGCATTAGCAGGATAGCAGTAAGTAACGATTATAAAGTAGCGATTGTTGCCCAGTAGTTTTCGGGACTTTACTTTATAGCCGACCTTCTGAATTTCATTTCATGAAGCAGTTCTTCGTCTGTTTTTTTATCACATTTAGTCTGGGAATCACCTGTGCTCAGTCTGGTAACGTGCTGGAAAAAATCATCCATCAGCACAAAAATACTTTTGGGGCCTGGGCCCGGGATTCTGACAAATTTGAAGTGCAGGTCATTTATCCATTAAGTTGGCATTAACGCTCCGATACATCATGCAAACAAGCAACATCAAAGCCACCCGCATCATTAATCAGACCGGATTTAACTACCTGGATGGTCCAAAAAGCAGAAGTTATGAGTTGTCTTTTGCTTTCAAAGTATTTTCTCAGTTTTTGAAAGGCTTTAGAAAACTCCATTTTGTTGGTCCATGCATTACCGTGTTCGGATCTGCACGGTTCAAAGAAGGCTCACCGTATTATGAAAAAGCCCGTGAAGTGGGGCGTGCAATCTCTGAAATGGGATTTACAACCATGACAGGCGGTGGTCCCGGCATAATGGAAGCCGCCAACCGGGGTGCTTTTGAGGCCGGTGGTCGCTCCGTTGGTTGCAACATTGAGCTTCCGTTTGAGCAACATCCGAATCCTTACATGCATACGTGTATTTCTATTCGCTACTTCTTTGTACGGAAAGTGCTGCTGCTCAAATATTCGTATGCTTTTGTCGTGATGCCCGGAGGCTGGGGCACCATGGATGAAATGTTTGAAACCCTGACCTTAGTACAAACCGGGATCATTCATAATTTTCCAGTGGTACTGATGGGCAAAGCCTATTACCAACCTTTGATGGACTACCTTCAGTTTATGGCCAATGAAAAAACCATTTCTGAGTCAGATCTGAAATACATCGTCTTAACAGATGATATTGAGGAGGCAACAAGCCACATCCGCACCTATATCCTTGATTACTACAAAGTAAAAAAACGAAACAACCCCCTGTGGTGGCTCCTCGAAAAAGCTTGAGCGACGCGAAAGCCGGGCCATGAAAAAAGCGCAGCCTCAGCCGGTTAGGATAAGGTTGCGCTTCAATAATTCCCTAAAATCACCCGAAAATGAATCTTGATAAAAAGCCAGGAGTTTCTCTGCCAGAGGCATTTACTCCCTCGCTTTTGCCTTACAAAGAAGCGGCAATTCATACAGGCAAACATTGACCGATGTCATTTTCATACATGACTTTTATCCTGAAAAGGTGAAATATGTTAAATAAATTTGGAGAGGCTCCGCAAAGCTGGTTAAACTGCATCTAAAGGAGAAATCAGGCAATAAATGGCGCAAAAGATGAATCAAAATTCGTGGTTTCGCAGTGACCAACATTTATCAGAGGAGGGCATAGCTGCTTATGCCGAATCATTGCTGAATGATCGGATCGCAGATTTGCAACCTGAATTGCAAGCCCATGTGGAAGTGTGTGAAAGCTGCCGCAGGGAAGCCATTGAATTGTATGGCCTGATCGCAAACATGCCCGCAAATCCTGCCGGCGAACCACATCAGGATGAACCCGTCCAGCCTTCGGTTTCCCGCCTACACCCGGCCTGGCGCTGGTCATTGGTAGCGCTTACTGCCATACTGGCCTTCTGGGTATTCCAAATTACGACGCAAAAATCCAATCCTTTACCCGAAAAAAATACATCCCCTGCTATCACGCCAGAACTGCTGATCAACCCTCAGCAACAACCCGAACGCCCTGTCGCAGAAGTACAAAAGCCGGCAGAAAATTTGCCGAAACAGGAGGGCCAGGCTTTACTCGCTGCTAATTTTATTCCGGATGAGCAGTTGGAAGGTTTGGCGGGGGAGGTAATGAGAAGCACAGGCATTGAAGTCTTGATGCCTTCCGTGAACCAAACCTTCAAGCCAGGGACTTCTGTCTCTTTCCAATGGAAGCAGGATGAGCCCCTTAATCTGCAACTTATTTTGCTGGATAATACAGGAAAAGAGCTATTGAGCAAAGCGCTTTCCAATCCCAATTTTGAATGGAACGCCCCCAAACGCCCGGGCTTGTATTACTGGAAATTGGAGAGTTCGGATGAATTGTTATTCGTTGGCAAATTCTTGTTGCAGTAACACCATGCTTTCTTCTTTCAATGTACTGTCGTACAATATTATATCACAACAAATAATCCGTCTAATTATGAAACTGAAACTTTTACTTCCCTTCGCAACACTTTTGGGATTGGCACTTTCTGCACAGGCCCAAATTACATTGGACGCCTCCAATGCTCCGGTTATTGGAAATGTCCTGCACTACGCTACGGACACGCTTCCGCAAAATGTAGAAATTGGAACGGGTGGTGCAAACCAAACCTGGGACTTTTCAAGCCTGCAGGCTCATGTACCCAGCTCTGTTGGAATTATCGCCCCATCTGAAGCGGCCAATGGCGATGATTTTCCAACAGCCTCTTTTGCCCAGGTGCTGGACGATGGATCTTACGGCTTTGCTTCACTGACATCTGAGGGCGTATTTGCACTCGGAGCATCACTGGATTTTTTCGGCAATGATAACTTCCTTTCCGTTCATTTCGATCCTGTACAACAGGTTTATGCCTTTCCAACAACCTATGGAACGACATTCTCCGGCCCTTATGCTTTTTCCATCACGATAGACGGTTCTGATTTTGACGTGGACTCCATTCGCTTTGTCTCGGAGGCGGAGCAAACGGTGACAACAGACGGATACGGTACGCTCATTACCCCGGAAGGCTCTTTTGATGCCCTTCGTCAAAGTATTGAAACGGTAACAGAGACGACCATTTTTGCGTTGTTTTTTGGTACCTGGCTGCCTTTGGACAGCTCTGTAGACACCACCATGACTTACCAGTGGCTGACTGCAGAAGCAAAAGGTCAGGCCCTGACGGTTGAAGTATTTGATGGCGCCATTACCGGGGCCACCTGGTTCCAGTCAGCAGATGTGACGGTTCAGGCTCCGGTTGCACTTTTTACGATCACGCCACAGGATGGCGGAGAAGTTCAGTTTACGGACCAGTCTACGAATAATCCGACTTCCTGGAGCTGGACTTTTGGCGACAACACAACCAGCACGGATCAAAATCCATCCCATACCTACACGGTCAGTGGCACTTATGAAGTTTGCCTTACGGCTGCAAACAGTGGCGGATCTTCGACCAATTGCCAGGACGTTACCGTTACAATCGTTTCCGCCGGAGAAACGGCAAATCCGCTTGCTCTGAAGGTGTATCCTAATCCGGCGGGCAATTGGCTCACATTTGATGCGGAAGGGAACATTCTGGATAATTTCTCCCTCCATATCCTGAACCTGATGGGGCAGGAAGTGTTGAATACTACACTTGAGGGCAAACGGATCATTGACCTCAGTTCGTTTGCAAAAGGGCAGTATCTTTACCTGCTTCGCGACGGAAACGGTCGGCCGGCAGCGGAAGGACGATTTGAGAAACAGTAAGTAAAAGCTGTCCCAAAGGGGCAAGACCTGTCCCGCTCAGCGGGAAGGCAAATTGGCAAGGGCAAAATCGCAGTCCTGCCCCTTGCCAATTTGCCTTTTACCGCTTTTTTAGACAGCCTCAACAACGAATAAGAACGCATGATAAATTTTTCAAGATTTGAGTTGGCCAATGGATTGAGGGTTTTGGTACATGAGGATGACAGCACGCCGATGGCCGCTGTAAATGTGCTGTATGATGTTGGCGCCCGCGATGAATTGCCGGACAAGACAGGCTTCGCACATTTGTTTGAGCACCTGATGTTTGGCGGCTCGCTCAATGTGCCCGATTTTGACGATCCGATCCAGTTGGCAGGCGGTGAAAACAACGCCTTTACGAACAACGACATGACGAATTTTTACGATACCCTGCCGGCTCAGAACATTGAGACGGCTTTTTGGCTGGAATCGGATCGCATGCTGAGCCTTAATTTTAGCAGAAAAGTGCTGAACGTGCAGCGCAAGGTCGTGGTAGAGGAGTTTAAAGAAACCTGCCTGAACGAGCCTTATGGCGACATGATGCATTTGTTGTCAGATCTGATTTACAAACAACACCCTTATCGCTGGCCAACGATTGGTCTGGAAACGTCGCACATCGAAGGGGCAACGATGAAAGATGTCAGGCAGTTCTTTTTTAAGTATTACCGGCCTAACAATGCGATTCTTGTTGTAACGGGAAATGTGAAAACCGAAGACATAAGACTGCTTGCCGAAAAGTGGTTTGGTGATATTCCGCGGGGAGAAGTTCCGCCAAGGCAGTTGCCTGCAGAGCCGGAACAAACAGAGTTCAGGCAATTTACCAAAGAGGCCAATGTACCGGTTGATTCGATTTACCTGGCTTTCCGGATGGCAGCACGCTCAGATCCGGATTTTTATGTTGCCGATTTGTTGTCGGACATTTTATGTACCGGTCCATCTTCCCGCCTTTTTCGGCATTTGCTCAAGGAGCGCCAGTTGTTTTCAAGTATTGATTGTTATGTCTCTTCTTATCTTGACCCCGGTTTTTTCCTGATTGAAGGCAAACCAGCAGCAGGCGTTTCTCTGGAAACCGCTACAGCCGCCATCTGGGAGGAATTGGAAAAATTGAAGCGTGAGCTTATTGAAGCCACGGAATTGCAAAAAATAAAAAACAAAGCTGAAAGCAATCTTATTTTTTCCGAGATGAGCGCACTGAACAAGGCGATAAACCTTGCTTTTTTCGAGTTGCTGGGCGATGCCGACCTGATCAATAAGGAATCGGAAATCTACCAAAAAATCAGCGCCGAAGACCTGCAAAGGGTTGCAAATCAGTTGTTCCGCCTTGAAAATTGTTCTCAGTTGAATTATGTTGCCAGGCCGGCAGTTTCTCCATCGGATAATTAGTGTCAGTCTTCACTTGCCGGCCGACAAGTAAAGACTGACACCAGCCTAAATGGGCAGGCACTAATTAGTGTCTGTCTTTTTTGTTTTAAACCCAAAGGTTCTGGATAAGCTAAAGCCCAGGCGGAAATCGCCTTCACTCCAATTGCCGGTATTGTAGGGCAGGTAGTCCGTTTCTGCAATTCCGCTTGCATTGCTCAGGTTGATCTGGAATATATTACAACCCGTTTTGAATTCGAATCCAAGGCCATATACCGGATAGTAGCCCAATTCAGGCGTTCTGCTTTGAGAAATGGGTACGACGACATCTCCTACAAGCCCGAGCCATGGCGCTACCTGATATCGTGCGCCAAGCCCTGCGCTGTATATTCCCTGAACATCATCGCTGGGTACGAGGTTGCGATAGGTATAAGCTCCGGAAGCCTGAATTGAAAACCGGTCGGAGAATTTTCGCGCAACCATGATTTGGCCATGATAAGCCAGCCGGTGGCTAAATTTCGGATAACTGTGTATTGCAGTCGTTTCGTTTTCTACCTTTTTTTCGGTGGCCAGTGTAACCAGCCCGGACAAGGTCACCGTTACCGGCATGCCTTTGCCTTCAACCTGCCGCAATACCCGATATTTCACACTTCCGTTCAGGAGCTGGCGCATGCCCTTTGCCCCATCTGACATGAATCCGCCTCCTTTTGCGCGAAACAGGCCTACATTGATGTTTTCTGAAAGGCCGTATGCCGCACCAATTGAGATGTCGCTGGTTTTTTCCAGGCCAAAGAAAGTTTCTCCGATGTTGTTAAAATCTTTCATTGCCCCAAAAAGCTGATTGAGACGCAGCTCCATCTTCCCTTTTTCGAGCATTTCAACAGAGGCAGAATGAACAAGTCGGTTGTCATTAAAGGTCTGGCTTGTCCGGATTGGCGCTTCCGGCGTCATTTCATCCTGAGCCTGAATTGTACAGAGGGCCGCCAGGCTAATGGCAACACATAAGATAGAATTTCGGATCATGACAAATAAATTTAAATTCAATATGAGTATGAGTCAATATTACGCTATGGTTATACTGATTACGGAGTACAGTGTTACAAATTTGTAACGCTTTTTTATGGGGATTTTGCAATTGACTGATGAACAATATTCTTTCAGATATTGTATATTAAGCTGGAGTGGTGTTAACTTTGCCTTTCGAAAGATTGCTTAAATATAAAACAAAAATACATGTATCCGATAGAACTTACCATACCCATGGCGAAAGACCTGAACGATTACGGGTTCAAAAGCCTGAAAACACCTGAAGATGTCGAGCAGGCACTTGAAAATCAGGAGGGTACAACACTGGTTGTTGTCAATTCCGTTTGCGGATGCGCGGCTGCCAATGCACGCCCCGGGGTAAAACTTGCCATCCGCCATGAAAAGCGTCCGGAAAACTTAGTTACGGTTTTTGCCGGAGTAGATCAGGAAGCAACCGGCAAAGCACGCGAATTTATGCTGCCTTATCCGCCTTCGTCTCCTGCCATTGCGCTGTTCAAAGATGGCAAACTGGTTCATTTTCTGGAGCGCCACCACATCGAAGGCCGTTCTGCGGAAATCATTTCCGAAAACCTGAAAATGGCTTTCGACCGCTACTGCTAGTTGTTCATTTCCGCATGAAAAAACGGGCCTTTCCTGCCAAAGGAAAGGCCCGTTTTTTATTTATTTGTGCGTCTTAATTGTTCACTGCCGTAGCAGCATTCACAATTCCCCATCCAAACTCCCCGTTACGGCTGGGATAAAAGCTCGCTGCTGTTTTCATGCGGTTCAATACCTGAGCTCTTGTTTGAGAAGGATTTGTCGCCCAAACCAATGCGGCTATGCCGGCGGTTGTGGCTGTTGCAGCCGAAGAACCGCCCACATAGGAAGGCGTATTGCCACTCATGGCTAATGAAAGCGAGGTACGCGAATCATCGACGCTGCGCTGCATGACTGCAACAAAGTCCACTTTGCTGCCCGAATGGCAAGTATTGCATTTGACCATTGAAGCGCCGTCTTTGACCCCGGTAACTGCCACCACCTCATTCATCGTTGCCGGAAAAATGACACCAACCCAGCTTGTAAACCAGGTAGAAGTGCCTGCAGCTGAAAAAATTAATTTTCCGCGCCCATAAGCATAGTAAACCCCATCCGCGACCTGGCTGCTCCAGAATATATCGCCAATGGACATGCTGATGATTTTTACGCCGCTGTTGTTGCCAGCTATGACCAGTGCATTGGCTACTCCGGTTTTTTCGCTGCTCCCGTTTACAATCACATCACCGGTGCCGCGAATGGCCAATAAGCTGGACTTGTAGGCGACGCCTACTGAAGATCCGCCGCTTCCGCGTGGCGCTGTTGCCAGTCCGGCCATTTGCGTTCCGTGTCCACACTGATCGTTAGGGCCATCCGGTGAAGCCCAGGGCCACCAGGAACTGACATAAGTACCCAGACGTGTGATGCTGCGCCCTGTCGAATTTCCGGAAGCGAATTCACTGCCGAGTTTGCTCTGACCAGATGAGGTGCCGGTGTCAATGATGGCAATGGTAATGCCCGCGCCCGTGCTGGTATTCCAGGCAGCGGGGATGTTCATGTAATTAAAGTTCCAGGGCACTTTTACGCTCGGACTAATGGTGGTATAGTCTGCCCCCGGGATGCTGCTGGCCGGTGAAATGCCGCAGCCCGCGTCGCTGCGAAAAGTAATCTCTTCATCGCCTTCGTCGGCATAGCTGTAACCTGAAGGCTCCACGTATCGCACTTCGGGCATTTTCCGCAAAGCAGACAATATGCGCTCGCTGGTAATGCGCATGTTGATGAAGGGCAGTGTTCCATTTTCGAGCAGCGGCATGAGATCAGCCGCAGTAAACTTTTCATTTGGAAAGTCCCGGTTCATTTCCACGACTACGAAATCAATGATTTTCTGGCGGGCATCCTGCCACGCTTTTTCCTGAATGTCTATTTGGTGCATCTTCTCGCGGAGGTCACCCTCATTGGCTGGTTTGTATCCAATAGCCACAAGTTTATCGCCACGCATGACGGCGCTCCACAATAAGTGATCGTCAGCCATCTCCCACTTAAAAACTTCATGTTCGCGGAGTTGGCTAAGGACAAATTCATTAATTTCTTCTCGTGTTGCCGGGTTGTTGTTCGGTTCGGGCTGAGGCACTTCGACAAATTTGTCTTTAGTGCAGGAAAAAACAAGCAGCGACGCCGCCAGTAAGATCAGTAGAGATTTGTTGCTCATGTCATTAGGCAATTTTAGATTTTAGAATAGTGCAATTGAGAGCTGTGAAAATAAAATTATATTTTAAATATGAATAAAAATACATGTTATTATTTAAATAAATCAAGTTAATAGTGCGCTTATGTTTTGATATTCGGGCAAGCGGTGGTTTATTGTATTTATTCGGGGTATGGAGAAATGTTACAGATTGTTTTTACCAGCGTCTGAATGCTTGAAAAATCAATCGCTTGTATGGCGGCAGCTTGCTTGGCATCAACATTACCGTTAACTTGCCGTAACAATCATTGTTCACTTTAAATCAGTAGTCATGGAAGAGGAAAAGAGTTTTTTTGACAAAATGAAGGACACGGCCGAAGAACTGGCTGAAGGCTTCGAGCGCACCATGGATAAATTGGGCGACGCTGCAGAACGCAAACTGGAAGAATTGAAGGCAAACGAAAAAACGGCGCCTTACATCCAAAAAGGGGAGGAGCTATGGGACAAACTGGAAGATAAAGCGCTGGAACTGAAAGACAAACTTTTTGGCGAAGCTGAAGAGGGGAAGCAGGAAGATCCTGAGAAAAAAGATACACCACAGGCTTAATTTCAAAGACTCGACCGTTTTTTGGTTTGCATAACAAAATGCAAGGGGCAATTTATCTTTTGCTCCTTGCGTTTTGCATACCTACACAACCGAAGAAGTTGTGTTTTTTTATATAACCCTCTACAATTCAGTGATTAATAATGCAAAAAATATACCTATGAAAAAATTATTCCTGTCTCTTTTTGTGATGCTTTTGTTGGGAAGCGTTGCGCTTGAAGCACAAAAGACTAGCTTCCATGCGCTGAGTGCAAAATTTCTGTTTATTGACTATGGTACTGCAAATTCCATTGACGGTCTGGACGTTACCAACGGTTTTGAGTTGGGATACACGGCCGGATTGAACAAATACCTTGGTTTGGCCGTCCCCATAAAAATAGGCTCGGCCAATGTTTTTGGAGACATCAACAACCGCAATATTTTTAGTATTGACGGGCTTTTACGACTGCATTATGCGCCGGAAGAAGCTAAAATTATCCCCTATCTGGTGGGTGGTGCTGGTTATGTGGTGGAAAAAGACGGACCGGATAACATGCAGATCCCTCTGGGCGCCGGTTTCGACATCAAGCTCGGTAAAAATTCTTACCTCAATATTCAGGGCGAATACCGCATTTCACAGGAAAACAACCGCGACAACCTCCAGTTGGGGGCAGGCTTTGTTTACCGCCTTCATAAGCTGGACCGCGATGGTGACGGCGTTGCTGATGCAGTGGACAAATGCCCGGATGTTGCCGGCCTGAAAACGCTGATGGGTTGCCCCGACAGTGATGGCGACGGCATTGCCGATGGCGACGATGATTGCCCAAATGCGCCCGGAAAAAAAGCGACAGGCGGTTGTCCGGATACAGATGGCGATGGCGTTATTGACAAAAAAGACGATTGTCCCGATGTGGCGGGCCTCGCTGACCTTAAAGGCTGCCCGGATGCTGATGGCGACGGCGTGGCCGATAATATGGACAAGTGCCCTAATGAAAAAGGCTTAGCGGCTTTGGGTGGCTGCCCTGACCGTGACGGCGACGGCATTGCTGACGGCGAAGACGAATGCCCGGATGAAAAAGGCAGCGTCGAAAACAAAGGTTGTCCGGTGAGAGACCGCGATGGCGACGGCATTGCCGATGCCAGCGATAAGTGCCCGGATGAAAAGGGCGTGGCTTCCGCAATGGGCTGCCCGGACCGCGACGGCGACGGTTTTGCCGATGCCAATGACAAATGCCCCGACACAGCCGGCACGATGGAAGGCTGCCCGGATTCAGACGGCGACGGCGTTCACGACGGCGATGACCGCTGTCCAAATGAAGCCGGATTAGCCAAAAACAAGGGTTGTCCTGAAATCAAAAAAGAAATCAGAGAAGTGCTGAACTTTGCCATGCGTGCCGTGCAATTTGAAACCGGTAAGGCAACACTGAAAAAACAATCCAACGCTGTACTTGACCAGATCGTTGACATTATGGCTCAATACCCGGCTTACCGCCTTGTTATTGCCGGTCATACCGACGATGTGGGCAACGACAAAGCCAACCTGACCTTATCGGAAAACCGGGCAAAAGCCTGCTACAAATACCTGCTCGATAAAGGCGTTTCCGCCAAACGCCTCAGCTACGCGGGCTATGGCGAATCGCAACCAATTGCCGACAACAAAACGTCGAAAGGGCGTGAGTTGAACCGGCGGGTGGAGTTTGATTTGATTGTTCAGTAGAAGAAAGCTTTGGGGAGCGATGCCGTTTTTGTAAAAAAGGCATCGCTCCTCCTGTTTTTAAAAAAATGTTGTGATAAAGTTGCGCCCATTGTTGCAAAGTCCCGGATAATTTTTTTTGCAGTATGTACACGAAAATGTTCATGCAATCCTCTTTGGACTTTTTTACAAATTAGCAGTAAAGTACTCCGTTAGGAAGGGCTTTATAACAAATTAATGCCTGAACAAATAGGCGAATAACAGTTTCAAGAACACTAAGAATAATGCACATTAAGTATCCCGCCTATTGAGGGTGAGGGTATTCACAGCGGCTTTTGCTTACGTCTGGGCTGACGCAAGCTATGAGCTCTTAATTGTATTTTCTGATGTAATATAATCCTTGAAACAATGGGAATAAAAGATCAATTTCAGTTATTGGCACGCTTAGATCAATTGATTCGTTTGAGAGCGACAGGTGCACCCGCTATGCTGGCACAGCGTTTCGAAGTATCAGAACGTACGATTTACAACCTTTTGAATCATCTCAAAGATATGGGCGCCCCGGTTCAATATTGCCGGGACCGCCAAAGTTATATTTACCCGGATGGTTCAACTTTTCGATTTGGTTTAGTTCCATAGATAAATAGTAAAAAATGTAACAATATGTTCACTGCAAAATTCCTGCAGGGGTTGATATTAACTTTGTATTACCCATTTGTCTAATCGGTTAATACAAGGCGCCTGTAAGCCCCGGATATATTGGGTAGTGGGTTTTCCGAAACCACTTAAAAAATAAGTAGGGATAATTTTAAAACCAATTAGAAGATGAGCAAATTATTGTTTTTAACCCTTCTGTTGATGGGCTGCTTTAGCCAGCATACAGTCAACAAAGTAAATGATTTTGACCTGCAGGCTTTTGCAAGACAAAATAGCCTGACGTATGTGGAGACCATAGCCACTGCATCCGATAAGAAAGTACTTCCAGAAAACGAACAAGGGATTGTCTTGATATTATCCAATCCATCCGATGGCAACAGGGTAGACAAGGCCTTGCTTTTACAAGGTGTTTCTGGCCTGGCATTTTCTTCAAAAACGATTGCTTTAGCTTACAATGAAAGTGGTATGCTGTTGAAAATGGATGGAAATCTTTATGGATTGCGTTTATCGGGCTATAAAGGTTTTTTTGACAAAGTAAAAGTTGCAGCGACCATGCTGGAAGGATATGGCCTGGCAAAGTATCAACTTGACGCAGATAGAACAACCTTCATAGATAAGGCTAATAGTGATGGTTTTCTGACGGCATATGCTTCTTCCGGGGGTAATCCTCCTGTGCTTTATTTCGATTGTATCGCTTGTGGTTCGGGAGGCGATGGAGCAAGTCATTGTCAAATAATGGGGGTAACTTTTGGATGTGAAGTCACTTGCAATACAGGCTACTATGCTTGTTGCAACATGTTGACCGGTTGCAAGTGTTGTCGTGAATAATAAAATAGGGTTTCTTAGAGCTTGCTCGATGGTTACGGGCAAGCTCTAATTCGTAACAAATTCTTTATCATGAACCCAAAGGATTGGATTTTGTCCTCCATTGCTTCATTAAGAATCGCCAACTCTATTGCACTTTTGATTTTCTCTATAATCTGCGTAGGCGACGTCTTTACTTTTGCGCCTAATTACTACCTCTTCGTTTTTCTATTGGCCATCATAAATGGCTGTTATTCCATCCGATTGTTCAATCTATTGGATGCCGTTGTTGCTTTCGCAGCAGGTAGTTATGTCATGGGTTTTGATGCAGTCACTTTCAGGGGATTGATCACTTTTCCCGACGCCGTATTATTCGTGTATGTGCTGGGCTTTGGCGCTGGGCGCCTGATCGTAAATTCCAGATTAAACCCTTGGAAGTTCAACATTGTAGTTGGGTTACAGATGCTGTTCAGTTATTTACTCTTTCTTTTTTTAGTGAAGAATGCTTATATAGGAATGTCTTATTGGGGCGTAATGGGTTTTTTCGTGAGCTATTTTATGCTGAAAAAAAAAACATAGCTTAATTTCCTCCTTAGCCGTATTTGCACCTTTTTGGCTTTTATAAACGACCATAGGCCTCTTTGGGGGGGTACTTCACTGGATTATTGGCGCCATTGCCGCATCTCTGGTAGGCATCTTTTTTGCAAAAATTGCTTATTCTCAGGGAAGAGTATGGCTTTGGGGGCTTGTTAACGTAGTGTTTTGCGTGGGCGTAATTCCCTTGCTGGCAGAAAACATTGGCTACACCAAATTGGTCACTTCCTGGAATACGCCTGCGCCGGATGATCGTTTTTTATACGGACAGGATACCGTAACCTTGCAAGCGTTTAAGGATAAAATAGTCATCCTTGATTTTTGGCATACCCGCTGCGGCAGTTGTTTTCAGAAGTTCCCTGAGCTGGAACAGCTTCAGAAAAAATATGCAGGAGATGAAAGGGTTATGATAATGGCGGTTAATATTCCAATCCGATCTGATACTGTCGGAGAAGGGCAGGCCAAAATGAAGCACTTGGGATATACTTTTCAAAATCTTTATGCGGTTAAGAATTCAACAGCGGAAGCTATGGGCGTATCTTTTTATCCTACCCTTGTTTACATCGATAAGAACAGTCAAATCAGGTACAAAGGCCAATTAGAGTTAAACCGCCGGATTTTTAACAATACAGAAGCTTTGATCGCACGTTTGTTGAAAGGATCATAGTACGCTTTTCTAAGGGCCAGGGAACATTCATTTCGGCGACTGCGTTTTGAAATAAATTTATGTTCCAATGACAAGCTCCTCCGGCATTCCGATTCCAACCCTGTCTCTTTTTCCGGCCCTTGACCGGCAATTAATTGACTTATTGAAATCCCTGACGTTCCAGGAGTGGGAGGCGCCCACCATTGCCCCGCTTTGGAGGGTCAAAGACATTGCGGCGCACTTGCTGGACGGCAACCTGCGCACGCTTTCCATGCTGCGGGATGCTTATGCCGGGGATCCTCCGGAAGATATTCGGTCGTATCAGGACCTTGTAACTTACCTCAATGGGTTAAACACTGTTTGGGTAGCTGCAGCCAAACGCCTGAGCCCACAGGTGCTCATCGAATTGCTGGAACTGACCGGAAAGCAGTACCACGAATACCTTTCTACCCTTGATCCATTTGCGAAAGCGGCCTTTTCGGTAGCCTGGGCAGGTGAAACGGAATCCCTTAACTGGTTTCATATTGCGCGGGAATACACCGAAAAATGGCACCACCAACAACAAATTCGGGAGGCAACAGGGCGCCCTGGTTTGCTGTCGCGGGCGTTTTTTTATCCATTCATAGCGACCTTTATGCGCGGGCTGCCATACACCTATCGGGACACAAAAGCAGAAAACGGTACCTGTGTCAAATTTACCGTCAGTACAGAGGCAGGCGGCGACTGGTATTTGCTGCGCGAAGACGGGCAATGGAAATTGGCGGAAACGCATTCAGGGACGCTCTCTGCAAGCCTTTCCATTGATCCCGATACAGCCTGGAAATTGTTTACGAAAGGCATTTCGCCTGAACTGGCAAGACCGAAAGTGTCCATCAAGGGGGATGTGAAACTGGCCGAGGTTTCGCTGGAGATGATTGCGGTGATGGGCGTGCGGGGATAGGAATTATAGTTGGCAGTTTTTGAGTTGGCAGGAGGATAGAGTTTGCTGCTGATTGGCATCTGTATAAGCAATTGACCGTTGGGAATGGATCAGTTGGCTGTATTTTAGTTGGCAGTTGGCAGGATAGAGTTTGCTGCTGATTGGCATCTGTATAAGCAATTGACCTTTGGGAATGGATCAGTTGGCAGTTTTTCAGTTTTCAGTTGGCAGTTGTGAGATTGCTAATGAATGGCTTTAGTAGCCAGCTTTGCGGCCTTTGCGGGTCCTTCGCGACCTTTGCGGGAACCTTTTTTAGTTGGCAGTTTTTCAGTTGGCAGTTTGGCAGTTGTGAGATTGCTAATGAATGGCTTTAGTAGCCAGCTTTGCGACCTTTGCGGGGCCTTTGCGGACTTTGCGGGAACCTTTTTTAGTTGGCAGTTTTTGAGTTGGCAGTTGGCAGTTGTGAGATTGCTAATGAATGGCTTTAGTGGCCAGCTTTGCGGCCTTTGCGGGGCCTTCGCGTACTTTGCGGGAACCTTTTTTAGTTGGCAGTTTTTCAGTTTGCAGTTGGCAGTTGTGAGATTGCTAATGAATGGCTTTAGTAGCTAGCTTTGCGACCTTTGCGGGTCCTTTGCGACCTTTGCGGGAACCTTTTTTAGTTGGCAGTTTTTCAGTTTGCAGTTGGCAGTTAAGATCCTGCTAATGAATGGCTTTAGTGGCCAGCTTTGCGGCCTTTGCGGGGCCTTCGCGTACTTTGCGGGAACCTTTTTTAGTTGGCAGTTTTTCAGTTTTCAGTTGGCAGTTGTGAGATTGCTAATGAATGGCTTTAGTAGCCAGCTTTGCGGCCTTTGCGGGTCCTTCGCGACCTTTGCGGGAACCTTTTTTAGTTGGCAGTTTTTCAGTTGGCAGTTTGGCAGTTGTGAGATTGCTAATGAATGGCTTTAGTAAGAAGCTTTGCGGCCTTTGCGGGTCCTTCGCGTACTTTGCCTGCCTGTCCGGTAGGCAGGCGGGAAACCTTATAGAAGTAAAGAACACACCGAAAGCCGGATTCGCGCGAAATCATCAAATTTTCAAATCCTCCTCGTTGTTCGTTGTCGGTTAATGGTTGCTCCCTAGCCCCAATCATCCAATTCCCCCAATTTTCAAATCATCAAATCAACAAATTTTCAAATTAACAATTCCCCTCCTTCCCAACGCGCTACTTTCTCCATCACCTTGTCGGAAAGGCTTTTTTTGAAATCGACGACCTTTTGGAACAACACCGGATCGTGGATGGCGAGGATTTGAGCAGCCAGGATACCTGCGTTTTGAGCCGCATTGAGGGCCACCGTAGCCACCGGAATGCCATTGGGCATTTGCAGAATGGAAAGAATGGAATCCCAACCGTCAATGGAGTTCGATGATTTGACCGGAACGCCGATAACCGGCAGGGGAGATAGCGAAGCGGCCATACCCGGCAAATGCGCTGCACCGCCAGCTCCGGCGATGATGACTTTGACCCCGCGTTCGTGCGCCGTTTTTGCAAACTCAAACAAACGATCCGGCGTTCGGTGTGCCGATACGATGGTGACTTCAAATTCGACGCCCAAAGCTTTTAATACTTCCGCAGCCGGCCGCATGACCGGCAAATCGGAATCAGAACCCATGATGATGCTAACCATTAATAACAAGGTTAAAGGTTAAAGTAATTGAAGGTTAAAGTAATTCAAAGCCTGTCCCGCAAAGCGGGGGTTAAAGTAATTCAAGGTTAAAGGTTAAAGTAGAAAGGTTAAAGGGGGCAGATTGCTAATTGGAGTAGTCGTTCCCTGTCTAAAATCTAACATCCAAAATCTAACGTCTGCAATTTTTAAGGTTAAAGGGGGCAGACTGCTTTCAATTGGAGCAGGATTCACCGTCCACTATCTACCGTCCACCGTCTACCCTGCCTTGCCGGCAGGCAGGCGTCTACCGTCCTTCAAATCACTGCACCTGTACCGGCGCAAATCCCTCTTCAAAATCCCGGGCGTCCAGATAGGAGGGTTCAATGACCACCTTTCCCTGCCGGTTGATGAAAGCAATGCCGCCATAGACTGCTGCCCGGGCGATGCCGTCGTGAAAGGGCCAGGCCAGACCAAATTGCGGTTTGGCTATGATGTTTCCGTTTTTATCCACCAGTCCCCATAAGCGCTGAAACATGTAAGGTGCAACACCTTCGGTAAAATTGTATAACAGGTCAAAATTCATAGGCACAACCAATAGGCCGGAAGCGTCAATACAACCATATTTTTCATTTTTTTCAACGCCCCAGCGTTCTTCTCCGGCATACCAGAGCTGCGTATACGATGGCTGCACGACAAATTGCCCCTGTTTATTGATCAGACCCCATTCTTCTCCTTTTTGGGCAGGCGCCAGGCCGTTGTTGAAATCCTGAGCGCCGTCAAACTGGGCAGGGATCACCATTTTACCCGCTGTATTTACAAACCCCGACTTCCCGTTTTTCCGAACGCGGGCCATGCCTTCCGAAAATCCCCAAACGGCTTCATAGGCGGGCTTCAATAAATAGCGGCCACTGGTATCAATCAGGCCATATTGTCCGTCGCGCTGCACTTTGGCTGTTCCGTTTTCGAAAGAAGTCGCGTTTTCAAACTCCGCCGGGATGCACAATTTGCCCCTGGTGTCAATAAATCCATAGTAATCGCCCTGTCTGACTTTCGCCCGGCCATTTTTAAAATCTCCGGCGTCGTCCCATTCAAATTTGACGACTACATTGCCACTGTAGTTGACAAAACCGGTCTTGTTTTCAAAGTTCTGTACCCTGGCCAGGCCTTCCGAAAAAGACCAGGCTCCTTTGTACCCGGCCGGTATAACCAATTTGCCTGCGGTGTCAATAAAACCCCATTTGCCTCCGATACGAACCACTGCCATGCGCTCAGAAAAAGCACGCACATCATCAAAAAGCGCCGGGATAGCCAGTTCTCCCTTGCGGTTAATATAGCCCCACTTAAACTCGGCAGCTTCGTAATCTTCTTCCGGTGGCGGCAGGACAATCTCCGTATCCGGTTTTGCCTCCGATTCTGTTGTTTGATCCGATGAGCGGTCAGATCGGCAGGCGCCCAAAAAGCTGATTCCCAGCAGGAACCAAAGATGGTAATACTTGAAATTTTTCATGGCTCAAATTTCAAAATCTACGCCGCGACGCAGCAAGTCTTCGTATTTTTCTTTTGCCAACTGCTCGTATTTTTCCTTGTCAAAGCGATAGAGTTTAGCGGGCCGGTGGGCGACGCCTTCCTGACGGCCTTCCTCTTTGAGAATACCCGTTTTCAGCATCCTGGTTCTGAAATTGCGTTTGTTGAGTTCCTGTACTCCCAGTATGGTTTCGTACAATTGCTGCAATTGTGAAAGGGTGAATTGTTCGGGAAGTAATTCAAAACCAATGGGTTGGTAGCGTACTTTTGCCCGAAGCCGGTCTATGGCAACCTGCAGGATGAGTTTGTGGTCAAATGCCAGTGGGGGCAGCGCATCCATTTCAAACCACTGTACATTACGGGCGTCGGAAGCGGCGCTCACCGGGTGTTTGGTCAGGTTTACCAGTGCAAAATAGGCGATGCTGACCACATGTCCTCTTGGATCCCGCCCAGGCGCGCCAAATGTGTACAGTTGCTCAATAAAAACGCCTTTTATTCCGGTTTCTTCTTCCAACTCACGAAGCGCAGCATCTTCCGGGGCTTCGTCGATGTCGACAAAACCGCCAGGCAGGGCCCAGCAATCCTTGTATGGGTCGTGCAGCCGTTCGATTAGCAATACTTTCAGGTTGCTGCTCTGATCCAGGCCAAAGATCACGCAGTCAACAGTTAAAGCAGGACGTGGATATTCGTAGGTGTACGGCATAGGGTGCTGGTCTTTGGTACGTGACGTGAACAAAGTAAACATGCCGGTGTAAATCCGGCATGTTTACAATGCTCGTCAAAGAAACAAAAATCCGCTCACTGTACCCGCAACTGTTGCCCTAATTTAATATTGATCGAGTCCGTATTGTTCAATTTGAGGATGGCATCTACCGTCGTATTGTAACGTTTGGAGATGTTCCAAAGGGTGTCGCCTTTCTGAACCGTGTGGTAAAGCACTTTGGTGGTATTCCCGGCCGGAGGGTTAACCGGTGTGTCGGTTGTCGGCCTGGTAGTCGGGTTCACAGGCGCTTCTCCGAATGGATCTTCTTCCAACGGTCTTGGCGCAGGTTTTACGACAGGTTTGTTTTCAGGCGTGGTAATTACCGGCGGGGGCGCTGGCTTATTTTCAGGCACGGTGTTTACAGGCGGCGTAACCGGCTTGTTTTGTGGCACGTTGCCAGACCCTGTTGGAGGTTGTGGCTGCGGTTTGGGCGTTACCGGCGGCTTTGTTGTGGGCTCATTGTCCTTGATGAGCCAGTCAGGGTCAACGGATTCTGCTTCTTTATCCGCATCCTCCAACAGTTTCGGACGGTCTTTTTCTTTCACCTTACAGCCGCGGAGTTTAATGCGTTGGCCCGGCGCCGGTTGTTGCGGTTCTTCCAGGCGGTTGCGCTTATAGAGTTTGGCTAATTTTACGCCATACTGCTGCGAAATGTCCGTCATGGTCTCGTTTTCACGAACATCGTGCCAAATCTGCCGGCCACGGTAGGCGTTCCGCTTGGGCTGGATGTAGACGATGGCGCCTTCGCTCAGTTGCTCTGTGCCGCTTGATACGCCTTCATTATATTGTAGCAGGTTGCGCAGTGCGATGTCTGTTCTCCGGGCAATTTCAGACAGCGTTTCATTCGGACTGGCCAAAACGTATCTGACATCGTTGATTCTAAGCGCGTCCATCTTTACAACACCATCCGGCGATTCGATGTCTACGGTGGTCATGCGATCAAACTTGAACAATTCGTAAGTTTCGATGACCTCAATGAGTTTTTCGGCGTAGGTGCCGCTGGTGGCATAGCCGGCGCGCTTCAGGCCCTGAGCCCAACGCCGGTAGTCGGTAACGTCAATCCGGAAAAGCGGGCCGTAGCGTTCCACTTTTCGCGGGTCGCGTAGAAACTCCGAATGCGCTACATAACAGGCCTCTGCCGTTTTGTAAACCCGAAAGCAGGACTCAATGAGTTTGCCCGTTTCGTCGTATTCATCGTCTTTTTTTTCATAGGTTTTCCCCTGCCAGTCGTTCCCGCATTTGATGCCGAAGTGATTGTTGGCGCGGGTGGCGAGGTCGCTTTTCCCGGCATTGGACTCCAAAAGCCCCTGTGCCAGCTTGATGCTGGCGGGAATACCGGCGCGCTCCATTTCCCGGACGGCGATTTCGCGATACTTTTCTACATATTCGAGCCAGTCCTGGCGTACCTGCATTTGCGCCCGGGCAATCTGGAATGACGTTAGCGCAAACAGGGTTAATACGATGGTTCTCTTTATCATGGAATGAAGGTGGTTTTGAATACCAATACTAAGCCTAAAAAACGTCGACACCTTTTAAAACAGATATGTAGCGCTCCGGATTATCTTTTTGTTAACGTTTTTGGCTATTAAAACAAAAAAAACGCCACAAGGAACACGCCAACGGCAGCGATGAATCCGATCATAAAGATGTTGTAGGAGGTGGTCAGGTAGCGGTACTTGCGATCGAGCACTTTGCCAAGGTGGTAGAGGTCGCGCGCCATATTGCCGTACAGCAGTTCATTGTCTCTCAAAACAGCATCCAGCGCTTTTTCAAAGCGTTCAGGTGGAAGGGTGACAAAATTGCCAAAGAAAACAATGTTTTTTTTCGTCAGGGTGTCATCCGGATTTTTCTGCAACAAACGCGTCACTTTTGGGCGCGCCGACAAAACGGCAAAAATCAGGGAGACCAGGCCGCACACCAGAAAAATGACCGCCGGCAGCATCACCACCGTGTTTGTTTCTGCGATGTTGCGGTAAGAAAGCGCCGAAATCAAAACACTGATTAGAATGGTATTGACGCTGATCATGATGTTGGCTTTGTTGTCGGCAATGGCGCTCAGGTTGATGTGCGTCCGGTAATTGGTACGGAAAAATGTCTGGACAGCACTGGCAGGCACGCGTTTGGACATGCCCTGGAAAGGCCGTTGCTGAAGCTCCAGCCCGGATTTGCCCCCTTTTTCCATGCGGGCTTTTTGTTGCAAAAAACGGGCCCCAAGTGCCTGTTCGTAGCGGGTTTTGGCACTGTGGGTATAAAGCCTGACCTGAAGCAACTCCTGCATTTGCAGCGCCTGCCAGTCCTGATCGGAAACTTCTTCATTCAGGATGAGGTAACGCTCGAGGCGCAACAAGGCACTCCTTTCCGCCCCGTCTTCCATGTAAACAGCAATGTACCAGGCATCAGAGAGGATTTGCGCCTCTGTTGTTTGCGGGGCTTTTCGTTCAAATACCGTGCGGATGCATTCGGCCACGCGTTCCCGTAAAGGGTGCTTTTCTAAAAACTGCCCGGCAATGCGCAGGCTTTGTGCAAGCGGCGATTGATAATCAAACAGAAATCCGGTCAGCAGAAATTGAGCGGATAAGTCAATTACTTCAGTAGCGGTGCCATCAGTGCCTTCTTTTGCAGCCAGTTCCGCAGCCTTTTCTGACAATGCCACCGTAAGGGCGTAGTTGTGAAAGACCAGACGCGGGTCCTGGTTTTGGTTGTAGAGGTCGAGGACGAAGCTGGCCGCATCGGTCTTGCTTGTTGCCACGGGTACGGGTATTTGCTGTTTTTCCATTGTAGGGCAAAGGTAAGTCGTTTTTTCATTACCTTTATCCACGCACGTGCCTGTGATAACAGATTGATCACGAAAACCGACCAAAAAAACAACAATATTTTGGCGTGCAGGATCTGACTACAAAATTTAGGATATTCCCTGATTTACGAAACAAGTCTAACAAATCATGAATTTGTTGTTTTTTCAGAAAGCCAGACAGAATTACCTGCTCTATTCAAGTCTGCTGTTCAGTGTGTTGTTTTTAGTGGGGGGCGTGTTGTTCCCGGATGCCCTGGTGTCGGGCCTGAACAAGACCAATGCAACATTGCTTGCTGTTTTCAGCAACTATTATTTGTGGGTAGGGCTGCTCGTCGTTTTGACGGCACTGGTTATATTGTTTTTACCCATCAGCAAAAAGCGATTGGGTACAGCCGAACCGGAATATTCGTGGTTTAGCTGGATCGCCTTGTTGTACAGCACCGGCATGGGCTCAGGGCTGTTGTTGAGGGCCGTTCAGGAACCCGTTTATTACCTGCACAACCCGCCTGTAGATGGGATGGATGCCAAACAAATAGCCCTGCAATACACCTTTTTTCACTGGGGATTCACACCCTGGGCGATGTACAGCGTATTCGGGTTAATTGTTGCCTATAATTTATACCTGCGCAAAGCCCCCAATTTTTTACAGGCCATTGTAGTAGACGACAAGGCGAAATTCGTTCAAAAAACAGTCCCTTTTTTCATTGTCATCATCACGATTGCCGGCGTCATTGCTTCTTTAGGCCTGGGTACGGGGCAATTTATCGGCGGATTAAATCAATACTTTAGCCTCGATCTTGGGAATTCTTTTTTACTGCTCACGGTGTTTGGGATAGGTCTGATCGGCACCCTTTCTGCTCTTACCGGCATCAATAAAGTGATCAAATACCTTGCGGATTTTGACATGACGGTCTCCGTGATGTTGATGATTTTCATTGCTTTGTTTTTGAATTTTTCCGACTTTTTTTCAAATACAGGAACGGCGCTGTTTAATTACATCCGTCATTTTTTCGAAATGAGTTTATCTGTCGGGTCTTACAAAACCGGCGAAGCCTTCACGAGAGACTGGACGGTTTTTTATTGGGCATTTTGGCTGGCCTGGGTGCCATTTACCGGTATTTTTATTGCGCGAATTTCCAAAGGAAGAACGATCCGATCTTTTATTGTTGCCACCATTTTAGTGCCTTCACTGGCCACTGTTATATGGTTTTCAGTGTTTGCCAATCAGGCCTTTGACCTTGTCGAAAAGTCAGACCCTCAGCAGTTTGACAACCTGTTTACTTCTTTATTTGTCTTTTTACAGCATTTTCCATTCAGCAACATCACGGTACTGGTTGCAGCCACGCTGGTGCTTGTAGCGATCATCAACTCCGTTGATTCTGCCATATTTGTATTGGGGATGTTTAGCGACAAAGGCAATGAAAATCCGGTAAAAAAACACAAACTACTCTGGGGCATCATCATTACGGCAACCGCATTCGGGCTCACGGCAGTCGGCAAAAATGATTTATTAAATGCCATTAGTAGTTTACTGATCATTTTGGCCTTGCCTTTTAGTGTTTTGTATGTGTATGTTATTGTTATGTTTTTTTGGGGTTTGATGAAAATAAAGAAAGCTTAGGCAGATTGCTTCGTTAGGGTTCGCATACCTTTGGAGGTTTAGTAGCCAGGCGCTTCTTTTGTCACATTCCCTACAAAATCATTCCGCTTGTCTAAAATTCAGCACAAATGCCTACCTTTGCCCTAAGGACAGACTAAAAAGAATCAAACCAGACCTGGTAAGTTTTCACACTAAGTAGTGTCCATCCATTGAGTCGGGTGTCTGCGCTTTTGAGTTCGAGAGCAAGGCATGCTCTGTACCATAAACGGGAGTTTACCCGCGTAAATGACTGATTTTGGTACAGAGCATAACGCAGCTATCGGATTTAAAAGTCAGACACACTAAGTAGCCAGGTTTTGTTGTTTATATCTAAAATAAGCCTAAACATGCTTCAAAAGTTGCTTTATGGCAGCCTGTCCGTCCTGTTGATCTCTATGGTTGCCTGCAGCCAGTTTGACAATCTGGAAGAACTCACCGGCGCCGATTACAATGCAGAATTTGCTGTTCCTCTGGTAGATACGGAGTTTTCATTGCGGGATTTGCTCAAAAATTTCGAAGAAAATTCATCCCTTACCATTGATCCCGACGGGGTCGTTCGCTTCAAATACAGCGGCGATGTACTCACCAAAACGAGTGAAGATGTCTTTGATGAAATCAATCGCGTACTGGCTTTGGTGCCCATTGTGCTCACCAGCGACCGCATTGCCCTGCCTTTTGCTTCTCCTGACGGACTCGACATTGACCGGATGGAGCTGAAAGGTGGCAAATTCACCTACGCCCTCCAAAATGTGCACAATCAGCCGGTTTTTGTGACGCTGCGCATCCCGGAAGTGTCGAAAAACGGCACGCCTTTAACCGTGACGGCATCCATTCCGGCTTATAGTGGAACAGGGACCCCGCCTTCAATGGGTAACATCTTTTCGCCCCTGCAATTGGAAGGCTATACCATTTTTCCGGCAGCCAATGATTCCATTTACATCGAATACGTGGCGACGGATCCGCAGGGCAATAATGTACTGCTTGGTACTTCTTCCGGGGTCCTGATCCAGGATTTACAGTTTTCTTATGCGGAAGGCTACCTCGGAAATCAATTGTACGAAGGCGGCCGGGATACGATCAATATCGACTTCTTCGACAACTGGATTCGCGGCGATGTGTATTTTGAGGATCCTAAAATCACCCTCAATTTCGAGAACTCTTTCGGCATTCCCACCCGCTCGGTCGTGAACCTGTTCAATGTCATCACCGTGCGCCAGGAGGTGTTGCCCCTGGAGAGTGAATTCATCAATACTGGCGTGGATTTTCCTTATCCGACTTTAAATGAAGTGGGACAAGTGAAAAACAGCGCTTTCGTTTTCACCAAAGACAATTCGAATATTGACGTCATCCTTGGCGCAGGCCCGGTCGCTCTGGATTACGACGTGGACGCTTTCACCAATCCGGATATGAACACCAGCATTCGCGGGTTCATTACCGACAGCAGTTATTACAAGGTGCGGGTGGACGTGGAACTGCCCTTGTTTGGGCGGGCTTTCGACTTTGTGGTGCGCGACAGTTTTTCGGTGGATTTTTCTAACTACAAGGATGTCAGTGCGGCTGAATTCAAACTGGTCGCCGACAATGCCCTGCCGCTTTCGGTAGATGTCCAGGCTTATTTCCGCGATGAAAACGGCGTGGTACTCGACTCTATGCTCGATTCCCGGCAGCGGATTATTGCTGCTGCGCCAGCAAATGCGCTTGGTGTGGCCACTACGGTGGAGCAAAAAACGACCTTTGCCGGGTTTGATGCCCTTCGGTTTGACCGGATCCGCAATGCCAAAGACATCTTTCTGACCACCTCTTTTTCCACTTACAACGACGGCGATCGTTCCATAAAAGTGCTTGCTGATCAGGCTGTTAAGGTTCGTATCGGTGTAAAAATAAAAACGGGAAATGAATAGCCTATATCAATTATCAGGCCGCCAGTTTTTGATGGTTTGTGCGCTTGTTATGCCCGCTTTTGTTATTGCCCAGCAAGACCTTAGCGCTCACCTGATGCGACAAACCTGGCAGAGCAACCGGAGCAATCCCGCTTTGTTGCCCGATGCCCGTTTCATTTTAAGCTTACCGGGTTTGCACAATGATTTTTTCATTGAAAACGTCACCTACGGCGATCTGATTCGCCAGAATGCCGAAGGCAATGATGTACTGGATGTAGATCATGCCATTTCCCTGCTGGAACCCGATAACCTCATTCGCGAGCACTTAGACATTGAAACCCTGGGATTGGGCATCCGGTTTGGAAAAATATTTCTGACCGGCGGACATGCCCTGCGCTTTCAGGCTTACCTCGACTATCCCAAAACCCTACCGCAGCTGATTTGGCAGGGGAATGCCCAGTTTATCGGGCAAACGGTGAGCTTCGGTCCGGATATCCAGTTGAGCGGCTACCACGAATGGAGCATCGGCGCTGCTGCTGAATTGTTGCCCGGACTGACCATCGCAGGGCGTGCCAAATGGCTCAGCGGGGTGGCGGATGTTTCCACCAGCAAACGCAAACTTGAACTCAGTACGAGCGATGATGTCTATCAGTTGACACTGGATGCCGATTTTCAGGTGAATTCAGCTGGCAGCCTGACCTACAACAGCTTCGAAGACATCAACCTCGATTTCAACTTTGGAAAATTCGATACCGAACGCCTGTTTTCAAAAAACAGCGGCTTTGCTTTTGATCTCGGCCTTCGATTTCAAAAAGGCAACTGGGATTTTGCGGCAAGCGTCACCGACATAGGACAAATAGACTGGAAAGACGAGGTAAAAAACTATGCCTTCCAGGGCATTTACGAATACAAAGGGCTTGATGTGGCGCAGGCTATTCTCGAGGATTCCACTGATTTTGGCTCTGTACTCGATACTTTGGAGGCCCTTTATCAACCCAACGAAACGGCATTGGGTTACAGCAGTACCTTGCCCGTCCGGACCTACCTGAGCGCGGTGTGGCAGTTCAATCCCAACTGGAAATTCAGTGGCCTGGTGCACCTCGAACGCTTTCAGGATCAGACCTATACTGCATTTGCACTGGGAGCCAGCACGCGTGTGATCAAGCTTCTGGAATTGGGTGGTCTTTATTCCATTCGAAGGGGCAGTTACGCCAATATTGGCCTGAATGCAACCCTTGACCTGGGCCCGCTACAGGTGATGGCGGCTACAGACAACATCGTGACCCTCATTCGCCCCAAAGACAGCCATGGCGCTCATGTTCGGGTGGGGGTGAATTTGTTGTTTGGGAGGTTTGAACAGGAACAGAAATAAATGGCGGCAGTACTTTACCTGCCCGATCTGTATATTAAAGCAAGTATTTCATCTGAATTGTGTTTGCGGAACGGTAACTTTACCGGCAAATTAACAGGAACATGAAATACTTGTTTTTCTTATTGGTTTCAGGACTGTTCATGGTGGCTTGCCAATCCAATGATGCTGCTTCAGATAGTCCGGCAACAACAAGCGCTGTTGCGAATGCTGCGGATGCCAACACCGTAGCGCCTTCTCACCCCGATCCAAATCCAAATTATCCCAACGCAGAAACAGAAGAAGTCCGGATTACTCCTCAGGGGCGTGAACACGACATCGATGGCCGCATTCTCGACCAGCCTCAGGTTAAAGAAGCGATGAAAAAACTGAAGCCACAGGCCCACAATAGCAGTGCAGACGGAGAACCCATTCTCATCAGAAAAGTGAATATGAGTTTCCCCGTCAATGCCATGATGGTGCAGAAAGGCCAGTTGGTGCACAAAGAAAAATGCGCCGGATGCCATACCTTAGATACCCAGAAGACCGCCTTAAAGAGCCTTGCCGGAATTACCCGCCGCCGCACCCCCGAATGGATCATGAATATGATTACCGGGGTGAGTACAACGCTGGAATCGAGTGCAGCCGCTCAACAAAAACTGGAGGCCTGTCCGAGTCGCCAAACGGCTACCCGGCTGAATATTGAACAGGCGCGCGATTATCTGGAAATGCTGCGTCAGGTAGATGATAAGTAGTATATGTCTTTGAAGGTAAGTGAGGGCGTCACTCAAAGTGACGCCCTCACTTACTAACAAAATGGGCAGACAATCAAATCTCACACTATGATTTATCGAACCATTATCTCCGCCGCCGAGCTCCTGACGAACATTACGGACCCGGATTGGGTGATCGTTGACTGCCGGTCTTCTTTGATGGATTTGGAATATGGCCTGCGTTCCTATAAGGAAAGTCACCTTCCGGGCGCTGTGTTTGCCGATTTGGAAGCCGATTTATCCAGTCCTGTCGTACCCGGACAAACAGGGCGGCATCCGTTACCGGAAATCTCTGTGCTGACTGCAACACTCTCTGCGTGGGGAATCGGGGAGGGGGTTCAGGTTGTGGTATATGATGACCGTTCAGGAGGCATTGCGGCACGCCTTTGGTGGATGTTGCGCTGGCTGGGACACGAAGCCGTAGCCGTGCTTGACGGCGGCTGGCAGGAGTGGAACCGGCTTGGGATGCCCATTACGAAGGCATTGCCGGTAATCATGCCCCGAAATTTTGAAGCAAAACCCAATCCGGAAATGCTGCTTGAGGCCGCGGAAGTAGAAGCGATTCGGGAAGACCCCGACTACAAACTGGTGGATTCGCGCGAACAGATACGCTATGAAGGAAAGCAGGAACCGATTGACCCGGTTGCCGGGCATATTCCCGGCGCTGTGAATTTGCCATTCGCCAAAAACATTGGATCAGATGGCTGTTTGGCTGCTCCGGACATCATCCGAAACAATTGGACCGCAATACTGGATGGCACGCCTCCGGAAAAATCCGTTGTTTATTGCGGATCGGGGGTTACGGCATGCTTCAATCTGTTGACTATGGAACATGTCGGAATCAGCGGCGCCAAACTGTATCCCGGATCCTGGAGCGGTTGGATCGCCGATCCCACGCGCCCGGTTGGCACCGTCGAACAGGGATAAAAAAAACACCCGCTTCTCAGGGTTGAGAAACGGGTGTAGTGTATGTTCATGAAATTGATCCTTAGGCGTTTACAACGCAATTTTCTTCACCAAATGGTGTAGCGACGTAATTGTCTGCCTTGGTATCATTGATCCACAGTACGCCATCGGCGAGGTAGCGGAACTGGTACTCACGACCAGATTCCAGCTCAACAACGGCTTTAAAAGCGTCTTTGTCTTTTTTCATCGGGATCCCCTTCGTGATGTCCCAGTCGTTGAATTCTCCAACAACAGCAACAGAAGCTGCTGATGGAACCTGCTCAAGCGGCAAAGTAAATGTCGCTTTGCACACCGGCTTTGATTTCAGAAACTGTTTCTTGATCATGGTTTATCTCGTTTTTATCAGGCCTTTTTTGTCTTTTTAGGCGCAGCTTTGGCAGCTGGTTTGGCTGGCGTAGTTGCTTTTGCAGCAGCCGGAGCTTTTGTAGCAGCAGCTTTAGGTGCAGTCGTTTTTGCTACCGGTGTTTTTTCAGCAGCTTTTTTAGCAGTAGTTGCTTTTGGTGCAGTTGCTTTAGCAGCAGGTGTTTTTGCAGCTTCAGCTTTCTTTGCAGTTGCTTTAGGTGCAGCGGCTTTTGCAGCAGGTGCAGCAGCTACAGCAGCTACAGCAGCTTCGATCTTTACAACAGAGTTGTAATCGCCAAACGGAGTTGGGTGGTAGTCATCGGCAGCCGGGTCGTTTGCCCAGTTGTTGCCATCCAGTAAATAACGGAATTCGTAGTAACGGCCTGCAGCCAGTTCGAGCGTTGTTTCAAATCCTTTTTTTGCAGATTTCATTTTTACGCCATCTTCACGGTTCCAATTGTTGAAATCTCCAAGTACGTGTACTTCTGATACACCTTCAATGATTTCGGCCGGCAAAGAGAATGTTACTTTGCAGGTTGCTTTGTTCTTCAGATACTCCTTCTTGAGCATGGGTTGTCAAATTTAGTTAGATAAACAACTTAGTGTAAAAAAACCACTAAGTCCTTAGAGACTGCAAAGTTATTTCATAGCTACTTGATAATCAAATCAAATACACAAAAAATACTGGAAGGCCGTTTTGAGCTAAAGCAGGCGGGTTTCTGGTCTTTCTTAGAGAAACAGAATAAAAGAAGCGACAGTCGGGAAGAACCAAACAGTAATTTTGACGGAAAAAAGACAACAGAATATTGCTCTAAACCGGGAAGCAGGATTTTTTTTTAAAAATAGGTGTTAAAATTTTGTTAAGACGAATAACAGGATCACAATCCAGCATCAATTGGCCAATTTGAGCTAGTTCTCCTTCGCATCCTGTTTATCCATTCGCTTTACCTTTTTCCTGCTTTTGAATGGGATATAGCGATACGGGCGATCCTGTAAATCTGTGAACAGCGAATCGGCGCTGGTGCCTAGTTGGTTCAGGTTGTTGTAGAGGGTTTCATCTTTAAGCAGCTTCCCAAGAGAACCATTCCCTGTGTTGATATTGTCTACAAGGCTTGAAACCCCGTTAAGTGCCTGATCAGCGGAAGCAATGGTGGTTTTTAGGTTTGAAATAGCCGAACTTAGCTCAGCCATTGTCTTTTTGATGTCTGCCTCAGAGAGTTGCTGCATGGTTGCGGCTGCATTGTCAATGGTGCTGCCGATCTGATCTTTTTTGCCTGCGAGGGTTGAAGACAATTTGTTGAAATCGCTAAGGGTTCCGCTGATGGAGCCGGAGGACTTTGCCAGCAAACCGTCTAACTGAGCGGTAGCTGAATTCAGGTTAGCCAGCGTTCCCTGCACGTCGCGGACACTTTTAGCCAGGGGGGAATTGCTGCCTTCACTTAGCAATTGTGCATTCAGCGAATCCACAAGCTGTTGGATGCCTGCTCTTAATATGTCCATATAAGCTTTGGCGTCGTCTTTTCCAAGCATGGATCCAAGCAGACCCCGGTTTTCTCCCTCCAGGTAAGCGCCGCTTTTGGCACAGTCTTCATCCTTGCAGGGGCGGGGATAAAGCAAGTCAATGGATTTATCCCCCATGAATGAGGTGCTCATGATTACTGCACGGGTATCTTTGGGAATCAGAATGTCCCGATTCAGGTCCAGAATGACCAAAACCTTTTTATCGAGGTCTTCCGGCATCAGTTCAATGCTGCCGACACTGCCAACAGATACGCCATTGATGCGAACGGAAGTGCCTACGCGCAGTCCATCAACGGAAGTATAAATAACCTTATAGTAATTGGATTTAACAAGGAGGTTCTTGCCCAGAATGAATTTGTAGCCCCAAAAGCTCAGTGATATCGCTACCAGAGCGAGCAAACCAATTTTAACTTCTTTGGAAATGGACATTGTAAAGACTTTAGATGTAAGATTTTAGACAACAGACAATGGCCTGCCTGATTGCAGTGGCGGGCAAAGGTAAAAAATTATTTTACGCCTGCTTCCCGCATGGCCTGCTCCAGCGGCATGCGCTGGCCATATTTATAAGCAACAATAAATGCATCCGGAAATCCTTTTGATTGCAGGACCATCCTCGCTTCATAGGCCTGGGTATAATTTGAAAAACTGCAGGCAATGCATTTATAATTTCCGTTTTCCTCCACAACTTCCAGCAAATAACCCGTATTGCGCCATTTTGGTTGTGTGGTATCGAAGGGCTGGCGGGCCGCAGCCAATTGCACACAAAACTGTATGCCGTTTACGGGGGGGGCGGAAGCGGCATCATTGACATAGACTGATTTTTCCTGGAACGTGGCATTCCTGTATTCATAACTGTAGGTAGTTCCGAAAATGCGCGGTTCGGCTTCAACCTGAACAGGACTGGCGTTTTTTAGATTGGTTCCCCCCGGAGCAGGCCTGGCCTGATCCCTGATTGGCGGCTGGTAGGCGTTGCGAACCGTATTTTCCCGCCTGACAGGTTGCTCTCTGGAGGTGTAGCCGGCAATGCTGTTGTCTTTACTAACCTTGTTTTCCGGCGATATGTGGTAATCCGGTACTTCAACCGCTGCTTTATACTCTGAAAAAGCGGTGAGGATGGCATTGGCCACCGTCATTTGACCATCGGGAGAGCTTAGGTACTGCTCTTCATCGCTGTTGCTCAAATAACCGGTTTCTATCAATACACTGGGCATGGCTGCATTGCGCAGCACCATAAATCCTGCCTGGCGGACGCTGCGGCTGGGGCGCCCTGTTTGAGCCGCAAAAGCTTTTTCGATGTGTTCAGCCAGCATGATGCTTTGTTCCAGATAGGCGCTTTGGAACATGCTGAAAAGGATATGGCTTTCCGGAGCATTGGGATCGTAATCGTAGTTTTTCTGATAATCGGTTTCCAGCAGGATGGCTGAATTCTCCCGTTTGGCAACTTCCAGGTTGTGTTCTGCGCGGTGCAAACCCAAAACATAGGTTTCCGATCCTTTTACGGAGGGCTTACCGGGAATAAAATTGCAGTGAATGGAAATGAACAAGTCGGCATTGTTGCGATTGGCGATGGCAGCACGCTCGTGAAGCGGGATGAAAACATCGGAATCGCGAGTCATAATAATGCGAATATCAGGGTATTGGCGGTGGATGCCGTCTGCCAGGTTGAGTGCGATTGCCAGGGCCAGGTTCTTTTCATGAGAATTGCTCCCAAGGCAGCCGGGGTCGTGTCCGCCGTGCCCGGGATCAATAACAATTGTTTTTATGCGATAACCGTCCTTTCCAATTAAGGTTTCTTTGATAACTTTGCCCGGCTCAACTGAAGTCTGATCGATTTCACAGGTTTCAGAAAGCGAACCATTGTCGCTGATGTGCATAGCCATTACCGGGTTACCTGCTAAAGAAACGTTAAACATGAAAAACTGAAGCGGCAGTAGGAGCAGGATGATCGTTTGCAGTTGAACTGGTCGTATCGCCATAGTATGAAGGTACTGTTTCCGGGTTAGTTGTCAAACTTTGTGGTCTGATGGTTTCAATAACCAAAATGAAGGACAAAATTAACGCAAATCGCTACTTGAACGCTAAACTCTTTCATATAATTTTATTCTTCCTGCTGCAAACACTCTGTTTGCGAGCTCAGACACCCGCAACGGATACCCTGCCATTACCGGGTGCCCCACAAGGTGACAGTCTCTTATTGGGTGTGAACGACACCTTGCCATTACCTCTGGATTCTTTATCCTCAAATGTTAAAACATTCAGCCTTTCCAAAGACTCGCTGGATGCGCCTGTAGATTACAATGCAACAGATTCCATGATTTATGATATTGCCGGCCAGAAAGTGCACCTTTTTGGGGATGCCGTTATCAAATATGAAGCCATTACCCTTGAGGCTGATTACATTGTTTTCGACTGGAGTACGAATATTGTCAGCGCAACCGGTTTACCCGACAGTTTGGGAAAATTGGCTGGTTTTCCCAAGTTTACAGAAGGGGACAATGAGTTCAATGCCAAGCGGATGGAATACAATTTCCGAAGCCGGAAAGGCATTATTTACGATGTCACTTCACAACAGGATGATATTGTTGTTCATGCTGCCCGATCTAAATTTGTCGGCTCTGCCGCTACGAAAGACTCAACCGAGCAACGCAAAGACATCATTTACAGTGAAGACGCCATTTTTACGACCTGCACCCATCCTGAGCCTCATTTCGGCATAAGGAGTACCCGGCAAAAAGTCATTCCCAATAAGCTGGTCGTGGTTGGGCCGTCCAATCTGGAAATCATGAACGTGCCTACGCCCTTGTGGTTGCCTTTTGGCTTTTTCCCGATCAACAAAGGCCGCCGGACGGGATTGCTGTTCCCGAGCGATTATGAATTTTCTCCGGCACTGGGTTTTGGCATCAAGGACATAGGCTGGTTTTTCCCGCTGGGCGATAATTTCAACTTATCCCTGACGGGGAACGTCTATCTGAAAGGAACCTGGGGGATGAATGCCCGTGCGCAGTACCGGAAGCGCTACAAATACTCCGGCAATTTTGACCTGGGCTTCAACTCTACGCGAACGGAAAACCTGGAAGACGGAACCTATAGCCGGATCAACGCCGTGAGGGTTACGTTGTCGCACAATCAGGACCGGGCGGCTCACCCGAGCAATACTTTTGGCGGAAGCATCAATTTTGAAACCAGCGGTTTTGGGCAACGCATTTACAACGATGCTTACAATGTATTGAACAATACCCTGAACTCCAATTTCAGTTTCAGTAAAAACTGGCAGGACAAGCCCCTTTCGCTCAACATATCCTTGTCACACGACCAGAACCGACAGACGAGGCAGGTAAACGTTTCGCTTCCGATTGTTCAGTTTCAAACCCAAACGCTTTATCCTTTCCGGAGTGAAAAACGCAGCGGACCAAAGCGCTGGTACGAAGACATTACGCTGCGGTATACTTCTGAAGCCCGCAATCGCATGACCGGACTGGATACTTCGTTTTTCACCAATGAAACCCTGAAGAATGCTCAGTTTGGTATACAACAGACCATTACTTCAGGAACTTCATTTAAGGTGCTCAAATATTTCAACCTCAACCCCAGCATAAATTACAAGGAAGTCTGGTACCTCCGGTCTTTGCGCAAGAATTTTATTCCAGAACTCGAAACGGAGACTGTTTTCCCGCCCCAGGGGCCTGCCTTCATCGATACCCTTTCTTTTGGCCGGGTCATAGACACTTTTGTTACCGGATTTGAATCTTTTCGTACCTATTCGGCCGGAGTAAGTCTGAATACGCAGATTTTTGGAACGATAAAGTTCAGGAAAGGCTGGCTGCGCGGATTGCGCCATGTGATAAAACCATCGATTTCGTTCAATTTTTCACCCAATTACCTCAATCCTTCTCTCGGCTATTTCCGGGATGTTGCCGATCCTCAGGATCCGCAAGTATTTGATCGGTATTCCATTTTTCAGCAAGGGGTATTCGGAGGGCCGCCCAATGGTGGCCAGCAGATGGGCATCAGTTATTCTTTCAACAACATTTTTGAGGCCAAATATTATTCCCGAAAAGATTCATCGGATAACCATAAAATCAAGCTTTTCGACAACATTACGCTGGGTGGGAACTACAATTTTGCAGCCGATTCGCTCAAATGGTCGCAGGTCAATATTGGAGGAACTGCCCGTTTTTTCAAAGGCGTTACGACGGTTAGCGTCCGTGCCATTCTCGATCCTTACATCAGCATTGCGGATTCAAAAGGGCGATTGCTGAGGGTCAACCGCCTTGCCTGGAATGAAAAAGGGCGTCCACTGGAATTTTTTAGTGCAGGCGCCAGTCTGACCAGCGGACTGACTGTTGGCAAAATCCGCTCCATTTTTCAGGGAAAAGAAGAAAAAGTCGTCGAAGATCTTCGCTCTGAACCGCAGCAGCCGGGTAGGGTAGAGGAGACGGACTTCCTGAGTCTTTTTGAAAATTTCAGCATCAGTCACAACCTTTCACTCGACTGGCGACGCACAGTTACCGGGAGGGATACTTTTACGGTTTCAAACCACTCCGTGGATGTACAGGGAAGCATTCAACTCACGCGCAACTGGAACATCAACATCGGGCGCATTGGGTATGATTTCAAAAACAAGACATTTACAGACCCTTTCCTGGGTTTCAGCCGCGACCTCCATTGCTGGGAGATGGGCCTGAACTGGGCGCCAAACCGGGGAACGTATTCCTTCTATATTCAGGTGAAACCCGGTACGCTGGATTTTATCAAATTGCCCTACCAACGCAACAACTTCGATTCGAGACGTGCTTTTCAATAAAAAATGTTTTTTTTGACATTTTTTTAAACAAAAAGTGTGATTTTCGGTGTTAAAATTGTAGTAATTCCAATTTTCCCGTCTATCTTTGTCCTATAATTCAGCAAATTGTGTGACCTCAGACACATTTTACGTCTGTTTTATGTTCAAAATAATGTGTCTTTCAGTAAAATTAACATACCATGAAACATACTTACGTTTTCTTGTCTTTGGTGTTTTTCGCAAATATGACTGTTGCCCAAACGTTTCAGTTTTATGAAAATGGCCGCAGGCCTGCTCTGAAGCAGGAACAAACCAGCGAAACCGGCTATGCCATATTTTATGCAGATTACCTGCACGGCGAGCCCACTTCTCTTGGAGAAGCTTACGACATGAACCGCCTCTCCTGCGCACACAACACGATGCCATTAGGCACCATGCTTAAAGTAACCCGTGTTGATAACGGCGCTTCCGTAATCGTTCGGGTCAATGACCGGGGCCCCCGCGCTGAAGGGTGCATTGTTTTGCTCTCCAAAGCAGCGGCTATTCAGTTGGATATGCTGAAACTTGGAAAAACCCGCGTTCGCGTGGAGTCAGTGGGATATTCAGACCAAACCCCGGTAGTCCAGACTGCTTCCCGGTTGGAAAGTACGCCCCGGGGCTACAATTCTGATTTTACAGCCAAGGGCGTTGACACGAGAAGCACATTGACTTCGGCTGACAATCGTACGAACAATACCAATTCAAATTATACCCGTCAGCCAACAGATTATCAAACAACCCGATCGGTACAATCCGGCACTCAGCCTGTCGTGCAAAGGCCTGCCCAGAATACCATGACGGCCCGAGATGGCGGTAGTTCCCAGTACATTGTTCAATTTGGGTCTTACAGGGATTACGATAATGCCAAGCGTCATGCAGATTCGCTGCGAAATCAGGGCGCATCAGATGCTACGGTTCGGGAAATGAATACAGGCAACGGGGTGCTCTACAAAGTCACCTCCGCTGCATTTTCAGATAAAGCAGGCGCTCAAAGGCAATTAGACGCCTTGAGGAACAACAACATTACTGACGGGATCGTAATTCTGTTGAGATAATTCCCAAATTATCGCTTGTGTTTCCATTTTCAACCCGTTTTCCGTACAGGATCTGAGATGTTTCTAATTTCTTCAAATATCCTGTTGGCGACATTAAGCATACTAGCTTTTGTCTACTTTTGCACCGGATTAATGAGCGTTTCTGGCAGGCAAACAGCAACTTGTTTGTCTTTCAGGGTGTTGATCTTTGGAATAAATACAAACTAACATTGGAGTTACCGGTCATAGACATTATCATTCCTGCCTTTAACGAAGAATCATCTATCGGTTTGGTTTTGGGGGATATTCCCAAAGGCTTAGTGCGAGAAGTGCTGGTTTGCAACAACGCCAGTACGGACAAAACGGCAGAAGTTGCCAAAAGCGCCGGCGCTACCGTCCTGAATGAAACCCGGAAAGGGTATGGCAGTGCCTGTCTGAGAGGAATAGAATACATCCGCAACCGCCCCGAATCAGAATGGCCCGATATTCTTGTTTTTTTGGATGGCGATTATTCGGATCATCCGGAAGAATTGCCCTTATTGGTGCGGCCCATTCTGGAAGACGGTATGGACATGGTGATCGGGTCCCGGGCTTTAGGAAACATGGAGCGCGGAGCGATGTTGCCACAGCAGATTTTTGGAAACTGGCTTGCGACCAACCTCATTCGCCTTTTTTACAGCTACCATTTTACCGATCTGGGGCCTTTTCGGGCCATCAAATTTCGCCGTCTGCTGGAACTAAAAATGGAAGATCCTGATTTTGGATGGACAGTGGAAATGCAGGTGAAAGCTGCACAGAAGAAATATCGATGCATGGAAATACCGATCAGCTACCGCCAGCGGATAGGAATATCAAAAGTTTCCGGTACTTTTTCGGGCACTTTGATGGCTGGCCACAAGATTCTCTGGACAATTTTCAAATACTTATGAACAATAATACCACTTGCAACACGGGCATTTCGGAAAATCAAAAAAGATTTTGGACTTTACACGGAAATGCAGAACGGCACTACGTTTGGGTTTTTGGTTACTAGCTGATATGAAATTTGCTCTAGTGTGCATTTAATGAATAAAAAAGTGAGCGCTGGGTTAGATTCTGAACCTCGTGGACTTGACTGACTGAAAATAAAGGGGATAAGAAAATGGAGATGCTTAAAAAGCTTTTTATAGACATTGTGTTTTTTAACTAATTTTGCGTGTCCTTTTGGACATTTTTTCGTCATGATGTTCGTCACGTGAATCGGTCATCCGGAAACAGAAGCTGGTTTACTGACCAACAATCGAGTGGTTTCTATTTTTTTTAAACCAATTTTAAAAAGTACCTCATTATGGCTGCAGTTGCCTATACGGTTTTAGCCATTTACACAGTTGCTCTCCTATACATTACCGTGTATTGTGTGATGCAATTCAACCTTCTTTATCACTACAAAAAAGGCAAACGCCTGTTGGCCGCAGAGGATCCGTCACTAGGGCCTTTGCAGGAGCAAATGCTGGAATCTGCTTTGGCCGGATTCGGTGTTCGCAACCCGGAAACCAATGAATTAGAAGAATTGGGAACGTACCCTTTTGTTACCGTACAGTTGCCTATTTACAACGAAATGTACGTCATCGAACGACTCATTGATGCCGTTGCCGAATTTGATTACCCACGCGACCGCTTTGAGATCCACATTCTGGATGACTCAACTGATGAAACCCTGGAAATTGTTCGCAAAAAAGTGGAAGAGTACAAGGCCAAAGGCTTTAACATTGAGCAGGTCTTGCGAAAAGAACGTAAAGGTTACAAGGCTGGTGCACTGAAAGACGGTATGGTACACGCCAAAGGGGAGTTTATGGCCATTTTTGATGCCGACTTCTTACCCCGTCGCGATTTTCTGAAAAAAACGATACCACATTTCCGCGATGAGAAAGTTGGCGTGGTGCAGACCCGCTGGGAGCACATTAACGAAAACTACTCCCTCATTACCAAATTGCAGGCCCTCCAGCTTAATGTCCATTTCACTGTTGAACAAAGCGGACGGATGCAGGGCAACCACATGCTCCAGTTCAATGGTACGGCAGGCGTTTGGCGCCGCAAGACCATTGAAGAAGCCGGTGGCTGGGAAGCAGATACCCTGACAGAAGATTTTGACCTGAGTATCCGTGCACAACTCAAAGGTTGGAAAATCAAATTTCTCGAAGGCATCGGCTCTCCTGCAGAATTACCTGCTGAAATGAACAGTCTGAAATCACAGCAGTTTCGCTGGATGAAAGGCGGTGCTGAGACAGCCAAGAAGATGCTGCCTACCGTGTGGAAATCTGACCTGAGCTTCTACCAGAAGATTCATACCACGATGCACTTGTTGTCGAGTACGGTTTTTGTATTCGTATTTGTCACGGGCGTGTTCAGTGTGCCATTGTTGTTTTTCCTGGGAGACCTCATTGAGCAGGGATTCAGCAAAAACTTCTTTGCCTATTTCCTGGTCGGGCTGTTGTCGATCATTGCTGTCTACTACGTTGCCAACGTACAGGCTGCTCACAACAAAGACGAGAGTTTCCTGCGTTCCGTTTTCAAATTCATTCTTTTATTTCCGCTTTTCCTCGCGCTTTCAATGGGCTTGTCGCTGCACAATACCATTGCCGTGATTGAAGGATATCGGGGTAAGAAGTCGCCATTTGTGCGCACACCGAAGTTTAACATCCAAACCATTAAAGACAGTTTTGCCAAAGGGAATTACCTGAGTGGTAAACTTTCCTGGCTGACCATTCTGGAAGGCGTTATGGCGGTGTATTTCTTTGGCGCTGTTGTTAGTGGAATCTTTATCCTGCAAAACACAACATTCGTTGTTTTCCACCTGATGCTCTTCATTGGGTTCGCAGCGATATTCTACTTTACAATTCGTCACCTTAGCGTGAAATAAGAACTCGTTATTAATTCCAGCGTTCGTCGAGCATTGTCGAAACGAACGCTGGAATTCCTTCCACATCCTTTCTGATTACTCCAGGACGATTTTTGTCTCTGCTTTTTCACCATTCAGCTCAATAACAACCTTGTAAGACCCTTTTGCGAGGTAGGTCTTCCCGTCTTTCGCAGGTTTTACTTTCAGTTGCCGCTCCCCTGGTTTTGTTTTTTCATTGAGCCATTTGTTGTACGCTTCCAGGTCTTTATCGCTGATGGTCAGGTCGTATGAAACGTAGTTCAGGCCTTTCCGGCAATCGGCTTCCCAGTTACGCAGGATCAGGCCTTTTTCTGTTTGTAGCGTTAGTTTGGCTTTACCTGGGGCATTGCCATAAATGGGAATATCCAATTCCGGCGGGTCGCTTTTCCACCAGGAGGTGTTGTTGCCCCAGCCTCTGCCGGCACGCATTTTATCCACTTCAAACGCCACGAGGGGTTTTGACAGCACCGTATCACGAAGTTGTTGCAATTCCTTTACTCTTGCAATATACAGGGATCGACCGTGGGTGCCAATGAGGGCTTCCCGTTCCCGGGGATGAATGACCAGGTCATGAACGGCCACATCGGGCATGTCGTTTTGCATCCTCATAAAGTCTTTACCCCGGTTGAGCGATACATACACGCCATGATCGGTACCAACATACAACAGATCGGGATTTTCCAAATCCTCCCGCACGACATTGATTGGTTCGAGCGGGAGCATGGTGCCAATGCGTTTCCAGTTTTCCCCATAGTCTTCCGATACATAGAGCATGGCGTCAAAATTATCCCAGCGGTACCCATTCAGGGAAACATAAACCCGGCCTTCTTCAAATTTAGAGGCTTGTATCCGGCTCACCCACATCGTCTCAGGAAGTCCTGCAGAGATGTTTTTCCAGGTGACGCCTCCGTCGCGGGTGATGTGCACAAGCCCATCGTCAGAACCCGTGTAGATCAATCCAAAGCGCATGGGTGATTCGTGGATGCTGGATAAGGTGGAATAAGCCACATCGCCTTTACGTCCGCCTGTGGTCAGATCACCGGAGATGTCGACAAAGTCATCTCCTTTATTGAGCGAACGATGAAGCTTGTTTGAACCAATATAGAAGATGTCCTGGTTGTGAACCGACAGGTGAATGGGCGCTTGCCAGTTCCAGCGCAAGGGGCGCTCGCCAAGGTCGGGTTTTGGGGTAATGCGCTTAAAATCCCCTGATTTTCTATTGATCCGAAAATAATTTCCATATTGAAAACCAGTGTAGACCGTTTCATTGTCGCGGGTATCAATTGCTACCTGCATGCCGTCGCCGCCGAGGAGTTCTTCAAAAGGGTAATGACCATCGCCATGCCATGCTGTACTGGCTCTGTAAGTGCTGGGGCCTTTCCAGACGCCATTGTCCTGAAGACCGCCGTAAACGTTATAAGGCTTGGCCATGTCGACTGCTACAGCATAAAACTGGCCAACCGCAGGGGTATTGCATTTGATCCAGTGCTCGCCATCGTCATAGGAGATGTTGACCCCGCCATCGTTACCGAGAATAAGGTGCCCCGGGCGATTGGGGTTGATCCAAAGGTCGTGGTGGTCACCGTGAACGTTGTCGCCGGTGATGTTTTTGAAGGTTTTACCGCCGTCGTCTGAACGCAGTATGGGTACCCCGTAAACATAAATTTTTTGCGGGTTGTTGGGCGCTACGCGCACCTGCCCAAAGTAATAGCCATAGGAATTGTAAACATCATCGAGGTAGTTCTGGTGTGTCTTTTTCCACGTAGTACCTTCGTTGTCGGAGCGATAGACTTCCAGTCCGATGACCGGAGTGTCAAAAAGCAGGGAATTGGCGTCTTCTACGTATTCGACTAAAGCGAGGGGCGTGATCTCGTCGTTTTTGACCATTTCAAATACCTTGTCCACCGTATATTTTTGCGGAAAGCCATTGCCCTGAAGGTATTCTTTTACGAGATATTTTTCGAGCTTCAGGAATGCCTCTTTGTCCATCGGGCGCAGCATGTCTTTCGTCAGTGTCATGTCTTCCTCGGCCTCTTTAGGGCGTCGGAAATAGTTGTCGATAGCGGCCAGCAGCACGGTTTTCCCCTTTTCTTTTGTAATGGCCAAGCCGATTCTGCCTGCGCCTTCTCCGTGTGGGAATCCACTTTTATCTTTGGCTGTCATGAGCGTCCAGGAATTTCCGCCATCGGTACTTTTGTAAATACCTGATCCATTTCCGGATTCTACAAAATCCCAGGCACGACGAGAGCGCTCCCACATTGCGGCATAAAGGATGTTTGGATTGGAAGGATCTGTAACCAGGTCAACCGCTCCCGTATTGTCATTCACAAACAAAGTGCGTTTCCAGGTTTTACCACCATCGGTCGTTTTGTAAACCCCACGTTCCTGATTTGGAGAATAGAGGTGGCCAAGCACCGCCACCCAAAGTGTATTCGGATCTGTTGGATGCAATATGATGCGACCAATGTGGTGGCTTTCGCCCAGGCCCAGATGTTTCCAGGTCTTGCCACTGTCAGTGCTTTTGAAAATTCCGGTACCGGAGTAAGAAGATCGGCTCGAATTGACTTCACCCGTCCCAACCCAAATCGTTTTTCTTTTCCAGTCTACTGCAATGTCGCCGATGGTCATGACCATTTCCTTATCGAAAAGCGGCAGAAAAGAAGTGCCGTTATTATCTGTTTTCCACAGACCGCCTGAGGCATAAGCCACATAAAAATGGCTGGGGTCATTGGGCGATACATCTAAATCTACCACACGGCCGCTTTGTACGCTGGGGCCGACTGATCGGAAAGGCACCGTATTGACAATGGAATTCGCATCCATTGCCTGGCGCTGTTCAAAACTTTTGATGCGTTCAACAGCAGGCGTAAAAGGCGGTTGTGTAAGTTGTGCTTGTGCGGTCAAAGACAGCAGGCAGAATCCGGCAAGGGTAATCCGTTTTAGCATGAGTGTTTTTGTTTTGTTTTGGTAAACATAGTAAATTCAATCATTGCTCCCCAAAAAATGCTGAAAAATACAGCAATTGGTAGGAAACGGCATTTTTCCAATAGGCACGATTGTGTTCGCCGGGGCGGGCTATGAAATCGTGCGGAATGTCCCAAAGCAGCATTTTTTCGTGAAGCGCAAGGTTGACATCAAAGAAAAAGTCATCAGTTCCGCAATCTATGATGAATTTCACGGGCATTTTTTCATCCCAGCGATAGAGGTTATTGATAACCGAACCTTCCTCCCAACGTTGAGGAAATTCCTGCCGGCTTCCAAGACGCTTTGCAATGTCCCAATTACCGGGGAAAGGACGCAGGTCCACGCCACCGCTCATGCTGCCTGCTGCACCAAAAACATCCGGATGGCGCAATGCCAGGAATAAAGCGCCATGACCGCCCATGCTGAGTCCGGAGATAGCGCGTCCCTTCCGGGAAGCTATGGTGCGGAATTCGCGGTCAATGTATGCAACGACTTCTTTGGCAACATGCGTTTCGTAACGAAAGGAAGGGTCGACCGGGCTGTCAAAATACCAACTGGAAAAGGCGCCATCCGGTGAGACGATGATGCAGTTCAGGATGTTTCCCCATTTTTTGGTTTCGGGGAAATCTTTTGTCCAGCTTGCATAATTGCCGCTGTAGCCATGCAACAGATAGACGACAGGAAAGCGTGTATTGGGATCTTTAAAATAGGCATCCGGCAAAAGCACACTGGCAGGTATCTCTTTATTCATGCTGATGCTGGGAATGCGCAATTCCCGCAATCGCGAAGTATCCGGATGGATGGTTTTTGATTGCCCTGGTGCTTCTATTACTATCAAAATCAATAAGATACAGAACAAAAGAATGGTATTGATTTTCATTGTTTTGAATGGCATTGCAAATAAAAAACACCATTACCATGAAAGCATAGCCCGTTGGTTTGGTGAATTTCGCCGCATCATTGGATAAAAAATATTCAGGAAATCAGCGACCACAGATGACCCTGAATGCACAGTAGGTCATCTGTGGCAGGAAAGGTTATTGTTGCCCCGGAGGAGTTGGTTTGGGAATTTCACCTGTTTTGGTATAATTCAGTGTTTTTCCGGTTCCGGGCATGCTGGTGTACTCCATTTGTTTATCGCTTACGTTGAGCAGTCCAAAGCAACTGGCTCCCTGCTCATTTTCCAGTTTAAAGCACAGAATCTCCGTGACGTCCTCCATGCCCTGTGTACAGTCATGCGGACAATCTATATGCCAGATCAACCTGTCGTTCGCAACTTCTTTACCGTCATAGATAGAGATGAATTTGTCTCCCTGAATGCGCAATTCATTTTTGGGATCATCATCTGAACGCCACGTACCCTGCATTAAGGTGGTCAGATCGCCAAGTACTTTCATCTGCGCCATATCGCCATCAGCTTTGTCCAACAAGCTTTTAGGACTTGGGCCACCCGACTGGCAGGCCGTGAAGCATACGATCAGTGACAAAGTGGACGCCACAATTTTTAGTTTCATCATTTTAATTTTCGTTTTTTTGCAAAGGTATGCAATAGACTTGTTGTCACGGGAATCATAGCACGTTAAAAATGGCTCATTAATCCTGCATGCATCACCAAGCTTAAAGAGTCAATTCACCGATAAATTATCAAACCAATGGATCGTCGCACTGAGGAATACCTGAACAGATTGGATGCAAGCCTTCAACGTCTGGAAACTCAACTGCATGCTTATTCTTCCGAGGAACTCAATCGAAGACCCATGCCTGATCAATGGTCTGTCATGCAAGTCGTCAACCACCTTATGATGGCTGAAACGGGGTCTTTGAACTACCTTCGGAAAAAGCTGAGTACCCCGTCCCCAATGAAAAAAGCAGGCATCAGTGCTGCCTTCAGGACCTGGTTCCTCAATCTGAGCTTGAGCATTACATTCATCAAATACAAGGCGCCTGCTTCGGTAAGCGAGGATAAATTACCCGTTGTATCTGACAGGGATACTGTTTTGCAGCAATGGAAGACTACACGTCAGGAACTTCGCAGTTTTTTGAACACTTTGCCGGCGGACCTATTTGATAAAGAAGCTTATCGCCATCCACGGGCAGGGCGTATGACCATGCAACAAATGCTTTCTTTTTTGGAAACACATTTTAATCGGCATCTGAATCAGATCAACCGGGCTTTGAGTCGCTGATTGTTTTTGCTTCAAATCATCATGCAGGCCACTGTAGCGGTCAAAAAACAGGCAATGGAGCCGGCAATCAAAGCTTTGAAGCCCAGTTCCGTCAGGTTTTTGCGCTGCCCCGGAGCGAGTGCGCCAATTCCGCCGATTTGAATTCCGATTGAGGCGAAGTTTGAAAATCCGCACAGAGCATAAATGGCGATGACCACCGAGCGCGGGTGCATGGTGATGCCCAGTTCGCGGAATTTGCCCAAATCCCCATAGGCAATGAATTCGTTTAGTACGGTTTTTTGTCCCAGCAATTGCCCCACCAGAACCATATCCTGAGAAGGCGTGCCCAGCAACCAGGCGAGAGGAGAAAAAGCAAGACCCAGCAGGTAAGTCAAATTGAAGCCTGTGAACCGGCTGTTTGTTGCAGCAACGACTTTTTCGTTTAAGCCCGTCCAATCGCCAATGGAATTTTCAAGCACATAGTTGCACATGAAGACCAGTGCGGTAAAAACGATGAGCATAGCGCCCACATTTACAGCCAGTTTAAGTCCGTCGGTCGTGCCGGTGGAAATCGCGTCAAGCAGGTTACTGCCACGCGGGGTCTCTATTTTGAGATGGTCGTTTAAGTCGGTTTTTTCGGTTTCCGGATACAACATTTTTGCCGCGACGATGGCTGCAGGCGCCGACATAATAGACGCTGCCAGCAGGTGTTTGGCAAAATAAAGTTGCTGTGCTTCATCGGCGCCGCCAAGGAATCCGACATAAGCAGCAAATACGCCACCTGCAATGGTTGCCATTCCTCCGGTCATGAGACAAAGCAACTCCGACCGCGACATATTTTCCAGATAGGGCTTTATAAAAAGGGGCGCTTCTGTTTGGCCAATAAAAACGTTTGCGGCAGAAGCGAGACTTTCCGGACCGGAAAGGCGCATGGTTCGGCTCATTACCCAGGCAATGCCATAAACTATTTTTTGCAGAACCCCAAAATAATACAGAACGGATGACAAAGCGGAATAGAACATGACGGTAGGTAAAACCCGAAAAGCAAATATGTAACCGAAGGTATCCTGTTTGTCTACCAGACCGCCGAATAAAAATGCGGCGCCGGCATCAGAAAATTTGATGATCTTGGTGAAAACAGAAGCAATACCTTCAAAAAAAGTGCTGACATAGGGCACTTTCAGAACCAGAATAGCGAAAACGAGCTGGAGCAGAATACCGGAACCAACAATGCGCCAATTTATGGCCTTGCGGTTGTTGCTCAACAACCAGCAAATACCCAGTAAAGAGGCCATTCCCAATAGTCCCCTTAAAATACCTGAAATCCAATCCATGTTCGGTTTTCGTTTTGTTGATGAAAGATATTTGCTGTCTTCGAGAATCCGTCAAAACTTGCCAAATGTAAAGAAATTTTCCAAAAACAGATTACTACCTTTGCCGCACCACAATCTTTAACCAGCACGACAGCCTGCAATGAAGCCATTTATCATGGGAATTACCGGGGGAAGCGGCTCCGGCAAAACGACTTTTGTCAAAGAATTGAAGCGCCGCTTCGGAGATGATTCGGTTTGCCTGATCTCCCAGGACGATTACTACCGGCCGAGGGAAGAACAATACACTGACAGTTATGGAATTCAGAATTTTGACCTGCCGCGCTCGATTGACAAAAAAGCTTTCGCCCGGGATGTGGAACGGCTGCTCGCGGGGGAGACCGTGGAGCGCCCGGAATACGTATTCAATAACAAACTTGCGATTCCCAAAATGCTGACCTTTCGGCCGGCGCCGGTAATTATTGTGGAAGGGATTTTTGTTTTTCACTTTAAAAGAATTCGAAGGCTGCTTGACCTGAAAGTCTTTTTGCACGCCAAAGAAAACCTCAAGGTCATACGCCGCATTAAACGCGATCAGGTAGAAAGAAACTACCCTCTTGACGATGTGCTTTACCGCTATGAAAAGCACGTTCTTCCTACTTTTGAACGCTATATCCAACCTTATATGGACGAGGCGGACATCGTCATCAACAACAACCAACACTTCGATACAGCGCTTGAAGTCATTTCAGGATTTATTGAATCCTATCTGAAAAAATGCAGCAAGGAGACGGAAGGACCGATTACTGCTGATTGAAATACACTTCCATTACATCCCCGGCAAGGGGCTGTGAAAAAGAAGGCGCAACAGGCAGGGTAGGGGCTGTTATGCCCCGAAGCAGGTGCTTTTCGCCTGTAAATACACGCGCTTCATCCCAGAGTCCGGCTTTCAGAAAATCCTGCATGACTTTAGCACCGCCTTCCACAAGCAAGGAAGTGCATTTGCGCGTAGCCAATTCCTTCAGGATTTCGGAGATAAGATTTTGGTCGAAAGGTAGAGACCGGTAAGCTACGTTTCCCTTTGCCGGAACGGCTGGTTTTTCAGTAAACACAAGGGTAGGGGATTCCCCGTTAAAAAGGGAAAGCGTTTTGGGAAGGCGCAAAGTCCGGTCCAATACTACCCGCAGGGGGGATTTTCCAAAATAGAGCCGGTTGGTTAACTCAGGATTGTCGTTGAGCGCTGTTTGGGTTCCAACCAGTATGGCGTCTACTTCGCTGCGCCAGCGGTGGACAAGGCGCTTGCTGTATGCATTGGTAATCCAGAACTGGCTTCCATCTTCCGGGCCAAAGAAGTGATCTTTTGTTTGGGCAAACTTGAGAATAACATAAGGGCGTTGCCGGGTGACAAAGGTATTTCTGATAGCGCTCAGTCTTTGCCCTTCGGCCTCCAGCACTCCTGTAGTGACTTTTATTCCGGCCTTGCGAAGCATCTCTACGCCTTTTCCTGCAACTCCCGGGGTGTGGTCCAGACAGGAAATAACAACATGCGGGATGTGGTTTTCGATGATCAGATTCGTGCAGGGCGGCGTTTTTCCATAAATACAACAAGGTTCAAGCGAAACATATAGGGTGGCTTCCGACAATAGGCCTTTGTCTTTGCTCCGGACGTTGTTGACTGCATTAACCTCGGCATGCGCGTGCCCATATTGCTGATGAAAACCCTCCCCAATGATGCGGTCACCGTGAACCAGTACGGCCCCCACCATTGGGTTGGGTGATACGTTGCCGGCGCCCAGCCGGGCCAGGTCGAAACAACGCTTCATGTATGCTTCGTGCGGCATCACTTTACTTCGAACGTTTTTTTGTCTTTGCCGATTCCGGTCAACTTTAAAGAACGCCATTTTTTCGGCAGTCTGGTTTTCAATTGCACGATGCCCATATCCGTTATTTCCAGCCCACCAATGCCATAAAGTACGGCTTGTAAAGTACCGCCGGCTCCGGTTGCAAAGTAAGGATTGGTTCCTCCGGCTGTTTCGGCCAAGACGCCAAAAGGCGGTACTTCGTTGGGTTTGTAGCTTTTTACAAACATCTCATAGGCTTTTTCTGCGTCACCGAGCCGGGCATAAAGGGTTGCCAGTACAGAGTTCCCCATTGCCGGGCCGTCGGGCGCCATACGGGGTTCGTAGTACAACAGGTCTTTCAGGATGCTTTTTTCGTCGTTCACAATTTTCAGGGGGTAGGCCAGCAGATTGACATCGCCTTGTTTGATGGTAACGCCATCGTAGGTGGCATTTTCCCGGGTGGTGCCGTCAGGGAATTTCAGAATAGGAATATTGGCTGCAACATGTTCCCAGTCTGGGTCCGGTGCCACTCCCAGTTCCCGGGCCGCCTGTGCTGCATAGCCCAGCACCGTAATGGCCATGCCATTCGTAAAGGCGTTGTTGTCAATATTTTCCTGCCATTCATTGGCGCCAATCACATTGTTGATGTCGTATTTGCCCGGACCATTGCGCTCTACACGGCTTGCCCAAAAATCAGCCACTTCTTTCAGTACCGGATAACCTCGGGTACGCAGCCATTCTTTATCTTTCGTACATTGATAATATTTCCAGAAAGCCCAACCCACGCATCCGGTGATGTGGTGCTGAAAAGGTCCGGTAAGTGCCCAAACAGGGGTGTCTTCCGATCCTTCTGACGAGGATTCCCACGGAAACATGGCGCCTTTATAGCCGTGGGAAAAGGCGTTCTGCCGGGCAGCTTCCAGGCGCTCAAACCGGTATTCCAGAAACGAGCGGGCAATTTCGGGCTGGAGCGCCAGCACTGCCGGATACATCCATAATTCGGTGTCCCAGAATACGTGGCCGTTGTAACCCAACCCCGACAATCCCATTGGCGATAAGCTGTAGGCAATGCCTTCGCGTGAAAAAGAGTAAAGGTGGTAAATGGCCGAATGGATGGCGCGCTGCGCTTCCAGGTCGCCTTCTACAATGATGTCACTCTTCCACAGCTCCTCCCAGGCGGCTTCGTGGCGCTTCAGCAGGCGGCTCACACCTTCCAGTTTGGCAAAAATGGTCAAACGTTCTGCTTCGTTGTGCGGATCGCCATAATCTGCGCTGGAAACCGCCGATCCTACTACCGCAAAACGATAGGTCTGTCCAGCCTTGAGTTCCTTGTAAAATTTGGCTAAATGCATGTTGTAGTCCCAGTCTTCGTGGATGACTTTAGGCTCGCTGCCGTGGGGCTCTTCGAAGATAAAACTGGATGAAGCGGCTACTTTTAGTTTGCCGGAAGGGCTGTTCGCGACCGAAGTCAGTAGCTGAATCAGCACGTGAGGCCGGTCAATTTCGCTGTAATAGTTGCGGACATCTGCAAGGTGATCGGGCGCTTCTATGACCGACATCGGCGTAATCGTTACGTCTTTTTTGGCCGTGATCTCTACAATGCTCATGGCTGTAAAAGGCAGGTGGCGCAGCGACATCAGGGTGTGGCGCACGCTGACTTTGTCGCCCACATCAAAAGTAGTGGCCAGCGCTGCTTTTTTCATGTCGAGGGTCTGGGTGTAATTGGAAATGTCGCGGCGTCCGATGCGGCGACCATCTACGTCCAGATTCATGTTCACGTGGTTGAAGGTCTTGAGGATGTTGGATACACGGCCGCGTTGATAGTAGTCATACGCCCCATTCAGGACCACATCCTTCACGCGCATCGGTTCAGGGGACGACACCAAACCCACCATGCCGTTTGCGACAGTGATGCCGTAATAATTGGCCGGGTCAATATTTTTGGCCTGGATATGCCAGGGCGATTGACTGAGGTCCTGGGCGCCGAGTGGCAAAAGGCACACCAGTAGTAAGGAAGTAGTAATCATTATACGCATAGCAATCATTATTTTTAGGTGATGGGTAAAAGTAAGGAATTTTTGAAATGGGATCAGCTGAATCCCTTTTGCAGGGTAAATTCGAAATGGCAGGTAATGCTACATTCGAACAAATTTCTGTTCTCTTTGTTAAAGCACCCTAAACACAGAACATGAAAATTATTCTCCTGATCGCGCTTGTTCTTGCCCTCGTCGGCTTTTCCTTTTATGCCAAACGGGGCAAAGCCCTGACAAAACCTAAAGATGCTATGGCCTCAACCTCTTTCTACGATTTTAAAATAGCTGAACTGGATGGCGATGGTGTCATTGACTTCATGCAATTCAAAGGTAAAAAAGTCATTCTCATCAATGTGGCTTCCAAATGTGGATATACGCCCCAATACGCAGACTGGGAAGCTTTTCACAAAGAACACGGATCGGATATCATCGTGCTGGGTTTACCGGCCAATAATTTTTTGGGACAAGAACCGGGCACGAACGAAGAAATTGCCAGTTTCTGCCAGAAAAATTATGGCGTTACTTTTCAGCTGGCTGAAAAAATCAGCGTAAAAGGCAGCGACCAGCACCCTTTGTACCAGTGGCTGTCAAATAAAGACAAGAATGGATGGAACGACCAGGCACCTACCTGGAATTTCTGCAAATATGTGGTGAATGAAGTAGGTGAATTGACTCACTTTTTCCCATCTGATGTCAAGCCTGATGATGCAGCATTTAAACAGGCGTTAGGACTTTGATAAAATCAGGCAGAAGACCTGTTGAATAGCAGACACAAGGACGGAACTTCGATTTGACTTCGACTTGACTTCGACTACGCTCAGTCGTCAGCTCAGTTACCAAGCCTCGCGCAAGCAAAAGAAAAGCTTGAGTTTCGCAAACCTGCCTTTTACCTTTTGCTACTTCCCCAAATATTCCGCCACAAAAGCTTTCAGCTCTTCCCCGTGTAAATTTTTGGCGAGCACTTTACCATTTCCGTCTATGATAAAATTGGCGGGAATGGTACTGATGCGCAGCGCTTCCATAAAAGGCGTTTCATCGCCGCTCAGGTGAGAAGCATGCGGCCAGACTGCGCTATCTTTTTTTATTGCAGCACGCCAGGCGCTTTCGCTGCTGTCGATGGAATAGCCGATAATTTCCAGGCCTTTTTCCCGATAGATTGACCATAGCGGCGCCAACACCTGCTGGTTTTCCCGTCTGCAAGGCACGCACCAGGAGGCCCAGATATCCAGAATGGTCAGCTTGGCGCCTAAAAGCGTTTTCAAGGTAACGGTATCCCCGCCAGACATGGGGAAGGAAAAATCGGGGATGTTTTCTCCCACCAAAACGGGCAATGAGCCTGCTTTTTCGCAAAGTTGAGCTACAAACAGGTTGTTTGCTCTCAAATCAGACCATTTTTGGCATTGGCGGTGCAAAAACTCGGGCACCCTTTCGTAGTCGTATTGCAAACTAACCCAGCGTGTAGCCACCAAAGCTGCCTGTACTGAGGTTGTTGAATCGGCAAAAGCCATGAGCGGCGCCTGAAACTGGCGCAGCGCGTTTTCCTGTTCCAGAAGGTGCGCTTCGTCGGGGGCGGCAGTCAGTGGATCTTTCCACTGGCGAAAGGAGGCGTGTCGGATGTCGCGGAGGATTAGAAGGTTCTGGTTCGGGCTGGAGCCCGAAGAATAAGAGGCACGAGGCGGAGCCGTCGCGCCAGCAGGGTTCTGGTTCGGGCTGGAGCCCGAAGAGTAGGAGGCACCAGGCGGAGCCGTCGCGCCAGTTATATCGAAAGTTGCCTGAAAACGATCCGATTCAGCGGTGAAGTAAATTGGGGAACCAGTTTCTACGACGATCGGCATGTAGTTCGACAACAAAGGATTGTCATCGAGCAATTGGTTGTCATACCGGCTGCCTAATGGTTGTACTGACAGTTGGTAAAGTACAGGCGACGTTGTATTGGGTATATCTTTGAAAACAAATTTTCCGTCCGCAGCAATCAGGGCGGAATCAACTATCTGCCCGCTATAATTGGTCGCGATTTCTGAAAAACTCCGCGGAGCAATGAGGTAAACGACAGGTTTCCAACCGGTTTTGACCGTAATATGTCCGGAAATGAGGGGCTGGGTACTGCAACTGGTGCTGAAAAGCAGGGCACCGGACAGGATTAGTAAAATGGAATTGCGGTTGGTTAACATGCCTGATTTGTTATTGGATTGCGTGCTTAAACTCTTCATAAGTAGGCGTTCAAATTGAATATTGGTCTGGAGGTTTTAGAACAGTGTAAAAATAGCAAGCTTAAATTAATTAGAATTTGATTGAAATCAAACAGTTACTTGACTGAAGTCATTTTGGCTTGCTCAAGCCCGGCAGAACTTTGAATAAAAAAATGCTCCGGACACTTAATTATCAGAGATTCATATTATTGGGTTCCATTGTGGCATTAGTTGGATATATCCTTTCGGGACCAGTTGCTTTTATCATTGTAAACCTGATAAAACCACAACCAGTATGGGTTTCGCCGTCCGTTTTTGTGGAAAATTATGCCACCATTCAGGACTTACCTTTTTATTTCGGATTCCTTTTAATTGGCGGAATGTTGATGTTAGCAACGGGTCATTATCTGAACACCAGTGAGAAAGATGAAGGGAAAAAATTCCTGTTGTTGGTTTCCCTCGGGTGGACTCTCGTTTTCTGCACCCTGATTTCATTCAATTATATTTGCCAGACTACTTTTGTGCACAACCTGGCCTTAAATTATAAACCGGAATATGATGCTGCGATTGCCATGTTTTCTATGTCAAATCCTTTGTCGTTTTGCTGGGCCAATGAGATGTGGGGCTATGCCTTGCTGGGAATAGCAACCTGGCTGATGGCGGCCTACTACAAGGATAAAAATAATTTCATCCGCTGGCTGCTCATCTCCAATGGCGTGGTCAGTTTACTCAGTGCCATCGGCGCTGCCGTGGACGTGAACTGGTTGATGACGGGCTTTGGACTTTCGGCCTATTTTGTGTGGAACGTTTTGATGATTGTTATGATGATCGCCATATACCGGTTTACGAATAAGCGTATCCTAACAACATGATATCCAGTTGCCTGTAACAACACCTGCTAAATGGGCCACTCCGGGTTTAAACAGATTCGTTACCCGTTGAATTGATAGAATTCAAAACATCCTGGGTGATATCCTTCCCTCCACTTACATTGGTGTAGATTGCACCAACGGAATAAATCGGTCCCCACGGTATACCCCACCAGCCCATGACGAGTGTCAGCAGAGTAAAACCTATGCTATACTTAACCGTAGATTCTCCTGACTTGATGAAGTAGATGTGACTACTGGGTTTGAAGGTCATGATGAGTATGGAAATGCAATACTGAAACACGACAAATTTAGCTCCTCTGCTCAATTCAAGATTGATTTGTGAGCTTGACATACCTTCAATGTTTTTAATTTTTGCCATTGTATCTGAATTATTTGGTTTCTCTATGCTTAAAGCCGGGTTTTGATCGCTGGCATCAAGTCCCTGAAATTATTGTCCCTGTTTCCAGATGTATTGGAAAAAAAGACAAGGTAGGGTTCATTGTTGAAGATCATGTCCGGGGCTGATTTTACAGGCACAAATAAAAACAAGTCAGGCCACTATACAAAATTAATTTTATTCATTTTTTCGAAAGCACAAACGAAACAAGAAACAACAGCCAGCAAAGTCCATAGCAGGCGATCGGGATGCTGAAAGTGCACAAAACAAGCGGGATGAGAAAAATGGTCAGAAAAATCAGGTTTGCGAGGATGAATTTACGGGCATGTTCAGAAGGCATGTAATACTGTGCAAACAAAAGATTAAGACCCGCCACAAAGAGGGTAAACAAAGTCATACTCAGCGAAAAAAAGAAATACAGTTCATACATGGTTCGGTTGACACCGCCCATGACGTAAGTGGTCATGAGTTCCAGCAACTGGCGCTCTGTATCGTTTTCGCCTACTGGTTTTTGGAGCAGGCTCAGACTGTGCAACAAGCCGGTGATGATAAGTGCCCAGGATCCTGCCTTGAACCATAATTTAGCATTTTTGAGCATGGTGACTTTGGGTTGTTGTTGTACAGGAATGATGCATTAAATTATCTGTCAAAAATAAGCAAAGGGTGTTGGTTAAATGCATGAAACAACCCCATTTTTGGGCTGCCTCATGCATTTTTCACGATTTTCAATAGATAAAGACCCTTGTACCAGGCTATACTTTTTTTATCGCTTGTCTCCCTTTAAGCGTTCGATCCGTTCTTTTGAAATTTTTGCCAACAATGCTTTTCGTTGTTCGTCGTAACGTGAATTTGGCAGTTTGCCAAGACATTTTTCGCTGGCAGTAACAGCCAGTGCCGGTTCCCCCATTTTTTCGTACCCTTCTGCCAGACTGTCCCAGGCATTGGCAGAGGCAGGATACAATTCTGTATTCCATTTAAATCCATCGAGTGCTTCTTTCTTTTTGCCTGCCGATGCCATTTTATAACAAGCGGCATTGATGTCTTCTTCTGTGAAAAGGAGCCAATCCGGATGAGATTTCTGCAATTCCTGATGGGTTTGTTTTGCCCACGAAATATCGCCTCCCGCCAGTTTTTCTATAAATGCACTGCTTTTAATTGGCGCTGTTTTCCCCATTTTTTTCCAGGCCATACCTACACCATCATACATAGCCGGGGTGGGTTGCGAATTTTTGATCAGCCAACGGAAAATGGCTTCGCTTTGCGCAGGTTTGTCATCAAGCAATTCCATTGCGAGGTTTGTCATTTCCCCCGGGTAATACAAAGGCTGCAGGCCGGCAGGTTTTGAGGCGTATTTTTTCATGGCTTCTTCTGGTCCGGATTTTCTGACTTCGATGATGAAAGGCGTTTCGTTCACTTTGCCGTCCAGAGGCTGCCATTTGTCGTATTCCATATACCGGGCTGTTGCTTTTGCAGCATCCTCTCCTTTGATTTTTGAAACAAGGTGCAAGGCGCCGTCAATGCCTGCGGAAACGCCTGCGGTGGTTAAAACGTGGCCATTGTCGACAAACCGGGTATTCCTGAGGATGGTGGCATTGGGTGTCATTTCCTGCAGTCGGGAAATAAAACCGTGGAAGGTAGTCGCTTCTTTTCCCTCCAGTAAACCGGCTTTGGAAAGCAGGGCCGCACCCGTACAAACCGACATCATAAACTGTGTGCTCTCTGAACGTTCTTTGATCCAGTCAATCAGCTTTTGTTCTCCCAGCAGATTTCCGGTGGCGCCGCCGGGGAAAACCAGAATGTCTGTTGGCGGGCAATCTTCGATAGAATACTGGGGGGTGACTGTAATGAATCCCTGACTCGTCAGCGGCTCTTTTTTGTAAGCGACTAAAAAGGGTTTAAAGCCATCCGTTGACCCAAAGACTTCGGAAGGCCCGCTAAAATCAAGGATTTCGACACCTTCGTAAATGAAGATACCTACAGACAATGGCTTTTTGGCCGATTGGGCCAGGAGCAATCCATTCGTGATGAGTAAAAACAGCAGGGTGATTTCAAAAATTTTTTTCATAATGATTTCGTTTTTTTCAAAGTTACATCAGACCGACGTTGTGCGCCTGAAAAGTCTTTTTTTGGCCCCGGAAAGTCCGGATTCGTCTTTTAAAACCACCCGATTATGACCCATGCTGTGGCGCCTTCGACCATTGCTTTTGTTTTGTTTCCACACACCCATCTTCAGGACCTTGCCGGTCCTGCGCAGGTGTTTTTTGAAGCATCTGAACTGGGCGCTAAAAAATTCAGGATGCTCTATGCCTCAGTATCCGGCGCAATATGCAGCGCCCAGGGCTTGCCGTTGGCTCCGGGTATGGCTCTCGGGGATTTAGCGCTTCGCGAAGGGGATATGGTTTGTGTTCCGGGGATGGACTTCAATAGTTTTCAGGAAGGAAAACTGGATGCCGCTATTGAAGCGGCAAAAGACTGGATGTGGGCCCAGCACAAAAAAGGTGTTTATGTGGCTTCCATCTGCTCCGGCTCCTTGATTTTGGGGCAAATGGGCCTGCTCGATCACGTTTCGTGTACCAGTCATTGGAAGTGTTTGAGTTACATGCAGAAAAATTTTCCTAAGGCGCGTGTTCAGGAAAACCGGCTTTATGTTTTCGACAAAGGAATATTTACCAGTGCGGGCATGAGTTCAGGCGTAGACATGGCGCTCGCTTTGGTGGAGTTGTGGTGTAACCCGTTTTTAGCTGCAAAAGTGGCTCAGGAAATGGTCATTAATGTTCGGCGGGCAGAAACCAAAGCGCAGAAGAATATCTTTCTTGATTTTAACAACCACTTCAATGCCGAAGTCTATAAAGCCCAGGAAATCCTGGCCAACGAGTTGGATTCCGCTTTCAGCATCAGCGACCTCGCCCGCCAGATGCATAAGAGCCCCCGACATCTGTCGCGTTTGTTTAAACAACACACCGGACAGACCATACAGGCTTTTCGCGACAACCTTCGGCTGGAACACGGAGAGCAGCTGTTGCTTTATACAGAACGCTCTGTAAAAGAAATTGCAGTGGCTTGCGGATTTGCCAATACCCGCCAGTTTTCAAGGTTATGGCTGCGCAAAAGGGGGTGCACCCCGGGGGCTTCGAGGCAACTTGTCAAACAAATCTCTAAAGGTTGAATTTTTGTAAACCTATAGTTTAAAAAACGATCCAGCCTGTTCCATCGCCGGAGTATGGCGCAATACATCCCCGGGACGACTGCCATATCCAAGCAAAGCCCCACCCCAGTGCATTCCCATGTATTCAGCTGATAAGCGAAGCATTTTTAATAGCGGTTCCGCCATGCGCTCTCCATCTTCGTCACTGCAGGAACTGACAACCCACGTGGTTTTTCCGGCCATGCGCTTTTTAAAGTTTGCATCCGGCACCCTAAGCCATGCCGACCAATAATCCAGATAGAGTTTGGTGGAAGAGGATACACTATACCAATAGAGCGGCGTAGCAAATACGACATCGGTTGCTGCCAGCGTGGCGTCAAAAAGCACCTTTTCATTGCCAGCAGGTTGAGGGTAAACGCCGACTGAATGCCGAATGTCTTCAAATGGTGGAAGCGGTAAATCGAGCAGGTTTAGCCAGTTTTGCTCTACTTCAGAGGGCAGTAGTTGTGCTGCCTGACGTGCTAATATTTCGGTGTTGCCTTCGCGTCGGCCACTGCCGAGAAGAAAGAGGAAATTTCGTTGCATAGAGCGCGTAGTTGATGATATTAAGTTTATTCCCAGTAATGAACCAATATGTGGGCGCTAAGTTTAGCGACAGGAAGTTTTTCTCCAAATCAGGGTTTTCGACGAAAACGGAGAAAATAAGTTGCCTTATTTGTTCATCAACTCAATCAACTCTTTCATCAATTTATAACCCAGCATGGCTGTCATATTGTGGACATCTCTGACCGGATTGTATTCCACCAAATCGGCCCCCACCACTTCCACAGATACGCTTTGGAGGATGCGTAGCAATTCCCGCGTACTCATGCCGCCCGGTTCATGGTGCGATATGCCGGGCGCAAAAGCCGGATCAAGTACATCAATATCCAGCGAAATATAGAGGGGCGCTTCCAGTGTTTGCAGGAAATCGTAATTAAAGTCCTTCATCTCTATACTCCGCACGCCAAAGCGCTTCACCTGCTCCCTTTGGTGGGTATTAAAGGTGCGGATACCCACCTGGGTCAGCGACTTGATTTTACCCGTTTCCATTAAGCGCGCAAACGGCGAAGCATGGGAATAGGGATTGTTGTCAAAGTTGTCGTACAAGTCGCCGTGGGCATCCAGATGCAAAATGTTCAGGCCCTGATAATGGTCTGCAAAAGCGTCGATCACCGGATAACTGATCGAGTGGTCGCCGCCTATGGAGAGGATCTTGTAATGCGCTTTCAGCACTCGTGAAATGGCTGTTTTTATGGTCACAAATGCCTTTTCCGGGCGAAGGTCTTCAAAAAAAAGGTCCCCTTCGTCCTCGTAGTTCAGTCCTTCTCTGACCTCCAGCCCGTTTTCCGAAAAAGCATTGGCGGAGCCTTCTTTGTCCATCAGGCGGATGCGCGCAGGAGCCAGGGCCGGGCCTTTCAGGAAGGAGGAATTCGCGTCGTAGGGAATGCCGATGAGTTTGATCACAGTTCAGCGTTTGAATCAGTCCATTTTAATAGAATCGTAAACCACTACTTTCTCCCACAAATCTTTGGATTCTTCAATGAACTTCAGGTGCACCGGTTCTACCTGGTATTTGTCCTGTTCTTCTTTTGATGTAAAAGTGGCGATCAGACAATAAGTGTAAGAGCGATCAATCACGGGGCGGTTGGTATCAGCAGGGGTGCCGATATGAGAAGCTTTGACATAATCAGACTTACTGATGAAAGTTTTTAGCGAGGTTTCGAATTTTTGCCGGGCTTCCTGATTGTCGGGCTCTTTTAACCAGAAAAAAACAACGTGCACAAAAGGCTCATTCATAGTGGTGGATTTTGCGGATTTTGAAGATGAATTGCGGTCGCCCGAAGTTGCTGCCCCTTGTTTGCTGACAGAGCATGACAAAAACAGGCTGAACATGGAGATGAGTATGCAAAAGTTGATGCTTTTCATGTTGTTTTGCTTTTGTGATGTATTTGCTGTATTCGGCTACAGCCGTATTCTGCGGGCAAATGTAATTCAGCGCATCCAATTGATGCCTATTTAGCAAAGCATATTGCTTATCCCTGCCAAGTTAGCCTGTTTTCTGAATTTCTACAGTCTGGATTCCAACTGTATCACAAAACAAACCTCGCAGAGCTACTTTTCTCAAAACACAAACTCGTTGACCGGTAAATTTTTCATTTCCAACAATATCGACACATCCCCAGGATAGATTCTGATGAACAAGCATTTTTTCTTGTATTCAGGACGGCCTGCTCCTCCCTTTGATGGTCAGATTGCTTCGTTTTCTGCCTTATTTATTGCATATTTGCAAAGAACTTATTGCTCAACCAAATTCAACGACTCCATATATGAAAGCATTGAGCTTCCACTTTACCGTACTCGAACGATTCCTTCGATACGTGGCCATTGACACTCAATCAGATCCGGAATCGCCAACTACTCCTTCCACCGAAAAACAAAAAAATCTGGGAAAGTTGCTGGTGCAGGAATTGAAAGCTATGGGTGTCTCTGATGCGCATCTGGACGAACACGGTTATGTTTATGCGACCATTCCTTCAAATACCGATAAAAAAGTACCGGTCATTTGTTATTGTTCACACATGGACACCTCTCCGGATTGCAGTGGTGAAAATGTTAAGCCCATCGTGCATCTGAATTACGATGGTTCCGATATTGTGCTGCCCGATGAGCCGGAGCAAGTCATCCGGGTTTCAGAGCATCCGGACCTGGCAGAGCAAATCGGCAACGACATCGTCACGGCAAGCGGAACCACTTTGCTGGGTGCTGACAACAAGGCAGGATTAGCCGAAATCATGGATGTTGCCCATTTTTTCATGCACCACCCCGAAGTGAAGCATGGCGCCATCCGGATACTGTTTACACCCGATGAAGAAATTGGTCGTGGTGTAGACAAGGCTGATATTCAAAAACTTGGCGCCGATTTTGGATACACGGTAGACGGAGAACGCCTCGGGTCTTTTGAAGACGAGACTTTTTCCGCCGATGCAGCAACTGTAACGGTTCATGGCGTTAGTGCTCACCCCGGCTTCGCGAAAGGTAAAATGGAAAGCGCCATCAAAATCGCCTCGGAAATTGTGGCAGCTTTGCCCAAAGACCACCTTTCTCCCGAAAGCACAGAGGGACGTGAGGGCTTTCTTCATCCGGTGAGCATCAGCGGCGGCGTGGAAAAAACCACCATCCAATTGATTGTGCGGGATTTTACTGATGAAGCTTTAATCGATCACGAAGCGACTTTAAAAAAGGTGGTTGATCAGGTTTTAGCTAATTACCCGCATTCTAAAGCAGATATTGAGATCAAGGAGCAGTATCGCAATATGAAAAAGATACTGGTGAATTTCCCGCAAGTTTCTGAATATGCCATAGAAGCCATCCAGCGCTCGGGAATAAAGCCACATTTATCCAGTATCCGGGGAGGTACCGATGGTTCGCGACTCTCTTACATGGGCTTGCCCTGTCCAAACATTTTTGCCGGCGAACACGCCTTCCATTCCCGCCAGGAGTGGGTGTCGGTTCAGGATATGGAAAAAGCGGTGGAGACGCTGATTCATTTGGCTGCGATCTGGGAAGAGCGGTCTTGAGGCTGAAGGAAAGGGCAAGTTTGCAAGAGGCAAATTCGCAAGAGGCAAATTTGCAAGACCTGTTTGCCAATTTGCTCTTTGCCTTTTGCTCTTTGCCCCTTGCCCTTTGCCCTCCCGCTGAGCGGGACAAGTTTTGCAAACTTGCAAACTTGCCATTTAACCGACCAAGTACTAACAATCTTAACATATTACACAAAATTTTTCTATACTTTAACCATTCTCCTATTCGGGTTAACGCTCTCTTAGTGGATTTCGGGCTGCTAATGCCCCTATCTTGGCTGCATAGAAACGAATTAAATACCTACAGCCATGACACACAAGAGAAACCACTCCAGCTTAATCGCCACAATTGCCGTTTTGATGCTATTTGCAGTTGCCTGTACTTCTCCCCAGAAATTGCTCGAAACAGGTAATTATGATGCATCCGTGCAATTGGCCATCCAAAAACTTAGCGGCAAAAAAATCAAGAAAACCAAATATGTAGATGCACTCCAAATGGCTTTTACTAAAGCAACGGAGCGCGACATGCAAGAAGCCAACCGCCTGAAGCAGGAAAACCGGGAAAGCAACTGGGCGCGCATCCACGACATCTACCAGCGTATTGACCGGCGTCAGAAAAGCATAGAACCCCTGCTGCCCCTTATTGACCAAAGCGGTCTTAAAGCAGATTTCCTTTTTGTACGTGTGGAAGGACTGGAAACGGAAGCCCGCGAAAATGCGGCAGCTTACCACTACAACCGCGGCAGAGACTATCTGAGAAGCGCACAAAACGGTGATCGCAACGCCGCCCGTCAGGCTTATGCCGAATTCGAAAAAATCCGGGAATACTACCGCGATTACCGGGATGAAGACAAATTGATGTTGCTTGCACGTGATTTGGGGACGGCGCACATTCTGGTGGAAATGGTCAACAAAGCGCCTGTATATTTGCCTAATCGCGTAGAAAACGCCATCCGTACTTTCCCCGTCGCCGATTTATCGAACCGCTGGAATGTCTACTATTCCGAACCCAACCCGAATATAGAATTCGACTACAAAGTGCTCGTAAAAATTGCCGATGTCAGGGTCAGTCCGGGCCTGGTGCAGGAGCGCAATTACGAAGACGCCTGCGAAATTGAAGACGGTTTTGAATACGTTCTTGACGAACGCGGCAATGTCAAAAAAGACACGCTTGGCAACGACATCAAAGTGCCCCGTAAAGTCATCGTTCGCGCCAATGTACTGGAGTCTTTTCAAAGCAAAGAAGCTAAGATGCAGGCTTCCCTTGAGTTTTACGACCTGCACACCAATCAGTTAATAGACGCACAGCCGATTACTGCCGACGCTGTTTTTGAGCACTACGCCTCAACTTTTTGGGGGGATCCGCGCGCCCTGAGCCCACAATCTAAAAACCGCATCGGTAGTTCGCCGCGCCCATTCCCCGGCGACGAAGAACTGTTGTTGCAGGTCTCTGAAAAACTGAAACCTGCCATCAAACGCAGGATAGCGGACCGATCAGGCCTCATGATATAACCTTTAGCAATCAGATAATTACGGTTTTGAAAGATGGCAACCGGGCCCGCTGCAAAGTGGGCCCGGCTTTTTATGGCTTACAAACATATCCATCAGGTAAATTTTTTTTGACCGGCTCTTGTGAGATGCAATCTCAAAATATATCTTTGCAACCGCTTTTGAAGAAAAGTGATACTTCGCGCCGCCAGGTATTCCGAATGGCCCGACAGGGTCCACGATGCAGTTTGCAGCGCTCAGCATGATAAAAGTAGCTTCGCATTTATGTGACGGCTCACTTCGCGGGGTGTAGCGCAGATGGTAGCGTGCTACGTTCGGGACGTAGAGGTCGCAGGTTCAAATCCTGTCACCCCGACTACTTTAATCTATGATACCAGCCACCCTAGCTCAGCTGGTAGAGCGACGCATTCGTAATGCGTAGGTCGGGGGTTCGAGCCCCCCGGGTGGCTCACAAAGGCGATCACTTTCAGGTCGCCTTTTTTATTTGCTTACCACCTTCATGATCACTTATTCCTATTTGCCCTCCGTGCTACAATATCCTCCCTGATTGTCATAACAGCAACCACGAGAAATGGAATCGTTGAGGCGATTATTTTATAGTTTAAACTTAACAACCCAATAGCTAACATGAATATTAACAAAAGCCCTAAACCTCCTAAACCTATATAGGTCAATATTTTGGCCGGTTTTTTTTGAAATAGTGTAATAAGCAATACAATTTGCCCGGCTAAAGGTAAAATTGTGAACGGGTGAAGTACGGCAAGGGGCTCTGTAAATAATTTAGAGAGTATTTCTGCTTCAGCCTGAAAGAGAAAGGAATGACTATCTCCACTCCATTCTAAATATCCAAAGAGAGAAGTTAATATTAACAGGAAGTTCAATAGTTTGCTTTTCATATTGCCTTTCATTTACGATGGTCATTCCGATGATTCGCTTCTCCCTCCAAGGTCCATACTTCTGCATTGTTGAAATCGCATGATCCTGCAGGTCAACAATTTTTGATTACCTCTTCATCGGTTTTTCTTTCCGAAAGATAGACAGGACAGCGGGTTTTTGAAATAAAAATTATGGATAATTCATGCCGAGCTTTCTGGCATCATCCATTTTGCCAGGCACATCGGCATTATTTACTGGCTAAGAAAAATAATCATGGCCAATACTGTAACGAGAACAGGATAAAACCTATTGATAAATAACCGTATTGTCGCAATAACTCATTTAGGGCAGGAGATGACCAATGAAAAACTTACTAAAAAGCAGGCCAGGGCGCCATTCGTAATTGGCCCGGAAATAAATCAACCGAATTTTATCATCATAAAAAACCACAAAAAATGCGAATTCGAAAAAACATCAACTGCCTTAGCACGGACGAGCTACACGATTTACGGGAAGCCTTTGCCGGACTGTACTTACGTCCTGCTTCCCATGCGGACAGTTATCTGACCATTGCCGGGCTGCATGGTGAGCCTGTGCCTTACTATTGCATTCACTCGGCCAATGGCTTTCTGAGCTGGCACCGGGCTTATCTGCTTGAAATGGAAAATGCCCTGCGCACCATCCGCTGTAACGTAACGCTGCCTTACTGGAACTGGTCTTCCGGACCTACCACCGGAATACCGGCTGCTTGTGCTACCCCCACTTATGAGGACAGGAATGGCAGCACCGTACCGAATCCTTTGTATAGCGGCCCCAAAACAGCTTCGCTAGGCGGCGGGCAAACTTCTCGCCGGGGGGACATCAGTACAACTTCGTTTGCTGATATTGCCACAACGGCACAGAACGCTATGGCAGCGTTGAATTACCCGGACTTCATCTCCCTGCTCAACAGTGCTCATGGCAGCGTACATGTCAGAGTCAGCGGGGACATGTCTTCCGTAGGCTCCGCGGGTTTCGACCCTATTTTCTGGCTCCATCACGCAAATGTGGACCGACTTTGGGCGCAATGGCAATTGCTGCGAGGCTTGTCTATGACGGCTGGTGAGGCGGCTACGGATCTTGTTCCGTTTACCCGTCCTTTCACCAATGTCTGGCACAAGGGAGTAGATTTTGACAATACAGCTGATTGGGATTACAAGTATCAAAACTTTTGCATCAAGTGGCCTTCAATTGTTTGGCCACATGAGCGGTTTTTTAAGGTCCCAATAGAGGATTGGTTGCCTCAAAGTCGTCATATTCATCTGGTTATCTCTGCTGATCAGATGCCTTTCAACAGTGCCGAACTGCGTGTTTTTCTTAATCAGCCAGAAGCTGATATCAATACCAAAACAGTAAGGGAACAAGGGTTCGTGGGTACGATTGGCATGTTTGGCATGGGCCAGTTTGCTGCAGCTCATAATACAATGGGGCATAAAAAACAGCCGTTCCGGCTTGCATTGGATTTGACGGATGCACTGAAGAAAAGCATCAGGAAAAATGATAAAGAAGCTTCTATCCATATTGTGCCCGTTTATGCTGGCGGCCATGACGGCCATGCATTGGCACACGAGCATTTTAAGATAGAGCTTGAGGTGGAATAATCAAGTCGGGGCTTCTTGTAATTACCAAAACATGAAGCCCCGGTTGTTATTTTGGAGGAGAGAGGGATAATGCCTTTAGCCGAATAACGCCTTGTTTTACAGGCTGGTCACTTGCTGTTAGGATTGAATTTAGAATGCTAATTTCTGCCATATACCTTTTCAGGTAAATATACCTGTTTTTTAAATATGGGCAATTTTACGCTTTTGGAGGCTTTGCCATAACCCTAATTTTGCAGTGTGATATTTATTTACTCCACCACTAAAATAACAAGATTATGTGCGATCCAGCTCACCACTATGGCAACATTGATCAGGCGAAAGTCAATGAAATTCTCGCAGAATTAAAAAAAGGCGGTGCTACCGTTACGGGTAATAATCCCTGGAATGTTGATACGAATAAATATGGTATCAAGCTGCAAGGTTCCTGGGATTCCAGTACGAATACCATGACCATTGCGGTTACCGACAAAAGTTGGTATGTACCCTGCTCAAAAATTTGGAACGAAATCGATTCCCTGATGAGCCACATCAGTGCACTCAATTCTGCGGTAGCTTTTGCTGCCTACTAATGCCCTATTGAATATAGGCTTTACCGGTCAACGACGGCTTAATATGGCGATCCTATTTGGGGTCGCCATATTGCTTTTGATACGGGATACAAATTTTAGATTTACTTTTTCACAGGAAAAATGAGGCGTTAACGCCGAATTTTGGGCTTATTTTTTTGTACACATTAGCCCGATGTGGCCTTGCCTGAAATTCACCCCATTGTAATTATCTAATTTACGTACTTCAAAATTTAATGACTGTAACTTTTCAATTATTAATGCTTCATCAAATAGAAACTGTTTGTGTATTTCGCTATCCTTAATATAGTGGTCGTTGCTTTTTGTAAAGAATGTCATTTTTCTTGTAAGAATCCAGGCATCCAGGTCAACCGAAATATCCAGAAACATGGTCATGTTTTCTTTTTCAATAATTCTAGGTTTGTTCTCTAAGTTAATTTTGTTTGTCAGGAAGTCAAACATGAACACGCCATTGGTTCTTAGGCAGTTAAATATTTTTGTAAATAATTTCTCTGCTTCTGAATAGCTGCTCTTGTTGTCGAAAAGATAATTTACAGGCTCCCCGATGGAGGTGACTATGTCGGTTTTGGGCAATTCATAGTCAAACAGAGAGGTGGTAATGAATGTAGCTTTAGGCGCCCTTAATTTTGCTATTTCCAATATTTCAGGCGAGATGTCAACGCCAATTACGTTGTAATTTTCTTCAGAAAGAATGGAAGCAAAAATGCCACTTCCGCAACCCATATCAACGATGTCTTTTCCAGTATGTTTTGTGTTTTTTAAGTAATTTAAAAGCTCAAAGGCTGCATTTAGTGCCAGATCGCCAAAGTAAGAATCGTGGATTTTTGAAAGCTCTTCTTTGTAGTATTTGCCCATTTTACGACGTTTATTAAGAGCTTGTTCGGGATTTACTGATTGAGCGAGGGTGAGGAAATTTTATATTAGACAAGGCGGATTTTGCAGACATAGCCGGCAGCTATGACGAAAAAATCCAACGAAGAATAAAATAAAATTTGCCACCCGCAGCCAATTGAGGAATTCCCGAACAAGCTCTAAATTACAAATCAACGGAATAACCCCTTTCTTTTAAAGAAATTTTGAAATGGTTAAAATACTTACATCAGCATTACTATACCCCACTCCTCACTTTCAGCAAACGCCCCAGTTTGTAAAACGCCTCCTGCCATTCTGCATCCGGGAATACCACGGTTCCGTTTTTGAATTGTTTGAGCAGATGGAAATAGCTGTTCTGGCTTTTCCAGAAGTCTAAACGAATTCTTGCATCTTCCAGCACTTCGAGGGTGTCAATCAGGCTTTGAATTTGTTGTCGTGTGGCTTCAGAAACGTCAAGGTTGCCAATCTCCCGGAAAATGCGCTCTTCTACTTTTAGTAAAAAATCAGGGTATGGATTCAGCGGAATGTTCCATTTCCGGAATTCGCCTACCAGCCGTTTCAATTCGCGGATGTTAAGGCTTCCGTTTTCAAAAAGGCGCCGCAAGTCGGTGTAAAGAATAAATTGCATGGCGCTTTTATAGGCGTCGGGGATGGGTATGTTGTTTTGAGCAAGGATGCTCACCAGCTGATAATTGTCGTTGTATATTTCCCGGAAATCACTTTCCACCTGGCGCAGGCTGTTGTTGGTAATGTCGCGGAGGATTTTTTGTTTCTCATCGCGGAACAGGTGGCTGATCGAATATTTCTCCGGCCCAAAGTATTCCTGCATAATGCCAATAATCAGGCTCAGGTCGGGGATTTGGAAAGCGCTGCTGATTTTGGCGCTCATTTCATCGAAAACCTCGCGGCTCATGTTCACCGAAATGTTGCCGATGATGCTGTGCTGACCGAGATACAGGGCGGCAAAACTGAAATGTTTTTCAGAATAGGTGATTTTGGATTGTACGGTTGTGCGTCCCAATGCCAATTTGAGCGTACCGGCCTGCAGGCGTTCGAAAACTTCACTTGTGGAAACGTAATTAAACATTTCCCAGCGCTCGGGGTATTCTTCAAACAGAGAGGAAGCGGCGTAGTGCATGCCCACACGTTGCAGGTCTACCCGGGCGGGCATAACCGATTGCTGGTAGCTGACAGCGCCGTTGGCATAAACATTGCTGGGCGCGGCTGTAAGCATTTTTATGAATTTCGGATGCAGATCCGTCTCGGTGGCCACCTGGCGTGCGTAATAGATCGCGCGGTTGGCATATTGCAGGATCTGGTTGGTTTCCAGACCCGATATTTCGTCAAAAAACCAGCCGCAGCTGGTAAACATCAAAATCGCGTGGCGTTGCATCTCCATCAGGCGCATGACCTGGGTATGTTCGGCAGCATTCAGGGGCTTTAAGGCATGTTGCTTCACGAAAGCATCAACGCTGGCATCATTCCGGTTGAGCAACACATCAATGTAAGCATCGCGTGCCGCCCAGACGTTTTTCAGTAATTTTGAACCCTCTTTTTCATAAATGGCAGCCAGTTCATCCCGTAGCCAGTCCAGCGTTTTACGCAGTGGAGCCCGCCAGGCCTGGTTCCAGCCGGGGTGACCGCCACTGTTGCAACCGCAGTCTGACCGCCAGCGCTCTACGCCATGCGCGCAACTCCAGGAACTGTTTTCGTGAATTTGAGCCTCAAATGCCGGAGGAAACATTTCCAGGTAATGGCCATAGTTGGTGAGGGTCGCGATGTTTTTTTCTTCGATGAAATTCAGACAATCTGCCAGCGCCATTTCCCCGTGCCGGTGGTGGTGGCCATAGCTTTCGCCATCGGTTGCAATGTGTGCCAGTTGGGGCATTTCACTTTCATCGAGCGCTTCTGCAATGCGCTTGGCGAATTGCCGCCCGCTGTTGAGGAGGCCTTCAAAAGCGACCGCCTGGGAAATGCCCGGGTTGTAAAAAAAGATCGCAATCGAACGCCCTGAAGGTAGTTTGCATAGATAAGGTTGCCTTGGATCAATGCCCTGATGCGGCAATTCGATCCATTTTTCGTCCCTGCCAATACGCCTAACTGCTTTTGCCTGCCGGGCAGCCAGGATGGTATATTTGATCCCGTTTTTGGCCAATACTTCCAGGGAATCGGTATTAACAGCCGTTTCAGCCAGCCACATGCCTTCCGGTTTGCGTTGGAAACGGTATTCAAAATCGCGTATGCCCCAAACAACCTGCGTTTCTTTATCGCGGGCGTTTGCCAGCGGAAGAATGATGTGGCTGTGCACCTGTGCCAATGCATTGCCGTGACCGCCACAGCGGGCCTGACTGATTTTGTCCGCATTGAGGATGGCCTGGTAAGTTTCCGGGTCAGCAAGCTCCAGCCAGGACAACAGGGTTGGTCCTATGTTAAAGCTGATGCGGGTATAATTGTTGACGATTTTGACGATCTGTTGTTCCTGATCAAGGATGCGGGCAGCGGCGTTTGGCGCGTAACATTCAAAGTTAATGCGCTCATTCCAGTCGTGGAAAGGCGCAGCGCCATCCTGAATTTCTATCACCTCGAGCCAGGCGTTCTCCCTGGGGGGCTGATAAAAATGCCCGTGAATGCAGATGTATTTGTTATTGCTGTTCATGGCGGGGCAAAGGTAGCAGATTTTGGGGATTAGAAAATTTGAAAATCTGAAAATTTGAAAATGCTGTCAAATACTCAAATCTTCTAATCCATCTTCAGGCTTTATTATTTCATTAACACAATTGAACCATATAGCCGCCTTTCGCTTTTTTATCTTTGCACGACGCCAGCCTCCAATGGCGTTATTTTTTTAACATAAAACATCCTGATATGCAAGGATTCCTACTTCGGCGATGGTCCGCAGTGATTGCGTTGGCCGTTCTCAGCATGGCAGCTTCTGCTCAAAAGCCCAAAACCTGGACTTCTTCTGAACTGTACGAAGGCATTCAGAAGTTAAATTTTCTGGGATCGGTACTGTACCTCGCTGCGCACCCGGATGATGAAAATACGCGCCTCATTTCTTATTTGTCCAATGAAACCAAAGCCCGGACTGCTTATTTGTCCATGACGCGCGGCGATGGCGGGCAAAACCTGATCGGCCCGGAAATTGAAGAATTGCTGGGTGTTATCCGAACGCAGGAATTGCTGGCAGCGCGTCGTGTTGACGGCGGACGGCAGTTTTTTACCCGTGCCAATGATTTTGGCTATTCCAAGCATCCTGATGAAACCCTGCACATCTGGAACCGCAACGACGTGTTGTCTGATGTGGTCTGGATCATCCGCAAGTGGCAACCCGACATCATCATCAATCGCTTTGACCATAATTCTGCCGGCAGAACCCACGGGCATCATACCGCTTCTGCCATGCTGGGTTTTGAGGCTTTTGACCTCGCCGGTCAGAAAACGGTTTTCCCGGAGCAACTGAAATACGTGTCTCCCTGGCAACCGAAACGGCTGTTTTTCAACACTTCCTGGTGGTTTTATGGCAGTCGTGAAAAATTTGCGGAAGCCGATAAATCCAAAATGATCGGTGTGGATGGTGGCGTTTTTTATCCGCTTCGCGGTAAATCCAACAACGAGCTTGCTGCTGAAAGTCGGAGTAACCACCGCTCACAGGGATTTGGTTCTGTTGGTTCCCGGGGCTCTGAACTGGAATACCTTGAATTGCTCAAAGGCGACATGCCAAAAAACAAAGAACAGATTTTTGACGGCATCAATACGACCTGGAGCCGTGTTGCCGGAGGAGAGCCAATCGGTAAATTGTTGAAAGCCGTAGAAGCAGAATTCCGGTTTGATCGTCCTGAAGCCAGTGTTCCCAAACTAATGGAAGCCTTGCGCCTCATGGAAGCATTGCCCGACGGCTATTGGAAAAACGTCAAAATAGAGGATATCAAAGAAGTGATTCGCGGGTGCATGGGGTTGTTTGCAGAAGCCATCGCTGAAGACTTTTCAGCCACGCCTGGCCAGAATGTCAAAGTGGATGTCGAAATCATCAACCGTTCCGGTGTTGAAGTCGTTGTTCAAAAACTTGCTTTTGAGCCGATGCAAAAAGATACGGCTCTCCAATATATCCTCAAATCAAACGAACCCCTGAAATTTTCTAAAATCCTGCAACTGCCTGCAAACATGCCTTTGACGACAGCTTATTGGCTGGGTCAGCCCTGGGCTTTGGGCATGTACACCGTTCCTGACCAGACCCAGCGAGGACTGCCGGAAACGCCGCACCAGTTTAAAGCAAAATTTACGCTGAAAATTGCAGGCAAGATCATGGATTGGGAAACAGATGTTGCATTCAAGCGGGAAGACCCCGTTAAAGGGGAAGTTTACAGACCTTTTGAAGTGACGCCGCCTGTGTTTGGAAACATTGCAGAAACCGCCTATGTTTTTGCCGACAACGAAGCGCAAACCGTAGCGCTCGTAGTTAAATCAGGCGCACCCAATGTGAGCGGCACCGCATCATTAGACCTTCCGGAAGGATGGCATACCGAGCCAGCCGAAATGGCTTTCAACCTGAAAATAAAAGGGGAGGAGCAAAGTCTGCGCTTTAAATTATTTCCCCCGAAAGGAAACAGCGAAGGGAACATGAAGCCTTTGCTGAAAGTCAACGGACAGGTTTACAGCAAAGAAATTGTTTTGATTGAATACGACCACATTCCAACCCAAACCATTCTGAGAGAAGGCCTGGTTAAAGTGGTGAAAACAGATCTGAAAAAAGAAGGCGATCGTGTGGCCTACATTATGGGCGCAGGAGACGGCATTCCGGCCAGCCTCCGGCAGATCGGCTATGATGTGACGGTGCTGGATGACAAAGACATTACGCCCGAAAATCTGGCTCAGTACGATGCCGTTATACTCGGCGTCCGGGCTTACAATACAGATGAACGCCTGAAGTACCATCAGTCTAAATTACTGGGTTATGTAGAGCAGGGGGGCACTATGATCGTCCAGTACAATACGACTTCCGATATGGTGCTGCCGATGGAGTCCATCTCTCCCTACAAGCTCAAAATTTCGCGCGATCGTGTTACGGTAGAAGAAGCCGAAGTGCGTTTCCTGAAACCGGATCATACTTTGCTGAACTATCCCAACAAGATCACTTCCAAAGACTTTGAGGGCTGGGTGCAGGAGCGTGGTTTGTATTTTCCCAACGAATGGGGGCCGGAATTTGAAGCGCTGCTTTCGTGTAATGACCCAGGCGAGCCGGCCAAAGATGGCGGGTTGTTGGTGGCGAAGTACGGAAAAGGCTACTATATATACACCGGTTATTCCTGGTTTCGCGAGCTGCCGGCCGGTGTTCCGGGCGCATTCCGTTTATTTGCTAACATGATTTCTATTGGGAAAATGGCAAAGCCCTAAACGATTAATTGATGAATGATGAATGATGAAATTTGATTTTTGATGTATGGGGTTTGCTGACTCGAAGATTTTGTATCCCTACATCATCAATTCTTAATCATGTATTCATCAATCATCAATAAAAAAGGAAGATTTTGCCAATGACTCTATACAGTTTGGCCCAGGAAACAAAAGTCGATAAATAAAGGGGGGATTTTTGGAGGGACCTCCAACGCTATATCGCCAGTGGCCAGTCTATCCTCAAAAAGATCAGGCTATGAAAACATTCGTTTATTATTGTGTGATGGCGGCCCTCTGCGTGTTTCCCGCTTGCGAAAATGCAGCAAACGCAACCGATGTCAGTCAACTGGCCGATTCACAGGAAGAGGTTGATGCTACTTATATTGGGCTATACAGGCACCCGTGCAGCGGGCACATGTTTAGGGAAGTGGATGGGAACAGGACTTTCTTTTCGGAAAGCGATTGGGATCCAGGCAGTTTTGGAACAGGTACGGTCTTGCATCTGACTTACGAAACCCTGCCGATTTCTGAACTTTCCTGCAATATTTTGCCGGTGCCGGATGAAATCAGGTACATCCGGATTTTGTCGGCAGAAGAGTAGTTTGTAATAAGCAAGTGGCAAATTGGCAAAAGGCAATTTTAGAAATTTTGCCAATTTGCCAATTTGCGAACTTGCCTTTTCTACTTCTTCATCTTCCCTTCTTTCCCTTTACCACCTCCGGGCATCATCAATACGCCGGAGGCCATAAATTTCAATTCTTCCACAGGTTCTGTGATGGCATCGATTTCTGCCTGACTTTTGCCGGCATCTTCCGCAAAGTGGCGCAATTCTTCTACAGTAGTCACCGACTTATAAGCCGTACCCTGGATCACAACCCTGCTGCCCTCGCAATCTTTAGGCATAAAAAAGCCATAATCTTTGAATTGTACGAAAAGGGGTTCCTCTTTTTTTGAACCCGGAGAAACGACGTTCATCCAGCAGCCTTTGTTTTTGCAAACCGCTTCCACTGTACCCGCAACTTTGACCTCCACAGATTCCTGGCCAGCCATTTTTTTAGCGAGCTTCTTGTATGGGATGGCGCCGTCCGGTGTAATTTTTTCACCAAATGATTGCACGGCTGATTGAGCGAAACTGCCGCTTGCAAGACCTGCAAGAAGCAGCACTAAAATAAATTTTACTGATTTCATGGTACTTGATTTAGTAATTATGATTAAGCGCCTGCAAAGTTAGGGCTTGTTTCGCTTTATTCGGGAGATAATTATCATCTTTGAATTTGATTTTATCCCGGATATCATGAATGTAGTTGTTACAGGAGCCAGCAGGGGTCTGGGCCGTTCCATAGCGGAAACATTTGCTGCCAGGGGTGGAGAGATTGCCGTAGCTGCCCGCACCCAAACGGAACTGGATGATCTCGAGGATGATTTTGCAAAACGATTTCCCGACGCCAGATTGCTGGCATTTCGTACGGATTTGTCTCAAAAGCAGGGCGTTTTTGCATTCGCAGAAGCGATTAAGCATCGTTGGAATTCTGTAGACGTGCTGGTAAACAATGTCGGTATTTTTCGGCCCGGAAAATTGCTGGATGATCCTGAAGGGTTTTTAGAAAACATCATGGACATTAATTTCTGGCCTGCTTACCACCTCACCCGGGCTTTGGCGCCTGTTATGGTAAAGGCAGGAAAGGGGCATATTTTCAACATTGGTTCAGTTGCCAGCAGGGATGCTTATCCTGATTCCGGTGCTTACAGCATCAGTAAATTTGCTTTGCTGGGATTTTCAAAATCCCTGCGGATGGAACTTCGGGAAAGTGGTATAAAAGTGACGGACGTTTTGCCGGGATCTACGTGGACTTCTTCCTGGAAAGATACAAAAATAGACCCCCGACGTCTGCTGGATGCGGATGAAGTAGCCAGGGCAATATACCATGCCTGGGAAATGGGGCCTTCGGGATTTGTGGAAGAGCTGGTGCTGCGCCCGCAATTGGGGGATTTATGACTCCTGTTCAAGTAATTCACCCACGCGATTCAGCGCCGCCTGGATATCCTTACAAACATTTTCCCTGCCAAGCCAGTCAACGAGCCCCGCCTTCTCAAGAGACCCCATCACATCCGGTTGTATGCCTGATAAAACGGTTTTTGTTCCCTGTGCCTTAAATTCCTTCAATACTTCTTTCAGATTGTGGATGCCCGTTCCGTCGATAATCGGCACAAAGCGCATTCTGATAATCAGGTATTTAGGGCTCCGGTTGGTTCTGGTCAGGGTTTCTTTGAAGTTGTGCGCTGCCGCGAAAAACAGCGGTCCGTTTACTTCATACACTTCCACACCTTTGGGAATTAACAACTTTTCAGTTGCTTCAGGATCGTTTTGATCTTCTGTTTTCTCCCCAAAGTCGTCTGTCATTAATGACACATTGCTTATTTTGGCCATTCGGCGCATGAAAAGAAAGGCGGCCAGGACCATACCTACTTCAATGGCCACCGTCAAATCAACCATTATGGTTAACAAAAAAGTAAGCGTGATGACGACAATGTCACTCCAATCTCCTTTTAAAACACTCACAAACGAGCGCCATTCACTCATGTTATAGGCCACAACAACGAGAATACCGGCCAGGCAGGATAATGGAATGAGTTTGGCCCAGGTACCTACAAACAACATGATCAGGAGCAATACCAACGCGTGAATGATACCTGCTACCGGTGTGCGCCCTCCGTTTTTTACATTGGTGGCTGTGCGGGCGATGGCTCCGGTTGCAGGGATTCCGCCAAAAACACTGGAAAAGATATTGGCAGCCCCCTGAGCGATCAGTTCCATATTGGAACGGTGGCGACCGCCGATCATACCGTCAGCTACAACCGCGGAAAGCAGGGATTCTATGGCTCCCAGTAAAGCGATGGTAAAAGCAGGTTTAATAAGTGCTTTTATGGTTTCGAAATCTATGTCCGGAAGGTGCGGCACAGGCAGGGAAGACGGGATGCTTCCAAAGCGGGTTTCAATGGTTTCGACCGGGATATGAAACAACTGTACAGCAAGCGTAGTTAAAAGAATGGCGGCAAGAGCGCCGGGGATTTTGGTGGTAATTTTGTAAAAATAGAAAGTCGTGATGACCGTGAAGATGCCAATGCCAGCAGCAAAAAAATCAATGCTATTTATGTGTGTGAAATAAGCTGTCCATTTTTCGATAAATTCAGCAGGCACGAGACTGATTTCGAGGCCCAGAAAATCTTTGATTTGAGATGAAAAAATGAGTACTGCAATCCCGGAAGTAAATCCGACAATGAGCGGGTGTGGGATAAACTGTATCACAGAGCCTAAACGGGCAAGTCCCATCAGTACCAGTATAAATCCGGCAATAAGCGTCGCAATGGTAAGCCCCCCGATTCCGTATTGCTGTACGATGCCGTACACAATTACAATAAACGCTCCGGTTGGACCTCCAATCTGTACACGGCTGCCGCCAAAAGCAGAAATGATGAATCCTGCAATAATGGCGGTTACCAGGCCTTTCTCCGGCGTAACGCCCGATGCGATGCCAAAAGCAATTGCCAACGGCAGTGCAACGATGCCGACGATGATGCCGGCAATGACATCTTTACTAAACTGTTTTCTGGAATACCCTTCTTTCAGAATAGAAAAAAGCTTTGGCTTGAAGACATCCTTCTCCATGAAATCAATGGTAATTGTTTAGGTTTGTTTAATCATTTGCCTTTATGCAAAGCTATATCAGGCTTTCTGATCTAAAACGATGAAACGAATCTATTTTCAGATATTTTTTGCGGTTACAGCATTGTTATTGCTGACAGCTGGCGGCGGGCTGTTCTGGCTTCACCGTGCCATGTACCACATCAACAAGGCTGACGATCAAAAAATACCATTTCAAACGGCTGTTGCTGATGCCTATTTTCAACGTGAAATAGACCTTGGCAGGCGTTTCATCAAAAAATTCATGCTTGAAAACCAGTCGCCTTCGTTTTCCCTGGCGCTCGCCTGGAACGGGAAGTTGATCTGGTCAGAAGCTTTTGGCTATATCGATCCAGAGCAAAAAATTGCCGCTACCCCTGATGTGCGTTACCGGATCAATTCTGTGAGTAAACCCATTACCGGCGCCGCTTTAGCAAAGCTTTACGAAGCCGGATTGCTCTCCCTCGACAGCAGTATCTGGCATTATTTGCCGGAATTTCCCCGGAAGTCTGATCTCTTTACGATCCGTCAACTGGCAACCCATACCGCGGGTATTCGCCATTACCGTTCAGACCAGGAGGTATTGAACACGCGGCATTTTAACAGCGTAGAGCAATCACTGAGTGTGTTTGCAGGGGATTCTTTGTTGTTTCGTCCCGGAACCCAGGTGAAATATTCCAGTTTTGGCTACAACCTGCTTGGGCGTGTGGTAGAAAAAATATCCGGCCGGGACTATCTGGCATTCATCCGGGATGAAATTCTGATACCTGCAGGCGCCGAAGGGATCGGAACGGAAAACAACGACACCAGTCGCGTTAAGTATTACGAAAGGGCCGGGGGGCTTCCTTTGCGGGTTGTTCCACCCATCGATCAAAGCATTAAATACCCTTCCGGAGGGCTTGTGGGAACCCCAGAGGATATGGCTGCTTTTGGGGTAGCCTACTGGCATGGAAAAATCGTGGCCCCTGAAACCGTATCCTTGTTTACCACCATGCAAAAACTTGGCAATACCGCAGAAATTGGGTTTGGATTGGGCTGGGAATTGTCTGGGACGCCTGCTGTATGGAAACGAAGGCTGATAAATGCAGGCGCTGCCCTGGGGTTTTACCTGCCCCAGGCTACCGGTTTTTATGAATCTGTCTTTCATCGGGGCGGCGCCAGTGGGAGCATATCCGGATTGGTTATTTACAAGAAATACGACCTCGTATTTGCATTTACTTCCAATGTAAATGGCGAATCCTCCGGTCCTGCCTGGAAATTGCCGACGCTGATGATGGAGCAATTTATGAAGCGGGTAAAAAATGCCCATTAAGGGCTGTTCAATTGCGTTTGGGCAAAATAAGCGGCGGCACATCCTGCTGCTGGTACATCAGGTTAAAAGCGGTGACGTCGGTATTGATGATGGCGTACATGTCGGTTTTGTAGCGATCCCACTCCTGCAATAAATCAGCCAGTCTGCTTTGGGCGCCACCGGTGATATAAGGGTCAACGCCATCTACCCGGTTGCGCAGGTTAATCAATTCCGCACAAAGCCTTTTTGGAAAAACGATGGTTTCCCTGGGGTCAGAAGCACTCTCGAGCAGGTTTTGTTCCCAGGAAGCAATTTTGGCTGCGATGATTTTGCCTTGTTCAATCAGAATTGCAGGGCCGTCATTATTCAGTGCGAGTGTTTGATGATAGTGCTCAGCCTGCTGTTTGATGGCGCGCATTTGTAAAATACTGGCATGTATTTCTATGACAACGTCTTCAATAGAGCGGATAAACGCCTGGTGGGCCGTATGTTCAGCTGTGGAGGCTTGAATGCGCGGATCGGGCAGGATTTTAAGCTGTTGCTCTCCCGGGCCTTTTGAAGTGGAAAAATGCAGGGTATAAATGCCTGGTCCTACCAGGCTGCCAAATTCATTTCCTTCAAGTTCAGCATCAGGGACTTCAGGCAGTGTGGTGCGCCTCATATCCCAGAAAATGCGGTTGATGCCCGCTCGATTAGGCAGGAATAGGGAAGACTTTCGGGCATTTTGATCAATTGATTCAACTATTTTGTTAGCGCTTTGGAAGCTGCGTAACAAATTTCCTTCCTCGTCAAAAATGTGCAGGGAAATGGTATCGCCCGCCATGGTCAGCGGCAGGAAATAATCGATGATGACGCCCGGCAACGGATTTTGGCCCTGATTAACGGCTATATTTTCATGGCCGGTACGGTGCAGCACAGTAGGTTTTGGACGGAACAACAACGGACGGCGGAAAGAAAGGTTAACGCTTTGTTGCACACTGCCCAGGTCATCCAGTATCCAGAACCCGCGGCCTGAGGTTGCTGCAATCAGGTCATTGTCGTGGATGAGCAAGTCGTTTACGGGGCATGTTGGTAAGTTAAGCTGAAAACGCTGCCAGTTTTCGCCGTAGTCGAATGAAACATAAACCCCGGTTTCTGTTCCGGCGTACAGGAGGCCCGGCCTGACCGGGTCTTCGCGAACTACTCTGACAAAGTCGTCTGATTCAATACCATGCACTGTTTTTTTCCAGCTTTTCCCGTAATTTTTTGTATAGTAAATGATGGGCGTAAAATCGTTGAATTTGTATCGGGTTGCTGCAATATAGGCCGTTCCGGGCTCATGAGGCGAAACTTCGATGCTGTTGACCAGTGCTTCATCCAGCCCCGGAGGTGTTACATTCTGCCAGGTTTTTCCTTCATCCAGCGTTAAGTGGACCAATCCGTCATCGCTTCCAACCCAGATAAACCCACGTTGGTGCGGCGAACAGGCAATATAGCTGATGGTGTTGTAGTTCTCCCCACCTGCGCCTTCGTTGGTAAACGGGCCACCTCCTGCGCCTTGCCTGGCGGGATCATTTCTGGTGAGATCCGGGCTGATTGAGACCCAGTTCATGCCGCCGTCTTCAGTCCGCAACAGAACATTCCCTCCGTGATAGATGACCTTGTTGTCAAATGGAGAGGATACCACCGGTGCATTCCAGTTAAAGCGATACTTTTGCCTGAAGGCCGGCATATCGAGTGCAATGGCCGGATAAGCCATGACATCCCGGGTTTGCTTTTTTTGCCGGTCGTATATGAATATATTTCCCTGGTAGTTGCTGGTATAAATGATGGCGGGATTAGCGGGGTCAAGAGCGACAAAAGCACTTTCGGCATCTGTTATTGCCTGCCAGTCCTGGCTACTGATGCCTTCTCCAAAAGTTCGGCTGGCAATGGAAAGAGCGCCATAATCCTGCTGACCAGCATACAACGCATATGGGAAACCCCGGTCAGCAATGACGCGATACAATTGGGCTGTTGGCTGGTTTTGGGTAGAACTCCAGCCTGTTCCGCCTCCGCCCTCGTTAAACGTAATAGCGGCGCCTCCATCCGTTGCCAAAATCATGTTTTTGGGATTTTCGGGGTTGATCCACAAATCATGGTGGTCGGAATGGGGCGTAGGGATGACCTGGAAGCTCGTTCCGCCGTCAGTAGATTTTAGCAATGGAACATTAAGAATGTAAACTGTTTCAGTGTCGAAGGGGTCGGCAATAATTTTACTATAGTACCAGGCGCGGGCAATAGTTGCCGGATCGCCATTCATTTTATTCCAGCTAATGCCGCCATTATCAGATCGGAAGACACCGCCATGAGTGGCTTCAACAATGGCAAAAACGACTTCAGGGTTGGCACGCGAAACACAGATGCCTACTTTTCCCGCATTTTCCGGAAGAGCGCCTTTTAGTTTTACCCAGCTTTCACCACCGTCTACGGACTTATACAAGCCAGATCCCGGGCCTCCGCTCTGAATGGTCCAGGGCAGGCGGCGGTGGTCCCACATGCCGGCGTACAAGATCCTTGGATTGTGCCAGTCCAGACTGAGGTCGCATGCGCCTGAATTTTCATCAACATAAAGTACTTTTCGCCAGGATTTACCACCATCTGTTGTTTTGTAGACGCCTCTTTCAGTGCTTTCGCCAAACAGAGCTCCCTGAACGGCCACCCAAACCAGGTCCGGATTTTGAGGATGTATGCGAATTGCAGCAATGTGTCTGGAATGAGCCAATCCAACATGTTTCCAGGTTTTTCCACCGTCATGAGACTTGTAAATACCGTCTCCATGGGAAGTGGTAGCACTTCGGGCAGTCGATTCTCCCATACCGGCGTAAACAACATTGGGATCTGATTCGGCAACGGCTATTGCACCAACGGCGCCAGTTTTGACAAAACCGTCAGAGCAATTTTTCCACGTGAGCCCGGCGTCATCGGTTTTCCAAATGCCACCTCCGGCGCTTCCCATGTAATAAGTCATGGGCTTTCCCGATATACCGGCCACCGATGTACACCTTCCTCCGCGGAAGGGGCCAATGTTTCGCCATTTTAAATTTTGGTAATAGGCTACATTAACAGAAGGGTAGGGTGCAGGCGACGAAAGCTGCTGCGCCAATACGGGTCTGATAGCCAGGGCATACATTAGAAACAGTGCGCTCCCGATGGTTAAACGTTTCATGACAATTCGTTTAGCATGGTCAAAACCTTGCCCTGAAGAGGGCAATGGCCTTTGGTGCTGCTTTGTGTGTAGTTTCCTCCCCAAAGACAGGTAACTGAACCCAAAAGGGTCGTCATTGAATTTGGGCGGCAAAGATAACACCATAAACAGAATTCCAAGGTGTTTACGGGCGTCGCTGTACCTTAAATGTAGAAGTGCTATTTCCCATGCTACTGGCCTGTAGTTGCGATTGAAGATGTGTGAGCCGGCAATTTAGCCTGCGGAGATTGCCGGAACAGGCGCTTTTTTCGATTTTGGGAAATCTGATTTATTCGCTATACGTGCCTTGTTTCAAAAGGTTTCACTTTTTTAAAAAAAAATCTGTCAAAGGATGTCAAAACTTTTCAGCGTGGCAGAAAGCTGGTCCGGAGATTCAAATCGGACAGCATTCAGGCCGGCTTCCAGGGCTCCTTTTACATTTTTCGGGTTGTCGTCAATGAAGAGGGTTTTGCCGGCATCAATGTTGTAACGCGACAGGATCAGCGCATAAATGCGCGGATCAGGTTTGAGCATTTTTTCTTCCCCTGAGACGAGAATGCCTTCAAACAGGTGCAGAAAATCGAACAATTCAAGTGCCGTAGGAAAAGTTTCGTGCGACCAGTTTGTCAAAGCATACAGCCGGTGTTTATTCTGCTTGTGCAATACCTTTAGAATTTGAACGGTATCCTGAATCGCACCGCCTAACATGTCTTTCCATCGGTCGTAGTAGGTGCGGATTTGTGGTTCATAGTGCGGAAATTGCCCGACGAGCAGTTCAGTAGCTTCCTGCAAGGTGCGACCTGCGTCTTGTTGTTCATTCCATTCCGGGCTGCATACTTCTGTGAGGAAGTATTGCATTTCAGCCGGATCTTCAAAAACCTGGCGAAATACATACTCCGGATTCCAGTCGATGAGTACACCGCCCAAATCAAAAATTACGGTTTCAATCTTTGATGACATCCAGATCATTTTTGCTGTAAGTGAATAACTGAAGGGTAATCCATTTGTCTCCCTTAAGTTCACAGTTTTTCAGGGTGCGTTCGTGGACAAAGCCTGCTTTTTTCAGCAGTTTTCCCGAAGCGCTGTTGCCTTTCTCAACAAAGGCTTCTATGCGTTCAACATCTGTTTGTTTGATGGCAAAGTCAATAGCGGCAGCCAGAGCTTCAGCTGCATAGCCATGGCCCCAGAATTCGGGCAACAACCAGTATCCGACTTCCACTTTTTTCAATTCCGGTTTGTAGTAGTTGAATCCGCAGGCTCCCATAAATTGTTTGCTTTCCCGCTCACAAACCGCCCACCACAAGCCGGTTTTGTGCAGCCATAGTTCTTCATACCATTCCATTTGGCCTTCCGTTTCTTCTATCGTCCGGAAATGTACCCCATAATATTTAGTGACGCGGGGATCAGATAGTCCCTTGTATACATTGTTAAGATCGCTGGGTTTGATTTGCCGAAGGTGCAAATGCGAGGTTTGAATGGTAGGATAAAGGCCAAAATACACAAGTACAAGCTTTTGTTGAAAAGAGAATGTGGTTGATGATTTGCGTCTGGAAATAGCTTAATGTTGTTCTGCCTGGAGTAAATTGTAAACTTTAAGCCCTTTGTGAAATAGTTGTGTTATTTCGTAAGTATCCAGAATCATACCTTTTTTATATAGGAGCATCATGTAGCCTACGCCTTCAAGGCACCAGTTTTTTTCTATGGTAAAAAAACGCAGAACGTTGTCGTTCATGGTTGAACGGACATAGGTTTCATCGGTGCCTTTGAGAAAATACTGGGAAGAAAATTCCGGGAATTCCTCGAAATTAATGTCACGCTGCAACCCCAGCCAAATCCCCAGTTTATGAAAAACAGTTTCAGGTTTCATCCAAAACTGGGGCAAAGCCAGAGTAGTAGAATGCATATAGAAAACGGTTTGCCTGATCGTGGTACTGCTTTTTCCGGTGCTGATGACATAGCTGTAATCGAAGATACGGAAGTCAGTCGTTTCCATATCATCTTTGCGCATGAGCATGTTAGTTATCTTGTGAGAGCCGCCGGATCGAAAAAGCTTAAAATCTTCTAATAGATTATACAGGCCCCATTTGTCGGCAGCCGTGAAATCCATTTTTAACCGCGTTGAGAGTCGGTTTATTTGATCAGTTCTTTCTTTGGAAGACGCCATGGAAGGCTGTATTTGGTGCTTGATGCTGCCAAAAGTATAAAACTTTACCGGCTTGTGGCGTCTAAATTTGCAAAAACGTCAGTCGGCGTGTTTCGCAAATAAGTAACTCGCATCCTGAACGGTTTCGATCACTTCTACCTCCTCAGGAGTGAGGTAAAGGTTCAACCTGCTTTCCAAATCCGCGATGAGAAGCAGGACGTCCAATGCGTCCATTTTCAAATCGTCCTGGAAATGCGTGTATGGGAAAATTTGAGAAGCTGGAACATTGAGCCTCCAACTGATGTGGCCAATGACCCTGTCTTGAATCCCCGTGCTTGTTTCGGCATGATGATTTGCTACTAGCATAGTTGGTAATTGATTGGTAATGAGCGCTTTGATTCGACAACTTTTAAGTGTGTTTTTTTCAGGTTGTATTTCTGAAATGCATCCCTTAAAAGCAATATGACAACGCTTATAAATCAAATTTAGTTGCTTCCGTAAGGGGCAGAATATGATAGAGTTTAGACCAACGTTCTTATTTGCCGGATGAATGTATCCATAAGCGGGGCGACCAATCTGAAAAAATTTAGAAGGAAGGGTTGAATTCGCTGAACTGTGCCGGAAAGGACATCAAAATTAGGTGTTCAACGAATTCAACAATATGGGGGGATCAATATCTTACAGTTCGTAATTTGGACTCAGTGCTGCAGCGCTTTGATTGTAGAATTTGGCAATGATTTGTACGACTTCTTCCGGACTGTCCGTGATGGGCATCAGATCGAGGTCATCAATATTTACATTGCTTTCGCGTTCCAGCATGACTTCTTTGATCCAGTCTTTCAGTCCTGTCCAATAGGCAGATCCTACCAAAACAATAGGAACCTTGCGGATTTTTCCGGTTTGAACGAGGGTCAGCACCTCAAATAATTCATCCATGGTTCCAAAGCCTCCGGGCAATGCAACAAAGCCCTGAGCATATTTTACAAACATAACCTTTCTTACGAAGAAGTATCTGAAATTCAGGTTTTTATCCGGATCAATGTATTGATTGGACGATTGTTCGAAGGGAAGCTTGATGTTTAACCCTACCGATTTTCCGCCATATATCGTTGCCCCTTTATTGCCTGCTTCCATGATACCGGGACCGCCGCCCGTGATAACGCCATAGCCTTCTTCCGTAAGCAAGCGGGCAATGTCGACAGCCATCTTATAATAAGGATGGTCGGGGCGGGTTCTGGCAGAGCCAAATATGGAGACACAAGGGCCCATTTCATTAAGGGTTTCAAAGCCGTCTACGAATTCAGAAAGTACTTTGAACATCGTCCAGGAGTTTTCTCCCGTGACTTCTTTATCCCATGTCTTCATGGGATGTTTCGGATTGACCATCAGTCCATTTTCCGTCATAATGTGATTTTTTTTGCAGCCAGTGCATTGGCCCGGGATCGCGCCGAGAGGTGTTTATTTTCAGGCAAAAGCAGGCGTAGTAGTAAAATTTTTTGTTTAAAAATGCCGGGAGCAACAATTGGTTATTCCCGGAACCCGGCAATTTACGAATTTCAACATCACCAAACACAGCAACGGCAAAAGTTTTGGAAAATCTGGCCGGTTATGCTACTGATTTTGTTTCAAAAGCCGGGCTATCTTAAACGTCAATTCTTGATTTTCAGTTTATTTGGCACATAAGTTTAATAAAAAAACAAAAAATGTTTTAAAATTCTTGTTTTTTAAACACAAATAGTTTTATATTTGTGAGGTCAGTTTGACACTTCAAAGCGAATTTGTCTCACAAAAAAATCATCAGATATGAAGCCGCATCAACCCAATCCTTCGTCCAGGGGCCGAAACATGTCCCACCAGGCGCACAACATGCAGAGAGGCAGGGAAGAAACTTTTTTCCCAACCATTAATTTGGGGTGGATATTCAGCAAGTTATTGAGTGGTTTGAGCCGCATCTTTGTCGCATTAAAACACAAGCTGTATCAGATGACACTGGGCCATTTTGAGGGCATTCGGTTGCCCTGGCTGAAAATTGGTGTGGCCGCATTTTTTGTGTTTCTGCTTGCAAAAAAAGATTTTCAATTTTCGGTCAACATGCGCGCGCCCATGCGCACTGCTTCTACGGAACAGGCAGAAGCAACCGGTGTTGCCCTTCGTCAGAATACGATGAGCCTTGGTCAAGGTATGCTGCTGCAGGGGAGTGCCCCCTCACAGTTGTCTGAACTGGATCCCGATGCCGTTAAAGCATATATCAAGCGTTTTTCCAGGGTTGCCATTGCTGAAATGCAAAAGTATGGCATTCCGGCGAGTGTGAATATGGGGCAAGCCATTTTGGAAAGCCGTGCCGGCACTTCTAATATGGTAAGGGAAGAGAACAATCACTTTGGCAGACCACTTTCCGGTAAGTCTTATGCCAGTGCCTGGGAAAACTGGCGTACCCATAGCCTGACGTTGAAATCTTCCTTTCCGGAAGCCTTTGAAAACGGCAATAGCTATAAGAAATGGGCTAAGGCATTGAAGGCATATAGCCAGGATCGGAATTATGCTGAAAAGCTGCTGAATGTTATCGACACCTATCAACTATATCTTTTGGATGAAGAACTTTAACTGTTGATTATCAGCTATTTTTACACAAAGGGTTTAACCCGGAAATCACCCGACGCTGATGTCTCAAAACTTATTCTTTCCATTTTGTTTCTTTTCTCAGTGGTTTTCTCATGAATGTACAGACGGCTGCCTCCGACAGGCAGCCGCTTTTTTTTCATAGTCTGGCTTGAGCTTGAAACAAGCTTTTTGAAAGTTTTAACAATTTTTATGAGGTAATAAGCAGTATTTTGCGTTACCTATATTTTATTATCCTAATTATTGGCCGATAAAATCTGTTCCCTCATGAAGAATCCCGTTTCTTATTTGGCAGTGGCTTCGCTCAGCTCCATGGTCTCGTTTTTTATCTTTCAGTTTTTTTTCAACCCCAATGCTGGTTCTTTTGAATCCGGAGAAAATGCGGAAGCCAAACTGGTGAACGAAGCCTTTCCGGAACGGGTCAATACAAGCCCTGTTAGGGCCTTGCCCGATAACAACATGGATTTTCGATTGGTATCAAAATCAATTACGCCTTCCGTTGTGAACGTGTCAGCGATGAATGGATCGGGATACCGTTCTTCTTCGGGATCCGGAGTGGTTCTGACCGCTGACGGCTATATTGTGACCAACCACCATGTAGTTGAAAATAGCTCGAAAGTGGAAATTACTTTGTCCGATAAGCGGGAACTGGTGGCTAAAATTGTTGGCATTGATCGGAATACAGATCTGGCTTTACTTAAAGTGGAAGCCAGAAACCTGAACCCGGTATCATTTGGCAATTCCGATTTGGTGGAAGTGGGAGAGTGGGTGCTCGCGGTTGGCAATCCATTTAATCTGACCTCGACTGTGACGGCAGGTATTGTCAGTGCGAAAGCCCGCAACATCAATATTCTGGGCAATGCTTACGCCATTGAGTCTTTTATCCAAACTGATGCTGTTGTGAATCCGGGCAATAGCGGGGGCGCATTGGTGAATACCAGAGGAGAACTGATTGGCATTAATACCGCGATCATCACCGAGCGGGGAAGCTACGAAGGCTATTCATTTGCCATTCCGGCTAACCTGGTCCGTAAAGTTGTTGAAGACATTCGTCAATATGGTTCTGTTCGCCGGGCTGTACTGGGAGTTCAAATTCAGGAAGTGAGCGGAGCGATGGTCAGCAGATTGGGTTTACCCTCTGCTTCAGGTGCTTACATTTCCAGAGTATATCCTTCCAGCAGCGCAGAAAGCGCTGGACTCCAGTTTGGAGATGTCATCATTACAGTGAATGATGTGACCATTGCATCCATGCCAGAGCTTCAGGAACAGGTTGGCCGTTACCGCCCTGGCGATCTCATTAGTCTTGAGTACTACCGTTCCGGAAAAAAATACCGACGCGACAATGTCCGGCTGAAGCCCATTGAGCAATCGTCTGCTTTGACCGATTAGGGTTGGCTTTGGCCCGAGTTTATACCCGCCATGTAAAGCTTACCGCTTTCCTGCGCAGAAATCCTGTAGTGTTGCCCTTCCGGTATGAGGAAACAATCGCCTCTCCGGAAGGGCAATTCTTCATTTACAACGACGGCGCCATCGAGTACGATAAAAATATGAGGGCCGCAGGCACTTACAGCTGTATGCGCTTGTTGTGTGCCGAGGGTTATGCTACTCAATTCAAAATCCGGCGCAGGCGTAGGAAATACAGTTTCAACGTCTGAGCGTTTTACGCCGTTCAAAATATTGGGAATGACCGGTTCAAAATTTATATGTTTCAAAAGCAAAGCAACATCGATGTGTTTGTTGGTAAGGCCTCCCCTGAATACGTTATCTGAATTGGCCATCAATTCTACATTCACACCTTCCAGATAGGCGTGGGGGATTCCTGCGCCCTGAAAAATAGCTTCTCCTGCCTGTAAATAAACAAGGTTGAATAAATAAATGGAAAATATACCCCTGTCGTAAAGCCCGCTTGCAGGCTGGAAAGATATCATGGCGCGCCATGCCCAAAAATCCGGGTGATGTTTTTCCTGCGGCGGGGCAGAAGCCAGTCTTTTATGAAGGGGGGCAAGTCTGCTATCCACTTCGGCCTGGGGCATTTCCATCACATAGCGGTATGCGGCTGCTATACCTTCTGATTCCCAAATCGGAATTAAAAAAAGCAACTCAGGTGTTTCATGAAGGATTGTGTTGGTCGTGGCTGCTTCACGAAATCCATGCAGCAGCCAAAAGTCTGTCAACGCAACCATGATTTCGGGCTTGTGGTTGTCGTCCTTAAAGTTTCGGGTAGATGAATTCAGCGGCACTCCCGCCTCATTCTCCTCGCGAAACCCGGCCACAGCTGCCGCTTTATTGGGGTGAACCTGAATGGAAAGCATCGAACGAACATCCAGAACCTTAAAAAGGTATGGAAGCCTGTGGCCAAACTGTGCAATGAGATTTTTACCCAACCATGCCGGCGCAGCTTCAAATAAATGATGGAGTGGGATGACCCCTTCCGGGAGTATTGCTTTCGCTGGTGCCCCCGGGTGATCTCCCATCCACAGTTCAGCAAAAGGTTGATCATCAGGATTTTCTGCTCCAATTAATGTCGGAATGTAGGTTGTGCCCCCCCAATCGTAATGTTGTACAGTTCCGGAGAGTTTTATGATTTGAGGCTTTGTGGTAATCTTCATCATACGTTTTTAAAGATAAGTCCAATCCCGGATGAACGCCGCTGCGTATCAACTTTCTGAAATGGAATGATTCCCGGGTTCATCGTTTTTAGTATTGGCATTTTGCGGGGTGAATATCTGTCTTTTTCAGCGTCTTTGCCTTATCTGATAAGGATCAAAATATTTTATTTAGCAAGTGTGACTTATTACATTTTTATCGTCTTTAAGTTGTATTTGGCTCAAAAGTCAATTCCTATCAAACACTATGAAATGCTGCTACTTATTTTGCTCCCAAATTATTTTAGCAATGTTTAACCCCAAATACCAACCTTGTTTTGCCAACATTTCAACAACGCGGAGACGGATTTTTTTCCGTTTTTGAAAAAGGAAGGGCAACTGAAAACCGATAAACCTATTTCATTCGTATGTAAAAATGTATTGGTCAACTTACGTCATTCGTGAGTTGCATCATTAGGTTTGGTTAACGCCTGTTACACAGCAGGTGAAATTTTAAGTAAGGGGGAATGGTTGTCAGGTCAACTCCGGAGACATCTCTGGACACCTGGCAACTTTTTTTGTTTTACAGCGCCTGTCATTTTCCCTATATTTGCGCCCATGCCTAGAATACTGGCCATAGATTACGGAACCAAGCGGACCGGCATTGCAGTAAGCGATCCCATGAAGATCATTGCAAGCGGACTGGATACGGTGCCTACAACTGAAATTTTCAACTTTCTGACAGCGTATTTAAAAGACGAAGAAGTTGAAACCTTTGTTGTGGGAGAGCCCATGTATCCGGACGGAAATCCGGCGCAAATTGCCCACCTCGTTGTGGGTTTTGTCCGCAATCTGAAAAAACTTTTCCCACATATTCCTGTCGTGATGCAGGATGAACGCTATACTTCTGAGGAAGCCAAACGCGTCATTTTGCAAAGCGGCGTTTCTCAAAAAAAGCGCCGGGATAAAAGTCTGGTGGACAAAATTAGTGCCGTCCTCATTCTACAGGAGTATATGGAACAAACGCAGTATCGCACCTGAGGAAGGAGTTTGATTGTTAGGTTTCACAGCTAATCAAAACAATCCTTTGATTGACTCTGTTTTTTGAAATCTAACATCTAATATCTAACATCTAACGTCTATACAAGCATGATTTTGCCAATTTACGCCTATGGTCAGCCTGTTTTAAAAAAAGTGGGCGAAGACATTACCGCAGACTATCCGGAACTGCAGACCTTAATCGCCAACATGTGGGAGACGATGTACAATGCCCATGGCGTTGGTCTTGCAGCGCCTCAGATCGGGTTATCCATTCGCCTTTTTGTGGTAGACAGCGGACCGATGATGGACGAAGGCAAAGAAGCTGAAGGCATTAAGCGGGTTTTTATCAACGCCCGAAAAATTGAAGAAACAGGAACACCGGCTTCCTATGAAGAAGGCTGTCTGAGTATTCCCGACATTCGGGGCGATGTGGATCGTCCTCCTGTGTTGCGTCTGCGTTATCTGGATGAAAATTTTGTGGAACACGAAGAAGTCTTCACCGGCTTAAATGCACGCGTCATCCAGCACGAATACGACCACATTGACGGCGTCCTGTTTGTTGAGCGCCTCAAGCCCCTGAAAAAGCGCCTGGTTCAACGCAAGTTGGAAAACATTCGGAAAGGACTGGCCGATGCGGATTACCGAATGAAATTTTATACCGTTCGCTATTAGTCTTTTAGCTTAGAAGTGCTGTAATTTTTTTCGTAAGAAGACCACGGTGTCTTTTTATAAGCATCCGTAGCGAAATAAGAAGCTATTTGTTCAAACTCGAAAGGGCTGCGGAAGCCCGGGATGCTTTGAATTAATCCAAGATCTTCATCCAGAAACACGAGCGAAGGAAAACTCAGGCGCTCACCAAGGAAAACTACAGCCAGCTCATTGTAGCCATGTTTTCCGCTGCGAACGAATTTATAGACTTTTGCTTTGTAAGTGAGGTCCTCTTTGGTTTCCGCATCAAATTTGACTGCGTAGAAGTTTTCATTGATGTAACGGGCAATTTCCGGGTTCTGAAAAGTAGCTTTGTCCATGCGTTCGCACCATTGACACCATTGGGTGTAAACATCCAGGAGTACTTTGCGCTTTTGCTTTTGGGAAAGCGTAACGGCCTCTTCCCAGGTTATCCAGTTTACTTTTTCTGCATCTCCTGCTGACTTTGCAGCGGCAGTCTGTGAAAATCCTGTGTGCTGGAGCGCGATTAATAAGCCGACTGCCAAAAAACATTTTCTCATGTGATGATTGCTTTAATTTTCGAGGCAAAGTTAATCACAATGGAACAAAAGGTGGAAACCCTTTATGGTGTAATGGGTACACTTTAAACCAAATTTAACGATTGACCTCTGTTATGGTATGGTTATGTGAAGAAAACGAAGGTGAAGACCGGAAAATGAATTGGAAAAGTTGATTATTTGCAACACCTTTCCCTACCTGAAAACTTTTTTTGTGGCGTCTTGTTTCTAATGAGTCTAAAATCACAAGCATCATGGCCGTTCAAGTCGATCAGGAAATTATGCAGCAAATGATCACCAATAAGGGCGATAACTTGCTTGCGTTGTCTCGTCAACATGGCATCTTGCTCGTGTTTCTGCGCCATTTCGGTTGCACCTTTTGCCGCAAAGGTCTTGCAACGATCTCTGAAAAAAGGGCGGAAATTGAAGAAAAGGGCTTAATCATTGTGTTTGTCCACATGACAACAAGTGATGTTGCCGATACCTATTTTGAGCGGTATGAAATCCCCAATCCTGTTTACATCAGCGATCCAGAATGTCGTTTTTATGCTGAATTTGGTTTGACTAAAGGAACCTTTACTCAATTGTTCGGCCTCCAAACGTGGATACGCGGTTTTCAGGCAGGCATCGTAGAGGGGCATGGCATCGGACCCCGTTTGGGAGATGATTTTCAAATGCCGGGTGTTTTTATGATTCAGAATGGGGACATCATTGAGTCTTTTGTACATAAATTAGCATCCGATCAACCGGATTACGATCAATTGCTTCGGAATTGTTGCGGTATTCCGAAGGCGTTCGGCTAATGTTTCACTTTTTATAACAATACCATATGATCGGGTGGCGATTTTCGGACTATGTGCCGGATGATACGGGCGGGGCTTCTTTCGAGAAATTGCTGAAACTCCTTCAGGAATTGCTGGTTTATACATCCGGTGATATCCGCGAGGCACTTTCCTGGCTGACGCAACTGGATCGTCAATACAAACTGACGGACAACGACTACGGGATGGCTGATTTTATTCAGGATCTCATAGATAAAGGCTACATGCGTCAGGACGATGAGGTCAATTCAGGTTTCCGGCTGACATCAAAAATGGAAATTGGCATCCGCAAAAAGGCTTTGGAAGATATTTTTGGCCAGTTGAAGAAAACAAAAAGGGGCAACCACGATACCCGCCAAAGTGGCCGTGGCGATGAATTTACATCCGAAGTCCGGCCCTACGAATTCGGAGATCAGCTGGACAACCTTGCCGTATCAGAAACGCTGCGCAACGCCCAGATCAATCACGGAATCGAAGAATTTAAACTGGATCAGGACGACCTGGAGGTTTATGAAACTTTCTACCAAAGCCAGATGAGTACCGTATTGATGATAGACATTTCTCACTCCATGATATTATATGGAGAAGACCGCATCACCCCGGCAAAAAAAGTAGCCATGGCGCTTGCGGAACTCATCACGACGCGTTATCCCAAAGACACCCTGGACATTATTGTTTTTGGTGATGATGCGTGGCAAATTGAAATCAAAGACCTTCCGTACCTCGAAGTGGGACCGTACCATACGAATACGGTGGCAGGCCTGGAGTTGTCCATGAACATCCTGCGCCGGCGTAAAAATCCCAACAAGCAGATCTTCATGATCACCGACGGAAAGCCAACCTGCATCCGCAAGGGTAAAGGCTATTATAAAAACAGTTTTGGCCTCGACCGCAAGATCGTGAGCCGCACTTTGAGCCTTGCTGCCAATTGCAGAAAACTGAACATTCCCATTACCACATTCATGATCGCTCAGGATCCTTATTTGGTCAATTTTGTAGACCAGTTTACCAGAGCCAATGACGGCAAAGCTTTTTACAGCAGTCTTCAGGGGTTGGGGGAGTTCATTTTCAGGGATTACAAGAATAATAAGACCAGGAGACGCTAAGAAGCTTACCGCTTTAGAAACTAAAAAGTAAATTCTCAGCGTTCAAGGTGCATATCAAATTCAATGTCGTCCATGAAAAAAGTTTTGGGTAGCCTTTTGCTGATAACGGGCATCTGTTTTTTGCTGCCTGCACAAAACAGGCAAAAACTCAGCGCGGAAGCGCTTGCACAACTTCACGAAAAAGAAGATACCCTGGCTTTGCTGGCCTATGCCATTGTCAATGATTCGCTGCCGGAACATCGTTTTGGCACCTGCAGGGTGTTTATTCCCAAACTGGTTGAGGCGCTGAAAGTTGAAAATTCTTTTGAATATCCTTTCGAACGCATAAAGTCCGTTTCGATACAGTACGCACCGGACAGCACTTTCCGGATTTTTACCTGGCAATTGTATGTGGATACTTCGGATTACCGGTATTACGGCGCCATTCAAATGAATACGCCTGAATTAAAACTGTATCCATTGGTTGACCGCTCCTACAACCTCAAGACCAACCCTGAACAGGCCATCCTTACTCCTGAAAACTGGTACGGCGCTTTGTATTATAACATCCGGGAGGTCAAAAGTGCAAAAGGAAAATATTTCCTGCTTTTTGGATACGATGGCTATACCTTTTTTAACAAGCGCAAATTGGTCGATGTACTTACTTTTCAACCCGACGGCACGCCCAGCTTTGGCGCCCCGGTGTTTGTGAATGAGAAAAAAGGAGGGCCAACAGTCACCAAAAACCGACTCATGCTGGAGTATTCATCCGAGAGCAGCATCAAGCTCAATTATGATGAAAGCATGAATATGATTGTTTTTGATCATTTGATAACATCAGGCGGTGTTTATGGACAAGGCGAATCCAATTTTCCTGACGGATCTTATGAAGCTTATGAGTTGAAAGGTGGCCTTTGGAAATACCTCAGCATGTTGCCGGTGACGCCGATGGATCAGGCGCCCCGCCCATCTCCCATTCTGGATTCCCGCAACAAGGATATTTTAGGAAAGGAGAAGAAACAGAAGTCCGACAAAAGCGGCTGATACTACTTATTTCATGGAAGCACATACCTTACGCGTTCACAAAACGGCCCATTATTATACCCTGGGTCAGCCGGGCACCCATACCCGGTTTTGGTGGATCGCTTGTCATGGCTACGGCCAGGCTGCAAAAAATTTTATCCGGAAATTTGAATCTGTTCAACAACCTGACACATTTATTTTAGCGCCGGAAGGACTTTCCCGGTTTTACTGGAAGGGATTCAACGGCGAAGTCGGCGCTTCGTGGATGACGAGGGAAGACCGGATGACGGAGATTGACGATTATTGTGATTACCTAACGTCCCTATACCGCCATTATGAAGCCGTGCTCCCCGAGGATGTAACGGTAATCCTGATGGGCTTTTCCCAGGGATGTGCAACACAATTGAGGTGGATGATGCGCGATCAACCTGCTTTCAGGCATCTTGTATTGTGGGCTGGGAGCATTCCTGAAGACCTGGAGTATTCTACACAGGCCGACTACCTCAATAGCGGCGATATTCATTTTATTTACGGCACGGAAGATGAATTTCTGACACCTGATCGCATGGAGCTGTTTTTTACAGCGGCTTCTCATTTCCCTTTTCATTTGGATGTCAGTAGTTTTGAAGGCAAGCACGAAGTTGACCGGGCAGAACTGGAGAAACTGGCAGATCGGATCAGATTGAGCGTTACGCACTGAGCCTTTCCAATACTTTCCGGATCAAGTGGTCCACGCCGGCCTGGGGATCGGGGCTGAATTCGTGTGTCATGCGGTTTGCAAGCAGCAGGCTGCACGACAAAGCACGGTGTCCGAGCAGCTTTGCCATACCATAAATTCCGGCAGTTTCCATCTCAAAATTGCAGAGCGCAAGGCCGTTAAAGTCGAAACGACCCAGTCCGTCCAGCCAGCCTTTCTCCAGGCGACCTTTTGCCAGTAATTGCCGACCCTGCGGGCCATAGAATCCCGGACAGGTAAGGGTTATGCCCTGAACCCAGTCGCCGGCTATTGAATGCATCAGTTCACGGCTGCACTCAAAGACATAAGGCTGTACAGGAGGATGACCTATCAGGTCAAAGTGCTCTTTAAGTTTATCGTACAGTGCCGCTTCCGGCAGCGAATTCTGAAAATCATAAAAATGCATCAGGCTGTCCAGTCCAATCCCGAAGGCAGAAGCAACGAACGTATCTACGGGTAATTCAGCCCGCAGCGAGCCGGAGGTTCCAATGCGTACGATGTCAAGTGAACGCCTGGTTTCGAGAGGCATTCTCGTTTTTAAATCAATGTTTACCAGGGCGTCCAGTTCCGTAAGAACAATGTCAATATTGTCGGTGCCAATGCCGGTAGACACAACGCTCATCCGCTTGCTGCCGATGCGCCCGGTATGGGTGATGAACTCCCTCTTGCTGACCTTGAATTCTATGGCGTCAAAATATTTTGATACTTCGGCCACCCGTTCAGGATCGCCAACTGTAATGACCGTATCTGCCAATTGTTCCGGAAGCAGGTGCAAATGGTATATGGCGCCATCCGGGTGCAAAATGAGTTCGGATTCAGGTATTCTTGGCATCTTTTGACAGTTGTATGAATATAGGCCTCTAATTTAACGTTAATTTTGGGCCTGTTTGTAAAATCAATACCATGAAAAAAATATACCACCTTTCTTCCTGCGATACCTGCCGCAAAATTCTGAAAACAGTAGATGCTGCAGGAGCAGGTTGTGCGCTCCAGGACATTAAGACAGAAAAAATAACCCCGGAACAATTGGATGCGCTTCGCGACATGGCGGGCTCTTACGAAGCACTTTTCAGCCGCCGCTCTCTGAAATTCCGCAGCATGGGCTTACATGAAAAACAATTGACGGAAAAAGATTACCGCAAACTGATCCTGGAAGAGTACACTTTTCTTAAAAGGCCCGTCATTGTAGCAGGAAAGGAAATTTTTATTGGAAATGCGGCCAGCGTAGTGGAAAAGGCAAAAAAGACATTGGCAAATGGATAAGGCATTCATTTCAGGATCGTTTCAGACTTTACAGGATAACATTTGCCGTACTCTGGAAGCAGCGGATGGATCGGGGCGTTTTCGGGAGGACCAATGGCAACGCGAAGGCGGCGGAGGGGGCCGCTCCCGCATCATAGAAGGCGCGAAGATCGTAAAAGGTGGGGTTAATTATTCGGCTGTTCATGGCCGTTTGCCGGAAAAAATAGCCGCAGCGCTTGGCGTTTCAGAAGACGGTTTTTTTGCAACCGGCGTTTCGATCGTTTTGCATCCTCAAAATCCGCATGTGCCGATCATACACATGAACGTTCGCTATTTCGAGCTGGACAGTGGTAAGTGGTGGTTTGGGGGCGGAATAGACCTAACGCCCCATTACATCGTGCCCGGAGATGCCCGGAATTTTCATTTGCATCTCAAGAAAGTTTGCGATCAAAGCCATGCCGATTATTACCCGAAATTTAAAAAATGGGCGGATGATTACTTCTTTTTGAAGCACCGAGGGGAGACAAGGGGGGTAGGCGGCATTTTTTTTGACCGTCTAGGTGATGCTGAAATTCTGGATAAAGCCGCTTTATTTGCCTTTGTATTAAGGGTAGGTGAGGCCTTCTGTCCGATTTATACCCCATTGCTGGAAAGATACAGCGATGTGCCTTTCGGCGAAAAGGAACGGCGTTGGCAGGCCTTGCGGCGCGGGCGCTATGTTGAATTCAACCTGGTTTGGGATAAAGGCACCAAATTTGGCTTAGACACGGATGGCCGCACCGAATCCATTTTGATGAGCATGCCGCCTCAGGCTGAATGGGTGTACGATTATCAGCCCGGGCCCGGAAGCCGGGAAGCAGAAACTTTGTCGCTGTTGCGAAAAGACATAGACTGGATCAATTACACAACAGGGTAAGGGTGCTGGTGCGTGCCATATTGCTGAAATTACCTGCCCGATCCCGGATCTGTATGAAATAAGACAGGGTGTCAGTTGGGCCGGGGACGTTGGTTTTGCAGGCTTCGCCGGTTACCAGGTTCGCGCAACAGATGTTGAAGGGTTTGTTGATGATTTTTACGGTTATGTCACCGGAAATACCGCTGCCGCCGCCCTGTTCCGGAATAAAAGGCAGCTTAAAATTAGTGACAAATCCATCGCGGCTATCCGTCAGAAAAACATCAAGTGTATCATTATCGGCGCCAATATCGCCATCGCCGTCTGTGAAAGAAAAGTTGACTGCCAGGGTATCGAGGGGCGCATTGGGCGTTCCTTGTGAAATGGTGGATCGGTTGAATCCGATAAAGCTGATAATCGGCTCTTTTGGGTAACTTGGCGGTTGGGTACAGGTCGCAAAAAAGATGCCTGTCAGAAATAAACCCAGAATATACAAACTCGTTGTCGTTTTCATACGCTTTACATTTAGACCTCAGATTTTAGAAAGAGCATATCGCTGTACGATTTTGCCACAAGTGCCTGTGCTTCGATGCCAAACAGGGATTGGTAAAAATCGCATTGTTCCCGGAGTTCTGCTTCGGTTTTTGCCCCGGAATTGTCACAGGCTTCAATTTCGACAAAAGAACCCAAACCTTCAACGTTGTCAATATGAAATTTGACATTGCCGATGAAAAATATTTTTCTTCTTTTGGCCACGACGACCCATTTGCCCAGCACCCTGTCGAGTATTTGCCGCAGCGCTTCGCCGGAATCCGGAAGCTGTTGAAGCACGACTTCGGATTTTTTTAGTCCTTCCACTTCCAGCCGATCATACAATATTAGTGAATTTTCGATATTCCCCTGACGCAGTTTTAGTCGGCCATCGGTCATTTTGTAATAAGTGTCCCTTTGATGGTCTTCTCCCCTGTAGTCGGCCTGGCGGTCAAGGAGGATGGCTTCGATGCGATCAGGGTTTTCCGTGCGTGCTTTGATTTCGATGTTGAGGTGGGTCATGTATTTATCACTTTTGGTGCACCAAGATAGGCTGTTTTTAGAGACAGATCATAGCGGGCGCCATGATTTTATGCTACCTTCGCTTTATGTCATCGGAAAGTCTACGCAAAGATTTGATCTCCCGAATTGCCCGGGTGGATGAGGCAAGCTTCGAGGCGACTGCGTTGGCCGTTTTTAGGTACCAGGCAGCCTGTAACCCCATTTATGCCGAGTACATCCGGTTACTTGGCATTCGGACAGAAACGATCAACCGCCTGGAAAAACTGCCCTTTTTACCCATTCAGTTGTTCAGGATGAACGACATTCAAACTGCGGAGTGGTCGCCGGAAGTAGTATTCAGCAGTAGCGGTACTACAGGTATGGCAACCAGCAGCCATTTTGTCCGTCGTTTAGACTGGTATTTGGCTTGTGCGAAGCAGGGTTTCGAGCAATTTTACGGCCCGGTTGAAAATTACTGTGTTCTCGCCCTGCTGCCTTCCTATCTGGAGCGAAGCGGTTCTTCTTTAGTGACGATGGCTGATTATTTCATCCGCTTGTCGCGATATGAACAAAGTGGGTTCTTTTTATACGATTATGATGCCCTGTTGACGCAATTGACCTGGTGCCGGCAGAACAGCGTACCAACGCTTTTGCTGGGGGTGAGTTTTGCGCTGCTCGATCTGGCAGAGGCGCATCCTGTGCCATTAGGCGACACCATCATCATGGAAACCGGCGGCATGAAGGGAAGGCGAAAAGAACTGACCCGGGAAGAACTGCACGAACAACTCAAAACAGCATTTGGCGTCACACACATCCATTCCGAATATGGCATGACGGAATTGTTGTCGCAAGCCTATTCCAAAGGAGAAGGCCTTTTTTATCCCACTGCTACCATGCGGGTCTTGATTCGGGAAACCACCGACCCGCTCAGCATGGAGAGAACAGGAAGGCCCGGCGCCATTAACATCATAGATCTGGCCAATCTGGACACCATCAGTTTCATTGCCACGGAAGATCTGGGTAGGGTAAATGCAGATCAAAGTTTTGAAGTATTGGGACGCCTGGATTACAGCGATGTTCGGGGATGTAATCTGATGGCCGTTTGATTATTTGGTAATTTGATTATTTGAAAATTTGATGATTCGTAGATTAATAAACTTCATTTTTTAGACCCGGGCTAAGTCGAAGGGCAAAAATTATTAGATTTGTCGCGCCAATTTCATTGCGGCAACAAACAAGTATGATCAAGAGCCTCCAAATCAGAAACTACGCCATCATCGAATCTTTGGAAATCAATTTCTCCAAAGGATTGACCATCATTACCGGCGAAACCGGTGCTGGTAAGTCCATTTTACTGGGCGCACTGGGCTTGATTATGGGGCATCGCGCCGATACCAAATCACTTTACGATGAAAATGAAAAGTGTGTGGTAGAAGGCGCTTTCGAGGTTGGGCATTATGGACTTCGTCCTTTTTTTGAAGCCAATGACCTGGACTACGACGATGAAGTCGTCATCCGCCGCGAAATTTCTCCTTCCGGAAAATCAAGGGCGTTCATCAATGACACGCCGGTCAACCTGACCGTGCTGCTGGAATTGAGCGCCGCGCTGGTTGATTTGCACCAACAATTTGATACTTTAGACATCCACAATGTTTCTTTCCAATTGAGAATGCTGGATGCTTTGGCGGATAATAAAGCTTTGCTTGAAGCGTATCAGGGAATCTATCGCCAATATCAGGCTGAAAAAAAGCAACTGGCGGATCTGGTTCAGCGCAATGAACAAAGCGCCCGGGAAATGGATTTTCTGAATTTTCAAATGGACGAATTCAATCAGGCAGAACTGATTGCCGGGGAACAGGAGACGTTGGAAGAAGAACTTTCCCGATTAACCCATTCTGAAGAAATCAAGCGCACCTTGTCCGGGGCTTTTCAACACCTTTGCGAAAACGAACTTTCCGTAATTGGCCAGTTGGAAGAAATTGGCTACGCCGTGGCGGCCATTGGGAAAATTGATACGGAAACCGGGAGGCTTCATGAGCGTTATGTAGGCTTAGTGGCTGAAATTCAGGATATTGGCGAGGAATTCAATCGAATTGCGGAAGCGACGGAATACAACCCGGAGCGCATTCTCGAAGTGCAGCAACGGCTCGATTTGATTTACCGGCTCCAAAAAAAGCACGGGGTGACGAGCATAGATGCACTCCTTGCCATCCAGGAAGAAATTGAACAGCAATTGGGGGCTTTCGGCGATTTGGGTGAGCAGATTCTTCAATTGGAAGCGGGCATTGAGGCCAAAACAACCCGACTGACAGAAATTGCGACATCCCTGCGCGAGAGAAGGAAGTCACAGGTTGCACCGTTTGAAGAGAAGGTACAGCAAATGCTGGGGCAGCTGGCCATGCCAAACGCCCAGTTGAGTGTTTCCTTCAAGGATCTGGAAAATCTGGGACCCACCGGATTTGATGAAGTTACCTTCTTTTTTGCTGCCAACAAAGGCAGTCGACTGCAAACGATCAAAGACGTTGCTTCCGGCGGGGAACTGTCACGATTGACTCTGGTTACCAAATCTTTAGTGGCCAGTGCCATTCCTTTGCCAACCCTTATTTTCGACGAAATAGATACTGGCATTTCCGGCGATGTCGCCCTGCGCATGGGAAATATTCTACGCAGTTTAAGCAACCACCATCAGGTTGTAAGCATCACCCATTCGCCACAAGTGGCTTCAAAGGCGGATGTCCATTATTTTATCTACAAAAAAGAAAATGAAGACCGAACGGTTACGCTGGTACGCTCGCTGACGCCCGACGAAAGGGTGCGCGCCATTGCGACCATGCTGAGCCAAAATCCGCCCAGTGCCTCTGCAATTGAAAATGCTCGTGAGTTGTTGAGTGCCCGGGTTGATTTAACTTAGATTGCAGGTTTCTGATTTGTCTGAAATCTTACATCTAAAATCTAATATCTAAAATCTAATATCTAAAATAAAGATCATGGCTAATAACCTGTTAAAGGGCAAAAAGGGCATCATTTTCGGGGCCCTGGATGAAAAATCGATTGCGTGGAAAGTGGCGGAACGCTGCTTTGAAGAAGGTGCACAGATTGTACTGACCAACGCGCCTGTTGCGCTCCGTTTCGGAGAAATCAACAAACTGGCTGAAAAATTGAATACGGAGATTATTCCTGCTGATGCGACTTCGGTTGAAGATCTTGAAAACCTTTTCAAGCGTTCTATGGAATTGCTCGGCGGCAAAGTTGATTTTGTACTGCACTCCATCGGAATGTCCCTGAACGTGCGCAAAGGCCGCGGTTATACCGATTTGAACTACGATTTTATGCTCAAAACCTTCGATATTTCGGCTGTTTCTTTTCACAAGATGATGCAAACCATCTGGAAACTTGACGCCATCAACGATTGGGGGTCTATTCTGGCGCTGACCTATATTGCCGCTCAGCGCGTTTTTCCGGATTACAATGAAATGGCTGAATCCAAAGCCTTGTTGGAATCTTTTGGTCGCAGCTTTGGCTATCATTTTGGCACGGCAAAAAAAGTACGTGTCAACACCATCTCTCAATCTCCAACCATGACAACGGCAGGCTCTGGTGTGAAGGGCTTTGGTGATTTTTTTGGTTATGCCGATAAAATGTCGCCACTTGGCAATGCGCCTGCTGAAGCTTGTGCAGATTATTGCGTGAGCATGTTTTCGGACCTTACCCGTTTTGTGACGATGCAAAACCTCTTCCACGATGGTGGTTTCTCCAACATGGGGATGAATCCGGCTTTGATTGAGGTAACGGAATAGAGAGGATTGAGTTGGCAGTTGGCAGGATAGAGCTTACTCCTGATTGGCATCTGTAATAGCAATTGACAGTTAGGTATAATTCAGTTGGCAGTAATTCAGCTGGCAGTAATTTAGTTTGCAGTTGGCAGGAGCAGGATGCTTTTTCAATAGACATCGCTTTTCCCGCCAAGGGCGCAAAGCCAATTGCAAAATCATTGGTCCATCTGAAGCACACTCTTCCTGCCAACTGAAGAACTGCCAACTGCCAACTTATGGGAGGCTTTTCCCGCCAAGGGCGCAAAGGACACGCCAAGGCCGCAAAGCCAATTGCAAAATCATTGGTCCATCAGAAGCACACTCTTCCTGCCAACTAAAGAACTGCCAACTGCCAACTTATGGGAGGCTTTTCCCACCAAGGGCGCAAAGAACACGCCAAGG
>CALEYL010000070.1 GCA_937926205.1 uncultured Saprospiraceae bacterium
TCCTTTCGTCTTCTTTTTCAAAACATCAGGCGCTTAACTTAATGGGAATGAACAAAGCATGGTCGTACATGTTGACGCAAAGTCAACAACCGGCGCCTCGTCTCCCATACCGTTGCTATCATTTAAACCGTAATGTGTTAATCAATCAGCGATTTGTGTTAATGAACTTGATGCAATAGCAATAGCTTTGCAAAAAGCAAGCATATGAGCGAACAGGTAATTCATTCAAAATCAATCTCTGAAATTCATTCGGTAATGGGGTTGGGCAAGCCAACGCACTCCTTAATCACAATTATTGACACTCAAAAGCTGGCATATGGCGATGAGACCGTTGGTAGACGATTTTCCTCTGATTTGTACTGCATTGCCCTAAAGGATTCAAGCTGTGGAATTGATTATGGACGGAATCCATACGATTTTGATGATGGCGTTTTGATTTTTACAGCTCCAAAACAGATCATCACAGTAAAAAAACCTCAGGAACTGAATCAAGTAAAAGGCTGGATGCTATACTTTCATCCTGACCTCATAAGAAACACTTCTCTTGGTTCAAAAATTGACGCCTATCACTTCTTTAATTACGAAGTCCATGAAGCATTACATCTTTCTGAAAATGAACAGAATACCTTAAATCAAATTGTTCAACTAATTCAAGTCGAAATCAAAGAGCGAATTGACAATCATAGTCAGCAAGTACTGGTTTCAAATATTGAGTTATTGCTTAATTACAGTAAACGATTCTACGAGAGACAATTCAATACCCGCTCGGCTGCTAACATGGATGCTGTTTCTAAAGTTGAAGCGCTATTGAAAAATTATTATTTGGAAAATCAACTCATTGATAAAGGACAACCGACTATTCAATATCTTGCAGACCATTGCCACCTGTCTGCCAGTTATTTAAGTGACTTACTTGCCAAGGAAACGGGTCGTTCCGCCAAAGACCATATTAATGATTTTTTAGTAGACAAAGCAAAGGATTTACTACTAAGTTCTACTGATTCCATCAGTGGAATAGCCTACACGCTTGGCTTCAATTATCCTCATTATTTTGGCAGGCTGTTTAAACAAAAAACCGGTAAAACGCCTCAGGAATACAGGCAATTGAATTAGAGCTTGTTCGGGAATTCCTTAATTGACTACGTCGATTCTGCGATTTGTGTTTAACCTTCCTTTTTTTGTGTTCACATAACCTTTTTAGCAATCAGATCTTTGTTTCATCAAATCATTAACAATCAAATTAAGATGAAACATAAGATTTTAGTTACCGGAGCAAGCGGCGCATTTGGTCGTTTAACTTGCATTCAATTAGCAGAAAACGGACATCAGGTTGTAGGAACCATGCGATCCCTGCAAGGAAAAAACAAAGAATTAGCCAATCAGCTAAAATCAAAAGGTGTCCTGCTGGTTGAAATGGATGTAACCAATGAAGACAGTGTTCTTTCAGGAGTAAGTGCTGCCATTCAATTGATGGACGGTTTAGATACCGTTTTCAACAATGCAGGTATTGGAGCAAACGGAATCCTTGAATGCTTTACGGCTGATGATATCCAGAAAATGTTTGATGTAAATGTTTTTGGGGTTCAACGCCTGATGAGAGCCGTTTTGCCCTATTTAAGAAAACAAGGAAAAGGGACATTAATACACACATCAAGCTGCATTGGCAGGGTAACAACTCCATTTCTTGCCTCTTATTCTGCTTCAAAATATGCCCTGGAATCTTTAGCAGAAGGTTACCGGGCAGAACTTTCAGGATTTGGTATTGAATCCTGCATTGTTGAACCGGGCGGCTTTCCTACAGGCTTTATGGGAGCAATGATAACGCCAGGCGATACGGAAAGAGCCCAGCAATATGGCGAAATGGCAAACCTTCCTGAGACCTCAATAAATGGGTATGTTGCCTACGTAGAATCAATCCCCGAACAAAGACCCGAAAAAGTGTCAGAAGCTGTGGTGGCTTTGGTGAACACTCCTTTTGGCGAAAAACCCTTTAGAACTGTGGTTGATTTTTCAGGACTTAAACACTCCATTGAGAACTACAACAAGGTTTTGAACGAAACGACAAAAGCCATCTATACAGCAAATGGCGTTGATAATCTACTCACGCTAAATAAAAATTAAAATGAAGAAAACCATAGTCATAACGGGCGCAAGCAGTGGCATTGGCAAAGCAACAGCCATTCATTTTCAGAAACAAGGCTGGAATGTTATTGCCACCATGCGAAGACCTGAAAATGAAACAGATTTGAATAAATTGGGAAATATCCAATTGGAAAAACTGGATGTACTCGATTTGGATTCAATCAACCAGGCCATTCAAAATGGTATTTCAAGATTTGGGAAAATTGATGCGCTTGTTAACAATGCAGGTTATGGTGCTTATGGCCCATTGGAGTCTTTCCCAAGGGAAAACATCACTAACCAATTCAATACCAATGTCATCGGGTTGTTGGATGTAACCAGAGCCATCATTCCGCATTTCAGAGAAAATAAGAATGGAACCATCGTCAATATCTCATCCATTGGTGGGCGGATGACTTATGCATTGGGTTCGCTTTATCACGGAACGAAGTTTGCAGTAGAAGGCATTTCAGAATCGCTTCATTACGAAATGGCTCAAATAGGGGTAAAAGTCAAAATCATTGAGCCCGGGTTTATTGCAACTGATTTTGGTGGTCGTTCCTTCAATTTTCAAACAGGCGACATTACCGATTATCGACCAACCATTGCCGCTTTAATGAAAAAATGGCAAGACCCGAACAATACAGTTTCCCCACCAGATTTAGTCGCTGAAGTGATTTTTGGAGCTGTTACGGATGGATCGGATCAATTGAGATACACCGCTGGTGATGATGCCCATTTCATACTCGGCAACAGAAGGAAAATGACCGATGAGGAATTCTTCGAAATGATGAACAGCTAATTGGGAAAACAAGGCGGTAGCTATCACAGTGAAGTAGCAATAGCGGTTTGAATGCAAATTCAAACCGCTATTTGGTTTTAATTAAGTTGAAGTAATCTCAATAAAATCTGCTTGGTTTAGAGTAACGGCATTTGAAATAGTTAGACCAGTTTCATCCTGGCTGACACCGCATAAAACTTCAAATAGCTTATAAAAAAGCCGGTAAAAGGTAATGCAGAAGCAAATCCCGATGGTTCCTGTTTTAGGATTTAAGCGAGCCTGGCTGCTATTCTGTTCTTTTATCAAAAAAAGCCGGAATGGGCCATTAAATATCAGAACAGAATCGCTAACTTCGTCTATAATCGAATACCCGTACATGAACACCTTTAGGGTTTACTGCTGGGTATTTGCGACATGACAAATCAGAAAATGAAAGAAAAAATCAAAACTAACCTGGAAAAATGCTTTAATCAAAATTACGAATTGATTAAGGATTATTCCTTTCAGGACATCGCAAATAAATTAATAGAAAACAATCCAGAGGCATATGACCTGAATAACGGTTCGGTAAGAAGTTTGTATGAAGAAGAGGAGATAGAGATTTTGAAACAATCAAAACAGAAAGCACCCCAGCGCAGGCATTTTGACACTCAATTTTCTCAACCATGATAAAGAAATTACTTTTTCCTGCAATTCTGTTGCTTCATGGCATTCATTGTTTTTCACAAAGCAATGTGCGCGCCTGGTATGCCGACGGACAGGTATTTGTCGTTTGGAAAATCAGCTTGCCGATTGAGGAAACGTACGCCATTTATGCAAGCCCTTCACCTTTCAGCAACACGGCCAATGCCATACTGGTGGGCAGGCCGTTTGCGTTGGAATATCTGGGCTTTTCTTTAAAAGACAACTTACAGGATACTGATGCCACTTACCGAATCCCAGGCGAACAGGGTGGATTCTATCAACTGGGCCTGGATGAAGGGTTGTTCGTTTTTACCCCGCACCAGTCGGGGTCCCTCTATTTTGCGGTAACCAAATGGGGAAACAGCACCGTCACGCAGGGGCAAAACATCACCGATACAGCCGTGCCATTCACCTTCGACCCGGTTGGCGATCCGGTGGAATGCCACCTGCAGCGAACTTTCCCTTCGCCTTTTACAAGCGGATATGTGTGTTTTGCTTATGTACTCTGGGCCGATGGCCGGCAAAACCACTGGGACGGACGGCCCGATTTTCCCATCATGGCCAATGCTGCTAAAAACGGGATGCCTGGCTTGTTTTTAGTGAGCGCTCCTGTCAACCTTGACACTACTAATGCGTTCCCGCTCTCCATTTGGTTGCATGGAGGTGGTGGGATAGCGCGACAATCGCTTGCAGGTTCCCGAAATGTGGTTAACATCAATCCGACGCAAGGCATTTTGATTGCACACGATGATAATATGTTTGGCTATCGAGGCTCTACCCCTCCCCACCCTGACCAGCCCACCTGGCATTTTGGCTGGGGGAAAAATTACGACCCTTTCACGCCTAATGCTGCTCTCACGGCTGACACCATCATCAATTATACACAGCGTCGCTACCTGTGGATTGACGGCTGGCTGGCGAACAATTTCAACATTGACACAAATCGCATCAATATTCACGGGCACAGCATGGGCTCGTCCGGGGCGCTGGCTATGGCCAAATGTTTCCCGGAACATTACGGCTCAGCCACGCTTTTCAACTCAAGTTTCGGCGGGCCTGACGACGGCACAAATACTTTTTTCATATTTGGGTCAATTCCGGAAAACTTCCCAACCAACATAAAAAACAGGAACAACGAAACGGTCCGCTTTTACGAGCTCTGGAACCTCAATACCAACTGCTCAGCCCACCGAGACCTACCACTCATCCGCCATTGGCACGGCAAAAATGACGACAATGGCACCATGCACTGGGGCCCAACTGTGATAGAGAACTTCTTCATCTGCGACTCTATAGGAACGGGAGCCCAAAACCATTGGAGCGAGCGCCCGCACGGCATTGACCTGGCGCCTGACTACAACGACCACTGGATCATGGGCATCCCCGATGCACAACAAACCGCCCTCGACAATGTGGATTTTGCGGAGGCTAGGTTCCGAAGTAACGAGTCCTTCCCAGCTTTTTTCAACCACCGACTCGATGATAACAACAACGATCCGGGCTCCGGCCTCATCGGCATCAACAACGGTGACGGCGACAACTGGGGCACCTGGGGTGGCTACCACCGATGGGAAATTGTTCAGGAAACGCCACAACTCTGGCGCGCAGCAGCATGGCTGGAAGGAAATGCCGTTTTTCCAAACGACAATGCGCCTTTCGATTTTTTAACCGCCGACTTTGCCATCCGCCGACCACAATCTTTTCAGCCTGAATCCGGCCAAACCATTTTCTGGAATGTAAAAGACTCTGGTACAGGCGAGCTCCTTCAAAGCGGTACGACCATTGTGCAGGCAGATAATCTGGTTGTGATTCCGCAAGTGGAAATTTTCAGTGAAAACATCCGAAAAGTCCTGCTTACTGTATCGCTTGTAAGCACGTATACTGTTGAAACGCAGGCGGAAATTTCACCCCTCCGCATTTTCCCAAATCCAACTAAAGGGGCGCTGTTTACAGAACCCGATTGGCGTGTCGTAAGGGTCATTGACCTGCATGGTAAAGAAATACAACGCTTTTTCTCCGGCTCCCCCGAACAAATGCTGGACTTCTCAAATCTCCAGCCAGGTTTATATTTCCTGGATGTTCTGACCAAAGACGATAGAAGGAAAATTGGAAGATTTCTCAAATTGTGAGCCCGATGCAGCCTTGAGATAAAGTCTTTAATTTTCTGATTGTAAGCCAGATAAACAGTTGATTTCTCCAAAAAGCCTACTTTTGGAAACAACAACCAGTTTCCACCTTGAACAAACCAATTGCATACCTCTTCATCCTGCTGGCAATTCCGGGGCTTTCCATTGGCCAGGAGCTTCGTCTGCAGCAATTCACGATGAAAGACGGCCTGTCTCATCCCGGCACCTACTGGCTGGAGAGCATCATTCAGGATCGGGAGGGGTTCTTATGGTTCACCACGTTCAATGGTCTGAATCGCTTCGACGGAAAAAACTTCAAACTTTTTCAGTACAACCAAAGCTACCCGAAAAGCCTCGGAAACAATTTTACAACTGCGATTTGCGAAGCAGAAGACGGAAGGATTTGGGTAGGCACCAATTCGGGCATTTACATATTCGATCCGGAAACGGAGACCTTTGACCTGTTGCAGCACGATCCTGCCGATCCAGGAAGCCTTTGCGGCAACGACATCAATTTTATCAACAAAGACCGGGATGGCAATATGTGGGTCGGTACCGCTGTGGACGGGGTTTGCCGGTGGTCGAAAGCAAGCGGGGAATTTGACGACTTTGGTGGCTATTTCAGGGATGGACTGGTCTTTTTTCAGCAAAGAAACGGGGCAATCTGGGTGGGAAATACGGATGGGTTGCACCAGAAAATTACAGAAAAGGATGCGTTCCGGCTGGTTGAGCTTCCTGCTGCATTTAAACAACAAAAAATACGTTACGCTTCTGACATCATCGAACTGACGGATGGTAGCCTGATGGTCAGTTCCTACGGGAAGGGGCTTTGGACTTTCAACCCAAAGACACTGTATTTCAATAATTTAACCCCTTTGTTCCGATCAAAATTCATCAATTCTCCGACCTGCCTTCTGATGGACAGTGAGGGTCAAATCTGGATGGGGGCCCTCGATGAAATTCAGCGTTATGATCCAGTTTCAGGTGTGTTCCGGGTGTACGCCCACGACGACGATGACCCCGCCAGTGTGCCAAAGTTTAAGGTGTCTTACGGCTATCAGGATGCAGCCGGGAGCCTTTGGTTCATTACCCCCGGGGGCGGCGTCATCGTTGCGCATTCGCCCCGCCATCCTTTTGAAATCGTGGGAGCAATTGAGAACTCGCAGGTCATCCGGCTCGATGAAAACCGGCTGCTGATCAACAGCGGGGAACAGATGGGGGTGTTTGATGTCCGGGAACACAAACTGGTCGCTTCTGAAATCCCTGAAAGTTTGCTGAATGTGCCAACGGTTGCCATGGCGTTGTCCGGCAAAAATGAACTTTGGTTGCAGCAATTCGACGCCAGATATGTGGTGGTTTTCGACTTAAAAACAGGAACGACCCGGCAAGTTCCCGGTCGCACTGCATTGCTCAAAACTGCGCCGGATGGCAAAATCTGGTCGGGGTTTAAATATTTTGATGAAGCGAAAAATCAATGGGTGTCCGTTGATCCCAACATTCCGGGCCTGACCAAAGCGGCAAAGTTTGGCAGCGAAGTCGTGGACATTTTTTTTGGTGAAAATAACGCCGTTTGGCTGGCCACTAATTTTGGCATTTTTCAATACAACCTGAAAACCCGGCAGGGACGGAAGTACCATTTGTACCCTGGCGACAGTGTTTCAACCGACGTCGTTTATAAAATTTACCCCGGTCAGGCTGGACGTTTTTACCTCTCCACCTCCAACGGCATGAGCCTGTACGACCCTGCGAGCGATGGCTTTTTGAGTTTCAACGAAAGCAACGGGCTGCTGCACAATCAGGTAACCTCCGTTGTGGAAGACACGCACGGCAATCCCTGGTTGACGACGCCGAAGGGTCTTCATAAACTCGATTTGTCGAGCGGTACGTTCACAAATTATGGCATCAACGATGGTCTTCCGGATACTGATTTTACTTACCAGCAAGCGTACCGGGACGATGCTGGGCGGCTTTATTTTTCAGTAGACCGGAAGTTGATCCGTTTTCACCCGGATAGCCTGAAACCGAGGACCTACGTGGCGCAGGTTCACCTGCTTGATTTTTACCTGAACCATGAAAAAGTACAGCCCGGCGGTCAGCATTCTTTGTTGCAAAAACAGCTGCGCTTTAGTCCGCACATTCAATTGCGCCACAATCAGGCGGATTTTGGTTTCAGTTTTGTCATGCCGGTCTTTTTCAAAGCCGACGAAGTGCAATATTTCTACCAGTTAGCGCCTTACGACGCCGACTGGAAAAGCGCAGGGACGGGCAACGAGATTCATTACACCAACATGAGTCCCGGCAAGTACACTTTCCGGGTAAAAGCCAAAACAGCCGATGGGTTTTGGAGCCCGGGCGAGGCAAGTGTAACAATTCAAGTGTTTCCGCCTTTCTACCGCACCTGGTGGGCTTATTTGTTCTACCTGATTGCTGCAACTGGATTGCTTTTCGGAGTTCGCCGGTTTGAACTGCGGCGCCAGTTTATGAAGGCCGAGGCAGTGCGCTTGCGGGAACTCGACACCCTCAAAACCCACCTATACAACAACATCACCCACGAATTCCGGACGCCGCTCACGGTCATTATGGGTATGACGGACAACATCAGCGGCCACGAAAACGAGCGGAAACTCATTCAGCGCAACAGCAAAAACCTCCTCCGCCTCATCAACCAAATGCTCGACCTGTCCAAACTCGACTCCGGCGCCATGAAAATGGACCTGGTACAAAGCGATGTCATCAATTACCTGCAGTACCTGACTGAGTCGTTCCACTCAATGGCCTATGAGAAAAAGGTAAGGCTGACTTTCTATGCCGAAATACAGGAATTGGTGATGGACTTCGACGAAGTAAAAATTCAGCATATCGTTTACAACCTGTTGTCCAATGCGCTCAAGTTTACCAATGAAGGCGGCAAAGTCGTGCTGCACGCCAATCAGATGGAGGTCAATGGGCTCCCATTTTTACAATTAAAAGTGCAGGACACAGGCATTGGCATCCCGGAGGAGCAGTTGGCACACATCTTTGACCGCTTCTATCAGGCTGATCATTCCAATACCCGCAAAGGTGAAGGTACCGGCATCGGCCTGGCACTTACCAAAGAATTGGTGGGGTTGATGGGCGGCAACATTTCGGTTGAAAGCGAAGTTGGAAAAGGGACCACCTTTACGTTGTTGTTTCCCATCAGCCTCGCTAAGGACACGCCCAAACAAAAGGCAGAATCTCAATCTCCCCGAAGCCTCTCCCCGGAGCTTATACCTGATTTACCTGCCAGTAGCCTAAGTTCTGAAAGTGGGGAAACGGAGGCGCCGGGAGACGAAAAACCAGTTCTGTTGATCATCGAAGACAATGCCGATGTGGCCATCTACATCATTAGCCTGCTAAAAAATGATTACAAAGTCCTTACTGCGCCGAACGGACTTGATGGCATCAACATGGCATTCGAGACTATCCCCGACATCATCATCAGCGATGTGATGATGCCCGAAAAGGACGGCTATGAAGTGTGCGAAACGCTGAAAATGGACGAGCGCACAAGCCATATTCCCATCATCCTGCTCACTGCCAAAGCGGAAGAAGCGGATCGCATTGCAGGTTTGCGCAAAGGCGCCGATGCCTATTTGATGAAACCTTTTAACAAGGAGGAACTCTTTGTTCGGCTGGAAAAATTGCTGGAGTTGCGGCGGGCTTTGCAGTTGCGGTATTCCGTTACAAATGAGGGCCTGACTGCAAGTCATAACCTTACTTTGGGAGCCGAATCTACCCTTGAAGACCTCTTCCTTCAAAAACTCCATCAGGCTGTTCTCGAAAACCTGGATGATCCGGACCTCGGTGTCGGGCAGCTCAGCCGGGCCACCCTTCTCAGTCCATCGCAGCTCTACCGCAAATTAAATGCCCTCACAGGCGAACCGCCCAATGCGTTCATTCGAAAAATACGCCTGCACCGGGCAATGGAAATGTTGAAAACCACCCATCTGAACATCTCCGAAATTGCCTACGCAGTCGGTTTCAACGATCCGAACTATTTTTCGAGGGTTTTCCACAAGGAATTTGGCAAAGCGCCGATCGAGTATCGCAACTAATTGAAATTCTTTATATTACCTTATCTTGTTTTACTTACCTGCGAAAGAAGCCCGGTCTTTTTTAGCTTTTTTGCAAATCCTGTCCAGCCTTTTGCGAAACCTGTGCGGGTGCTCTGGCGCCTCCCTCCCGCATCTTTGTCCGGATTCAAAAAACAAATTACTATGAAAAAGCACATTAAATTTTCTCTGCCTAAGTCTTTGAAATTTTGGCCCCCCATAATCGTGATGCTGTTCCTCGCCATGGGCTGCGCCAACAATATGTACCTCACGGGGGTTGACCCGGACCCAAACGGACCCACTGAAGTTTTTTACGTTCCGGCCTCTCACAGGAAAATATCCACAGAAAAAATAGACACATCAAAAGCCAAATGGAATGAATTGGCCAAGGAACTGGACAATGCGATGATCCAGGATTTTGGAAAAATTTCCAACCGATTTATTACAGCGATTGATTCCTGTGATAAAAACTATGCCTTTGAGTATTGTGACTGGGATTTAGATGGCGTCATGGATCTGGTTGCCATTAACCGACAGGGGTTCACGGCAACGGATATGTATATTTTATCCGGCGCTACAGAATTCAAAGGGTTTTTGCTCCAACAGCCCATAGGACTTCCATGGAAGGATGATAAAACGGATTTTGCCATGAATGATTCAAACCGGGATGGCATACCGGATTTGTATGTATTTGAAAGAATGGCTAATGACAGTCTGAATGTCAACATCCTGTCAGGAAAGAGAGGCGTTCAGGGTCCTCCATTCTTCACCTCTTTGAAGGACTTTACCCTGAACATACCTGACCCGCGGAATCAAAAGGATTTTAAAGTGAAGGATATGGATTTTGATTCAATTCCCGACCTTATTGTGATTGACAAAAACGCTCTGGAAAGCACCGGAAAGAAAGAAACCCGTGTGAGTGTATATACCGGCTCATCCGGATTCACGCATTTGCTAAAAAGTAAGGTTACGCCTTCTTTTGAAAACAGGGAAAGGTACAAATACCTGTTGCATGATATCATGATTAAGTATAATCAAGACCTGATTGGCATTGATAATTCTACTCCGGAAGCGACGAAAATCAATATATTCAATGGCGCCAATGATTTTAAAATTTTCGCTGCACAGGATACCCTTGCTTTGGCCGCAAACGATGGAGATGCCGTTTTTTTCGGCGCAAATGAAGTACCCAAAAAATCGGATAATCCGGGAAAGGTAACCTATACGCTCAACAGGCGGCCCATTGTGCGCTCAGGCGCGGGCCCTCAGGATTTAAGCGACTTCTTAGGAAAATGGGAGACCCTGAATCTTTGGCATTCTGCGGATGGGAACTTTCATACGGGCATCACCATCGAAATGAGCCCGGAACCCGCAGAATATAAGGGAATGGGCTGGCAGGGAATTACGCTGACCTTTGAAGATAAATTTCAGATAAAGTTTGAAGGCAAAGACGGAAATGTAGAATGCACTTATCCCAAACATGAATATACGATTACAGACATCGAAAAGAATCATTTTTTTCTCAGGAATAATCGTACTGGAAGGCATTGGAAAGTGGACAGGTATGACCCGAACATGACTATGGGTATTTTACTGGTGCATAACAGATCTACCTACGATGCAGCCATACAGGCAGAATGGGTAGAAACAGGATTTGGCGGCTCAAAGAAAAATGTGAAAACCCCGTGGGTGTACATTGCCAGGCCGGGTAGTCCGAATGATGTGAGTATTTACGATGATCATGTTTTTACAATACCGGTAAATGCTGAAAATGTGATCATTAAAGTAGTCGACAAAAATAACAAGGGATTCTCCATCGACTATCCCCCAATTGACAATGGTTGTTATAAACTTATTGGAAGTATTGAAGATGGATTATCAAATCCAAATTATCAATACTATACCCGGGATTGTTCGGAGAGCAGAATAGATGCTTTTAAGCAGAAGGCAGAAGAAATTAAAAATGGAGACCTGTACACAACCTTAACAAAGCACATAGGCAAGTTGGTGGCAAGTGGCGACATAGCCAATCTCAATCTTGATATGAAAAACCCTCAAAGCTATAGAGAAGCCATGAACAAGGTTATTACGCCTCAAATTTCGAAAGTTCTTCAATCCAAAAACAGTGGACTATCCATGATTGATGAAGAAACAAGGGAGAATTGGCCATCTCTTATCCAGGATAATGAGGTGCTCCTGGCATCCACAAATGACTTTCTTCCCGAGCATTCATCTTTTACAACCAATGAATTAAACAGATTTTTGCCTAATGACATTGAAGGCGGCGGGATTTCATCCTTTTCTGTTGGAATCGGAGGTTCTGTAGAACTTGTGATAGGCGGCGTACAGGGTGATTTGGGGTTGGTCTTTGACGTTTCCGGATCCAGCAATCGATATGGGCCCAGGTTCTATGGAACCGTTGGACCTATTCTGGGTCCTGAATTAGGAATCGAAGGGAATGTGGTTTTTGGCCTGTGGACAACACCTATTCAAAATATGGAAGACGGATGGGCCGTGGGGTTTGGCTTTGAGGTTGTAATTGAAGTTGGGATAACCGCCTTGTTTTGGTTTAATTTACACGACATGCATTTTACTGGATTTACCATTGCCATAGATGCTGGTGCCGAGGCTGGACTCGATGTCGTTTTTTCTCACACAGGCTATGGGCCACTACCTCTGAATACAGGAAACTAAGTTATAAGAACTTGCTGAAGGAATCAGTTTTTTCCTGGCATGCCTCATAACTTCATTCCTGATCAGCTTATCTGCAATTTGTTTAAGTACTTCTTTAAAATGTATACATCAGCCAAATATTAAGGCCTGACCTTTGCATTGATATTCATAAATCCATAAACAATGCAACTGTCAGCATACAGGCTTTAAGCGTATAAGAGCTTGTTCAGGGTTTTCCTGAGCAAGCTCTTGGTGCTTTCTGTCCTCGTAAACTTCAGCACTATGGCTCAGAATCGTTCCATATACTACATCCATGGCAAACCAAGAAGTTTTCAAGCCTCTCTAATTGCGGGCTTGATGAGAATTGCCGGGGTCAAAAAGATGGTAGAAAGGGATCTGAAGCGGTCTTTCCACAACAAAGCCGATTTGCCAAAGTCCTTTACTAAGAAGTTTAAAGTTGAAACGCACATTATTGACCATCAGACGATCTGGACAATCAGCCCCTTAAAAAATAATACAGACCAAACCATTCTCTATGTTCATGGAGGAGCGTACATCTACGGCGTGCACAGGCAATACTGGTCGGCCATTGAAGCATTGGTTCTGCAAACCAATGCCAGGGTCATCATTCCGGATTATCCTTTAGCTCCGGAAAACACGGCTATTGAAGTCAACCTTTTCATGAAGAAGATTTATGTGTAATAGCCACGATTTGGTCAAATAGAACACATGTTCTCCCTCAAGAAAACCATTCTTCTATAAAAAACCCTGTTTCTGCACCGTGCCGCTGAAAATATGATCCCCGCCACAGGGCTTGTCACCAATTACAAATGCTGTGATTAATTTTTGCGCAAATGATTAATTTTGGATTTTTATCCCCTTATAGGGCAAACTATGAAGCTGCCATCGCTCCTTTTTTGTTTGTTGCTTCTTCAACTCCTTTGGGGGCAAAGCTCTCTCCCGGATGGCAATACCAATGCCCCCGTCGCTGTTGTAGTTCCTGCAGGTGGCAAATGGATAAACCCTGATAGTGTTGCGAAACCAACAGTCGTGCCCGCGGGTAATCCTGCTGAAATTTCTTTTCCTTCCAACATACGTGCTGCGGGGCAGCCCCGAATCTCACCTTTACTACAAACACCCCGGATCATTATCCCGGGAAAAGACGGTTATTCTTTGCCAAAGGCTACCCGGGCAAATGGCAAGCTAATACCAACCAAACAACCGAAACCGAGACCAGTTTTGCCTCTTGATATGAAATCAGATGCCATTGCGGACTTTCAAATCCTGTCTGTGCTCCAGGGAATGCCGTCCCTTTATATCGGTGCTATGCTTGAAGACCATGAGGGAAATCTTTGGTTCGGCACAGGTGGTGGAGGGATATGCAGATATGATGGACATACCATGACTAACTATTCTGAATATGAAGGACTGGCTTATAGCTCAATCCATGCCATGCTCGAAGATAGTCACGGGAATCTTTGGATAGGGGCTGACCGGGACCATGCCATGAGCAAATATGACGGACACCAGTTTGTGCAGTTTGGGGAAGAAGAAGGATTCAGCACGCAAACTATTTTGGATATTCTGGAAGACTCCAAAGGAAATATCTGGTTTGGAACCAGTGGCGGCGGAGCAATTCGATACGAGGGTAAGACCTTCACGCATTTTACCCAAAAAGAAGGGTTGAGCAGTGATCGTATACTTTCCATTCTGGAAGACAGCCGGGGAAACATATGGTTTGGAACCAACGGTGGCGGCGCCTGTAAATTTGATGGCAAGGGTTTTACATGGTACACCAGAGAAGTTGGCTTGATCGGAAATACCGTCAACACCATCCTTGAAGACAGCCATGGAAAACTTTGGTTCGGTACCGAAAACGACGGAATAACCATCTTTGATGGCAATCGCTTTGCACATTATACAATTGCAGAGGGCCTGAGCAGCAACTCCATCAAGGCAATCTATGAGGACAAAACGGGTAATATTTGGATAGCGACCTTTGAGGGTGTAATCAAATTTGATGGGCAAAACTTCACCCAATACACCAAAAAGGAAGGGTTGTCTTCAAACCGGGTAAGTTCAATAATGGAGGATAGCCAGGGTAAATTGTGGTTCGGGACCAGTGGCGGTGGCGCCATCCGGTACAACAGCCGCTCGTTTGTTTATTATGACCACGTCGGCACTCCGCGTTTTCAGAACAGGAAGGGTAACCTGTTTAACAGTTATAATCGTGGATTGAAAGTATTAAACTACAATAGGTATTCCTATACGCTTCAGCCATTGCTAGATTCCAGAGATCCAAGAAGTTTGGAACATATCGGCCCGATCATCGAAGACCGGAAGGGGAATATCTGGTTGGGCGACCGGAGAGCAGGTTTATTCAAATTTGACGGACAAAGCGTCACAATGTATACGCGGAAGGAAGGCCTGATTGATAATGACATCAGTTCGCTCCTCGAAGACAGCCGTGGAAATATCTGGATCGGCACACATTCGAAAGGCGTCAGCAAATTTGACGGAACGGCGTTTACCCAATTTACTGAGGCTGATGGTCTGGTATATTATCATGTGCATGCCATCATGGAAGATCGCAAAGGCAACATCTGGTTCGGAACGGATGGCGGTGGCGTGAGTAAATACGACGGGAAAAAATTTTACAATTTCACCAAAAAAAACGGACTGAATACGGATCAGGTTAATACAATTTTTGAAGACAGAAAAGGGAATATCTGGTTTGGAACCTGGAATGGCGGTCTGAATATTTTTGACGGAAAACGCTTCTCGTATATTAAAAAAGAAGACGGACTGAGCAGCAACATTATCCAAACCATTATCGAAGACCAGAAAGGATTTTTATGGATCAGTACAGAGCAAGGTTTGAATTTGTTGGTTCCAGACTCCTCGGCGCGAAAACAGTTCCGGATAATACGCTTTGGCCAATCAGACGGCTTTAGATCGGTTAACGTAGGCGGCGGATTTATGGATCGGAGCAATCGAATCTGGTGGGGTGAAGCTATGCTGGATCTCAATCATTTTGAATTGTCAAAAAAACCACCCCTTATTCGATTCAATTACCTTGAACTGGAGCAAACCTTTGTTGATTTTCGAAGAATCAGCAACCAGAATTACAGGAAGACGATAGCTTTTGGCGATTACCTTGATCACACTTTCGACAGTGTAGCCGCATTTTACAATTATCCGTTAAACCTGAAACTGCCCTATCAAATAAGCCATCTGACTTTCCACTTTTCCGCAATTTCCTGGGACGCCCCTCATAAAATTCTGTATCAATTTAAGATGGATGGACTAAATGAAGATTGGAGCCCGATGACCGCAGACAACAAAGCCGATTACCGCGATCTGCCACCAGGAACCTATACCTTTAGCGTACGCGCTGCAAGCCAGAGTATGGTTTGGAGCGAGCCAGTCACCTACCGCTTTACCATCCACCCACCCTGGTGGTTGAGTTGGTGGGCTTACGTTTTTTATATCATGGCCATTCTTGGCGTCCTTCTTGGCTTGCGTCGATATGAACTCAACCGCCATAAAGCAAAAACGGAAGCTCGTTACTTTAAAGAACTGGATAGCGCTAAAACCAAACTCTACACCAACATCACCCATGAATTCCGGACTCCGCTTACCGTCATCATGGGCATGATAGATACCCTGTCGGGGCATGAGGAGGTACGAAGGCTTGTACTCCGAAACAGCCGTCAATTGCTCCAGTTGGTCAACCAAATGCTCGACCTGGCAAAACTCGAAAGCGGATCCATGCAATTGCATAACCATCAGGCAGATATCGTCCGTTTTTTGCGCTACCTTACCGAAAGCTTTTACTCTCTGGCTAAGGAACGGGGTATCCATCTCGTTTTTTCATCGAAGGAAGATGAACTGATCATGGATTTCGATGAAGAAAAACTGCAGCACATTGTTTATAACCTGCTTTCCAATGCACTTAAGTTTACGCCCAACAGCAGCGGGGGAACTGTAAAATTAATGGCACAGCAAATCGAAAAATCGGGCCAAATCTGGCTGCAAATTGAAGTGCAGGATACCGGAATCGGTATTCCCGAAGAAATGTTGCCACATATCTTTGACCGCTTTTTCCAAACCGGTAATTCACAAATGTATGGTAGAGAAGGCACTGGGATTGGGCTTACCCTAACAAAGGAATTTGTAGAACTCATGGGAGGAGGTATCACTGTGCGAAGCGAATTGGGGCAAGGCAGTACTTTTATCATTCTGTTGCCCGTAAAAAATGAATCCTCCCCTGCCGAAGCCAAACCTGACGATGAAACTGTGGAAGTGAAGTTGAAGCCGGATCTGGCAGTTCCAACCACTGCGACAAATCGTTCAACCGCCCGGCTGAATAAACAACTGGCCGGCGAAAAACCCCTGCTGCTCATCGTAGAGGATAACAAAGATGTGGTCACTTATATCCGCACCCTGCTCGAAAAAAACTACCAGATCGAAATAGCCCCCAACGGAAAGGCAGGCCAGGAAATGGCCCTCGAACTGGTACCCGACATCATCATTAGCGATGTAATGATGCCCGAAATGGATGGTTTTGCCCTGACTCATACCCTAAAAACCGACGAGCGCACCAGCCACATCCCCATCATCCTGCTTACTGCAAAAGCTGAAGAACAGGACCGAATCGCAGGCCTGCGCCACGGCGCCGACGCTTACCTTATCAAGCCATTCAACAAGACAGAACTTCTGGTACGGCTGGAAAAACTTACCGAATTGCGCCGACGGCTTCAACAGCGCTACGCCGGGCTGGAAGTTTCCAAGACTGGCAAAGAAACTTTCAATCCGGAAGATACCTTCCTTCAAAAATTGATTCAAATCGTAGAGGAGCATCTCGATGATCCGGGGTTTTCAGCAGCTCAACTGTACCTCGCCGCGCATATGAGCCAGCCACAGTTGTACCGAAAACTTATGGCACTTACCGGCAAATCCCCGACGCTTTTTATCCGAACCATCCGCATGCGCAAGGCGCTCGACCTTCTCCAAAAAACGGAAATGACAATTTCTGAAATTGCCTGGGCTGTCGGGTTTAATGACCCGAGCTATTTTACCCGGGTTTTTCATGAGGAGTTTGGCAAAACGCCCGGAGAATGGCGTGGTTAAATGGTTTTCAAAAACTTATATCCCCTCTTTTCTTACCTTTTATAGCCGTATGCTCGTGTTTTTGCCTTCCTGAATAAAAAGTACCAGGATTTGAATAATGTGTCCTAGCAGTTTGGGTAAATGTACCGGCACATTTGGCCTTGTCAGGCATATGAAGTTTTCAAAGATATGTTTGACTGCACTCTTGCTGTGTAGCGAACTACAGTGAAGCCGATTTCATGTAAATACGGTTTGTAGGCCGATTCGACAGCCATTTTTGAAAACAAAAAAAATGCTTACCCGTGATGTTCTCTTCTTATCAATCAACTGCTGCCGGCCAGGAATCGTTGCCAAAAAAACGCCACAGTACATTCCTGGAAAAAGTACGTGTAATCGTGGAGTCCAATTATGATAATCCGCACTTCGGTGTGGATGAATTGACGCGGGCCATTCCGATCAGCCCTTCGCAGTTGTACCGCAGGATAAAAAACCTGACTGGCTTGTCGCCTGCATTGTATTTGCGAAAACTGCGCTTGCAAAAAAGCGTAGACCTGTTGAAAAACACCGATTTGTCAATTTCGGAAATTGCATACGAAGTTGGATTCTCCGATCCGGCCTATTTCTCCCGCATTTTCACTACCGAGCACAAGATGTGCCCAATGGTATATCGCCGGTGCAATAATAATCCAAGCTTATGACCGAATAGTGCAAAAGAACGAGGAGGTAAGGCCGGATATTTGCATTATAGATTTTTAGCATAACGAAGGAAAAACGCACGCAGGTTCACACCTCGAATGGCCGGACGAATCTTATGAACAACCCTCCGGATCAATCTGGAGAATGGGCTGGATTATATCAGCCAGTTTGAAAATGGTCAGCAATACTTTCCAACCATTGGTCCGACGCCGGTGACGTTGCACCTAATCGGAGGAAAAGGCACTGTAAAAAGTGGAGATTTGGTACAAATCCAATCCCAGGAAACCGGTCTGTCTGAATATAATCTGCTCGGTGCCTGGAGTACTCCAGCGCTTTAGTATTATTCTAAAGGCTGGGATCAAGAGGAGTGGTACATCAAAAAAGTCTATGGCCAGGATGGAGAGCCCATTCATGAAGGAGAGGCTGTATTTTTCATAAACCAATATTGGGCAGGGCAATATTTGGCCCCTCTTATCGAAACTGTATACCCCGACATGACCTACTTGACGACTAATGCCAGCATACCGACACATTGGTTTCTAAAAAGCGAATAAGCAGCTGTACCTCCTTCAAGGATAGCTCAAATGTAAGCATGGTTTTGAAATTGACCGACTAAGGCCATGAGGGATTTGACCGTCATACTGGACTTTCGGGCAAGTTTCATCTCGAGATACCAGTCTGTAAGAGCCAAGACTTTGTTTGGACAGTTAATCAGCCAATCCGATGTTTGTATGATTTGCGATCCCTCCAAACTGGACGATCGCGGTTGTTTGGGGGCGCCCGATCTTGTTGTTGAAATTTTGTCGCCAGGCAACAGCAAGCGCGAAATGAAAGACAAGTTTTCTATTTATGAAGAAAGCGGTGTGCAAGAATACTGGATTGTGTACTTAGCGGAGAAATCAGTGCAGGTATTTCGGCTCAATGATCAGAGCCGGTTCGTTGGCATCCAGCCTTTTGCAGAAGAAGATGACATCAGCACACCTGTTATTCCAGGGTTGAGCATATCCCTGATGGAAGTCTTTCGAGATTAAAATGCCCCCTATCAGGATGCACAAAAGTTCGCCAAGCTTATTATCTTGCCCTCCAACCAACACTTCACCTCCTAATTTTGGGCAAGATGAAAAACAAGCAACATCCAATCTTACTCCTTTTGCTGCTGCTTTGCAGTCCGCTTTTTTCTCAAAAAATAAACGTTGAGCAACTCAAAGGCATGAAAATCCGCAACATCGGCCCGGCGGGCATGAGCGGGCGGGTGACGGCCATTGATGTAGTGTTGTCGCATCCGGATGTGATCTACGCCGGAGCGGCAAGCGGTGGCCTTTGGCGTTCAACCAGCGGCGGCATCGACTGGGAACCGGTGTTCGACGAAGCGCCGGTGCAGTCCATAGGCGCGGTAAAAATCAACCAAAACAATCCCGCTGAAATATGGGTAGGCACAGGCGAGGGCAATCCCCGCAACTCCCAAAATAGCGGCGAAGGCATTTTCAAAACCCTCGACGGCGGCAAAAACTGGCAGCGCATGGGTCTCGAAAATACCCGCACCATCCACCGCATCATCATCCACCGCGACGACCCAAACACGGTTTTTGCCGGTGCAACCGGTTCAGCATGGGGCCCGAACCCGGAGCGGGGCGTTTTCAAAACCAGCGACGGCGGTAAAACCTGGCGCAAAGTCCTTTATGTCAACGATTCCACAGGCTGTGCCGATCTCGTTGTGGACCCTTCCAACCCAAACAAACTCATCGCAGCCATGTGGGAATACGGTCGCAAACCCTGGACTTTCAATTCCGGCGGCCCGGGTTCCGGCATTTACGTCAGCTTCGACGCCGGAGAGACCTGGACCAAACGCACCGATAAAGACGGTCTGCCCAAAGGCGACCTCGGGCGCATTGGCCTTGCTTTTGCACCATCCAAACCCAACATTGTTTACGCACTGGTGGAGGCAAAAGAAAACGGCCTGTACAAAAGCTACGACGGCGGCTTCAAATGGATGAAAGTAGCCAATTCCGACAAAGACGACAGCAATGTCGGCAACCGCCCCTTCTACTACCACGAAATTTATGTTGACCCCAAAAACGAAAACCGGATATTCAGCCTTTGGAGCATTTTGTCGAAAAGCGAAGACGGCGGAAAAACGTTTGAAAGCTGGGTAGGCTGGAAGATACACCCCGACCACCACGCATTCTGGATCAGCCCCGACGATCCTGATTACATTATTGAGGGCAACGACGGCGGTCTGAATATATCCCACGATGGCGGCCGCAACTGGCGTTTTGCTGAAAACCTGCCGCTGGCACAATTCTACCACATCAACTACGACATGAGCGTGCCGTACCGCGTTTGCGGCGGCATGCAGGACAACGGCTCCTGGGTTGGTCCCTCAGCGGTTTGGAAAGCGGGCGGCATTCGCAATGCAGACTGGAAGGAGGTCTATTTTGGCGATGGCTTCGATGTGGCCATCCGGCCTGACGATGGACGGTATTGCTATGCCATGTCGCAGGGCGGCAACCTTGGCTATGTGGACATGCTCACCGGACATACTCAGGATTTAATGCCTGTTCATCCCAATGGCGTGGAGCTGCGCTTCAACTGGAATGCCGGTTTTGCCCAAAACCCCTTCCACGATTGCGGCATCTATTACGGCAGCCAGTTCGTGCACAAAAGCCTCGATTGCGGCCAGACCTGGCAAATCATCAGCCCGGACCTCACCACCAACGACACTACCAAACAGCATCAGGATAAAAGCGGGGGCCTCACCATTGACGCTACCAATGCCGAAAACAATACGACCATCGTGGCCATTGCGCCCAGTCCGGTTGACGAAAACGTCATTTGGGTGGGAACCGATGACGGCAACCTGCAGCTGACCCGCGACGGCGGCAAGACCTGGACAAACCTGGCCAGTCGCCTGCCCGGCGCAAAAGCAGGCGGCTGGATTCCGTTCATCGAAGTGAATAAAAAAAATGCCGGAGAAGCATTCGTCATCTACAGCGATTACCGCCGCAATGACTGGAAACCCTATGCTTATCACACCACCGATTTCGGCGCAACTTTCACCAGAATTGCCGATGAAAAAAAAGTCAGCGGCCACGCCCTCAGCATCGTGCAAGACCCGGAAGTGCCCAACCTGCTGTTCCTTGGCACCGACCTGGGACTGTATTTCAGCATAGACGGCGGTACCAACTGGAACAAATGGACGAATGATTATCCTTCCGTTTCGACCTATGATTTAAAAATACACCCCCGGGAAAGCGACCTCATCGTTGGTACTTTTGGTCGGGCAGCCTGGATTCTGGACGACATTCGCCCGCTTCGGGAAATTGCCCGCAGCAATGGCAAAGTGCTGGAGGAAGATTTCAAAGTATTCCCGGCGCCGGATGCTTATCTCGCTGAATTTGCATCCGTAGACGGCCCCCGCTTTGCAGGCGATGCCATCTATTCGGGCAACAACCGCTCGCCCAGCGCCATGATTTCACTCTGGGTAAAGCCTGCGAAAGCGAAGGAAAATCAGCCGATGCAACCTGTCAAAGAGACAAAAGAGAAAAAAGGCAAAACGGAACTCAAAAAAGAGGAAAAGCCGGCTGCCAAAGACAGCAAAGAGATGAAGCCGGGGGATGAAAAAAGCATGAAAAAACCGGACGATAAAGTAAAAGTACGCGTCCTTGATGCCAGGGGGGATACCCTCCGGACTTTTTCACAAAGACTGGATACGACAGGCCTGCTTCGCATCTATTGGCGCCTGGAAGAGGACGGCATTCGCTTCCCAAGCCGCCGCAAGCCGAAGCCCGAAGATGACCCGCCAGGCGGATACCAGGTTTTACCCGGCACTTACAAACTGATGCTCACCTATAAAGGAAAAACGGACAGTACCAGCGTCACCGTTCATGCCGACCCCCGTATGAACATAACGAATGCGGACAGGATGGCGCAGCGCGCAGCATATGACGAATTTGGGAAAATCGTTAAAAATGCGACAGCTGGTTTTGACCGCTTGCAGGAGCTGAAAGACAACATCAAACTGGTCAATACGGCTCTTGAAAATGTGCCCGACAGCCTCAAAAAGAACATCAACAAACTGGCTAAATCCATGCAGGACAGCATTGCTGCGCTCGAAAAGCGTTTCATGACGCCGGAAGGCCTGAAAGGCATCCAGCGGGATCCGGAAAACATCACAGGCCATATCTGGCGGACACGTAGTTATATTGACGCTTCCGACGGAGTGCCAAATCAAAGCGCCCGCATCATGACGGAAAAAGTGCGCAGGGAGGTAACAGCTGTCCTGGCAGACATTAACCGTTTGGTGGAAAAGGATTTTGCGGAATACCAGAAACAGGTTGAGGCGTTGAAGTACTCTTTATTTAAGGAGTACAAACCCGTGGGGACAGATTAGGGCCTTTTCAATACTTTGCTGCAATGCGCTTTCCTGTAGTTCAGCGGCAGATTATTTGAACCAGATGTGACAAATCTTTGAGATTTGTCACATCTAAGTTACCCGACCCAATGAGGTCTAAATGAAAACACTATCTTTTTTCTTAAAAAACAATTCATGGATAAAACGAAAGTTACGGTACTAAAAAATGGCAACCTGCGCATCGAAGGTGATTTTGAAATCCTCGATCCTGCGGGCAACGCCTATGGTTTGGGTGGCCGCACGGTCATCTCATTTTGCCGCTGCGGACACTCCGCCAATAAGCCTTTCTGCGACGGATCGCACAACAAGCATGGCTGGCAGGACGAGCCGGTGGCTTTTGAACTGCCGCCAAGGAAGGTTTAAAGCGCAAGGGGCAAAGGGCAAATGGGCAAAAAGTTACTGCCATTTCCAATACATTATGCGGATGGTATAGCCCAATGTTTCTATAACCTGTTTTTACTGAAATCAAAAAGCCCGGGGCTGTGTGTCATAAAGCGCAATTTTTATTTTGCACTTTCACAGCCTCGGGCTTTTGTGTTTATTTCAGGAAAAACATTCCCTTTTGGGCCAGGACTTATCCCCCACCCCGCTTCCTTGTAGTACTCGTTTTGCTGCGTTTGGCGCCAGCAGCTCCACCGTTTTTACCTTTTGCGCCTACTTTGGTCGTTGTTTTTGTTTTAGTCACACTACCACCATTTTTGCCTTTTGCGCCAACTTTGGTACTTGTTCTTTCTTTGGTCACACTACCACCATTTTTGCCTTTGACGGTCGTGCTGGTTGTAGTGCGTTTGCCAGCGACAACCTTGCCGTTTTTGCCCCGAGCGGCCACAACCGTAGTGGTGCGGGTATGTACCACTTTTGAACTGGTACGGCGGGGAGCATAAACGGCATGGGCACGGACGACGCGGTGCGTCGTTACTACATGATAATGGCGATGAAAAGGACGACTGCGCACATAGAATGCATGCCATGGACGCGGGCGCCACGGACTCCACCATGTTGGGTAGTAACTCCAGCGCCATGGCGATACCCAAACGGTATAAGCGGGTCGATAGATGAATCGCACACTGGGCCATAGCCAGACGTTGACAACAATGCGGGCTGGGCCATCGTAATCTACCGAGGGGCCGCCTTTACCCTTTTTACCCCCCTCTTCTTCAAAAGGTTCTACGAATACCTGCTCTCCATAAAGATTCTCGTCGCCGACGATCTGCAGTATGGCATTTTCTGCTCCGTTTTTTTCTATTTCAATTACTGCAACATCCTGAGATTCAGATTCGCTGACCACTGCTTGAAGGACGATGGCATGTACGTCGCCATCCAGGTTGTCAATGACGCGGATGTAATCAACTTTACCATCTTCATTCAGGTCGAGGTTGTTGACATCGCTATTTACGGCATTCAGCATTTTTTCAAAGGCCTCAGGAGATTCCGCTCTTTTGAACAGATCTACCGCGCCTTCCAGACTAAAATTGTCGCCAGGCAGGCCGGTGCTGTCCACAGAATCCATGTTCTGGGCATAGCCGGGAAGTGCCATCAGGGCAATTGCCCCGACGCTCACAAGTTGATAAATTGAGCGTGTTACCATAGTTGATGAGTTTTGATGAAGTAAATTGACCGCAATGCGGTTGTAAGGTTTCAGAATGGCGCGTGTGGGAATTGGACGAAAAAGTGTCTGAAGGGTTTAATCAAAACTTCATCAAGGGGCTTTAAAATTGTTTTTTAGGATTTTTTTAACGACGCTGTCAGCAGCATGTCATCCAGATGGCAGGTAAAAATCAAGGCCGATGGCTTGCATCTCCTTGTATTGTTTGTAACAGGAAGGAATAACAGGATATCCCTGGCGTTTTTACAACCCCAATTTGCCTTTATCACTGAACATTACCTGCCCGCCTTCCTTTCGAAGGGCGGGCAGGTAAAAACAGTCATTATTTGGACTCCCCATCCATGTCGAAGGTATTCAGAAATGCCGTTGTAAAATTCCCTTTGCGGAAATTTTCATCGCGCATGAGGCGCTGGTGGAACGGTATGGTCGTTTTGATCCCTTCTACCACAAACTCATCCAAAGCACGCTCCATTTTTTTGATGCACTCTTCGCGGGTACGCGCCCGGCAAATGAGTTTGGCGATCATCGAATCGTAATAGGGCGGAATGGTGTAGCCGGCATAGACGTGCGTATCTACGCGTACGCCATGTCCTTTTGGGCTGTGGAAAGAGACAATTTTTCCCGGACTGGGCCGGAAATTATTGAATGGATCTTCTGCATTGATGCGGCACTCCATGGCATGAGCATTCGGGAAATAATTTTCTCCCGTAATGGGCTCGCCGGCAGCAATTTTTATCTGTTCTTTGATCAGGTCGTGGTCAATAACTTCTTCGGTCACCGGATGTTCTACCTGGATACGGGTATTCATTTCCATGAAGTAGAAATTGCGGTATTTGTCGACCAGAAATTCAATGGTGCCGACGCCTTCGTAATTAATGGCTTCACCGGCTTTTACGGCCGCTTCCCCCATTTTTTCGCGCAGTTCGTCCGTCATAAACGGTGACGGACACTCTTCCACTAATTTCTGGTGACGCCGCTGGATGGAGCAATCTCGTTCCGAAAGGTGAATGACCTTACCGTATTGATCGCCAACAATCTGGAATTCGATGTGCCGGGGTTCCTCAATGTATTTTTCAATATAAATGCCGTCATTTCCAAAAGAAGCTTTTGCTTCCTGGCGGGCGTTGTTCCAGTTGTTTTCGAACTCTTTTTCCTCCCAAATGATGCGCATCCCTTTACCACCACCACCAGCCGTAGCTTTGATGATGACCGGATAACCGATGTCTTTCGCTACTTTAATGCCTTGTTTGACATCTTTAATCAGGCCGTCAGAACCGGGTACAACCGGTACCCCCGCTTTGATCATGGTATCTTTAGCCGTGATTTTATCGCCCATTTTCCGGATATGCTCCGGTGTGGGGCCGATAAATTTGATGCCATATTGAGAGCATACTTCTGCAAAAGCAGCATTTTCAGCCAAAAAACCATACCCTGGATGAATGGCGTCGGCATTGGTAATTTCTACCGCTGCCATGATTTTAGGAACGCTCAGGTAGGAATCAGCCGAAGCAGGCGGGCCGATACAGACTGCTTCGTCCGCAAAGCGGACGTGCAAACTTTCCCGGTCAGCAGTAGAATAAACTGCTACGGTTTTTATGCCCATCTCCCGGCATGTACGAATGATGCGCAGAGCAATTTCTCCACGATTCGCAATAAGTATCTTTTCAAACATATTTTGCAATATTGGTCAACGCCATTACAGGCCATTCCGGCCCGTTTTGGCGATGATTAAGGCCAGGGAATTGTCTGCCTACCCCTTCGGATCAATCAGGAATAAAACCTGATCAAATTCAACCGGCTGGGCGTCTTCCACCATTACTTTAACAACGGTGCCTTTGACATCCGATTCAATTTCATTGAACAATTTCATCGCTTCGATGATGCATACAGCTGTACCTGAATCAACCGAATCGCCTACTTTTACCAAAGGTGGGCGATCAGGGGAAGAAGAGCGATAAAAAGTGCCCACCATCGGGGAGCGGATTTCTGCATATCCTTTTGCAGGTACGTCTCCTTTGGGTGCTGCTTCCGTTTTTTCTGAAGTTTGTTGTGGTGCGGCGGCAGGAGGTGGAGCAGCAGCCGGGGGTGCAAAAGAAGGTTGAACCACACCGGGGTTCATAGGCGGCGGCGCGTACCCTACAGGTCCTAACTGGCGGTTAGATTCATGGAAACGCGTGCGAACTGTGAGCTCAAAATCTCCATCTTTCAATTTCAACTCTGACAGTTCCGACTTGTGAACAAGTCTGATCAATTCCTGTATCTCTTTGAATGTCATCTTGTTATTGTTTTACACGTTCAATATAACTCCGGTCACGGGTATCCACTTTAATAAAATCACCCTGGTTAACAAACAAGGGAACGCGCACTTCAGCGCCCGTTTCCACTGTGGCAGGTTTGAGGGTATTCGTAGCAGTGTCGCCTTTCAGGCCAGGTTCCGTGTAGGTGACTTCCAATACCATGTGCGAGGGCAATTCCACAGACAAAGGTTCTTCTTTTTCTGCATGAAAAACAATCGATGCAATGGCACCTTCTTTCAACAGGTCTGCATTTTCGATCATAGTTACCTGAATCGCCAATTCCTCGAATGTTTCATTATTCATGAAATGATAAGTAGTATCGTCGTTGTAAAGATATTGATATTCACGTCTTTCCACACGAACCACATCAATTTTATGCCCGGCAGGGAAAGTATTTTCTATGACCCGGCCTGTTTTCAGACTTTTCAGTTTGGTGCGCACAAAGGCATTGCCTTTTCCAGGCTTTACATGCTGAAACTCCACAATGGTGAAAATATCGTGGTTGTATTCAATGCAAAGGCCGTTGCGGATATCAGAAGTAGATGCCATGATACTTAACGTCTATTTTGAGTGTTTTAAAATTCAGGTTTTACCGGCTGCGGTTATTTCCCCCATTTCAGGTAAATAGCGCCCCAGGTGAAGCCGCCGCCAAAAGCTGTCAGGATCAGATTGTCTCCTTTTTTGAGCTGGCTTTCATAATCCCAAAGGCAAAGCGGCAGGGTTGCAGCAGTTGTATTTCCGTACTTTTGAATATTGACCATCACGCGTTCCATTGGAAATTTGGCATAATTGGCAACGGATTCGATGATGCGGAGGTTTGCCTGATGGGGTACCAGCCAATCTACATCATCCGCACTCAGGTTGTTGCGCTCCATGATTTTGAGTACAACATCCGACATACCGGAAACTGCTGCTTTATACACCGGCTTGCCGTTTTGGAAAACGTAATGTTCCCTGGCCAGGATGGTTTCTGCAGTAGCAGGGTGGCGCGATCCGCCGGCTTTTTGAAAAAGGTACTGCTGGCCGGAGCCATCGCTGCGGTGGTAGGAATCAATGACCCCATAACCTTCTGTATTAGGTTCCAGCAAAACAGCGCCTGCGCCGTCGCCGAAAATGATGCAGGTAGCCCGATCGGTATAATCGACGATGGAAGACATCTTGTCGCATCCGATGACGACCACCTTTTTATAAGCGCCCGATTCGATGAATTTGGCGCCCGTTGTCAGGGCATACAAAAATCCGGAGCAGGCGGCACTGATGTCAAAACAGAATGCGTTTTTAATCCCCAGCGCATCCGATATGATGTTCGCAGTATCCGGAAAAAGCATATCCGGTGTAACGGTAGCGCAAATTACGAGTTCAATTTCAGCCGGGTCCGTATTTGTTTTTTCAAGTAACCCTTTGACCGCTTTGATGGCCATCACAGAAACGCCGTTTTCTTCCCCTTTCAGGATGCGCCGTTCCCGAACGCCGGTTCGCTCTACGATCCATTGGTCATTCGTATCAACCATTGTTTCCAACTCCTTGTTGGTCAGCACATAATCCGGCACATAACCTTGTACGCCGGTAATGGCAGCATGAATTTTTGACATTGTTTGACGTTGACGTTTTAGTAAAAACGCTGCAAGGTAAGAATTTTTCAAATGTTCCCTCCCTGCTTGAATTAAGGAACATCAGACAGGGGCGCTTTCAATCCTTTCAAACACGCCATTTTGGAAACCAAGACAAGCAATAAAAAATCTGCATCATTCTCTATCTTTGCGCCGCTTTAGGGAATCAGGCAGCATTTCAGGCTGTTCATAAGCCTGTTTTTCTGATGTACCCGCAGGCAAAAAAGTTGTTAAAAAGCAATTATTAAAAAAATAAACTTTATGTACCGTACGCACAACTGCGGAGCGCTCCGCATCGAACATGTTGGAATAGAAGTTAAACTGAGTGGCTGGGTGCAAATCGGTCGCGATTTTGGCGGCCTGACTTTTATTGATTTGCGTGACCGCTATGGCGTAACCCAATTGGTTTTCAACATGGAAGATGATGCGGCTTTGTGTGAGCAGGCCCGCAAATTAGGCAGGGAGTTCGTCATCAGCGTATCCGGCCTGGTTCGCGAACGCAGCAGTAAAAACCCCAATCGGGCTACCGGCGACATTGAAATCCAGGTAAAATCGCTGGAAATCCTGAATCCATCCAAAGTGCCGCCGTTCACCATTGAAGACGACACCGATGGCGGCGACGACCTGCGCATGAAATACCGCTATCTTGACCTGCGCCGTACGCCCATTCAACAAAATTTCGTTTTCCGCTCCAACCTGGCTATTGAAACCCGGAAGTATCTAGCAGAAAATCACTTCCTGGAAATTGAAACGCCTTTCCTCATCAAAACGACCCCGGAAGGCGCCCGCGATTTTGTTGTCCCCAGCCGTATGAATCAGGGGCAGTTTTATGCTTTGCCACAATCGCCACAAACGTTTAAACAAATCCTGATGGTAGCGGGCATGGACCGCTATTTTCAGATTGTAAAATGCTTCCGCGATGAAGACCTGCGGGCCGACCGCCAGCCGGAATTCACGCAAATAGACTGCGAAATGGCTTTTGTGGAACGCGAAGACATCCTGCAAACTTTTGAAGGATTGACCAAACACCTGTTTAAAGCCACATTGGGAATGGATCTGCCTGATTTCCCCCGTATGAATTACGACGAAGCCATACTGCGTTACGGTTCAGATAAACCGGACCTGCGCTTTGGTATGGAATTCGTTGAACTCAACGACCTGACCCAGGGGAAAGGATTCCAGGTATTTGATGCCGCAGAACTGGTTGTTGGGATCTGTGCCGAGGGACAGGCCAACTACAGCCGCAAACAAACCGACGAACTGACCGAATGGATGAAGCGCCCTCAAATAGGTGCAAAAGGCCTGGTCTATGTTAAATACGAAGCAGATGGCAGCCTGAAATCTTCTGTCGATAAATTTTATTCCGCAGATGATCTGAAAGCCTGGTGTACCCGTTTTGGCGCAAAACCCGGAGACCTGTTGCTCATCCTGTCGGGTGAAGCAGAAAAAACGCGCAAGCAGCTCGGTGAACTGCGTCTGGAAATGGGACGCCGCCTGGGTCTGATGAAAGCCGGCGATTTCAAACCGCTGTGGGTGCTCGACTTTCCGCTGCTGGAGTGGGACGATGACACGCAGCGTTTTTATGCCATGCACCACCCGTTCACTTCTCCTTTGCCGGAGGATGCCCCCAAAATGGCATCTACTGACCGCGAGGAGCTGAAAAGCATTCGCGCCAATGCCTACGACCTGGTCCTCAACGGCTCGGAAATTGGCGGTGGTTCTATCCGTATTCACAACCGCGATTTACAGTTCCGGAATTTCAATCTGCTGGGCTTTTCAGCTGAAGAAGCCGAAGCAAAGTTTGGCTTTCTGCTGGGCGCCTTTGAATTCGGCGCGCCGCCTCACGGAGGCATCGCTTTTGGCTTCGACCGCCTTTGCGCTGTCATGAACGGCCAGTCCTCCATACGCGATTTCATTGCATTTCCAAAAAACAATCAGGGTCGCGATATGATGATAGATGCGCCATCGGGCATCGGACAGGATCAATTGGATGAATTGGCGCTTATGCTGAAAAAAGTATAGGTACTTGGAACCATCCCTTATGTTTGGTGTTCAGCAGATGTTTCTATCTGCCTAAGTAGTAATTGGGTACGATTTTTTTTACTTTTGCGGCGAAATTCATTTATCGCATTAAATTACAATACATGCAAGCCATAGAAAAAAAATTGCCTTTTAAAGTTAAAGACATCTCCCTGGCCGATTGGGGTCGGAAAGAAATTGAATTGGCAGAAGCCGAAATGCCCGGGCTGATGGCCCTGCGCGAAGAATATGGCGCTTCCAAACCGCTAAAGGGCGCCCGCATCGCCGGTTGCCTCCACATGACCATACAAACGGCCGTACTGATTGAAACCCTCATTGAATTGGGTGCAGAAGTCTCCTGGTCGTCCTGCAACATTTTCTCAACACAGGATCATGCAGCAGCTGCCATCGCTGCAGCCGGCATCCCTGTGTTTGCCTGGAAAGGCATGACGGAAGAAGAATTCTGGTGGTCAATTGAACAAACGCTGTATGCTTTTGAAGGCAATCAGCCCCTGAACATGATCCTTGACGACGGTGGCGACCTGACCAATATTGTGCTCGACCAGCGCCCTGAGTTGATTGCAGGTATCCGCGGATTGAGCGAAGAAACAACGACTGGTGTACACCGCCTCTATGATCGCATGAACGAAGGCACCCTGCCTTTGCCTGCCATCAACGTGAACGACTCGGTTACAAAGTCTAAATTTGACAATAAATACGGTTGTAAAGAATCTTGTGTTGACGCCATCCGCCGTGCAACGGACATCATGATGGCTGGCAAAGTGGCTGTCGTTGCAGGTTATGGCGACGTTGGAAAAGGGACTGCTGCATCGCTGCGCGGCGCCGGGTGCCGGGTTATCGTTACCGAAATCGACCCTATTTGCGCCTTGCAGGCCGCTATGGATGGCTATGAGGTAAAGAAAATGGTGAATGCCATTCCGCGCGCCGATATTGTGGTGACCGCTACCGGCAACTGCGACATCATCACGGAAGAGCATTTTTACCTGATGAAAGACAAAGCCATCCTGTGCAATATCGGTCACTTTGACAATGAAATTGACATGGCCTGGTTGAATGAAAACTTTGGTCATGCCAAAATCAACATCAAGCCGCAGGTAGACAAATATACCCTTAATGGCAAAGACATCATCCTGCTGGCAGAGGGCCGTCTGGTAAACCTGGGTTGCGCTACCGGTCACCCATCGTTCGTTATGTCCAACTCCTTTACCAATCAGGTATTGGCACAGATCGAACTCTGGAAAAATGCAGATAAATACGAAAATAAGGTCTATACGCTTCCGAAACACCTCGATGAGCAGGTTGCCCGCCTCCACTTGTCGAAAATCGGCGTAGAACTCGAAGATCTCAACAAAAAACAAGCGGATTATATCGGCGTGAAAGCGGAAGGCCCGTACAAGCCGGAATACTACCGTTATTAAAAGGTGACACCTCTCCCCAAAGAGGTGTTACCTTTCTCGAAAGCAACATGAAAGAGGTGACACCTCTCCAAGAGGTGTTACCTTTCTCTAAAGCAACATGAAAGAGGTGTCACCTCTGCCTATGCTACTTCACTTTCTTCCCCGACATTTCCTGCCCACCCTGAAACAAGGTCATGGAAGTCGCGATACCCTGATCATTGGTGTGAAACTCAACGACCGCATCCACTACTTTGAGGAAAAATCGATTCGGTGATTCTGCAAAGACTTCAAAACGCGGCTGTCCGGTCGGCTGGCAATACAGTTGAGCCCCTTCCCGGGTGACGACAATGATGAAATTGGGCGCCAGTTCGTATTCTCCTAAAAACTTATCCAATTCTCCTTCACTCAACTGCATTTCCTGGCGCGCAGCAGGCAATGGTTTGTCTGTTTTGATCCAGGTATGATCGGCGGCAGTGCGATCGCTGACCACTGCTTTTACAACTTTTTTATCGCCTTTCTTTTCGCGTTCAAATGCAATGCGCGCAAAAGAATCCTCAAAGAAAAACTGGTCGCGCCCCATGGGCTGAAGCTTAAATATCGAACCTCCGGTGCGTTGTGAAAAGAGCTGACCGGAATTCGCAGTGATGAAGCGCTGCTCCTTCTTTTCGTTTTCGTAAACACCAACATAATCCTCCAGTGATTTGGCATCTATGGCAATGGGTGTCGGCTGATAAGGCCTGCCCAGAAGGGCAGCCGCCATTTTTGCAGCAGGATCGCCGGGCGGGTTGCAATCGCAGTTGGTAAGCATGGCCACACACACATCCTCGCCCGGCAGGTAGATGAGTTCGCTCAAAAAGCCGTTGATACCGCCGCTGTGTTCAACGGTGGACGAACCAAGCAGGTTGCCGATTTGCCAGCCAAAACCATAGTGCGTATTCTGGCCATTGGGCAATATCTGAGGGGTGAAAGCTTGCTTTAAAGACTCTTTTTTAAGCACTTTCCCGCTGTGAACTGCTTTTGTCCATATGAACAGGTCTTCTACCGTTGATAGCAGGGAGCCTGCTGCGTAAGGTTGCGTCATGCTCAGGTATCCGGCATGGACATACGGGCCATCCGGGCCTGGTTTGCTGTAGCCATCTGCCCGGTTTTTAATAATGGGTTGTACATCACCGTAATAAGAGTTCTTCATCCCCAGGGGTTTAAAAAACTGTTCGTCGATGTATTCCGCATAGGTTTTACCCGATACTTTTTCAATGATGTAGCCCAGCAGGATGTAACCGGAGTTGTTGTAATTCCAGTCGGCGCCGGGTTCAAACTCCATCGGCTGATTTTTGAAATAATCCACCAGTTCCAGGGGAGTAAAATCTTTGCGTCGGGTCATTTCATCCCATTCCTCCATATTGGTATAGCTCTTAATGCCGGAAGTATGGTTGAGCAATTGAGTGACCGTAATTCGTTTGCCCTGAGTCGGGTAATCGGGAATGAATTTGGTCAGGTCATCTTCGAGAGAGAGCTTCCCCTCTTCAACAAGGCGTAAAATGGCGGTAGCCGTAAATTGCTTGGTTACCGATCCGATGCGAAAAACATGGTCAGGGCGCAAAGGAACATTGAGCTCCATATCGGCCATACCAATTGCCTTTTGGTAAATGATTTTCCCTTTTCGGGCAACCAGAACAGTGGCGCCAGGCCCGTCTGTTTTAAAACTTTCCTGAAGAATTTTGTCAAATTCGGCGCTTGCAGCTGCATCCGACAGTTGTGCCGATAATGGGAACAAAGGACCTGCCAGTCCTCCGAGCAACAAAAAAAGTCGATATAACTTCATGATATAAGATGGTTTTGGTTTGAATGGCCCAAACTTAGGCGCAATCGAGCCCAAACCACAAAAGAAACCGACAAGTAAACGGCATTTTCCGTCAACCGGTTAAAATTGATTTTTCCACATCATGCTTTCTACCGGTTTATCGGTGCGCAGGTTGTACTTTGCATTCGCTTTACGGTTGTAATAATGCTCAATGTCGCCTTCCACCTGAAAGTAAATCAACTGGCCAATCGGCATGCCCGGATAGACGCGTACCGGTTGGGTGCAGGAAATTTCCAGCGTCCAGGTATTGCAAAAACCGACATCGCCTTTACCGGCAGTTGCGTGAATGTCGATGCCCAGCCTGCCCACACTCGATTTTCCTTCCAGAAACGGCACAGAAGCATGGGTTTCTGTGTATTCTTCGGTAACGCCGAGGTACAAAATGCCGGGATAAAGCACATAGCCCTCCGCAGGCATCTCGATGTATTCGATTTTATTGTGCTTACGGGCATCCAGAATCTGGTCTTTGTAAACGGCGATCCACTTGCTTAAATGAACATCGTAAGAGTTGGTACCGAGGCATTCCCTGTCAAAAGGTTCAATGACGATGGAGCCGTCGAGAATGCTTTCCAGAATTTTTTTATCGCTAAGGATCATTCTTTTAGGTTAATTTGAGTGGCGAAGATATTCTTTTTCACGCTCAGTATTCAAGCCGTATGACCGGCAATTGACCGTTTTTTTATTAAACTTGTAAAAAAATAGATACCATGAAGCTAATCCTTCCGATTCCTTTTTTCATCCTGGCGTGCTTTTCCACGAACATCCTTTTTGCACAGGCAGACATCAAAGCATTGGATCGCTATTGCGAACAGGCCCAGACAGATTGGAAAACGCCCGGCATGTCGGTCGGCATCATTAAAGATGGTCAGGTCGTTTTGGCCAAAGGATATGGCCTTGCAGAAGCAGGCAAGTCAGCGAAAGCAGATGAAAATACGCTCTATTCCATTGCATCCAATACCAAAGCTTTTATCGCGACCTCCCTCGCCATGCTGGTGGAAGAAGGTAAACTCAGCTGGGACGACCCTGTGCAAAAGTACCTGCCCTGGTTTAAACTCTACGATCCTTATGTCAGCGCCCATGCCAGTGTGCGCGATCTGCTCTGCCACCGGGTAGGCCTCGGGACTTTCAGTGGCGATGTGGTTTGGTACAAAAGCAATTACAGCGCGGAAGAAGTCGTGCGCCGCGCTGCCGAACTGCCCCAGGCTTACGAATACCGCGCCGGCTATGGCTATTCCAATCTCATGTTCATCGCTGCCGGAGAACTCATTCAGGCTGTGAGCGGCAAAAAATGGGACGCGTTTGTCCAGGAGCGTATCTTAACACCTCTGGGTATGGCACGTACGGTAACTTCCGTAAATGCCCTGCCCAAAATCACTAACGTCGCTTCGCCACACAAGCCAGTAGATGGCGTCAACCAGCCTATTCCATGGGTAAACTGGGACAATATGGGCGCAGCAGGCGGCATCATCTCCAGCGCCTCAGACATGCTGAAATGGCTGCAGTGGAACCTCGATGAGGGCAAATTAAACGGCAAATCCCTGCTGCCCGCTAATGCACTCAGGGAGCTCTGGCAAGCTCAAAACATCATCCGCATTGGAGAAGGGGGGCGAAAACTTTTCCCCATGCGCAATTTTTCAATGTACGGCCTGGGTTGGGGACTGTTTGATTACAACGGCCATCTGGTGGTGTCGCACAGTGGCGGCTACGATGGTATGTACTCGCGCACTTTTTTTGTACCGGATCTGAAACTCGGCGGCGTCATCCTCACCAATGGCATGACAGGAGTAGGCAATGCCCTCATGTATCAGGTATTGGATATGTATACCAACGGGGCAAAAAAGGATTGGAGCAAAGAATTGCTGGAACGTGAAAAAGCCGGCCAGGCTAATCATGACGCCGATATGAAGCAGTTGAAAGACAAGCGGGTAAGCGGCACGCAACCTTCGCTCGCCCTCGAAAAATACACCGGGCTCTATCGCAGCAAGTTCTACGGCGACATTCGGATTATTTCAGATAAGGGCGGCCTTGCCATCAAGTTTTTGCCTGCTGACGGCCTTAGTGCAACACTCTCTCACTGGCACTTTGACACATTTGAGTTGAAATGGGCAGAGCCACAAGCCTGGTTTGATTTTGGTACGGTACAATTCCTGTTAAACAACGCAGGAGAGCCGAACGAACTGCGCTTTGAGGTTCCGAACGGCGATATCTTTTTTGATGAAATTCATGCAGTGAAAGTAAACTAAGAGCTTGTTCGGGATTTTCTGATTGAGCGAGGGTGAGAAAATTTTGTTTTAGACAAGGCGGATTTTGCAATCATAGCCGGCAGCTATGGTGAGAAAATCCAACGATGTATAAATTAAAATTTGCCGACCGTAGTCAATTGAGGAATTCCCGAACAAGCTCTAAGCAAACAACAGCCTGATCTTTTCTGCCAATACCCGGGCGTGCCCCTCTTCCGCCTCGTGCGACCATCCGGCGATGTGCGGCGTTAGAATTACGTTGTCGGAATGGCGCAGAAACTGAAACGGCGCCGGCAAGGCATTCGGTTCGAGGTGTGCAAACGATGCTTCTTCATACTCATGAACATCCAGTGCGGCGCCCGCTACTTTTCCGCTTTGGAGGTGCGCCATCAGGGCAGTGGTATCGAGTACCAGTCCTCTTGCTGTATTGATGAGGTATATGGGTTTGCGGAAGCTGCTTAAAAAAGCATCGTTGACCAGGTGGTGGTTTTCTGGCATATAAGGAATGTGCAGGCTGATAACGTCGCTTTCGCGAAAAAGCGTTTCCATATCTGCTTCTGCAGCGAATGCGTCGCCGTAGTTTACCCTGAATTTGTCATAAGCCAGCACCCTGCACCCGAAGCCAGTGAGACGATGCGCAAAAGCCTGTCCCATGTTGCCGTAACCAATGATGCCGACTGTTTTGCCTTTCAGTTCTGTGGCGCGATTTGCAGCCCTGATCCACTGACCTGCGCGTACCTGCCGGTCTGCGAGGGCAATGCGGTTCATCAGGCCAAGCAGCAGGGCGATCGTGTGTTCACCCACCGTATCGCGGCTTCCTTCAGGAGAAGTCAGCACGGTAATGCCCTTCGCTGCTGCCGCTTCCAGGTCAATGTGTTCTGTACCGACACCCCAACGAGCCACGCAGCGCAAACGGCTTGATTTGCTTAGAAAAGCCTCATCAATGCGAAACCTGCTCCGCAACACAATGCCATCAAAACCGGGCAGTAAAGCTGCTGTTTCTTCAAGCGTGGCCACACTGCCATCGTGGCATTCAAACCCCTGTGCACTGAGGCTTTCCCAGAGCAAGGGGTGGACTTTATCGGAGAAAAGGATGCGGTTCATTCTTTTTAAATTGGCAAAAAGCAAAGGGCAAATTGGCAAACTTGCCCTTTGCCAATTTGCCCTTTTAAAAATCTACAGCCACTTCACCAGATTCAGATCCTGGCGGTGCGGCAGCAGTTCGTGCTTCGGAAACACCCGGAATCCGTATTCGTATACGCCCGACATGTTGGGATCCAAAGCACACTGGTAGGTAGCAACAGATCCTTCCTGTTTTTTCAGGCCCAGTTCGTGCGTAATTTTCAGCTCCATTTCATCGTCGCTCAGTCGGCGGAAAAAAGCCACTTCAACCCCGATGTTTTCTGCCGGAAGGCCATTGATGTTCAGGCTGATTTTTGCTTCAAACGGCTGCCCAACCGGCAGCGGATGGTTGTCGGAATCAAAAACCTGCATGTCCAGCACGCTGATTTTATGCCAGTCTTCCATCATTTGATTTTTCCAGACAGCCAGTTCTTTGGCTTTGGCAAATTTATTGGCTTTTACAATGCTGCTGCGCTGGTAGAGTTTGTTGTAGAAACGCTCGAAGTAGTCGTCGAGCATGCGTTTCATGGTAAACTGCGGCGCAATTTCAGCGATCGTATTTTTTACGTGGCTGACCCATTTCGGCGACACGCCGTTTTCATCGCGATCGTAATAAGTTGGCGCAATATCGTATTCCAGAATGTTATAGATCGTTTCGGCATCGAGCTGATCCTGCAGGTTCGGGTCGTCGTAAGTATTTTCCAGAGGCAATGCCCATCCGGCGTCGGGGCGATAACCTTCCACCCACCATCCATCGAGGACGCTGAAGTTCATAACGCCGTTCAAAACCGCTTTCATGCCGCTGGTACCCGAAGCTTCTTTGGGGCGTACCGGGTTGTTCAGCCAGATGTCTACGCCGCGCACCAGGGTTTTGGCCATCTCCATGTTGTAATCTTCCAGGAAGATCACTTTTCCCAGAAATTCCGGGCGCTTCGAGGTATTGATGATGCTTCTGATGAGGTCCTGTCCACCGCCATCTGCAGGGTGCGCCTTTCCGGCAAAAATGAACATAACCGGGCGATCCGGGTCATTGACAATTTGCGACAAGCGTTCCGGATTGGAAAAAAGCAGGTGCGCACGCTTGTAAGTTGCAAAACGACGGGCAAATCCAATCATCAGGGCGTCTTCGCGAATGGCGTTCAGGACAGAAAAAACATTGCGTGGGTTTTCGCCCCGACGCTGAAGGTCTTCCTGCAATTTCCCTTTCACATAGCGAATCAGGCGCTGTTTCTGTATTTTTCGAATGTCCATGATTTGCTCATCCGGGACACTGTGAATTTTACGCCAGTGCTCAGGATTCGACTGGTCTCTGAGAAAGTTTTTACCAAAAGTCTTTTCGTAAAGGTCGTGCCATTCACGCCCGATCCAGGTTGGGTAGTGCACGCTGTTGGTAACATAGCCAACATGCAATTCATCAGGGTGGTAGCCCGGATACAGGACGCTGAACATTTTCTGCGATACCTCCCCGTGTAGTTTGCTCACGCCGTTTACCTCCTGAGAAAGCCGGATGGCGAGGTGGCTCATCGAAAACAATTCGGAGGGATTTTCCGCTTCGATTTTGCCCAGTGCCATGAACTGCTGCCAGGGAATGCCCAACTCCGAAATATAGTTGTACAAATGATCCCTCAAAGAGCCTTCCGGAAAATAATCATGGCCGGCAGGAACAGGCGTATGTGTGGTAAACAGAGAGCTGGAGCGCACAACTTCCACTGCGGAGTCGAAGCTCAGCCCGCCCTTCATGTACTGTTTCAGGCGTTCCAGTGCAAGGAAAGCTGCGTGTCCTTCGTTGATGTGGAACAAGTCAGGGGCAATACCTATTGCTTCCAGGGCCTTCACTCCGCCAATACCCAGCAGGATTTCCTGCTTAAGCCGGTGTTCGTTGTTGCCGCCGTAGAGCTGGTGCGTCAACGCGCGGTCTTCCCATCTGTTTTCATCTATATCCGTATCCAGCAGGTAGAGTGAGATGCGGCCGACGCGCATTTCCCAGACTTTAGCCCAAACGAGGCTGTCCTTCAACTGAACGCTCACTTTTACCCACTCATCGCTTTTGTCGCGCAAGGGGTGGATGGGCATCTTGGTGAATTGCTGCGGCGGGTATTGGTGTATCTGATCGCCGTTTAGCGAAACAGCCTGCTGAAAATAGCCGTAACGGTAGAGCAGGCCCACCGCGCTGAGGTTGATGTTGGCGTCGCTGGCCTCTTTGAGGTAGTCGCCCGCCAATACCCCCAAACCACCGGAATAAAGCCGCAGGGAGATGTGAAGCCCATATTCCATGCTGAAATAGCCGACATGAGGTGTTTTCACAGCAAGTGGTTCTTTCATGTAAGCCTGAAAAGCTTTGTTGACCGATTTCAGGCGCGCCATGAATTCTTTATCCTCCAGCAGGCGCATGGTGGTTTCCACACTCAGGCCATCGAGCAGGGCGATGGGGTTGTGGTGAACAGATTCCCATAATTCCGGTTCGATGGTGCGAAAAAGCTGGATGGCTTCTTTGTTCCAAGACCACCAGATGTTGCTGGCCAGTTCCTGCAAGGGGAGCAGTGCCTCCGGTAATTTCGATTCGATGAAGATGCGTTTCAGCTTAATGCTGTTATCTTTCAGTTGACCGATCATAAGCATTTTGTTTGATGCGGGGCAAAATTAGCATTCTTTTCGGATGGCGAAATGACCTGGAGGGGAATTGTGGCATTTTTACACTAAGCCCCCCGCTCTGCTTGCTTTCAAAAACCAGAATCAATTATTAAAAAATGCTGTAAGTAAGCTTCAAACTGGATGCTAAACTTATATCCAACTGGTTGCTATCGTTGCTATCCGGAAAGATGGGCCTGACGACTCTGGAAAATTGCGAATTGGAACTCCACAAGCCAGAAATGGCCAGACTTCCGTTTAGTCGCATGCGGTAATTGATAAAATAATTTACATTGATGCCCGCAGTAGGAATAAAAACGTGGAAGTCCAGGGGACTGCGTTCTTTAAATCCTTCATAATACTCGTAACGTAGCCCCAGATTTCCATAAGCCTGGGTTCGGGAATTGGGAAAAAAACCATACTGAATGGAAGTGTTTATAAAGGGTCTGAGCAGTTCTGTTGAAATTACAGCACTTTCCAGCCGCAGGTTGGAAAGGTATTCCAACCCACAAGAAAAATTGAACTCTTCCTGCATTAACTCGTTTAACGGACTGTGCCGGGTGTACTCTACTCTTGCAGTTGCTCCTGAATAGGTCCCTATAGAAGTGATGTTGAAGTTGGAAAAGTAAAATTCCGAATAATCAAAAACAGGGCCAATGCCGACAGTGATTCTTTTGCCAACAGAACGGGCATTCAGGAAGCCATATAACCAATTGTCAATCATGGTTGTAAAATAAGCAGCCTCATCCTTGCCGATGAGCCCCCGTTCTTTGAACCAATCGTCCAGTCTCGTAATTTCATAAATCCGCCGCCGCCTGAGGTCAAAAACACGCTGGTTGCGCGCAGCAGCCATTACCCGGGCCAGAGAAAAAAGGTCATCCTCATTGAGCGCATTGAGCAAAACCCCTTTCTCAATCAGGTCATCCATCATAAATTTAGCTAAGAAAACATCGTCAATTGGGTCGATTCGCCCTTCACCGTATTGTAATAAAATATTGGCTTCGAAATCGATTATTTTTTGTTCAACCGACATTGGCGAATTTGCTAAATCATCCACATCTTTAAAGTAACTGCCTACCATGCCAGACGTGTACCCCCAGAAGCGTTTCGGTTTAAAGTAAGTTCTTTCCTGTTGGCTGGAAAAAAAGGACAAAACGTGTGTAGCTGATTTTAAAGTGGAACTTAGGTCATTTTTTATGACCTGGTTACTCCCATATACATGCAAGCTTTGCTGCAATTGCTTTTTTTCTGAGATTTTATAGCGGCTCAAGTCAAGCGATAAAGTCTGAAAATTGCTGCTTCTCTTCGTTGTATCGCCTCTGTTGTTATTGGCGAAATCTATAAATTTATCTGCAGATCCAGCAAGGTTAAACTGCACATCCAACGCACGGCGGTCAATGTCTGGAAAACGGAACTCTGCAAATTCATATTCCTGTGAGTCGGGCAACAGCTGGCAATAGACATTTGAATTTACGAGCAGAAAAAGAACGGGAAGCGCTACATGTCCAAAGCGCAGCATGTTAGTTGTTATCATTACGATGTTTTTGAGCGTTTAGAAATTATCCGATAAAGGTATTTCTAAACGCCCAAAAACAAATACAGAAAAATAATAACAACTCATTCCACTTCAGTCACTTTCATCATATTGGTGCGGAAGCGTCGGTGCAGGGGCATGCTGCCGGTGTTGACGATCACGTCGCCTGAATGGATGACCTTCGCTGCTTTCAGGATTTCCGTTACGTCGTTGATGGTTTCATCGGTGGTGGTAAAGCGGTCGTAATAAAAACAGCGCACGCCCCAGACGAGGTTCAGGGTTGAAAGCATGTGCATGCGGTCGGAGAACATAAAAATATCCGAATTGGGTCGGTAGCTAGATACTTTAAAAGCCGTATAGCCAGAACTGGTCATTCCGATGATGGCTTTGGCGCCGATTTCCTCTGCTGTCCGTGCCGCGTTGAAGCATACCACGTCGGAATAAAAAGTACGTGCCTTGTCGTTCAGAACCGGGCGCTGGCGTTTTTCACTGCCGTTGTAGTGCTTTTCAGCTTCGCCAATGATTTTACACATGGCCTCTACTACCAAAACGGGGTGAGCGCCGGCAGCAGTTTCTGCACTCAGCATCACGGCATCGGTGCCATCGAGCACGGCATTGGCCACGTCGGTAATTTCAGCGCGCGTAGGGCTGGGATTGGTGATCATGCTGTCCATCATCTGCGTAGCAACGATCACGGGTCGCGCCCTTTGCATGCATTTGCGAATGATGTCTTTCTGAATCAGCGGCAGCCGCTCCATGGGCATTTCAATACCGAGGTCGCCACGCGCTACCATAATGCCGTTGGAGGCTTTGATGATTTTGTCGATTTTCTCTACAGCTTCCGGCTTCTCGATTTTAGCAATGATTTTAGCCGGGTGGTTTTTTGCATCCAAACGGGCGCGCAGGTCTTTGATGTCTTTCGCCGAACGCACGAAGGAGAGGGCTATCCAGTTTACGGGCTGTGTGAGGATGAATTCGAGGTCGGCTTCATCTTTAGGCGTCAGCGAAGGCAGCGACACTTTGGTGTTGGGCAGGTTGACGCCTTTGTTATTAGAAAGCATATTGCCGTGTACCACTTTCAGACGCACCTGGTCTTCGCCATTGGTGTCCACTACTTCCAACACGACCTTTCCATCGTCAACCAGCACAATTTCGCCTGGTTTTACGTCTTTTGCGAAGCCTTCGTAGCTCATGTAGACGCGCTCCATGTTGCCGATACAGGGTTCCTGCACGAACGTAAGGATGTCGCCTGGTTTGATGGGCAAACCATCGTTTTCCATTTTGCCAACCCGGAGTTTAGGCCCCTGCAAATCAGCGAGAATACTGATGTGCAGGTTGTATTTTTCGTTGATGTAGGTAATGTGGTTAATGACTTCCTGGTGTTGTTCGTGCGCTCCGTGTGAAAAATTCAAGCGAAAAACATCCACCCCCGCTTTCACCAGTTCCAGCAACATCTCGTAAGAATTCGACGCAGGGCCGACCGTCGCAACGATCTTGGTATTTTTATGTACACTTGTTATCATCATCCAAATTTTGTTCTTCGATTCGTGAACTTGTTGTAATATTTCCTCTAAGTGTAAAAAGTACAACAAAGAACCCCAAAAGTAATCCTATCTGGGAAATTTGCTACCACCTTGCGGCGCTTTTTACCTGTTTTTTCAGAAAGAATCTGTAATTCATCCAAATAAACCAGGAAGGGAGGGCGGTAATTTTTCGTGCAACTCCGGCCCATCGTTGTAGGCGGCGTTCACTTTTTCTGAAACGCGGTACAATTCCAGCAAGCCGTCTTGAGCAGGTTGAAGCAGGTCAAGCACTTCTTCCAGCGGCCTGTCTTCCAGCCATTGACGGATTTTTTGAGGCGAATCCAGGATGACGGGCATTCGGTCGTGTACCCGAGCCATTTCGAGGTTTGGCGTCGTTGTAATGACGGCAAAGGAGCGGAGAATCCCCCCATCGGGCTTTTGCCAGGTATCCCAGATACCTGCCAATGCGAGCAGGCGGCCGTCGGCAGCCAATATCCGAAAAGGCAGTTTTTGCCTGCCTTCCCGACGCCATTCATAAAAGCCGTCAGCCAGCACAATGCACCTGCGTTTGCGGATGGGCAACCGGAAAGATGGTTTTTCTGCAATCCCTTCACTCCGGGCATTGATGCGTTTGGCGGCATCTTTGGCGTCTTTGGACCAATAAGGCACCAAACCCCATGACAATCGGTCCAATACCTCCGGGTGTTCGTTGAGAAGGACATAAGCCTGTTGTGTCGGCGCGATGTTGTAGCTCAGTTGCAACGGACCATCTCCCAGTTCAAGGCGCTCGCCAAACTGTTCCCGGATCTTTTCTTTTGTTGTAACAAATGAGAGTCTTCCGCACATTTAACTTGGTTTTTATGCTGTGTGTGCAGTCTCAACCAGGCTCCAGGTGCCACCCGAAACCCGTTTCTCAATCCTCTTTATTTCTGAGATCAAGATTATAGGTTAACCCACATTGCAGGGTATGGTTGCGTTCGTGACGGAGGCCATCCGGTTTGATGATGTATTGATTCAGGTAACCCAGTTGCAGATTTACCCTTGGATTGAATCGATAGCCGAGTGCAAGGTATAAACGGGACTGGTCCATCACATTCCGACCGATGCCTTTTCCAAAGCCCAGAAACACTTCAGCATACGTAGCCAGAAAAAAGGAATTGTCGGTAAAATCGCGCTGCTCAAGGGGCAGCGTCAGCAACAGCCGGTAACGGGCCCGCTGCCGGAACACAAATTCACTGGTAGCTGGTTGCTCTAAAAACCGCTGTTCCAGGCGGTAGCGGTGGTTGACGTATAAGCGTCCGCTGCGGTGATTGGTCAACCATTGTTCCCAAATGCGGTGTTCTATAAAAGGTTCGTTAATCGGCTGTTCCCCATAAGGAAAGGTTTTTACCCAGGCATATCCCGCCGTCAGGCTGTTGTTTTCATCAAGGTGGTAATCGGCGCCCACACGGATCAGCAACTGCTGATTTTGGGTGATCCATTCAGAACGCCGCCATTGAAATTCCGTATGCAGCCCCCAATGCGCATTGAGGCGATGGTTGCCAAAAAACATATACCATCCGTTATGCTGGGTAACAATTTCTTTTTGCGCTAAAGCCGGGGCAGCGGTACCCGCAAACAGCAGGAAAGCCAGGATGGCCACTTTGAAAACATTCATATCGCTCTCTTTAATAAAGACTGCAATGCAGCAGTCCGGTCTGCAAATGTAAGTTTTGCGGACCAGAATCAAACGATAGAATTATATTTGCCTTGAATCCGATAAACACCAACAGTCGGCGATAAACTAAAACGAATGGCAACGATCGCTCTTTCCTCCAATACGCAGTTTTCTGAAATAGATGTCCTTTACCAGGTACAAAAAGCACAGGGGCCGGCAGTTGCAGCAAGCACGGCCAAAGAACGCATCAGGAAGCTAAAGCGCCTCGAAAAGGTATTGATGGCCCACCGAACTCATATCCAGGAAGCCCTTTTCGCCGATTTCCGCAAACCCGACTCGGAAACGGATCTGATTGAAATTTTTCCTTTACTGGTGGAAATCAAGCATACCTGCCGGCGCCTCCGCCAATGGATGCGGCCGCGTTCTGTTGATACTCCCTGGCCTTTACTGGGCACTTCCAGCCAGATCAGGTATGAGGCCAAAGGCGCAGTTTTGGTGATTTCTCCCTGGAATTTTCCTTTTCAGCTGGCCCTGTCTCCCATGATTTCTGCCGTAGCTGCAGGAAATACCGTGATTTTGAAGCCATCTGAATATACGCCCAATACGACAGCGATCATGCGGAAAGTGCTGAAGGAAGTATTTCCGGAAAACGAAGTGGCTGTCGTCGAAGGAGATCACGTGGTGGCCCAGCATCTGCTCACCTTGAAGTTTGACCACATCTTTTTTACCGGTTCGCCCGAGGTAGGAAAACTGGTCATGAAAGCAGCCGCAGAACACCTGAGCGCCGTGACGCTGGAGCTCGGCGGGAAGTCGCCGGTCATCATTGACGAAACCGCTGATGTAGAAGCTGCAGCGCGTCGGATTATAGCCGGAAAATTATCGAATTGCGGCCAGATATGCGTGGCGCCGGATTATGCGCTGGTGCACGAATCCAGGCAGGCAGATTTCATAAAGGCTTTTGTAAAATACAGCGAATCCATGTATGGCGCTACGGATGAAGATCGAATCAATGGCAACTATACCCGCATCATCAGCAATCGCCACACGACCAGACTCAAAGCCTTGCTGGACGACGCCCTGCAAAAAGGAGCAACGGTAGTATACAGTGGCGGAAAGGTACAAGAAGCGGAAAACTATTTCCCCCCGATGCTGCTGACCGGAGTCACGGCAGACATGCAAATGGATTCGGAAGAAATCTTTGGCCCAATTTTGCCCATATATCCTTTTGCGGAACTTCACGAAGCCATCCGCTTCGTCAACAACAAAGAAAAACCGCTCGCTCTTTACATCTTCAGCAAATCGCGCCGCCATGTAGAGCAAATACTGAATGAAACTTCTTCCGGCGGCGTTACCGTCAACGACATCGCGCTCCATTTTTACAATTATGAATTGCCTTTTGGAGGGGTAAACCATTCTGGCTTAGGAAAAAGCCACGGAGAATTTTCTTTTCAGGAGTTTTCAAACGCCAAAGCCGTGCTGCGGCAATGGGCGCCCGTTTCCGGAGCTGAACTGATCATGTACCCGCCTTTTACAGCCTTGAAGAAGCAACTCGTGACCTGGTTGATGAAGTACATTTAGTGTCTGTTCTTTTCCTGCTGGTCGTTTCGACTCCGCTCAACGACCAGCAGGAAAAGAACAGACGTCGACTAAATAGACAGGCCTTATATTATTGTCTATTGGTGGAAGAGCCGAAATTATCAAATTTTCAAATTTCACCCCCCCTCATAAAACGACTTCAATTTTTCCTGAAGCTTTTTGACTGCCTTTTCCATGCGTTTTCGCACGGCAATTTCAGGTGCAAGCGCTTTATTGATGAGGTAACTGAGGTTGTCAAGGCGGATGGCGGTAGGAAACGGCGGTGGCAGCTCATTCAAACTACTGTCGGTAAGGATAAAAGCCTCCGCGCCGGATTGCTGTGTGGCATCCAGATACCCAATGTAGAGGGAGAACCAGTTTTTACCGGCAATGCTGATGCCGGGATCAATTTCGAGCGCATCATTGAGGAAATAGCCGTCCGTTATGCCCTTTTTTAGCTGCACCACTGCGGTGTCGTATATAAAGCAGAGTTCTGAAAAGAGGTATTTTTCTCTAAAGATGGCGACCATCGTCCGGTTGTCGGACTGCCCCTCCGCAATCGTCGTTTCCAGTTTCCTGCTGACGCGGCTTTTGACTTTTGGCTTCAATCCAGGTGTGTTTTGCAGATCGCTGAGCGCTTTTATTTTCTTCGCGTTAGAAGGGAGGCGCACGATAAGCACCCCTTTTTTCAGGGCTTCAACATTATCCATGGCTTTGCGCCGGGGACTTACCTCCTCTTCTGCTGGTTGTGCCATCAAAAAAATCGGAAGAGAGACTAAAAACAAGAGCGTGAGCGTTTTTTGCATTTTCTGTTGATGTTGTGAAAAATCCCCCGGGTAGCGGGATGGAATTTGAGATCAGGAAGCTGCAAATTACCGGCGTATTCGACCTTCTCTGCAATAAAAACGCTTAATTTTTTTGTAATGCATTTTCCTGAATGGATAAATTCCGTTTTTTATCGGAAAAAGTCCAAATTTGTGGGCTTTTTATATCTGTTGCTGCCTTTTTATCAGTTATAGTCAGGTTGCTGACGTACAACACACTTAAAAAGCAAATGCTGTCCGTGGCGACAGACTCTAAAAATAAACACTACAATGACGCAAGCTATAGACATTGAAGCGCTGAACCAACAAATTTACACAGACAGCGCTTTTCTTGAACGATTGAATTCCGAAACTTCCAAAGTGATTGTGGGGCAGCAACACATGGTAGATCGCCTGATGCTTGGCTTGCTCACCAAGGGGCACATTCTGCTGGAAGGACTTCCCGGGCTTGCAAAAACACTGGCCATTAAAACATTGGCCAAAGCCATCCATGCGCAGTTCAGCCGGATCCAGTTTACCCCCGACCTCCTGCCTGCCGATGTTATTGGCACCATGATATACAATCCGGCGCGCAATGAATTCACCGTTCGCAAAGGCCCGGTTTTTGCCAATTTCATACTTGCAGACGAAATCAACCGCGCCCCGGCAAAAGTACAAAGCGCCCTGCTCGAAGCCATGCAGGAACGTCAGGTCACCATTGGCAATGAAACATTTTCACTGACGGAGCCTTTTTTGGTACTGGCCACTCAAAACCCCATTGAACAGGAGGGTACTTATCCTTTGCCCGAAGCCCAGGTCGACCGTTTTATGTTTAAAGTAAAAGTCGGTTATCCTACCAAAGAAGAAGAACTCGACATCATCCGCAGGAACATTGCCGGCGACGACCTGCTGCAGGTACGTCCGGTGGTGGATATTGCCGAAATTCTCAAAGCCAGGGAATCGGTTCGCGGGGTTTATATGGATGAAAAAGTAGAAAAATACATCATTGACATCGTTTTTGCAACCCGCAACCCGGGTGATTACGGCCTCAGCCAACTGGCGCCACTCATCAATTACGGCAGCTCGCCCCGCGCCAGCATCAACCTGGCTATGGCTGCCAAAGCGCACGCCTTTCTAAAACGCCGCGGTTTTGTTTTGCCGGAAGATGTGCGGCAAATTTGTCACGACGTCATGCGCCACCGCATTGGCCTGACTTATGAAGCAGAGGCTGAAAATGTGACGCAGGAAGACATCATTAATAAGGTGTTGAATGCGGTGCAGGTGCCTTGAGGGGTACTTATGTGTTCGACAATGGCATAGACATGGAACCCTTCTTGTCTTAGGATTTCGATAATAGCAAAGTCTACACTTTCATCAGCTATGATGTTCACGCAGCAACTTCTTTAACTATTTCTGTACGTATACTGTCGGCGGCAAAAGCAAGACAGGCAAAGATTTGGTCCTGATTCAAATGCGGATAAGATTGCAATAAATCTTCCAGACTTTGACCGGCAGACAACTTCTCTAAGATCAAGTCAACGGCAATTCGCGTCCCTTTTATGGCAGGTTTACCATATAAAACGCTAGGATCTGAAGCGATATAATCTTTCCAGTTCATTTTTTCAAATAGTTGATGGTGACGAAGATAAGCATCTTTTTACAAAACGACAAGATCAACAGTGCTAATAAAGGATATGAATGTCATCCCTTGTGGCGCCGCTTTCGCTTTACTAAAAAATATCGTCTTCCATCCGGCTAAATAACTACTTTTAGGCGCCTGATTCGTTGCATTTTCAGATCTTCCCGATCTTAATTTTGCAATTTGGCCCGGGAACTCCCTCTTCATCAAAAGCACAAAAGTCCATGCACAAAACCATAGACGAGTACATCGCTTCCGGCGAAACCAAACTGGCGCTGGAGCAATTGGGCGGCTTTCTGAGTGACCTTTCCGAAAAATACCTGAACGACTGGTTTCAGGTTTCAGCGCGCTATCACGAGCTGGAAAGCGAAAAGAACCGGGGTGTGTTGTCGCAAAACGAAGTGGAGGTGGAGATGAACAAAATCAATTTCGCCTTACTGACTTTGCTCAATGCCTGCCGTGAAATCGTTCGGAACAATTTGCCCGTAACCCACTTGTCGGGCAACCCGGAACAAAACATTGAGCAATTGCTCCGAAGCAAGCTGCTGGGCAAATACAAGGTGCTGGAAAAAGTCGGCGAAGGCGCTACCGGCCTGATTTTCAAAGGCAGGGATGAATTTTCCGGACGGACCGTCGCCATTAAGGTGCTCAAAGTGCAAACAACAGAAATACAAAGCGCTGCAGAAGAAGTGGGTAGAGTAGCCCGGTTTAAGCATCGGGGCATCATCAAAATATTCGACGTTTACTTCGACAGTTTTCCGTTGTGTATCATCACTGAATTTATAGATGGTGTCAGCATAGCCAAACTCATTCAGAGTTCCGGAGCTATTCCGATATCACGCACCCGGGAATTGATTTGCCAGTTGGGAGATGTGCTGGATTACATCCGACACCGGAAAATCCGCCACACCACCATTCGCCCTTCAAAAATTCAGATTGACGAAGAAGGATACCCGGTACTGTCGCCTTTTGAGGTGATCAAATCGGGAAAATCCGACCGGAATCTGGAAAAAGTCATTCAGGATTGCGCCTACCTCAGTCCGGAAAAACTGGCTTCGGTTGATGGGGGCGAGCAATTTAACGCCCAGGCAGAAGAGCGTTCCGACCAGTTTTCCATCGCTTTGCTTGCCTATGAAATGCTGACGGGAGTTCGTTTGTTTGCCGGCGAAAACATCCCTGACATCATCCGGGCCCGCGTCCAGTTTTTCAGCAATGCACGCGTGCGCCAGAGCAAGCTCGCTTTGATCGACCACCACCCGGTCATGAAGCGCATCCTGGCTAAAATGCTGCAGGAATCGCCTGGAAAACGTTACGAAGACCTGAAAAGCGCCCTGCGCGCCATAGACGCCCTGCAGATAAATGAAAAACCCTGGTTGCTAAAAGTCAAAGACAGTTACCAGCGTTGTCTGATGAGCAATGAAAGCTTTATTGGCCATTTTTACGAAAATCTGTTCAAGGCGCTCCCGGAAGCAAAAGCCATGTTCAGCGGCCAAAAAGATCAGTTTCGCATGCTGCAAAATGCCGTTTTGCTGCTTATAGAATCGGATGCAAACCGCCATTTTCTGGAACGCATCCTGCTTTCTCCCAAACACGAAGGCTTGCAGGCGAGGCATTATGAAATATTCATCACCCAACTGATTCAGACAGCTTCCGAGCACGATGAAAAGTGGAATGCCGAGCTTAATAAAGCCTGGCAGCAGGCCACCGAGCCTGCCCTGAAAATATTAAAAGCAGCACAATAGCCTTTAGGGCGCTCTTGATACAATCAAACGACCTTACAAACAACGTTCTCAACATGACAAAACACTTACTCCTCAGCGTTCTCTCCTGTTTTCTGGCCTTACATTCAAATGCACAGGTCATCATCAACGAATTTTCAGCCTCCAACAAAAGTGATTTTGCTGACAATTTTGGCGATTTTGAAGATTGGGTGGAGTTGTACAATACCGGTCCAACAACCGTGAACCTTGGGGGCTGGCACCTCAGCGACGACCCCGATGACCCGGAGAAATATACTTTCCCAGCCGTCAACATCCCTGCTGGCGGCTTTCGGGTAATTTTCTGCAGCGACCGCGATGTTGTGGTCGGACAAAACGTTCATACCAGCTTTAAACTCACACAAACCAAACACGAATACATTGTATTGAGCGATCCTGCGGGTAACATTGTCAACTCCATTCAGATGACGGCCCCCACTCAGGTCAACCAATCCCGCGGCCGAAAAACAAATGGATCCAATATCTGGGCAATTTTTGCAGACCCAACACCAGGGCAGTCCAATGACCCGGCCACAGATTATGTTTCCTATGCTCCAAAGCCGGTTTTTACGACCGACCCCGGATTTTACTACCCCTCTTCAGGCTCCATTCAGGTCTTCATTCAGGAGCCCTTACCGGGTTTCAATGTGCGCTACACAACGGACGGCTCTCTGCCCACCGCCGTTTCTGCATTATATGCCGGTCCGATTACAGTAGACAAAACGACAGTTATCCGGGCACGCACGTTCAGCATTGACCCGTCTATTTTTCCCGGATTTACCGAAACCAACACCTATTTCATTGACGAAGTGCATTCTATGCCGGTGGTATCCCTGGCATCCCGCGATTTTGATGACCTGTTTTCGGGCTTTGGCGGCGAGATCAGCAATTACATCGAATACTTTGAAGACGGGCAACTGCGCTTCGAACAACAGGGCGATATCCGCGGCCACGGAAACGACTCCTGGGGTTATGCCCAGAAAGGCATGCGATTCTATGCCCGCGACGAATATGGCTATGACAACAACATCGAGTATAAAATATTCAAAACAACGCCGCGCGACGAATTTGACGTCATCATCCTGAAAGCCGGCGCTTCCGACAACTACCCCGGCGGGCAATTCGATGGCATCCCCTCCTGCCACATCCGCGATGCATTTGCCCATACGCTTGCCGAAAAAGGCGGCCTCGACCTCGACTTCCGTCGCCTGCAACACTGCGTCGTTTACATCAATGGCGAATACTGGGGTTTGTACGAATGTCGGGAAAGGGTGGATAATGATTACGCCAAATTTTACTACGACCAGAGCAAAAAATACGTAGACATGCTGAAATACTGGGGTGGGATGAACGTGGAAAACGGCAGTCCCCAGGCCTGGTATGACGTGTATGCCTTCATCCAGGCCAATGACCTGAGCGTGCCGGCCAATTATGATTATGTAAAAAGCCAGATCAGCATCAGCAGCTTTATCGACTATTTCATCATCAATACTTTTTTTGTCAATTCAGACTGGCTAAACTGGAATACCATGTGGTGGCGCGGCACGGAAGGCGCCGGCGTCCCCTGGCGTTATGCGCTCTGGGACATGGATAACATCTGCGACCTTGGGCAGAATTACACTGGACTCAGTACCACCACATTCGGAAACTCTCCCTGCAATGTAGAAGACTATTTTTCGAACGATCAGAATATTGCCCATACGGGCATGTGGAAGAAGTTTTTTGACAACCCGGAATTTGTGCAACAATACGTCAACCGCTACGCCGATCTGATGAATACTTTGTTGAATTGCGATTTTACACTGTCGCATTTAGACAGCCTCATCGCGGTCATTTCCCAGGAGATGCCCCGCCAGATTGAGCGCTGGGGTGGCAGCATGGATCAATGGCAGCAAAACCTGGACCACATGCGTGAACAGGTGGAAGGTAAGTGCACCATTCTGGCCGAACAAATTGTAGACTGTTATGAAGACGAAGGCATTACCGGCCCGTATAAAATTGAGGTGGACGTCATTCCGGCAGGCGCCGGTCGGGTAAAATTTAATACCACGGCCTTGTATTCTTATCCTTATCTGGCCACGTATTTCGGCGGCATCGGCATTACCTGCGAGGCATTGCCCAATCCAGACAAGCTGTTCGACCATTGGGAAATCGACGGCATTGTTTTTACACCGGATGAATTTTCACAGGCCATCGCTTTCAGTCTGACCAACGACGCCAGCATCACGGCCGTTTTTGTCGAGGCCATTCCCTGCGTTCAACCTTACAACATCTTTGCCGACAGCACCCATAGTTCCATTGCCCTTAACTGGGCCGGGCCAAACAATTTTATTGCCTACGAAATCAGCTATCGTCCGCTTGGCGCAAATGGGTGGGAAACCTACGCCAATCTGGAAAACAACTATCTGATTGAGGACCTCTCAGCCTGTACTTCCTACGAAATTCGGTTGCGTGCTTTCTGCGGATTTGCCATCAGCGCGTATGACACCATTGTGGTGCAAACCCAGTGTTTCACCGGCACGCATGCTGAAAGCGACGGTGCGCTGGCATCTGCGCGTGCTTTCCCGAACCCATTTTCGGAATCGCTGAATGTGGAATTGGAAATGGCGTCGGCCTCCCGGGTCTCCGTCGAATTGTACAGTGCCGGCGGTCAGTTGATCCAGGTCGAGGAAGCGGCGCAGCTTCAACCGGGTTTCCATCGCTTTGAAGTATTGAACGGAAATGACCTGCCCGGCGGGCTATATCTGCTTAAAATCCGAACGGAGGATGGCGTGGAAGTGATTCGGGTAGTGAAGGGGAATTGAGCAAGTTTGCAAGGGGCGAATTGGCAAGAGGCGAATTGGCAATAAAACCGACCAAAAGGCAGCGTGAAGGGGAGTAGTGAGGGTTTGACTTCGAGTCAAGCCCTCACTAATCATCTTGCCCATTTGCCACGCTCCCACCCTTTATCTGAATCAGAATTTTCAGAATTTTGGCCTGCCTACCTGATCTCAGGCAGGCTGGCCGAGCAGGTAGGAATTTTCAGAATCACACATCGCTCACGCGATGGCGGGAGCTGAGCGAAGTCGAAGTTCCGCCTCGCGTGTATTATCCCTGCGGGTTCTGCCCGCTCCCGAGAGTAGAGCAGGATTGCTACTTTAGGTTTAGCAAGCCTCGGAGGCTTACCAAACCGAGGGTGCTTCCCGAAACGCATTGCCTGGCTTCTAACGCGGCTGCTTCTCTGGTCAACCCTTCAAAAAGAAAAAAGAAAAGGGTAAGAGGGTACCTGCCTTCGCTAAGCTACGGCAGGCAAGAAAGAGATAAAGGGTAATCGTTACCGGGCAAGGCGAAAACCGACATCGGTGCTACGGTCAACCGTATAGTCCCCGAAGCGAAGCGCGACCCGACAGTTGTCTGAATCGAGGCTGTACCAGGACCCGCCACGAACCACGCGGCGAGCCTGATCACCGCCCGCCATCCAGGCGCTGCCATCTTTCGGGGCGCCTACGTAGTTTGCATGCCATACATCCTGGCACCACTCCCGCACGTTTCCGCTCATGTCGTAGAGGCCCAATTCGTTGGCTTTTTTTTGCATGACGGGCTGCGTTTTACCGCCGAAAATACTAGTGTACCAGGCCACTTCACTCAGATCATTGCTACCTGCGTATTTTGTTTTACGGGAAACATTTCCGCCCCGGGCCGCGTATTCCCATTCGGCTTCAGTGGGCAGGCGGTAATGTGCGCCGGTTTTTTCATTGAGCTGTTTGATGAACGCCTGCGCGTCGTTCCAGGTAACCCCTTCCACCGGGCAGTCGTCGCAGCCTTTGAATTTCAGTTGCGGCGGGTCTGCCCCCATGACCGCGCGCCATTGGGCCTGCGTCACCGGATGCTTACAAAGGTGAAAATCCTGGAGCGTCACGTGGTGAACAGGGCGGCAGGCATCCCAGAGATCGCCGTGTTCGTCTCCCATTTGAAAGGCGCCGCCTTTGATCGGGATCATAAGGTCGTAGAAAGGATCGAGGGCGCGGCGCGCTTCTTCCTCCTTTTTCCGGCGGGCAGCTGCTTCGGGGCGCTCTTTTTCTTCGATGGGTTTCTGGTGGCTTGCTGCTGCTGCATCGCGCAAACGTTGTGCTGCTGCTTCTTTTTCTCGAAATACATTCATTTCCCGCTCTTCAATGAGAACGAGCAGGGCTTCAACGGCATCGTTCCACGCGTCATCACGATCCTTCCAGGAAGTAACTGGTTTGGCATCTTTAGGTAAGGCCTGAAGCTTGGCCAAAGGCGTCGCCCTCCAAGCGCAGGGCCTTATAATGAGGGGCACCACCCTTGCTTCGCCGCGGGTGTGGCGTTCGAGGGCGTCGGCCATTTCTTTATCATAAAAATAATCGGAGTCTATGGCGTTGGCGCTCAACAGCAGCAGGATGATTTCTGCCGCATGGAGATTTTTTTTAATAGCCTCTTCCCAAACTGCTCCGGGTTCGATGTTGCCGTCGTACCAGATGATGGCGCGTTTGGTGCGTTCGAGGGGGCGCAGGTGAATGCGCAGCTCCTCCAGCAGATCGGCATCTTTTCGGGCGTAGGCGATAAAAATCCTGGGCAGTTGGTCCATTGAGTATGCTAAAAAAGTATGGTTGTTATTATTGCTGGCTGAGTGAGGGTTTGACTTTGAGTCAAGCCCTCACTAATAAACAGGCCCGCTCGCGCGATGGCTCCGCCTCGCGTGTGTTATCCCTACGGGCTTTGCCTGTTTCCAAGAGCAGGCAGGGTGCTACTTTAGGTTTAGCAAGCTTTGTAAGCTTACCAAACCGAGCCGTATTCCCAAACGGGCTGTCGCCTTATCCCGTTGCCCCAATCTTCAAATTTTCAAAACTTGTCCCGCCCAAGCGGGGTTAACTCATTTTCAAATCCCCTACTCCTTCACCGACCTTCCCCCTTTCAACTCATCCTGGTATTCCTTCAGCAGGCCCCATTCGCCGCTCACGGCCAGGCGTGCCTGGGTTGCCCAGGTTTCCGGGTCGTGGATGCGGTAAGCTTCGCCTGCGGCGTCCAGAATTTCCCACAGGCGTTCCAGGGTGGAATCGGCGAGGTCATTTAAAGTGGCAATCCCGCCTTCTTTGAACAGCGCCTCTATTTTCGGGCCAATGCCTTCAATAATCTGGAGGTTGGAAAGATCCGGGCCTACCGCAGGCTGAAGGGCTTCGGGGTGTTCTGTTTTCAGTTTTAGCAATTTAGCAGCCTGGCCGATCCAGTCGTCGCGTTCAATGCGGCCAGCAAAGTAGCCGATGTCGCGGGTGACATTTGCCACAGCCTCCGCATCAAACAAGCTGATTTGCTCGAAAGTCGTGATGCCCAGATCGTTTAGTTTTTTCTCCAGAAAAGGGCCAATTCCAACAATCAGGGTGAGGTCGTCTTTTTCTGCCGGTGGAGCATCCACGACAATTCTTTCGCGGAGAACATCTTTGCCTGAGGCAAAAATCGATTCCGGTTCAGCCTCTTCTTCTTCATGCGCCGCTTCTGCAGGTGGCGGTGCGACGGTTCCTTCCATGGAAGCCGACTTCAGGGATTGAATGGCAACCTGCAGCGACTGATTTTCCCCTTCCAGCTGTGCCAGTTTGATTTCGAGGGCATCGAGGCGCTGGCGGGCCAGTTCGTCAGAAACATTTGTGGGCATGGGTATGGCCCCTATTGCCGTACTATGCGTTTCGTCGTCTCCCAATCCGCCCTGAGCCGAAACAGCCAGAGCGCCCAGCAGTTCTTCATTGTTGGCCTGCAGGGTGAGAATCTGGTTGTTCAACTGCTCAATGGTTGTCAGTTGGGTTTTACCGGCGTTGCGCAGGCGTTCAATTTCAGTATTCAAAGCCAGCTCTTCGGCATAGCGGCCGTTTTTTTCATCCTCCAGGCGCTGCGCCCGGGCTTCCGCTTCCCGCATCTCAAAATGGGCGCGCTTCAGGTCGGCATCTTTTAGGTCGAGCTGTTCCTGAGCTGCGGCGAGTTGCGCTTCCAGTTCCGGAACCCGCTTCAAAGCCGCTGCTAATTGTTTTTTTAAAGGTCCGATTTTCGCTCCGCGCAACAGATATCCGGTGAGCAGGCCAAATAAAAATCCAATCAGCGTGATGAACAGAATGGCGTAGCTGTCCTGGGTTTGAAATCCGCTGAAGAAATTATCCATATCCATATGATTTACGGTTGACGGTTGACGATTGACGGTTGACGGTTCGGTTATTCGATGACAAAATTCACCCGCCGGTTTTTCTGGCGACCCTCTTCTGTTTTATTGGTGGCCACGGGACGGCCTTCGCCTTTCGATTCGATCCGGATTTTATTGGTTACCCCCAACTCTTTGAAATACTCACGCGCACTGCCGGCACGTCGCAGGCCCAGGTTGGTGTTAAATTTATTGGTGCCAATATTGTCGGTATGTCCAATGATGGTCAGCTTTTTGTCTGTGTGCAATTGCAGGTAAGTTTTTACAGAATCGGCATACAATACAAAAGGCTCGCCGGGACGGAATTCAGCCGAAGCAAAAGCGAAATTGGCGTCCGAAAAAGTCATGTTGGTAAAAGTAAACTGTATTTTTTCGTAGGCGTCCGGGCGATCTTTCTCAGAGTACAGGTCGAAGCGCATCGGTTGCGACAGCTTTTCATCCCGTGCAGCGGTATTGTCCAGCGTCATGCGCCCTTCTCTTGTGCCGCGTTGCACCAGCAATCTTCTCACCGCGTCGGCGCGGGCGTTGCCAATATTTTCAAAAAAGCCGGGTTTGGTGTCTTTTTCAGAAGGCCGGTACATTCCGGTAATGCTCAGGCGCTGATTGGTATCCATGCGCAATAAAGCAGTCAGGGTATCCAGAAAAGCGAGGTTGTTTTCATTCAAAACAGGCAATACCCCCGCCGAATCAAAAGCGAAATGGTCGTAATCCCGAAGCAATACCGAATCCCCTTTGGTGAGTTGCAGGGTTTTCAGGCGTACATCTTTGAGGCTGTCTACGACAGGCATGGCTGGCGGCGGATCGCACTTGTGGCGGATCTGACAAACAAAATACCAGCGCGCTGCAAGCGCATAGACACAAAAGGCAAAAAAAACAATCAAGGCAAGAATTCTCATGCTATAGCGCAATTGTTACGGCCTAAAGTAAGCATTTTTTTAGAATCTGAAGGTAATTTCAGCCGGATCAACAATTTTCAGGCCAGTATTACCGGGCCTTTCCGGGGCAAGATTATGGACAAAAATGGCGTTAATTGCTTGTTTGCAAATATTTTTATGCTTCCGGATGGTGTCTTTTTGCAGCATTCAACGTTCTTAAGGGCGTATCGGGAATTCTATGGATGAATTTCAGGATACCCCTAAGCATGTCCGGGAAAAGATATTGCAATTGTCAAGTCCCATTGTCCAAATGCTGTGATAGTTTTTTTAATATTGCATCGCAAAAAGTTTAAAGTTTAGACTATGAAGTGTAATCTCCTCCTGTTGTGCTGTATCGGCAGCCTTTGCTTTTTGGCAAAAGGCCAAAGCCAGAACGCGTCCAACTTTTATGATCCAAAGGCCATTCAGGAAATAAAGATCACCTTTACGCAGGAGAACTGGCGCTATCTGCTGGACTCTTTGCGCTATAACGGCGACGAACTCCTGGCCTGTGGCATAGAAATCAACGGCGCTAAATTGAAAGACGCCGGCGTACGGTATCGTGATGCGCGCGGTTTCACGCCGGGTGGTCGCCGCAACGGCCTCTTTCTCAAGCTGGATTACAGCACCCCTTCTCAGAATTATGCCGGCTATACGCATATTGACCTGTCGAACGCCCTGCGCGATCCGAGTATGGTGCGCGAAGTGGTTGGCTATGAAATCGCCAGGCAATACATGCCTGCGCCGTCTGCAAACTATGCTAAAGTCAACATCAATGGCGAATATTATGGCTTGTTTGTCAATATTGAGGTCGTGGACAAAGCGTTTCTGAAAAAACATTTCGGGAACGCCGACGGCAGCCTGTATTACAGCGACCCCAACACGGTAGAAAGAGCCGGCGAAGGTTGCAAAGCCAATGTCTACGGGTCTTTACAATTAGACAACAACGCCAATTGCCTCAAGACGCACTTCAAGAATGTTCAAAATGGCAACTGGACAGATTTGCACGAAATGACAGCGATGTTGAAAAACACACCGGATAAAATTGAACAGTTGCTGGATGTTGACCGGACTTTATGGATGCTGGCATTCAACAGTGTGACGGTTAATTTACACAGCTACTCCGGCCAGTACAGCGCTGATTATTACCTATATCGGGATGAAACCGGACGTTTTGTTCCCATCATCGGAGGGTTGAACCTGGCATTTGGCAGTTTTAAAAATACAGGCATCGGTTCTGACCTGGAAGCTACAGGCGTTGTTTCCCTTGATCCGCTCCTCCACACCAGCGATGGTTACAAACCCCTCATCAGCGTATTGCTGAACAATGAATTATACCGGAAGCAGTACGTTTCTCACATGCGGGCCATCCTGCGCGAAGCCATCAAAGACGGTAAATTAGACAAACGCGCAAAGGAACTTCAGGAGCTGATCAAGGCGCCGCTGACCGCAGATTTGAATAAATACTATGCCGTATCTGATTTTGCAAAAAGCCTGATGGAAACCATCGGAACCCGAAGCAAAATCCCGGGACTGGTTGATTTTATGAATAAAAGAGCCACCTATCTTTCTACTCAGGGCGACTTTACCGTTTTACCTCCTGCTGTTGACGAAGTGGTGGTGGTACGGCGCGAAAAATTTTCAACAGATCGCGTGACCAGCTTTAAAGTGCAGGCGAAAGTGGAAAAATTTGCTAAAAAAGTGCGGGTTTACTATCGCTTTGCAGAAGGTGCGCCAATGCGTGAAGCTACCATGATGGACGACGGCAAAAGCAACGACGGCGAATCAGGAGATGGTCTTTACGGCGTTGAAATTCAGCCTGATGGCAACGCAGATAAGATCGAATTTTACATCATGGCCGAAAATGCAAAGGCGGTGAGCTACAGCCCGGCGCGCTATATGTATGAAACACATACAGCAACTTTAGCCGATTTGAACAAATAAGGCCTAACTTTGCAGCGGTTTGAAACCCCGGCTCCTCCCTTTATACACGAAGGAGCCGGGGTTTATCGTTTTAATGCTCTGTCAAAACCGCAAAATCAAACTCGTACCATAATGCGCAAATTTTTAACATGCGCACTTCTGCTCTCCCTTCACTGGGCAGGGGTGCATGCTCAAAGCAAAGACATCTTCGAGGCCAATACCATTTTGGAAATAAAACTCACCTTGAAGGAAGCCGAATGGGATAAGTTGCTCGATACCTACAAACAGGCTGGAAGTGAGGAACGGTTGATTGGAGATGCCGTGATCAACGGGGTTACTTATAAAGAGGTAGGGATTCGCTACAAAGGCAACAGTTCCTATTTTCGGGTACGTGATCTGGATGAAAATAAACTGCCGTTCAATATCAAGATCAATGAGACGACCAAATCTCAAAAATTACCCGGTGGTATTTCCACCCTCAAATTAGCCAATGCTTTTCTCGACCCAAGCTTTGTGCGGGAAGTACTGGCCTATGAAATTGCCGGAAAATACATGCCGTCGCCCCGCGCCAATTTTGCCAAAGTCTACGTCAACGGAACCTACCTTGGTCTGTATAATTGCACGGAATCCATTGATGACCTTTTCCTTGAAAAACATTTTGGCACGAGTAAAGGCGCTTTGGTAAAATGCGACCCAAACTGGCACGTGAAGCCTAAGTCGAACTGTAAAAGCAGCGATAATGCTTCGCTGGCTTACGTGGGTGAAGATTCGGTTTGCTACATGTCCGTTTATGAATTGCAGGATCATGCGCACTGGAAAGACGTCATCCGTTTAACCAGAATCCTGGAAAAAGAACCGCAAAAAATAGAAGAAACCCTCAATATTGACCAGACGCTCTGGATGCTGGCGTTCAACAATGTCCTGGTCAATCTGGACAGCTATACCGGACAGCTTTGCCACAACTACTACCTTTACCTTGATACCTTTGGCGTTTACCATACCCTTGTTTGGGACATGAACCTGAGCTTCGGAGGCTTCCGGCTCACCGGCGCCGGGCCATCTTTGTCGGAAGCAGGCATGCAAACCATGAGTCCTTTCCTGCATTTCAAGGATAGCGACAGTGGCCGAAGTGTGCAGCGTCCGCTCATTACCAAATTGCTTTCCAACGATTTATATCAAAAAATATACCTCGCTCACATCAGAACCATTCTGGAAGAAAACTTTTCAAACGGCTTATACCTCAAGCGCGCCAAAGAAATCCAGCAGTTTGTGGACAAATCGGTGAAAGACGACGTCAATAAACTTTACGATTACGCCCTTTTTCAGAAAAACCTGGATACGACCGTTGTTGTAGATGAAAAGCGCATCGTCGGCATCAAAGAGCTGATGGGCAAGCGCACCAAATATCTGGAAACCCACCCCCTTCTCCAGCGTACGCCTCCCGCGATTTCGGAGGTAGCTCATGCGGTAGAGGGCGAAAAAATCAACATCAGCGCAAAGGTAGAAGGCAGTCCCACCAAAGTTTGGCTTTGTTATCGCTACAGCGAAAATGGCGCTTTTCAACGCATCGAAATGGGGGGAACCGCCCCTGCCTACCTTGCCGGAATTGAAAACAAGCCTGGCGCGCAGTACTACCTGATCGCTGAAAATGCCCAGGCAGCTTCGCTTTCTCCGGCGCGGGCAGCCAAAGAATTTTATCAAGTGAAGTAAATACTCCAATGCCTGTTTTATTGCATTCTTCCTACCCCGGGCCCCCGTTTATACAATTCAACGGCCACCTGGAAACAATGGCGCCCATGCTGCGCCGTGTCGAAATTTTGTACGAACGCGAACGCCTCGAACTGGCTGACGGCGATTTTGTCGATTTGGATTGGGTGGATCGGGGCAGCCGCAAATTGGTGCTGTTGACCCATGGGTTGGAAGGCGGCACTGACCGCCCTTATATGAAAGGCATGGCGCGCTATTTTGCAGATCGCGGCTGGGATGCGCTGGCCTGGAATTGCCGTTCCTGCAGCGGCGAAATGAACCGGAATCTGCGCCTTTACCATCACGGTGAAATCGGCGACATCGGGGAAGTCATCGGCCATGCGCTGCGCACCAAAGATTACAGCCACATCGCCATGATCGGTTTCAGTATGGGCGGCAACATCACGGCCAAATACCTTGGCGTACACGGTAAAGATGCCCCCGATGCGGTTCGGTCAGCTGTTGTTTTTTCAACGCCCTGCGACCTGGAAGCCAGTATTTTATCGATCGAAAAGCCGCTCAACCGCTTCTATTCGCGATATTTTCACCGGCAATTGAAAGCAAAAATCGAAGCCAAAGCCTTGCAGTTTCCCGATCAGATCGATCTGCGTCATTTTAAAACCATCCGGTGCTGGCGGGATTTTGATACGCATTATTCAACGGTTCTGACCGGTTGCCGCGACGCCGACGCTTTTTACCATCAGGCCTCTTCCAAAAATTTTATGGCCGGAACCGACAAGCCCATCCTGATTGTGAATGCGCTGAACGACCCGATGCTGGCTGGCGACTGCTATCCGACGGCGCTTTGCGAAAAGCATCCCAAACTATTCCTGGAAATGCCGCGCAAAGGCGGGCATGTTGGCTTTTTGCTGGCGGGAAACGGGCATGCGTGGTCGGAAGCGCGGGCCTGGGAGTTTGTGGAAGAAAATGGCGGGTGAAGTGCCTTACAGAAAGATGAGATAAACAAAAAAAGCCGCTCCTTACGAAGCGGCTTTTAAGTTGTGGAGATAATGAGATTCGAACTCATGACCTCTTGCATGCCATGCAAGCGCTCTAGCCAGCTGAGCTATACCCCCCTTTTATTTCAAAAAACAGTTGTGAAGATATGCGATTCGAACTGTGACCTCCCCGTTCCTATGAACGGGACGCTCTAGCCAGCTGAGCTATACCCCCCTTTTATTTCAAAAAACAGTTGTGAAGATATGCGATTCGAACTGTGACCTCCCCGTTCCTATGAACGGGACGCTCTAGCCAGCTGAGCTATACCCCCTTTTCTGAAGCCAAATTTAAGTGCGTCATTACCCACTTCATTATTTAGCGACGCGAAAATAACACTTTTCTCATTAAGTCAATCCTACTTATTGAAAAATATAGCAAATCTTGGCTGGGATTTGTTCCATGGGGCTTAAGATATGACAAATCCTGAAGATTTGTCATATCTGGCAGCGGCAATCCTGAAGCATCCCGACTCGTTAAATAAAACAGCATCCACGCAACAATGCCCTCCTACTCTTTTACAAAAAATCCGCCTACCATTCCCCATCAAGCCGTACTTTAGCGCACGAACCAAAACTTGCTTGCCATGCGCTACGCATTCACGTCTATTTTTCTCTTTTTGTTTGCTTTTGCGCCAAGCGCACAAACGACGACATTACTACAGTCGGGTCCCATGCTGGGCTATTCTGAAATGCGGGAAGTATTGCTTTGGGTGCAGACCAAAAAAGCCGCAAAAGTACAAATCAGGTATTGGATCAGTTCCAAACCTGCCGACACCCTGCATACGGCAGCGGTGATGACAAAAGCAGAAACGGCTTTTACAGCCAAACTGCTTGCCGACCGCGTGGAGCCGGGAAACCGCTACGACTACCTCCTGCTCATTGATGGCAAACCGGTTAAACTGAACTACCCTACTACCTTTCAGACACAAACGTTGTGGCAATGGCGTACCGATCCGCCGGCTTTCAAAATGGCCATCGGCAGTTGTGCTTATGTCAACGAAGAGCCTTATGATCGCCCGGGCAAACCCTACGGCGCTGCTTATCAAATCTTTCAGACCATCCATAAAATGAGCCCGGACGCCATGCTTTGGCTTGGCGACAACATGTATTTGCGCGAAGTCGACTGGAATACCCGCACCGGAATTCTGAAACGCAATACCCATACGCGTTCCCTTCCCGAAATGCAGGCTTTGCTGGCTTCGACGCACCACTACGCCATCTGGGACGACCACGATTACGGCCCGGATAATTCCGATCGCAGTTTCGTCCACAAGTCGCTCACGCTGGAAGCATTTAAACTGTTTTGGCCCAACCCTTCGTTTGGCCTCGAAAACAGCGGCGGCATCACCACCTTTTTCCAGTTTGCCGACATCGACTTTTTCCTGCTGGATGACCGCTATAACCGCAGCCCGGATCTTCGAAAATCCGGAGAACGCACCATGTTAGGCAAAGAACAATTGGAGTGGCTGATTGACGGGTTGGCAAAAAGCCGGGCGCCGTTTAAAATGGTTGCCGTCGGCGGACAGGTCCTGAATACCGCTGCTGTGGATGAAACTTACATCAACTATTTCCCGGAAGAGCGTGAGTACCTGCTAAAGCGCATTGAAGAAGAAAACATCACAGGCGTGGTTTTCCTCAGTGGAGACCGCCACCATACGGTGATGAGCCAGTATACGAACGCTGCGGGCAATTTAGTGACCGACATCACCAGTTCGCCGCTCACTTCCGGCCACGCTTTCAATGTAACGGAAGAAAATAAGCACATGGTAGAAGGCACTTTGGTGATGAAGCGCAATTTTACCATGCTGGAATTTTCAGGCCCGCGCACGGCAAGGATTCTGACGGTAAAAACGTACGATAGTGATGGGGAAGAGCTTTGGGTGCAAACCATTAAACCCAAATAAACAGCCTATTCCCGTATTCTTCTAAAGCATGCTCAAGGAACGCATAAAACGTCTTTACCATTTTCTGTTTCGGCAACACCGCCGAAAAACCTTTGCCGGATTGGCGGTTTTGGTGCTGGCCTATGCTTTTTGCCTTCCGCGCCCACTCTTCAACCAGCCGACTTGCATGGTATTGGAAGATTATGCCGGAAACCTGCTCGGCGCGCGCATTGCTGCTGATGGCCAGTGGCGTTTCCCGCAGGCTGACAGCATTCCGGAAAAGTTTTCCCGTGCGATTGTTGAATTTGAAGACCACCGCTTTTGGTATCACCCTGGCATTGACCCGGTCAGTTTGGCGCGGGCCATCGGACAAAATCTCCGCAGCGGCAGAGTTGTCAGCGGGGGCAGCACCCTGACCATGCAGGTCATCCGCATGGCACGTGGCAATAAATCGCGCAATCTATGGCAAAAATTTATTGAGGCCATCCTCGCAACCCGTCTGGAATTGGGTTATAGCAAATCCGAAATCCTGCGGCTCTATGCCGCCCACGCGCCCTTTGGAGGCAATGTAGTTGGCCTGGATGCCGCTTCGTGGCGTTATTTTGGCAAAAACCCGTGGCTGCTATCGTGGGCGGAAGCTGCTACTTTAGCCGTGTTGCCCAACAGCCCTGCCCTGATTCACCCGGGCCGCAACAGGCAGGCCCTCATGGCCAAAAGAAACCGCCTGCTCGATCGCCTGCTCAAAGTGGGAGCGATGGACCGCACCTCCTGGGAACTGGCAAAAGAAGAGCCTTTACCCGATCAGCCCCATCCCCTCCCCCGCTTAGCGCCCCACCTGCTTGACCGCGCCTGGAGGGAACAGGTAAAAACCGGAAAAGCGCCGCACTCCCGCATTCGCACCACCCTGCAGCAATCACTGCAACGTCGCGTGACAGAAATTGCATCGCGGCAGCAGCAACTGCTGCGGCAAAACGGCATCCACAATTTGGCGGCCATTGTCATTGAAGTGGAAACCGGCAATATCCTGGCCTATGTGGGCAATGTAATTGATGCGGGAGACGAACACGGCGCCGAAGTGGATGTCATCACCGCCAGGCGTAGTACAGGCAGCATCCTCAAGCCTTTTTTATACACCCTGATGTTGCAAAACGGGCAAATCCTTCCCAACAGCCTCATTCCGGATGTGCCCACAACCATGAGCGGATATCGCCCTGAAAATTACTACCTGCGCTACGACGGCGTTGTGCCGGCACGGCGGGCTTTGATCCGTTCGCTGAATGTGCCTTTTGTCAGAATGTTGCAACTGTATGGCCTGGAGAAGTTTCATTTTGAATTGAAACGACTGGGCTTTAGCACCATAGATCAGCCCCCTGCTCACTACGGCCTGCCACTCATACTGGGTGGTGCAGAAGCCACTTTGGGTGACATCACCAACGCATACGCCTGCATGAGCCGGATGCTCGGCAATTTTTACCCACGTGATGGTCGCTACGATCCGAAAGATTACCGCCCCGCCAACTACCTTTTTGGAGTAAAAAACACCCCTACTGGCCGCAACAACCTGCTGGAAGATCCCCCATTTATCGGTGCGGCCGGGGCCTGGTTCGCATTCGATGCCATGCAGCATTTGGAACGTCCTAATGCCGTTGGCGACTGGGAAACGTTTGAATCGAGCCGCCGCATTGCCTGGAAAACAGGCACCAGCTTTGGTTTTCGCGACGCCTGGGCAGTGGGAGTGACCCCGCGTTATGCCATCGGTATCTGGGTAGGAAATGCCGACGGAGAAGGCAGGCCAGGCCTCATGGGCGCCATGGCTGCTGCGCCGGCTTTGTTTGATGTGCTGAACATCCTGCCTCCCGATGGTCATTGGTTCCGACCACCTTATGATGAAATGAAACGCATTCCGACCTGCCGCAAAAGCGGCTATCGCGCACTCGACATTTGCCCCGAAGTGGACAGCATCTGGGCGCCGGCATCGAGCCTGAAAACGGAGGCCTGCCCCTACCACCGTACCATTCACTTAGACAAAACGCTGCAATGGCAGGTGAACGCAGAATGCGAAGCACCGGGCAATATGATACACCAATCGTGGTTTGTGCTGCCGCCACTGGAGGAACACTACTACAAAGCCAAAAATCCGGGCTATCGTACGCTCCCTCCCTTTCGGGAAGATTGTGTTTCAGGACAAAGTAATGAAGCCATGATGGAACTGATCTATCCGAAACAACCAACCCGCATCTACGTCCCCGTCAACCTGGATGGCCAGTTGTCGCGCACCGTATTTTCTGTGGCCCACCGCAGCCCGGAAACGACCATTTACTGGCATATTGACAACGAATACAAAGGCAGTACCATGCATTTTCACAGTATGGAACTGAACCCGCCGGAAGGCAAACACCTGCTGACGCTCGTCGATGAAAAAGGGAACCGGCTGGAGCAGGCGTTTGAGATTATTGGAAAACGGAAAAATTAATAGTTGATTTGAAAATGAGTTTATTTGAAAATTAGGGAAGGTGCTATTGACAAACCTGCTTTAATTTTTCCAGCAATTTTTTGTCGAAGGCAATGGGTGCCAGTTTATCCGTTATCTGATCGCGTTCAAACAATTGCTGCTGCGCGGGGTCAAACACGAACCTGCCAATCACGACATCACGATCCGGATACCTCTCATGAAGGTTGAAATCGTAGGTCGGCGAATAGTCAGGGTCGTCTTTGCCAACTTCTGGGCTACCTTCCAGCATGATCCCAAACGAGGTGCCTCCATTGCTCACGATGGCTTCATGAAGGCCTTTGGTTTTTTCCTTAAAAAATGGCGAAGTTGTGAGAATTTCCATGACTACATCTGTACAAGATGGAGGTTCTGCTTCGGATTTTCCGGCGGCCGGGGCAGCTATACCAAGCTTATTGACGAAACTGTCGGAAGTATCAGAATTCCCTTCGGCGTTATTGGAGTTGCAGGAAAATACAATCCCCATCAACAACAATGCGCCGATGATCGGTATATTTTTCATAGTACATTCGTTTGATCTATCTTAAAAACGAAGGGACGGGGGGATAAGTTGTTGGAATTTAATGATTTTGAGACCCGACTACTGATCATTCAAAAGCCGGCAACCACCCTCCAGGCATAACGACGCTGCTCTTGTTCTACGACCAAAACATACATGCCCCTGCTAAAGGCACTGTTGACTACAATCGCATTATCCGGTCTTACAATGCCCGAAGTAATGAGCTGACCTGTTATTGCAAATAAGCGAAAATTACTCCCTGCCAGATTTGCACCTTGTATCCTGATCGGGACATTCCCCTCCAAAATCGTGGGGTAGATGGAAGGGCGGTTTTCAGTTGTTGTATCTTCCTGACCTGCAAGGTTACAACTGGTAAGTGAAAAAGCATGATGGTGATTCAGATAGGTTAGCAGCACCGAAACGAGGGTATCGGCAAAGGCTTTTCGGTGATTGGGCGTATCCCGAACGTTGCCGTAATGGCATTCGAGCTGAAAGCCATTGATGGTCTTGCCCGGAGTGTAACAGGTATAGTTTGCAGTATTATACCCCCCGCTAAAATAAGGATTGAGCGGCCCCGGGTGGGGTGTTTGCTTACTGGGAACCGCAGAATAACCGGCCTGCGCCAACAGGGTACCAAGCGCATAATCGCCACGCAGCAATTCTGCATGGGTATATCCATTGACATTCTGGCTGACCAGGTTCCGGATGGAGCTCTTGTCCATAAATGCCGCAGAGTTTAGGACATTGTCGGAAGCCGCCAATTCATCATTATTCAACAGGTAACCCAGTTCGAGGCGCTGGATGATGTGGCCATGGCCGTGTAAATCAAAATAAAGCGCCCTGTTGTCATAATCTGCCTGTGCTGTTTCTTGAGCCACTTCAATGAATTGGTGAAATTCGTTCCAGGCAATTTCCGCATCGGCATTCCCGCAGGCGCCGTCGGCAAGGTTCCGGTTACAATCAAGTTTGGTCCGCTTCAGGTTGCAATAAATGATGTGTGGGCGACATCCGGTTAGCCTGAAAAAGCTGGAATCGATCTGTTTCGCCAGTTCAATCGTGTAGGTATCGGTGCCTGTTGTCGGACTATTGCAGGTTCGGTTGGGGATGTCAGCAGGCGACAAAAAACCACCGTGGGGTACAGAAATGACCACTGGTAGTGTCCCGGTATGGTATTCGATGTAGTTGTTGGTTCCATAAGTAATTTGCCCGTGAGCAACCTGACAAAAGAAATACAAACCACAGATAATCAGAAAGTTAAATAAACTGTATTTTGAATTCATCGTATCTTCATCTTTACAGCAACCCACAACATTACGCTTGATTGCATGACTAAAGCGGTAAGATACGCATTCACCCAATGGGAAAAAAATTAGCGGAAACTGTGTCCCAAATACCTATCTTGCCTAATCAAAATCTTTGTATAGCCATGCCGAGAACCATATACGCCCTGCTCGTGGGCATCAACGATTATCAGGCGCCCGTTCCCAAACTCAGTGGCTGTGTGGCCGATGTAAAAGCCCTGGAAGCTTACTTAAAGTCACTGCCCGATACAAAGCTGGAACTGCAAATGCTCACAGACGAAGCAGCCACCAAAAATAACATTGTTTCCGGCTTCCGGCAGCATCTCTCTAAAGCTGGCAACGAAGATGTCGCCTTCTTTTACTATTCCGGCCACGGCACCCGGGAAGCCGCCGATGAAGCATTTTGGCGTTCTGAACCTTCGCACTGCCTGCAAGCGCTGGTTTGTTATGATAGCATCGTTCAAAAAAACGGGCAGGAAACCTACACCCTGCTGGCTGACAAAGAATTGCGATATCTCCTTCACGAGTTATCGGACACAGGGGCGCACATCCTCAGCATATTCGATTGTTGCCATTCCGGCGACAATACCCGCAGCCAGGAACCCAAAATTGCGGCACGCCGGTATGCGCCTCAAAACCGATTGACCTACTCAGTGCCAAAGCGGCCCTGGGAGCAGTTCCTGTTTGCCGATAAATTGTCGCGCGATGCTTTCTTCAGTCAATCCATTGCAGAACTGATGCCCGAGGGGCGCTATATCCAGATGGCAGCCTGTGCGCCCGATGAAAGTGCTTTTGAACAGGATGGCCATGGCGTTTTCACCAGCGCCTTACTTGATGTGCTGAAGCGTGCCGAAAACAAGGTAAGCTACTACAACCTGGAAAGCAGGGTGCGCAGCATGCTCAAAAACAGGTTTCGGCAAACACCCCGCATTTATAGCGCTGCAAGTCACCCGGATGAAATATTTCACAATTTTCTCGACCGCAAAGGTGGCCAGGATGCTGCTTTGTACGGAGCGGTGCTTTATCAGCCGGAAACCGGTTGGTATGTAGATTTGAGCTACAGCAACGGCATTTCGCCTTTTGTGAAAGAAGTCGAGGTGTGGCGTCAGGACGAAAGTCAAAAACTGAGTGCTAAAATAGGAAAAACAAGCAACGGGCGCATCGAACTCCTTTTTGGCGACGACAAGCCACAGGAAGGTGTTTTGTACAAAGTCCCCTTAGCCGGGCTGCTCTCCACCCGCCTGGCTGTCTGTTTTGAGGCGGACGCCAACGGAAGTGCGGGATTGCTGCAAGCCGAAAATGCCTGGAAAGAAGCCGGCGCCAGTCTTCTGCGAGTAGAGACGGTCTCAGAGGCCGATTACCTCTTGCGGATTGCGGAAGGGGCCTACGTCATTACCAAACCGGAAGACAGGCTTCGGCGGCCACTGACGCCCGTTTTGAAAGGCTTTGACGCCAACCAGGCTGGACTGGCCGTCGACTGGTTGCAACACATCTCCCGTTGGGAATTTGTAAAAAACCTGCGCAATGAATACCACGATACCCATGGAAGCCTGTTGAAACCGAATTCAGTTGAGGTGGAAATCTTTAAAGTAGAAGTTTCGGGAGACCGGCTTTTACCCCTCGAAGGCGATGAGGCAGGCCTGGCTTATGAGCAAATGGCAAATGGTAAACTCGGCGGCAACATCCGGGTGCGCCTTACCAACCGCTTCTCACAGGACCTCCATGTTGCGCTGCTCTACCTGTCTATGAATTTCGGATCAGACGGAGCCTTGCTGAAACCTTCGGTAGTGAAATTGAAACCGGGCGAAAGCCTCTGGACTTTTGAAGGTAAGCCCATTCCCCTCACTTACGAAGATCAGGTAAAGGCATTCAACCTGCCTGAGAGCCTGATCCGCTTCAAGCTCATTGCCAATACGGCGTTTTTTGATGTGACGCCCCTGTTGCTGAACGACCTGCCGCCTCCCACCGATACGCGCAGTGCCGGAAGGCTCAGAAGCGCCGGAAGGAAAGAGCCGCCCATTACTAACGACTGGATTACCAGACTCATAACGCTGCGGATGCCTAATCCCGGATTTGTGGAGGAATAGATTGATTCATTTGTATTCGAGCGGATTTTTCTATTTTTTTATTAAAAATACAGCCGTGATGACAACAAAAGCAGCTGTTACCACGCAACTTTTTTCACTTGAAGCTTATCTGGCTTTGGAGGAAAAAGCCGTGTACCGGCATGAGTTTCATGATGGAAAAATAGTGGAGATGGCGGGAGGAACGGACGCACACAGCGAGATCAGTGTCAATCTGGTGACTTTATCGAATCTTTATTTTTATTCACTCACGGCTTTTGGCTCAATGCCTTCTTCCCTTAGGTAGTCTCCGATATTAACCTCGATGCCATCGAGCAATTCTAAGGGTTCATCCCAATTCATCCAGATCCAGTTTTTGGCGCCTTTTTCAGCCACAATGACTTGTTGAATTTCTGATAAAATCCAAATGACTTTTTCGGCGCCAAAGTCCAGTAACTTGAGGGTTTTGAGATGGATATAGCCGGTTTCACCCAAGTCTTCAACAGCTGCGCGAATGTCAACTTCGATGAAAATTTTGGCAGGAACATCTACATATTTAGTGGTGATCCGACTGGGGGTAAGGACACCTTTTTCAAATATCCCTATGTCTGAAGCCGGGTTTTCCCGGTGCGCGATGTGGGTGCCGATTTCATTGGATAAAATCCGGTATTGTTTTTTGTCAATTTTCGAAAACAGTATTTCCATCAGGTAGGAAATGATCACAGATTGCAAGCCACTCGTTCCCATAATTTCCTCCAATTTTTTCTTCTTATTCAACACCTCTTTATAACCTTTACGATAAATGGGCTTACCGTCCAGGTACTCATAGACCAGCGCTTCCGGAATGGCACGTTTCTTTTTCCCTTTTTCCAATACGTTGGCAGCTAACATATTTTCTTATTTTGTTCAAAGATAAGTTTTTCCCGTCAAAAAGGCAAAGACCGCTCCTTAAGCATTACTTTTGCCCCGATTTGGTTACGAATGTACCAGCTTTCAGCGGGCAACTTTACACCTTGCCTCATTTGTTAACGTATCTTTCAAAACATGCCACGGCTTTACAACATCTTCAACGGTGAGGAGTTGAAGGCACGCTTGCGCAACAGCAGCGAGCCGCGTACCACCCTCTCTTTTTATCAGTATTGGAACATCGAAGACCCGCAACGCTTCCGCGATGATTTGTACCTGCGATGGAGCAACCTCGGGGTATTTGGTCGCATCTACGTTGCCAAAGAAGGCATCAACGGCCAGATTTCTGTTCCGGATGCACAGTTCGAAGCGTTCCGGGAAGACATCTACAGCATTCCTTTTCTGGAAAACATCCGACTCAACATTGCGGTGGATGACGACGGAAAATCCTTTTTCAAACTAAAAATCAAAGTACGCGAGAAGATCGTGGCTGATGGCCTTGACGACGCTTCTTTTGACGTGACCAAACGCGGCAAGCACCTGCGTGCCGCCGAATTCAACAGCCTCACTGACGCACCGGATACCATCGTTGTGGACATGCGCAACCACTATGAAAGCGAGGTCGGCTACTTTGAAAATGCCATCTGCCCTGACGTGGAAACCTTCAGGGAAGCGCTGCCCGTTGTAGAAAACCTGCTGGAAGTAAAAAAAGACGCCAACATCGTCATGTACTGTACCGGAGGCATTCGCTGCGAAAAGGCCAGCGCCTATTTTTTGCACAAAGGCTTCCAAAACGTTTTTATGGTAGACGGCGGCATTATTGAGTACACGCGTCAATGCCAGGAACAGGGTTTGCCGAACAAGTTTATCGGGAAAAACTTTGTCTTTGACGAACGCATGGGCGAACGCATCAGCCCGGACGTCGTTTCGCATTGCCACCAGTGCGGCGCCCTTTGTGATACGCATATCAATTGCGCCAATGACGCCTGCCACATCCTGTTCATCCAGTGTCCGGAATGTGCTGAAAAATACCAGCATTGCTGCTCGAAACATTGCAGCGATTTCAACCAATTGCCGGAATCGGAACGCCACGAACTGCGTAAAACGATGGTGTTCAACGGTACCCATTTCAGCAAAGGACGGTATAAGGCGTTCAGGCAGGGAGAGGGATTGGTGTTGGGGTAGTTTTTTTAGTTGGCAGTTTCTTAGTGGGCAGTTGGCAGGATTGAGGGTGCAAAAGATTGAGATTTTACCTCACAAGGAGCATTGGCATAGTGAAAGTTGGCAGGATGGAGCTTGCAAAATGTCACTGCCAACTAAAGGAAACGTTGACAGGAGACTGTGCAAACACCTGAAATAATCATAAACCAAATATTGAGTAATGGCAAAAGGCAAATACATCAAAAAGCAGGCTCCTCCTCCGGCAGTAAAAAAGCCGGTTGCGGTGGCCACGGGGAAATTCTCAAACCCTTTGTTGCTTGCTGCAGTCTTAGCGGCAGTTAGTTTCCTGCTCTATGTCAATACCTTTGGCTATGATTATACCCTCGATGACTCGATTGTCATCAGGGAGAACATGTTTACCGAAAAAGGGATATCGGGTATTCCCGGCCTTTTTAAATACGATACCTTTTACGGCTTTTTCAAAGAGGAAGGCAAAGCGGCACTGGTAGCCGGAGGACGTTACCGGCCACTCACTCCTGCTATGTTTGCTGTTGAAGTTCAATTATTCGGGATGAACCCAATAGCAGGGCATGTGCTCAATGTGCTTTGGTATGCGCTGACCGTCATGGTGCTTTTTTCTCTGCTCCGACAACTGTTCCTGTTCAAAATGGACGCCAACGAGGCGGGATTTGTGGCTTTTGCAGCAGCGCTGATTTTTGCCGCTCACCCTGTACACACGGAGGTGGTTGCCAACATCAAAGGCCGTGATGAAATCATCGCATTACTGGGTAGCCTGGCAGCGCTTTACATTGCCTTACTGGTTCACCAGAAGAAAAAATCAATCGGCTGGCTGCTGCTTGGCGGCTTTTGTTTTTTGCTGGCGCTGCTGGCCAAAGAAAACGCCATTACTTTTCTGGCCATCCTGCCGTTGACGTTTTATTATTTCACGGACGCCAAACCCGCTTCCATAGCAGAGCTGAGCATCCCTGTAGTGGCAGCCAGCATCCTCTTTTTAGTCATTCGTTTTTCGATTGTGGCGCCGCCTGGTAAACCGCCTATGGAATTGATGAACAATCCGTTTCTCAAATTTTCAGGCGGCAGCTACGTACCCCTTGCGTATGGAGAACAACTGGCAACCATCTTTTACACCCTCGGAGAATACCTGCGCCTGCTGGTTTACCCGCACCCACTGACACACGACTACTACCCGCGCCACATTGAGGTGATGAAGTGGGATGACTTGAAGGTTTCGCTGAGTCTTTTGGCCTATCTGTCGTTGGGCGTTTATGCCCTTTTTACTTTGAAATCAAAAAATCCAATCGGCTACGGCATCTGGTTTTACCTCATTACCTTATCCATTGGATCCAATCTCTTTTTCCCGGTAGGTACCAATATGGCGGAACGCCTGATATTCATGCCTTCGGTGGGATTTGCCATTGTAGGGGCCTTGCTCCTCAGCCGCGCCCAAAAGAGCTGGGGGACTGCCACTGTATGGAGTATTTTGATTGGAATAACGCTGCTCTTCAGCGTCAAAACCATCCTGCGCAACCCGGCCTGGAAAGACAACCTGACGCTGTTCAGCACCGACATTGCCGTTTCCAAAAACAGCGCCAAACTCTGCAATGCACTCGGCGGTGAGCTTTTTGTACAGTCTGTTAAAGAAAAAGACGAAGCTAAGCGAAAGTCAATGCTGGAAGAGGCAGTCGTACACCTTAAAAATGCCGTGCGCATCCACCCGCAATATAAAAATGCTTATCTCCTGTTGGGAAACTGTTACAACAACCTGAAATTATACGAAGAATCCATTGCCGCCTATGGCATGGCGTTGCGCCTCGATCCTGATTTCAAAGATGCCACCGATAACCTTGGCATCACGTACCGGGAAGCCGGGCTGTATTTTGGAGAAACAGAACACAACCCGCAAAAGGCATTGCAATACATCGAAAAGGCTTACCAAACCCGCCCCGATGAATACGAAACGCTTCGCTTATTAGGGGTTGCTTACGGTAGCATGGGCAAAATTGACAAAGCGCTTGAGTTCTTTGAAAAAGCGCATGCCCAAAAACCAGACGATGCCATGGCCAATTACAACCTCGGGATTACTTACCAATACAACGGCAACGCAGAAAAAGCGAGCATTTATCTGGCAAAAGCAGAAGAACTTGAACCCGGAATTTTGCAAAAGATGTCGTCGGGTAGCGGGAAGTAAATGAAGGGTGATTTTAGTAAATGGGCAAAGGGCAAATACGCAAACTTGACTACTTGCCTTTTGCCCACTTGACACTTCCTACACCCCCATTTCCTTAAACCGAAACACATCCGTGTACCCCTTCTGGTAGAAATACTGAACCGTCTCTTCGTATGAAGCGGAGCTGGTAGCCATTACAAAATCGCCGCCCCAGGCGCCCAGTGATTTGACAGCGCCCCAAAAGTCCGGAAAAAGTACAGCAGCAACGCAAGGCAGGTCCAGCGTTTTGGAGACCAGGTTTTCGTGTTCGCGCATACAACGTTCAAATTCTTCCAGCGTGCCCGCACTGATAAAATCCAGGGTCATTTGATTGACAGCCTGCAGCACCCCGGGATCAGCAGCCGGGTTCCGTTCCCGGTAACGGGCAATACCCTCCCGGCTATCCTGTTTGGCGCCAAGCCCTACAAAATACAACTGCTCCAGAAAGGGCGGCGCAAAAGGAAAATCGACCCAATTCCCCCGCCCTTCCCGACGTTGATAAAGTATGGGCCCCGTAGCAAATGCGCAGGCGAGGTCGTATCCAGATCCTCCAAAAGTAGCCGCTAAAAGTTTATAGGCATCCACGCCGGTCCATTTCGCCATGGCGGCAATCAAAGTTGAGCTGCTGCCCAAACCCCAGTGGCGCGGAAAATCCAGGGCTACCTCTACGCGCCAGGCTGATGGCGCTTGTGGCCAAACGCCGCCCAGTTGGAGGATGGATTGAAACAGGTTTGACAAACGCCGCGCACTTGCTTCGTCAGAAGCTTCTAGACATTCCCCAGCGTGTGTAAAGCGCCCTTCAAACCAAATTTGACCTTCGTGATCAAAACTGCGCCAGTGGATTTGCCCCTCCGGTCCGGTTTCTTTTGTAAATTTGAAAGTTTGCCCGGCTTTGGTTGGAAGCGCAAGGGCCAAAGCGCCGTCCAGCACGAAGTACTCGGCTGTGAGCAGCAACTTACCCCGGGCAAAGATGGTGGTGGTTTCGATGCGACTTATTTTTGATGGTAACGGCAATTTTGTTCTACATAGTTCATAACAGAGGTTTTCAAAACTTGTCTAAGTCCCTATGTAAAAAAACAAATCCCCAAAATGGGAAAATTAATACCGAAAATAAACCTATTCGCTCATCAAGCCCAAAGAATGCGGGATAATTTTGCAGAGGCTCGTACAAAAAACGATTGAAACCCAAATCCCGGTTTATTCGTTATTATCAACATCCCTGATTGACAAACTACGGCTCATCACTTAAGCTATTGGCATGGAAGATCGCTTTATAGAACAACTTTATCAGGCGCACCGCAACGCACCCGCTATTCCTTCCCCGGATATGGTATGCGACTGGCTGGACGGCTTGCTCAAATTGTTGTTTCCGGAACTGGCAGAGCACCATTACCGGAGCTTACGGGAATTTAACCAACATTACAATGACAGCAAGCTGGAATTATATGGGTTGCTGGAAGCGGTTGAACATTCACTCGCCAAGAGTGTAGAAGCTACGGAGCAGGCTTTCCTCGACGCGTTGCCTGGCATCCACAGCCTCCTGCTCAAAGACGCAGAGGCCATTCTGGCCGGAGACCCCGCTGCTTCCAGTCAAACGGAAGTCATCCGCACCTACCCCGGCTTTTATGCCATCTGTGTGTACCGCCTTGCTCACGAATTTTTTAAGCTGGGGGTTCCGCTCATACCGCGAATACTGACTGAACATGCCCACAACCGCACCGGCATTGACATCCACCCTGCTGCACAGATCGGGGAACGCTGTTGCATCGACCACGGAACAGGCCTGGTAATCGGAGAAACGGTCGTCATCGGCAACCACGTGAAACTCTACCACGGCGTTACCCTGGGCGCCTTGAGTGTCAAAAAAGAAATGGCAAAAACCAAGCGCCATCCTACCATTGAAGACCGGGTAGTCATCTATGCCGGCGCAACAATACTTGGCGGTGAAACCACCATTGGCCATGACAGCATCGTGGGTGGTAATGCCTGGATTACACAAAGCGTACCGCCGTTTTCGCGAATTTATTACCAGCAAGAACCCGTCGAACAAGGGTAAGCTTAAAACAACAAGAGACAACCCGAAAATTCGAGCTGTCTCCTGTTGTGTGTTCCGGCGAAGCCTGAAATCTACTCCGCATCTGCAAACGACTTGTTTTTCGAGCGTTTGCGTTCGTGTTCTTTCAGGTAAATTTTTCGCAGGCGTAAAGTTTTCGGCGTCACTTCAACGTATTCATCTTCCTGAATGTATTCCAACGCTTCTTCGAGTGTAAAGCGCTTGGGTGGAATCAGCTTCACTTTGTCATCCGAGCCGGAAGCGCGCATGTTGGTCAGCTTCTTCGTTTTGGTCACGTTTACGGTCATATCGCCCGGACGGGTGTTTTCGCCAACGACCTGACCTTCGTAAATATCTTCATTCGGGCCGATGAAAAATCTGCCGCGATCCTGTAAGTTATTGATGCTGTATGGAATGGACTTACCCGTTTCCATGCTGATGAGCGAACCGTTGATGCGGCCCGGAATTTCGCCTTTGTGCGGCTGGAATTCCAGGAAGCGGTGCGTCATGATGGCTTCGCCTGCCGTTGCAGTCAGCAACTGACTGCGCAGTCCAATGATGCCGCGGGAAGGAATTTCAAAACGCAACTGAACGCGGTCGCCTTTCGGGTGCAGGGACAACATCATGCCTTTCCGGCGGGTAACCATGTCGATGGCAGTGCCTGAGTGTGAATCCGGCAAATCGATGGTCAGCTCTTCCACCGGCTCGTGTTGCTTCGAGTTGATGGTTTTGGTGATGACCTGTGGTTGCCCGATCTGCAATTCATAGCCTTCACGGCGCATGGTTTCAATCAGAACGGCGAGGTGCAAAACGCCCCGGCCGAAAATCCGGAAAGTATCAGCAGAGTCTGTGAATTCCAGGCGCATGGCCAGGTTCTTTTCCAGCTCTTTTTCCAGGCGCTCTTTCACGTGGCGGGAAGTCACAAATTTGCCTTCCTGTCCAAAAAACGGCGAGTCATTGATGGTAAAAATCATGCTCATCGTCGGCTCATCGATGGCAATTACCGGCAGTGCTTCGGGGTTTTCTGCATCAGCAAGGGTATCGCCGATTTCAAACCCTTCAATGCCGACAATGCCGCAGATTTCGCCTGCTGCCACTTCCTGCGTCTCAATTTTTCCAAACCCTTCAAACACAAAAAGGCCGCGCAGTTTGTATTTTTCCACGCGCCCGTCTTTTTTCATCAGGGCGATCTGCTGGTTGGCTTTCAATCCGCCGCGGTGAACGCGTCCGACAGCAATGCGGCCAACATAAGGAGAAAAATCAAGCGAAGTAATCAACATTTGAAATGGTCCCTCTTCCGTTTTCGGTGGGGGGATATGCTCTACGATAGCATCAAGCAAAGGGATGATGTCAGTCGTGGGCTGGCGCCAGTCGGTACTCATCCAGCCGTGTTTGGCAGAGCCGAACAATACCGGAAAGTCCAGCTGTTCTTCTGTCGCTTCGAGGTTAAACATCAGGTCAAAAACCGATTCGTGTACTTCATCCGGAGTACAGTTTTCTTTGTCCACCTTATTGATGACAACGATTGGCTTCAATCCCAGTTCGATGGCTTTTTGCAACACAAAGCGCGTTTGAGGCATCGGGCCTTCAAAAGCATCTACGAGCAACAGTACGCCGTCGGCCATATTGAGGACGCGTTCAACTTCACCACCGAAATCACTGTGACCCGGGGTGTCAATGATGTTGATTTTGGTACCTTTATAAGTGATCGAGACGTTTTTGGCCAAAATGGTAATGCCACGCTCGCGCTCCAGCTCGTTGTTGTCGAGTATCAACTCGCCGGGCGTTTCGTGTTCTTTAAACAGTTGCCCTGCAAGCAGCATTTTGTCGACCAGGGTGGTTTTCCCGTGGTCAACGTGGGCGATGATGGCGATATTCCGCAGGTTTTGCATATAATTTTTATCCTCCTTTTTGAAAGAAGGCGCAAAGATAGCAGGATTTACGCCATAGTCTTCTATTAAATTATTAATTTTCAGTTAAGGCGATGTTCCTATGCCACCTGCGGCGTGAATACAGGCTGGTTTACGGGGATAACCTGGCGGTCGCCACGTCGGCGCACGACAGAATTCAACAGCAGCAACAGTGCCGTGAATACAGCAATACGCGCAATGAGATCCCCCCAGACGACATAAAAAGTAATGGCATCGTTAAGGTGGATTTTGTCTCGGATTACAGCATCTTCACCATAAGGCGTTGCCTGAAGGATGTCGCCGCGTTGGTTGATAAAAGCAGAAATCCCCGTATTGGCAGAGCGGGCAATGCTGCGCCGGGTTTCTATGGCACGAAGAGATGCAAATTGAAGGTGTTGACGGTGACCCGGAGTATCGTCCCACCACCCGTCGTTGGTCATGATGAAGATGGCCTGGGCGCCTTTCCGGACATAACCGGTATAATATTCTCCAAAAACAGATTCATAGCAAATGGCCGGTCCAATCCGCCCGGAGCTACTGGAAAAGACGGAACGTTCCCGCTGGGTGGCCAAACCAGCCGTGGTGCCGCCAAGGTGGTCAACCGCGGCTTCCATAAAAAAGAGGATGTTCTTTAGCGGAAATTTTTCAGGCCCGGGCACCAGTTTGGACTTTTTGTACAGTGGCACTTCTTCTGTTTCATTCGACAGTTGAACAGCCGCGTTCATGGTTTCAAAATAAACAGTCTGGGCGCCGCGGTTGCGCAGGCGCACGGCGTCGGAATGGGGTTCACCGGATTTGAAGTCGTGGTAAGCTTCCAGTCCGGTAATGATTTTCAGCTTTGGAAACAAACGCATGAACTCCCGCATCCGGATAACCGGACCATATTCGTTGACCTGGGAAGTTTCGACAAAGCCAAAGCTCGTTTCCGGAAAAACAACATAATCGGTTAAGCTGTCCGTCAGGCGGGCACTGAGCTCCAGAAAATGGTCGATTTGTATGCCGTCAGGAATGTTGAATTTTTCGTAGTGCGGTTCGTAATTGGGCTGCACCACCACCACATCGGCCGTTTTTCCCTGCTCTTCGTAGCTTGAATACCGCCACAGCGACCAAAGCGATGGCAAAACGACCAGGCCAATTGCTATGGCCCATTCCCTGCGATTGGCAGGCGCTCCCATCCGGTAGCGTTGCCATTGCCGGAACAGGAGAATGTTCATCAACAGAATCAACAGGCCTCCGCCAAATACGCCAGTGTATTCATACCACTGAACCCAGGCCGGGAATTGGGCAAATCCATTGCCAAGCGTAAGCCAGGGCCAGGTCAGATCCCAGTTGAGGTGCAGGTATTCAAAAGACAACCAGTAGGCCACCAGCGAAAGATAGCCGGAACGGGGCATCGCTTTGCGGGTGCGGTGAAATAGCCAGAACACAATGGCCATGAACAACGAATTGGCGGCAATGGCAAAAATACCGGCAGCCATAGCCGAATTGGCTACCCACCAGGTCGTCAGGATATTCCAGGTAACAAAAGCAACGTACGCATAGACAAAAACCTTGTTGCCTGCCCGGGGCTGTTCAGAGAGTTCCTTTTCCAAAACCAATAGTGGAATAAAGCCAATAAACAACAGGGCAGGAAATGGCAGTATGCCAGGGAATCCCAGGCCAAGAAGCCCTCCGCTCATGAATGCCAGTCCAAGGCGACGCCATTCTGCCTCCCGGCTGTATAATTTTGCGCGCAGCAATATGACACCCAATACCAAAAAGGTCCACCCGGAAGCAAACAGCGCCAAAGGACGGTACCCCCAGAGTTGTTGCTGCGCCGCAAGTTGGTACAAATCGTAACTCAACCAGGCACTGATGCCGAGCAGGGGGAGTAATGCGAACGAGAGAAATCTATTGAAATTCATTATGATCGATAAGTCGGCTTTTAGCAAATGAAGCACGGTTTATGTCTCCATCTCTCCGTCCGGAGTATGCTTAAAACTGCCAACTGCTAACTAAAAAACTGCCAACTAAAATCACAGCCCTAACTTCTTCATGTATTCTACACAAGTCCGTGCCTGTGCTTCCGCGAATAAATCCTGAATTTCATCGCTCATCAGCAAAGTGGCGTCGTCGAAATTGTCGAAAAAGAGATGCTCGACAAGAATGGCCGGCATTTTGGTATTTTTGATGACGTAAAAATTGGCTTCGCGGTCCGGATCGCCATCCGACTGATCGGGGCGCATGGAAATCTTGTCTCCCAACAATTCTTTTACATTGTCCCACAACAGCGTAGCGACTTCGTCTGATTTGGTTTTGCCGGGTGTGGTGTAAACTTCAAAACCTCGGGCTCTGCCGCTCCCTGAAGCATTGGCATGATTGGATATATAAAGGGTGTTTTTGTATTGTGCAAAGTACCAATTGGCCGTTTTAACGCGGTCTGCCAAAGTAGTATCTAAATATTCGTGAGCGACAATAACATGAGGAATGTGCAGGTTTCTCAGCTTCTCAGATACACGGGTGGTAATGGCGCGGTTAAAAACGCCTTCAAAAAACCAGCTCCCTTTATGGAAAGTGCCTTTGCTGTGCTGGAATTGCTTGCTTGGCGCAGTGGTGTATTTTCCGGAAGGATCAATGGCGCCATGGCCAGGGTCTAACAATACGCAGAAGTCAGTCATCATAGAATGGATTTTATAGTGTGACAGATGCAAAGATATGCCGCAAACTATCTTTTTAGCAAAATATTTGCTTTTTTATAAAGGCATATTATATTTGTATGGCAATGTCCCCTTTCTGTTAACTGGTCCTTACTTAAAGAAAATTGTCTATACCTAAACCTGCTAAAATGTAGCGGGTTTTGCCTCAAATTCGACCTTTGTTTTTTCTGAAAAAAAAAGCTGGTATTTGAGGAAACATCTGCCAAAATTTGCCGTAAGAATGGCGGTTAAGGTTTCCCCAAACCGCGAAGTAATGCATTTTGAATTCCACTGGCTTTGGGTGTTGGATGGCAGTTGTTCGTTTCGGTGAACCATTGACCATTGCTTATCTGATTTCAGTGAAAAGGTTTCCTCCCAATTTCACTTATTGATTCTTTAAATCTGAATGTTGGGCGCATTAAGCGCAATTGTTTCTGAGTATCGAGGCAACAATTACAGTATGCGGTGACCGCACCCATACTATGGCTGCCTCTGGGAATGATGGTTTGGCATATATCATGAATATATATGGGAACTGACTATTTTCTATTCACTTAAATCATTGAAAATGAAGGCACTTTTCCAGTCAGCCATGATGGCTATCACACTGGTATTACTCGCCGCTAATGTTGCATGGGCACAACCCGCAAACGACGATTGTGCAAATGCTGTCACCCTGACAGTAGGAGCAACCTGTGTGACAACTAACGGTACCACCGTTCTTGCAACTCAATCTATCGCGGCAATAACCTGCGCAAACTTCACAGCAACTACAGCCCTCGATGTTTGGTACCAGTTTGTCGCTACCGCTGCAAACTTGAATGTAACCGTCGTCGGAGGTGCCACCTTTGACGCGGTCGTCGACGTACGAAGCGGCGCCTGCAACGGCACCAACATCGCCTGTGCCGACGCATCGGTTTCCGGAGGGACGGAAACAGTAGCACTAACCGGCCTGAGTATTGGAACAACGTATTACGTTAGGGTCTACGATTTTTCAGGCACGGCTACTTTTACCATCTGTGTGTCGACGCCGCCTATGGCGCCGGCAAATGACAACTGTGCAGGCGCCATCGCTTTTGGAACCATTCTCAATGACGGGAATTGCGTCAACGTAAACGTAAACACAGCCAACGCTACAGGGACGGCTGATGCCGTTTGCACTGGCACTGAGGACGACGATCTCTGGTACACCTTCACGACGCCAGCCGGTGTCACTTCGTTGTTGTACACCAATACAAACATTTCAGGCAACGGGGACCGGGTACTGCAAATTTACAGCGGTACCTGCGCGGGTTTGACTTCCATTGGATGCTACGATACTGAATTCGGAACCATTACCGGCTTAACAGGAAGTACTACTTACTACCTGCGTGCTTACACCTGGAGCTCAGGCGTTACCTCCAACTTTACGCTGTGTCTGAAGACGCCGCCGCCGCCGCCTGCCAATGACAACTGTGCAGGCGCCTTTCCGGTTACAGTGAATCCGGCGGGTTCCTGTGCCGCTCAAACGGCAGGCACAGTAGCCGGCTCTATAGCCTCTTTCGGCGCGCCTTCAGTTTGTACCGGTACTGCTGACGATGATGTATGGTTCAGCTTTGTAGCAACCACAACTTCCGCATTAATTGCCCTAAACAATGTAACGGGCAGCACCACTGACCTGGTTCATCAGGTAGTCAGCGGCGCCTGTGGCAGCCAGGTTCAGGTAAGTTGCTCCGATCCTAACTCCAGCACGGTTACAGGTCTTGTAATTGGCCAAACTTACTACATCAGGGTATTTACCTGGACTTCCACGACGAACCAAACTTCTGCTTTTCATGTGTGCGTCAGCGAAGTGCCGCCGCCACCAGCCAACGATGCCTGTGCAGGCGCCACCCTCATCAGTGGCTGCCAGAGCATTGCGGGTACCACCCTTGGTGCAACCGGCGATGGCCTTACTTCCTCATGCACTGCTACTGTAAGTTCGACCTCACAAGGTGTCTGGTACCGTTTTGTCGGTGACGGCAACCCGGTAGAGGTGAATACCTGTAGCCCGGGCACCAACTTTGATACCAAAATCCAGGTACTATCAGGCTCTTGCGGTACCTTTACCTGCGTGGGCGGCAACGACGATTCGTCTCCAACTGACCCGGCTTGTGATCTGAGTGGTTTGAACCGTAAATCCAAAGTAAACTGGGTTTCCACGCTGGGTGTGACCTATTACATTTATGTTTATCCGTTTACTAACCCAGGCGGAAACTTCACGCTGAACCTGATCAGCGGCCCGCCTTGCATTGCGCCTGTTCCTATGTCGAGCAACGTGACGATCACCGGTGCTACCATCTCCTGGTCTGCGGTATCTGGCGCGACCAACTACACCTATTCCTTTGGTACAGCAGGCCACGTTTGCGGCACTGGATCTGTGAATACGGCCAGCACAACGATTAACCTGACCGGATTGATACCGAATACAACCTACACATTCTGCGTGCGTACCAACTGCTCCTGCGGCAGCAGCAGCTATGCAACAGTTGGCTTCACCACAGCCCCCCTTCCCAACGATAACTGCTCTGGCGCACAAACGATTACTTGTGGCAGCACTACAAATGGCAGCACCGTAGGCGCAGCCTCAGATTCCGGAATCGGTTCCTGTGGCATCGGAAGCGGCGGCACCCCAGGGAATGGGGTTTGGTACAAACTCGTTGGCAACGGCGCTCAGGTTACGGCCAGCCTCTGCGGTTCGGCTTATGACACCAAATTGCACGTTTATACAGGAAGCTGCGGCAGTTTGACTTGCCTGGTGAGCAATGACGACAATGCCGCCGCTTGCGGTACTGGAAGCAACCGTTCGCAGGTCATCTTCAATGCCAGCGTTGGGACGGATTATTATATCCTGGTGAGTGGCTTCAGCAGCAATACCGGCGCCTTCAGCCTGAGCCTCACCTGCCTCTGCGGTCCGGCACTCGGCGCTCCGTGGACCACAACGAACATCGGCGCCAGCAACGGCAGTGCAATTGAAAACGTTTGCGACGGTACGATTGATGTGAAAGCAACCAACTACGGTTCGCCTATGAGCGATGTGCAGACCTATGCCTGGCAGACGATGTGTGGCGACGGTTTCATCAAAGCGAAACTGGAAAATGTTACCAACGGCGGTTGGGGCGGCCTCATGTTCCGCGAAAGCAATGCCGGCGGTTCGAAGAAGATCGCGCTGCGCAGTCAGCTGACTTCCAGCGTTGTCCGCGACCTGCGTGCAACAACCAATGGATTTGCCCAGCAGCAGCAATTCCCGCGGCCCAATACGCCACAGTGGCTGCGCCTGACACGCACGGGCAATGTCTTCCTCGGAGAGACTTCTATTGACGGTGTAAACTGGGATTTCACTTTTGCAACGACCCTGATTTTGCCAAGCTGCATCGAGGTAGGTCTGTTCGCACAGAGCATCAACGTAAATACAACGGTAACAGCGGTATTCAGCAACATCATGGGCGTCTCTACTACACCGCCTGTTCCTTTATTGGTGAATGGCGGCAACACCGGACAGGTAGAAACGCAGGAAGTGCTGAATCTATTCCCCAACCCGGCCAGCGATGAGATCAACGTGAAAATGGAGGCCTTCTATGGCAAAAATGTCACGATTGCTGTACAAAATCAATTGGGCCAGGTCATGATCCTGCGCGAAATTGACGACGTACAGGACGCTACCGAACGCATCGAACTGAACAACATGCCTTCCGGCATCTACACCCTGACCCTGCGCACTGCCGGACAGGCGCCGGTGAGCAGGCAGTTTATGGTCGGAAGCCAGAGGCCGTAATTCGTGTCTGTCTTTAGGGGCCGATAGCTGCGTTATGCTCGGCCCCAAAATCGGTCGTTTACGCAAGTAAACTTCCGTTTTTGGGGCCTTCACAAGCCTTGCTCTCGAACCCTAAAGCTCAGACACGGACTAAAGAACAGATACTGATTACACGGAATGTTACGAATGAAAGGGGTGGTCGCAAGAGCGGCTGCCCCTTTTTGTTTTTAGGGAAGCTCAACTATATGTTAATTTTTTCATAAGAAAAATTACTCTTAGAGAAACATTCAGCGAACATCCACGTAAGTCTTATTACAGCATAAAATACTTCCCTTTTCCGATTTATGAAATTAATGTCCGCCGGGTTGGAAATTGAGCTTAGTCCTCGTTTTTTTGGAATACCGGAGCTCACTTATACAAATTAAATGTGATTAACCTTACTTCCATTTTAAGGCGTCATTGGCATTACCAGCGTTCTCTTGCACTTATTGTTTAAAGCGTTTTCTGGTTCAATCTATACGATTAGACCTCAGATTTGGAATTGTCACTATTATCTGTTCATTCAAATATTTAAAAATGAAGGCACTTCTTTACTCAACTTTTACCGCACTGCTGACAGTGGTTTTCCTGTCGCAAGTACAGTTGGCATCGGCGCAGTGTACCGCTGATAGTTACGGGCTGTACCCCAGTACAAATTTTACACCTAACTGTAACGGGACCTCCCAGAATATAACTACCCTTGCCTGGGCCGGAGAATATTCCAGGGTCAACGTCGTATCAGGGAACAGTTATACTTTTAGCAGTTCAATTGGGTCTGATTACATCACGATTGTCAATGATGCCAACTCAGTCAATGTGGCTTTTGGCACCACTCCTGTAGTATGGACGGCTACCTTCAGTGGTGTAGTTCGCTTCTGGACACATACTTCTGCTGCCTGCGGCTCAAGCCAAGTCTTTAGAGAAAGAAACGTAGCCTGCGTCAGCGTGCCATCAGGTGATTGCAACAATACAACCTCCTTTGGATCAGCTACAATCGCTACGAATGGTACTGTTGTTCAAATTACCAGCTGCTCTTATGCAGGCGAGTACTCCACTATTTCTGGCGCCGTGGCCGGTCAGACGCTGCGATTTACCTCTTCAATAGCAGGAGACATCGTCACCATTCGCAGCGGCTCAGCGTCAGGACCTGTGTTGGGCTCTGGCCCCTTGCCATTTACTTTGTCCAATACCTATACAGGTACCTTGTATGCACACTGGAACCTGCCGGGTTGTGGGAATCAAAGCGTTTGCCGTGTCACTACGGTGCAGTGTACTTCATGTTCGGCGCCAAGTGCTTGTACCAACACCTCACAATATGGCTCGGGTACGCTCCTTATAAATGGCAGCGTTCTTACGTTTTCCTGCGTTTATGCAGGCGATTACTCCGTTATATCCGGCGCAGTAGCTGGACAGACGCTGCGATTTACCTCTACAAGAGAAGGAGACATCGTCACCATTCGCAGCGGCTCGTCATCAGGCCCTGTGTTGGGCTTTGGCCCCTTGCCATTTACTTTGTCCAATACCTATACGGGCACCTTGTATGCACACTGGAACCTGCCAGGTTGTGGGAATCAAAACGTTTGCCGTAACACTACGGTGCAGTGTACTTCATGTTCGGCGCCGCCAGTTGGCCCAAATGACAACTGCGCCAATGCGACGCCAATCGCCTGCGGCGGCACTGCCAGCGGCTATACAGGAGGCGCCAATACCGACGGCCCCGGAAGTAGCTGTACAGGTGCCTCAGTCGGTCCGGACGTCTGGTACACCATTGTCGGCAATGGCGGCAACATTACAGCCAGCCTTTGCGGCTCAGACTACGACACCAAAATAGAAATTTATACCGGTTCTTGCGGAAGCCTTAGTTGCGTAGTTGACAACGATGATTTTTGCGGTTTACAATCGCAGGTCAATTGGGCCTCTGCCAACGGGGTTACGTATTACATTCGGGTACATGGTTTTTCCGGAGCATCAGGCGCCTATACCCTGAATGTTACCTGTAGCACACCAGCTTGTAGCCCTCCGGGCACGCCTTCGGCATCCACGACTCCTACTTCCGCTACAGTGAGCTGGGCAGCAGCAGCCGGCGCTACCAGCTACGACTACTCTTACGGCACAGCCGGTCATGTTTGCGGTACCGGTGCAGTCAATACAGCTGCTACCAGCGTAAACCTGAGCAGCCTCATGCCGAATACAACCTATACTTTCTGCGTGCGCACCAGCACTTGTGGTGGCGGCACGCCAAGCAGCTATGTCAGCGGCACCTTTACAACGCCTCCTGCAGCCCCGGGTAACGACAATTGTGCAAACGCCATCACGGTCACCTGCAGCAGCACCACCAATGGCACCACCGTAGGCGCTACCTCTGATGCAGGCTTAGGCTCTTGTGGCGCCGGCGGCACGCCTGGTAATGGCGTTTGGTACAAATTCACAGGCAATGGCTCACAGGCAACCATCAGCCTCTGCGGCTCTTCTTACGACACCAAACTCCACGTTTACGGCGGCACTTGCGGCAGCCTCAGCTGTGTGGCCAGCAACGACAATTTCTGCGGTTCACAATCGCAGGTGGCCTTCAATGCGGCGGCGGGGACAACCTACTACATTCTGGTCAGTGGTTCCGGCACCATTACCGGAACTTTCGCGATGAACATCACCTGCCTCTGCGGCCCGGCACTCGGTGCTCCGTGGACCACAACGAACATCGGCGCCAGCAACGGCGGTGCGATTGAAAACGTTTGCGACGGTACGATTGATGTGAGTGCGACCAACTATGGTTCGCCTATGAGCGATGTGCAGACTTACGCATGGCAGACGATGTGCGGCAACGGTTACATCAAAGCGAAATTGGAAAATGTCACCAATGGCGGCTGGGGCGGCATCATGTTCCGCGAAAATAATGCCGGCGGTTCTAAAAAGATCGCACTGCGCAGCCAGTTAACTTCCAGCGTTGTCCGCGACCTGCGTGCAACAACCAATGGATTTGCCCAGCAGCAGCAATTCCCGCGGCCCAATACGCCACAGTGGCTGCGTCTGACACGCAACGGCAATGTTTTCCTCGGAGAGACTTCTATTGACGGTGTAAACTGGGATTTCACTTTCACGACAACGCTGGTTTTACCCAACTGCATCGAAGTAGGTCTGTTCGCTCAGAGCATTAACGTGAATACAACGACAACAGCAGTATTTAGCAACATCATGGGCATCTCTACTACACCGCCTGTTCCTACATTGGCGAATGGCGGCAACACCGGACAGGTAGAAACTCAGGAAGTGCTCAGCCTCTTCCCCAACCCGGCCAGAGATGAGATCAACGTGAAAATGGAGGCCTTTTACGGCAAAAATATCACCATTGCTGTGCAAAACCAACTGGGCCAGGTCATGATCCTGCGCGAAATTGACGACGTACAGGACGCTACCGAACGCATCGAACTGAACAACATGCCTTCCGGCATCTACACCCTGACCCTGCGCACTGCCGGACAGGCGCCGGTGAGCAGGCAGTTTATGGTCGGAAGCCAGAGGCCGTAATTCGTGTCTGTCTTTAGGGGCCGATAGCTGCGTTATGCTCGGCCCCAAAATCGGTCGTTTACGCAAGTAAACTTCCGTTTTTGGGGCCTTCACAAGCCTTGCTCTCGAACCCTAAAGCTCAGACACGGACTAAAGAACAGATACTGATTACACGGAATGTTACGAATGAAAGGGGTGGTCGCAAGAGCGGCTGCCCCTTTTTGTTTTTGGGGCATAAGTTTCTTTACCCAGCAAATCATGGACTAAGTTGTTCCGCTGCTTCAGGAGTTTTTTTAGTCTACAAAAAACCATACGAGTCCCAAAGAGGACAATACCCCGCCATCTTTACGCAATACGGAACTCAACCTGAAATTGCACACTTCGTCGCCAGTCCGATAACCTTTCCATAATACAGGTCTTGCAAAATCCGTTTACCTTTGCGCCGTTCATTCATAAATTCAAACCTGACAAAACATGACACGTTTTTTCCTTTTTTGCCTGATGGCGGGTTCTGTAATGCTGACTCCGGGCTGTAAAGACGAAGACCAGGATGAAATAGACCGGGCTGCCATTCTGAAGTACATTGACGAAAACAACCTGACGGCAACCGAACACGAGTCGGGCATTTTCTACAACATTGAAACGCCGGGCACTGGTGGAAGCCCCACGCTCAGCTCTACAATTGAAGTCAATTACAAGGGCTATTTTACAGATAAAGTGGTTTTCGACGAAGGACACCTTCCTACGGCAACTTCAGGCCCAATCACCTTACTTCAGCTGATCGAAGGCTGGCAAATTGCCATTCCCTTGCTTCAAAAAGGTGGTAAAGGGACTTTTCTGATTCCTTCCAGACTGGCTTATGGCAGCAATCCGCCTCCGGGTATTCCGAAGAATGCGGTGATGATATTTGAAATCGAGTTAATTGATTTCAATTAATGTCTGTCTTTACCTGCCGGCCGGTAGGCGGGGAGTCCGATAGCTGCGTTATGCTCGGCCCCAAAATCGGTCATTTATACAAATAAAATCCCGTTTTTGGGGCCTTCGCAAGCCTTGCTCTCGAACCCCCTGCCTGCGGTAGGCAGGTAAAGATCAGACACAACTGAATGGACAGACGCTACTCAGTCTGCCTTAAAATCGGTCACATACAAAGAAAATTTCGTTTTTGGGGGCTTCGCATGCCTTGCTCTCGACCCCCCTGACTGCCGATAGGTATAGTTAAAGAACAGACCTGGGCTTAAGGACAGAAAAACTACTCAGCGGCCTCAGCGTGCCCTCCGCGTACTTTGCGGGACACCTTAGCAAAGCCTGATAACCGCGTTACGTTTAGCTCCAAAAACAGTCTATAAGACAAACAATTCGTATTCCCATGAAATATCAAACCATCATCTCTTCATTCCTTTTCCTGACAATCGCTTGCGCCGGTTTCGGACAACAAGCTTTTTCTACGAGGGAATACTTTCCCAATCAATTGGGCGATTCGCTGCAGTTTGCCAATGCGCTGGGCGAAAAATTGCCGCCTTATGTGCTGGCATGGCCCAAAAAGGAGGCTTTTAAAAGCGATACTTTGCTGCAGCGCACGGAAAGCACCGGCGAGTCGCGACTGGAAGCTTACCTGCCCGGAAAAGGGCTTGCCGTATATAAAATGGATTTGAAAGAAGGCCAGGAAATCATCCTCGAACGCCCGGTCATTCTCATTCCGGACACCGTGCGGCAATGGCAGACTTACAAAGATGCTGCGCCTTATGCCATTGCCGAAAATGGCGTAAAAAAAGGCAGCGGCATGTTCAGTTTTGAAGTCAAAGTAGAGGGCGCGGATTCTGCCAAAACGCCTTTGTTCAACTTCAGCGAGTGTCTGGTCATCCACACCGTTGCCGAACGAAAAGATGGCGTTACAGGAAGCGTTCGCGGCTACAAACTCAAAGAATGGTATGCTAAAGGCGCGGGGTTAGTCAAAGTCGTGGGCGAAGCTTACTGGCTGAATCCGCAGGGCAAACCCGTTAAAGCGCCTGCCAGAATCGCCGCCATGCTGGAACGGGCGTTGGTAGATGGGGAGGAGATTGGGAAGTAGCCCCCCAGCCCCCGAAGGGGGAAAGCATTTGATGATTTGAAAACCCCGCTTGGGCGGGACAAGTTTTGATGATTTGATAATGCTGGCGCGACTCCGGCGAGAATGAATTTGGTGATTTGGTGATTTGAAAATTTGATGATGATCGGACGCCATGGACAACAATGTCAATCCTTGGAATTTCGCAAATCTTCAAATCTTCAAATCACCTAATTTTCAAATCTTCAAATTATCCTCACTCCTTTCCTGCCAGTTCCGGATCGGCCATAGCCCTGGCGTTTTCCAGCAGCTGAATCATTTCCCGGCGGTAGCCGTTTGGATCTTTGCCCTGGCCATTTTTCGCCAATTTGAGGGCCTGAACATAGGTTGCATTGCCTCTCAATTCTGATTTGCGCAGCAGCATCCCAAATTCCGCCACAGCGGCCGACCAGCGGAAATTATCGCCTGTTTCGTTGACTTTCAGGGGCTTATCCAATACTGGTTTTTCGATGAGCTGGCTTTTGCTGCCTTCCGGCTGCTTGTAGCGGAGTTTGATGTTGACGATTTCATTGCTGGGTACAATAGTCACTTTTTTGTCGTCCTGCTCCTTTTGGTATTTCAGGTCGTCTACGCTTGCGATGAGGCTGGTTTTGACGCCTACCGGAATAATTTCGTAAAGGGCAGTTACGGTGTGTCCGGAACCTAATTCGCCTGCGTCTTTTTTATCGTCGTTAAAATCCTCTTTGTTCAGCATCCTGTTTTCGTAGCCGATGAGGCGGTAGCCCTGCACTTTGGCGGGGTTGAATTCAATTTGGAGCTTCACGTCTTTAGCGATGGTGAACAGGGTGCCGCCAAATTCGTTCACCAGCACTTTGCGCGCTTCGCTCATGTTGTCGATGTAAGCGTGGTTGCCATTGCCTTTGTCAGCCAATTGCTGCATTTTGCTGTCTTTGTAATTGCCCATGCCAAAGCCAAGAACCGTCAGAAAAACGCCGCTTTCCCTTTCTTTTTCAATCAATTTCACCATCGCTTCGTCGCTGCTGGCGCCCACATTAAAATCGCCGTCTGTTGCCAGAATCACGCGGTTGTTGCCGCCTTTTACAAACTGTTCCCGCGCCGTTTTATAGGCCAGCTCGATGCCTGCACCGCCTGCTGTGGAACCGCCTGCACTCAATTTATCCAGCGCTTCCTTGATCTTTTGTTTATCTGTACCGTCGGTTGGCGACAGCACCAGGCCGGCTGCTCCGGCATAAACCACTATGGAAACTTTGTCTTTCGGACGCAGCTGGTCTACCAATAGTTTGAAAGCCGATTGCAGCAGAGGTAGTTTGTTTGGCGCGTTCATGCTTCCGGAAACATCAATCAGAAAAACCAGATTAGATGCGGGCAGGGTTTCAGTCGAAACTTTTTTGCCTTGCAGGCCGATGTGCAGTAAGCGGTGTTCCGGCTGCCAGGGACATTCCGACAACTCAGTAACAACTTCAAATGGATGGTCACCCTTAGGTTGCGGGTAGTCGTAGTCAAAATAGTTGATCATCTCTTCAATGCGGACAGCGTCGGCCGGCGGCATCTGACCGAGGTTCAAAAAGCGGCGTACGTTGCTGTAGGAAGCCGCATCCACATCTATGGAAAAAGTAGACAAGGGAATTTGAAGCGCGGGCTGGAATTTATTCTCCTGAATGGCGGCATAATCCTCCGTGTTGGGGTCAACCGGATAAGGCTCAGGGTACGGACGTCCCGGCATGCTTGCCGGAGGAGCAGACTGGTAGGAATAAGCGATATCCATTTTAGCCCTGGATTTCATCTCCATTTCCCTTCGTTCGGGCTTAGCCGTCGGGTGACTGATGACCACTTCATCCAGTTGCATCGCTGCAGGCTTTAATGTAAATGTATTGGCTTTCCCCGAGCAGGCTTTTACCTCCAGCGTTTCATAACCAATGTATGAAAAGACTAAGGTCGCACAGGATTTGGGCGCTGTAATGGAAAAGCGGCCATCAACATCGGTCAAAACACCGGTACTCGTCCCCTTAAGAAGCACACTGGCGCCAATCAGTCCATTTCCCACTTCATCTTTCACGATGCCTTCTATCTTGAAATCGGCAACATGGGCCATTCTCCAGGCCGGTAAAGCAAGGGCAGCTGTAAATAACAGCCAAAGCATTTTCTTCATCATGGTAATTCAATTTTCTCTTTAGATGCGCCGTCGAATCGGATTACACAAATCGCAGTAAATTTTTTTTCCTACTTTGCATCTTCCAAAGCAAGGCATGGCACTATTGCGCATTTTCAGAAAACAAACGCCGGAGCAAAGCGACCGGGAATTGCTGGAGTTATACCGCTCCAGCGACCAGAATGCGTATTTGGGGCAACTGTATGAGCGTTATCTTGAGCTGGCCTATGGTATTTGTCTGAAATACCTGCAAGACGAACAGGCAGCAGAAGATGCGGTGATGGGCGTATTTGAGGAATTGCTGACAAAAGTCAAACAACACGACATACGGGAATTTGATAAATGGCTGCACTCGGTGTTGCGCAATTATTGCCTGATGCAATTGCGGCGCAACGGCCGGCAGAAAACCGAAAGTTTTGACCCTGCTTTTATGCAATCGGCCGAAATAGAGCATCCTATACCCGACACAGACATTGAAGAAGACGAAGCTGCTTTACGTGCGTGCATTGAACAACTGCCCGCTCAACAAAAACAGTGCGTTTCGATGTTTTATATGGATGGGCATTCTTACAAAGAAATTGCAGATGCCCTGCAGGAAGATTTGGGCAAAGTGCGCTCCAATATTCAAAACGGGCGACGAAATTTGAAGATTTGTGTGGAGGGGAAGAGAAGGTTGATTTGAAAATTTGATAATGTGATAATTTGATAATGTGAAAATGCTGACGGTACTTCGGCGATGGTTAAACGGGGAGGCGCGGGCTTCAGATGAACGCGCGCTGGATGCTGCTGCCCGTAAGGATCCTTTTGTTGCAGACGCAATGGAGGGTTACCGGGCATTTGCCGATGCTAACCACGAAGCGCGTTTGAATAAACTGCGTGCCCGAATACAGGAGCGTAGCGGGCAAAAACGACGGGGTATCGTATATCTACTGCCCCGGGCAGTGGCCATCGCCGCATCGGTGCTGCTGCTGGCAGGCATGGGCTGGTGGCTTCTCCGGGAGCCCGCCGCTGAAAGCCAACAGCTCAGCAATAATGAGATCCAACCGGCTTCTGAACCAGGTGATACAGGCACAAATCAGGCGATCGCCCAATTGGAGCGAGAGGCTCCGGTTGTCAACGATGCACCAGGCCCTGCCCAACCTCCTGCTTCCGCACTTTACCGCTACAACCGCCGTTCCAAAGAACTGGATGTGGTGCCTGTGGAAGCGGAACAGCTTGCCCTAAACGAATTGGACAATTTTTCAACAGATGATAAGATAGCCGCAGCGGAAGAAGCCGTTGCCAAACCCGAAGCAGCCCAAAAAGCCGTAGCCTCAGATGCCTCAGCAGGCGGTGTTCGGGCGCAAACTGAAGACGCGCTATCCTACCAACCCGCGACAAAAAGTACCGCTCCGGCAGCCCCGGGAAATCCCGCCCGCGGAGAAGCCAGAAAAGACGTGGCAGCCGATGCAGCCAAAACCGCAAAGGAAAAACAAAACAGCCTGCGCAACCTCTATGGCCGGGTTACAGATCCCCAGGGCGAGCCGATCATCGGCGCCAATGTTCTGATAGAAGGCACCAACCGCGGGGTCTCGACAGATTTCGAGGGTAATTTTAACCTGCCCCTTTCCGGGGATGAAAAACAACTTGTTGTTCAATACACCGGGTATGAAACGCTAAAGACGCCGATAAAAGCACAGGGCCCGATGAATGTGACCCTTCATGAAAATGCCGTGGCCTTAGATGAAGTGGTGGTTTCTTCCTTTTCAAAAAAGAAATCAGAAGCAAAGACCTCCCGTATAGTCCCCACTGCTGCGCCGGTGTCCGGCACGGAAGCTTATCAGGAATACCTTGCTCAAAATCTGCGCTACCCAGCTGCTGCCCGCGACAAAGCGATTCAGGGAGTGGTAAGATTGCGTTTTACAGTCAATAAAAATGGCAAATTGTCTAATTTTAAGGTGGTCCAATCGCTGGGCTACGGTTGCGACGAAGAAGCCATTAGACTCATCAAAGAAGGTCCAGCCTGGAAAATCAATGGCGATGCCCGGAAGGTGGAGGTGGACTGGGAGATCCAATTTTAATGAGTTGGCAGTAATTCAGTTGGCAGTTGGCAGGAGGGAGCGTGCGAAGGATTGGGATTTTTGCTCCACATTCGGCTGTTTGCAAAGTGAAAGTTGGCAGCATTACTCGAAAGGCGACCAATATATCAATAAATACAAATAACTATATATCAATTAATTAATCGACTGAATTTTTGAATTTGCAAACTCGACTATGTGCTCGATTTGCAACCAGGATCACGCTTGTAAAATGTACCTGCCAACTGCCAACTAAATCAATGACTTCCATTCCCATCCTGAGCAATACGCATCCTGCCAACTGCCAACTGAATTACTGCCAACTATCAACCTGCTCCTACCCTGCCACAACGGCATCCTCTTTTTCCACTTCCGGTTCTTCCGTCAAATCCACCAGGAAATTTGCCTTTTTAGAAGACATATAACTGTAGATGGCCGGAATGACATATAGGGTCAGTATCGTAGAAAACACCATGCCACCGATTACGGCAATCCCCATGGATACACGGCTTTCAGAGCCTGCGCCCAGTGACAAGGCAATCGGCAATACACCCAAAATGGTGGAAAGGCTGGTCATGAGAATGGGCCGGAACCGCGAAACGGCTGCGTCCCTGATGGCGTCGAATCGGTCGAGCCCCTGCTCTTTTCGCTGGTTGGCAAATTCGACGATGAGGATGCCGTTTTTAGCCACCAGACCAATGAGCATGATGATGCCGATCTGGCTGAAAATATTGAGGGTCTGGTCGGTGAGGTAAAGCGAGCCTACCGCACCTGCCAAAGCCAAAGGCACCGTAAACATGATGATGAACGGGTCGCGGAAGCTTTCAAACTGAGCTGCCAGCACCAGATAAATGAGAATCAGAGCCAGCGTAAAAGCAAACAGGAGGCTGGAAGAACTCTCCCTGAAATCTTTGGAAGCGCCCGCCAGCGCTGTCTGGAAAGAATCGTCGAGCACACGGTCGGCAATGCCCTCCATGACTTCAATACCCGCGTCAATGGTTTTTCCTTTTGCCAATCCGGCGCTGATCGTGGCGGAAACGAAGCGGTTGTAGCGGTAAATAGACGGCGGGGTCGTTTGCTCTTCCAGTTTTACAATATTGTCTAACTGGATCAACTCGCCCCGTGTATTGCGCACATACAGGGAACTAACATTGACAGGTTCGTTGCGTTTTTCACGTTCTATTTGCCCGATGACCTGGTATTGCTTGCCGTTCATCAGAAAATAGCCAAAGCGCTGGCCGCTCAGGCCCAACTGCAGCACCTGTGCCACATCGAGTACCGAAACGCCAAGGTCTTTGGCTTTTTGCCGGTCAATTTCGATGCGCAACTCCGGTTTGTTGAATTTCAGGTCAACATCCACAATGCTGAAAGTCGAATCTTTCTGGGCTTCTTCCAGAAATTTGGGCACCACTTCTTTCAGTTTTGGAAAATTCGGCGCCTGCAGCACAAACTGCACCGGCAATCCGCTGCGCCGGTCTCCAATGGAAGGTTCCTGTGACACAAAAGTGCGCGCGCCTGTCAGCGATTTTAATTTAGGCATAAGTGCATCCAGAATTTCTGTCTGGCTGCGTTCGCGTTCAGACCTGTCTTTCAGAATGATGGTCATGTTGCCCGTATTGACAGAAGAAGATGCCCCAAAGCCGGGTGAAGTCACCGTTACAATCCCCGCTCTTTCGGGAATATTTTCCATGGTTACCTCTGCCAGTTTGTTCATGTAATTTTCCATGTACTCGAAGGTCGCCCCTTCAGCAGCGGTGATGTTGCCGCGCATCCGGCCGCGGTCTTCAAGAGGCGCCAGTTCACTGGGCAATTTTCCACCCAATGAAAAAATCATCCAGCCGGAAATGGCCATGATCACCAGCGCCATCCAGCGCCAGCGCAGGAAAGCGTTCAGCGAGCGCCGATAACCTTCGATCAGCCAAATGAAAAAAGGTTCGGTTTTTCGGTAAAACCAGGAATGGTGTTCGTGCTTTTTCAGCAGCCTTGACGACAACATGGGCGTCAATGTCAGGGCCACAAAAGCCGAGATGAGCACCGCGCCGGCGATGACAATGCCAAACTCCCGGAACAAACGCCCGGTAAGGCCCTGAAGGAAAATGACCGGCAGGAAAACTGCCGCCAGTACCACAGTTGTCGCAACGACGGCGAAGAAAATTTCCCGTGAGCCCTTGAGTGCAGCCTGAAGGGGCGGCATCCCATCTTCTATTTTTGCGTAAATGTTTTCCAGCACCACAATGGCGTCGTCCACCACCAGACCAATGGCCAGCACAATCCCCAGCAAAGTCAGTACGTTGATGGAAAAACCGGCGACGTACATGATGAAAAATGCGCCGATCAACGAAATGGGAATGGCCAGAACGGGGATGATCGTCGAACGCCAGTCGCGCAGGAAAAGGAAAATGATGAACACCACCAGCAAAAAGGCGATGTAAATGGTTTCCTGCACTTCGAATATGGAAGCACGGATGAATTTGGTAACGTCGAAACCCACCAGCACTTCAATATCGTCCGGCAGGTTCTTTTTGATTTGTTCCAGACGGCGGTATACCTCGTCGGCTATTTCTATGTAATTGGTGCCCGGCTGCGGAATGATGGCATTGCCCACCATCGGGACGTTGTCGCGCTTCAGTACCGTGCGCAGGTTTTCAGGCCCCAGTTCGGCAAACCCGATGTCGCGGAAGCGCACAATTTTGCCGTCGCTTTCTTTGATGATGAGGTCATTAAATTCATCGGCAGTAGAAATCTGCCCCATCGTACGCACGGTCAGTTCCGTATTGGCGCCTTCTACGCTGCCGGAGGGCAGTTCCACATTTTCGCGTTCAAGCGCTGCGCGCACATCCAGCGGCACAAGACCGTAAGCCGCCATTTTATCCGGGTCAATCCAGAGGCGCATCGCGTATCGCCGCTCTCCCCAAATGCGCACTTCGCTGACGCCATTGATGGTTTGAAAACGCTCTTTGAAAACGTTTTCGGCAATTTCAGTCAACTCCAGCAGGTTGCGCTTGTTACTGCTGATCGTAAGGAAAACAATGGGTTGAGAATCGGCGTTGGCTTTGGTAACGATCGGGGGATCCACATCCCGGGGCAATTGCCGCATCGCCTGGGATACTTTTTCGCGCACGTCATTGGCAGCGTCTTCCAGCGCTATTTCAAGATTGAATTCTACCGTAATGGTGCTGCGGCCTTCCCGGCTGGTGGAAGTCACCGAGCGGATACCGGCAATGCCATTGATGGCTTCTTCCAGCGGTTCTGTAATCTGCGATTCAATGACCTGGCCATTGGCGCCCGTGTAGTTGGTAGAAACGGTTACAATTGGGTTCTCCACGCTGGGATATTCCCGGATGCCCAGGGATTGCATACCGATGCCCCCAAAAAGTAGAATGACAATGGACAAAACGCTGGCCAAAACCGGCCTCTGAATGCTGATGGAAGATAGGCTGGACATAGCAATTAGGATTTTAGGTCATTCAAACTCGGAGATCGTCACTTCTGCTCCCGGCTTAATCTGCTGAATGCCGGAAGTAATGACGGTGTCGCCGGCACTCAGACCACTGGTCACCTGGATGTAGGTATCCTGGCGCACACCGGTTTCAATCGTCGTGGCTTCAGCTTTTCCCGATTTGTACAAATAAACAATTTTGCCGTTCAATTCCGGTACGATGGCCTGTGTGGGGACCATAATGGCCTGGTCAAACTCAGAAAGATTGACCAGAATGTTGGCGAAAGCGCCCGGCAAAATCTGCCCTTTCGGATTGGGCGCGGAGGCTTTTAATTTCAGGGTTCGGGTATCGGCGTCAATATTGGGTTCTTTCGCCACCACGGTTGCCAGATATTGCTCGTCTGAACCGTCGAGGCGAAAACGGACGCGGGTGCCGCGGGTAATTTTGCGGCTGTATTTTTCCGGCACCGAAAATTCGATGTTGATCGGGTTGATGCTTACCAACTCCACGATGGAGGAACCCGGTGAAAGGTAGGCGCCTTCGCTCACCTGGCGCAGTCCCAGCAAGCCTTCAAAAGGCGCGCGGATGGTTCGCTTTTCAATCTGCACCTTCAGCAGCGTCATTTGCGCTTTTACCTGATCAGCTTCAGCGCGGGCAATTTCGTATTCCTGGAGGCTCACCCCTTCTTTGGCGTAAAGACTTTGCAGGCGTTCTGCAATTTTTTGAGTCAGCTCTTTGCGCACCTGCAACTCGCGCATTTGTGCCTGCAGTTCCTCGTTGTCGAGCTGCACGAGGGTTGCCCCTTTTTTCACCAGCATGCCTTCCGCAAAATTGATGGACGTGATTTTTCCGGCCACTTCGCTGCTGATATTTACTTTTTCATTGGCCACCGTAGAGCCGTTGACGGAGATGTAATCCACCAGCTCTCCTGGTTTGATCCGCATGGCTTTTACCGGCACAGCAGCTGCCTGGGGAGGCGCTCCGCCGCTTGCAGGCGACCCTGCAACAGGACTCGTTTCATCCGAAAAATAACCGGATTGAAACAACCAGATTGCCGTAGCAAAAATCACTACAGCCAAAACTAAAGCGATGATTCTTGTATTCCGTTTGCTCATACCTGCAGGAGGGTTTGATGTTTCTGTAAAGGGTTCATCAGGGTCGAGCGTTCGCTGTTATCAACGGGCTAAGGTACAAAAAGGTTGAAACACGGTGTTGACAATATTTGAGGGGAAGGCCGGTGTGGCGGACAATAGGCGGATATGGATTTTCATAGCCCGGTTTTGGATAATAAGGAATGAGGCTTATCTTGGAGGTGGTAAAAGAAATGCTGATATAATTAGGCCAGCCATAGGCGTCGTAACGCTAACAGCGACTACAGCGATGCGAAGTTCCGATTGATGTAGCCAGGGGTACGGTAGTGAGATTGTTAGCGGTCATGCCAAAGCATTTTAACATTATAGTAATATGGAGAAAGTGATCTTGTATTATCTTGAACGTCCTGATATCAAAATATCAATGGAGATATATTTCACTGAAAAAGGACAGTTATTCTTTGATGGATACGATATTGGAAAAACCGTTGAAGAAGCTTGGGGCGACTCCGATTATGAATACACATATACGATAGAACCAGACCAGGTCGAGAAGCTTTACGAAATATTCCGTTTAAAACATGGAGATAAAAACGCGTTATTAGGGGAAATAAAAAATCGTTTCAGTGTTAACGAAGCCTATTCACTTTTTGGCGAATTCTTAAACACTCACAATATCAAGTACAAAAGTTTTACCTGGACTTAACGTATTCAACCCCAAAAATGCTTGATAAGACATTAAATATTATCATCGGCAACTACGCACGAACCGCTAACAAGGTATTGCCAAAAGCGGGAAGACGAACTTCTATGACACTTTTGTGCTTAATCGAACATTTTTTTTTGGAAATCAACATTAGTGCTGAAACTCCCCGCCTTCGGCAATACCCGAACCGTTGGCGGTCATTAAGAACAAAAGAAGTGAAAGCTAAGAAAAGTATCATAACATTAATTCTGGTTCTATTTATAACTGGAAAAATTCAAGCTTGCTTTTGCGATAGTGCAAATATTGAAACAGAAGATTTTAAAGGATATGATGAAGTGTTCGAAGGAAAGATTTTAGAAATAAAGAGATTCGAAGTAACAGAGAAATTTGAAAATGGAGATGAATTTACTTTTGTCGGAACAGAAACAACCTTTGAAGTCATTAAAAAATGGAAAGGAAGCGAAAGAAAAATCGTCAAAATACTTCAAGACGGAAGTACTTGTTCATACCAATTTACGATAGACGGTTATAATTATTTAATAACGGCAAATAATCGTCCATTTACAAATACCGAGATTAAAAAAGAAATGCCAGGATTTCATTTAATGACTGATGTTTGTCTTTTGAATATCAGTCAATTTGAGAAAGAAACCTATGATAAAGCAATTGATAAATTAAATAAACTATTTCCAAATCCTGTTGAAGTGAAAGGAAAGCAAAACAATTGGCTAAAATGGTTAATCGCTTTAGTAGTGGTTGCAATCTCAATTTTAGCATTAGTAACAATAAAAAAGAAAATGAGAGCTAATTGAGTAGGGAATGGTGAGCCAGAATGACCAGCTGGCACAATATATTCCTTACCAGCTGGGGCGGATATAGATTTTCCATAGCCCGGTTTGGATAATAAGAAACGAGGCTTATCTTAGAGCTTGTGCAAGGAATCCTGATATGCCAGCAATGGAGAAAGATAGTACGATGCCCTTGCTTTTGATGTTTGCTCAAGGTGGGGGCATTGTGGTGTGATTGCTGCAGGGGTTTATAGACAATGCAGGAAAAGAGAAGTTCGATGTAATAATGTAATTAAAGAAAGAATCAATGAAGAAAAATATTGCCCTAATTTTCTTTACAGCTGGCTTTTTACCAATCCTTTTTGCACAGAATGGCAGTGCCCGCTTATGGACTGAACAGGATAAGCAATTCTTGTTAGAAGGGCTTTCCTCGACTCAGGTTGAGTTGAGGAAAGCAGTCGAAGGTTTAAATGAAGTACAAATAACATTTAAGCCCGATAGTAATAAATGGTCTATTGCCGAGGTGTTAGAACATCTTGGAACTTTTGAGGAAATTTTGCATTGGGATATCTTTTGCAACCAATACACGCCTGAGCAGGCGGGATTTACAAGCAATGTTTTCGGTAAGGACAGTATTATGTTGGCGTATGCGACTGATACCACAAAAGGTAAATCGCCACCTATTGCTGTTCCATTGGGAAGATTTACAGAATTGAAAGAACTAGAAGCATACTTTGGATACCATAGATCAGAGGTAATCAAGTTGGTTGAAAACTCGACTGCTGATTTTCGTAAACATTTCATTTACCGCCCTTCAGAATGGGGTGAATGGGCAGTACGGGATTTGCATCAATATGTCATTGTTTATATCACGCATACCACAAGGCATACCAACCAAATAAAGCGAATAAAATCCGATAAGAACTTCCCTCAAAACGGAAAATTTTGGACAATCCGAGATAGGGCAATGCTCTTAAAAGAATTAGAGAGAACGAAACAAGCAATTATTGCCGAAACAAACTCACTTACACCCGACCAATGGCATTTCAAACCATCAAAAGATGCCTGGTCCATTGCGCAAGTCGTTGAGCATCTTGGAATTTACGAAAGGATATTTTTACAGGAGGCCTGGATTGCTACCGAATTGCCGCCTCAGCCACAGTATTATATTACTACTCTTTCTGATAGTACTTATTTGTCCTGGATGGCAGAAAGTCAATCGCATACTGCCGCTGAAAACGCCATTCCTTTAGGCTATATGAAAGGAATAGATAATTTGAGTTTTTTTACTTTTGGCAGAGATCATATAATTGATTTTGTAAACAAAACAGACAAGGACTTAAAAGTACATTTTACACCAAGAGAGGGTGAGCCAAATAATAGAAGGAGTATTCATGGGTTATTCGTTGTACATTATGGTCATACTGACAGGCATTTGCGTCAAATACTGAGGATAAAATCGCACCCGAGTTATCCAAAATAACTGATAACAAAAAAAATCATCGAACAATGACTTACTGTCCGCTCGCACAATATATTCCTCACCCAACTTTCAAAATAAAAACGAACTTCACCCATTAGGACCTGTGCCCCGCAACGTGCCGTCGAGGACTAACCTGAATTTCCTAAGCAGGCAACGGCCATTTCCACCGTACGTTTATTAAAATCAATATAAAAACCCGTTTTGCGCAGGGTATTTTTCGGGCAATGCGGTTTCACCGAGCATTTCCTTTAGATCCCGCTCTATGATGTTGCACATGGCCGTCATCGGAATGTCTGTAATGCGGTTTTCAAAAGGGTCTTCATTTACTTCGCCCACTTTGCCCATGACGCCAAAAACAAAAGCAATCAGGATGCTGACCGGAACCATCATCCACGGAATCTCCATTTTTGCAAAATCGCCTATCAACGAAAAAGGCAAAATGGCCATAAAAACAAACAAAAACAACTTAGTGAAGAAGTGATACTGGCGAAGCAATGGCGTATTTTTGATGCGTTCGCAAGCGCCCTGATAATTTGTCAGCGCAAGCATTTGCCCCTCTATCTGAAAACTGTCGAAACCGCCCAAAGTGCCGTCTGCCATGGCCTCATAAATGCGTTTGCCCATAGCCAGCTGAATGACATTCGGTTTGTTTTGAGCCGCCATAACAGCCTCGTATGCAGCAGGAGAAAGAAAATCGCGAAGCGTTTGCCAATCTTCCTGCCGCCGTAAATGCAGGCGCAAGGCATTGGCCCAGGCAATGGACGCGTACACCATTTCTTTTTTGAAATCCTCGCTCCGTTTTTTGTCGTAGTTGGGTTGGTGGGCATGGCTGTCTGCAAAGGTGATGACCAGCCGCGACAGTACCCGACTCGAATTGATGATGCCTCCCCAAATCGTGCGGGCTTCCCACCAGCGGCCATAAGCACTGTTGTTTCGAAACGCAACAAATATGGCTAAGGCACTGCCCAAAATGGCAGCAATGGAAAATGGCAAACTAACCGTTTTTAAATGCTGATTATGGTACAGGAAATAAACAGCAACAGACAGCACTGTGGAAACCGTCAATTCCCAACGCATGTACCGCATCACGGCAATCGGATTGAATATTTTCCTTAAAATCATTGAATTGCAATTTTAGAGCTTGTTCGGAATTTCTTTTGCCATCAACACTTACCGTATGGAACGAGGATCATTTTACTTTAAATCACCTTTAAAATCATGGCGGATAAACCTGTTTCAAAGGATTGGGCAGAGGCTGTCTCAAAATGCAAAGGGTAAAACTTGTCCCGCTCTACCACTAAGCTTCTGTTGCGCATATTGATTGTGTATGGCTGCATTGCAGATCGTTATCTTATCTTTTATTCCTGGCAGCTTATTATTCCATGCGGGCTACGGTTTACACACAAGTCGACAATTCGTTCTGTAAGTATTTGATTTTCAATGAATTACTTTTTTACGGTATAATTTACAAACCATTGAAAATCAATAAGTTGCCAAGATGTGTGTAAACCATAGCCATGCGGGAATGACAACCCTGCTGGGACCGGCATCCAATAATGCGATATGCTTAGTCAACGCTCGCCAATACAGCGGGAGGGCAAACAGGCAAAAGTTATTCCGAAAGGCTGGTTTATTACTAAAAAACGCCCATTTGCCTATTTGCCCATTTGCCCACTTGCCCACTTGCCCCACGAGACACCTCCATGAACATCATTTTACCCAATAACCGCTTGCATCACTTGTTCAGCATTTTGACCAACAATTCTGCTGCTACAGCGCCAGAATTTTGTTGTTGACCGGTAATCAGGTTGCCGTCAGCGATTGCGTAAGACGAAAATGGTGCAGCAACTTTGAAATTGGTGCCACTGATTTTCCGGGCTTCGCTCTCAATGCGATAAGGCTGGATTTTTTGTCCAACAGCCTGATCGGCAAATTCTTCTTCGGCATCGGCAAAGCCTGTCCAGGTCTTGCCTTTTACAATCAACTCGTTGTTCGCCTTTTTGGCTTCCAGCAACAATGTTGTGGAGTGACAAACGGCTGCACTCGGTTTACCACTTTCGTAAAAACCTGCAAAAAGTTTCTCCAAATCCTTGTTGCCCCGGTAGGTGTACATTGGTCCCTGGCCGCCCACTAAAAAAATAGCGTCGTAGTTTTTGGGATCCACTTCTGTTAGTTTTTTCGTGTTTTCGAGCATTTTGTTGAACCACTCCTGCTGCATATAACCCAAAGAAATAACATCGTTTGCCGAATAGCCGCTTGCGTCGGTTGGATTGGAATAAGCATCCATCATCAGTTTCCCCCCTGCTGTAGAAACCAACTCCACTTCATAGCCTGCCTCCTGAAAAACCCGCAACGGATGTGTCAATTCAGCTGCCCAAAAGCCAATAGGCCAGCCTGTTTGCGTAGATGTTGCGGGCGAACTGGCGACCATCAGGATTTTACCTTTAGCGGGCGCACCATGAAAATGCACATAAGATTGAACTTCTGTTACTGTACTCATTTTTGACGATTGATGATTATGGGTGGACTTTGTCTGTTTTTGCGCCAACAATCCGCCCACCGTTAGGACTGTCAGCACCATGTATACCATCAACTTTTTCATTTCGACAATGGAATTAATGATAAAATGATGTTGCAAAATTGAAGACTATACATACCTTTATCAAGTGTATAACTAAAAAGTATGATACACACTTTTTAGAAAGTATATTGAAAATCAATATCTTACAACATGCCAGACTTTATTTTCAAAGGAAAAGTCTATTACAACCCGGTTCAATTGGTGATGGAACAGATCGGTGGTGTTTGGAAAATGCCCATTTTATGGCGTTTGAATGACCAAACCCTGAGGTACAGTGAGCTTCGGAAAATCCCGCATATTTCGGATAAGATGCTTACCACGCAACTCCGGGAATTGGAAGCAGATGGCTACGTGAACCGGAAGGTGTACCCTGTTGTGCCTCCAAAGACCGAATATTCGCTCACTGAAAAAGGGAAAGAAGTCATACCGTTGATCACTAAAATCAGAGAATACGGAACCTATTTAATTGAAAAAGAAGATAATAAGTCTTAGAGCTTGTTCGGGATTTTGCCCTTCCGGAAATTGCAGGAGAGGAAAATAAAAAATGGAAAAATGACATTGTTTGAACCAGAAATTGATCCGACAAAAAACTGGCTTCCAATAGAAGGAACTGTGAACTATTATGGTAAAATTTTAAACCATCAAGAAGCAGACTACTTTTTAAAAGCCTTATTAAATAACATTGAATGGCGAAATGATGAAGCCATCATCTTTGGAAAGAAAATAATTACCAGGCGAAAAGTGGCTTGGTATGGGGCAAAGCCCTTTGAATATACCTATTCTAATACAACAAAATTGGCATTACCCTGGACAAAAGAATTATTGGAATTAAAAACAATGGTAGAACAAAAAACAGGTGAAACATTTAATTCTTGTTTACTAAATCTATACCACAATGGCAGCGAAGGAATGGCGTGGCATAGTGATGGCGAAAAGGACTTGAAAAAGAATGGAGCCATTGGTTCTTTGAGCTTTGGAGCACCGCGAAAATTTGCTTTTAAGCACAAAAAAACCAACGAGAAAATAGAATTGATTTTAGAACACGGGAGCTTATTAGTCATGAAAGATGAGACACAAAGTTATTGGCTACACCGACTACCGCCAACCAAATTAATTTCGGAACCCAGGGTAAATCTGACTTTCAGAACGATTATTTAGTGTCCGTCCATTTAGTATGCATCTGTTCTTTTCCTGCTTTGCCTGCGGCAGGAAAAAACAGCTACAAACACCCACACTGTCTGTTAGCAGCCATTAAAACAAGACTGAAAAATTGGCGCTGTGAAATGAAAGGATGAATTTGCTGGTATTGAACAAAAAACCTAAAACATACAAACCATGAAAAAGCAGTTCGTGATCAGCCTTTCTGTCCTCTTTGTTTTGCTCAGTACCCAACTTCAATCGCAGTCTTATACGCCTTTTCCTGTTGAAAACATGCAATGGACCACCTATGAAGTGCATCCGCGATTTGGAGTAGCCAATGACGACAGCATCTATTGGCGCATCTATACCGTGGGTGATACGCTCATCAATGGGAAAAACTATACCAGTCTAATGCACAAATGGGAATGTTGGGTTTTCTACGACCAAAACAACGTACGGTCTTACATCAGCCAATTCCCAATTTTCCCTTATACGCATGACAATTACCTGATTGGCGCGATTCGGGAAGAGGACAAACGCGTGTATTTTTATCCTTATGCCCTCAATTGGCTCAGTACTGGCGGTATTTACGGATTGGCGCCGAATGAGGACCATTTGCTGTACGATTTTAATGCAGTCGCCGGCGATACGGTACACTTTTCCCCCACTCAATGGATCGAACAGGTCAATGGCAATCCTATTGTACATAATGAAGATCACCTGACCATTATCAATAGCGTCACGAATACGGGTACTTATGCTGTGTCGCCTTCCGATAGCTGGTCATTTCCCAATATCATCGGCAACTGGACCGAGGGCGTAGGCAGCAGTTTCGGATTATTTGGGTCCTATAACAGTTTTCTGACTTACCTGTTTTGCTATGGGCCAATTGATGAACCCTTCTGTACACCTTGCGAAACGGCAGTGGCCGTAAACGAGGCCAACCTGGAAACGCGTGTTGATGTTTTTCCAAATCCCGCCGGTAATGAATTGTTCGTCAAAAATCGCAGCGAGCTGAACATGGAACGCATCCGGCTTTTTGATCTGTACGGTCGATTGTTGCGTGAAGAAGTCGGCCAACATGCTGCCGATCAACTCCGTATGGATGTATCGGGTTTGCCGCCTGCATTTTATGTTTTGAACATTGCTTTTGAAGGAAATTATGCTTTGACAAAGAAGATTGTGAAAAAAGGATACTGATGTGATTGTAGAGAAAAAATAGATTACAAGCTTTTAGTCTCTCCCGTTCAGCCGCCGTAGCTCTTCCTCTATCGCCCCCCTGGAGCGTTTGGCAATCTTCATTTTCTGGTTGCCCCGCATCCGGATAGAACCCCGCCAAATCCAGTCGCTGCATCGCTCGTAGGTAAGGTCCAGGAAGATGCCAGTCTCAATTCACCCGTCCCCTTTCCTCCTCTGCCCCCGTGCCCCGCTGCCGGGCACCTTTGAGTTTATTGTTTCCAAAACTCCGGGAATAGGTCAGTTTGAAGGTGCGCTGGCTAAAATCGATATCGGCTTTCGAGACGAGGTTATATTCCGGGAAATTGGTTTCCCAGAGGAATTTCATTGAGTTCAACACGTCGTCAATCCCGAAGCGGAGCGTGCCCCAATCGTTCTTGAATTTTTTCTGGAGGCCAACGTTCAACGCGCCCATAGGCAGTGCTACGGAGGTACCGAAAAGACTTTTGGTCCGGTAAAAACCGACCAGTTCGGCACTGAAATCTTTGGGCAAAGTGAAGCTGTTTATCCAGACCACTTGCAGGTATTTCGTACGGACCCGGATGGGGGCATCGTCGAAGAAAGCGTTCACTTCTTGCCATGTCCCAACGAGGTTGTTCTGCATTTTCCACCACTTGGACACCTGCACGGGCAAGGCCACGGTAAAGGAAGCAGTCTTTCGGTTTTTCATGTTGTCAGCAGCGATGAGCTGCTGGTTGGTGCCTGCGATGGTCCTGGCCTGGAATCGGGCAATGGCGCTGTCTTCCACAGCATATTCCATGGAAAACAAGGCGGTTTTGAAGCGGTAATCCACTTTCACATTATTGGAAATGGAAGGTTGAAGGGCCGCATTGCCGGAAAAAAACGTGTAAGGGTCGAGGAATATCACGAACGGTGCCATGTCGTTGAAGGTCGGGCGGGAGATGCGTCGGCTGTAGGAGAAATTCGTCGAATGGTTATCGTTGAAGGTTCTCGACAGGAAGAAACTGGGGAAGAGTTTGCCATACTGCCGATCCACGATGTTGGCCTCTTCCTGTGAGCCGAGGTTGGAGTTGGTGTACTCGTAACGGAGGCCGATTTTCATGTCCGATTTGTCGTCCAATTTAACGTCTAAAGCAGAATAGGCAGCGCCGATGCTTTCTTTGAGACGGTACCGGGCAGTCAGGTCGGGGTTGTTCACCGGTGTGCCGTTTTCGACCATAGAGACCGTCACATTGTTGTCGAAACGGGAGATCGTGCCTTTTACGCCCGCTTCCATTTTTATTTTTTCCGAAAAACGCTTCGTGTAATCCAAATTGACCACGCCGACCTTGATGGGCGTGACCTTTCCGCTGAAGGTTTTTTCTTCAAAAAGGAAACCCTCGGAACTGTTCAAATAAGTGGTGAGGTAATTGGTGGGGTTCTCGTTTTCATATCGAAGGTAGTCGGCATTGAAGGTCAATTCCTCACCCTCCTGGAAGGTATGTTGCAGGTTCAGGTTTCCGCTGATGTGTTTCCAATGGTTGACCTCGTCGTTGGCGATGCGAAGCAGGGTGTCCGGTATGCCGTTGACGGAGATGGTGGATTTGTTCAGCGCGTCCATGCTCCAGCGGTTGTCGTAGCCGGAAACAAGGATGCCCATGACGGTTTTCTTGCTCAGGTTCCAGTCGAGGCCGAGCCGTGCATTGTGGTTGCGCTGCACAGGATCACGGTAGGTGCGGGTGTCCGTACGGATGGTTTCGCCATTCAACACCACCTGCCGGTCAATAGCAAAAATCTGCTCCTGCGCCTGCCGGCTGAAAGCATAATCGCCATAGAGGTTGAGGCTGTTTTTCCGAAAATTAAAATTGATCCCAGCCGAGGAGACGTCGCCCTTGCCGTAGCCGCCAGACAGGGAAAAGGAGCCGTTCAGCCCTTGTCCGCCCGATTGTTTCATCACGATGTTGATGTAGCCCGCATTGCCCTCGGCATCGAAATTGGCAGGCGGTGTGGTGATGAGTTCGATTTTTTCGATATTGCTGGAGGGCATCCCCGCCAGCAATTGCACGACTGCTTCGGCGGGCATCCTGTTGATTTTGCCGTTTATCATCACCACTACGCCGTCCTTTCCGGCCACTGAAATGGCATTGTTCTGGCGGTTCACGATGACTCCGGGCGAACGTTCGAGCACTTCGAGGGCCGTGCCACCCGCTGCGGTGATGCTACCTTCGACATTGATCACCAGCCTGTCTATTTTCTGTTCCAAAAAAGGGCGTTTCGCTACTACCGACACCTCTGCCAGTAACGCAGCATTTTCGCGCAAGGTGGTCGTTTTCAGGTCGATGAGTGGGTGGCTTTCATCAACGGTCAGGTTGTTGATAATCACCGTTTCAAAACCCAGCATCGAAAACGAAAGCAAATAGCTGCCGTTGGCCACATTATCAAACGTAAAGTGCCCGTCGGGCTCAGTTAACCTGCCATTTACCAGGCTGCTATCGGTGGAGGCCAGCAGCAGCACGTTGGCAGTGTAGATAGGTTGCCCATCTGCGTCGTGGAGGCTGCCTGTTATCTGTTGCGCGAGGATGGCGTGTGCCGCTAATGCCATGCACAGGGGAATCAGAGCAAATGATGTAAATCTTACTGAAACATTAAGGTGAGTGCGTTTCATGGTTGAAAATAGTTTAAGGTTAAGCGGCATCAATAATCTTGTTACCTTTTTCATATGAATTGATTTTAAAATACCTACTCTAAGTGGTTTTCGGCTCCCCCGTTTTAGGTATCACGTTATGGCATAAGTGCCGGACAACTGCTTCAAGTGTTGTATCATGGGGTCTCTTCGAGCGTCCCGAAACCTTAAAATCACGGGGCACTTGAAGAGACCTCGAAATGTTAGGCCAGCACCCCTTTAGTGGCTGCTGCATAATTGCCTAAAGGCACCCGCGCCGATTTAAATTGCACACCCAAATCCTGTGTGGCCAGCGTATTGCTGTACACCGTTTTCGGTTGCCCGACAGGTGCATTTCCATTCAGCATCAAAGAAATATCGGACACCCTCCAGCTCTCGCTCGTAATCAGGTAATGCTTACCGTGCAGGTTTTGGAGTGTTGCTACTCTATATACCGATTCGGCAACATCTGTTACATCTACGAGCGCCCAATACACGTCCTTGAACTGCTGCAAAGGTGGGGGCAAAGGCTGCCGGACAGCAGGTAATCGCGTTTCAATCAGCGGTAATCTGGTTGCTCAAGACAAAAAAAAGCGGGTAATTTCGTTGCATGCAGCGAAATTACCCGCTTTTTAAAACCCTGATTTTAAGCTATTTGCGAGTTGCACTAGGGGCTTCCCCGAATTCCTCCTGGAATAATTTTGAAAAATAGGAAGGATCTTTGAATCCTACTTCCCAGGCGGCTTCTGCCACGTTGGCGGTGCCGCTTTCCAGCAGGGTTTTGGCCTTATTCAGGCGATGGGTGCGAATCAGGTCAGAAGGCGCCATATCGGTCAGGGCCTTCATCTTTCGGAACAACTGAGAGCGGCTCATCCCGATTTTCTGACAAAGCTGTGGCAAGCCAAAGTCCTCCTGCTGGTAGTTGTCTTCCACGATGGCGCGCACCTTTTGCAGGAAGCTGTCTTCCAGATCATCGGCCCTTTGTTCAGGCGCAGCGGGTGACAGTACGTTTTGTTGATATTTCAATTGCAATTTCTTACGGCTTTCGAGCAGGTTGGCCACCGTGAGCAACAATTCTTCCTGATGAAAGGGTTTGGACAGATAGGCATCCGCACCGCGCTGTAATCCGGCCAGGCGGCTCTGCACATCGGCTTTGGCCGTCAATAAAACAATGGGAATATGACTGCTGAGTTCGTTGTTTTTCAAAGTTTCCAACACCTCAAAGCCATCTTTAACGGGCATCATCACATCGCTGATGATGAGATCAGGCACCAGTTCGAGCGCTTTTTCTATGCCCGCCTGTCCGTTGTAGGCGAATTCCAATCCGTAAGGGGAAGGCCCGTGGTCAATTCCGCCCTGCAAACAAGTCGTCAGATATTCTACCACATCCGGATTGTCTTCGATGAGGAGGATAGTATGGCCATCAGTTTCTTCCGTGGCCAGGGTAAGCGGCAGGCTGGTCAAGGGGGTGTCGGCAGTTATATCTGCCAGGTCTGCTTCAGGTATTTCTTCCAATTTAGCGTTGTGGGTCACTGGTAGTTGAACCCTGAACGTACTGCCTATTCCAACGGTGCTTTCCACCGAAATTTCTCCACCCATAGCTTTAACCAGTTCACGGGTCAGGGAAAGTCCGATGCCTGTACCGCCCAACCCGTCCTTCCCTGCCCGGGATGGCGTCGCGTGATCCTGATTGTTGGCCTGAAAAAAACGTTCGAAAATATGCGGCAATGCTTCAGAAGGGATACCTGCTCCGGAGTCGGTAACGGAAATATGGAGCCATTGCTCCTCCAGGTCAACCCGCAACAGCACTTTCCCGCCTGAAGGAGTAAACTTGATGGCATTCGACAGCAGGTTGTGCAGGATCTGTAACAAGCGTTCCGGGTCATAATCCATGACGATTCTCGAGTGCGCGCTTTCAACTTTTACCAGCAAGTTTTGTGCGTTTGCCAGCGAGTGCAGGCTTTCAGCGATATAGCGGGTAAAAGCCAGGACATCGCCTTGAATGTAGCGCATTTGCATGCTCCCGGATTCCAGTTTGGCCAGGTCGAGTATCTGGTTGACCAGGCGCAGCAGATTTTGACCACTGCGTTGAATCAGGCCCAGTTTTCCGCGTTTTCCAGTATCAGGCTCCGCTTTGGACAATTGCTCGCTCATGCCCATAATCACCGTGAGGGGCGTCCGGAATTCATGGGTAATATTGGTAAAAAAGCGGCTTTTAAAATCATCCAGTTCGCGGAGGCGGTCAGCCTCAGCTTGTTTCTTTTCCTGGAGCAACTGGCTTTCCAGGAGTGCATAGTCGGCCTGTTGCTTCGCTTCCAGCAGCTTTTTTTGCCTATAGGCCAAACCCAATGTGAATATCAGAATTTCAATGATGGTACAGATCTTTAGGTAATTAACGGTGTAATCCGTTTGGAAAGCCCTCGATATCCAGGTCAGTATGAAGCCCAGGCAGATGACCCCGATACCCGCTGAGATAAAATACCCCTTCGGGTCTCTGGTTCGGTACAGGGGGTAAACGAACAAGAGCCCCGAAATAGTGACCAGCGCAATGTAGAACATGGTCACCTGATCGTCGATCACGTAGCTGAAATTGTAGCGAAAGACCATGAATACAAAAAGCAGTATTGACGGCGCCCCAATCCATATCAGATACCGGAAATACCGGTTCCACCAGGGAAGCAGGTGTTCCAAATCCAAAAAACTGCGGATAAAAGCCAACCAGCACATCAGTCCCAGGTAAACGGACCCCTTGAATAGGTTGAAACAGGCAGGTTGCTCCGTAAAAACAAAATCACCAATCCAATCTTCCAGATCATTGGAGATAAAAGCCGTATAGACCACGACCATCAGCAGGTACCCGGAATAGAAAATGTAGCTGCGATCCCGGACCATGAAGAATTTGATGAGGTTGTAGAACAACATCATCATCAGTAAGCCGGTGAACAGGACATCCAGCGTCTTGGTATGCACCAAATCATCGTAAAAGACCGACAGGGGCTGCACATCCGCATGGAATGTGGGCGGAATGGCACTGCGCTCGCTCTCGGCCCGGAAGTAAAGTGTCACCAACTTTTGGGGAGGGAGTATCAACCTGAACCAGTTGCTGGAATTCGTTGGGGTGAATTTTTTGCTGTGAATCGGGATAAACGCACCGTTGACTTCGGGTGCCCATGTCCCGTTTTCCATCATTCTGAACAGCGTAACCCGGGTGAATGTATTGGTGAAATTCAGCACCCATTCGTTGTATACCTCCCCTTCGGGCAAGCGGTTTTCCAATTGAATCTTTCCCCAATACACCTGGTGGCTCTGCAGCTCGAAGGTCTTTTTTGGAAATGCCACAAAATGCTCTTGTAGTTGCGGTTGCACGATATCCTCTATACTGTAACCCGTGCCGGCGTCGGGCAAAATATGTATGTATTCCCGGAGCAGGTGGATGTCGGAGCTGTTCAGGAAACAGGTTTGGGAGTTGGGGTCGGTTGCGGGTATGGAGCCAGTGGAAGGCCCCTTGCAACTGGCCGACAGGAGCAGAAGCACACAAGCAAAAAAAGGATGAATATTCTTTACGAGCATGGATAATGGTATACCTCGCGCTGCAAGATTTCGTGCATGTTAATAGCAAAATAAGAGAAGGCAAAAGAAATTTGAGGTACAAAACTTAAATAATTATGCCTCCCGAATAGTTAGTTTACATCAGCGAAGCGGATGGAACATCTGCAAAGTACGAGTTTTTGAGTCATACTCGACCAAGTGTTCAAAAAAGCTTGTTTTTACCAGCCTCGCTACACCACCCCAGCCAGCGCTCCCCCTTTCGCAAAAAAACGATCTGCCCGCTCCTGCACTTTCCGATCCTGAATCAGCGGCGGTGCATGATGCGGCTTGATGCGCGCATCGATGAGCAGAGGCCCGCGACACCCCCAGTGTTTGTGTTGAACAAAACTGTCCACCCCGTAAAGGTCGTGCGAAGGGTTGGCACGTGTAAAAGTCGTCCACACGAAATTATTCACATTAGCCGCTGCAAAAGCGCTGTCGTCGGTCAGAATGAGCAGAGGAATGCGTTCCAGGTTGAAGCGACTCAGGTGTTCCGTGAGTTGGGCAGCATCTTTTGCCGAAGCTTCGCCGGTAAATTGCGGCCCCTGAATCGCCAAAATCCCCGGCTGGATGAATACCGGCGCCGAGAAGCCGGCCGGCAATGAAAAGTCGCCGGGGAGTTCAGCCGACAGCTCCCGCCGTGCAGGGCCGCAGGCGGCAATGGCTACTTTGGAACCCGAATTCCAGTCGGAACCGGAATAATCGAGGGTATCAATAGTGGTGCGCGTATGGAAATGCAGGTCGCGGGTCCAGTCTACCCGTTCCAGTATGTGCCTGAAAAAAGCCGAAACATCGCGCGTCGCCAAGGTGCTATAGTCTTCGCGGGCAGCGATAAACAGGAATTTAGCCAACGAAGTTTGTCCCGAACCCAGGATTCGGTTGGCTTGCGCCAGAATTTCTTCCGGCACTCTCCGCTCCCGGAACGGCATATAGCGCTCGCTGCCGATGGCCAGCAACAACGGGTGTACCCCCGCAGCATCAACGGCGTGGATTTCGGAAACGCCGGGGAATTCCTGTGGCGTCAGCAGTTTAACCAATTGGTGGATCAGGTAGCCAAAGCTGGAATCCTCCTGTGGCGGTCGCCCCACCACCGTAAAATGCCAGATGGCGTTTCGGCGGTGGTACACTTTGTCCACTTCCATTACAGGAAAATCGTGGGCTAAGCTGTAATACCCCAGGTGGTCGCCGAAGGGGCCTTCTTTCTTTTTCAGGTCTTTGCGGATGACGCCGGTAATCACAAAATCGGCATCTGCAGATAAGAAGTGGTCATCGCGCCAATCGTAGCGGAAACGTCGCCCGCCCATCATGCCGGCAAAAGTCAGTTCAGAAAGGCCTTCCGGCAAAGGCATAATGGCCGAAAAGGCATGGGAAGGCGGACCGCCCACAAAAATGGAACAGCGAAATGGTTCGTCGCTGGCTAAATACTGGGTGTGGTGCACGCCAATGCCACGGTGCAACTGGTAGTGCATGCCGATTTCACGATTTGGGATATAATCATTGCCAGAAAGCTGGATGCGATACATGCCGATGTTGCTTTGCATGGGCTTCCGGCTGCCGGGAGGCAGGGTAAAAACCTGCGGCAGGGTGACAAAAGCGCCACCGTCGTCGGGCCAGGATTTGACCTGCGGCAACTGGTCTATGGTCGTTGTGCCCCAGGCCGAAGATGCCCCAAAGCGCTGGCGCATGGGCAAAGCCGCCAGCGCAGTAAACGGCGCGCCGAGGTAGCGCAGTGGCCGGCGCAATAAATTCGTCGGATCGGCTTTCAGTTCGATCACGCGCTTTACACGCTCTAAGGTGTGGCGAAACAGGAATTCTGTCCGTTCGTAAGTGCCGTACAGGTTGGAAACTGCCGGAAAAGGACTGCCTTTTACCCGTTCGAACAACAAAGCCGGTCCGGCGGCATCGTATACCCGGCGGTGGATTTCGGCCATCTCCAAATTGGGATCTACTTCTTCCTTAATACGCACCAATTTTCCGTGGCGCTCCAGATCCAACACGCATTCGTGCAAACTTCGGTAGGACATATTTTGGTGTTTTTTTTGATCGCTTAATTCTAAAACCGTTTTTTGCGCCCTAAGTCAAACCATCGACTGTCCGGCAGGCAAACGGGAACAGTAGCCCGCAAAGCGAGACGTCCCAAACCTAAGCGCCCTTGGCAGAACCTTAGCGCCCCTGGCGGGAAAATTAAATGGGTTCCCGCAAAGTCCGCAAAGCGAGACGTTCCAACCCTTAGCGTCCTTGGCGGGACCTTGGCGCCCCTGGCGGGAAAATTAAATGGGTTACCATCGCCCCCTACCCTTCCAGGCCACATAATCGATAAAATTATAGATAGTACAAACAAAACATACTTTCACTTGTTTCAAAAAAAAGTGAAAATTAATATTTCATGATATACCTCCACTTACCACAAGCCGCCCCCTTAGCTGCCTTTCTCGCGCGGGAAAAGCAGCGCGGTTTTACTTACACCCAGCATGGTACCTCAGTCACAAGCGAAAAAGTAGCTGGCTTCGACAACGATTTCCAGCGCGTTCGAATAGGACAGGGCGACGCTGCTTTCCAAAAAGCAGCCGAAGCCATCCGCCAGTGGAAGATGTTCCCGCCTGGCTGGACTGTTATTCTGCCGCGGAATGCGCCCATCGAAGCAGGTGAAACAATCGCGATGTACGCCCGGTTCATGGGCTTCTGGTGGCGCAATTCCTGCCGCATCGTGTACACCATCAACGAACCCGGGCGATTTGGGTTTGCCTACGGCACCCTACCCGGCCACATTGAGTGCGGCGAAGAACTGTTTATGGTGGAAAAGGACGAGGCCGGACAAGTTTGGTACACACTGCGGGCATTTTCCAAACCCCGGCACTGGCTTGTCAAACTGGCCTATCCAATTGTGCGCTTGCTCCAGGCCCGTTTTCGCCGCGATTCTGCAAAGGCGATGAAAGACAGTCTCTCTGCGCAAACTGCAGGGTATAAGTAGCCTCACGTATACTAAACTTTCAAAGTTTAGTATACGTCATAAATCCCGAAAACAAACCTTAAACAACCACATCATGAACTACAAAACCACAGCTGTCGCCGGCGCCATCTTCTGGCTCATCCTGCTCCTATGGATACGCCCCGACGTCCACCACGATGCATGGGCGCGACTGCTCCTGGCCTTAGCTGTGCTGGTTTGGTCGCCGATTGCATTCCGGCTGCTGCACTACCCCGACAGGTATGCGATTTGGATAGGTCTGGCAGGCAGCATGCTGGCGGCGGCACTGTTCCTCCCTGCCGGCTTGTTATCCGGCACTTTGTCCTGTGGTTGGTTACTGGTAGCACTATGGGTATTTCAACAAGGCCTGCTGCGGCTACGAAAATGGCGGCGTGCGCCTGAAAATTTAGCCCTTGGCGCCGGGCAGGCCTTTTTGTTAATTGGCAGTTTCTGGGCTACATTCGACCGTTTTGGATGGCAGCCTCTGGGCTTTGACCCGGCCATTGTGCTCCTCACGGGCGTCCACTTCCACTATGCCGGTTTCATATTCCCATTGCTGACAGGATGGTTGCTGGAATTTTCGCCCGGCCCGGCAAACCGGCTTGCCGCGCTGCTGGCGGTTGTGGCGATCCCAATGACCGCTGTTGGCATCACGGTGATGCAGGTCAGTCAGGTATACTGGCCAGAAGCCCTCGCTGCCGCCGTGGTAGCCTTATCCGGTTGGCTTTGCGGCCTGGGCTACCTGCGTTTTGTTTTCCGGAAAGGTGTTTCCTTTAGAGCACGTATCGCCGGCACGGGGCTTGCCCTCTGCCTTTTTTTCAGCATGACGCTGGCACTGGGTTATGCCATACGCGGGTATTATCCACTCGATTTTCTTCAAATTCCCGCCATGCGGGCCTGGCATGGTTCGGTGAATGCGCTCGGGGTAACGGGGTTTGGGCTGTGGTTTCGGTGGGTATTTTCTGTGTCTGATCTTTAACTACCGCCGGCCCGCCTCCCGGAGGGCAGGCAGTCAGGTCGTCCGATAGCCGCGTTATGCCCGGTCCCAAAATCAGTCGATTTTTATAACACCCCAAATGCCTGTTCCAGATCCTCTATCAGCCAATCGGCGTCTTCCAATCCGATGTACAGGCGGACCAGGTTCCAGGGATGCGGCGAATCGGGGCGCCCCGGAATCTTATAAAACCCGGCAGTCGGCAAAACCAGCGATTCGTGTCCGCCCCAGGAGACGGCCAGCAGAAAGCGTTTCAGTCGGTGAAACCAGGCTTCCACCTGATCGATATTTTCTGCTTTCAGATAGAACGAAAGCAGACCGCCGGCACTGCCCATCTGCCGCTGAGCCAGGGCGTATTGAGGGAAAGAAGGCAAACCGGGGTAAAGCACCTGTGTCACTTTAGGGTGTTGCTCCAGATATTGGGCTACTTTCAGAGCGCTTTCGGCGCTGCGGCGTACGCGCAGGTCTAAGGTGCGCAGACCGCGGATCACCAAAGCAGCATCATGCGCCGGCAGGATACTGCCCAGGGTCATGTATTCCAGGTCGAATATTTTCTGAATATGCTGTTTGCTCCCGCACAGTACGCCAACCACCACATCGCTGTGGCCGTTGAAATATTTGGTGCCGGAGTGGACCACCAGGTCAATACCCAGTTCGATGGGCCGCTGAAAAATGGGCGAACAATAGCTGTTGTCAATGCAGGTGACGATGCCCCTGCTACGCGCCAGAGCAGCGCAGGCCGCAATATCCTGCAAATCAAAAGTCAGCGAGTTGGGACTTTCCAAATAAAGCAGCCTGGTTTCCGGTTGCAGCGCCCGTTCGATGTTGGCAATATCCCGTCCGTCTACAAAAGTGCAGGTGACGCCAAACCGCGGCAAAAGTTTGGTCAGCAGTGTTTTTGTCCAGGAATAAGGGGCATCCACACAAACGACGTGGTCGCCCGCGCTCAGTTGTGACATGACGGTCGTGGTCACCGCAGCGCTGCCGCTTGAAAACACCAGACAATCTTCCGCACTTTCCAGGGCTGCCAGTTTTTTCCGCAAAATGGCCACCGTCGGGTTGTTGCCGCGTGAATAAACATGGCTTTCCAGCTCATTTTCGAATGCTTTCCGGAAGCTGTCTAAGTCCGGAAAAGCAAAATTGCTGGTCTGAATCACCGGCGGCGACACAGCGTTGAAATAGTGTTCGCGGTCTTCGCCTAAGTGGTTGAGTATTTCGCTGACGTGCATGTTGTTCTTTTTTGATGCGGAATCGCTGCAATATATCAACTTTGCTGCTTTATACGCACCAACAACAAAATCATCCATGCAGGAAAACACCCTCGAATTAGAAACCCCTCGATTGCGGATATTTCCGCTTTCCTACCCCCAATTGGTAAACTATCTGGAAAACGACCAAAGCTTAGAAACAGAATTGGCGCTTCTGGCGCACCCCCGTTCGGTGTCGCCCGCGCTGAAAGAAGCTTTTGAGCAGACCATCCTGCCAGCAGTAGCTGTAGCAGGCAGCAATCACGTTTTTTCCACACTTTGGACCATCGTTGTGAAAGAACAGCAAATGATGGCCGGCGATTTGTGTTTCAAAGGCGCTCCCAACGAAAAGGGGGAAATCGAGATTGGCTATGGTTCCCACGAATTGTTCCGGGGAAAAGGCATCATGACGGAGGCGGTTGGCGTACTTACAGAATGGGCATTCCGCCAGCCGGGCGTTTTGGCAATTGTTGCGGAAACCGATCCGGAAAACATTGCTTCTCAAAGGATTCTTGAAAAAAACGGCTTTCAGAAAACAGGGACTAACGACAAGTATTGGTGCTGGAAGCTGGAGAAGCATCTTACAAATTAAACAAATGCCCCATATCACGCTGCTTCGTCCGCAGGTACTCCTTATTGTTTTCCTGGGGCTCCACGATTAGGGGCACCCGGTCAGTGACCTCGATAGAAGAGCTGTCGAAAGCTTCAATTTTATCAGGGTTGTTGGTCAACAAACGAATCTGGGTAATTCCCAGCGTTTCCAGCATTTCGATGGCAATATCGTAGTGACGGGCGTCGATTTCAAGGCCGAGGTGGACATTGGCAGAAATGGTATTCAACCCTTTATCCTGAAGGTTGTAAGCTTTTAGTTTGTTGATGATGCCAATGCCGCGGCCTTCCTGGCGCAGATACAGGATAATGCCTCCCTGCCGGGCAATCATATTCAATGACCGCAGCAATTGTTCGCCGCAATCGCAACGGGTAGAGCCGAAAAGATCGCCCGTAATACACTCTGAATGAAGGCGCGTGAGGACAGGCTGGCTGCGATCCGTATTTTCGTGCACCAGCGCCAGATGCGGCATCCAGTCATCTGAACTTTCTGAAAAAGCAATCATGTTGAAATTACCCCAGGGCGTGGGGATGACGGCCTCGGCCTGTATGGCTAATTTCTGCTTGAGCCTGAGCTGAAAAGTACTTCCTGTCATGTGCATTGGATCTGCATCCATTATTCAAAGCATATAAAGGCTTAAAGGCCCGAAAAGTTCTATTATGGGCTATGAATTGGCAAAGATAGTGATTGTCGGGCGGCTTTAGCGGGTATTGTCTTTTTAGTGGGAATTGCTTAACTTTGTCTAAATCATTTAAAAATGACAATTCAGGAAGCCATTCATGTTGATTCAGAAATTCTTGGGGGAACGCCTGTTTTTAATGGCACTCGAGTGGCTGTGAAAACTTTATTCGACTATCTGGAATCGAGCTCCTTAGACGACTTTCTTGAAGGTTATCCCGGAGTCCGGCGGGAGCAGGCTGAAGCTGTGATTGAAGGCGCTTCTGAAATTATGATCAATATGCTGCGGCAACATGAAAGTGTTGCTTGATGAAAATATTGATGTACGCTTCAAGCGGGCATTTGATGGATTACCTCATCAAGTTTTTACTGTTCGCGACATGGGTTGGAATGGCCTTAAGAATGGGGCGTTGCTCCAAAAAATGAAAGAAGATTCATTCGATATACTCGTGGCAGTGGATAAAAATCTACCCTACCAACAGAACAAGGACAACCTCCCCGTCAGTATTTTTATCTTAAATGTTCAAAGAAACGTCTTACCTGCACTTTTACATTTAGCTCCTATATTGTTAAAAAGTTGGGAATCTGTACTTTCAAAAACAGTGTATATAATAGAACCTTAACCGACTTCATATCTAAGGCCACTTTGAATAATAAATATACCACACGCCACATAACGTAGTTGGCCGACTTATCCCCTACTCCCGTCCTTATTCTTTCTTTCTCCACCCATAGCTTTGTAACTTTACCATCTATAGCTACCGTCAGAAAGCATACAGCTATTGACAGTTCATCTAAAAAATCTAAAAATACCAATACCATGGCAAGAAGAACAAGACTGACTGGCTTCACCCGTTTTCTCATTGTAATGATTTTTCTGGTTCCCATAGCCTATATCGGCGCTTCCTACTACAATGGGCAGGATGGCCTGGAAAACATCAAAAACCTCATCGGCATTGGCAAAAGTGAAACGCCGGCCGCAACACGCGATGCTGCTACAAATCCCAAAGGCTTAGCCAAACTGGAAGAACGCATTACCCAACTCAACCAGCGCATCACCGAACTGGAATTGAAAAATGGCGAACTGGAAAGCCAGTTGGAGCAAAAAGACCAGGAAATGGTGGAATTGAAGTCCAGACTGATGAAGTGTAAATAAGCCCCCGGACCGTTCCTGCCTGAAAAAAAGCAACAAAAAGAGCAATCCCTCGTTTTCAGAGTTTGCCTAACTTGCGGCGTCTTTGGTCATTTCACGGAGGCAAAACCGTTGGATGTCCGAGGCCTGACAGAAATTGTCCGGGCAAAAAGCCCGCTCTTTAGAGCTTGTACGGGTCTATATGCCTGTACCTTACTACTAACTATCTATTTTTCAATTGGAATGATCAGAACGAGACTATTGCACACCTTGTTGGTCCTGTTTGCCGCAGGATCGGCGCTTCAGGCGCAGGAGTTAGTGCCCATCACAGAAAACAGTACCCTCAGGCAATACCACAACGAACAGGAACAAAAGGCTTCGGAAGCGCGACGCCTGCAGCTTGACGCTGACCCTTCAGTGGGTGAAGCCAAAGGCCTGCAAAATTGCAACCTCGAAAGAGCCGACATCAATTACCTGCTTGCCGGCGATCCGGTGCAGTTGTTTGTCGAACTCGACACAGCGGGCGCAAGCGGAGGGAATTACAGCTGCATCAACTGCGCAACACTCAATTTCGGTACGGTCACTTTGGTTTCAGACACCCTGACCTATACCGGGAATACCGGTGTGATCGCTGGTAAAGACAGTGTACTGATCAAATACTGCAACGCTGACGGGACGTTTTGTTCCGACACTGCATACTACTATTTCGTTGTCCGGCGGGCGCCACGGAATTATTTCCCGCCCCAGGCTTCTCTGAATGCAGAGGCTTCCACCACCCTTGTTGCTGATGAAACCCTGTTGCCCGGCCCATTGGCCTGCAATTTTTTCATCAACTGCCCTGATTTTTACGAAGGTCGCGACCAGCGCGTCTATTTTTCAGAATACCCGGCGCCAACCAGCAGCTTTGTTTACGAAGCGAGTCGCTATTCCGGGATAGACTCGGTCTGTGTGGCTTTGTGCGACACCTTCGGGATTTGCGACATCTACCATTTTGCCATAAAGGTTCGGCACGACACCATTTCGTTGCCGTTTATGGACGACTTTTCTTATGCAGGGCCAAAGACCAACAACCGCCTGTGGCTGGATTCCGATGTTTTTGTCAACCAGACGCTTGGCGATCAACCGCCGTCCATTGGCGTGGCTACTTTTGACGGCACCAACACCCGTGGAAGACCTTATGGCGGCGACCCCGGAGAAGCCGATCGGCTGACTTCTTCCTACATCAACCTGAACGGAACAGGCGGTAATGTGACGCTCACTTACTGGCTGCAACGCCGCGGCCTCGGCGACCGCCCGGAAATTCAGGATTCCGTAGTGCTGGAATTCCGCGCACAAAACGGGCTTTGGATCCCCATACGCAATTTTTCAGGGGCGCCGGCCAGCCAGCCCAATACGGCAGAGGAATTGTTTCAGTTTTATTCAATCCCGGTCACTTTTGATTTTCGACACAAAGCCTTTCAGTTCCGCTTTAAAAACTATGCAGACCGGCAGGGCGTACTCGACAATTGGAACATCGACTACATTCGCTTAGACAATGTGCAGATCGATACCTTTATCAATGATGTGGCCTTTACCGAATTGCCTGAGCCCATCCTGAGTCGTTACACCAGTATGCCCTGGCGGCATTTTCAGGGGCACGAAGCGGAAATGCTCAGCAACTCGCTGGCTGTGGGTGTGTACAACCATGCCAATCAGGCGCTGAACGCCAGCCCTTCCAGTGTGGTTTTAACAGAAGATTTCACCGGCATACAACCTTTTGGTTCGCCCATCACTTTGTTCAACGGTTTGGATGCCAACATCCCCAACGGTCAAAACATCAACCGCTCCTATGCCCTTTCCGGAGATGCGAGCGGTTTCCCCAATATCATTTCGGGATACCTCATTGCCATGCAAAACAATGCTTTCGGCCTGCAGGATCGCCTGGAATTCAACCTGGAATATTCCCTGACCAATACTTCGCAGATTAATCAGGCGGGTTTTGGCGCTGTGCAGGTCAACGACCGGGTTGTAGGTACAACGGTATTTGATGAATATTTTGCTTACGACGACGGCAGCGCTGAAGCAGGCCTCGTGACGGCTGAAGGCGGGCAAATTGCGGTGCGCTTCACCGCCTCGGTCGCAGATACGCTGCGGGCAGTTCGCATCCACTTCCCCCATACCAGCGCCAATGTTACCGATCAAACGTTCAGACTGCGCGTGTGGGTCGGTGAATTGGACGGATCGCCCGAATATCAGGCTTTGCTGCAACCAGCCTACGCCGATACTTATTTCGACACCCTGCAGGGCTTTACCACCTATCCGCTGATGGATGTAAACGGCGAACTGTCTCCGATTGCATTACCCGTTGGCGACTTTTTTGTGGGATGGCAACAAATCACGCCCTGTACTTTCACCAATTGTGTGGCCATTGGTTACGATAAAAACCGGCCACAGGCAAAGCCCTATATTTCGAGGAACAGCGGCACAGGATGGATTGAACTGCCGGCGAGTACTCCCGGTGGCGCATTGATGATCCGTCCGGTAGTGGGCTCAGAAACACCTGCTGCCACCGGAACCGATGATATTCCTGGCCAAACAGGGATTTCCGTAAAAGTATTCCCCAATCCTGCCAAAGACATCCTGAACATCCAGCTCAGTGGCGGCGCTTACCACGATCACGCCATAGCGCTCTATAACAGCGTCGGACAACTGATCCAAAGTGGCCCTCTGACCCCGATGCTGCGTACTGATTCACTGGCGCCCGGCCTTTATTTTCTGCATGTGCTGAGCCGGGAAGGCGGAAGCATCGTGCATAAGGTGATGGTGGTTAGATGATTTGAAAATTTGGTAATTTGAAAATTTGAGGATTCGTTTATCCAATTGCTCCGGATAAACGAATCCTCAAATCAGTAGGGAATTGTGGGATGGTAATGATTGCTGAATGGTGATGTGGGAATGAGAACTCAACGAGTCAGCAGGACTTTCCACATCAAAAATCAAATTTCATCAATCATCATTCATCAATAACAATCAAAGTCCTTCTCTGCTGTATCTACTTCAGATTAAGTGTAATTGAGAGGAGAACGCTTACCTAGCGCTCCATCCCCAATTTTCCCGAGGTACTTTGAAACGTATTCTGACCGCATTCCAGGAAATTGACATAGCCTTCCACGCCTTCCTGATAGCCGCGCGGGGCTGCCAGAACGCGTTCGTCGGGCGACATCATGACGTAGAGCGGTTGTGAGTTCTGCTCAAAATTCACGATCTGAAAATCGGCCCACTTATTGCCGACGTTGCGGATTTTGGTCTGTTGCAGCTTCGAAATCAGCACTTCCGGCAAAGCTTCGCGATCATCAACGTAAAGCGAAATCAGTACAAACTCTTTTGCCAGCTTGTTCCAAACATCCATTTTCACCCAGATGTGCTCTTCCGTTTTGCGGCAATTCACGCAACCGTAGCCGGTGAAATCGAGGAGTACGGGAAGGTTCTTTTCTTTGGCGTAAGCCATGCCTTCGTAATAATCCTTGAAGCAGTCTAAGTTATTGGCGCATTTAGAGAACGAAGGGAAACGCGCCTTGATGGACTGGTCCACAGCCTTTTCCGGAAGGAAAATATTGTAGTGTGCCGGTGGCGCCAGTCCGCTCATCAGGCTCAGGGAGCCATAAGATTGCGTTTTGTCGTCGATCATGAAGCCGGAAGCCAGATAGCCGGTCAACAGTAGCGACAGCGTAGCCAGCGTAGCGCGAACAGGCGACAGTTTTTTCGTCGGGCTGTCGTGCGGAAAGCGGATGAGGCCAAAAAGATACGCCGTCATCGCGCCGAAGATCAGCACCCAAAGCCCCATGAATACCTCGTAAGGCAGGATGTTCCAGTGCATCGTCATGTCGGCAACCGACAGGAATTTGAGGGCCAAAGCCAGTTCAAGGAAACCAAGCACCACTTTCACCGAATTCATCCAGCTGCCGGAGCGGGGCAGCGATTGCAACCACGCGGGAAAAGCGGCAAACAGAGCAAATGGAATGGCCAGCGCTGTTGAGAATCCCAGCATGACCGTGAACGGGCCCATGGTGCTGGTAGCCGACTGCACAATGGCCGAGCCAATGATGGGGCCGGTGCAGGAAAAGGAAACCAGCGCCAGCGTGAACGCCATAAAAAAGGTGCCCAAAAAGCCACCTTTTTCAGCCATGGCATCGCTTTTGGTAGACCAGGAACTGGGCAGGGTGATTTCGTAATAGCCAAAAAAGGAGAAGGCAAAAGCCAGGAAAATAACGAAAAACAAGGTATTGGCAATCCAGTTGGTGGACAACTCATTCAGCGCTGTGGCGCCAAAAACTGCCGTAATGAGCAGGCCGATGGCGACATAGATGGAAACGATAGAAAGGCCGTAAATCAGCGCATTGCGCAGGCCACTTTTGCGGTCTTTGCTGCTTTTGGTGAAAAAACTCACCGTCAGCGGAATCATCGGGAACACACAGGGCGTCAGCAACGCCAGCAAACCGCCGATAAAGCCCAACAGGAAAGTCCAGAATAGATTTTGTCCACGGGCTACGGCTTCTTCGCCGCAATTGCCGATGGGGGTTTTGTAGGTTTCGCGAATGCTGGCGACCGTCTGGTCGATTACTTTACCGTTGCCTACATTTATAATTACCGGCCCTGTGGCGGCGCCTGCATTCCCGGAAAGGTTGAAACTAAATTCAATGACTTCGGGCGTCAGACATTCCACTTCATTACAAGCCATGAATTCCAGATTGCCGGTAATGGCCCTGGAAGGATCGGTAACTTTCACCCGCTGGGTAAAAATAGCCGGGCTTTCGATGAACTTGGTTACATGCGTATTAAAAAAAGGATCAATGCCCGATTTTTTCTTACCTTCTTCTTTCACCGGGCCAACAAGCGAAAAACCCTCATTTTTTTCAAACACAAAGGTAGTAGGTACAGGGCCATTGGGTTCCACATCCTGCGCATAGACCGTCCAACCTTTGTCAATATCAGCAATGAGCCGCAGGTCATATTCTGTATCACTGATTTTATTGGATTCAAAACGCCATTTTACGGGTTGCTTTATGCCGGAAGGTGTTGCGGGGGCTGCTGCGATTTCCGTTTTCACTTCGCCAAAAGGCGTTTTTTCTTCCGTTTTCGGCTGCGCATCGCCTGTCTTTTTAGCCGGCTCAGCTTGCTTGTCGGGCGCTGCTGCCGGTTTTTCAGTCATCGTAGATTTCAACGCAAAACTGAAATCGATGTCTGTTGGCGGCAGGCACTGCTCATCGTCGCAGGTCATAAAAGTCAGGTAGCCGGCTATGGGTTTGCTCAGATCGCTTGCTTTGACCCTTTGCGTAAAGCTGACTTTTTGGGCGTATTTCACCACCTTCATGTCAAAAATAGGGTCGTGGCCCTCTTTTTTATGGGTGCTGCTTTCTTTGGCCTTGCCGACCAGTTGGTAATGGTCGCCCTTCTCAAAATTGAAAGAGGTGGGTATAGGGCCGCCTTCTTCTATGAACTGAGAATAAACGTACCAGCCGCTGCCGATCGTTGCGGTGAATACGAGGTCAAATTCCTGAGCGCTGATTTGGTTGTAGGACATGTCCCACTTAACAGGATTCTTGATTTGGGCATAAACGGCTGATTGTAAAATCATCAGGCCGAAAAACAACCACTTTTTCATGGTCAAATTATTTTCACTGAGATGAGTAAAATACTGCAAATCTGCATCAATTATTGTGAAACACAAAAATAGGGGTTCCGGATCAGCCTTGATCGTCTCCAGAGAAGGTTTAAGATATTTTTAAGACGGAAAGGAGGGATGGCGACATTATTTCAACGCAAACAAACGCAAAACACCTTCACTGAGCACAAACAAATGCCCCCGCTGGATTTGAAACTGCACCCCCGGGCCAAACACGCCGGGAAGCGCCTGCGGCACTGAACGCGCATCGCGAACATCGTAAAGCCAGAGGGCGCCGTCTTTCTGGTGGTAAATCTCCTCATCGGAGTGCAGCATCTGAAAATCTGAGACACCAGTTAAAGGAATGGTCGTGTGGTATTGCCCCAAAGCGTCGAAAACCATAATGCCGTGTACGGGGTCGGAAAGGTAAATCAAATTGCCCCGGTCGAGCAGACAAGCCGCTTGTAAGGGATATCCCAGCACTTGCAACAGGTTGTCACTTTGTATCAAAACCTGTCCGTCTGCGCCAATTTTCTTCAGCCGCTGGTCTGCTGTATCGTACAACCAAAGCTGGTTGTCGGAGGAAGTCGCTACCAACGCTACATTCAGGAAGCCCAAAGCCGGCAAATTCCACTCACCGGTTTTGTTCATGGTCCGATCCAGGGTAATGGCAGTCTGGTAATCGGGATAGTAAAGCAGCAGGTTAAAGGCATTGGACACATCTACCCGGGCCAGGGATCCGAGGCGCCGGTTGTTGTAGCGAAACTGCTCGACCCCATCTGCCGTGTATTTGATCAAATCCTGCGTATTCGTTACCAGATAGGATTGCAGCAAGCGATCTGTGTTAAAAAACCTGACATCCTCCACAGGAATGGCCCATTTTTGCACCCAGGAACTGTCGCCTTGTGCATGCGCTGTCGCCAGGATTCCCGGCAACAAAATTCCCATGAAAATCAGGCTTTTTATCATAAAATCGTTTTGCTGCTTGTCGTTAAGAGCTTGTTTGGGAATTCCTCAATTGGCTGTGAGTGGCAAATTTTATTCTATCCAGTGTTGAATTTTTTCGCCATAGCTGCCGGCTATGTCTGCAAAATCCGCCTCGTCTAAAATAAAATTTCCTCACCCTCGCTCAATCAGAAAATCCCAAACAAGCTCTAATCAAACAGAGAACCGCGCAAATTTATTTTTCATTAGCCGTATTATCGCTTTTCGCTTATTTTTGCAGCGTTTTTGATACTTCGCGCGGCCAATGGCGTCTTTATCGAATGAAAAGATACGCGAAACGCCCATCGCCGGCACTAACATGACAAAATCAGCTTTGCCCTCAGGGTTACAGCACATAAAAAAATAAACATGAACGACGATCAGTTTAAATTAGAAGCAGCTTTTAACGAAAAAGGAGAGAAGATCAGCCCTGTTTTATCACCGGGGAAAAAGAACTTCCTCATTGATATTGACGGCACCATTTGCGACGACATTCCCAATGAGGAACCGGAGCGGATGTCGACCTGTCTGCCTTATCCCGATGCCCTGAAAATCATCAATAAATGGTTTGAAGACGGACATCTGATCACCTTTTTTACCTCCCGTACCGATGCACACCGCGAAATTACGGAGGAGTGGCTTCAAAAGCACGGCTTTAAATACCACGGCCTGCTGTTGAACAAACCACGCGGCGGCAACTACCACTGGATCGACAACCACATCGTAAAAGCGACCCGTTTCAAGGGAAAGTTCACGGATCTCGTGGTGCAAACTCATGAGATCGAAGTATTTAAGCAGTAAGGCCCAGATCGACATTCCTCAAAAAAGGGAACCGCAGAACCGCAGCATTTCGAATTTCCAATGTCGAAGGGGGCAA
>CALEYL010000071.1 GCA_937926205.1 uncultured Saprospiraceae bacterium
ATTGGCAAGTTGGCAGGGTTTAGTTGGCAGTTGGCAGGATGCAGTTGTGCGCTCAAGAATTAATGGTAAATGATTGAAGGCAGAGCTGTTAATTGGCAAGTTGGCAGGGTTTAGTTGGCAGTTGGCAGGATGCAGTTGTGCGCTCAGGAATTAATGGTAAATGATTGAAGGCAGAGCTGTTAATTGGCGAGTTGGCAGGATTCAGTTGGCAGTTGGCAGGATGCAGTTGTGCGCTCAGGAATTAATGGTAAATGATTGAAGGCAGAGCTGTTAATTGGCGAGTTGGCAGGGTTTAGTTGGCAGTTGGCAGGAGCAGTCTGCTTGATTGAGCTGACTGCTTTTCAATAGACATGTTTTTTCCCGCCAAGGAAGCCAAGGGCACGCCAAGGCTGCAAAGCCAATTGCTTAATTATCAGTTTATCTGGAGTAGACTCAATCTGCCAACTGCCAACTAAAAAACTGCCAACTCAATTGTCCCCAACTGCAAATTGCTTACACCGGTATCAATCAATAGCAAGCTCAAAACTGCCAACTAATTCTTCCGAACAATCAATTGTTTATTCGAATTTCTATCATTAGTACACTCAAACTGCCAACTGCCAACTGAAAACCTGCAAACTCATTAAACGATAACACATGCTCCTCCTTCCGCCGCATTTTTACCAATCTGAAGACGTGGTGCAAATCAGCAAAGACTTGCTGGGTAAATATTTGATTACCAATTTTGAAGGACAGGAAACGGTCGGTAAAATTGTAGAAACCGAAGCTTATCGCGGACCTGACGACAAAGCCTGCCATGCCTGGAACAACCGACTTACGGATCGAACCCGTGTGATGTTCGAGGCAGGAGGGGTGGCTTATGTATACTTGTGTTATGGCGTACACCACCTGTTTAATGTCGTGACCGGTCCGCAGGGGAAAGCACATGCTGTCCTCATTCGCGCTATTGAGCCCGTTCAAAATATAGAAACCATGCTGTTGCGCAGGAATATGAATGCCCTCAAACCCGCGCTCACTGCCGGTCCGGGAGCCATGAGTCAGGCGCTCGCCATTAAAACGACTTACAATGGGGTCAACCTCATGGACACAGGTTCGCCCATACGAATCGAAGACCGGGGTGATGTAGTTGAAGAAAGCAATATTCTTGCCGGTCCGAGAGTAGGCGTCGCTTCGGCTGGCGAATGCGCGTTGTGGCCCTGGCGTTTTGTGGTGAAGGGGTCGAAGTGGGTGAGTCAGTTTCGGAAATAGGGCGCCGTGTGTAACGATATTACCGGTTTAGGATTCCGGGAGATCAGATAAACTTCATAGCTTCGCATTTGCCGGAAAAGCAACAAGCAGAAAAATTATCAGCCGATCCTAATTTATGAAAAAAGCCACTCAACTATTTCATTACATCAGTTACCTGCAGTATCCCTTGATGTTAATCGGGATCTACTATTGCTATAAACCGCTGATTACAGAGGGTGCTTCCATTTGGGCAGACTACAACAAAGCATTGGTATTTATTGGGCTATCCATTAGTTTCGCAACCTTGCAGGATACTACAAAAACCCAGAATAAGATTTCCAAAAAGGTCTGGGAAAATCCGAAATATGCCCGGCCATTCCTCATTTACATTGCGCTGCTCATTCTGTTTGTCATTTCATTCGGGATGTACGGCCTGTTTGCCAGCTCAAACCCTAAGGTGCAGGAACTCTCTTTTGGCACTATTGTTTTTGGGATTGGTATGATAGGCTTGTTGAAAAGTGCGATGGAAATGGCTGAAAATCATCAGAAGAAGCCAGATAACAGTACAGCATTATGAGAAACAGAATCCGGAGACCAAATGTAATTGGACATTTTCTTTAATAAAATGCTGGATAAGCACTAACGCCACTTTGGGAGATGGAGGGTTTCAAAGCTCATATAAAATGATTATATTTGTCTAATAAAACTTTCAATAGCCATGTCCTTAGATGCGCTGAAAATAGAACTGCTAAAGCTCCGCAAACTCCAACGCTTAGAGTTGATGGCTTTTCTTTTGGAGCGAATTGCAGAAGAAGAAAAGTACCAGGAAGAAGTCCTTGCTCAGACGAATGAAAAGCAGAAAGTAGTAAGATCACATAAAAGGGTGTTTGGTAGGGCGCGAGGTAAATATCAAATGGCCGATGATTTTGACGAACCCCTTGAGGATTTCAAAGAATACATGGAATGAAGTATTTAATAGATACACATGCCTTCTTATGGTTCAATGAGGGATCATCCGAACTTAGTCCCATGGCTCGTACACTCATTGAAGACCCTGAAAACGAAATCTTTATCAGCATTGCGGCTTTATGGGAAATATCTATCAAAACAGCCTTAGGCAAATTGAAAATTTCAGGTGCTTACGATACTGTTATTGACGATGTCATAGAAAGTGAAATGGAAGTTCTTTCCATAAATTTCGCCCATACCCTCATTCAGAACAAACTGCCCTTCCATCATAAAGATCCATTTGACAGAATTATCGTTTCCCAGGCTATAGTCGAGGATATGGATTTGATTAGCAAGGATGAGATTCTTGATAATTATTTGATAAACAAAAAGATAAGAAGGTTTTGGTAAAGGTTTATGGCCTTATTGCTGATGTTACCTGTTCTAATAATTCCATCATTTATCCCACCAAAAAAAGAAAGGACGCCCTGCGAACAGGAACGTCCCTCTCAATTTGTTATTAGCGAGATGTGCCGCGCTTTTCAGCGAGGCTATTTTTCGGCCAGAAACGGATAGCGATAATCCGTAGGCGGCACAAAATTTTCTTTGATGGTACGCGGCGACAACCAACGGTAGAGGTTGAGTACCGAGCCCGCTTTGTCATTGGTACCGGAAGCGCGCGCGCCGCCGAATGGCTGTTGTCCTACAACGGCCCCCGTGGGTTTGTCGTTGAGGTAGAAGTTGCCGGCAGCATGCCGCAATTTCTCCGTAGCCAGCGCTAAGGCTGCACGATCCTGAGCAAATACAGCACCCGTAAGGGCATAAGGCGAGGTTTGATCAACCAGTTCCAGGGTCGCTTCAAAATCTTTGCCTTCGTAAACATAAATGCTTAGTACCGGTCCAAAAAGTTCGTCTACCATGGTGCGATATTGCGGATCTTTAGCCAGAATCACCGTAGGTGCGATGAAATAGCCTTCCGATTTGTCGTAAGTGCCGCCGATAAGTATCTCTGCATCAGCGTCTTTTTTGGCCTGCGCAATATAGCCGGTAATTTTGTCAAAGGCGCGTTCGTCGATGACAGCGTTGACAAAGTTAGAAAAATCTTCCGGAGACCCCATAGTAAAAGATGCAATATCTTCTAATAAGTATTTTTTTACTTCATTCCAGATCTCTGACGGGATGTAGGCGCGCGAAGCTGCGGAGCATTTTTGCCCCTGAAATTCAAAAGCGCCGCGCGATAGGGCCGTTGCTACCGCCTTTGGATTGGCGGAAGGGTGGGCGACGACAAAGTCTTTGCCGCCGGTTTCACCGACCACGCGTGGATAAGACTTGTATTTGCCGATGTTCTTACCGATGGTTTGCCACAAATGTTGGAAAACACCGGTGCTACCCGTGAAGTGCAGTCCTGCAAAGTCCGGATGGCTGAAGATGATGTCGCCGGCAAGCGGTCCGTCTACATAAACCAGGTTAATAACACCAGCCGGCAGGCCAGCCTCTTCGAAGATCTCCATGATGACGGCGGCAGAGTAAATCTGCGTTTCGGCGGGTTTCCAAACCACGGTATTGCCCAGCATCGCCGGAGCGCCGGGCAGGTTACCGGCAATGGAGGTGAAGTTAAAAGGCGTCAATGCAAATACAAAACCCTCCAGTGGGCGGTATTCCATGCGGTTCCAAACATTGGGCGAACTAATGGGCTGTTGTGCATAGATGTCCATCATGAACTGGACATTGAAACGGAAAAAATCGCACAATTCGGCCACCGCGTCGATTTCTGCCTGGAATACATTTTTGGATTGCCCCAGCATCGTAGCCGCGTTCATTTTAGCGCGGTAAGGACCCGCCAAAAGATCGGCGGCTTTCAGGAAAATCGCAGCGCGGTCTTCCCAGGCCATGTTTTCCCAGGCACTTTTGGCGCTCATCGCGGCATCGATAGCCGCCCGGACGTGGGTCGCGTCGCCTTTGTGGTAATGCCCGAGCGTATGTTTGATGTCGTGTGGCGGGTGAATGGGCATCACAGTGCCGGATTTCACGTGTTGGCCGCCTATAAACATCGGAATATCAACTGTTTTTGATTTCAGCTCAGCAATCGCAGCTTTGAGCGCGAGTTTCTCCGGCGAACCGGCTTTGTAGTTCAGCACCGGTTCGTTGACAACTACCGGTGGTTTGAAAAATGCATTCGACATGACGTTCGGTATGGTTTTGGTTAGCGGCGGCAAAGGTAAGGAAAGATTGGGGGAGAAGTGTCCTGAATTTGCTATCTAATTCTTCAACTTCTCATCCTCCTTCCATTCCACCAACTTCGAAGGATAATAATTCACGCCCATCGCCTTCAACCTGGGCCCATGCGCGCCCAGGCGCTTTTTATACCCATCCCAGTTACGGGCATTAGCCGCCGACCAACCGATCTCCGCATAACCCGGCAGGCGAGGGAACACCATGTATTCTACCTCGTCAATTTGATCTACGGTTTCTGTCCACAGTGGCGCTTCGATGCCCAGTACATCTTTTTGAGCTACACCAGGCACCAGCGTTCCCGGATCCCAGATATAGGCACTGTCCAATTCAATGTAAGCCGCCCAGTGCAGACCCCATTGGGTGGTAGAATCGTACTGCATATCCATGTAAGCCTTGCGTGCGGGCGACATCAGGACTTTAGAACCTTGTTTGACCGCATTCACTGCATTGTCTACATTGGCCCAATGCTGTACAAAAGCCCCTTCTTTCAAAGTGCCCAGCGCAATTTCATCCCAACCAATCGGCTGTTTGCCGTGTGAAAGGACGATGTCCTGCACCCGGTTTACAAATGGAATGTAATCCTCCTTTTTGGTCACATGGGATTCATCCCCGCCGATGTGGAAGTAGGGACCAGGAGTCAGGGCTGCCAATTCACGGACGACATCGTCGATGAATTTGTAGGTGATTTCATTTTTGGTGCACAGGGTGCTGAAACCCACCTCGGTTCCCGTGTACAACTCCCGTGCTTTGCCATCACAATTCAGTTCGGGGTAAGCAGCCAGCGCAGCATTGGTATGTCCGGGCATGTCGATTTCCGGGATGATGGTGATGTAGCGATCCAGGGCGTATTGTACAATGTCCTTGTATTGGTCCTGGGTGTAGTAGCCACCTTTGCCGCCGCCCACCTGGGTTTTGCCGCCATGTTCGGCCAGCTTTGGCCAGGATTTGATCTCGATGCGCCAGCCCTGGTCGTCAGACAAGTGCAGGTGCATGATGTTCATTTTGTAGGCCGCAATCAGGTCGATGAAACGTTTGGTATCTTCTACACTAAAGAAATGCCGGGACACATCAAACATGGCGCCCCGCATCGCATAAGTTGGAAAATCACGAATGGTTCCGCTTGCGATGCGCCAGGGGCCCTCCTGTTTGCTGCTTGCTTCTACCTGTGCCGGCAACAACTGACGGATGGTCTGAATGCCCATAAACAAGCCTGCCGGAGCGTTGGCCTCCAGCGTAACGCCGTCGGGGGTGATGTTCAGGTCGTAGCCTTCTGCACCGAGTTCAGCATCTTTTTTGAGGCTCAGGTATATATTTCCTGCAGCCGGAGCTTGATTGCTCGATTTTACTTTGATGTCAAGACCAGTAGAAGGATTGAGTTTGTCTGCCAGGTATTGGCCGATTTTGAGCAATTCTTTGGAATCTCCCTGCACATAGATGTCGGTGGCATCCGTTAACTCGAAGGAAGCATTTGTAGCCGTAAGTGAAACCGGAATGGGAATGATGCTTTCCTGCGCCAGATCCATCGGTACCGGAGGGGATTTTTGGGGTGCACAGGCCATAAATGTGGCCAAAATAACCAGCAAAATAAGTGCTAAGCCAGAATGGTTAATGCGTAGTGTGGGCATGAGTTGATTGTTTTATTCGGAAAGTTATTTACGACACGTTCCAAAGAGCTTGTTCGGAATTCTCTGATTGACTACGTCGAATCTTCGATTTGAGCGAGGGTGAAGAAATTTTATTTTAGACGAGGCGGATTTTGCAGACATAGCCGGCAGCTATGGCGAAAAAATCCAACGAAGCCCGCCTGCCGGCCGGCAGGTATAAAATAAAATTTGCCAACCACAGCCGATTGAGAGATTTCCGAACAAGCTCTAAGCGCCTGATTGTGTTATTGAATGGGCTACAAGGTAAATATTTCTAAAAAAAATTAAGAAAGACTTTTGGATTGTATTCGTTGTCGACCAAGCTCCCACCCCGTCAGGCCCCGCTCGTGCCGATGCGCTTCTGTTTTCCAGAGATTTATACGCATGACTTATGCCAATCGGGAGCTATTTTGATCGGGGAATATACTATTCGACGCTAAAGCGTCTATGGGCAAGTATCCGTAGGCTCTTTTTAGACGCGGAGTCCCGCGGAGTAAGGGAGTCTCGCGGAGTAATGCACACTGATTCAGAGAGTATTACAAAAACGGTGTCAGCTTCTTAACTTTAACCTACCCGCTTGGTTGCACCTCCAGACCGGCCCAAAAAAATTCCAAACAACTATACCACCCCATACAACTCCTCCAACTTCGTAATCTCATAAGTCGGCTTCACCTCATGACGAGCCGCTTCCTTCCCGGGATTATACCAACACGTATCCAACCCATAGTCTGCGCCGCCGCGGATGTCGGCATTCAGGTTGTCGCCCACCATGAGCACGGTTTTGGGCTCCGGGCGACCAATGGCTTCGAAAGTGTAATCAAAAAAAGCGCGATCGGGTTTGGCGTGGCCGATTTCGTCTGAAACGACCACCGTTTTGAAAAACGCTTCAAGGCCGGAACGCGCCAGTCTCGGGCGCTGTACTTCTTTCAGTCCGTTGGTAACAAGGGCCAGGTGATGCGATTGGTTGAGTTGTTCCAGCAAAGCTGCTGCGCCGGGAATCAGTACACACTGCTTTGACAAGTGATCGAGGTAAGCTGCTGCGAATTCCGCCGGGTCAAAGCGCCGGCCAATGGCATGAAAAAACAGGTCAAAGCGGCGGGTGCGCAACTCGGCTTTGCTCAACTGGCCATGCTCGAACGCCTGCCAGCAATCGCGGTTGATGCTGGTGTAGAGGGGGTGATAATGGGCTTCAAACAACTCTCCGAAGTCTTCCAGCGCTGCTTTGAGGGCTGCTTCTTCCGAGTGGTTGAAATCAAAAAGGGTGTTGTCGGCGTCGAAAAAAATCCAGGAATAATTCATTGGTTCAATTATTGTTATAAACCCATTGCAGCACCTTCTCCATTTCTTTGCGAATATCGTCGGCAGAAACGCTCAGGTTGTTGTGCATGAAGCTGAAAATAAGTGTTTTACCACTTTGGGCACAAAGGTAACCACTGAGGCAATGCACATTGCGCAGGGTGCCAGTCTTCGCAAAAACATAAGGGTCTTCCTTGCCCGGGTACCAGGATTTGATGGTACCTGAAATGCCACCTGCCGGCATCATCGCGAAGAGGCGTTCCGCCGGCACATCGCGGTAAAGCTGGTACAGGGCCTGCACCACAGAGCCCGGCGTGACGAGGTTGTAGCGCGAGAGGCCAGAGCCGTCAACCCAAAGAAGCTCTTTGGGCATGTCGCTGAAAAACTTCTTTTTGGCGTACTCAATCATTTTGGCGGTGTTCAGATAACCAAAAACTTTTCCCGAACTCGTCAGCAGCAATTGCTCTGCCAGGAAATTATCGCTTTCCTGCATCATGCGGCGGTAAAGTGCCGGGCTCACTGTTGTGGAGAGGGTTTGATACTTCCCGGGCAAACGGAAATTTTCCAGCAGGTTCACTTCTTTTCCCAGGGTGTCGCCAAGCAGAATGGCAATCATTTCTGGGGTGCAGCGGTAAGGAATCTGGCGTTCGAGGCGACTGGCCCGTCCGGCAGATTCGTTGTATTCGATGAGGTCGCGGAACTCTTCTCTCTTTACAATGGCGCGTTCATTGGGCAGGGTTTTGTTGTATTCCAGCCGCTGGCTGAAGAATTCGGGAAAGACTTCGAAACTGCCGCCGGATTTACGCACCGTCACAAGGTTACCATATATGGGGAAGGCCGATTTTTCTGCCTGATAGTAATCGTTGTAATCATCCCAGGCCCAGCCCGAACCGAAGCGCGCGTCTTTATAATTGTCGTACGAAAAGAACAGCGGACCCTTATGGTTTTTTAAAAAATTGAGAGCCGTACTGTCCGGGAAAAAATCTGAATTCAAAAACAGCGGGTTGCCGCTTCCCCAAAAAATAAGGGAATCTCCTTTTTCCTGATAATACAAAGCCGGGATGGTGTCGGCCAGGACTTTCCACGCGGTGAAAAGGGTGAAAATTTTGGTGTTGGATGCCGGCGTAAAGTAAATGTTGCCATTTTTGTTGTAGAGCATCCGTTTTTCTTCCGGGTCAAAAAGAACAAAACCAGTGAAGCTTTTCGAAAAGACTTCAGACTCCTCTACCAGACTTTTCAGGGTCTTGTAAGTCTTAACCGGCTTTTTTGACTGGCCGTAGCCGGCAAAGGATAAGAAAAAAAGTACTGCAAAAAGCAGATATTTGCACTTTGAGTTGAAATGTTTCACAGGATTAAGAGAACTTTTTGTCATGAAATACAGATTTCCACTTGTCGCCCTGGCTCTGACCTGGTTTATGTCTTCGATTCAGGGACAATCAGAGGCGCCGGGCATTAAACATTGGTTTCAGGAATCCGAAAAGTCTATCTACGCGCTAAAAAACGAAAAAAACCTGATTCCGTTGCTGCGCTTAGATACTTTAAAGGTAGTGACTCTTTCCATACGATTGCCAAAAGGCAATCTTTTTCAATCTACCCTGGATCAGTACCTCCCAACCACGCAAATGGGGATCTCTGAAAAAACAGACTATCTGGCTCAGGCAACTGAAATCAGCAAAAATTACAACCTCGTCATTGCCGCCGTTAATGCAGATGCCATCAGGGATGATATTGTCGGACCGTTCAAGTTTATGGAGCAGTTTTTTGGCGCTATACGTGGCAAAACCAATGTCATTCTGGTTATCTTCGGGCACGGGGAAGTCTGGGGAAACCTGGCAGTGCATAACTACTCTGATGTCCTGTTGTATTCTCCCAACAACGACCGTTTTACAGAGTCGCTGGCCGCACAGGCTATTTTCGGCGCAGCGGGCATTTCTTCAAAACTGGATTCCGACCTGAGTTACACCTATCGCAAAGGAGACGGCCTTACGTTTCCCGGCGGTATGCGGCTTCGTTTTTCGCCTCCGGAAGCTCTCGGGATCAACGGCGATTCCCTGCGCAACGGCATCAACGAAGTGTTGATGGAGGGTTTGAACGCCAAAGCTTACCCTGGCGTTCAGGCATTGGTCGCGAAAGACGGGCACATCATTTACCATCAGGTTTTTGGAAGGCAAACTTACGACCCCGACTCGCCCCCGGTGGCGCACCAGGACCTTTATGACCTCGCCTCTATAACAAAAATATCCGCCAGCCTGCCCGCGCTGATGCGCTTGTATGAAGAAGGCAAAATCGGATTGGATGAGCCTTTGAAAAACTGGTATCCGAAATTCAAAAAATCCAATAAAAAAGACCTGACGCTGCGTCGACTGCTCACCCATACGGCTCAGATCAAGGCCTGGATTCCGTTTTGGCGCAATACCATCAAGAAAAATGGCCGTTTCAAGCGCCATACTTTCAGGCGTGATTCGACAGCTGATTACAATGTAAAAGTGACCGACAGTCTTTGGTTGCACTATAAATACAGGGATCAGGTTTTCAAAGCCATCAAAAAATCGAAACTCAATAAAGAACCCGGATATGTCTATTCCGACATGTCTTTCTACCTCTATCCCGAGGTGGTGGAGTCGCTCACAGGACAAAAATTCGAAGAATACCTGAAAAGTACCTTCTACCGCAAGTTGGGCGCTTACAGCCTTACTTTCAACCCTTTGCGCTTTTATCCGATGGACTGGATTATACCTACTGAAAACGATACCTTCTTCCGAAAAACACAAATTCAGGGCGTGGTACACGATGAAGGCGCCATCATGCTTGGCGGGGTGTCGGGACATGCCGGCCTTTTCGGCAATATCGTGGATCTGGCGAAACTGATGCAGCTCTATCTCAACGGAGGTACTTACGGCGGGGAGCAATTTTTAAAGGATTCGACCCTGAAAACTTTCAACAGCCGCCCTTATGAAAGCGAAGGCATTTATCGCGGCATCGGATTTGACAAACCTTTGCTCACATACGATCCGGTGAAAAGTCATACTGCCGAAGCTGCCAGCCAGGAAAGTTTCGGACATTCTGGCTTCACAGGCACTTTTACCTGGGTTGACCCAAAAGAGAACCTCATTTTTATCTTTTTCTCTAACCGCGTTTATCCAACCCGCGATAACCGGAAGTTGTACGAAATGCGCATCCGGCAACGGGTTCAGGCGGCCATTTATCGGGCGATTGGGGAGAAATAAATTAGTTGGCAGTCTTTTAGTTGGCAGTTGGCAGTTTTGAGCATGCTATTGATTGATACCGGTTTATGCAATGTGCAGTTTGGGAGAATTGAGTTGGCAGGCTTTCAGTTGGCAGTTCGAGTGTACTTCGGATGAACTGATACTACATAATTGGCTTAGCGCCCTTGGCTTCCTTGACAGGGGAATATCGGTTCCCGCCTGCCTACCGGACAGCTACGGTTTATACACATCTTTATATTGTATCCTATTACCACATTTGATTCTTTTCCCGGTTATCGTATTTCGTCATCGAACGTCTAATCTGTATGCTGTTTCCATGCCGTTGAAATGCCGATTGTTATCTCGACTTTCAATCCTTAGCAGTTTGTCATTCCCGCAGGGCTACGGTTTACACACAAGTCGACAATTCGTTCTGTAAGTATTTGATTTTCAATGAATTACTTTTTTACGGTATAATTTACAAACCATTGAAAATCAATAAGTTGCCAAGATGTGTGTAAACCATAGCCCTGCGGGAATGACAAAAGTAGATGGGATGTACATTGTAGCCAGTCGATAAAGAGTACTGTACCATGATCCACGGCAAGGGTAATTTCTAACAAAAACTTGTGTATAAACCGTAGCTACCGGACAGGCAGGCAAAGTCCGCAATGGTTACGCGAAGTCCGCGAAGCGCGACGTCCCAAACCTTGGCGCCCTTGGCGTGCCCTTAGCGCCCTTGGCGGGAAAAACATGTCAATTGAAAAGCAGTCGGCTCAATCAAGCAGACTGCTCCTGCCAACTGCCAACTTAGAAACTGCCAACTGACCTTTCAGTATGTATTTTGAGCGTACTTCAGATGAACTGATACTTAAGCAATCACCTTGGCGCCCCTGGCGGGGAAAAACATGTCCATTGAAAAGCAGTCGGCTCAATCAAGCAGGACTGCTCCTGCCAACTGCCAACTGAAAGACTGCCAACTCAAGTAGAACCTGCTCCTGGAAGCAGGCTGCTTATCAAAACGCTTCCCCAACCGTCAGGTAAAACCCCGATTCGCTTTTTCCGAAGCCATAGTCGAGCCGCAGGTTGATTTTTTGCCGCCGGTCCAGGGCAAAACGCAGGCCGCCGCCGGCATGCCACCGCAAATCTGCGCCCCGGATGATTTCAGTTGCTTTTCCGATCCAGCCTGTTCCGCCAAAAACAACCCCTCCAAACCGCCAGAACAGCGGCAAACGGTATTCGCCCTGAAACAACAACAAGCGCTTGTCGCGAAAACGGCCGTCGAAATAGCCGCGCAGGCGTCGGGTGCCGCCGAGGGTCGCCATCTGATGAAAAGGCACATCGCCGGTGTTGAGAACCCCTGCCAGGTTGAGGGCCAGAACCTGATTTTTTCCAATCGGGAAATACCGCGACACATCTGCCGAAAACCGTGCGTAGGAAAAAACGCTGCCGGTAAGGTTACTTTCCCCGTAAGCCAGTACTTCGAGCAACCATCCTTTGGAAGGGAAGAAGAGTTGGTCGCGGGTATCGATGTTGAATACTGCACCAAGTCCGGATACCCGTCCGCCTGCCGCCCCGGTAATGCCTGCTTTTGCCAGTTGTGCCGTCGAATCGCGCAAAACAATGCGGAAGTCATCAAATGCATAACGCAAACCGAGATAGCCGTGGCTGCCTACTTTGCGAAGAGCGCTGAACCGGACTCTGGGGTACGTGGCATCGTATTTTTCGAGATAATCAGGCGGCGCCTCATTGCCGATGCCAAAAAAATTGTAGACGTAACGGTAATACCCCAATTCACCGTAAAGCCACCATCGATCCTGTTGGAAATAGAGCTGAAAAGGCGCGTAAAACAGGACTTGCTTCAGTTGGGTGTAAGCGCCGCCAAAAGTGATGCCGGAGCGCTTGCCGGGCGCCTTCGGGTTTGTGTGGAACGTAAGAATGCCGCTGGCGCCAAAGCCCCATCGGGTATCCGGCGAATAGAAAACGATGGGCAGGGCCAGCAACCCCGGCCGGGAGAGAGAGTCCGACTGGGCATACAGAAGTTTAATAAACAACAGGAGGGAAAGCAGGAGGCTGATTTTTTTCATTGTCTTTCTTTCATTTACGGCAAAATTGGAAGGTTGAGATTTTAAACGGCTATCCCCGCGCCCATAGGCTATTTTCTTACTTTCATCAGGTTGTAAAGGTCATTTTATCTCAAAAAATAAAGGAAGCAAGTATAAGCCCCAACAAAAATGTACCTTTGCGCAGTTTTGAAAATGTCGGTTTAAAAATCGAATAATTTAGTTCTTTCAGACATGGATAGGAATACCTTAATAGGAATAAGTCTTGTTTTTGCATTGTTTGTGATCTGGCAACAAGTTATGGCGCCTTCCGCAGCAGAAATGGAAGCAAATAAACGCGCTCAGGACTCGATTGCACAATTGGAAACGCGAAATCAAGCAATTGACAGTCTGGACACGGTGTCAAAAGACAGCCAGGAGGTTAAGACTGAGGCAGCAGTTGTTTTGAGCGATTCTGCAAAAATAGCGCAGGCTGCTTCTGCTTTCGGGCCTTTTGCAGCAGCCGCAAATGGTGAAGAAAAAGACATCGTCCTCGAAAACGAGCTCCTGAAAGTTGTGCTCAGCAACAAGGGCGGCCGTATCCGGGAAGTTGAATTAAAACAGTACTCCAAAGTACTGGAGGATTCTTCCTTCGTTCAAACCAAAATCCCGGTCAAACTGCTGGAGGATGCAAAAAATAAATTCGAATACATCCTGCCCCTGGCTGCTGTTCCCGGAGAAGGCGTGCCCACCGGGCAATTGTATTTTGAAGCCAGCGAACAAAGTGCAACATCGGTCACTCTTCGCGCTTCGGCAGGCGAAGGTCGCTATTTCGAGCAGACTTACACGCTGACGCCAAATTCTTACAAGATCGACTATGACGTTCGCTTTGAGGGACTGAATACCCTGATTGCCAATAATGTCCAGGATATTAAACTCAACTGGGTCAATTTCATTGATCCAATTGAAATCAACCGGAATTACGAACGGAATTATGCTACCGTCTACTTCAAGCCTACAGAAGAAAATCCTGACTATTGCTCCTGCACAGGGGATGACACCGAAGACGCTACCGGCAAACGCCTGAAATGGGTGGCTCATTCCAACCAGTTTTTTACCAGCGGGTTGTTTGCAGACCAGAGTTTTACCGGCGCCGCTATGGAAACCAAAGTGCTTGATGAAAAAAATCAGGATTTAAAGCGCCTTTACTCGGAAGTACTCATTCCTTACGGACATGCACCGAGCGAAACCTTTTCCATGTCTTTGTACTCCGGGCCGAACGAATTTAAGCGAATGAAGGCCATGGGAGATGATTTTGAAGATGTGATCCCCTTTGGCTGGAGTATTTTTGGTTCCATCAACCGCTGGGTGATACGTCCGATTTTCAATTTCCTTTCGTCTTTCCTCGGCAGTGCCGGTTTCGTGATTCTGATGCTGACCCTGCTTGTGAAACTGTTGGTTTTTCCGCTTTCTTACCGCATGCTTTATTCGCAGGCGAAAATGGGCGCGCTGAAACCCCAGTTGGAGCAACTGAAAGTCAAATTCAAAGACGATACGCAGCAGATTCAGGTGGAAACCATGAAAATGTACCGCGAATTTGGCGTAAACCCATTGGGGGGCTGTTTGCCCATGTTGTTGCAAATGCCCATCTGGTTTGCCCTCTATCGTTTTTTCCCGGCTTCCATTGAGTTCCGCCAGGCCAGTTTCCTTTGGGCAACCGACTTGTCATCTTATGATGTAATTGCACGGCTGCCGTTTGAAATTCCCCTGGGCTTCGGTTCCCACATTAGTTTGTTCACGATACTCTGGGCTGGCACCACGCTGATTTATACCTACTACAACACCAAGCATATGGACTTCTCGGCCAACCCTGCCATGAAGTGGATGCAATACATCATGCCGGTGATGTTCCTGGGTTTCTTCAACAGTTTCGCTTCTGGTTTGACCTGTTATTTGTTGTTCAGCAACGTGATCAACATCGGCCAAACCATCCTTACCAACACCTACCTGATTGATAAGGATAAAATCAAGGAGTTGCTGGATAAAAACAAAGCCAAACCCAAAAAGAAATCGGCTTTTGCCGAGCGACTGGAGAGCGCCATGAAAGAACAACAGCGCATACAGGCTGAGCGCGAAGCGGCTAAAAAGAAGAAGAAATAAGTCTTCCTGCGTTGCAGGCTCTTACAATTTATTACGACATGAGACATCCTGAGTTTTTGGGATGTCTCATGCCATTTTTGGGATTTTGCACGTGAAGCGCACCGAAATTTTGCCAGGCTGCATATCTGGTTGTTGCAGTGCGCTGCACCTCTTAATTGGTGGATTATCTGAGTGCTAGTGATATTTGGGTGCGCTGCACCCGGGGTGGAAGTAGTATTTGAAGCTGGCCAGATGTTGGGGTAGGGGACCATGGATGCACGCATATAAATTAGGGATGTAGACTTGTGTTGTTGTTGTTGTTGTTGTTGTTGTTGTTATTGTTGTTGTTGTCGTTTTGGCAATTTGAAACCTTAAACAGCGCCCCGGGATCGGAATTCGCATGATTCCTTTTGCTTTTGTATCTTAGCCGTAATAAATAAAAACAGCATTATGTCGCAGAACAACATAGGGATCAGTCGCACGAACAAGACCCAATACCTCCTCCATCTGGTTGCACTGGGCGCCGTATTGTATGTCAACTATCTTTCGAATGCTTTACCGCTCAACGGCCATACTCCGGGGGAGTTGTCTGACCGCTATCCCAATTTTTTTGTGCCTGCCGGACTAACCTTTTCAATCTGGGGCATTATCTACCTGGGGCTGCTGGTTTGGGTAGGTTTGCAGGTGGTTGCTTTGTTCAGAAATAAACCTATGCCTGGCGTTTCAAAAGCTGGGTGGTGGTTTTTGGCCAGCTGTGTGTTCAATATAGGGTGGTTGTTTGCCTGGCATTGGGAACAACTCCTGCTTTCGGTTGGAGTGATGATGGCACTCCTCTTCAGTCTGGTTCGGCTGAATCTGGCCATTGACAACGGTGTAAGCGCTGAAAGTCCATTGGAAAAATGGACAGCGCATGTTGTTTTTGGATTGTATCAGGGATGGATCACGGTGGCGCTGATTGCCAATGTAACCGCTTTGCTGGTTGGTTTGGGTTGGAAAGGAGGCATTTTGCCCGAGCCAGACTGGGCAATTCTCATGATAGAGGTCGGCGCGGCAATTGCGTTTTACATGGTTTGGCGGTTTAACCATCTTTTTCACGGTGTTGCGGTGATGTGGGCCTGTTGGGGAATCTACCTCAAAAGAACAGCCGCCGCTGATAGTGATTCCACTTTTGTTGCCTGGGCTGCAGTGGCAGCAATTCTGCTGGTAGCTGGTGCTGTTGTTTTGCGGGCGAAAAAATGGTGGAGCTACTGAAGAAGCTATTGCGTGATTGCTAAATACCCGACAACATGAACAAAAAATGCTTACCCATTGTGGCTTCAATGGTTTTTTGGGCCGTATCACTTATTGCACAACCCTTTACGCTGCAGGATTTTCAGCAATTGTATGCCCTTAGAGGCGCCTGGACACTGACGAACAAACAGGGTGTCCTGCACGAAGTCTGGCGCCTGAAGTCAGCAGACTATCTGATGGGCACAAGTTTTTTAGTGCGCGGCCAGGATACCATTCCTCAGGAAACAATCGAACTGCGCTTTAGAGACGGCGCCATCACCTATACACCCGTTGTAGTCAACCAAAACGACGGACTGCCAGTAGTTTTTACACTGAATAAACTGGAGGCCGGGCGTTGTGTTTTTGAAAACCCAAAACACGATTTTCCCCAGCGCATCGTCTATCAAATCCCGAAAGACACCCTGCTTGATGCTTATATCGAAGGCCCGACATCCGGAGGTTGGCGAAAAATTCCTTTCCAATACCATCGCATCAGCTGGAGACATCGTGCTCCAAGTGCTGCCTATCTGGCCAGAAAAGAGGCAGCCTCGCGCGCGCCATCTGTTTTTCAGAAAGAAATTGATGGTCTGTTTCCCGAAAGGGTCGTTTATCAGGACAGCCTGGTGACGGCACTTTATCCTTTAGGCGGACAGTTGCCTGCTCACTTCCTCATCATTCCCAACCAGGTCATTCCAACCCTGAACGACGCCAAAGCATCCGACGCGGCACTACTGGGGCATATGATACTGACAGCGCGCGACCTCGCCCGGCAGGAAGGTTTTGACGAAACGGGCTACCGCCTGGCGTTCAATACCAATGAAGACGCAGGACAATCGGCTTTTCACCTGCACCTGCACCTGATGGGCGGCGCAAGAACAGGTGCAATGGTCGACCAGCGTTGGCGCAGCATCCGGAGGCGGCTGAGCGACAACACCCTGTCAGAGCCTTTTGAAAAAAGGATACTGGGGATCTGGTCGGGAAATGATACAATATCCGGCATGCCAGCCAACATCAGCATGAGTTGGGAGCCCGACCTGCAAAATCATTTTATCCTGCTCAATTACAGGACGGAGTTGCGCGACAGCAGCGGTCGGATGAAAGTTTTTGAAGGGAAGGCATTTTACCGGAATGCCGATGATGCTCCGGGCCACTACATAGCAACCTGGTTTGACACGGATGGCGGAATGTATCCTGTAGATGCGAACTATGACGGCCGGATGCTGTCGGCGATCTGGAAGAAGTCGGCCACCGAATCGGAAAAAACCGAGTATCATTTTCTGGATGACAATACCCTGGAAATCAAAAATTTTAGTCAGCGTAAAGCAGGAAAGTGGAAGCTGGACCATCAGCTGAAGGTTGTCAAAAACAAGCTGTAGCTGATTGACAGGAAGTTGGACTTGATTTGTGGAAGAAAAAAAGAGGGTGTACAAAAGGGTTAAAATTGCAGAAAAGCAGAAGTTTGCCGGCCAGCAAACGACAATTGATTCTTTTTCCCATTGCTAGCAATAACAGAATCGATTCACCAATTATGCCCGTTTCCGCAAAATCAATTTCTCCGTACACCCCCGGAAATGTAAATTTGTTTCGCACTTGTTCATAGTGTTTATTTGATTCTCAAGTGAACTTCTATCGATTCTGGCACAAAGATATATTGTTATCAGCGCGCATTTTTTATTGGGCATCAGCTTTTCTAAAAAACTAGACGGTCGTATAGTATTCAAAAAAATGCCAATACTTGTTCGGTTTCCTTCTGATTTTCGTTGAACTTTGATTCTGAAATGAAAAGAGAATCAATCGTATGGATGGCCATTATGCTGCTGCTGTCAGCACAATGGCTTTGCGCGCAGTCATCCGATTATGAGATACGTTACCTGGGTTTTCGGGAGGGGTTGAAAGATCGTTGTGTTACAGCTATTTGTCATGACACCCGGGGCCCTGTCTGGATCGGAACAAAAAATGGATTACTGCGCTATGACGGCCATGAAATTGCGCCGTTTCAGTTGGATTCTTCCGGGGTGGTTTTTAACATCCAGGGTTTTTACATCTCTCAGGTACTACAGGATGCCGATCAAAACATATGGGTCGCCACCGGGGGGAAACTATTTGTAATAGAGTATGATTTACAACACGTTGTTGAGTTTGGCAATGTAATCAGCCTTGTTCTGGATGAAAAAAAACAGATTTATGCCAGCCTGGGTAAAGGGGAAGTGGTTCGGCTCGAACTATGCCATGAGAAGCATAAAAAATGGGTAAAAAAAACAAAAACGCCGCTGCGGGGTGAATTCCTTTTCAGGAAAGAAGGTACATCCGGGATTTGGTCATATGATTTGGCTACGGGCAAAGTAAGGATGATGACAGAGAGCCGGATCCAGGAGTTGCCGCATCTGTTGCCAAACGATAGCTGGTTTACTTATCTTAATTATGGAACCGGCGTTTTGAACCTCTTTACCAGCCAGGAAGCCTTTGCATTGAATCAAACTTCATTGACTTTTCAGCCATTGCCTAAATCCTCAAACGAAATCAACAATCCGTTCTGCCTGAGAGATAGATTCAATGATTTTGCCCGAAAAAATCCGGCTTTGCTGTCCGGTGAAATTGCAGGCATTATTCCCATGCCCTATTGCGTGGAGCCAGACAGGCATGGCAATCTCTGGGCGGGAACAGAATATGGCCTGTTTATTGTAATGAAGCGCGGCTCCGGTTTTAAACACCTGGATGTGCTAAGGGGGCAGTCGCCCCGTGCCATGTATAAAGAGGGAGATACACTTTTGATCTCCTCTTCTTTTGGCAGAATATTGCGAATAAACCTGAAGACCGGGAAAATTGTAGACTATGCAGAGCCGTCTGCTGCTATCCGGGTCATTCTTCCGTTTGATGAGCATCGGTATTTGCTGGCCGGAGATTACGATGGCTTGCTCGTTATGGAGAAAAAGTGCATGAAGCTTTCTGAAATGTATCTCAACGATCAGATCAAACACCAGGCTGCTGGTATCCAACTTGACAATGGGGAAATTTGGCTGGGGGGCCTGAATACTAGTATCTGCCCGCTTAAACCTGATTTTTCCTGCAAAGAAATTCCCTTCCCGGAGGCGCAGCGGCCCAGAATTATGTCTGTTATTAAAGGAAAAGGGGATGTTGTCTGGACGGGAGGAGAGAGCTGTCTGTACCGTATTGAAAACCATGTTTTTTCAAAAAACCTGATTTCAGGTATTAATAAGGAAGTTCAGATCACTTGTATGTTGGAATTAGGGGATAGACTTTGGTTGGGCACACGTGGTGATGGACTTTATTGTTTTGATATCCAGTCAGGGCAAATAATCCGCAATTTCAATACAGTGGACGGTTTACCCAATGATATCCTGAACAGCCTGCTGCCTGACAGGGATTCGAATCTCTGGATCAGTACAAATCAGGGCATCAGCTGCTTTAACCCCGCTTCGCTTAAGTTCATCAACTTTTCTGAAAGAGATGGCCTGGAAATTGAAGAATTCAATATGTCCTCTTTTTTGCGCGATCCTGAAAACGGGATCCTTTATTTTGGAGGCTTAAACGGCGTCACCTGGTTTGATCCTTCCGAAATTAAAAAGGTGAGCACGATTCCGGAAGTATTTATCTCAAAAATTCTCAGGCCCGGCGAAGAAGAAGGAAAAACCAACGCGTTATATCCCACGTCGGAAGCCATAAAGGTCGAATTGGAGGCTACGGCACGCTATATTGAATTCCATTTAGGTTCGACTGATTATTCAGATCCACAGAAAAATATTTTTTTGCACAAGCTGCAAGGTTTCGACAATGACTGGGTTTCCGGTGGGAATAATCCGGTATTGCAATATAATACGCTGCCTGCAGGAGATTATCATTTATGTGTCCTTACGATAAACCGGGACGGAAACTCCAGTAAAGAAAAGTGCCTCTGGATACATGTCAAACAGGTATTCTATAAAACATGGTGGTTCCGCGGGCTCATCATTTTTTCGATTTTGACAATCCTACTTGCCTATTATTTGAACAAGATCCGGCAATTTAATCAAATCATTCAGGTCAAAAAGCAAATTGCCGACGACCTCCATGACGATGTGGCTGCTTCGCTTTCACAGATTTCAATGCTTGTCAAATCCCTTCGCGAAAAAGAAGGAACGGATACAGCACTGGAACGTATCGAAAACCTTAGTGATGAAAGCATCGGCAAATTGGGGGACATTGTTTGGGCCATTGACGACAAGCCGCAAACCCTGGAAGCACTGGCCAACCGACTTCAGGATCATGCAGAAGCTGTTTTTTTTCCTTTGGGTATCCGGTTAAAAGCGGAAATCCGCATTACCGGATTGGAAGGCAATGTTGCTTCGGCCGTTCGGCACCATGTCATGATGATTTTTAAGGAAGCCGTGAGCAACATTATAAAGCATACGGAGAGTACTGCCGTTTTCATACGCATAGAAAGCCAGCGAAAAGGATTAACGCTCGTCGTGGAAAATAGATTTGAAAGGGTCCGCAACGGAGCCCCGTCCACTGGAAAAGGGCTGATCAGCATGGAAAAGCGTGCCGGGCTGCTGAATGGAACCCTGAAATTCGAAAAAACGGCGCAGTCTTTTATCCTTATCCTGCATGTGCCGGATATTTTTGAGAAAAAAACATTATAAATACGAGGGTTTTATAAAGACATTACACATGATCAACATTGCCATGATAGAAGACAACGCCCAGTTTAGGCAGAATTTTCAGTCGTATTGCGAAAATTCGGCACACCTGGAATGCGTATTCGCGGTAGATTCAGTTGAGAAGTTTATGAAACTTTATCGCCAGGACTCCGAAGCCCGAATATTGTTGTTGGACATTAACCTGCCCGGTATGTCCGGCCTCGACGCCATCGGAAAATTAAAACAATTCCTGCCGGAAGAAACGGACATCATTATGTATACGGTTTTTAATGAAGCCGATACCATCTTTAAAGCATTGTGTGCGGGCGCCACGGGCTATGTGTTGAAAAATCAATCGCTGAAAAACATTGAGGAACAATTAATCACTGTCGTGGAAGAAGGCGGAACAGCCCTGTCTTCTTCTGTTGCCAGGCGTATTGTTCAATATTTTTCGCCCAAACAAAATCAGCACCATTTGCCGGAAGCAGTGGACCTCAAACCCATTGAACGCCAGGTTGTTCACTATCTGATTGAAGGAATGACTTACCCGGAAATTGCTGATGTTATGGCCCTTTCTGTTCAGGGGGTGAAGTACCATCAACGCAGCATCTTTAAAAAGCTGAATATTTCTTCAAGGAATGAAATTCATAAGGTTTATACGCCTCCCGGGAAAGGATAATGGTAAAAAAACGGCAGCCGGAAATCCGACTGCCGCAGCTGTTTCAAACTAAACAAAAGCAGGCGCAACCCCCATTTGGAGATTGCGCCTGGTAAATACTAGAATGTCTTGTTTAAAAGCTTACCTGACTAATACAACCCGCTTTGTAACATCCGGCATTCCTTCCGATGTCACGCGTATCTGGTACAAGCCGTTTTGATAGGCAGATAAATCAAGTTGTACATTCATCGATTCTGTTTCTACAATTTTAAGCACTTTGCCCAGATTGTCGTAGATTTCGAGGCGAGTGGCTTTATTTGCATAAGCACTCAAGTCCACGGTCAACCTCCCATCTGTTGGGTTGGGGAATACATCCACATCCAATTCCGGTTTCAGGCCATTGGAGGCAACCGGCTGAACCCCCGGATTGCTCAGGGTCTGGTCTGGTTTTGTGATGGTAACGTTGTCAAATGTAGCTGTAGTCATCACATTGACGTTGATGCTTTCAGAGAAAAGACCAGCGTAGATGCAACCGTTCATGGGGATGGTAGCCGAGAAGGCATAACTCCAGTTGATGCCGTCAGTGGAGCTATAGCCGACAAAGGTGCTGCCATTCCGCACCAGGCGCAGCCAGATATGTTGTGGGCGGAAGTAATTCAGGCTGCTCACGGCGCCATTGGTAGTCATCCTGATCTCGCGGCGGATGTAGTTGTTTCCCTGCATCTTGAGGGCCACTTTTTTCGAGCCCGGATTTAGGGTTTCGCGCAGCATAATGCCCGCCCAGCCGCCGCCGGATACATTCAGCACCCTTGCTACGATTTCGCCGTTGCCGCAAAGTTCCTGATAGACGGCCTGGATATTGTCACTGCTGGAAGTAGAAAAACCGGTAGCATTGATGGTGAACACATCATTTGGCAATGCATTGCAGGGTGGAAAATTGGCGCTGCCATTGGAACCGCCTACATTCGCATTTTGCCAGTTGCCGGCTGTAGTACCACCGATGTCGTCAATGACGTTGTTACAGTCGTTGTCTTTGCTGTCGCAAACTTCTTCTCCGCCAGGATAGGCCGTGGCGTCCGAATCATCGCAGTCAGTAGAATTGCTAACATAGCCAGTAGGCTGGCTGCAGGCCATTTGGGTGACCGAAGGATTACCAAAACCGTCGTTGTCCATGTCGCGGTAGTAGGTCGTTAGCACGCCTTCGTCAATAGAGCCGTTGCAGTTGTTGTCGACGCCGTCACAGACTTCGCTTACTGCCGGGTTAATGGCGGCATTGTTGTCGTTGCAATCGCCGGTGGTGCTGGTCAATTCCGAAGCCGCTTTATACCCCGTTGGGCGCAGGCACTGAGTGATGGTAGCCGCACCGGTTTGTGCGTAGCCGTCATTGTCGGTGTCTTTATACCAAACCTGTCCGGGTTTTTCCAGTGCGCTGTTGTCGTTGCAATCGGTGTTGTTCGTTACATAACCCGAGGGCAGGCTGCAAGCCATTTGGGTGACAGAAGGATTACCAAAACCATCGTTGTCCATATCGCGGTAGTAGGTAGTTTGTACGCCTTCGTCAATGGAGCTGTTGCAGTTGTTGTCGACGCCGTCACAGACTTCGCTTGCCACCGGGTTAATGGCGGCATTGTTGTCGTTGCAATCGCCTGTAGTGCTGGTCAGTTCGAGGGCCGCTTTATACCCCGTTGGGCGCAGGCACTGAGTGATGGTTGCTGCCCCTGTTTGTGCATAGCCGTCGTTATCGGTGTCTTTGTACCAAACCTGTCCTGGTTTTTCCAGTGCATTGTTGTCGTTGCAATCGGTGTTATTGGTCACATAACCTGAGGGCTGGCTGCAAGCCATTTGCGTGACCGAAGGGTTACCAAAACCATCGTTGTCCATGTCGCGGTAGTAGGTCGTTTGAGCACCTTCATCCGTCATGCTGTTGCAGTTGTTGTCGATGCCGTCACAGATTTCGCTTACAGCCGGGTTGATGGCGGCATTGTTGTCGTTGCAATCGCCGGTGGTGCTGGTCAATTCCGAAGCCGCTTTGTATCCGGAAGGCCGCAGACACTGGGTAATGGTAGCAGCACCGGTTTGGGCGTACCCATCATTGTCGGTGTCTTTATACCAAATCTGTCCTGGTTTTTCCAGTGCGCTGTTGTCGTTGCAATCGGTGTTGTTGGCCACATAGCCACTAGGTTGCGAGCAAGCCATTTGGGTGACCGAAGGATTACCAAAGCCGTCCATGTCCATATCGCGATAGTAGGTCGTTTGCACACCTTCGTCAATAGAGCTGTTGCAGTTGTTGTCGACGCCGTCGCAGACTTCCGATGCAGTCGGGTTGATGCCAGCATTGTTGTCGTTGCAATCGCCGGTGGTGCTGGTCAATTCCGAAGCAGCTTTGTAACCGGTTGGTCGCAAACACTGGATAATGGTAGCTGCACCGGTTTGGGCGTACCCGTCGTTATCAGTGTCCTTATACCAAACCTGTCCGGGTTTTTCCAGTGCGCTGTTATCGTTGCAATCGGTGTTGTTCGTTACATAACCGCTGGGCTGGCTGCAAGCCATTTGGGTGACCGAAGGATTACCAAAACCGTCGCTGTCCATATCGCGGTAGTAGGTGGTTTGTACGCCTTCATCCGTTGATCCGTTGCAGTTGTTGTCGATGCCGTCGCAGACTTCTGTTGCGCCAGGTTTGATGGCAGCATTGTTGTCATTGCAATCGCCGGTAGTGCTGGTCAATTCCGAAGCCGCTTTGTAACCGGTTGGTCGCAAACACTGGGTAATGGTAGCCGTGCCAGTTTGGGCGTACCCGTCGTTATCAGTGTCCTTATACCAAACCTGTCCGGGTTTTTCCAGTGCATTGTTGTCGTTGCAATCGGTGTTGTTGGCCACATAGCCACCAGGTTGTGAGCAAGCCATTTGAGTGACTGACGGGTTTCCAAAACCATCGCTGTCCATATCGCGGTAATACGTATTGTTACCCGTGGGCGTCGATTGAAGTTCATACGCCCCCATATCAACCGTTGTATTAAAGATACGCGTACTACCGGCAAAGTCAGTACCCGTCACGCCTGCGTTATCACCTGTATTCACTCCGGGGGAGCAAGACTGAAAACGGAAGCCGTCGTCTGCAGACCCCCAGACGCCATCTGCGCCTATTGGATTAGAAGGATTGGCAAAAAGCGGATCGGTATTTTGATTGCCTGTACCCGCATACCCGCCTTGCACAATTGAGTAGGTTATCACAGGAATAGCACTATTAAACAGGGACTGGTTGCTCCAGAGGATGCTGTTTTTGATATTTACGGAAGGGTTAGTGCCATCGATATACATCACACCGGTCTGGCTATATGGGCTGCTGCTGCCTGCGGAATTCTCCCAAAACACGCAATTGGTAGCATTGACAGCAGAAGACCTGACAAAAAAGGCTCCGGCGTACAAACCAAGGGCTCTGTTTCCGGAAAACAGGCAATTATAAAAGTTGAGTGCAGAAGCTTCGATGAACATACATCCGGCTGTCTGGAATACGCTATTATTGGTAAAGCTGCAATTGGTAAAAGTAGCGCTGACTCCAACATTACTAATGGCGCCTGCAACTGATGAAAAGTTGTTTGAAAACCGGCAGTTGTTGAAAACCGGAGCGTTCTCGAAATTGGCAATAGCACCGCCACCAAAAGATCCATAACAAAAATTGCCGGTAAAAGTGACATTGTTCAATACCGGATTAGCGCCGGTATAGCAATACATACCACCTCCATTATTTTGAGAGAAATTTTGCAGGAAGGTCACATTCGTCAAAACAGGAGAACAATTGAGTGAATTCATCAGGCCGCCACCGCCATATTCGGCTCTGTTGCCATAAAAGATAATGTTGTTCAGTGTTGGTGAGGCATACACGTTATACATACCGCCGCCAGCATTATAGGGGCCTAATAAGCTTATCTGATTGCTCCCCCCTCTAATCGTAAAACCATCGATAATAGCTGAAGAAGTCAGTGGAGCTCCACTTGTAAAGCTGTTGTTAATGACGTGATAGCTGTTTTCTCCATTGTTAGAGATTTGGAGTGAGACACCACTGCCCGATACCACATCATCGCCGTTTAGGTCGCCGCTCAGGGTGGTGACATAGGTCAAATAATCGCGTTGGCTGCGAAGTGTTTCATTGCCGAAAAAACCACCGTAAATACCAACATTGTTTTTCATTTGAAATGCAATGGTGCGATCTGTACCGGTCGTTGGCTTATACGTGCCGGCCGCTACCCACACTTCGTCACCTGCGCCGGAAGCGTTGATCATGGCTTGCAGGTTTGCACTGGCATTTGCCCAGGAGGAGCCGTCTCCGGATCCGCTTTGCACGGGTTTTACATAGCGAATGGCGCCATACGAACAAATTGACCACAAACAGAAGGCCAGCAACAAGGAGGCCTGAAGACGTAACTGGTAGTTTGAAAAAACTTTCTTTTTCATGGCTGTTTAATTTTAATTTTTTTAAAAACAACTGCCGCTAAAAAAATAGAAGTCTGGTCGCGGCAGTTGCAGAAAGTTTTTTCCCGGAAAAGGCGAGTCACAGTCGCTGGACCCGGAGTTCCTTTCCGGGATAAAACTCACAGCCACAAAAATGCAGGCAGGCAGGGCCAAGGCTTCCCGTTCATCGTTCAGCGTTTCCTGTCCATGTTGCAAGGACAAATTTTCTTTCCTGATTATGTTGCATGGCAGGGGAGGGGGTGGTAATGCAAGTGGATGTAAATAAGCAGCTTGCGTGTTGCATTGATGCTATTTCCTTACATCTGTTGGCCGTACCCCAAATTCCTCGAGAAAAGCATCCGAAAAGTATTTTACGTTGGCAAAACCCACTTCATAGGCAATTTCCGAAACGGTTAATTCGGTGGTTTGCAGCAGCTTTTGGCCGTGGTGCAGCCGGATGGAACGAATGAACTGGCTCGGGGATTTGCCGGTCAATGCCTTCATTTTGCGAAAAATCTGACTTCGGCTCATGCCCACTGCCCGCTCTAATTGCGGCATCTCGAAGTCGGGATCCGACAGGTTTTTTTCTACGATGGCTCGAATTTTCTCTAAAAATGCATCCTCAAGATTTGTGACGGGTTGCTGACTGGGAAACACTGATTGGCCAGACAATAAACCCTCCGTTTGAAATCCTGCACCCGCTATGGCGGCGTATTTGCTCTGGAGCTTCCGGCGCATTTCCAACAGGTTATTAATCGTAGCCAATAGTTCTTCTCGATGGAAAGGCTTGGCCAGATAGGCATCGGCGCCTTTTTTAAGTCCGGCGATGCGACTGGCCTGATCTGCTTTGGCGGTGAGCAGCACAATGGGGATATGGCTGGAGTGTTCGTCGTTTTTCAAAGTTTCAACCACTTCAAACCCGTCTTTTTCGGGCATCATCACGTCGCTGATGATCAGATCGGGTACGGTTTCCAGTGCTATTTCGATGCCGGCCTTGCCGTTGTAGGCAAGGTTGAGGGCGTAGTGATCCCGCAGACAGGCGCTGAGGTATTCAACGACATCGGGGTTGTCTTCGATGATAAGAATTTCAGCGAAGGGAGCAGCGATGGGAGAAGATGGAGAAACAGCCGGCGGATTGGGGCCTGTGTGCACCATTGCAGGATCATGCGATGGCGCAAGTTGTGTGATGGGCAGGGTAACCGCAAAAGTAGTTCCTTTTCCTAATTCGCTGATTACGGCTATTTCGCCGCCGAGCAGTGTCACCAGCTCTTTTGTCAGCGCCAGACCGATACCTGTACCGCCTGTTTTGGCTTTCTCCAGGTTATTGGCCTGATAGAAGCGGTCGAAAATATGGGGCAGATCTTCGGAGGGGATGCCAGCGCCGGTATCGGTAACTGTGAGGCGCAGGCTGGGCGTTTTGGCGTCGTTCAATTCCGCCCGCATGGTCACTTTGCCACCGCCGGGAGTAAACTTGATGGCATTCGATAGTAGATTATATCCGATTTGCAGGAGCCGCTCCGGGTCGTAGTCCATCACGATTTTGGCCTGATCGCTTTCCACCCGCAACATTACGTTTTGCGCATTGGCCAGCGAGTGCAGGCTTTCGGCAATATAACGCAGGTAGGGCAGCACATCTCCCTGCACGTAGTTTGCTTTCAGTGAGTTGCTTTCCAGCTTGGACAAATCCAGAATTTGGTTGATCAGGCGCAGGAGGTTTTCGCCACTGCGCCGGATCAGCTTCATAGGGCCTTTCAAATCGTCGCCGACCCTGGCCTCAACCTGCTCAGAAGCGCCCAGAATTACAGTCAACGGCGTGCGAAATTCGTGGGTAATATTGGTGAAAAAGCGGTTCTTGAAATCATCCAGGCCTTTCAGTCGCTCGGCTTCGGCATGTTGGAGTTTACGTTGCAACTGGTTTGTATAAAAATAATAGCCCGCCATTGCCAGGAAACAGGCATAAGCCAAATAGGCCCATTGGGTGCGGTACCAGGGCGCTTGAATCACAATGACCAAAGAAATGGGTTGTTCGTTCCAAACCCCGCTGCTGTTGGATGCTTTTACCCAAAACGTATATTTGCCAGGCGCCAGATTGAGGTATTGCGCTGAGTAATCGAAGCCACGGTGGGCCCATTTGGGTTCCGCGCCTTCGAGGTAATAGGCAAATTGGTTGTATTTCGGCGCCGTATAATCGCTGGAGGCAAACTGTAATACAATGCTGTTTTTTGAAAAAGGAAGTTCCAGTCGTTTCGAAAACGCAATGTCTTTGTCCAGCAAGGCATTTTCATCACGCGGGCTGATGAGTTTGCCATTGACCCGCAGGCTTGTCAGGTGGACGGAAGGCGGCACCGTGTTGGTAATCAGGTTTTTGGGGTTAAAAACGGTTAATCCATTCACGCCACCAAAAAACAATTCACCATTTTGGGCTTTAAACGAAGCAAAAGAGTTAAACTCATTGTCCTGCAGCCCGTCCGATTTGAGAAAATACTGGAAGAGGTTGGCCTCGGGGCTAAACCGGGTCAGGCCGTGGTTGGTAGAAATCCAGAGTTTACGCGGCTTTTCATCATCGGCTAAAATGCCGTACACGACATCGTCGGGCAGGCCATTTTTGGTGGTGTAATGCGTGAATTGATTTTTGGCAATATCCATTCGGCTCAACCCTTTCCCGTTTGTGCCGATCCACAGCACATTGGGGTCGGCAGGGTCAATCAACAGGCTTTTGATGTAATTAGCAGGAAGGCTGTTCTGATTGCCTCGTTGGGCGGTTATGGTTGAAAAACGAAACTGCCCGTTTCCATCGGGTTCGGCTTTATACAATCCATCGCCATATCCCAGCCACCAGGTGCCGTTCGGGCTGCGTTCGACAGCTAAAATTTCGGAGTTGGCTCCCCGGGGATTGTCAAAAGAAGAAAATTGGCGGCTGGCAATATTAAAACAGGAAATTTTCTTATTGGAGAGTATCCAGATCTCAGCAGGCGCAACGAACCTCAACATGGGATCCGTTGAGTAAACTGATGGTAAGGGAAAGGCTTCTACAAAGTCCGTTTCAGGGTCCATGCAAATAAGTCGAACCTGGCCTTGATTGGTAAAAAACCAAAAACGGCCATTTTCGGTGGCTACCCCACGGGTGAAATTTAACTGCTGTAACCCCCATTTGCTAAGCGGCATCATCTGATTTGATTGCAAATCAAGCAGTACGATAGAAGATCCATCGCTCCGCACATCGCCCAAGAAGACTTGCTTTTTTTCATTAAACACAGGCTGGCAATAGACAGAATAACCCTCCATGTAGTTTTTATAAACACCGCTGCGCGGACTGATTTTCCGGATACCGTGTGCGTCGGTACCGAGCCATAGGTTACCAGATTGATCCGTAAAGCAGCTCACCGGAGCACGATCCAGCACCAATTGTTTGCTTACTACAGGCTGGAAGGGCGTTTTTTTTACGTCCAGCCCGTAAAGCGTGTTGCCCTTCAAAAACCAGAAAAAACCGCCTTTTCTGTCGGTATAGATCAACTTAGTGTAAGAGAACGGGAGTTCGAAGGAGTCCCAGCGTGCACCATTGTAACGAAGCAGGGTAGATTCCTGAAAGATCCAGGTAGCGCCTGCAATGTCGCCCATAATATAATGCGCATTAAATTTTTTTTGAGTGTTTTTTAAAGGAACCGGCGAATTCACTTTTTGAGTTTTGCCGGTTTGAAAGTCGTACACCAGAACCGCATCCGGGGTAGGCAGCCATATCTTGTTTGCAGGTGCGAAAGCGTCGGCATCGAGAATAATGGTTTGGTCAAACAGTTGTTCTATTTGAATCAGCTTCGTTATTGATTCGCCTTTCTCTAATCTTTCTATGAGATCAGAAGGCCAACGAACAATATGCAAAGCTTTTGTTTCCCCTTTAGCCTTAAGGAAAGCAACTGCGTTGTCCCCAAGGGGTAAAATTTTTTCCAGCGCATTGAGATCAAAAAAATGTGGAAGGCTATAAAATCGTTGTGTTTGACGATGGAAAAGTTGTAAGTCTTTTCCTTCAGACAACAGAACCAGATAGTCGCCGCAGGACCTTAATAAGATGATTTCATTGTTGGCTAATGAAAGGGAGTCGAAAGGGTCGTTTTTGAATACCTGAAACTGGTAGCCATCGTAGCGATTTAGTCCGTTTTTGGTGGCAAACCACAAGAAACCGTCATCGTCCTGGCAAATCGCCGGTACAAAACCCTGTGAAAGACCCTGTTCTATGGATATGGTCTCCATGAACTGTGGCTGACTGTAAGCATTCACCCCCCACAGCATCAAAAAAAGGACTAACAGCAATGCTTGCCATTTACCTTTTTGTGGGTAACGGAGGTTCAGACAATGATGCGTCAATCTATGGTTCAAAGGCTCCTGATTCAATTTCCCAAAAAACAAGTTTACCTATGGGCGCAAAGATACTGGGTTACTTGCTGATTAATTGACTTTAGGCGACTGGAATTTGAAAGGGAACGCTGAAGCAAAAAAACATGGTGAAAAAAGTGCGCCCCCTGGCAGGGAAGTCGTTTAAGACACGTTTCTTAACTTGTGCGTTTTATTCCAATTTAAATCCAGTTTGTGTTTATCGTAAAGCGACGTATAAGATTTTTAGCTGCATTTGTTTTTGGACTGAGCATCCACGCCACAACGGTCTCCGGGCAGGTGGTCAACATTGAAAACCGCCGCATGCAAACCGATTCCGTACGCGTTGCGGGGCAGGCAACCATGCTTTTTCATTACACAGAAAACAACTCCCAACGACTGCTGGTCTCGCGCAACGCGCTGGCGTTACAGCTCAAGTCGCGAAATCTCCGCGACCTGTGGTTGGTGCTTTTAAATGCCGACCTGTCGCTGGCAAACGGCACCGCCTTTAGCAAAGCTGCTTTTGCGCACCTGCGCTACAACCGAAAATTAGGATCGCAGCTGCGTTGGGAAATTATGGGACAATGGCAATACAATCGCCTGCTGGGCATTCAGACCCGGGCATTGCTGGGCAGCGGCCCCCGCATTAAATGCGTGTCGCGACCCGGTGGAGTGGCTTATTTTGGAAGTATTTACATGCTGGAATACGAAAAAACAGCAGGCGATCTTGTGGTAGAGCGTTTCGATCATCGGATGAGCGCCTATTTTTCTGCTTCGTTTGATTTACCATCCTGGCTCCCCGGCGAACTGGTCAGCACCACTTATTACCAACCCCGACTGGACCAATTTTCAGATTTTCGGATCAGCCACGAAACGAGCATGGAGCTGAGACTGACAGCAAAACTGAAAGCGACACTACGCTATTCTTTTCTTTACGATGCGGCGCCGCCGGTAGGTATCAGAAGCCGGGCACAAAGCTTTGAGCAGGGCTTGATGTTGAAGTTTTAACGGCCGACAGAGGTGACCCCTTTCCAAAAGTTGTTACCTCTTCCAGGCAGGATGTCAAACACCAGGGGTTTTTAAATGGGTAAAAGGCAAGTAGGCAAAAGGCTATTCACTGTCCAAAAACAAAATCGTTGGTTTTTTTTTCAGATTGATCTCCTTCATCGCCTTTTTTAAATCAGGGTGATCAAAAAAAGCTTTCGCAACCTCTATAGAGGGCCATTCCAGCAAGGCATAAGCCGTGTTTGGATCGGAGTTTAGTGTGCCTATTTCGTAGTTCAGCACACCATGCGCCCCCAGTACAGCAATCATAGCCCATTTCCACTGGGCAAAATCGCTAACCTTTTGATAGATCATGGTTTTGGCAAGCGGGGTCACAATCGATTTGGCTATTTTCCATTGGTCGTTTTCCTTTATCATGGTATTGGCGTAAGCCGTGACCTTCCTGAACGGGATGTCATAAACGTAGGTTGTACCAAACCCCTCATACGTACCCTTGGCTACGAGCGCGTGCTCTGCATCGGACCAGACCACACTGGTTTGCTTCACCAGTAAAGTAACCTCCTGCCTTGTGAATCGTTCAGCATAAAGCTGTGCAATGTAATCTGCACCAACCATTGTCTCACTCCCCTCTACGATGCTGACGACATCGGTGGTATACATGGCCTTCAATGCCTCCACATCCTGGCGGTTGTAGGCAGCCATAAAATTGCGGGCAAATTCACGTATGGCAAACTCGTCGGATAAAGACTGAGCTTGCAGGGCTAAGGGAGAAACAGGGATGAGAAAAAGCAGCATTAACAAGCCAGCCGATTGGTTCTTTTTCATAATTGTGGTAGTTGAGCCATTGGAATAATGCCTTAAAAGTAGATTACTTCGGCCCCAAAAACAAATTTCTGTTTTCCGGAGCCTCAATCTGGCTTTGCAAACAAAAAAAAGCCTCGATAACCAATGGGCTATCGAGGCTAAAAGCGGTGATTAATATCGCTGCAATATTACGCGTTTCGTCACATCCGGCAGCCCTTCCGATGTCACTCGTATCAGGTACAAGTCGCTTTGATAGTCAGCTAAATCAAGCTGTACATTCATTGCTTCTGTTTCCACAATTTTCAGCACTTTACCAAGATTTTTATAGACTTCCAGGCGAATGGCTTTGTTCGCGTAAGCACTCAAATCTACATTCAGCCTGCCATCTGTTGGGTTGGGAAATAAATTCACGCCCATTCCGGATTCGGGCTACTACCCCTTCTTCTTACCTGCCGGACGCGAATCCTGCAAGGCCAACACTTCGAGATTTTCTTTTCCCTCCATAAGTTCGGCAGGCCCGTTAACCTGCTCCAGTATGTTCAGCAATGCCCTGGTGGTTGCCGCTTCCAGGTTTGCAGCATTTTCAGGCGCTTCCACAGGGATTTTTTTCAATAATTCTGAAAACTTTTCCAGGGCAAGCAGGCGTTCCTGGAGCGGATCGGCTTTGGGCATAGCGGCATCCATTCGTTCCCATTCCGCTTTTTGGATGCTTTTTTTGTGATCAAACCATTTTTGCAGGTAAGCCAGTCCCATTGCGCCGATGGCCAGCAGCGATAAAGTGATGGCAAAAATAGTCAGAATGGTTTCATTGCTGGTCAACAGCGTTAAACCAAACCAGCATAGCAAGGTAGCAGAGACCAGCCCGATGACCATAGGTGGAATTTCTTTTAAAGTATCCAGGATCATTTTCAAACCCTGCGTGGCGAGTTCCCAAACCAGAGAAACCAAACCCAAAACCGCATGCCATAAAACTTCGAAAAATCGGGAAACCAGACTTAATCCGGGTTTGATGGAAGTCAGGAAGCTTTTTGCTGGTTGATCTGTCTGTGCTTTGCTGTTGTTGTCTTCCATGTGCGGCTGTTTTTTTTTTGTTGCAAGTTAGGGCAAAAATAATGGAAAGACACCATTACTCTTTTGGAAATCAGGAACTATGCAACCTCGCTGGGGGAGAGGCCAAAACGTTCTTTGAAGCGAACGGAGAAGTATTTCTGGCTGCCAAAGCCGGTCCGGACGGCAATTTCTGAAACGTTGCCTTCTTTGTTTTTCAGCATTTCCAGGGCCCGGTCAAGGCGGTAATTGCGAATAAACTCATTTGCAGGCTGGTCGGTAAGCGCCTTGAGTTTTCGGTGCAATTGAACGCGGCTGATGTAAAGCTGCCTGGCGATGCCTTCTACAGTCAGATTTTCGTCTTCGAGTTGATCTTCCAGTAAATGGGTTATTTTTAGAAGAAAAGCCTGGTCCGGTTTTGAAAACGAGGTTGCTGCCATTTGATCGCTGCCAGTTTTTCCCTGGATACCCGAGTGACTGTATTTTTCACGCAACAAACGCCTGTTTTCGATGAGATTGGCCATCCGCAGCATCAATTCCTCTGTGTTAAACGGTTTGGTCAGGTAATCGTCTGCTCCCGTTCTCAGGCCTTGCAGTTTACTGTCCATGGCGCTTTTTGCTGTCAGCAAAATGATCGGGATATGTGAAGTCAATTCATTGTTTTTGAGTTCTTCACAAACCTGATAGCCGTCTTTTTCCGGCATCATGAGGTCTGTAACGACGAGATCAGGTATCTGTTGAAGCGCTTTTTGTATGCCTTCGTCGCCATCGCCTGCAACGATAACCCGGTATTTGGAGGATATGGACTGTTGAATGAAACGCCTCAGGTCCTCGTTGTCTTCAATAACAAGGATCAGCGATTCTCCTTTTTCCGCAATGGCTTCCCCGTTGTTACCGGCATTTGAAGCCTGTGTTTCAAAACCCGTTTGTGAGGTATTGAGAACAACTTCCATTTCAGAAGAAGTTGTCGACCCTGACTGCCCGGTCATGGGAAGCAGTACACTGAAAGTTGTTCCTGTTCCCGGTTCACTGCTAACCTGAATAGCGCCTCCCATCAATGTCACCATTTCTTTGGTCAGGGCCAGCCCAATACCGGTCCCCGGCACTTTACGGGCGTCTGAAGTTTCTGCCTGGTAGTAGCGATCAAATATTCTGGGAAGAGCTGTTCTGGAAATTCCAACTCCGGTATCTGTTATTTTGATGAGGAGATAAGGTTGACGATCCGCTGAAGGCAGCGTAGAAGGAATTCTGAAGTGCAGATCAGTACTGCTGCCTGTATCCAAAAAGCTGTCAAAAGGTCCAGCTTCAATATCTATCCTGCCACCTTCTTGGGTGAATTTTAAGGCATTGGAAATCAGGTTATTGAATACGAGTTCTATTTTGTTTTTATCAAATTCAAAAATCGGTATGCCGTCTTTTATTCGCAGCTCCAGCCCAATATTTTTCTTTTCTGCAAGAGGGCTGAACCCTTTGACAACACGACGGACAACTTCAGAAAAATCTCCCTGGTGTAATTCCAGTTTCATGGCGCCTTGCTCCACTTTTGCCAGATCAAGCAACTGATTGATAAGGGTGAGCAACTGGCGGCTGTTTTTTTCAGCGACATCTACTTTTTCATACACGACGGGGTCCTTCAGATGGGGCAATGCCTGCCGCAGCGGTTCCAGAATCAACGTCAGCGGAGTCCGGAATTCGTGTGTTATGTTTGAAAAAAAATCCGTTTTCATGCGGTCTAAATCAGCCAGCCTTTCTGCTTCCTTCTGTTCAAACAACAATTGGTTGTTCAGGCGTATCCGATTGACCTGAAAGCGGTACAACAGATAAATCAAGGTGGCAGACAACCCAAACCAGATACCCCAGGCCCAATTTGTTCGCCACCACGGGGGCAAAATAACAACGGCAATTTCCGCGGGTTTTTCACTCCAAACGCCACTGCTGTTGGCGCCGCGTACCCGAAACGTATAGGCCCCGGGAGGGAGATTGGTGTACACAACTTCATGGCGCGATCCTGCCTTTACCCAGTCTTTTTCCAGGCCCTTCATTTGGTATTCGTAGGCATTCTTTTGCGGCGCTGCAAAATCGAGTACTGAAAAATTAAAAGACAACATGTTCTCGTCATAGCGCAGCTTAATCGCTTTAGTATATTCAATCACCTGCGACAAAATTCCGGAATTTGATAAATCAACCGGTTGGTTGTTGACCATCAAATTGCTGATAACTACCCTGGGCGAAATGGTATTGCCCCTGATTTGATCCGGTCGAAATACATTCACCCCGTTGATGCCGCCAAAAACAAGTTCTCCGCTTTTCAATTTATAATATGCAGCCGTATTGAACTCATTGTCCTGGAGCCCGTCAGCAGCAAGGTAATTTTTAAAGCTGCGCTTTTGGGGGTTATAACACGAGAGTCCCCTGTTGGTACTTAGCCACAGGTTTCCTGTTCCTCCGCTTTCAGGCAGGATGCCATAAACAACATTATTAGGAAGCCCATCTTTAATGGACACATAAGTGAATGTACCTGTTTTGGAATCGAAACGGTTGAGCCCGCCACCTTTGGTGCCAATCCACAGGACTCCGGGAATCTCCGGGTCCGGGCAAATGGCCTGGATGTAATTTTCGCTCAACCCCCCGGGGGAGCTTTGGATCAGCCTGAATTCCGGCGTTTGGCCAGGTGATTCTTTCAGGCTTACCAGCCCCAGTGGCGTGCCCAGCCAAAAGATGCCTCCATCGTCCTGATACATACAAACGACCCTGATTTTACTGTCGTTTTGAAGAAACAGGTGCCGGAAATCGTAATAAACAAAGCGTTCTGAACGCGAATCGAGTTTTATGGCAAAGCCATTCATACAGCCCAACCAGATATTGCCCTGATGGTCTTCAAGAAAAGGCGCTAAAGGATCTGCTTGCGAGGTGTAGGGATATGTTTTTCGGATTTTGGTTTTAGGGTCATAGCAAACAATTTTGGTACCCGTTTCCCGAAAGGAAAAATGAAACCAATAGCAACCTTTTTTATCCTGGAAAACCTGGCGCGCACGGGTAAGGTCTTCAGGAAAATCTTCCGGTATACTCCAGGTCCCACGCTGGCGATCCAGACAGAGCAACTTGAAGTCCCCCCATACCCAAACACGCTCTTCCTGGTCTTCAAACACATGCTGAATACTGGTGCCTGCCAGCGAATGGTGAAAATCTGATACCCGGGGATTGTACTTTTTTATCCCAAAACCGTTGCTGCCAATCCATACAATGCCCGAATGATCAATGTGAAGATCCGTACAGATAAAATGATCAAATACTTCTATCTCTTCGGTTACCACAATTCCCTGGGCGCCAATTTTGAGACGCACCAGTTTCGAAAAACCGATCAACAGGTCTCCGTTTGAATCCAAAGCGATGTGAAGGCGGGGTAAATGTTTCTTAATGGGAAATGAAAAGGTTTGGATTTTTCCTTTATCTAACCGGATCAAACTGTTCAGACTACTCAGCCAGGTTGCGCCGTATTTATCTTCGATCATATTAAAAACGCCTCCGCTTAGATCAATATCCCGCATATTTACGCCCTTCAGTTCAAAGGTTTCCTTCGGCGTTTCCTGCCGGAAAGCAGCTCTTTTATACAATCCCTCAGAGGTTCCTATAAAGACATCTTTTTCCTGAAATTTAATAAAGCTGATGTTCTTAAAATTTTCCACCTCCCTCAAAACAGGAAGCACCTTGTTTAATTCATCCGAGTCCAGCAAGTTTGGGGCAAATCCGGAGGGAATGACCACCTTGTCGATGCCTGCTTCCGTGGCTACCCAGATGTTTCCCGAAGCATCCTCCTCGATGGCATTGATGTTATTGGATTGGAGCGTACTGGCATCGGCATAATTAGAGCTGAGGTGATAAAATCGCTCTGTTTTTTTGTCAAACAGGTTCAATCCGTTGTTTAGTGTGCCGATCCACAACCAGCCACGGCTATCCTCAAAAAGCACCGTTGCAACATGGCCGGATAGGGTAAAAGGCTCGGTGGACTTATGGCTGAAAACCTTAAAACCAAGCCCGTCGTAACGGTTGATTCCGTCTTTGGTGGCGACCCAGAGAAAACCGTCGCGGCTTTGCAGGATATTAAATATCATACCCTGCGAAAGTCCGTCGTCAATCGTCAGGCTTTCCAGTTTGAGGTGCTGCCCCTGCAGCAGTATTGTGTTTATCAGATAACAGAAAACCAAACCGTAAATTTGCTTCATATCGCCAACTACGCTTTATCTGCAAAAATACGTAAAGTTTGGCCAGCTGGTTTCCACGGATATTAAGTTCCGTGATCATGGGTCGGGAAAAAGACATACGGACGGCTTTTATCTACGGGGCAATTCAGGGATAATAAAAAAGCCGGGCAGCGTTTTTTTTTCCCAGCTACCCGGCACCTTGCTGTGTTCCTTTATTTCGATAATAAAGGGACACAGGTTTCAAAACCGATGCTGCAAAAATACGATCGCATTGCCCTGCACGGGTTCACGCTTGTTTCAAAAGGGTTTGCTCATGTTACATTTTTAGGATCATTTGGGCGTGCCCCCTAAAAGGGGTCGGGCTGTCCGCTATTATGGCCCTCCTTTAGGTCGGAGCCATACCGCTTCCATCCCTCACGCAAAAAAAAGGCTGCCTCAAATTTATGAAGCAGCCTTTTTATCATTCAGGAGTGGTTATTTTTGAACCACGCTTAATATTTTGCTTACAGGACGGTTGTTCTCTGTTATCAATGAAACCAGATAAAGGCCGTCGGTAAAATCGGAAGCGGGAAGCAAAACGGTATTTGCTTCTGCGCCATCCACCCAAATTGTCCTGACAAGGACGCCCTGGAGAGAATAAATCGCAACCCGGGCTTTGTTTTCGCCAATACCCAAAACAGAAAGTGTGATTTCCTGATTGTTGGATGCCGGGTTTGGATAAATGGAAATGTCAGGTGTTAACTGAACTCCGGCTACATCAACAACTTCTTGATTGTCAATAGCAGAAAGACCTCCAAAAGGCGGCGGAATAACCGGCGTCCCGGTCTTTACCTGGATATTGTCCATCACACAAGTCGTTGAAGTCGTTGGATTGACGCCTTCAGCAAATACCCCGATGTAGATACACTGATTCATCGCAACGGTGGTCGTGCCAAGGAAGAACCAGGAAACCCCGTCTGGTGAAGTAAAGGTATTGAAGACATTACCTGTCCGATCCAATCTCAGCCATTTGTGATAGCGTGGCCATTGCTGAGTAACTTCATTCCCGTTAGTCGTAAAACGAACTTCTCTTTCAACATTAAAATTCCCCTGTGTACGAACATCTACTTTTTTAGACCCCGGCGCCAATGTTTCGCGAATCATGATTCCTCCAAAGCCAGCATTGGTTGCACTTGCAAAACGGGCTATGATCTGACCATCTCCCGATAGTTGGGTGAATATGTAGTGCATGATGTCCGTTGTGGCAGATCCTCCCGGACTTGCGTATCCTGCAGATGAAGAGGTAAAGGGACCATAGGTTCCGTTATTGGCCTGAGTGCAGGAATAGTTCGCACTTCCATTTGCATTGCCAATATCGGCATTTGACCACTGTACTGTTACGACGATATTTCTGCTGTGTATAATGGTCCGGCCACAAGCATCCGTAAATATCCAGCGTTCAGTATAGACAGTTGGACAAGCCTGCGAATTTAGTGTAATCGTAGAGGTCACCATCCCCGTAATACTGCAAAGTCCGCTTTGACCGTTGCTATAGCTTAGTTGTGAAGGCGAGGGTACCCCTTGACTGCAGTCAACAGTTGAATTTAAGGGCAGCACAGAAAAAGTAGCCTGAGGAGCAGCCTGCACGCTGATGGTACGCGAATGCGTAATGTTGCGTCCGCAAGCGTCTGTGAAGGTCCATGTTTCTATATAAGGGGGAGAAGTAGTAACGGTTCCACATGCGTTATGAGGCCCGCCGGTGATGACGCCGGTTACTGAGCCGCTGATCCGACAAAGGCCGGATGCACCATTGGAATACATGAGCGAAGAGCCCGTTGGCGGCGCTGAGCCGCAAGCGATGCTGGTATTGCCCGGCAGACTGGTGAATGAGGCAGCCGGAGCAGGGCTCACGACAATGGTTTGCGGACATGTAGAAGTCGCGTTATTGGCATCCGTAGCAGTCCAGGTGCGGATAATGGTTCCACCGCAGGGGCCAACCGAGGTAGGGTTGTCTGAATAGGTCACGTTTACCATACCACATCCATTGACATAGGTTGCAGAGCCGGTATTGGCTGGCAAAAGAGAAGCGCCGCAGGCAACAGTCACAGATGACGGACATGTAATAACAGGCGCCTGGCAGCAAATGTTGGTTGAAGAAGGCACGATGGCTGTCGTTGATCCCTGGCAAACCGGATTTCCACTATCATAAGCGATAATCGTATAGTTCCCCGGAGCCAATCCGGTAAAAACGCCGGTTGTATTTGCTGAACTACCCCCTACGCCGTCTATTGAAAAGGTCAGGGTACCGATAAGCGGTGTACCCTCGACAACACCAGTAGCCATAATACTGCCGTCATTGCCTCCTGCGCAGGATTCTCCCATAACATAAACATTGGGGTCAATACCGCATAGCGTAATAGAACAGAGGTTGGGGTTCCCTCCACCGCTGGAACGACAAACATAAATGATGATTTCGGAGGCTGTTGCGGGAATGACCAAAGAGCCCGCGTAGCTTCCGGATGTGCTCACTTCACCTGTTCCGGCAGGAGGAGCCATACAATCTCCGTCTACTTCCACAAACACACTTGACATACCACCCGTAGAACAGGCCCCACCGTTACCGGTAGTATAATAGATGGTTGCCCCTGGTAAAATAGCAGGCGATGTGTTTGCATTGATGCGGTATCCCTGACACCCAAAATTTGCTCCGGCAGGACTTGGATTACAGCCTGCTGAGACATTGCCTGATGCGGAGGCGCCATTGACCGAAATAATGTTGTCGCAGGTAAAACATTGTCCGAATGATGCTTCCGTCCACAACAGAGCGGTTAACAACACCAAAGGAAAGAATAGTTTTTTCAATTTTCCCAATCTACCTTGTTCGTAAAAAGGTCTGGAATTGTAGTTTGTATTGTTCATTGTGGAAAAATTTAAATCGTAAATATGTTATGCAAAACTTGAAGATCTCTGATTTGCCCTGGAATCAATGCGGGCGTTCTGGCAATACATTGTAGGTTAACACCTTCTCCTTACATAAAATGTGCTTAGAGCATTCAACTGACTAAAGTGTGATGAGTAACCAGAAAATACTTTTGAAAATACAGGAAGGTTAAGTTGCAACAACAGGACGTTGTACTGAAAGCTTTCTTCCCTGAAGCAGGCAAGAAATTGATCGTACGTTGATCTCATGGACCAATCCTATTTGTGGAGCAAAACAAAACAATTCCCAATTTAACCAGGTATCTGGCGGAACATCCATTAGCAGGTATAAAAATCAGGGTACGGAACGTAAGTGGTCTGGATACAGGAACACAATTTTCAGGTGTGTGGTAAAAAGGATGCTGTACTCGATATGGTTTACAACCTTATACAGAATTACAGGAACTGACTATCCTTGCAGAGGAACTGACAATATTATCAGGCCTATTGAGTTCCAAAAAATGGTGTGTTTAGTAGAGCAGCGGGTTTAGATTTTTTCATAAGCTGTAAATTTTGTTCATTGATAGAAATAAGCAATACCCGGGGAGAGGGGGTGTGTTTGGGATGTCCGGATGTTATTACGTAATCTTACATATGAATGTTTCAATAAAAGAGTCCTTTCTCCTACAAACATTCATATGTTATCCCCATTCAGATACTGCATACAAAAGCACGACCACACCCTTACGGGTGTTAACAGATGTTGCGGTATGTACGCGGATGATGCAATTGAGTCATATGTCCGGACATGAGCCTCCTAAAGATGGGCGTAGTTCAAACATGAGCTCCAATAACAAAAATCCCACGACAATTTGAATGTTGTGTTTAAAGAATTCCAGTGCTTTTAGCTTTCCGGATTTCTTTCAATCAGTTTTTGTTTTATATGACAGCAAGAAGAAAAAGCAGCAAGTTTTTGTACATCAAAACCAATTTATTAGTTGGTTTCAGATTGCCCAAACTACCTCAATAGGGGGGAGGTATGAACTCGCTTAATTTGTGTATTCAAAAGCAGGTAAAATGGCTTTTATTATGATTCTGCAAATGTACAAAATCTTTTTATAATTTTTTGCCTGCGTTTGTTGAAAATTTGTAAACTTGGCAGACTGAACCAAATTATTCCAAACCGACCTTTCGGATTTTATTTACGAAAGGTTTCAAAGATATTGCCATGAGTACCACACCGCCTGTTTATCCACTTGTCAAGAACTACATAAGAGGCCGGTTTCAGGATGCTGAAGGGCGATCCATGGCTGTGCTTAGCCCCCTCGACGGCAGTGCCATTTCTTCTGTACCTCTTTCCGGCAGAGAAGTTCTGGACGAAGCAGTTGCTGCCGCCAAAGAGGCATATACGGAGTGGTCTAAATGGACAATCAAAGAGAGGGTTCAGGTCTTTTTCAAACTCCGTGCCTTGTTGGAGCAGCACAAAGCCGAACTGACTGCCCTGGTTTCGGCGGAAAACGGCAAAACGTTTCCCGAAGCGGAAGCGGAGATATTGAAAGGCATGGAGTTGTGCGAATTTGCCTGTTCGCTCCCCCAAATCCTGAATGATGAAATCCAGGAAGTGAGCAAAGGGGTGGAATGCCGTACTTCGCATGCCCCTATTGGCGTTGTGGCCTCTATTGCGCCTTTCAATTTTCCATTTATGGTGCCACTCTGGACCATACCGAATGCCCTCGCCCTGGGAAATTGCATGATTCTGAAACCTTCCGAACTGGTACCATTGAGTGCTCAAAGGATCGCCGAATTGTTGAAAGAGTCCGGTTTGCCAGATGGCGTTTTTAATATTGTAAACGGCGACCGCGAAATTGTAGAAGCCATTTGCGACCACCCGGGCATCGAAGCGGTGTCTTTTGTGGGTTCCACGAAAGTGGCCAAAATCGTTTACCAGCGCGCCACCCACAACCTGAAGCGTTGTCTGGCGCTTGGCGGCGCAAAAAATCACCTGATCGTTTTGCCGGATGCCAATCCTGATATTTCGGCGGCCAATATTGCCGCATCTATGGCCGGGTGTGCCGGTCAGCGCTGCATGGCAGCTTCTGCCATGGTGGCAGTGGGAAAAACGGATCACATCATTCAGCAAATCTGCGAAGAAGCTAAAAAGATCGTACCGGGTAAAAACCTCGGCTCCGTCATCACACAAACTGCAAAAGAACGCATCGAACGCTACATCACAGAAGCGGAAGCTGCCGGCGCCCGTGTCTTGCTGGACGGTAGAAAAGCCATCGTACCCGGAAAGGAAGGCGGTTATTACGTTGGGCCGACCGTTATTGACAACGTGACTCCCGACATGGCCATTGCCAGAGAAGAAGTCTTCGGGCCGGTGCTGGCCATCATGCGCACCGACAGCATCGACAAAGCCATCGCCATCGAAAACAAGTCTGAATACGGCAATGCTGCTTCCGTTTTTACGCAAAGTGGCGGTCTGGCTAATTACATTATAGAAAGAGTCAGCGCAGGCATGGTCGGAGTAAATGTCGGCGTTCCGGTTCCCCGCGAGCCTTTTTCTTTTGGCGGCTGGAACGAATCGAGGTTTGGCGTGGGCGACATCACCGGCAAAAGTTCAATTCACTTCTGGACCAAGTTGAAAAAAACCACAACGAAGTGGGATCCGGAGGCCTGGAAGGATTGGGCGAGCTGATTAATTTGATGATTGGGTAATTTGAAAATTTGACGATTGAGCAGTCCGGCTCATTATCAAATTTTCGAATCAGCTTATTTTCAAATCAACGCACTCATTTTCAAATCATCAAATCGACTCATTTTCAAATTAACTATACCATGAATACGGAAAAAGAAACAGCCAGCAAAAAAGCTGAAATTCTCGAAAAACAGAAAAAATACCTTTGGCCAAACCACCTCCTTTACTACACGGAGCCCCTGCCGCTGGAGCGGGGAGAAGGGATGTATGTCTGGGATGTGGACGGCAAAAAATACCTCGACTTTTTTGGAGGCATCCTGACCACCAGTGTAGGCCACAACCGCCCGGAAGTAACAGATGCTGTGCGGGAGCAGGCTGAAAAACTCATCCACTCTTCCACGCTTTACCCGAATGAAGCGCATGTAAATCTGGCCGAAAAAATGGCGGAAATCACGCCCGGACGCCTGCAGGTTTCCTATTTCACACCTTCCGGAACCGATGCCGACGAAACGGCTGTTTTTTTGGCGAAAACCCATACGGGGCACCAGGAAATCATCGCCCTGAGGCATGGCTACAGCGGCCGCTCTGCGATCGGGATGAGCCTCACCGGCCAGTCTCCCTGGCGTATAGGCGGCACGCATGTTTTGGGCATCAAGCACGCCCTGAACCCATACTGTTACCGCTGCCCCTTGAAGATGACTTACCCAGGCTGCGGCGTGGCTTGTGCCGGGGATGTGGAAGATGTGGTTAAAACCATGACTTCCGGCCGCATTGCTGCCTTCATCGCGGAACCCATACAAGGTGTTGGGGGGTTCATTACCCCGCCGCCGGAATATTTTAAAATTGTGCAGGAAGTGGTGAAACAATACGGTGGACTGTTTATCGCTGATGAAGTGCAAACCGGCTTCGGCCGTACGGGCGACAAGTGGTTCGGCATCGAACACTGGGGGGTAGAGCCCGACATCATGACCATGGCTAAAAGCATCGCCAACGGCTTCCCTTTAGCCAATACCATTACCACGCCGGAAATTGCAGAGAGCACCCGAAGCGCCGGACTGACCATCAGCACCTTTGGCGGCAATCCGGTTTCCTGTGCAGCATCTTTGGCCACCATCGGCGTATTGGAAAAAGAAGCCCATCTGGATCATGTGGCTGTATTGGGTCGCCAATTGCGCAGCGGACTCGAACGCCTGCAGGAGAAATATGCCGTTATCGGCGATGTCAGGGGCATGGGACTGATGCAGGGGCTGGAGTTGGTGAAAGACCGCCAAAGCAAGGAACCATCTCCAGAAGCGACCAAACAACTTTTTGAAGCAACCCGCGAACTGGGGCTGCTTATCGGGAAAGGCGGCCTTTACGGCAATGTCATCCGCATTTCGCCGCCGATGACCGCTACAGAGGAAGATGTGGCAATAGCGCTGGATTTGCTGGATAAGGCTTTTATGAAGGTGAAATAAGTCGAACAGGGACTGTCGTAATTGAGAATAATTTTGTATTTTTGAATAAATAAAAATCGCTTATGCATGCTCCTGTTTTGGAACAACCTTTGAACGAGCTTCAATTGGAATTGCTGGAATTATTTGCCCGGCAGATTTCGCAAGAGGATTTGATTGAGATCAAATCTTTGCTTTCAAATTACTTTGCGGAAAAGGCCATGAAGGAGATGGAACAGGAATGGAAAGATAAAGGCTACACGGAAGAAACGGAAAAACAGTGGCTAAATGAACACATGCGTACTCCTTATGAGAGATGAAAGTGGTCGTTGACACTAATGTGATGTTGGTTTCCATAAACCCGGCTTCCCGCTTTAACCCTGTTTTCAGGCAAGCCATTTCCGGCCAATACAATTTGTGTATCAGCAATGCAATTTTGCTGGAATACGAAGAGATTTTCAAATGGCGCATCAACTTTAAAATGGCTGAATCAGCATTGGCAGCTTTTATTAACTCTCCTTTTGTTTTTCGTCAGGATCCTCATATTTCCTGGAGATTGATTTCTACAGACCCTGACGACGACAAATTTTCTGATTGTGCCATCGCAGCAGGAGCTCATTATTTGGTAACAAATGATCGCCATTTTGATGTTTTAAAACAGACGCCTTTCCCAAAACTAAACGTGATTTCGGCTGAAGCGTTTTTGGAAATACTTACTTCGAAAACGGATGGTTAATTTTTTTCCTGATTGCCAGATGCAACGCGAAATGCCAAATTATACAAGCAATGAACACGATTATTGACACCGAACTTACCACAGAGATCACCTCCTCGCCCTTGTACAGCGAAGATTTTGCGCCCATTCCTTTAGCGGCGCGCACCTGGAACCGCTGGCACATTGCCTCTATCTGGATTGGCATGGCGGTTTGTATCCCAACCTATATGCTGGCGGGGAGTCTCATTGGCCAGGGTATGAACTGGAAGCAGGCTTTGTTTACCATTTTTCTGGGTAATCTCATTGTGTTGATTCCCATGGTGTTGAACGCGCATGTAGGCACGAAATACGGCATTCCGCTGCCTGTGTTTATGCGCCTGAACTTTGGGATTGACGGCGCTGTTTTGGCTGCTTTGCTGCGCGGACTGGTTGCCTGTGGATGGTTTGGTATCCAGACCTGGATTGGCGGCGCTGCCATTTATCAACTGCTCGTTGCTGTTGCGCCCGGGATTGCCAACAGTCCATACCTCGGTGATTTCATCGGCCTCAACCTTGGGCAGTTGCTTTGTTTTCTGCTGTTCTGGGCCATGAACATGTACATCATTTACCGGGGCATTGATTCCATGAAAACGCTCGAAACCTGGTCGGCGCCTTTCCTGATTATCATTGGATTGTGTTTGTTGGGCTGGGCCTGGATGGAAGTGGGTTCAATGGGGAAAATACTGGATGCTTCTTCCCGTCTAAGCACCACAACAGATGTCAATTTCTGGCACATTTTCTGGCCCAACCTCACCGCAATGGTAGGTTTTTGGGCAACGCTTTCGCTCAATATTCCGGATTTTACCCGTTACGCCAAATCGCAAAAAGATCAAATCATTGGCCAGCTGATCGGCCTGCCCGGAACCATGGCCCTGTACTCGTTCATTGGAATCGCCGTGACGAGCGCCACGGTGCTGATTTTTGGTGAAGCAATCTGGGATCCGGTGGCTTTGCTGGGTAAGTTCAATTCGCCCTGGGTGGTTGTGATTGCAATGATCGGCCTGACTATCGCTACCTTAACAACCAATATTGCTGCCAATGTTGTCGCGCCGGCTAACAGCATCGCCAACATCATGCCGAGCCGCATCAGTTTCAGGCTGGGCGGTTATATTACCGGGTTTATCGGCATCCTGATTTTTCCCTGGAAATTGCTGGCCGACCCGCAAGGCTATATTTTTGTCTGGCTGATCGCTTATTCTGCGCTGCTTGGGGCTTTGGCCGGGATCATGATCTGCGATTATTACCTCATTCGAAAAACGGAAGTGGATGTACCGCAACTTTTTAAACCAGACGGCATCTACAAAGGCTGGAATGTCCGGGCCTGGGTGGCATTTGTTCTGAGTTTGCTGCCTGTTTTACCCGGGTTTCTGGCAACTGTAAAACTGATTCCTGCGGAATACGTCAGTAAATTTTGGATGGATACCTACTCCTACGCCTGGTTCGTGACTTTTTTGGTCTCTTTCGGGGCGTATTGGGTGTTGTCAAGGTTAAAGGATACCAAGGTTAAAGGTTAAAGGATGTCAAGGTTAAAGTATGGCAGATTGCTCTCATTTTTCGGGTGCCCCTCTAACCTTTCTACTTTAACCTTCTTAAAATATTCATGAAAAACGCAAACCATGTCCATACTCATCAAAAACGGAAGAATCCTGACGGCTTCTGAAGATTACCGGGCCGATATTTATGTGGAGGGAGAAGCCATTCACAGCATCGGAAAAAATCTGGGGATGCAGGCCGACAAAGTCATTGACGCCACCGGAATGGTTGTTTTTCCGGGCGGTATTGATCCGCACGTGCATTTAGACATGCCGTTTATGGGCACGTATTCGAGTGATAATTACGAAACAGGAACCCGGGCAGCGCTTCATGGCGGCACAACGATGGTCATTGATTTTATCCTTCAAACACAAGGTAAATCCCTGCATCATGCACTGGAGGCCTGGCGTGGCCGATCCAACGGTAATTGCTACGGCGATTATTCTTTCCACATGGCGGTAACGGACTTTAATGAGGATACCCGGCAGGAGATCGTTCAAATGATTGAAGAAGAAGGAATTACTTCTTTTAAGACTTTCATGGCTTACAAAGGCGCCCTCATGATTGACGACGGGCAGATGGTGGATCTGATGCAGGAGGTAAAAAAACGGGGCGGTATGGTGACTGTGCACGCCACCAACGGCGATATGATTGACAAACTCATCGCCCGGCACCGCGCCGGGGGGAACTTATCGCCGCTTTATCACTACCTCTCTCAACCGGAAGTTACCGAAGCGGAAGCCTCCGGCCGCTTTGCGCAAATGGCAAACTATACGGGCGTGCCGGCCTATATTGTGCATATGACCTGCGAAGGCGCCCTGAATGCCGTGAGACTGGCTACGCTACGGAATCAGAAGATTTTTGTGGAAACCTGTATTCAATACCTCATACTGGACGCTTCCCTTTATCAGAAAGACCCGGAAGGCGCCAAGTGGGTCATGAGCCCGCCCCTGCGCGAAAAGAAGGATCAGGCCGCACTCTGGGCCGGATTGAATCAGGGACTGGTACAAGTGGTGGGAACAGATCATTGTCCGTTTATGTGGGAACAAAAAATGATGGGCAAAAACGATTTTTCCAAAATCCCGAACGGCCATCCTGCCATCGAAAATCGCATGGAGTTGCTGTGGTCGGAAGGCGTCCGTACGGGTAAAATCAGCGCCAATAAGTACGTCGAAGTGACTTCGACCAATGCGGCCAAAATATTCGGCATGTACCCCAAAAAAGGATGTATAGCGCCAGGCGCTGATGCCGATCTGGTCATTTTTGACCCGGAACAAAAGCATACCATTTCTGTGAAAACCCATCACATGAACGTAGATTACTCCGCTTATGAAGGTTGGGAAGTACAGGGCAAATGCCAAACAGTCCTGTTGCGCGGCCAGGTCGCTGTCGACAATGGCGACGTATTGATTTCTAAAGGATACGGGGAATTTGTGAAGCGGGGAAAAGCAGGGTTGGTGATATGAGTGCGGCATATAGATATGACAAATCTCGAAGATTTGTCATATCTGGCATGCTATTCCCCGCCGTGTATCAGAACTATGTGTCCTAATGTGAAAACGCCTATATGAACTATCCCGCTTTACGGGACAAGTTGTGGTAAAACAACCTTTGTGGTAAAAACCATAATAACAAAGCTATGCCAAGAATCGTAAAATCAGGATTGATCCAGATGAGTCTTCCCATGACGGAAGGCCAGGGCAGCATCGAAGAAATCATGGAGGCCATGGTGCAAAAGCACATTCCTTATATCGAATCTGCCGGTAAACAGGGGGTACAGATCCTGTGTCTGCAGGAAATCTTCAACACACCCTATTTTTGCCCAGGGCAGGATATCAAGTGGTATGCTTCAGCAGAATCAGTGCCCGGGCCTACCACCGAACGCATGGCAGAGTATGCTAAAAAGTACAACATGGTGCTCATCGTGCCCATTTACGAAAAAGAGCAGGCTGGTTTTCTGTACAATACAGCTGCTGTCATTGATGCCGATGGGACTTACCTGGGCAAGTACCGCAAAAACCACATTCCCCACACTTCCGGATTTTGGGAAAAATTCTTTTTCAAGCCTGGAAACCTGGGCTACCCCGTTTTTGAAACGCGCTATGCCAAAATCGGCGTGTACATTTGTTACGACCGCCATTTTCCTGACGGCGCCCGGATTCTGGGCCTTAACGGGGCTGAGATTGTTTACAACCCATCCGCCACCGTGGCCGGATTGTCGCAATACCTCTGGAAGCTGGAACAACCGGCGCATGCTGCCGCAAATGGCTATTTCATGGGCTGTATCAACCGAGTGGGAACCGAAGCTCCCTGGAATCTTGGAAAATTCTATGGGTCTTCCTACTTTGTGGATCCGAGGGGGCAGATTTTTGCACAGGCCTCTGAAGACAAGGACGAATTGCTGGTCGCGGAATTTGATCTCGACATGATTGAGCAAGTACGCAGTGTTTGGCAGTTTTTCAGAGACCGCAGACCGGAAACCTATGGAAAATTGACAGAGTTGTAAATATTTTAGTTAGCAGTTTTTCAGTCGACAGTTAGCAGGTTGCCAGTTTCCGAACCTGAATACTGCCAACTGCCAACTAACTACTGAAAACTTAGAAAGAAATGGCAGAATTTCCGCGACCGACCAACGAACAAGACCTCGCGCAAAGCTTCGAGCAGGTCAAACCTTACATGAATCCAACGATGGCGCATTACGAAAGTTCGCGTTGTCTGTTTTGTTACGATGCGCCCTGCGTGAATGCTTGTCCTTCAGGCATCGACATCCCCTTGTTCATCCGGCAGATCAATACTCAAAATATTGAAGGCGCAGCCCGAACCATTTACAATTCAAATTACTTCGGCAACATCTGCGGGAAAGTATGCCCCACTGAAGTCCTTTGCGAAGGCGCCTGCGTTTACAACCACCAGCAGGTAAAACCCATAGAAATAGGGCGACTTCAGAGTTTTGCCACTTCAATGGTAATCGAAGAACGAAAAACCCTGTACGTGCCCCCGCCGCCAAATGGCAAAAAAGTAGCTGTTATCGGAGCCGGACCGGCAGGCATAGCCTGCGCCTGTGAGTTGCGAATGTACGGCTATGAAGTGGAAGTGTTCGAATCGAAAGACCACCCTTCGGGACTGGCTTTGCACGGCTGCGCTCCCTATAAAGTCACGAATCTGGATGTACTGGAAGAAGTATCCTGGTTGCGCATGCAGTTTGGCTTTGTCATTCATTATGGACAACCTGTTGAAACCGCTGCGCAATGGCAAAAATTAGAGCGCGAATTTGACGCTATTTTTATAGGGGTAGGCCTCGGAAATACCCGACCTTTGAACATCCCCGGAGAGCATCTGGACAATTGTCTGGGCGCTACGGAATTTATTGAAGAGGTGAAACTTTCGCCGCTCCATGCCCGGGTTGGCAAAAAAGTGGTGGTCATCGGCGGCGGAAATACCGCCATGGATGCTGCTTCCGAATCGGCCCGTCTGGGGGCAGAGTTAGTGACGCTGGTCTACCGCAGGCCAAGGACTGAAATGGGGGCTTATGCTTTCGAATACGAGTTGGCCAAGTCGGTTGGCGTAAGAGGTTTATTCAATGCAGCTCCGGTAGCCATTCTTGGTGAAAAACGCGTGGAAGGCATTCGCCTGGTCAACACACAGAACATCAGAGGCCGCATCGAGGTGATCCCGGGCAGTGAATTTGAATTGGCCTGCGACATGGTTATCCTCGCCACCGGGCAGTCTAAAATGGATGCCCTGTTGTCGCAGATAGAGGGTTTTCAAATGGACGAGCAGGGGCGAATCGTGGTCAATCCGACCACCAAACAAACCTCTCTGCCAAAGTATTTTGCAGGCGGCGACGCTGTCAATGGCGGGGCAGAAGTCGTGAATGCTGCGGCAGAAGGCAAAGCTGCCGGTAAGGGGATACACGAATTTTTGCAATTCGCGCAATAGTGCGTACCCGACTTTAATTTTAAACAAAAATCACAAAAAATATGCTGCTCAATCTACAAACGATCCCACCTTTTTACAAGAAGTATGTGAAACTGATCGAAGAACCCGACCTTTTTCAGGCACTGCGCGTTTCGAACTACCGGATGCTGGATGTACTCGCCTCTATTGAACCTTCGAAACAGGATTTTCGCTATGCAGAAGACAAGTGGAGTATTCGGGAGTTGCTGTGCCACATGATTGACGCAGAACGCATTTTTGCTTATCGCGCCCTGCGCTTTGCCCGGAATGACGAAACGAATTTGCCCGGTTGGGACGAAAACAACTATGCTCCGGAGGCCAATGCAGGGGGGAGAAGTCTGCGCCAGATTGCAGATGAAATGACTTGCGTGCGTGCTTCAACCCTTCATTTATTTGAAGGATTTACAGAGGAAATGCTCTGGCGTAAAGGCACAGCCAACAACAACGAAATGTCTGTAATTGCGCTGGGCTACATCATTGCCGGGCACGAAACGCACCACCGGAAGATTTTGATGGAAAGGTATCTTTAACATCATCAATCATCAATTGAAAAATTGATAATTGACGATTGATGAGATTTGATTTT
>CALEYL010000072.1 GCA_937926205.1 uncultured Saprospiraceae bacterium
ATATATAATAATAATGACAATGTGACAATAAGTTTCTTTCTACAATACTAAAGGTCATCCGTGTTCCAAAATCATATAAGGGAACACGGATGACACAAATGACGCAGATTTCACAGATGGCTGCGCCGCTTCCACCCAAAATCCCTGTCTTCGGTAAGGTTCCAAATAGCTGTGAAAGGGGCCTGCGCGCGAGCGGCATTTTATTTATTGATCAGCTCAATCGCTTTTTCCAGCAATTCATCTTTTCCGGCTTTGATGCCTTTTATGGTTGGTTTTACAACAATGTCCGGCACAATGCCGATCCGTTGCGTTTCTCTTCCATCCGGGTAATAGACACCGATCCCGGAAATGATTGTTCTTAGGCCTCCCGGTAAGAATATACGTGATACATTGCCATCAGCCCCGGCAGTAGTACTTCCGATTATGGTCGTGTTGCCTCCCGCTCGGAACGCCATGGCTGTATATTCCGCCTGGCTTTGAGCATATTCATTGACGATGACGATCAATTTCCCCGGGTAGCTTTCGGGTGATGTTGGAATTTCAAGGGCTTCTGTAAAAGTAAACTCGCCCGGGTTATCCACATTCCCATTCGTGAATTTCACAAACGGGGTATTGGCTGAAACGAAATAAGAACCCAAAGAAAAAGGCACAAAAGTTGAAGGGTAGTTGCGGATGTCAATGATGATTCCTTTCGTGTTTTTAAAGGTTTCTTTGATGGCCGCAATGTCTTTCTCTTTGATCGATTTTAACGTTATGTAGCCAATATTCCCATCTAAAAGTTTAAAACACGGCGCATCGTCTTTTTTAAACCACCTGTATATTTTGAGGCTGTCCCGCTCATAAAGCACCAGTTCTTTTTGTTTTTGCTGCTCGTTAGAAATATAGTTAATGTTGATTTTCTGATTTTTAGACCGCAGCAGATCAGGAGCAATATCCCTCAATCTTGCAGCTTCGTTAGAAACAGGATAATACCGCTTCAGGCTGTCGACCAGGCTTTCTGTTGGAATGCCGTTGATGTGGGTGATGACGTCTCCAAGCTCCAGTTCAGTAACCGTTTTCAGTTCCGGGTTGTAGTAGTCTGTAACGGTCAGCTTATCTTCAATAAACTCAACCCGAAAAGGGGCATAAAAACCGCCTCTCATTTCTTGTATTTTATCATTGCCTACCCAGAGGTTTGCATGAGTATCCTGGATGTCTCCAATAATTTGGACGGCGGCTAATTCATATTCCAACTCGTTTTTTGCGTGGATGAACCCCGGGATGTGTTTTTTTAGCGCATCATTCCAATCGCTGTCCATTAAATGCTTATTGGGGAAAAAATATTGAATCATGTTCCAATATTTATAAAGGGCCAGCAACCTAAATCCGGCATCCGGATAGGGCATATCTGCGTATAGATTTTCGTTTAAAAATTCAGGGTTGCCAACGTTCGGAAACAAACGGATATAAAAATGTTCTCCCTGATGCCTGTTTTGGTAAAGCTCATGAAGTTTCTTTTCCAATTTTGAATCCAGTTGACTGTTTTTAATCCAGGAGAGATCCGGTTTCAGGAAAGCATCCTTCGCGGTTGGTTTGCAGGTTTTGCATCGTGCAATTTTCCCGTATTTTTCAATCCAGCTCAACAGCAGGCGGTCTCTTTCCTGAGCATTGGAAACTTTCAGATAATCCGGCAAAAACCTAAAAAGTTCATAGTCCCAATTGTAATTTCCTTTGGCAACCTCCGGATGGTGGTATTTTAAAAAGCCCCATATCCTGCCCAATAATTCCAGGTTTGAAATCAACGGTTCATTCAGCTCCGGGAATTCAATACCTGAGCCTGCGTCAAATGCTTTGTCCAGGTCGGCTTTGAAAACAGGCTTTTCTTTTTCTTTCAGGGTCTGGACATTTTCGCCATCGATTGTAAGGACAAAATCATCGAACCAGGCTTTGCCTTTACCCACCACAATTCCCGCCACAAAAATAATTTCGGCGTTCTCAGGATAGGGCAGCGTGACCGTATATTTTTTCCAATCGTTCGTCCCGGTGATTTTTTGTTTTTCCATGTTGTCAAAAGCCAGTGAAGCCCCCTTGCCATCAATACGCAACAGCAAGCCTGCAAAGCCCTTTTCCACCTCCTGCGTTTTCATAAATCCCTCCAGTTGAATGGACTGCCCGGTATAATTGGCCGGGATTTTGTAGGCGATACTCCCGAATGTGCTGCCGTTTTCATCCGAGGTGATGATTGCAGCATATTTTCCGGCATGGGTGACGGTCGTATCAACCCCCAATTCATAATCGCCCCATTTGAACCAGGCCTCGGGAAGCGCTTTGCCTGCCTGGAAGGCTTCAAAATCTAAATTGAATTTATTGATACTTTGCGCTTTGCAATGGATGCTGAAGAGAGTCAGGAAAAGGAGGATGCTGGGCTTCATATTCGGATGGTTTGATTTTGATAATTTAGCCTTCTTTTGCAAAATAATTAATTTTTTGGGAGCCGGGAAGCACCTGCCGCGCATTTATTTGCCTATCCTGTTTACAGCTTGTCATGATCCGTACTGGTAGGCCTGATATTATGTAAGTCGTGTGCACTTTACAGGTAGCTTTCGCTACAGCCCCTCCAAATGCTCCATTTTCCGGATCAATTCCTCCCGGTTCTTATGTGCAACCGGAATACGAGCATCTGCAGTGCCATTGTGCGTGTTCATGAGAATGGCGCCCCCGTCTTTCTTAATGAATTTCTTTACATGGTATAAATTGATCAGGTGGCTGCGATGCGTCTGAAATAAAAACGGCACGTCTCTTAATTCTTCAAAGTATTTTCCAATGTTTTTGGCGACACAAATAGCGTTGGGTTCCCCTATAACGTAGATAGAAGAGCAATTGCCGTTTCCTTCAATGCGGATAAGGTCTTTCAGGAAAACAAAAGCCGTTTCCTGTTGATTGTTGAAGGTAATGCGGTGGTGAAACAAGGAGAAGTGTTCCTGCATTTTCACCATTTCCAAAATCCACTGTTGCTGCCTGCCCATTTCCCGAAGCCGTTGGCACTCCTGCGCCCTCAGCAAAGCGCGCATCAATTTGCGCTCCTCTATCGGTTTCAGCAGGTAATCTACCGGACTATAGGCATACGCCTCAAGGGCAAACTGATCTGAAGCTGCCACAAATACAAGTGCAAAATCAATTGCACCCAATTCTTCCAGGAGTTGAAAGCCATTTTTCTCAGGTAATTCCAGCTCCAGAAATACAAGGTCTGGTTTAAGCTGTCGGATGCATGCCTGTCCTTCAGATGCAGTAGCTGCCTCGCCTACGATTTCCAACTGGTGGAAATTGGCCCGGAGCAGGCTTGATAAGGCGCTCCGGGCTTTTTGTGATTTGTCTATAATGATTGTTTTCATGGGGCTTTAGTTTGTACTTCATCCATCTCATTTAATAATTAGGAGTCATTTTCCTCTCTCAACCGGAAGACGTCTCAAAGAAAGTTGAGTCTGTTCCAGAAAGGAGTTTCAAAAAGCCCTAAAGTTTGTACCGCCTTGCAATCTGCAGCAATACATACAAGATGAAGTTTACCGTAAAAAAAGTCATGGCATTGGTATTTTGGGGTTATCGGAATGTAATCCATACCCTGCAACTTACTGTTTCACCAATTTGATGGTTTTCAGTCCATCTCCCTGTTTCAAAGTAAGGAACAACAGCCCGGCCGGCGCTTCGATGTTCAACAGTTTTCTATTGAACCCAGAATTTGGTTTTTCGAATCGGAAGGTCTGGATGACTTTTCCGAGTACATCGGTTATGGTTATTTCAACCGGCTGGGTGTTGTTGTTCAGTTCAAATTCGAGCAGTGTTTGTCCAGTGAAGGGGTTCGGGTTAACGCCGATGTTAACTTCCTTTAAAAATTCTTTCGCATCTGTATTGAGGTCGCCTTCCCATTTGAAAATGGCCGGATTGATCGCCCCATAATCGAAGTCTTCGACCCTGCCGGCCCAACCCAGGCTCGGAGAGGCAAAACGAATGGCATTTCTGGCGATGCCCTGATCCAGCATTTGCCAGGTTTCCCCGCCATCAGGGGTGAAAGCGGAAACGTATTCACCAAGTTGCTCTGAGAAGGTAAACCATTCTCCGGACACGCCTATAAAGCTGTTTTCTGTGCCGGGAATATAGGTAATAATGGACATCGGAAAAGGAACATTGGGCAAAGGCGTCCAGGTTGCGCCAAAATCTTCGCTCCGCAACACGACGGTTTCACTGATAGAGGTATAACCTAAGATTGTTTGTTGATCGGAAATAGCGAGCCCCAAACCTTCCGGGTTAAAAGCGATGGCTTGAATGGGATTGTTTTGGGGTAAATTGGTGAAGAAATATTCCCAATCAACGCCGCCGTTGATGCTTCTGGCAATGTATCGGCTGGTTCCCCACCATATCGTATCCCCTTTGACGTCCCACCAGTTTTGCTGAGAAAGTTGCCCCCAGTAAAAAAAAAGATTTTCAGCTTCGTTGGTAAATAAATCACTGGTTTCCCAGGTCATTCCGCCATCTGCTGTTCTTCCGGAAGCTTTTCCCCAAATGTCAATGAAAAAGCCTGTTTGCTCATCGGTAAACTTTACAGCAGGCGGGAAAAGCCTGTTTGGAGGTACCTCCTCGGAATATTGCGCCACCCAGGTATCGCCGCCATCTGTCGTTTTATGAATGCTTTTTTGGTTCGCATCCCCGTCGCAAGTTGTAATCCACGCCGTTGTTTCACTGATAGCATGCACGCCCACGATAAAGGTAAAAACAAGCCCGCTGACATCCACAAATGTCCAGTTCTCCCCGCCATCAATGGTGCGAAGAAGGAGGCAATCTTCGAAAGTGTAAGTCGAAAAGTTCGTTTTACAGGCGACGGTCCAAACGATATTTTCATCTACTACAGAGATGTCATTGGTGCCGTAATCATTCGTTAACAGGTTTTCGCCTTGAGGAACCCATTGGCCGCCTGGCTGCGCGTGAGCATTGGCAATTATGGCGACAAAGCAAAACAAGGTAAAGATCTTTTTCATAGACGGTTGTTTTAGGTATTGTTGAAAAATTTCAACGCCCAAAACTGTGCACAAACCCTGTTTTCTGTCTTGTAATGATCCGCCAAAAACTTGTAATGATCCGCCAAAGGCCGGTTTATCGCCGGAAATCCCTGGGGCGCTGCCCAAATTCTACCAAAAACGCATTGGAAAAATGAGCAGGATCGTCAAAACCGGTTGCAAATGCAATTTCTTTGATCGTCAGATCGCTGTGTTTGATCAGGTAGTTTGCTTTCTGCAAACGGAAATGGCGAAGGTACAATTGGGGTGTCGTGTCCAGCAGCGCCAGGACTTTGCGGCGCAACTGCGTTTCGCTTACCCCCATTCCTTTAGCCAGCTGGGGGATGGTAAAGGATTCGTTGGCGTATTCTTTTTCGAGTAATTGCTGAAGGTTGGCCATGAACACATCCTCTTTGCGGTAGATAGTGCCAGTTTCATCCTGTCGGACCGCACCCGGCACAAAACGCTCGCGCAGGCGTTGGCGCAGTTCCATGGATTTGCGCAAACTGATCTCCAGTTCGCGTTCGTTAAACGGTTTGGCGAGATAAGCATCGGCGCCTGTTTCCAGGCCTTCGAGTCGGGAACCCGTATCTCCAAGCGCCGTGAGCAGCACAATGGGGATGTGGCTGGTGCGCACATCCGATTTCAGGGTGCGGCACAGTTCAAATCCGTCCTTTTCCGGCATCATCACATCGCTGACGATCACATCCGGCACCATTTCTATCGCTTTGTCAATGCCCGCTTGTCCGTTATAGGCCACTTCAAGGCGATATTGCGTTCTCAAACAGGCGGTCAGATAGGTCACGACATCCGAATTGTCTTCAACGATCAGCGCTAAAGGCAGCTCGCTATCCGCCGTAGGTTGGGTTAACGGGGTATCTGACGCCGGAGTCTCCGGCAGCAACACGGATACTTCCGGTAAGCCATCCAACAGGGGCGCCGTATTTTTTATCGGCAGCCAAACGCTAAAAACAGAGCCTTTTCCCAACTCACTTTCCACCTCAATCCGGCCCTCCATCAATTTCACCAGTTCTCTGGTCAGCGCCAGGCCAATCCCCGTACCCTCGCCCCGGCGTGTGGCAGAATCATCGGCCTGATAAAAGCGGTCGAAAACATGCGGGCGCTTTTCTTCCGGAATGCCTATGCCCGTATCGCGCACCTGAATCCGTAAATAACCCCCTTCGCTGTTTCCTGTTTGAAAATAGATGTTGCCCCCCTGTGGGGTAAATTTAATGGCATTGGACATCAGATTGGTAACGATGTTCCGTATTTTCTCCGGGTCATAATCCATTACCATTTCCTCTTGTTCCGCGATAAAATGAAGTTTAATGTCTTTGGACTCGGCATAGGAATGAAAAGACTCCATCAGGTATTTCAAATAAGCGACCAGATCCCCCTGTACCAGGTTGACCGACATGGCGCCGGATTCTATTTTAGCCAAATCGAGCATTTGATTGACCAAATGCAGCAGGTTTTGCCCGTTGCGCTGGATCATTTGCAAACCCTCGTCGAGCCACTGTTTGGAATTTGAACGGATTTGCCTGACCATGCCCAGGATGATGGTCAACGGCGTTCGGAATTCATGGGTGATGTTGGTGTACAGACGGGTTTTGGTGCTATCCAACTCCTCTAAATGCCTGGCGCGATCATGGGCTAATTGTGCACGCCCTTCGGCCAGCTGGCGGTTGAGCTGGAAGCGGTAGAAGCTGTAACTTGCTCCGATTAACAAGATAAGGTAAATGCTTTTCGACCACCATGCCCAATACCAGGGTGGAAGAATCCTGATTTTTATCTCAACGGGATTTTCATTCCAGACGCCATCTCCATTGGAGCCTTTCACACGCAAGGTGTAAACACCCGGTGATAAATTGGTAAAGGAAAACTCCCTGCGGTTTCCTAACAACACCCAGTCTTCAGAATAGCCGCTCAATTGATACTTATATTGATTTTTCAAGGGTTTGCTAAAGCTCAGGCTGGCAAATTCGAAAAGAAGCAATCTTTTCTGTTGGTGGGTTATTATGATCTCCCTTTTTTCAGCAATCCCTTCCACCTCCTTTAGCAAAGCTCCTTCTTTTCCTTGTACGAGGTACTGAAACCGGCTAATGACTACCGTCGGAATATAGGTGTCATCACGAATACTATCGGGGTGAAAAACCGTAAAACCGGCACCGCCTCCAAAGAACATTTCTCCCGTTTGAGTATCCATGAAGTAAGAATCATCATTATACGCAAGTACGCCATCTTGCGTATTATAATTTTTAAATGACTTATTTTCAGGATCATAACATACTATTCCTTTTATAGTACTCATCCAAAGACGGTGATGACTATCCTCCAAAATACCAAACACATAATTATTGAGTAAACCATCTTTTTCCTGGATCCGCTTAAATCCTCCTTTTTTTTTGTCCAGCATTAAATTCAATCCATTGGGGGTACTTATCCACAACCGGCCCAAATAGTCTTCATGAATAACATGTATTACGTTGTCGCTTATACTGGTTGTGTCAAGAGGGTCATGTTGAAAATGATAAAATTGTCTTCTTTCAGGGCCAACACTTACCAACCCGCTACCACGCATTCCCAGCCACATGTTGCCCTCAGAGTCTTCTAAAAAATCCGTCACACTTGACGATCCAAATCCACTGGAATCCGGGGGATCATTATAATAGTTTTCAAAACTTCCTTTGTCAGGATGAAATATACTCATTCCCCCAAGTACTTTAAACCACAATAAGCCATCACTGCTTTCATATCCACGCCATACTGCGTTATTCTCCAGTGAGTTAGAATTAGACGGATCGTGAAAATATTGGCGAACCTGTCCCGATTTTCGGTTAATTGCATATAAGCCATTTATCCCCGTCCAAATATTTCCCTGTCGGTCTTCGAGTAAGAATTTTCTTCGTTGTTTTATCACATGCTTTTCGACAACCGGATCCAGTTCGGATGCCGGAATGACGCCTTTCTCTAAGTCAAACGGCACCTGAGCTGTTTCGGTATTGATCCACAAAACGCCTGTCCGATCTCGTCGGAAAAACCATACGGCCTTATTTGGCAAAGAACGCGGATTGCCGGGCTCATGGGTATAATATCGAAAACGATGCAATTTGGCATCGTATCTGTTAACCCCATTGCGCGTCCCAATCCAAACGCCACCTTCCCGATCTATTTCTATACCAAAAAGGCGATTCCCGGAGATACTTTGAGGGTCAAATTCATCATTGACATACGTCTGAAAGCATTGCACCTTGGGATCAAACTTCAAGAGTCCTTGTGGCGAGGTAATCCATAAATTATGATCCAGGTCTTCCCGAATGGCGATGACACGGACAGAATCCAATTTGCAGGACGCAGATAAGGTTTTTCCAAAATGATGTAGGCCATCCTGACTGGTATCAAACCAATCTACGCCTCGCACCGTACCGATCCATAATTTACCGGAACTCCCTAAGAAAAGTGAAGTAATGGTATCATTTCTTAAAGCTGCAACATCGGAAGGATTGAACCGATAAAAAACTACGCGACCCGTAGAACCTTCAAGTTTGTATAAACCGTTGTAGGTACCTATCCATAAATGCCCTTTCTGGTCAAGAGTAAGGGCACTAATAAATGGAGGTTCTTCTTTTTTATTTCGTTGAGAAAGATTTAAGAATGGATGAAAGTCCGTCTCATCGTGTTTTTTGTAATAGAGTCCCGATCCGCTTGTACCGACCCAAAGGGTCCCGTTCAAATCCTCTGAAATAGCGGTAATGACTCTTTGATTTTGATTTGCTATGTTCGACTTAAATAAATTATACCTAATGAATGTTTCCGTTTTGCGATCAAACCGATTCAATTCACCAGTCAGGGTACCCGCCCAAATATTGCCTTCCCTGTCTTCGTAAACAGCACGTATGTTGTTATAGCTCAGACTTGTTGGATCATTGGGAGTATTGCGAAAAATGGTAAAGCGATACCCGTCAAACTTATTTAGACCATCTTCCGTTCCAAACCACATCAACCCCTGACGGTCCTGTAACATGCAAAAGATGTAGTTTTGTGACAACCCATCATCTGAAGTGTAGTGCTTGAATATTACTTTAGGCTGGGCAACCAAACTCCCCACTGAAAAGAGCAGGATTAAGTACAGTGGCATTCTGATGGCAGGAGGGATCATTGTCTGTAATATTGGAGGTCAATTGTAAATTCTTCTAAGGTTTCTTCTAATAGTCCCGGTAACGCTATATAAATACTGGTGCTAATATGATGTTATGTAGTTGCCCGTTTATATTTATAAACCCAATCTACTGTATTATTTCCACATTTCCAATAAGCAAGATACTCTATTACTTTATATAGCCCACAATGCCTCCATAATTCCCCTGCTGGTGCCATAGCTATGTTGCTTTCCAATCCATTAAACCGGCCTTGTTCGTTGCGATTTTTGATCGCATACGGGCTAAGGTTGCGGGTTCAGCCTATTGCTTTAATCTGTTTACTACCAAAGGTTGTAACGAGGGACGAGCAACAGAATCTGATTGCTTACACACGAAATGAACAGATTGCATGCATGTTTCATTAGCAGTGCGCGATTTTGACGGGGTGGGCGCGCGGGTAGAACCCGCAAAACAGGACACGCGAGGCGGAGCCGTCGCGTGAGCGATTGTTTTCTTGTCTGAAGGTGTATCATAAGTGCAGATGTGACAAATTTGAAAATTTGTCACATCTATAACACGCAAGCTACCAGTCTTTTTAAAAGATGGTTTCTTTACAATATATCAAAAACATAGACTTATGATACCCCCTTAGAATCAAATGCAGCATTGGAAAAATTGACAGCCGCGCGCGGCCCAACAGAAAGCTGGGCCATTGCTGAAGAGGCAAGCACCATCGCTAAAACGACTGCAAAAAACTTCAAGTTTTTTTTCATAAGATTTGGTGTTTAGACAGTTACTTAATTTGAGTATTGACACCATAAATTTTGCCGGGGTTGTATCACTCTCATTTTAAGCGGAACAAGCGATAAGTTTCAAACAGATATTATCAATGAGGCTCAAGAACACCAGGCGCTTAAAACACCAAAATCCCCCGGCAGCTTTTGCCACCAGGGGATTCCTCATTTCCATTCCACGCCCTCAATCGCCTTCACCATCGCCATCCGGTCCGTCTCCAGCAAGCGCATCAGGTCAAAAACCTTGTCGCTGAAGCCGGCCAGCGCGAACACCTTGTCCTCCGGAAACTGCAGCGAACCGTAGCCCTGCAGGTCGAAGGAGTAGATGTATGGGTTGGCGCCGAAACGCTGTTTGTATCGGGCGAAAGCTGCAGTTGGCGCGCCGTAGCCCATCCAGCCCTGCATGTCCGAAAGAATGACGATCCGATCGTAATCTTTGGAAGCGGTTTCAAAGATGGCGTTGAAGTTTGTACCCGACGAGCGCGCATTGCGGATCATAAAATCAGCAATGCCCTGCAGCGAATCTGCCGGATTTTTCTGAACGTAGGCGGCATCGTCGGAAAAACGCATCAGATCGGCGTTGTTGGCTTTGTACAGCGCAGCGGCAAACAGCGCGCCCAATTGCAGGGGCGAACGGTTGGCATACTGCGTCTTTACGGAAGTCATCGAACCTGAGTCGTCCAAAACCACCAGCGTACGGCCTTCAAAACGCGGTACGTTTTTCATGGCCAGTTCGGTCGCTTGATTCAAAGCATCCACAACGAGACGCTTGTCGGCCAGCCCCGATTTTTCGATGGCGTCCATGGCCACCAAAAACTGGAACGGGAACACCCCCGAACGTTCGACACGCTTAGGGTCGATCAGCTGCCGGGCCGCTTCGCCCAGGGATTCCGGAGCCTGTTCGGCGATGTTGCGCAGGTTGCGCAGCAAAGCCAGATAACCCAGTTTACCGGCTTGGAGCAATTCTGTCCATGCAGCAGCTTTCAAGGCCTCTTTTTCGGTATCCGATTCCGCGGTTTGGCCAGCCCGCGTGAGTTTGCTCTCCCAGGTTGCTGTGGCTTTCAGTTCACCGTTGACGAGGTTTTTCAAAGCCTCCGCGTTGCGCTCCGTCGGAACCGGGCGGACTAAGTTCACCAAATCCACCAATTTTACGCTGCGCGTTTCGCCGCGGTATTTGGCCAACTGGTAGCCATCAAAGCGGTCGAACGCCAGGGCGAAGCCTTTTTTCATGGCATTGGGCAGCGTTTTGTTGCCCTTGCTCAGGTAATAAGCCAGGATTTCCAGCATGTCGTCGGGGCGCTTGACGATTTGGTTGTAAAACGCCTTCGCCCAGGGAGCGCCGGAAGCGCCTTTGGCCAATTCAGCAGCCAAAACCTGGGTGATCGAACGCATACCGAATTCGGTGCGGGCAAAAACGGCAGCCTTAGCGGCAAATTCAGCGTCTACCTGGCCCAAAAGTCGTTCCAATCCGGCAAACGTCTGTTTTGCGGAGCGGTAGAACTGGTCCTGTGCGAAGGAAGTCAGCAACAGGGAAGCCAGTTCCATGCGCGGATCCTGCCGGTAGGCCTGTCCTCCGGCGAGGTTTTGAACCGGTTGGGGCTTGCGCATTTTTAAGTTAAACAGAGCCATGATATTTGGTTTTTGTGTACTCCCGGCGGGGTTCGAACCCGCAATCTCCACGTCGAAAATGTGGTGGCTTAGCCAATTTGCCCACAGGAGCATATTGTTGTACGAGCAGGAATTGAACCTGCAATACGGGCATATCAGACCCGGGTGTTGACCGTTACACCATCGTACAATGAAAAACTGTAGAGAAAACTGCGGGCGTGTGATCTATTTCGTGTGCAGCGAAGGAACACGCCTACTCACTACCACAGTTGGTCACCCGGAGAGGATTCGAACCTCCATTTCCTGATCCGTATTCAGGGATCCTGCCGTTGAACGACCGGGCAATTATTGTTGCGCAGACGGGAATCGAACCCATAGCGCCGGCCCAGTGTGTATCAGGAAATCCATCAATGGCCTCCGAACGGGAAATATCATTTTATACTGCGTTAGATTTTTTCACCATAGCTGCTGGCTATGTTTGCAAAATCTGCCTTGTCTAAAATGAAATTTCCTCGTTCTCGTCTCATCATGTAAATCCTGACACGCACTAGTGAGACCGGCGTGTTACCGTTACAGCCACCGCGCATTTTTAGTGGGGACAGTTGGAGTCGAACCAACACCGCGCGGTTCTTCAAACCGCCGCTCTACCTTTGGAGCTACATCCCCGGAATCAATGTGAGCGCGACAGGCATCGAACCTGCATCCCCCATGTTAAAAGCATGGTGCTCCGCCAATTGAGCTACGCGCTCTGGTGTCTGTCTTTAAAGTCCGATTACTGCGTTACGTTTGGCCCCAAAATCGGTCATCCCGCTCAGCGGGGCTCCCAATTTTGGGGCCTTCTCGTGCCTTGTTCTCGAACCTTAAAGACAGACACTTCAAATCAAAAAGCTGTGCGAACAAAAGGAGCGAGCGTTTTGGATTATCGGCCGGAGTTGAACCGGCTACCCATAGATTAACAATCTATTGCTCTACCTGAATGAGCTACGAAGTAACGCTTGCAATCAGTATCGCACAGGCTTTTCGGGCACACTGCAGCGCAATGCACCATGTGTTTTATGTCCTTCAGGACAATTGATTAATTGAAATTGGGACAGGTTTGCGGCTGCTGGTATGGACAGCCGCGAGGCGACCATCAGCGTTTAATCCGGAAACTCCGTTTGCCCGCTTTGCCCCTAAAAATGAACATCACCTGCTCCATTTGAGCGTGCTGTTCAATTTGCCGGGTTGCGGGTTGCCAACAGGCGTTGGCGATGCACTGATTCATGTCGTATTGAATTTGGAAAACTTGTTTGTGATGAAATTCGCAACAAGAACCATCGGAAGGTCAGGAAAAGTTCCGGCCACTGAAAAAAAAGTTAGTTTTTTTATCAGGCGACAAACCTAAAGCCGACACTGTGTATGTTTTCAATCCTGATGCGCTCATCTTCCCGGAGGTATTTGCGCAGGCGCGAAATAAAAACATCGAGGCTTCGGCCCAAAAAGTAGTCGTCTTCGCCCCAGAGTTGCTCCAGTATGGTTGCGCGTTTTACCACCTGATTCCGGTTATCCGACAAAAACTTGAGCAGGTCTGCCTCTTTCTGCGTCAGGCGATTGGTGGAGCCGTTGCAGGACAAACCGAGGTTGGGATAATCAAATTCGTAGCGGCCGATGCTGATTGTCGTCGCTGCTGCCGGTTGCCTTGTTCCGCTTCTGCGCAGAAAAACTTCGATGCGCAGGATCAATTCTTCAATACTGAAGGGTTTGGTAATGTAGTCGTCGGCCCCGAGTTTGAGACCGAATATTTTATCTTCTTTGAGCGATTTGGCCGTAAGAAACATGATTGGAACCTCTGTATTGGTACGTCGGATTTCTTTGGCTAAAGTAAATCCGTCTACTTCGGGCAACATCACATCGAGGATACACAAGTCGAAATTATTTCCGGAAATGGCTTCCAGCGCTTGTTGTCCGTCTTTGCAATAAGTTACTTTATAGCCCTGAAGTTCGAGATTGTCCCGGGTTACAAAACTCAGGCTTTCATCGTCTTCTACATACAGCAGGTGTGCTTTCATGATTTCGTTTCTACTTATTTTGTGGGTGAATATTCAGGGAACAGCAAATGAATGGTTGTTCCTTTTCCGGGTTCGCTTTCCAATTCAATTTTCCAGTGATGCGCATGACAAACCGTGCGAACGTAGTACAAACCAAGACCAAAGCCTTTGACATTATGAACATTGCCGGTAGGCACCCGGTAAAACTTGTCGAAAACCCGGCGAAGATGTTCTCTGGCTATGCCGATACCGTTATCCGTGATGCTTAAGCGAACAAATTTACCGCTGCGTTCCAGGCGAATTTTAATATTGGGTTCAGTGGTGCAGTATTTCACCGCATTATCAAGCAGGTTGTGGAGCACATTCACAAAATGCAGCCGGTCAGCCTGAATGGTTACGCCTTTTGCCAAACATTCAAAATCAATACGTCCGTTTCTTTTTTCAACCTGTACCCCGGCGCCGCCAACAATTTCCTGTATCGTGTCTTCCAGACTCAGGACTTCCTTTTTCAGTTCAAACCGCCTTTTTTCAATACGGGTTAGTTGCAACATTTTTTCGACCTGGTCATTGAGGCGCTGGTTCTGGTCTTTGATGATGCCGGCGTATTGGAGCAGGCGTTTATCGGCGAGTACCGCCGGCGCGTTCAAAAAAACATCCGCTGCAATGCGCACCGTAGAAATCGGCGTTTTGAATTCGTGGGTCATGTTGTTGATGAAGTCTTTTTGCATTTCAGAAAGCCGCTTCTGGCGCAAAATGACCAGCATGGAATAGGCAAAAAATAAAATGGTGACGAGCAAAACAACTGAAAAAATGACCGAGAGTTGCATTTTATCAAACAGATAACTCGATCGTGTCGGGAATTTTACACCAAAGTAATACGTGAATTCCTGGTCCTTGGTCCAGTGGCTGAGCTTAGAGTCTTTTTTTTCATCCGGTACATAACTGCAGTAATTACCGTACACCATTTCGTTGGTGGTACAATCAAAAACGGCGTATTCGAAGTCTATGTGAAGGACCCGCTCCTGAAATTCTTTTTGCAAAAAATGCTCCAGATCAAGGGCATCAAACTCGTTGGCAATGTTGACAATGTAGTAGTTGGTTGTTTTTTGTTTGATGACATCCCGGGCAGGTAATTCGCTGTTGTTCAGCTTGGCCAGGTCTTTCGCAACATTGTACAGGGCGAGGTTTACTTTTTGGTTGAACTCCTGCTCGTTGATGTTCCAGGTGCTGATCACCCAATACGACTGCATGGCGATGATGCCAATGATGGCTATCGCACCCAGTAATATGACTCTTAATATGATGTTGTTTTGCATGAAGCTGAGTTATACCTGCTTACAGGAAACGAAGATATTGCTTACAACGACAGCCCTTTGCATGCTTAACAACTCATTAACAGACAATTACGACTAACAGCCATCTCTCCGCCCATAAATAGGGTGCCGATAAAACAATTTTTTCACTAATTTTGCCGCACATAACATAATGTGCGGAAGTTGAAAGCAAGAGCCTTAGTCATCGCATTCCTGATCCATTCAGGTTTCGCCGCAGGCCAAACCAGCGAAAATCCTTTTGACCTGGCGTTTCGCCTATCCCAGCCTGCTGCTGTTGTAACGCCAGGTTCCGCTCAGGATATTGCTGCCAACCCTTTCGATTTAGCCGTTCCCACACAGCCGGGCAGAAAGTTTACCGGCAAATCTGGTTCCGTCAAAAAAATCAGCAAACCACGACGCTCCCCCAACGAAGCCTATTACCCTGGTTTTTTGCTGGGTGCTATCCTCGTCAGCCTGCTGTTACTCACTTTTTTCATTACCTTTTTCAGGAACTTATACAGCCGGGCTTATCAGGCCATGCTGAATGATAATTTGCTGAATCAGGCTTATCGTGACCGGCAATCCGGAGCCGGCCAGGCTTTTATGATCCTTTACAGCCTGTTTTTTATCAATGCCGGAATTTTTCTTTTTTTACTGCTTCGGCATAAAAAAATCAGCCTGCCGGGAGAAAGCCACCTGATGAACCTGCTTTATTGCATCGCAGGCGTTTTGGCCGTTTTTTTATTCAAACACCTGCTGCTGCGCATAGTTGGTTATATCTTCCCGATTAACAAGGAGATAGGCGCCTACAGTTTCACGATTATGGTCTTCGGAATCATGATGAGCCTGTTTCTGGGACCTGCCAATTTTTTGATTGCATATGCCCCTGAAAACGCCGTCCCGCTGCTCATAAATGGAACCCTTTTGGTGATGGCCCTGTTCTATGTACTGCGGTCTTTAAGAGGCGTCTTTATCGCCAACAATTATCTGGTATACTATAAATTCCACTTTTTGTTGTATCTTTGCACCATCGAAATAGCACCTGCGTTGGCATTGGTCAAAATAATCAGTAACCAATTGACAGGTCAGCCAAATTTTTAAAAGACTTTGTTGAATGACAACAAACGTAAAAGTTCAGGAAGAAATCTATAAAGCGGTGAAAACCATATTGGTTTCACAACCAAAGCCGGAGCGCTCACCCTATTACGACCTCGAAAAGAAATATGGCCTCCAGATTGACTGGCGCCAATTCGTTCATGTAGAGGGAGTTGAAGCCCGTGAATTCCGGAAGCAGCGCATTCGTCCCGAGGAATTTTCAGCTGTTATTTTCACCAGCAAGAACGCGGTAGACCATTTTTTCCGTTTATGCGAGGAGCTACGCGCAAAAATGTCGCAGGATACGAAGTACTTCTGCCTTACCGAAAACATCGCCAATTACCTGCAAAAATTCATCGTTTACCGGAAACGCAAAGTCTTTTCCGGCCAGCGAACCATTCAGGATTTGGGGCATTACATGAAAAAACACAAAGCCAACGAACGCTTTTTGTTGCCCTGCTCCGACCTTGGCGCTCAGGAAGTTGCCAATTACCTGGATGAACAGGGATTCAACTGGCAGGATGCCGTCATGTATAAAACCGTGAGCAGCGACCTGTCCGATTTGAGTGATGTGACTTACGACGTACTCGTATTTTTCAGTCCGCTGGAAATCAAATCCCTGTTTGATAACTTCCCTGACTTCATGCAAAATGAGACCCGCATGGCAGTCTACGGCAACAGTACCAGCAAGGCTGTGGAAGAACGCGGATTGGTGATTAACATCAAAGCCCCTGTGCCTGATGTGCCATCCATGACGACTGCACTGGAACTTTACCTGCAAAAGTCGAATAAAGAGGTATAGAAGGTATAAACGCTTTCTCAGTATCTAATATCAGAAGCCATCTCATGTTTGAGATGGCTTCTGGCGTTTTACAACTATCCTATTGCGTATTTCCGCTTCCCTGTTTTTTTTCTCCGCCTCGCTGTAATAAATTTCCAATCTCCGCCTGTTGCCTGCTTTTTTGTGCCAAAATTCCTTTGAAATGAAACACCCGACAACCTTAATCTTCTTTTTATTTGCCCTGCTGCAAAACGGCTTATCCCAGACCAGCCTCGGCACCCTGGAAGAAGCCCTGAGTCTGGCGACGCTTCAAAATACAGGCATCCAGGCTTCAGCAATTTCCCGTGACCTTGTTCATACAGATACCCGCATTGCAGGCGGCAACCTGTTGCCTTCTGTCAACTTCTCCGCAACCGGCGACTACAACTACCGGATGCCGGTACAATTGATTCCTGCAGTTATTTTTGGGGGCGCGGAAGGGGAATACCGCGAAATTCAGTTTGGTCAACCCTACGTGGCCAATATGGCGATTGATGTTTCCATGCCTTTGATTGCCCCCGACAAATGGCGCGCCCGTGAAACCTCCCGTAAACTGGAAGTCCAAACCGGCTACCAGCTCGAAAAACAGATAGAAACGGTGAAAATGAGCGTCATTCAGGCCTGGTATCAAAACTTGCTTTACAAAGCCGTGCTTCACATTAACGAACAGCAGCTGTCTTTGGCGGATTCTCTGAAAAGCAGCACGGAAAAGAAAATGGCCAATGACGTACTCAGCCCTTCCGACTACAATCGGGTGCTGAACTTAGTCAATACCACCCGGATGGCTTTGGAAAGCAACCGTGCCCGTTATGCCCAGTCTGAACTTGTTCTGAAACAACTGCTTCACCTGCCTATGGAAGAAGACCTGATGCTGAATGCGGATCTCGTCATGCCGGAAAGGAGCAATCCGGTAACAGACGCCGGAGCAGCAACCAAACGCCCGGCTTATCAGGCACAGCTTGCCAGTGCGGAAACAGCTTTCAGTCAATTGCAGGAAAAACAAGCGGCCCGCCTGCCCAAATTGTCCCTGAATGCCCGGCATACCCTGCAATACCAATTCGACAAGCCATTTTCAGAAAACGCCACTTCCAATGGCTTTGATTTTGGATCTGTCGGGTTGAGTTTTCAGGCGCCCTTGTTCCGGGGAAAAACACTGGCCTTGCAAACAGAAAAAGCCAGACTGCGACACGAACAGGCCATGAAGGAAAGCATGCAAATTCTCGAACAAAGTCAAAAAGAGTTGCTGGAATGGCGTTTGTCCCTCGATGAGGCTTATGTAAATGCGCCTGTAGCCAAAGAGAATGCAGAACGCAGCGTTGAAAATGTCCGCATCGCCCTGAAACGCTACGAAGAAGGACTCAGCGAGTTATCAGAGTATTTCAATGTCTACGGCGAATACGTCCAATCACAACAAGCTTACCTTCAGGTGCTTGTAAACGCAAATATTTATCGGGCTTTTCTGGACATGAATTAGCCCCTGAAACATAAAATCACCTTTGCCATGAAAAATATAAATATAAAAATCAGCCTGCTGGCTGTCGTCGTTCTTGTTGCCGGTATCTTACTGGCAGTCTCTTGCCAGAAAGATGCGCAGGTTGCCAGCCCCGAGTTGCGTCCGCTGACCGAAGCCGTTTACGCCTCCGGCAATTTATATCCGGATGAAGAATACAAAGTTTTTGCCAATGTCAATGGATATCTGACCAAAGCCTTTGTCAGTGAAGGCGATTCTATTTCAAAAAACATGCCCTTGTTTTTGGTAAACGGCCCAAACCGGGAGGTCGATGAACAGGCCGCACTGGCGATCTACGAAATCAGCCGTGAAAATGCTTCGCGCAATGCGCCGGCACTACAGGAACTCGAAACCCGGCTCCAGTCGGCTTTGCTAAAGGCCAAAAACGACAGTTTACAGGCGAAGCGGTTTGACACCCTGTTTGAAAGCAAGGCCGTAAGCAAAAGCGAATGGGAACGCGTGAAGTTGCAATACGAAGTTTCAGATAATGAAGTAAGGCAGCTGAAAGCCCAGATCAAAAACCGCCGCAATGCGGCTAATATTGATTTACAGCAGGCTCAAAGTCAGTACTTAAAGGCCCGAAACAATCAGAAAGACGGCATTTTGTTTAGTTTTCTCGATGGCCGCATCTACGAAATTTACAAGCAACCCGGTGATGCCGTTCACAGCAATGAACCCATCGCAATGGCTGGCAGCAACCATTTTATAGCACGCCTCAGTGTGGATGAAGGCGATTATTCCAAAGTTAAGACAGGCCAGAAAGTACTGATTACTTTTGATGCCATGCCGGATAAAATTTTCCCGGCTCACATTGATAAAATTTATCCGAAACTCAACAGGGTAGAGCAATCCTTTCGCGCCGACGCTATTTTTGAAGAACCGGTCCCGATGGAAATTTACGGCCTCAACCTGGAAGCAAACATTGTCATCAAAGAAACGCCGAAGGCCCTGACCATACCCCGAACGGCCCTGCTTCACGGCGACAGCGTCTGGATAGAAAAAGATGGAAAAGAAATGAAAATTGCCATCCAAACCGGTTTGTCTGATCGCAACCATGTAGAAGTGCTGGAAGGACTGGATGTTCATGCGAAGCTGATCATAAAAAACTAAGCCATGAGAAACCTTAGATTAGCCCTCGATATTGCGATCACCCATTTACTGGCCAAAAAGCGCCAAACCATCATTGCTATGCTGGGTGTCATGTTCGGCATCAGCATGTTCATTGTCATGATCAGTTTTATGCAGGGCGTAAACCAGTTTACCCTGGATCTGGCACTGGATGGATCTCCGCATGTGCGCATTTACAACCCGATCAAAAACGATCGTACCAGCATCATTGAACAACAAAACCCGGATGCGGATGCCCTTTACGTCGTGCATCACCAAAAACCGAAAAGTGAGCTTCCGAAAATCAAAAACGGGATGCGCATCCTGCACGAACTGGAGCAATGGCCCGGTGTGCAGCAGGCGGCGCCCAACCTGAGCACCCAGGTGTTTTACAACAGCGGTTCGGTACAGTTTGCCGGTAACATGATCGGTTGCGATATCCTGAAAGAAAATGTCCTGTACGACCTGGAAAATAAAATGGTCGAAGGCAATCTGGAAGACTTGCTGACCAATACCGATGGCATCCTGCTGGGCGATGAACTGGCGGAAAAAATGAACGTAAAAGTCGGCGACCGCATCTCCATCTCCACCCCTCAGGGGAATCTTCTGCTGATGCGTGTGGTAGGTACTTTTTCTTTTGGATTCAGCGCAGTAGATGGGATACGCAGTTACGCCACCCTGGCTTCCGTACAGAAAATTTTACAAAAAGATCCACAGTACATCACGGACCTCGTCATTCGTCTGGAGGATTACACCCAGGCCAAAGCGCTGGCCAAAACACTGACTACCATTTATGGCTATACGGCAGAAGATTGGGAAACCACCAATGCCGCCATCCTTGCAGGCGAAGTGATTCGAAATGTCATGACTTTTGTGGTCTCGCTGGCCATGCTGGTAGTTGCTGGTTTCGGCATCTACAACATCATGAACATGAGCATCATCAACAAGCTCAAAGACATTGCTATTCTGAAAGCAACCGGTTTTGAAAGCCGCAATATTGTGAGCATTTTTCTCATGCAATCCATCATCATCGGTTTACTGGGCGGAATACTGGGCGTCATGGTTGGCGGCTTTTTCAGCTACCTGATTTCTATTACCCCTTTCCCGTCAGGTACCGGATTCAATATCCCGACTTTTCCCGTGCTTTTTGAAGTGAAGTATTATGTATTGGGCATTGTTTTTGGATTCCTGACCACGCTTTTTGCCGGTTGGTTTCCATCCCGGCGCGCTTCAAAAGTGGATCCGGTAGCCATCATCCGGGGTTAAATTTACCAATGCCTGTAAAAAAAATAAAAAACCATGCAGACCATATTAAAAGCAGATAACATCGTCAAGCACTTTTATCAGCCGGAGCCGTTTGAAGTACTGAAAGGCGTTTCATTCGAGGCAAAAAAGGGGGAGTTTTTGTCAGTAATCGGTAAATCTGGCTGTGGCAAGTCCACCCTGCTCTATATCCTCTCTACTTTAGACACCGATTATCAGGGCAGCCTTCAAATGAACGGAGAAACGCTGACCGGCTTAACACAAAATGCCCTGTCGCGCTTTCGCAATGAGCATTTGGGTTTTGTTTTTCAGTTTCACTACCTCCTTCCTGAGTTTACTGCGCTGAAAAACGTGATGTTGCCTGCTTTAAAACTGGGTAAATATTCCGACAAAGAAATCGAAGAGCGGGCCTATGAAAAACTCAGTTGGATGGACATGCAGGACTACGCATTAAAGCCCGCTTCCCGGCTTTCGGGGGGTCAGCAGCAACGCGTTGCGATAGCCCGGGCTTTGGTCAATGACCCCGCCATCATCATGGGAGACGAACCTACCGGCAACCTCGATCAGGCCAACACACAGATAATTTTTGATATTTTTATGAAATTATCGAAAGAAAATGGTCAAACGATCATTGCCGTCACGCACGATACGGATTTTGCTTCTGCAAGCGACCGGATCATTGAAATGAGTGACGGAACAGTAATCAACTGATCATACAAATAGACTCATGCTTTCTAAAAGAACCACCACACAAGCAACTTAAGCCATGAACAAGTTTTGGAAAAAGAACGGCTTCCGTCTTGCAGTTACCTTTGGGCTGGCGACCATTGGGTTTGTCGTGCGGCGGGCACTCTTCGACATTCCGCTGAATGTGGATCTTGCCATGTATGCTTATACTTTTTTCATCATCTATTCCTTGTGGTGGTTTTTTGGCAGCATCAATGAGCACCTGGACCCAATATTGCCTTTTCAGAAAAATATCTCCCTGCGCATTGTGATTCAGCTGGCATCCGGTGTTTTGTTTCTGGCGGCTATCCGGTGGACAAGTGTTGGTATTTTTGGCCCCTACCTGCCGGTAGAGTTCAATACCATTATGACCAGCACCATCATTCTGCTTGATATTTTTGCGGCACTTACCGTAAACCTCGCCCTGATTACGCATTATTTTATCGTGCGCTGGAAAGAAGGGCTGATTCAGACAGAAAGGCTGGAAAAAGAGAAAAGCATGATGCGTTTTCACCACTTAAAAAATCAGGTAAATCCTCATTTTCTGTTCAATTCACTCAGTTCTTTACAAAGTCTGGTAAAAAGTAATCCTGATCTGGCTTCGCAATACATCAACCATCTTTCGAAAGTCTACCGCTATGTGCTTCAACACAAAGAAAACGCCGAAGTATCGCTCGAAACGGAACTGAGTTTCATTGAACACTACATATCTTTACTTAAAATCAGATACGGAGAAGCCCTTCATATTCGCATAAACCTGAGCGAAGAAGCCAAGGAGCAGGGGATTGTTATGATCACTTTGCAAATGTTGATTGACAATGCCATTAAACACAATGAAGTACACCCGGAAGCACCCTTAACGATAGACCTATTTGACGAAAGCGACTATCTGATGGTGCAAAATAACCTGCAAAAAAGGCGAACCATCAGTAACTCAAACCAGCAGGGGCTGGAGCAACTCCAGACCCTTTACAGCTATCTGAGTGAAAAACCGGTACTCATTGAACAAACAGAAAATCAGTTTACTGTAAAAATACCGCTGCTGTGAACATACTCATTCTTGAAGACGAACCTTTGGTGGCGCAAAATTTGCTGCAACTGCTTCGGGAACTGGAGCACGGGGCAGTCATCCACGGACCTTTGGCCAGCATCCGCGAAACCCGGCAATGGTTTTTAAACACCCCCCTTCCCGACCTCATTTTGTCGGACATCCAACTCTCCGACGGCATCAGCTTTGACGCCCTGCAGGCATACACGCAGGTGCCTGTCATTTTTACAACTGCCTACGATGAGTATGCGATCCGCGCTTTCCGCCTCAACAGCATCGACTATTTGCTGAAACCCATAGACCGTCCCGAACTAAAATCGGCGCTTGACAAGTTTCACAAGCTGCGCGAAAAATTCAGTAACGTGCAATTTTCAGCAGATTTGCGACAACTGTTGCAAAACTTCAGCCAAGCAAACCCTTATAAAGAGCGCTTTGCTGTTCACAGTGGTCGAAGTGTGGTGCTGATCCCCGCTCAGGATGTGGTTTGTTTCCTCAAAGAACAGGAAGTCATATTTTTGACAGACAAATCCGGACAACGTTACATTACCGACAACCGCTCTCTGGACGAAGTAGAAGAGCTACTGGATCCGGCCAGATTTTTTCGTGCCAACCGCCAGACCATCGTTCACCTTCCTTATATTGAGCGCTATCAAACCGACTTTACCGGAAAAATCCAAATCACCCTTCGGCTCAAACAGGCTCCGGAAATGATCGTAAGCAAGGAAAAAGCAGCCGGATTCAAGAAGTGGCTGGAGTAGAATGCGTTTATTCTTTATTTTTCCCATACTTTCAACAAAAGTTCAGCCCGGAATATCTACCGACAGCCTATATTTGTGGGCTGAACATTATTTTGTTGGATAATTCGTTATCTTTTCTTTTCCTCACTTGCGTAACCTGGTTATCACTATGGATTTTCAACAATCCGGCATTGTTCTGGACAAAATCAATTCCCTGTACAAAAGTCTTCAGGCTGGCGGCGGCCAAATTGCCCCAATTGAGCGCGACCTGATGCTGAGCTATATCAGACAATTATACGATGCAGTTTTAAGCCAGACAGCATCAACGCCCGCTGTTAATCCGGCGCCAAAACCAGAAGAGCCTCCGGTCGTCGTGACCCCACAGCGCAAACCGGTGCCTCCGCGAATCATCGAGATTCCGGACACGCTCAAAGATATGGCTGCGGCAACTCCGGCGCCGCCACCCGCTGCAAAAGCAGAGGCCCCTGCCCCTGAACCCCAGAAACAACCGGACCCAATTCCGCAATCACCCCGTCAGCCTGAACCAGCACAGGGAAAAGTCAGTGCAAAAGTAGAAGCATTATTCTCTATAAGCCAGGCAAGGGAGTTGTCCGATAAATTAAGCGAGCGCCCCGTAACAGACCTGACCAAGGCCATGGCGATCAACGATCGCCTCCAGTATGTGAATGAGTTATTTGGCAAAGATGCTGATGCCATGAATGAAACCCTGAAACTGCTTAATAAGCTCGAAAGTTTCGATCAGGCCCGCAGCCTGCTGTTGAGCGTAGCTGAACAATATCGCTGGGCAGACGAAGAAACAGTAGACGTGGCCAAAACATTCATCAAGTTGATTAGAAGGCGGTATCATTAATAAGACATGAAAAAAATAGGCGTATTTACTTCCGGAGGCGACTCTCCGGGCATGAATGCCTGCATACGGGCCGTTGTGCGCACAGCCATTCACTATGACATTGGCGTTGTTGGTATTCGACGAGGCTACCAGGGGCTGATCGAAAATGAGCTGATAGAAATGGATTCCCATTCGGTTAGCAACATCATCCAATTGGGCGGCACCATCCTGCGTACTGCCAGGAGTGATGAATTCCGAACGGTAGAAGGGCGCAGAAAAGCTTACGAAAACCTGAAAAAATCAGGTGTTGAAGGCGTCGTTGCCATCGGTGGCGACGGTACTTTCAGGGGCGCTTCGGTTTTCATGGAAGAATATCCTGATGTGCGCTTTGTGGGTTGTCCGGGAACGATTGACAATGACCTTTACGGCACCGATTTTACCATCGGTTACGATACAGCCATCAATACGGCGATGAGTGCCATTGACAACATCAAGGATACCGCGAATGCCCATGATCGCCTTTTTTTCGTGGAAGTGATGGGACGCGATGCTGGTTTCATTGCGCTTCGGGCCGGCATTTCAACCGGCGCGGAAGCCATTCTCATTCCCGAAAGCAGAACCAATATCGATGCACTGATCCAAAAGCTGAAAAGCGGCTACGAAAATAAAAAAACATCAAGCATTGTCGTGGTCGCGGAAGGCGATGAAGCCGGCGGCGCTTTCAAAGTGGCAGAAGAAGTAAAAAAACGCGGCTTCAGCAATTATGAAATCAAGGTGTCTATTTTGGGGCATATTCAGCGCGGCGGACGCCCTACGGCTATGGAGCGTTCACGGGCCAGTCAGATGGGTATGGCTGCCGTGGAGGCCTTGATGGACGGAAAAAAAGGGGTAATGATCGGACTTATTCACAAGGACATCACTTACACTCCTTTTGATATGGCTACCAAACACAACCTCGAACTCAACCCAATGTTGATGAAAATGGTTGATATATTATCCTGATATCAATAAACGCCATGCCGCCACTCAAAGAAAGCAGACTTTATCGCAGTCTTTTATTGCCAACTCAGCTGGTTTTGCTGATTTGGGCCATCCACCTGATCCAGTGGGCAACCGGGATGAGCCTTGGGCTTCTTGGAGCAGTTTATCCGCGTGAAACAGACGGTCTGCTTGGCATTTTTACATCGCCGCTGCTGCATGCTGATTTTGGCCACATCATGGCCAATACCCCCCCTCTCTTTTTCCTTTGTGTGCTCATTCTTTTCTTTTACAGAAGTATTGCAATTCCGGCTTTCCTACTCATCTATTTTCTTACCGGCATAGCTGTTTGGGCTTTGGCACGATCAGGCCCTCATATCGGCGCCAGCGGGGTCGTTTATGGCCTGGTTGCCTTCGTATTCTGGACCGGCATATTCCGCCGAAACCTCAAGTCGATTGTCCTGGCCCTGATGGTTCTTTTCTATTACGGCTCCCTGTTCCTCGGCATAGTCCCGGTATCCGGAAAAGAAACCGTTTCCTGGGAAAGCCATTTAATGGGTGGACTGGCAGGAATTTTCATTGCATTTCTTTACAAAGACAGAATTGAAAAAGACGAAGAGAAAGAAAAGCCTAGCTGGGAGTTGGAAGGGCCTGATGAAGAACGTTCTTTTTTAGATCCAAAAACATTCGAGCAAACCAAAGCTGCCCGAAATAATGACCAGAACGAAGGAAATTATCCGGGCCGTTGGTATCAATCCAATACCTGACAATCGTCCGGAAACTACGTTTGTTGGAAAATTAACACTAAATTTGCTTGCTGCATTATTTTCAGCTCGAATTTGAATTATGGGAACAATCATATCCTTACTCAATCACAAAGGCGGTGTTGGCAAAACGACCAGCGCCATGAATATTGGCGCAGGATTGGTAGAATTAGGCAAGCGTGTGCTCCTGATAGACCTCGATCCTCAAGCCAATCTTACTCTGGCATTAGGCATTCCACGGCAACCCTCCAGCATGTATGAAGCCATGCGCGGAGAGTCCGACCTTGTCCCTTTTCGGCTGAAAGAACGCCTGGATGTGGTTATTTCGGTGCTTGATCTTTCCGGTGTTGAAATGGAACTGATCAACGAAGCTGGTCGCGAATTTTTGTTGAAAGAGCTGACCAACCCCTTACGGGATGTTTATGATTTCATCATCATAGACTGTCCGCCTTCACTCGGCTTATTGACTTTGAATGCGCTGACTGCCAGCGATACGGTGATGATTCCTGTGCAAACCGAATTTTTAGCCATGCAGGGACTGGCAAAGATCAAGCAGGTCATTCAAAAGGTCAAGTTGCGTCTGAACCGGCAACTGGAAATCGGCGGGGTGATTGCCACCATGTACGATAGCCGTAAAGTACTGAACCGGGATGTCGTGGACACGCTCAAAAAGTACTTCGGCGATATCCTCTTCGATACACTGATTCGGGATAATGTTGCTCTGGCAGAAGCGCCGGCACAACGACAGGATATTTTTGAGTACAACCGCAGCAGCAGCGGCGCCGAAGACTATCTGGCACTCAGTAAAGAAATCATAGACCGCACAGAAAACAAACGCCCGTTAAATAAAGGCGCTTTCTCGGAAACCGAAGAGGTAGAAGTTTGAGTTGAAGCCATAAATAAACCCGATAACTTATAAATTTTTAATGCCACATGAGTAAAAAGCGGTTCACCGATGGTTTGGAAAGCCTGATGGGCGAGTCTTCTGCCAGCAAAGCGCAGGTGAAGGAACTGCTTTTATTTCCCGAAATGGCAAAGGAAAAGCCGGCGCCCAAATATGAAAAAAAACCTTCGCAAAAAGGATTTGCTGCCGAATTGCAGTCTTTTCTGACAGAGGCATTTGAAGAGTCCTTTGAATCGCAAATGTCTGTACTTGAGCGTGATATAGACTCCCCCCCTCAACAGGCTTCAGCCAGTAAATCCGTGCGCAGGCCTCCCAGCGGCTTAGATGCTTTGATCCGGAGTACCCTTGAGCCGGACACGATGAATGTACAGGAATACCCTTCCCGCCGGATCGTCCTGACCTTTGATGAAGCCAAGATTGAAAAGCTGCAACACATAGCCCAGCTTAAAAAGACGGTCATGAAGGACATGATTTCTGAAATCGTTTCCAATTTCATCCGTACTTATGAAAAGAAAAAAGGGAAGTCTCAGTAAGGCCTCCAAACCCGTCCAATCTTCAATCTCCCCCTTTTTATCCCCCTTATAAATTATCCTTAAAATTCCCGCTTCTTTGTTTTTTTAAAACAAAAATCCTTTTCTTTATGCCGGAATGCGTATAAAATTTTGAAGCAGGACTATTAAACCACTTTACTTATGAGCTTTGCATTGACATTATTGATTGCTGGTTGGGTTTTTGTGTTGATTTGGATTCCCATGGTGGTATTATCACAGCGAAAAATTCACCCAAAAGCTTTATTCACTTTATTTTTTGCAGAACTCTGGGAGCGTTTTTCCTTTTATGGAATGCGCGCCTTTTTGATATTGTACATGACCAAAGTCCTGTTTGAAAAAATAGAAAAAGGCGAAGCAGACGCCCAGGCTTACGGGATATACGGCGCCTTTAATGCTTTGCTTTATGCCGCCCCCTTGATTGGCGGTATGCTTGCTGATAAAATGCTGGGCTTTAGAAAAGCAGTTATCCTTGGAGGGATTCTCATGGCTTCAGCCCAGTTTATGCTCGCGACCAATGCCTATCTTGGGAACGAACAGACCTTTTTCTTCATCGCATTAGGGTTGCTGGCAGTAGGCAATGGCTTTTTTAAACCCAATATTTCGAGCTTTCTCGGCACCTTTTATGACCGCAACGACCGAAGAAAAGATAGTGCCTTTACGATTTTCTATATGGGAATCAACGTCGGCGCTTTTCTTGCTCCACTGACCTGCGGTTATCTTGCCAGTGTACACTGGTCCCTGGGCTTTCTTGCAGCAGGTATCGGGATGCTGTTGGGTATCATCGTATTTTGGCGCAACATGCGCGTTTATGAAGATAAAGGTACCCCGCCTGATCTTGTGGCCCTTAAAAAGTCTGTCTTCATGGGCTTGAATTCCGAATGGCTGATCATACTTGGATCCCTTGCCTTTGTTCCTTTGTTTGCTTTCCTGATTAACGCAGAAGGAATCACCACGTATATTTTGATCATAGCGGGCGTTGCCTGTATTGGGTATCTGTTGTACACGGCCTTTACTTCTACGGATAAAGCCGATGGCCAGCGCCTGTTGGCATTCATCTCCCTGTTCTTTTTCCACATGATCTTTTGGGCGTTATTCGAACAGGCTGGTGGCTCTCTAAACATCCTTACTGATCGGTATGTAGAGAAACACGGTGTTGAAACAGGGCAGTTTCAAGCACTTAATGCACTCTATATCATCCTTTTAGCCCCTGTATTTACCTGGATTTGGGCTAAATTGCATAAAACAGGGAAGGAACCACGAACCCCCATTAAGTTCTTTTATGCCCTGCTACAAATGGCCTTAGGCTTCTTTGTTATTGTATTGGGTATAAACAGCATCGTGGAAACAGCGGATAGCGGAACACTGATACCCGTCATCTTCCTGATGGCAATGTATCTGTTCCATACAACGGGCGAATTGAGTTTATCGCCTGTTGGACTTTCTGTTGTTACAAAGCTATCGCCCGCAAAAACAGTAGGTTTCGTCATGGGCGCCTGGTTTCTTTCTATTGCATTCGGGCATAAAATAGGCGGTTACCTCGGCACGTTGACTTCTTCTCCTGAAGGCGCGAGTAAATCTGAAGAATTGAGTTTGTTTGCACAGGTGTATATGAACTCAGGAGTATATATCGTATTGGGAGCAGCATTATTACTCCTTCTCGTCTCTCCCATCCTAAAAAGATGGATGCACGGCGTACATTGATGCCCCTGCGCTAAACTCAAAATGCCGGACACTTAAACGTGCTTCCGGCATTTTGTTTTGAGGAATTTCTTTTTTCAGAAAAAAGCAAAATGGAGTGCGATGAATCATTTTTTCAAACAGCTAAGTCTTATTTTTTATGCCCTTGGAGCAGGTCAGTTGCTCTTTTGTGCGGTTGCTGTCTTTTTAAGATCGCAGGGAGCGGCAGCTTTTGAGGAAGCTTCTCATTACAACACCAGCCTTACCATGTGGACGCCGTTTTTGGTTCTCGGGGCATTCACCGCAGCCTGGTTGGTCCATAAAATGCGTACGTCTCAGGCTTCGAACCTGAAAGACCTGAAAGAAAAAGTACCACACTACCGCACAACGGTTTTGCTGCGCGCTGCCATGATCGAAGGCGGAAACATCCTGCTTCTGGTATCTTACCTGCTCAGCGGACGACCTATACACCTGATCTGGTTTGCTGCCGGCATGGTGCTCTTTGGCGTTTTCAGACCTGGTTTGAGCAATTTTATCCGCGATTACCGGCTTTCATTCGAAGAAGAAAACCTGATCAAAAATGAAGTCAATTAAAAACTGCAAATAAAACCTTTATTCATCACCATTAAATACACCGCTTGTTATGAAGACTTCTAAGATCAACAGGCTTCTGCTGGCCCTCCTGGTGCTCTCAGCAGCTTGTAAACAAAATGCCACTACGGATGCGGGTGCTTCCGCAAAAGGCCCTTTTCTGGATTTAGCAGGCCGCGATACCTCAATCCGTGCACAAGACGATTTTTTCAGCTATGCCAACGGCTCCTGGTTTGACCAGGTGGAAATTCCTGCTGATCAAACCGGCTGGGGCTCTTTTTATACGCTGTACGAAGAAAATCAGAAAAAAACCCGCACGCTGCTCGAAGAAGTTGCCGCCTCAAAAGCCGCCCATGGTAGTACCGAGCAAAAAGTGGGCGACTTTTACGCTTCCGCCATGGATACCGCAACAATAGAAAAATTAGGATTTGATCCCATAAAAGGCGAACTGGCAAAAATAGACGCGATCAAAAATCCGCAGGATTTGCTGGATTTTATGGCTACCCAGGAATACAACCGGGGAGGTGAATTGATCAGTATGGGTATTTATCCCGATGACCGGAGAAGCGACATCAACCGCCTGAATTTATCCCAGGCAGGTACCGGCTTGCCCGAAAAAGATTATTATTTCAAAAAAGACGCTGCCACCAAGGCGATTCGCGATGCCTACGTCAAATACATCACTGAAATATTCACACTCACCGGAGAGACCGACAAAGCCAAAGCTGAAAAACGCGCCATGGCTATTTTGAATCTTGAAACCGAAATCGCAAAATCGCACAAACTTCCGGTTGAAATGCGTGATCCGGTGGCCAACTACCACAAATACGTCATTGCAGACCTGAATAAAGAAACACCAAACATCAACTGGACCAACTTCCTGAGCAAAATGGGCATCAAAGCCGATACGGTACTGGTTGGGCAGCCGGAGTACTACAAAAGCCTTAGCGCGCTATTGAAATCCACGCCTATAGAGGTGCTTAAAGACAAATTGCGCTTTGGATTAATCAATGACGCTGCCCGATACCTGAGCAGCCCATTTGTGAATGCACGGTTCAATTTCATTAAAACCCTGACTGGTCAACCTGAATTGGAAGAGCGCTGGAAACGGGCGGCTTCACAAACCGATAACCTGCTCGGAGAATTACTGGGCCAGCTTTGGGTAAAAAAATATTTCCCTCCGGAAGCCAAAGCCAGGATGCTGAATCTGGTCAACAATTTGCAGATCGTTTACCAAAAAAGAATTGAGCAGCTGGACTGGATGAGTCCGGAAACAAAACAAAAAGCTTTGGCCAAACTCAATGGCTTTTTGAAAAAAATCGGCTATCCGGATAAATGGGAAGACTATTCCGACGTGAACATTGACAGGGGAAATTATTACCAAAATGTGCTTTCCGCCCAAAAACATGCCTGGAATAAAAACCTGAAGAAGGTCGAGCAAAAAGTGGATAAGAATGAGTGGCAAATGACGCCTCCTACTGTAAATGCCTATTACAACCCTTCTTTCAATGAAATTGTCTTTCCTGCAGGAATCTTACAGCCGCCTTTCTTTAGTTTTGATGCAGACGATGCCATCAATTACGGCGGCATCGGCGCGGTTATCGGCCACGAAATGACCCATGGTTTTGACGACCAGGGCAGCCAGTACGACGTCAACGGAAACCTGACAGAGTGGTGGACGGAAAAAGACCGGGAGCGCTTTACGCAAAAAGCCCAGGTTATTGCCAATCAATACAGCGGCTTCACAGTGATCGATACTTTAAAGCTCAATGGCCAGCTTACCCTTGGAGAGAACATTGCGGATCTCGGTGGTATTACGCTGGCTTATGATGCCTTTAAAATGACAGAACAAGGCAAATCGGATCAAAAAATTGACGGCTATACACCCGATCAACGCTTTTTTATGAGTTGGGCGAATGTCTGGCGCATCAAAGACCGGCCGGAACAGCTGCGCATGCGAATATCCGTTGACCCGCACTCGCCGGAAAAATTCCGCACCAATGGACCTTTGATGAACTTTGAACCTTTTTACAAAGCCTTTTCCCTGAAAGAAGGGGATAAAATGTATTTGCTTCCGGAGCAGCGGGCTAAGATATGGTAAGAGCTTGCCCGGGTGATTTGCAGGAATAAAAAATAGGCATCCCGAAATTCAGGATGCCTATTTTTTATTATGCGTGCCGTGCGATCAGGGCTTTATTTTTTCTTTTCGCCAACGCACCATGTTAGGGCAGCCATTGTACAGGTCATCCACAGCAATATAAGTGGAACCTGTTTTTTCATCCACCCAGTTGCTGATGAATTCACTTTGTTTGGCTTGTATTGCAGCCTGCTGAATTTTCGAATAGTCTTGTTTCAGGTTGGCGCGGTGCGGCGTGGTGCGCGACTGCAGGAGTACGATGCGGAAATAGGAATCGCCGCTTGGATCTGTAAATTCAAACGGAGAAGTAACCCCGCCAACTTTCATGGTATCAATCGCAAAATAAATATCGGGATCAAGATCCCCTACTTCAAAAAAAGTATTTCCGGTGGCGCTGTTCACCATACGGCCGTCGTTGTTGTAACTCTGGACGTTTTTATCGGAAAAGCGCTTTACTGCAACAGAAAATGAAAGAGAATCCTTGACAATCAGGTTGCGAACAGAATCAAGGTGGTTTTGAGCCAGTTTAATGTCATCCTCTGTAATTTCCGGTCTCACCAGAATGTGGCGTACGTGGATTGAGTTGCCCCGGCGTTCCAGCATTTGAATGATGTGAAAACCAAATTCTGTTTCGATAACCGGTGAAATTTCGTCTTTTTCCAATTTGTAAGATGCCGCTTCAAAGGCAGGTACAAATTTTCCGCGTTTGGCCCAGCCAAGATCCCCGCCGCTCCTCGCAGAACCATCATCAGAGTATTTCTGAGCCATGGCTTCAAAAGTTTCCCCATCTTCTATGATGCGCCTGCGGATTTCCTCCAGTTTATCAATGGATTTTTTTCGCTGCTCCGCATTGACCTGCGGCTTGTAAACGATTTCGCCAATTTCTACCTCCGAATTGAAGTAAGGCAAACTGTCGCGGGGAATCTGGTTAAAGAACTTTTTTACTTCGGAAGGCGTCACCGTAATACCGGTCATGACCTGAGAGCGCATGCGTTCCACCAGCAATTGATTCCTCAGGTCTTCCCGAAATTGCTCTTTTACCTGACTGATGGTCTGGCCGTAATAAGCCTCGAATTGTGTCATGTCATTGTTCATCAGGGTCAGGATGCGGTCGATGCGCGCGTTGAGTTGTGTTTCCACTTCATCTTCACTGACTTCCACACTATCCAATTTCGCCTGATTGAGCAATAACTTGGTTACCATAATGTTGTCGAGGATGGAGCAACGTGCATCGGCAGGAATTACTCCCTGTTGCGCCTCCAAAAGGGCATGTTGTTCTTCGACGTCTGAAAGGAGCACCAGCTCACTACCAACGGTAGCCACGACCTTATCAATTACCTGAGGCTGGGCAAATAAAGCGCCCGTTGCGAGCGTCAAAAAAATCAAGTTACAAATCAAATATCTCATGAATGGCGATTAAGTGCATTTAAAGAAGGAAGATAAGGTGTACCCACAACGTCAGTTTCCCTGATAATAAACCTGAACATTACCCCTTCGCATGGCGCGTTCGTACATCTCTTCTTTCTTTTGTTCCAATAGCTTCAATTTGCGTTGATGCAAAATATATTTCCGGGCCTGCGCTTCAATGTAAGCAAGCGGGGCAATGTCTTTCCGGTTTTTTACTTCAAAAACCCTGAATAAGTACTCATATTTGCCGTCCCGCTGAATAAAATCCAGTTTGGCGCTGATGTTATCCGCTGTCAGCGTCCCTTTAGGAAGTTCGTCGGCAATATCTTCCACGCTGTACCACGTTGCTTTATCCAGTAAATGCGCCTCAGCATAGCGATTGCAGTAATTCACCAATTCCGTGAAATTCTTCTTCTCGTCGCTGTCCGACCACCAGTTCCGAAGCTTTTCAGCATCTGTCACAGGAAGGGGCAATTTCACCAGATAACACCGGACGATAGGCGTTTCCAGTTGATACTGCTCTTTATTTTTTTCATAAAATGCGCGCAGTTCATCCTGTGTCACAATGGAATCAAGCAACTCTTCTACAAGAATTTTTTCATAGTTGTTGCGAATCAGCGAAGCGCGGTAGTCCCTGACCAGTTTATCAATATTAAGATCACTGGGAATACTGCGCTCCGCTTCATGCAGCAATAAGGCCTCGCGAATCCATCGTTCCGCATAGGCACTGATGATCAGCGCGCTGTCGCCGGAAGAAGTGCCTTCCGGAAACATACCGTCCATTTCAGACAGGTAGAGCATTTTGTTGTTTGCTTTGGCCAACAGCCGGTCGTCGGATGTTTTTCCACCGATCCACTGGCAGGCGGCGCAACCGCAAGCAAGCAACAGCGCGCTGAATATTGAAATGTGCTTCAGTCTGTTCATTTTTTCTTAACCAGACTTTCCAGTACTTTATCGTTTACTTTCACTTTGTACGTACTTTTCAGTTCATCTACCCACTGGCGTTCCAGACTGTCCTGATAATCAGCAACGACGTAGCCACGGGCTTCTGCAAGCGTTTTTTCAGCCGGCGGAAGAATCTCTTCTATTTTGTAGAAACGAATCGTTTTGGTACGCGTATTCTCATCTACCGGCCCCAAAACTCCGGGTTTCCACTCAATGCCTTTCAACTCCTGGCTTTTCCCTTTTTCAAACGACCGCGACTCTACGTTCACCAGAATTTTTTCTTCGGTGTTGAATTTTGATTTTACCTCATCCGCGGTGTGCGTTTTAGCGTACTCCCTGATGGCGTCTACCTGGTCTTTGTTTTCAATGCTGATGCGGTAAACGCTGGATACAGCGCGTTCATCCCAGCGATATTTGCCTTTGATCGTTTCAAAAAACTTCGCAAGTCCAACGCTGTCCTCAGATGCTTTATCCCAAACGAGCACTTTTGTCGCTTCAAACAACAGAATACCTTCTTCGTATTCGCGCATCAAAGATTTGAAATCCGGATACTTATCTTCCAGTTGCATTTCTTCGTATTTCATGCACTGCTCCGTTACAAATTCCTGATAAAGTGCCCGTGCAGCTTTATCCAGGTCGCCTGTTTTTGCCTGACGAACCCGGGTTGCTCCGGCACGTCCCAGAAAATCGGTAAAGTCGCCCAAAGTTGCTTTGAAATCCTTGCCAAGCTTGAACAACAGTTCATTCGACTTCACTTCAGGGGCTTTCCATTTAAAGGTCAGGAAAGAATCTGCCAGGGTAGCAATGAAATTGTCCAATGGCTGAGCATATTCGGTAAACTTCGCATCGCGTTTGATGCGCTCCAGCATGGCTGCTTTTGCCTGCTCGAAACGGCCATCCTTTCGAATGGCATTATCTAAACGACTCTTTTCTGTGCTGTATGGTTGTATGTCTTTTTTACTGATGCGCTTGATGATGTGCCAGCCTACGCTGCTTTCAAAAGGCATGCTGTATTCGCCGTCTTTTTTCAAACCAAATGCAGTATCTTCAAAACTGCGTTCATAACGGCTGATGCCGATGAACCCGACATAACCGTTGCGTTGAGCAGTAGGCGCATCTTCTGAAAGCGCCATGGCCATTTTGTCAAAATCGCCGCCGGTTTTCAACACCTGATAAATGCTGTCGATCCGGTTTTTGGCGATGGCACGGTCATTTTCAGTTTTGCGGATCAGGATATGGGCAACTTCAACTTCGCCCCGGGCTGGGCGGCGGGAATTCACCTTAATAATATGGTAGCCTGCGTTGCTGCGCAAAGGATTTGAAATTTTGCCTTCAGGCAGGGTGTAAGCAGCTTTTTCCAGTTCGTATAACCCGGATGGAAATACAGCTGTTATAAATCCTATATTGCCGCCATTGCGGGCCGCCGACTTATCGTCCGACATTTCACGGGCAACGACTTCAAAAGGCTCTTTTCCTTCCAGTTTCTTTTTAACATCAAGCGCTTTTTGGTAAGCAGCCAGCGTATCTGCAGGCGTCGCATCCGGCTTCACGGCAATAAGTACATGGCTGATGTCGACATCCTGCTTGATGTGTTCGTATGCTTCCAGCAGCAGTTTTTCAGTTACAGCTTTGTCAATCAGGTAGGAATCGGCGAGTTGCCGGCGGTAGCCATTCAGTTCTTCTTTCAGTTGGGCCACCGTATCGAGGCGCATGTCCTTGGCCTTCTGAACTTTCAACTTAAACTTGGTGTACAAGTCTAAGTATTCGTCCAGCGATTTTTTGGAAAAATCCGCGTTCTTGCCGTTGGTTTTGCTGTAGATGTACGTAAATTCAGAAACCTGAACCGGCGTATTTTCTACAGTGAAAAGTACGGGATCGTTAGTGGATTGTGCGGCTGCCGTGAAGGCAAATAGCAGTATTGCTACGGCGCACATCATTACTTTACTCATCATTGCGATTCTGTTTTATGTTTCGCCTACGTTTATGAAAGAACTTGGTTGCCCAAGTGGGCAAAAAAACGCCGCAAAATTAGTAAATATTTGACAGCGAGCCTTGAATAATTCCAATAAGGTCTTCTTGCGTCATCCAGACAACATCCCAATCTGAAGTTTTATATTCCACAACGCCTGTGGATAAGTAGCGCAAAAATGCCCCTGTATTCCACACCCATCAAGATGTACCCACTCGGCCCTGTGTTGGTAAAAGTGGATAACTTTGAAAAGTGTGGAATACGCCAAATCTTTTAACACCTGACCTCTGTTTTTCCACGCAAGCTTTTGAAAAAGTTATCCTGTTTAAAACATATTGACACGATGTAGAAAAGTGTACAATCTCTTGAAACCGACTTGTTTGATGTGTTAATTGGATGTGGACAACAGTAAAGCTCATCTTAACATTGAATTAACCTACACTTAACGTAAAATATTTCTCTACATATCAACACCCCTAATAATAGCCTTTGTTTTTTAAATAATTTTTAATGATTACAAATACTATAGTCTGTAAGTGTGGAAAACAAAAGTAAAACCACCTTTGACTTACTTTTGTTATGCTGGACTAATCTAAGTACACAATTGAAAAAGGACATGCAAACATCTGCTGACATGCAACGCTATCCAAAAGCGCTGAAAATTTGGCTCATTGTCGGATTAGTGATGGTTTTCGGACAAGTCGTCATTGGAGGCATTACCCGGCTAACTGGATCCGGCCTTTCTATTACCAAATGGGAAATCGTAACCGGTAGCTTACCGCCAATGAATGATGCGGCCTGGAATGAAGCATTCGATTTGTACAAAGAGACGCCGCAATACCACAAGATCAACAAGGGAATGAGCCTGTCGGAGTTTAAGTTCATTTACTTCTGGGAATATTTCCACCGGCTTTGGGCGCGTCTGATGGGCTTTGTATTCGCTATTCCATTTTTTATCTTCTGGCGAAAAGGCTGGATCGACCGTATCCTGATGCGGCGCCTTATCGGTGTTATTGCCCTGGCTGCGCTTGCGGCATCTTTTGGCTGGATCATGGTGAAAAGCGGCCTGGAAAACCGCCCCTGGGTGAATGCCTATAAATTGACGCTCCACTTGTCTATCGGACTCTCGCTTTACGGCTATCTTTTTTGGACAACTTTAGGCACTTTTTTCCCGAACCGCGGCCTGATTCGGAACCATAATGTTAATAAGTGGGCAAAAATAATGACCATTGTCCTGGCTGTACAGATTGTCCTTGGAGGCATAATGTCGGGCATGAAAGCGGGGCTATTTTTCCCGACTTGGCCGGATATGAACGGCGCATTCATCCCTTCGCTTTTATTCGATGTTTCGCAATGGAATGTGGATAACTTTGTGCATTACGATACTACTCCTTTTATGTCTGCACTGGTTCAGGTATTGCACCGAATGACCGCTTATGCATTGACTATCATCGTATTGATTTATGTGGTTAAAGCGAAAAAAATTTCCACAATCAAGGTTTTCAACACCTGGCTTTATTTGTTGATAACCTGTCTTTGTGTACAGATAACACTGGGAATTCTGACTGTGCTGAACTGTGTTGGTTATGTTCCGGTCGGATTGGGAGTGTTGCATCAGGCTGGGGCGCTGTTATTGTTGACGACAGCTTTGTTTCAAAATTATGCAGTTTTGAGAAAGTGAATTCCACAAATGTGGATAACAGTGTGGAGAATGGTAGTGATCCATTACTCCCGTTCGCCCAGGAGTCGATCCATGTCCCGTATCAATAACCTGCTCCGATTAAAAGTCAGGATGTTTTTATTGCGCAGATCATTGAGGACAGTGGTCACAGTCTGGCGGGAGGTTGCTGTAAGGTTGGCAATTTCCTGATGGGTCATAAAGCGGCGGACCAGGGTTTCATAGCCCACGCGTTGTCCGCGGGTCATGCCCAGTTCGTGTAAAAATTCGATGACCCGGGTACGGGAATCTTTAAATACCAAAGACTCTAAGCGTTTTTCCATTTCCACGACCCGGGAGCCAAAGATTTTCATCAAAAATAGCCAGAGACCGGAGTAGTCCCGCATTAGAGATTGCATGTCCGCTGTGGTAAGTACACAGACTTCTACCGGTTCCGTGGCGTAAGCAAAATCACGGCGCTTGTCTTCGCCAATCAGGGCCAACTCGCCAAATACTTCGCCGGCAACCAGTAATGCTTTTGTTATTTCTTTACCGGCATCTCCATAGTTGCCGATCTTTACCTGTCCCTCTGTGATAAAATAGATTTTATCGGAGTCTTCCTGCGGCAGATAGATGTATTCTCCTTTTTTATACTTCCGGTGCAGCTTGCTGTTGAGATGTCCCGCGCCTATTTTTTTAGGGCAAAAAATACCCTTGACATCAATGTTTTCCAGATACCAAAGCGATTGCTTGTCCATAAAATCATTAATTTTCAATTCTACTTATGCCAAACGCCGGGTAAAGGTTCTGGGTTGAAGTTCATTCGTCCGGGTGCAGACTGAATCGTTTTTGAAACTCTGTAATGACCGGATTTTCTTCCCGCATTTTGATGTATTTTTCCTGAGCGTTCAACGGGCGTTGTTTCACCGGCGCTTCGGGGGCGAGCGATTTTTCCACGACGACATAGAGCATCAGGCCGGGTGCGCGCAGTTCTTTGCGCAGGAATTCCATTAATGGTGTTTCCTGGCGGATGGTATTTTCAGCTAAAGGAGAACCAACGGTAACGGTTAGCTCGAGGCCTGATACCTGCCATTCAACAGGTCGCATCAGGCCTTTCATGGCCTCTTTGGCAAACTCATCCACGTAGCGATGCCATGCCGCTTTTGCCGCTTCGAGGTCGAGTTCACCTGTGTGAATTTCTGGCGCGTCTTCTTTCTTAACTTCTGCCAACATGTTTTCCATGCTCATGAGTTTGGGCATGGCAGCATATTTATCGGAACCGGAAACCGGCATGGATGCAGCCGGTTTATCCGCAGTTGCAGCGTCATCCGGCGCTACGCTTGGAGGTGAATTCTCCGAAGAAGAGGCATCGCTGATCAATTCCGGCTGAGGCGGCAAAGGAGCGGCTACGGGCTGTGGGTCAGGCTTTTTTTTTTCGCTTTCCGGAGCATTGGCCTCCGGCGTATTGGACATCTGAATGGCCCGGTTGATATAAGTCATTTTAATGAGCGCAATCTCAACGTGGAGGCGCTTGTTGCGCGCCATTTTGAATTCGATGTCGCAATCGTTGGCGATGTTCATCGCTGTGAGCGCAAAACTGATGGGCATCAGCGTTGCCTGCTTGCGATAGCGTTCCCGAACATCTTCGCTTACTTCCAGCAAGGGCAGCGTTTGCTCGTCTTTGCAAACCATCAAATTGCGCAGGTGCTCCGACAATCCGTTGATGAAAATATCCGCGTCGAAGCCTTTTTTCAAAACTTCATCAAACAGCAGCATGATCCGGGGGGCATCCTCCAGCATAAGAGCGTCTGTGACCTGGAAAAAATAATCGTAATCGAGGATGTTCAGGTTGCTGATGACATCGTCGTACAATACCTTTTTGCCTGAAAAAGAGACGATCCTGTCGAAGATCGAAAGCGCATCGCGCAAAGCGCCGTCAGATTTCTGGGCAATGATGTGCAGGGCACTGTCGTCGGCCTGGATGCCTTCCTCCTTGCAAATCGCCTGCAGGTGCTGTACCGTATCGTTGACCTGTATGCGGCGGAAATCGTAGATCTGGCAACGCGACAGGATGGTGGGGATGATCTTTTGCTTTTCCGTCGTAGCCAGAATAAAGATGGCATAAGGCGGCGGCTCCTCCAGCGTTTTGAGGAAAGCATTAAAAGCCTGCTGCGAGAGCATGTGCACCTCGTCTATGATGAAGATTTTGTATTTCCCCTGTTGTGGTTGAAAACGAACCTGTTCGATCAGGGCCCGGATGTGCTCTACGCTGTTGTTGGATGCTGCGTCCAGTTCTGTGATGTTGAAAGACGCATTTTCGTTGAAAGCCCGGCAGCTGTCGCATTCATTGCAGGGTTCGAAATCAGCAGTGACCTGCTTGCAGTTGAGCACTTTGGCAAGAATGCGCGCACAGGTCGTTTTTCCGACGCCGCGGGGACCGCAAAAGAGAAATGCATGAGCCAGGTGATCGTTTTTCAACGCGTTTTTCAACGTATGGGAAACGTGCTCCTGACCTACAACATCCTCAAATCGAACGGGACGGTACTTGCGTGCAGATACGACAAAAGTGCTCATCAAAAAATTTTTCCAAAGTTACAAAGTTTGACTAAGACAGGAGGTATTAAAATCTCAGGCTTTACGCAACTAAAAGAAATCTTACTTAGTTTTGTTTTTAAACTAAGTCATTTAACTTTGTCCCATAAATTGTAAAAGCGAAAACATGAAAATCGCAGTCGCACAAATCAATGTTCACATTGGCAACTTTGAAGGTAACCTGGAAATCATGCTGAAAGCTGTGGCTGAAGCCAAATCTCAGAGCGCCGACATCATCTGCTTTCCCGAACTCGCCACTTGCGGTTACCCGTCCCGCGATTTTCTGGAATTCAATGATTTCATCCGGCAATCGGAAGAAACGGTGACGAAATTAGCTTCGGCAGCGCAGGGAATCGCCATCGTAGTAGGGTCACCGACAGTCAACCCAAAAATTGAAGGCAAGGACCTGTTCAATTCGGCGTATTTTCTTGCCGATGGAGCGGTGCTGCACGTGCAACACAAAGCCTTGCTGCCGACGTACGACGTTTTCGATGAGTACCGCTACTTTGAACCGGCAACGGAATTCAAAGTTCTGGAATATAAAGGCCGGCGCATAGCCCTGTCCATCTGCGAAGATATCTGGAATCTGGGCAACGAAAACCCGCTCTACACGGTTTGCCCGATGGATGAAATGATGCCACAAAAACCGGATCTGATCCTCAATATTTCGGCTTCGCCATTTAGTTATGACCATGCAGCTGAACGCATCCACGTCATGAAGGCCAATGTGCAGCGCTATGGCATTCCGATGTTTTATGTCAACCACTGCGGAGCGCACACCGAACTCATTTTTGACGGTGGCTCGGTCGTCATGTCGCCTAATGGCAAAGTGTATGACGAGATGCCTTATTTTGAGCAATGTTTGCGCGTCTATGAATTGGACGACGTACTGAAGGGCGAGCGCGAAGTTCGCCAAACGGCCACCAAGATGGACACCATCCACGATGCCCTGGTCGTGGGACTGCGCGATTATTTTCACAAACTGGGTTTGCACGAGGCTATCCTGGGGCTTTCCGGCGGCATTGATTCTGCCGTAACGGCCGTGCTGGCAGTTCGTGCGCTGGGGGCATCTAATGTACGGGTACTGCTGTTGCCATCGCAGTTCTCTTCCGATCATTCGGTCAATGATGCCCGCGATTTGGCGGAGAACCTTGGAATCCAATACGACATCATACCCCTGCAATCCATTTATGAAAGTTATATGGCGGTTTTATCCCCGCATTTTTTGGGCAAACCTTTCAATGTAACGGAAGAGAACATCCAGGCCCGCATCCGGGGGATGTTGCTGATGGCTTTTTCCAATAAATTTGGGAGTATCCTGCTCAATACCTCCAACAAAAGTGAAATGGCGGTAGGCTATGGCACCCTTTACGGCGACATGTGCGGCGGACTTTCCGTACTGGGCGATGTCTATAAAACAGAAGTCTTTGAGCTCGCTCGCTACATCAATAAAGATGGTTTGGTCATTCCGGAGAACACGATTACCAAGCCACCGAGCGCAGAGCTTCGCCCAGGTCAGAAAGACAGCGACAGCCTGCCGGATTACGATATCCTCGATACCATTCTTTACCAATACATCGAAAAACGGCAGGGGCCGGAAGAAATCATCGCTCAGGGGTACGACCGCACCCTTGTTCATCGGATTTTGCGTTTGGTGAACATCAATGAGTTCAAACGCCATCAAACCGCCCCGGTTCTGCGGATTTCCGGCAAGGCATTTGGCGTTGGGCGAAGGATGCCGATTGTGGGGAAATATCTTTCGTAGTTTTTGTTATTCAGGAAGTCTGATTTTTGCCCCCAGGGGTGCTGCACAGCAAGCAAACCGTTTTGTGCCAAGAGCCATTGCGATTGCCGGGTAGATTAAGTATTTTCATGGATTGCTGATAATATTGGGTAAAGGTTGGGTGGAAAAGTGGATCGGCCAAATGCAATTTTTCCCTAATTTTGGATCAGTTTACTATGCAAACATACGAATGAAAAACTGCCTTGTACCATCATCAAACCTGCCCTTTTGGCTGTTCCTGCCAGTCTTTGTTATTTCCATCTCTCCCAGCCTGTTTTCCCAAAACATCCACTTTGAGCACATTCCCAACGAACTGGGGCTATCGCAAAACCTCATTTCTGCACTGTACCAGGATAGAGATGGCTTCCTCTGGGTTGGCACCAAGGATGGCCTGAACCGATACGACGGTTACCACTTTGAGGTTTTCCAACACGACCCTTTCGACTCTACGACGATTTCCGACAACTACATTTTCGATATTCTGGAGGACAGGCAGGGCAGGCTCTGGATTGCGACCAGGACAGGCTTGAACCTCCTGGATCGCAGGACTGGCATTTTTCACCGATTGCTCCCACCTCCAGCTGTACCGCCACTGACCCTCTCCATCACGGAAAACTACCCAGGCTTGTCCAGCAAAACCATCAATGTATTATTGGAAGACAAGGAGGGGAATATATGGATTGGCACTCAAAACGGGGGGCTGGTAAAGATGGAATTGCCGCCGGATGCGCTCGATTTTGCCAAGGGAAGATTTACTATTTTCATGAAAACCGGGTCAGAAAACAGCCTTTGGGAGAAATCCGTCCACCATTTGGCACAGGACGAATCAGGGGCTATTTGGGTAAATTCTGCTGGAAAAATCAATATCATCAGTAGGATCGGAAGCAACGGGGCTTATAAGATAGCACGGCTTCTCTGGAAAGATTTTGACCCTAAATGGGAAGGGTACGATTACACCGATTTTCAATACATCGTCAAAGGCGAAGGGCAGCCTGATGAACATTTTTACTCCGTTTTCACGGATCCCAAAGGGGCGGTTTGGATGAAAACGGCGGGAGGTTTTGCCAAATGGAAGCCCTTTGAAAAAAAGTTCCAGCTTTTCTCCCTGGATGTTGATTTCGAAAAATACAAGGATGGGCCTTTGGCCGGGGCCAATGCCGAAGGTGTCTTTGACCAGCGGGGACAGGTCTGGATAGGTGGGATTGGGGCTTTGGTGGTTTACGATACGCTGACGCATAAAATAGTGTTGCGGAACCACGTTCAGGAAGAATCCCTCGCCAACCTGCCGGATGTGGGGTTGATGGTGGTGACGGAAGACCGCACAGGCAATATTTGGGTGGGATCGAACGGGAAAGGATTGTATAAGTATAGCCCGCAATTGAAAAAATTTGGCGGAAAGAATGGCATGGATCAATGGAATGGCAGCAGTGTGCGCTGTATCTATGAGACCTCCGATGGAATCGTCTGGCTGGGGCTGACCAATTTGCAACTCCTGCGCTGGGATCGCAAAACCGGCGAGGCGTCCCCGGTTATTTTGGAGCAGGAACGCTGGCCCCGGCCCCGTGCAGCCGGGCTGGATTATTTTTTTACGATGCAGGAAGATGCCCAGGGCAGCCTTTGGCTGGGCAGCGAGTTGGGGCTCTTCAGGTTTCAACGAAAGGGGAAGGAAATAGAAAAATGGGATTATTATCAAATACTTCGTGACAAAGGCAAGGGCGAACCAGGTTCTGTCATTGATATGCGCATTGATGGGAAAGGTCAAATTTGGCTACTCAACCGCTCGGAATTTGGGCGCTTTGACCCTACCACCGGGTATTACGATGGGCACAACTATCTCGCCGTTTCGGGGGGCGAGCGGCTGCCCAATACCTTTCCCTGCATTTACCAACAGGATGAAAACACCTTTTGGTTGGGCACCGATGAGGGCTTGTTGAAATTTGACGTCGGCCAGGCCGCATTTACGTTCTACACCAACGATGCCCGCAACCCCAACAGCCTGAGCCAGCGGCAGGTCAAGTGCATCCTTCCCGACCCGATATCGCCGGATCAGGTGCTCTGGATCGGCACGGGCGGAGGCGGACTGAACCGCTTCGATTTGACGACGGGCCGCTTCACCCATTTCAAGAAAAAGGATGGCTTGCCCGACAACGTTGTGTACGGCATACTGGACGATGAGGAGGGCAACCTTTGGCTGAGCACGAATCAAGGTCTTTCGAAATTCAACCCACGCACGGGACAATTCAAAAATTACAGCACGGAAAACGGCTTGCAGGATGATGAATTCAATTCCGGGGCCTATTTTAAAAGCAGAAGCGGCGAGCTTTTTTTTGGCGGGATAAACGGGGTAAATGCTTTTAGGCCTGCGTCCATCAAGGATAATTTATTCGTGCCAAGGGTGAAAATAACAAGATTCAAACTGGCCAACAAAAATGCGGATTTCAAGACGCCAGGCTCACCTCTCAAACAGCCCATCACCGAAACAACCGAACTGGTGCTTACCTGGAAAGACAAGATTTTTTCCTTCGAATTTGCTTCGCTTGACCTCTCCGCCCCTGAGCGCAACCAATATGCCTACCGCCTGGATGGATTCCACGACGACTGGCAATACATTGGCATAGAACGTACGGCCACCTTTACCAACCTCAACCCAGGGCAATATATTTTCCGGGTAAAAGCGACCAACCACGACGGCGTGTGGAACGAAGAAGGCACCAGCCTGAAAATCACCATCCTGCCGCCCTGGTGGGCTACCTGGTGGGCTTATGTGGTATATGTGCTACTTTTTGCCGGGACTGCCTATGGTTTTTACAAATTCCAACTAAACCGAAAACTGGAACTTTCCGAAGCAGAGCGGTTGAAAGAACTCGACACCCTCAAGACCCGCCTCTATACCAATATCACCCACGAATTCCGCACCCCGCTCACGGTTATTTTGGGTAATTTGGAAATAATGAAATCGGAAATTGAAAAGACCCTTTCTGAATTGCCAGTTTCAAAATTTCTAATTTCCAAAATTTCAATCACCCGACGCAACAGTAAGAATCTGCTTCGCCTCATCAACCAGTTGCTCGACCTGTCGAAGCTCGATGCCGGCACGATGAAAATGAACCTGGTGCAGGGCGACATCATCAACTACCTGCAATACCTGACCGAGTCGTTTTATTCCTTGGCCAACGAGAAAAAGGTGCGCCTTACTTTTTATACTGAAATTCAGGAACTGGTCATGGATTTTGACGAAGTGAAAATACAGCACATCGTTTACAACCTGTTGTCCAATGCGCTCAAATTCACCGGGGAGGGCGGCAAGGTGGTGCTTCATGCCAGGCTGGAAGGGGGAAATGATCAACCTTATTTAAAACTGAAAGTACATGACACCGGCGTTGGTATCCCGGAGGGGCAATTGCCGCTCATATTCGACCGCTTTTATCAGGCTGATAGCTCCCATACCCGAAAAAGCGAAGGCACTGGTATTGGCCTGGCCCTTACTAAAGAATTGGTCAGGTTGATGGGCGGCAGCATTGAAGTGGAAAGCGCTCCCGGAAAAGGCACCACTTTTACTTTGCTGCTGCCAGTCAAGTTGGTGACTGAGAGGACTGTCCCGAAAAAAGGGCTTCCATTATCCCGGACGCTTGCCCCGGAACGCTTGCCCGATTTGCAAACCACCACTACACCAACTGAAAAGGTTGAAACGGAGACCCTGGTTGGCGAAAAACCAGTTTTGCTGGTCATCGAGGACAACGCCGACGTGGTCAACTACATCGTAGGGCTATTGGAAAAAGCGTATGAAATCCGCACGGCCCCTGATGGCCGGGCAGGTATCGAGCAGGCTTTTGAAATTGTGCCTGACATTATTATCAGCGACGTGATGATGCCGGAGAAGGACGGCTACGAAGTTTGTGAAACCCTGAAAAGCGACGAACGAACGAGCCATATTCCCATCATCCTGCTGACGGCAAAGGCAGCCGATGAGGACCGGATTACTGGCCTCCGCAAGGGGGCTGATGCTTATTTGATGAAGCCTTTCAACAAAGAAGAGCTTTTTGTACGGCTGCAAAAACTGTTAGATTTACGGCGAAGTCTGCAGGAACGGTATGCTTCAGCGATTGATTCAAACAGCACTCCAGATGCTGTTAAAACTGGGCCAACTCTGGAAGATATTTTCCTCCAAAAAATACAGCAGGTTATCCAGGAGAAAATGGACGATACGGAACTAGGTATTCAAGTCCTTTGCCATGCGGTACATCTCAGCCACACACAGGTTTTCAGGAAACTGAAAGCCCTCACTGGTGAAAACCCCACCATCTACATCCGCAAAATGCGCCTCCAAAAAGCGGCTATACTATTGAAAACAACCCAAAAGAACGTCTCCGAAATAGCCTATGAGGTGGGTTTCTCCGACCCAAACTATTTTTCTCGGGCTTTCCATGAAGAATTCGGCGAATCGCCGAACGCCATGCGCAAATAACTGATTTTCAAAAATATAAGGCTTGTTTTTTTTGTCACTGCCAACTGGGTGCTACAATTTTTTTTGCCCTTTGCAATCTCAGTCCAGTCTTTTGCAACCTCAGTCCAGAAGGTGTCGGGGAAGGGGAGGCTATTTTTGCAACAACCTGAAAGCGGGTACCAAATGAAATCAAACAAAGGTCTTTGTGCTGGACAAAGTTGTGGAACTGTAACGGCGGACCTTAGTTCGCCGGGCCCAAACGGATACGTCTATTTCATTCACTTTTAAATTATTGACCAATGAAAAGATTCATCAAAACCATCGTTCTGGCAGTCCTTTTCTGCCTATCCAACAACGGCCTCATGGCGCAAGACGCACAGGGCTATTACTCCTTCGACTACATGAAGGTGAAGCCTGGTATGCACGATGAATACCTGAAACTGGAAAAAGCCTGGAAAAAAATCCATCAGGCCAACATCAAGGCGGGCAAGTACAACTTTTGGGAACTGACGCAAGTGGTCTACCCGTCGGGGGACAATGCGGAGTACAACTACGTGACCCGCCTCAATTTCAAAGGAGAAAAACAACTCGCCGATTATCTCCAAAATTGGCCATCGCCCGATTTGAAAACCATCCTCACGCCAGAAGAACTCGCATTGGTGAACCGCACCAATGAAATCAGAACACGTGTGAAATCGGAAGTCTGGTCAAACGAAGACTTGGCATTGGGCAAAGACATAGACAAAGAAAAGATTGTGGTTTTCAACTATTTTGATTTCCCCGAAACAGGCAGCCGTGCCGACCACCAACGGGTGGAACGGGAGATTTGGAAGCCCGTGCACCAAGCCCGCATCAATGACAGCAAAATGATTGGCTGGATACTAATCGCCAAACAGTTCCCCTGGGGCTCAGCCGAAACCTACCACGACGGCACGGTGGATTTATACGCTGACTGGGAGCAGCTTCTCACATCAGGCAGCCCCATCCCCTATTTTGAAAAAGTACACGCCGGGAAGGATTTTGACAAATTGTTCGCCGAGACCAGTGCCGCCTGCGACCTGATACGGCAGGAGGTGCGGATGGTGGTGGATCATTCAAGCAAGACAGAAGATGGGGCGGCTGCGAAGGAATAATGATGGCCCCAGTTTTCCAAAGCTTGCCAACTTTCGGAAAGCTGGGATACCTCGTTAAAATTCTACCAATATTTTTTTACCTTAAATTTTTCAAAAAATGAAATCGAAGCTTCACCTCAGTAAAAAAGTTATTTCAATCCTCGCATTGGCAGTTTGCTGCCTATTTTTTAACACCACAAATGCCCAGGGCGGCTACGTCCTTGTGGACTATATGAAAGTGAAACCCGGCATGAACGACAAGTACCTCGAATGTGAAAAGGTCTGGAAGATCATCCACGAGAACCGTAAGAAGCAGGGTAAAATATCGTGGTGGCACCTCGAAGAGACAATGTGGCCATCGGGTACCAGTGCCGAGTATGACTATCTGACCGTCACTTATGTGAAAAACTGGGACGCCATCGGGCACCTTTGGGATAACTGGCAAGCCGAAGTCAAGTCCATCGTCCCCGCCGACAAGATGGCCTTCATCGAAAACACCAACCAGTACCGTGATATCGTGAAATCCGAAATCTGGCACGACGTGGACTTCGCCGCCAAGCCCGGTTTTAAGGAAGCAAATTACCTGGTTGAAAACTTTTTCAAAGTCCCCCCGGGTGGCTGGGACGACTATGTGGAAATGGAGACCCGCTTCGTAAAGCCCGTCCACCTGAAGAACATTGAACTGGGCAACCGGGCCGGCTGGGAGATGGGCCGAATGGTGGCGCCAATGGGCGAAGACCAACCCTACAACTGCTCCACTGTTGACCTCTATGACAAATGGGAAGACATGGACAACGACGAGGGAAAGGCCTGGGAAACCATCTACCCCGGTATGAGCGACGCCCACATCGGCCACCGCATCAACGCCGCCCGCAAGCATGTCCGCTCGGAAATCAGGCACGTGGTGGATTCTACGGAGAAATGAGGAGAATAGGGAATAGGGAGTAGGTACACCACACGATCTATCCCTATTCCCTCTTCCCTAAAAACAATGTTTTCATTCCGTCGGATGGCGCACCATAAGCATCGTCTTTTTGTGCCGGTTCTGCGGATTTCCGGCAAGGCATTTGGCGTTGGGCGAAGGATGCCGATTGTGGGGAAATATCTTTCGTGATTATTATTGCAGGGCAAGTTCATACCTTTGCGCCATGCAAGCCATCACCGTCATCATCACCACGTTCAACGAAGCGGACAACATCGCCGGCGTCTTGGCTTCGGCTGACTGGGCCGATGAGATCATTGTGGTGGATTCTTTCAGTACGGACAACACGGTTGAGCTTGCCCGGCAACACCCTAAAGTGCGGCTCCTTCAAAGGGCATACAGCGGCCCTGCCGACCAGAAAAACTGGGCCATTCCACAGGCAAAACACCCCTGGGTTTTACTGCTGGATGCAGATGAACGGGTGACTCCTGAATTGCGTCAGGAAATCGAGCAATGGTTAAACCAGGAAGATCCTCCTTTTGACGCTTTCTGGATTGGGCGCAACAACCATTTTATGGGCCGTCGGGTGCGCTATAGCGGCTGGCAGGGCGATGCAGTTGTGCGTTTTTTTCGTCGCGATGTTTGCCGCTACGATGACAAACAAGTACACGAAGAGATCGTGACTGAAGGATTGCGCATAGCTCGCCTGAACCACAAAATGGAGCATTATACTTTTAAAAATGCCGCTCATTTTTTAGATAAAATAAATCGATATGCTGTTTGGTCCGCTCAGGATCACGCTGCCAAAACGCCACGGGTAACCCTGTTCCATTTGTTTATTAAACCTCTGTTCCGGTTTTTTAAACACTTCGTCCTGCAAAGGGGCTTTCTGGATGGCCGTACAGGCTTTGTGGTCTGCGCCATCCTGGCCTGGAGCGTTTTTCTGCGCTATCTTTACTTATTGGAAAAACAGTCGCATTGAGTGCAGGGTGCACCCTACTTTAACCTTTCCACTTTAACCTTTAACCTTATTTTCCTACTTACCTTTGCTCATAAATAACTGTCACATGATCAGACTGGAACACATTGGCATTGCCGTAAAAGATATGGCTTCGGGAAATGCGCTTTTTGAAAAACTGCTGGGTGAGGCGCATTACAAAATGGAAGAAGTGGCTTCAGAAGGCGTCAACACTTCTTTTTTTCGCGTCGGGGAGTCAAAAATAGAATTGCTGGAAGCGACGCACCCCGACAGCCCCATTGCGAAATTCATCGAAAAACGGGGAGAGGGCATACACCACCTTGCTTTTGAAGTGGAAGACATCCATGCGGAAATGCAACGCCTTCAGGCAGCCGGTTTTATTTTATTGAATGCCGAACCGAAACGTGGCGCCGACAATAAACTGGTTTGTTTTTTGCATCCGAAAAGCGCCAATGGCGTGCTGGTAGAGTTGTGCCAAAGCATCATTCAATTTGAAGATGAGTTGATTTGATAATTTGAAGATTGGAATTGCTTTCAGAATCATCAAATCTTCAAATTCGCTAATTTTCAAATTACAACCATGGAATGGTACCAATACGTCATCGTCATCGTTGGAAGCGCACTTGCAGGTGGCATTAACACGTTAGCGGGCAATGGCTCTGTCATTACTTTATCCATTCTGACGGAATGGCTGGGCTTACCGGGCAATGTGGCCAATGGCTCCAACCGGGTAGGTATTTTTACCCAAAACCTGGCAGGCGGATATGTTTTTTACAAAGAGGGAAAACTTGATTTTACACGGAGCAAGGACCTCATTATACTCACCTCCATAGGCTCTATCGTGGGAACCTGGGTGGCGGTGGTTGTTAGCAGTGCTCAGTTTATGAATGTTTTTCGGGTCCTGATGGTGGTCATGCTGTTTGTAATCCTCTTTAAACCGGAACGCTGGTTGCGCGAAACGGATGTAAATTTTCGCCTGCCGGTCTGGCTGAACTGGGTATTGTTTCTGGCGCTTGGATTCTATGGCGGCTTCATCCAGATGGGGATGGGCGTATTTTTCCTGGCCATCATGGTATTGGGCGCACGGTACAGCATCATTGAAGCGAATGCTGTAAAAATCATCATCGTCGGCATTTATACTTTTATCGCCATACTCATCTTTCAATGGAAGGGCCTCATTGACTGGAAAGCTGGCGCTCTGATGGCCATTGGTCAAAGTATCGGAGGTTACTTTACGGCTATGTTTGCTTCCCAGTATCCGAAAGCGAATGTCTGGGCGCACCGGGTTCTGGTTGTCATCGTTGTTTTTTCCGTGATTACCATGTTCCGCCTGGATGCGTGGGTATTAAAATTGATACAACAATGGTAAATTTTAAAGAGTTGATTTCTGTTTCTCTGGTTCTTTTTTCAGTTATAGACATTCTGGGTTCTATCCCCATCATCATTAATTTAAAACGCAAAGGCATCAAAATCGAGGCAGGAAAAGCTTCCCTGATCTCGCTTTTACTGATGACCTTGTTTTTGTATGCAGGGGGAGCTTTGCTGAAGCTCTTTGGTGTGGACATCCAGTCTTTTGCAGTAGCCGGCGCGATTATTCTGTTTTTAATGGGTATGGAAATGGTCCTCGGCATCCGCATTTTTCACGATAGTCCGGACACGAGTAAAGGGACCATTGTTCCGGTGGCTTTTCCGCTTATTGCCGGGGCAGGTACCATGACGACCATTATTGCACTCAAAGCAAAATACGAGGTGGTCAACATCCAGATTGGGATTGTACTCAACATCCTTTTTGTGTTTCTGGTGCTGCGTTCTTCGGATTGGATTGGCAACCGGCTGGGAGAAAATGGGGCCAATGTGCTGCGAAAAGTATTCGGCATTATCCTGCTGGCAATGGCCATTAAGCTGTTTAAAGACAATTTCCGGCTGGCAGTAGTTACGCAGGGATGATGGGAATTACGCCGATTCCTCGCTGATTTTACCAAAACGTCTTTCGCGGTGCTGATAATTCACAATAGCCTCGTGAAGATGTTCTTTTCGAAAATCAGGCCAGAAAATATCGGTAAACAACAGCTCAGAATAAGCAGCCTGCCAAAGTAGGAAATTGCTGAGCCTCGTTTCCCCGCTGGTTCGGATAAGCAGTTCCGGATCGGGGATTCCCCGGGTAGTAAGCGACTGAGAAAAAAGGGTTTCATCAATATCTTCCGGCTCTATTTCGTGTTGCTGCGCCAGGGAAGCCAGTTTGCGGGCCGCTTCCAAAATTTCCCATTTTGAACTGTAATTCAGCGCAAGCACGAGGGTCATCCTGGTGTTTTTGCTGGTTCGCTCAATGCCATCAAGCAAGGCTCTGTAAGTGCTGGGGGGTAATTTGGAAATATCGCCAATGGCCTGCAGGCGAATGTTGTTTTTGTTGAGGGTATCTACTTCTTTGTGCAGGGTATCTACCAAAAGGTGCATCAGTGCAGTCACTTCGGTACGTGGCCGACCCCAGTTTTCTGTCGAAAAAGCGTATAGTGTCAGGTATTCAACCCCCAGCTCGGCAGCTGCTTCCGTCGTTTCCCGAACAGCGAGCACGCCATTTCTATGGCCAAAAACGCGCGGCCTTCCGTGCTGTTTGGCCCAACGCCCGTTGCCATCCATAATGATTGCAATGTGCCGGGGCAGTTTCCCCATATCAATTTGAGCTTTCCAGTCCATGCGTTTTTTTCAAAAGAACAGCAAAGTTAAGAAGGACCTTGGATTTTTTCTCTGAAATCAAGGAGTTATGCAATCCGGGAATTGTGACTATATTTATCCTCGCTCAATTCTAAACTTATGGAACGCAATACTTCGGGCATCATTGCCTCTCGTTTTCGCCTCGACGGCAAAGTTGCCATTGTTACCGGCGCCAGTAAAGGCATCGGCGCAGCCATTGCGCGCGGACTTGCCGAGTTTGGCGCTAAAGTCGTCGTCAGCAGCCGCAGGCAGGAAGCGGTTGATGAAGTGGCTGCCGAACTCCGTGCTGCCGGCCTGGACGCCATTGGCATCGCCTGCCATGTCGGCGACCCTGAGCAGTTGGATAACCTCGTCAGGCAGACCATCGCCATTTGTGGCGGTATCGACATTCTTGTGAACAACGCCGCAATCAACCCGGTTTTTGCCACATTAGACAGTGCGAATTCGGCGCTTTTTGACAAAATCATGGCAGTCAACGTACGTGCGCCTTTCGAACTTAGCAATCTGGTCTATCCTCATATGCAAACAAGAGGCGGAGGCAGCATCATTCACATTAGTTCGGTAGAAGGGTTAAAACCCGATTTTGGCCTAGGTCTTTACAGTGTGAGTAAAGCGGCACTGATCATGTTGGCTCAAAATCAGGCCAAAGAATGGGGCCGCGAAAAAGTGCGCGTCAATGTGATCTGCCCCGGTCTTGTGAAAACCAAATTCAGCGCGGCACTCTGGCAAAATGAAGCCATCCTCGAAAAAATGGAAGGCCACCTGCCTTTGGGCCGAATGGCTGTGCCGGAAGAAATGGCAGGTCTGGCTGTTTTTCTCGCTTCGGAAGCTGCTTCCTATTGTACGGGCGGGGTGTATACGGCCGATGGGGGGCATATGCTGGGGTAAGAAATAATATGAGTCATGCGATCAGGGGCTATTCCGGGCTGTTTCTCTTCTGTACTTCCTTGTTCGATACTCAAAAGAAAATAGAACCGCAGAACAGGTGAATATCGAATTTCCAATGTCGAAGTGGGGCAGAACCGCTCACTTCTGCGGTTCCTTGTTCGATATTCCTTATTCGATATTCAAAAGAAAATAGAACAACAATGCAGCACATTTATAATCCGGTTAGCACTTAGGCAAAGGATTACTATTTGGACAAGGATGTAAAAACGTTCTTTTTTGCCAAATCGGAGTATGATTAAAACACCGTTCTAAAAGCAGGCAACCCAATGGAATGGGAAAAGGTCTCACCGGTATCAGAACTTCTGAACAAAAAGATTCTGGCTCACTTTTTTAGACAAAATCTGCTCTCCGGAATCCTCCAGCAAAACACGCAAAGATTCGTCGTAATCAAAGCGCTCGGCAATGCGGAGCTGGGTGCCTAATTTTAGTCCGATGCGGTCGAGGTACTGCAAAAATGCCGGCGAATGGTCATTTACACCAACCACGGCGCCTGCTTCGTTGGGAAGCAGGGAAGACAAAAAGACCTGTTTTCTGAAAGTGAAATTGCCCTTGGCATCCGGAATCGGGTCGCCGTGTGGATCGAATTTAGGCCGCCCCAGATAATCATCAAGGCGTTCCACCAATTCCGGCGACTGAATGTGTTCCAACTGTTCGGCCATTTCGTGTACCTCATCCCACGAAAAACGCAGCTTTTCCAGCAAAAAAACTTCCCATAGCCGGTGTTTTCTGATCAGGCCGGTTGCGAGCTTGTTCCCTTTTTCCGTAAGGGCTACCCCTTTGTATTTTTCATAGTGTATGAGTCCTTTTTCGGCCAGCCTGCGCAACATGTCTGTAACAGAAGCGGCACTGGTACTCATTTCTCCGGCGATGGCGTTGGTACTGGCTGGTTTATCTTCTTTTTCAGAAAGCTTAAAAATGGCTTTCAGATAATTTTCTTCTGTTTGCGAAAAATTTTCCATACAGGTTTAAGGCTTTATCAGGCAAATATATTATTTTTAGATTAGTCTAAAAATAATTTTTAATAAAATTAATACTTCTTGCAAAACAATCATCCACTTTCAGATGACATACATTAAATTAGCAGGCTAAATGGAAATGAATGAAGACCAAAAACATGCGCATCAAAGAAAGATTACACGAGATTATCTTCGAAGCCGATACCTGGGAGGGCAAATTGTTTGACCTCATCCTCATGGTACTTATTTTATTGAGTACCATAGTGGTTATATTAGAAAGTGTAGAATGGATTCACTTGAAATTTGGCCATGCATTTTATGTGATTGAGTGGGTGGTTACGGTCATTTTTACGCTGGAATTTTTTGCCAGACTCTATAGCATAAAGCGTCCCGGGAAGTATGTGTTCAGTTTTTTTGGCATGGTAGACCTCCTGTCAATCCTGCCAGCTTATATTAGTTGGTTTGTTCCGGGAGCGCATTCTTTGATCGCGATCAGGGTCATGCGACTCATTCGTGTATTCCGGGTACTTAAACTGGGGTATTTCCTCAAGGAAGGGTTTACTATCATCCGTGCCCTGCGTGCCAGCCGGGCTAAAATCACGGTTTTTTTAACCTTTATTCTGTTATCTGTAACCGTAATCGGTGCAGTCATGTATATGGTGGAAGGTGGCGTAAACAGCAACTTTTCAAGCATTCCCAAAAGCATTTATTGGGCCATTGTGACCCTCACTACCGTTGGGTATGGGGACATCACGCCAATTACGGGCTTTGGGCAGTTTCTTTCTGCTTTGGTTATGATTATGGGTTATGCCGTCATTGCCGTTCCTACCGGCATCGTATCTTCTGAGTTGATTCAGGCAAGCAGTAAAATCTCAACCAATACCAGAGCATGCCCAATTTGTGCAAGAGAAGGGCACGACGACAATGCGGATTATTGTAAATATTGTGGTGGCGAACTGCGCATAGACTAAGTTCCCCTGACGCGCGCAGTGGCCAGCAGGCGGCGCATGCTGTACCGGCCACTGCCATTTACCAGCACCATCAGCACGCCGCCCGTAATGGCGATGTTTTTCATGAAGTGAATGGAGTTGATCCGATGCAATTCAGGCGTAGGGTCGTTCCAGAATGAATGAACAATAAAAGTTACAGGGACCCAATACAAAAGCAATAACAATGCTCCAAAACTTGCCCGATAACCCAATAACATCATCGATCCACCCATGATGAGTAAGGTAATGGCGCCTACCAACAGTAAATCCTGCCGCCAGGTAAGTCCGTAGGATGTCATGATTACTTTGGTTTTATCGTAAAACTTGATGGAGTCATATGCTTCATACAAAAAAGGAAAGGAAAGAAATACCCGTCCCAATAAATCCATGATGTCTTTCATCTCACCTATATTTTCCGCAAAATAAGAAAAATTAACGCGATTTGAGCCATCCTTTTTGCATGGTTGCATGGCTGGATTGGTTGAATTTTTGGAATCATCCGACCAGAAAGCAGGAAGACTTCACCCTAAAAGCAACCCTTCCATCCTTTTTCCTTATTTTTACCCGTCGCAAAACAAGCGACCAGTTTATTATGATGTTGTTTTGCGTTTATAAAACGGATATTGGATTGCTAACAGCCTACGGGGAGGAAGAAGTTCGCCACGTAGCCAGGGAAGATGTGGTGTGGATTGATATGCTGAATCCGACACCCGACGACAAGGTATTTGTAGAAAGTAAATTTCAGGTTGAACTTTTTACCCGCCAGGAAGCCGAGGAAATAGAAAGTAGTTCCAAATTTGCAGAAAGCGCAGCAGAAATCAACGCCAACCTGAACTACATTTACCATAAGAATGGCCAGTATGGCGTCGATCCCGTATCTTTTATTCTCAAAAGCAGCCTTCTTATTACCCAGCGGAACATCGAACTGCGTTCTTTTGACGAAGTAGCCCGGTCTTTTCGCACCAACAGGCGCCAACAAGCAAGCGGCCACCATATTTTTCTCATTTTGCTGGAAATGCGTATTGACATTGAAGCGGATTTTCTGGAAGATCTTTCCAAACAAATCTACTCAACCAGCAAACGGCTGACCATCGAAAAATCGTTGGATGAGGATGTCCTGATCGAAATCAGCAAGCTTCAGGAGTTGACCATGCTGTTTCGGGAAAGCACCAGTGAAATGCAGCGTTTGATTTCTGCCATTTTGAAAAGCGCCTATTTTCCCAAAGATGAATATGAAAAAATCCGGATCATGATCAAAGACGTCGGGTCGCTGTTGGAGCATACTGCTTTTAACTTTGAACGGCTCGAGTATTTGCAAAATACCTTTCTTGGATTGGTGGACATGGAGCAAAACAGGATCATCAAGATCTTTACCGTTGTGACGGTTTTCTTTATGCCGCCTACCCTTATTGCCAGCCTCTACGGTATGAACTTCGTTCACATGCCCGAAATTAAATGGCAGGGCGGATATCCGTTTGCGCTTTTGCTGATGGGGCTGTCTTCTGCCTTTACCTTATTCTATTTCAAAAAACAAAAGTGGTTATAGCCTGATTTTTGCCATTTGGAGGCAGATTCAGGGTTGATCCGAAAGTTTTATTATTTGCTTAACACAAAACCAGGGTTGGTTTTTCGTTAATGCTCCATTTATGAGACATGTTGTGGAAAATCGCTCAAATTCAAAAATTGAAAAGTATGAACAGGATCGCCTTAAAAATGATGTTTTGGGTACAAGTTGTCGCGATGGGATTAATATTGACGAATTGTGCCAACAGTCAGAGCCTCAATCTTTTTTCTCCTGATTACGATGTGAAGCTTGGCCAGCAGGTCGCAGCTGAGATTGCCTCTGATCCCAAACAGTTTCCCGTTTTGCCGGAAGCGGGTAATGAAGAGGTTTACCGCTATATCCGGGGGATATCCAAAAACATCATCAATTCCGGGAAAGTAAAATACCGGGATAAGTTTTCCTGGGAAGTAAAGATCATTAAAGACGATAAAACCCTGAATGCCTTTTGTACGCCCGGTGGACATATTTATGTTTATACCGGCCTGATCAAATTTCTGGACTCAGAAGACCAACTTGCCGGAGTCATGGGGCACGAAATTGCACATGCCGACCTGCGCCACTCCACCCGCCAATTGACAAAAGTGTACGGCATCTCCACTTTGCTGGAATTGGTGAGAAAAGACGCCAATCCTTCTACCGTAGAACAAGTTGCATTAGGATTATTGAATCTTAAATTCAGCCGCAACCATGAAAAGGAAGCCGACAGCCAGTCGGTCGTTTATCTCTGTGGTTCGCAATACCACGCTGACGGGTGCGCCGGATTTTTTAAAAAAATGCAGGGAAATGGCAGCAATCCGCCTGAATTTCTGAGCACTCACCCTGATCCGGGCAACCGCATAAAAGCGATTGAAAGCAAAGCAACGGAATTGGGATGTCGCGGCAATCAATCCCGCCAGACTGAATATCAGCGTATTAAGCGATTGCTGGATTAGAGCTTTCCGGAACAAGCTCTTAATAGCAATCCCAATAGTAGCTTATTTCTGAAAAATCACATTGGCTCAGTTTTTCCGGGCTAATGAAAAACTGAGCAGTTCCCAAATCGCCCCAAAGCAAACCTTTATTGGGGTCGGAATCCAATTGAAACAAAAGCTGAAGATCGCTGCCAGCGGGACGAGGATCGTATTGTGCAAAATGCGGGTAACCGCCAACTTTGTGTCCTCTGCCGCTGGCAAGCCGATTCCACGCTTCGTGCAAAGCCCATTCCGTTGCTCCAAAACGGCTGAAAAAATCTTTTCCCATCAAGGCTTCAAAGCCAAAATCGCCGGGGGGCATGTATTCAATGTCTTTCTGGTACTCAAAAGCACGCTCTGTTCCAGGTTCTAAAGGAAGATCATCGTATCGATAACTGCGCAAAAAAGAAAAGTCGGTGGTTAGCGCGTCGGAATTGTGGTGAATTTCGGGGTGGTAAACGACGCGAAACGTTTGTTGCAGGGCAGGATGGTCGGGTTGCTGGCCGTAGAGGAAATCGTCAAAAATGAAAAATTGCAACATCCCTTTTTCCGGAAGGTCCGGCACAGAAGGCATCTCTTCCAGATTGAGCTGAGCCAGAAACAACAATTGTTCGCCCTGGGCATTTACCGGCCAGTCTTTCCCTTTTGGCCACCAGGGTTTGCCGCCCAGTTTTCCCGTCCAGGGGTAGGCGGGCGGCGTTTCTGACAGAATAATTTTCACGAAATCTTTCCGGGTAGAAGCGAGTAAATGCTGAAATGGCAGGAGCGCTTCCGGTAAATTCAATGGCAGTTCCATGACGCGTGCTGTTTTGACGAAGCAAGTTAAGATAATCGTGAACATATCCCATCTCTGCCCGTTATGCACTGCGTTATTTCATTCATGAGCGCCTGGCATTAGGGCATTTACTATCGGATAAAATATGGTAAAATTCAGAGTAGGCATCCTTGCGTTGTTCGCCATTTTAGCCATTGTCAGCGCGTTTTTATTGCCTCGTCTTCGCTTTACATTCGACTTTGAGCAATTTTTTCCGACAGGTGATCCGGATCTGGCTTTTTTTAAAGAATTCATCCAGGAGTTTGAAGCAGACGACAACTTTATGCTGGTTGCCCTGCGACGGGAGAAGGGGGCATTTGAGCAACGCTTTCTGGAAAATGTACACGACCTGACTTTGAAAACGAGGGATTTACCCCATGTTTTGGAGAGCCATTCGCTCACAAAATTTTCTTATCCGATAAAAACGCCTTTTGCCATTGTAACAACTCCGGCCATTCACATTTCTGATCCCACGTTTTATGAAAGCGACCGGGCCAGACTTTTGAATGACGAGCGCTTCGTCCGGAATCTGATTTCAGCAGATGGCAAGACGCTGGTTGTTTTTATGAAAACGGTGAGTAACATCCAGCTGGATCAGGCACGCGAACTTTTGCAGGCACTCGACAGTCTGGTTGCAGGCTATGACTTTGAAGAATTTCACTATCTCGGCAGGCCCTATTTCCAAAAGGAAATGGTGGACATGCAGGTCCGTGAAATCAAAGTATCCTTTATCGTATCGGGCTTGCTGGTTTTGCTGGTTTTGTTCCTGATCTTCCGCCGCCCAATCGGGGTTGCAGTGGCTGTCGCTGCTATTGGACTGGGTTTGTTGCTCTTTCTGGGTTTGTTGTCGGCGCTGGGCCGCGAATTGAATGCCATGGCAGCGCTTTATCCTGTACTCATGATCATTGTCGGCACTTCGGATGTCGTCCACATCATGAGCAAGTACATTGACGAGCGAAGCAAAGGCCTCAATCGGGATAATGCCATCCTGATTACTTTGAAAGAGATCGGATTGGCCATCTTTCTGACTTCAGGGACTACGGCCATCGGTTTTGCTTCTTTGTTTACCAACCGCATTCCGCCCATTCGCGATTTTGGGATCAATGCTGCCATCGGTGTGATGGTGGCTTACTTCACCTCCCTCTTTTTTCTCAGTGCCCTGCTTTCATTTTTTCGGGCAGACCAGATTACCAGGGCAGCAGGAAAACAGGCTCGCTGGCGTGCTGCCATGTTGAATTTGTATGGTTTTACCGCTAAAAAAAGGCGGAATATTGCCGGCGGTTTTATGCTGGCATTGCTGATCTGCTTTGGAGGTATGGCCCTGGTCAATACGAATTACAATATTTCCAATAACCTGCCCAAAAACGCCAAAATCAGCCAGGATTTTCAATTTTTTGAACGGGAATTGGCGAGTTTCCGCCCCATGGAAATAGCGGCCTACGCTCAGGGAAATTATCTGGCAACCGACTATGCGGTAGTGCAGGAAATAGACAAAACAGAAAACTACCTGCGTACATTTCCGGACATTCAGGCTATCGGATCCATTACCGCTCTTTTTAAAAGCATCCACCAAATGAATCATGGCAATGCAGCATCTGCCTACCAAATGCCGGAAGACAGTACCCGATTCAATCAATACCGGCGTATGATGGACAAAATCCCCTCGGGCATGACCCGGGTGCTCATCAGTCGCGATGAAAAAAAGACCCGCATTACTTCACGCATCGGCGATGTGGGCGCCGACAGCATTAAAGCAATCGGAAAACAGATTAATCAGTGGATTGCCGCCAACACAGACACTGCAGTTGTAAAATTTCACTTGACGGGCACCGGGCTCATCATTGATAAAAATGCGGAATATGCCCGCAAAAACCTCATTCAGGGGCTGTTGCTGGCCATTGTCCTTATTGGTGGGCTGATGGCTTTGCTCTTTGCCGATTGGCGGATGGTGATTGTCTTTTTATTGCCCAATATTTTCCCTTTGCTGGTCGCTGCAGCAATCATGGGGTTTGTAGGAATAGAACTGGAAGCGGGCATTTCCATTATTTTCACCGTCATTTTCGGCATTGCCGTAGACGATACCATTCATTTTCTCGGTCGGTTCAAAATTGCCCGCAGCCAGGGGCAGAATGTCGAATCTGCCCTGAAAACGACTTTTCTGGAGGTGGGAAAGCCCGTGGTACTCACCAGCATCATCCTGTTTTTTGGATTTTTAGTGATGCTGTTTTCGGTGCACCCACCCAGTGTTATCGTTGGCACCCTAATCAGCGCAACTCTTGTGAGTGCGCTGATTGGGGACTTATTGCTGATTCCGGTATTGATCCGGTGGTTGATAAAGGATAATATACGGGCTTCTTAATCCCGCTTCCCGAAATCCTGGCTGTCGCGTGTATTTTTCTGCACAGCAATAGCGCCAAACAATGCCAGTAAAAAAGCAAAAGCATAATACCCTTTTTCGCTGGGGAGCAGCGTGGCGTTCCAAAGTCCGACGACCAAAAGCACAATGGCTAAGATGGTCGAAAACCAGCTAATGCCATAATAGATATCCGTCACCGGAATACCTTCCAGGCGGTCGCGGACACTTTTCTGTACCGAGATGACCGAAAAAAGCCCGTACATGATAACGGTGAAATAATATCCCTTTTCGTTAAGGACCATATTGGAACGCCAAAGTCCGATCAGATAACCGGCCAAACCAGCGCCAAGGGCAACCCAGGATGCGCCAATAAAAGCATTTGATGGTTTTTGATTCATGATGATAAGCTGTTGTTTTTCGTAAGCTGATGGTTAGTGTTTTAGACGTAACGAAAGTACCCGGCTTATGGAATATTCTTTGTCTAAACGCGCACGAAATACGCCGCTTTTTGTGCCTGAATGGTATTAAATCCGATGATTCGGGAACAACTTTCGACTATTGTATCCAATAAACGAATTAACGGCTATTCTCCAGCATATTCTCATAAACCTCAGACCAGCCTTCCCAGCCATGCAGGGCAGAAAAAGAGCTGTTGTGCCATAGCGTGGTAAAGGTACCGCCGGTTTCCCTTACTCTGAAAACCAACTGATCTATCGTTGGGCCGGCAGCGGACGGAGCGATGCCCTGGTATTGACGAAGAGTAACTTCCATCACCTGAAAAGGATGCAGCTGCAGGGTAGTCGCTTCTTCCCGTTCCAGATCATACCAATAGAACGGGCCGGCCATACCCGCCCGAAAACCTGACTGGTCGGCGTAACCTAAAGTATGGTCTTCCTGAATACCAGAATTTAACAGCTGGCGGTATGTATCGGGAAAACGCAGGCGCAGGTAGTGTTGCCTGCTGCGTGTGACCGGCTTTCCGGTGATGTCGGCAAGTCTGGAGATTTCTGTTTCCAGGCGCTCCGGGTTCGTAGAGGCGGCATAGGAGGGATGGATGCCGACCGGATACGTCGCCGCCAATTGGGCAATCAGCTTGCGAAATTCGGGATTACCGGCAGAAATATTCCGGTCGTAGTTGCCGGGGTTGCCGAGCAAAAAGAAAAAAAGAGGGTTGAGGCCATACTTTTGGTGCAGTCCATCCAGATAAGGGAAGGTAAAATAAGGATCGTCCGCTTTTCCCCGCCAAACTGCAATCCGGTTGCGTAAAATACCACGGTTACCCCGCAGCGCTTCAGCTCCGATAGCCCCGATGGTCCTCCACCAGGGGCGGTGGCCATAAGCCCAGGCGATGTCTATGTCGTACGTTGGTTGGAAAACATAAGGTTTGGCAGGTATATTCAGTGCCGGATAGGAATTTTTCAACGCCTGCGCAAGCAGCCGGGCCCATTCATTGACTACGGGGCGCTGCAAAAAGCCCTTTTGCCCCGCAATGCTGCTGGTCGACGGAAACCGGTCGTGCTCATCCCTTTTTGCAGGAAGGTACTCTTCATACCTGCTAACCATAAAAAATGAGGCGGCAAAGACATCGAATGAAAAATGAGCACCGTTAACCGGAGTTGGAAACAATGCCGGAACGCCTGACGCCATAAAAAAGTCGCAGGCCTGTGGTCGAATTCCGGTTTCTGCCAAAAGGCCACAAGGTGCCAGCCATAAGGCTTTTCCTTTGAAAGGTTGCAGGCTGTAGTTCAGCTTCGGGCCTTCATAAGTATCAAATTGTTCGCGGTTGCCCGTAACCCGAACAGGGATACCCGATAACTGCCCGAAAAGCAGCTCGGCGATGTAAACCAACCTTGGCGAAGGCGCTTCCGCGAAAATGAGCAATGACATAAATGCAAAGTAAGGGCAAAAATTGATTGCTTTTGTAAAGTTCGAGAGCTACCCGGATGAAAACCTTAACTTGGCAGCATAAAAATAAGGTTCATGTCGACAACCCTGATAAAAAATATTGGCACCCTTGTACAGGTTTCCCGAACACCGCGTGGCATTGTTTCAGGTGCAGAAATGGGCAAACTGCCCTGCATAGAGGATGCTTTTCTGTTGATAGATCAGGATCGAATTGCTGCGTTTGGCAAAATGGATGAAGCCCCCCATCGGGCAGATCTGGTTATTGACGCAACAGGGCGTATGGTCTTTCCATGCTGGTGTGATTCGCATACCCATCTGGTTTTTGCGGGTAGCCGCGAAGCGGAGTTTGTCGACCGCATCAGAGGGCTTTCTTACGAAGAAATCGCAAAGCGGGGCGGCGGAATACTCAATTCAGCGCGCCGTCTGAATGAGACTCCTGAAGCCGTACTTCTTGAACAAGCGCTGGAACGGCTGAAAGAGGTACAGCGCTTTGGAACAGGCGCTATTGAAATAAAAAGTGGCTACGGTTTGAGCGTAGCCGGCGAGTTAAAAATGCTGCGCGTGATCAGGGCATTAAAAGAACACTCGGACATGGCCATCAAAGCCACCTTTTTGGGGGCGCATGCCCTGCCCCCTGCTTACCGTGAAAACCGGGAAGGTTATCTTCAACTGATCGAAACAGAAATGCTGCCCCGGATTGCAGAAGAAGGCCTGGCCGATTACATAGATGTATTTTGTGAAAAGAATTTTTTCAACCCTGAAGAAACAGAGCGACTCATTCTTGCCGGCATGCGCTTTGGGTTGAAGGCTAAAATTCACACCAACCAATTCAACAGCATGGGAGGGATAGAAACCAGTGTGCGCTACGGCGCCGTTTCTGTAGATCACCTTGAAGTACTGACTGATGCTGAAATTGAGTGCCTGCAAACGGGAAAAACCATTCCTGCATTGTTACCCGGCGCGCCGTTTTTTTTGAACGATCACTACCCTCCGGCGCGCCGGATAATTGATGCAGGCTTGCCTGTGGCACTGGCTACTGACTACAACCCCGGTTCTTCACCTTCAGGCAAAATGGCATTTGTCATCACTTTAGCCTGTGTAAAAATGCGCATGACGCCTGAGGAGGCGATCAACGCAGCCACCATCAACGGAGCGGCGGCAATGGAATTGGAGCATTCGCATGGAAGTATTGAGCCGGGAAAAACGGCTAATTTTTTCATTACGAAGCCCATACCTTCCATCTCATACCTGCCTTATTCTTTTGGCAGCGATGTTGTAGACCAGGTGTTTATTGGGGGCGTCAGGTGTTGAAATCGAGAATCTTGATTTCTACCCTTTGATTTCGTTTTCGGCCTTCCACTGTTTTGTTGGTATCGATCGGATTCCGTTTGCCATAACCTTTGTACTTCACCCGATCCGGGGAAATACCCTTTTGAGTCAGGTAATTGGCGACAGATTTGGCTCGTGCCGATGACAGGGTATCGCAATATTCATTGCTTTGTGGTAAACCATTGGTATGTCCGCCGATCTCAACAATTACATCCGGGTTTTTTGATAAAAAGCTGAAAATATCATTGAGAGAAGGATAAGATTGCGAAGTGATGTTCGTACTGTCTGCCTTGAAATAAATATTGGTAAAGCGCAATACTTTTCCTTTTTGCAGATCAGAACGCTTCAGGTTCGAAATAGCAATATTTTCCTCTACTTTCTGAGTAGGCGCTGGTTCTTTTTTAGGTGTTTGAGGGGGTGTTTTCGTAGTCGGCGGCGGCGTAGTCTTTACTGGCGGCTTTGATGGCGGCGTTACCGTTTTTGGTGGTGGTGTTTTTTGCACAACTTCGTCACAGGGTACCGGCTTGATCGGAGAAGCTTTGTCCACTAAAATATTGCCGTTATAAGGAAAAAGAGTCGGCGTATCGTAGAATGCCTCCAAAACAATATAGGAGTAATTCCCCATCGGTTCAAACTTGAAATTGTACTCTTTCCAGTCTGTATTGATAACCAGCTTCGTTTCTCCCAGCATGTATTGTTTATCGCAATGGCCAAAACCGCCGTAGATTCTCAATTTAGCAGGTGTGGCATAATTGGCTGTTTTGTCGCTGATGCGGCTTACGCTCATATACGTCAGCGAGCGGGCAAGCTGAATGCTGAATTCGTAGCATTTACCTTTTTCCAAAGGACTGCTCAGGCGCTGCGACACAGCTTCCCAGGTGTCATTATCCCGAACGACCATGCCCAGATAGGTTTCCCCGTCTGCAGCCGCTTTCGAGACATTAAAAGTAGGATCTGGTTGTACATCGGGAGGAGATTCTCCTGCAAAGCCACAATCATACCAATTGATGGGTGGTCTGCTGGGTCGTGTAAAATCTTCGAATGAAGGATTCGACAACATAATCAACTCGTCCTGCGCCGAAATGGCTGCAGCTCCAAGCGTCAAAAACAAAAATCCAAGGATTAACCGCTTCATATACCGTGCAATTTTCTCTATACTAAACGAACTTAGGGGGGATATTTGTTTTTTTTAAACTATAAAATCCCCCTTTATCTACCAACATCAGGTTGTCATCTACCATGTAAGGCCATTAATTGACAGGCTTTACATGGTTTAAGTGGGCACCAGAGGCAATTAAACGCAAAAGGTAGCCCGGAAATGCGCGATTGGGTTTTGGCGAGGGCGTTTTAAGCATACCTTAACAGTTTTGGGAGGATAGTTTTATTTGGTTTTGAGGTTTTATGCGGCAGCCCACCAAAAATAAAGGAGGGCTGCCACATAAAGATGCATTTTTATTTAAACGCATTCAAACCCGTCACATCCATACCTGTAATGAGCAGGTGTATGTCATGCGTGCCTTCATAAGTCAAAACGGTTTCCAGATTCATCATATGACGCATTACGGGATACTCATTGGTTATGCCCATTCCACCGTGAATCTGGCGTGCTTCGCGTGCTACTTCAAGTGCCATGTTTACGTTATTGCGCTTGGCCATCGAAATTTGTGCAGGCGTTGCCTTCCCCTGATTGGCTAATGTTCCCAACCGCCAGGTTAGCAGTTGTGCTTTGGTAATTTCAGTGATCATTTCAGCTAATTTTTTCTGCGTCAGCTGAAACTGACCGATGGGCTTACCAAACTGGATGCGTTCTTTGGAATAACGCAAGGCGGAATCGTAGCAATCGAGTGCTGCTCCGATTGCACCCCAGGCAATACCATAGCGCGCTTTTGACAAACAAGCCAGCGGCCCTTTCAGGCCCTGAACATTCGGCAGCAGGTTGGCTTTTGGAACCCGCACGTCTTCAAACACCAGTTCTCCGGTGATAGAGGCACGCAGCGACCACTTGCCATGGATAGTAGGCGTTGAAAATCCTTTCATGTCCCGCTCTACGATCATGCCACGAATGATGCCTTCTTCATCTTTAGCCCAGACTACCGCAATATCGGCAACCGGTGAATTCGTAATCCACATTTTGGCGCCGTTCAGAATATAAGCATCGCCATCGTCGCGAATGTTGGTGATCATGTCGCTCGGGTTGGAGCCAAAATCAGGCTCGGTAAGCCCAAAGCAACCGATAAACTCCCCGCTGCCCAATTTAGGCAGGTATTTGCGGCGCTGCTCTTCGGAACCGAATTTGTAGATCGGGTACATGACCAGAGAGCCCTGAACCGAAGCCATGGAGCGAATCCCGGAATCGCCGCGCTCCAGTTCCTGCATGATGATGCCATAGGCGATTTCATCCATTCCGCCACCGCCATATTCTTGAGGAAGACTTGGACCAAATGCGCCAATTTCTGCAAGTCCTTTGAATAAATGAGTCGGACATTCTGCCCGGTCAGCATATTCTTCTATGATGGGGCTGACCTCCCGCTTTACCCAGTCCCGAACGGCTTCGCGGGCCAACAAATGGTCTTCGCTGAGCAATTCATCAATGTTATAATAGTCGTGATGCTGGTAGCGGTCTTCACGCGCGCGCTTCACGATGGTTCCGTTGTTATGGTGCGACATGTTAATGACGATTAAGTTTTGGTTAGGAAAGGCGCTGAAAAGCGTTGCAAAGGTATATATTTCGGCGTTTGGATTACAACGTTTTCAGCGGAGTTCTGTTTGAATTAGACTAAAAGCACACGAAAAATGACCAATCGCTTACGCCGGTGGAATGCACTCTGGGATCCTGATCGCTATCATGGATGGGGTAGAAGTCGCAGCTTTTTTGAAGGCTGGTATTTTAAAATAGTAGACCCCGGCGAGCAATATGCTTTTGCTGTAATCCCCGGAATTGCAATGGGCACTGATGGAAAGCAGCAGGCTTTTATTCAGATTCTTGACGGGAAACAGTGCAAAGCCAGTTACCACGAATTTCCCATGGAGGTGTTCCGGCCATCAGATCAGAAATTTGAAGTTGAAATTGGCGAAAATCTTTTTTCGGGAGAACGGATAAAACTTTCACTACCAGAGCTTTCCGGAGAACTGCATATTGAAAATCCAGTGGCATGGCCTAAAATGCTTGGAGCGCCCGGCATCATGGGCTGGTATTCTTTTGTTCCTTTTATGGAGTGTTATCATGGTGTCGTGAGTTTGAATCATCATTTTCGGGGAAATTTAAACGTCTACGGAAAGCCAGTAGATTTTGATGGGGGTAAAGGATACATTGAAAAAGACTGGGGGCAATCTTTTCCGGCTTGCTGGATATGGACGCAATGCAACCATTTTGACGGAGGTGTCCCGGTTTCTGCGATGGCGTCTGTTGCAAAAATTCCCTGGCTGGGCAGTTTTTTTATTGGCTTCATCGTTGGGTTTTTACTCGATGACCGGCTGTATCGTTTTGCAACCTATACCGGATCAATGATGAAGGCAAGTATAAAGGACAACACGGTATTTCTTTCTTTCAAAAATAAGGCGGGGCAACAACTCAACATTACAGCGCACCAGGCTGAGGGAAGTGATTTGCGCTCCCCACTTTCAGGCAACATGGTTGGCAAAGTAAATGAAAGCATGAAGGCAGTACTGGACGTGACCTTGTACGATTGCGACAAACTGGTATTTTCCGGTTCGGGCCGGAATGCAGGACTGGAATTAGCCGGACCAATAGAGTTGCTCTTATCAGAAGCCTGGAGGCGTTAGTTCTGGCTTACGCCAATGTTTTTTTCCTCAGCAACCTGCGTCGGTGTTTGGATTGGAATGGCCTGGCATTCTCTGAAAACACGGGCCGGACAGGTAGCGCATACACTGGGATCCATACGCGAATAAATTGCTGAAATGGCTTCGCGTTTGGTAGGCCAGAAGTGTTCCTCTCCTATTTCTTTTTTGTAGCCTCCTTTCTCGAGCACGTCCTGTGCAATGATTTTTAAGTTACAAATGAACAAACCTCCGCCTTTTTCCTTCCAACGGCGGGCTTCTTCCGCCAGCCATTCAGAACCAGCCAGACCAACGAAGTTGACCCCCTCTGCGAGGATGAGGCAATATTTTTCCGGCCCTTTAAAAATCGTATCGAAAAGCTCAGATATGTGTTCTATGCTGCCGTAAAAAATAGGGCCGTCTATGCGCACCATTTTCAGTTGGGGACATTCACGCAAACCACTCTTGCGTATGATGTATTTCAGGCGATAATTGTCAGTTGGGTCAGGGGCCATAATGGCCATGTGCGGATGGGTCGTTTTGTACAAAAAATAACCCAGAGAAGTCATAACGCCCAGTAAAATGGCAAATTCGAGGTCTAATAATAAAGTAGCAAAGAACGTTACTGCGAGAACTGAGGTCTCCAGACGGCTTGATTTTAAAATCTTGCGTATTTTTTTGAAATCAATCAGGCTGTATGATACCAGTAAGATAATGCCTCCCATTGCCGGAATGGGAATATAAGCCGCTAAAGGGGCGATGAGTAACAATATTGTAAATAAAATAAGCGCTGAAAAAATAGCTGACATCGGCGTTCGGGCGCCTGCCTGATAATTGAGGCCGGATCGGGTGAAAGAGCCGGAACCAGCGTAGGCCGAAAAAAAACTACCTACAACATTAGAGAGCCCCTGGCCAATGAATTCACGATTGTTGTCTATCCGCTGGCCCGACTGTAAAGCAATACCTTTACTGATGGCTATTGCCTCAATTAAGCCTAAAAGGGCAACAGCAAAGGCATTGGGCATCAGCTGTTTGATCTTTTCGTAATTGAAATGAACGCCATGGAATTGGGGGATTGCACTCGAAATATTGCCGATGGTTTTTATGCCCACTTTTTCACCGCCGAGCAGGAGGGCAAGTGCGCTGCCCACAATGAGCGCAATAAGCATGTAGGGGGACTTTGGGAAAAAGCGTTTGAAAAGGATGGCGACAATGAGAGTCAGTAAAGCTACAGAAAACACAAAAATATTGATCTCAAAAATATGCAGGAACAATTTGTGCCAGGTGCCTATAAAAGAGTTTCCCGTACCCAATTCAATGCCGAAGACATGTTTTAGCTGGCTATTAGCAATTAAAAAGGCCGCACCGGCTGTGAAGCCAACAACCACCGTATGGGAAACAAAATTTACCAGCCCCCCCATTCGCGCCAATCCGAAAGCCAACTGAATAAGACCCACCATGAGGGTTAGCAACAAAGCCAGTTCAATATAAGCGATGGAACCGGGCTCGGCAAACTGGCTAATCGCTGCAAAAACAGTGAGCGAAATGGCAGTAGTAGGTCCGGAAACGAGATGCAGGGAAGACCCGAATAAAGCCGCAATAATCGCAGTTACCATGGCCGTATACAGCCCATATACCGGGGGCAATCCTGCGATGATTGCAAAAGCGACCCCCTGAGGTAAAACGATAACCGCTCCGGTTAACCCGGCCATCAGATCTGCCCGCAAGCTTTCCTTATTCACTAGGTTCAGCCAGCGCGGGTATGGCGCTACTTCTTTTAAATACGCTTTAAACATTTTGCCTTTAAGTTTGGCGCATGCCAAAGGTAAGGAAACTCTATGGGGCTCTTTGTGATTTTAGTCACAGTCATTTCCTTAGTTCAACCTAATTTCATCCTCATTTTCGTCAAAAAAACAATATTTGTTCAGTGGAAAATCAGAATTGGCTCTGATCGCGATCCATTTGTAATGCTTGAAAAACCACTTAATGCGGATGCTTGGGAAGTTTTGTTTCAAATAGGCCGCCACATAAGGATGTACATGTAAAGTAAGTTTTGACTTCAGGCGCGAGCCCAGGATGAAGTTCATATCGCGCTCTATCTCGTCCATAATCAGAATGGAAGCATTGATCTTACCGGTACCATTGCAGGTTGGGCATACCTCGGAGGTGTTGATTTTTACTTCCGGGCGCACGCGTTGCCTTGTAATCTGCATCAACCCGAACTTACTCAGGGGCAGAATGGTGTGCTGGGCGCGATCCTTTTTCATGTATTGCTTCATAGCCAGGACCAGGTTCTTTTTGTGGTCCAGGTTTTTCATGTCTATGAAGTCAATAATGATGATACCGCCAATATCACGCAGTCGCATTTGCCGTGCAATTTCTTCCGCAGCTTCCATATTCACCTTCAACACCGCATCATCCATACTGGCGCTGCCCACTTTATGTCCGCTGTTCACGTCAATAACGTGCATGGCTTCAGTGTGCTCTATCACCAGGTAAGCCCCGCTGGGCATGGTGGCCGTTTTGCCAAAAGAAGATTTGATCTGGCGGGTGACGCCGTATACTTCAAAAATTGGCTTGTTTGCGGATTTGTGCAGCGAAACAATTTTGACCTGATCCGGAGAAATGGAGTAAAGGTAATTCTTGATATTTTGGTACAGGTCTTTGTCGTTGACCATGATCTTGTTAAAAGAATCGGTCAAAAGGTCACGCAGGATACTGGAGGTTTTATCGAGTTCGCTGAGCAATTTTACGGGAGCTTCCGCTTTGTGCAGTTGTTTGAAGATGTCCTCCCAACGTTCCATCATAAAACTGAGCTCCTCATGCAGATCGGCAGATTTTTTTCCTTCTGCAGCGGTGCGTACAATGACGCCGAAGTTTTTGGGTTTAATGCTTTCCACGAGCGCATGCAGGCGCTTGCGTTCTTCGGAGTTTGCTATTTTTTTAGAAACGGCAATGATGTCGTTAAAAGGCGTCAACACCAGATAACGACCAGGAATTGTCATTTCACAACTCAGGCGCGGACCTTTGGTAGAAATAGGTTCTTTCAAAACCTGCACCAAAATTTGCTGCCTTTTGGCCAGAACCTGGTCAATTTTTCCGGTTTTTACAATTTCCGGTTCCAGCTTGAATTGATCAAGCCTGTGGGTGTTAATTGAACCGGAAATGGCGCCATTGGTGTATTTTGCAAGAGAACGCAATTTTGGCCCAAGATCGGTGTAATGTAAAAATGCATCTTTTTTGTGCCCAATGTCTACGAAGGCCGCATTAAGGCCTGGCATAAGCCGTTTGATCCTGCCAAGGAAGATGTCGCCAACAGTAAAGTTGTTGTTCGTTTTTTGATAATGGAGTTCTACGAGTTTACCATCTTCCAGCAGGGCTATTTCGACTTCTGTGGGCGTAGAATTAATGATGAGTTCTTTTTCCACAGGGAAAATTAGTTTATACACCCAACATGGTTCCAGGAGGAGGAGTAATAAAGGCAATTTTGCTGAAAGGCCAGCACATGATTGAAAGAAGACAGGCCTTTATGTCGGTTATCATAAACAATAACGGCTTGCAGCATGCCATGACAACATACTGCAAGCAGTAATGGAGGGATTATGTTTTGCTTGCTGATGCACAAAGGAGAACCTTTGAGATAAGGGCAAACAGAAAACAGCAAAAGCGCGTGAGTTGTGATACGTACGCGCAATGCTTGTTTTCCGCAGAAACCGCAAAATAACCTTTAATTCCAGCGGGCCTGATACCCGGAGGATGTTGTGATTATTTCTTCTTCTTATGACGGTTCTTACGCAGTCTTTTTTTGCGTTTGTGCGTGGCAATTTTATGCCGTTTACGCTTTTTTCCACAAGGCATAAGCTTTCTTTTTTTGCCGTTACAACCTATTTTGCCCCCCTGAATAGCTTTTTTTCATTAAGAAAAGACGCTGCAATCAAAAGGGCACAAGAGCCGCAAACGGAAAGGTGAACAAAATTGATCGTTCCTGTTATAAATTTCTCAACGCGCCTGAAGCGCGCGACATTTTTCCAGGTATTGTTGTGCTTCAGCAGGCTTTTTCAGGGCATCGTACACCGTTGCAAGTAAGCAAATACTGCTCACATTATCCGGTTCATTTTCAATTGCCTTGTTTAGCCGTACCAGCGCGCGGTCGTACTGACCAGTTTTAATGGCCAAACGCGCCAAAGTATTCAAAATCAAAACGTTTTCGGGGTGCTTTTTGTTGAGGTCAAGCAACATCGTTATGCCTTTCATCGGCTGATCCGCCGGAGGAATTTCTGCATAACTAAGGGCAAGATTCACCCGATGAGCAATGTTTTCAGGGTTCAGAGAAACGGCACTCTCAAATGCCGATATGGCCCTTTTATTACAAAACTCCCGAACGTCATCGCTCTTCATTTGCTGTACGCAGATGGCGTACGTTGTACCTGCAACAGACCAGCTATCTTCTGAATTCAGCAATTCGGCAACATTTTGAGCATAATAGCCTGCAATAGCCGGTTGACCGAATTCATACCACTTGCCGGAAAGTTGTTTCAGCAAGTTCACTTTTACGGAATCGGAAGCCGCTTTTTCAAGTTGTTCCGACAAGGTCACCACATAGTTATTCTGAGCCTCGGTAATGGCACCCTGCGCATCCCTGAGCAACAGGTTAATGTCTGTTTTTTCAGATGACAATGCCCTCGACTTTTCGAAACGCTGAATGTCTCTGGCTTTTGTTTCACACCCAAAGTACATGACAAATAACAGCAAAACAGCCGAAAAAACCGCTGTAAGTTGTAATTTTGTCATAGAGCGCTGTTGTATATTTTATGCCTTGCGGCAATCAATCTTCGTTTTCTTCATCCGGAAGAGAAGTCACATTTCCCTTAACCTGTTCAACAAAAACTTTTGCAGGCTTGAATGCCGGAATAAAATGTTCCGGAATTTCAATTGCCTTATTTTTCTTGATGTGACGACCGATTTTTTTAGCTCTCTTTTTGATGATAAAAGAGCCGAAACCGCGTACATATACATTCTCTCCGCTTGCGAGGGAACCCTTCACTTCCTTGAAGAAAGTTTCCAAAGCGACCAACACATCTACTTTAGGAACTCCCGTTTTTTCGGAAATAGCTGTGACTAAATCAGCTTTTCTCATCGTTATGGACTGGTTTATAATTAGTTATAATCAAATTGCTTTTAAAAACGAGTCGCAAATATCGCAATTTTTTCATTCCGAAAAAATAAATGTTACTTTAATTTTCATTAGTAGTCAATCTTTTAGGTGTCCTACCGCTTTCAGCGGTTTGCAGAATGAATCCGGGGGTTCTTCTTCGAACGGATTGCTTGCGGCGCCGATCTAAGATTATAGTCTCATCTGCCGTTGGAATAATTTTATCTTTACGCTTCTTTTTAAAATAATTCCCTAACTGCCGAGATATTTGTTTCGGGAATCAAATCAGCTTCACTATGGTGCTTTCAATGACGGGTTATGGGCGTGTATCGCATACTTTCAAAGATAAAACCATTCTGGTGGAAATCAGGTCGCTCAACAGCAAATTTACCGACCTGAGGCTCAAAATCCCCACCAGCTATCGCGAAAAAGATACCGAAATCCGAAAAATTACCCTTGAGCGCCTGGAGCGCGGAAAGATCGACATGACCATCGAAGTGAAATCCGTTTCAGGGGGTGATGGTTATGGACTAAACAAACCTTTGTTCCGTCGCTACTACGAAGAGCTGTCGGCTTTGGCCCGGGAACTTGGCATTCCGCAGGGAGACATTATTCAAACCATCCTGCGTATCCAGAATGTTGTTTCGTCTGAAGAAGACAGCATCAATGAAGAAGAATGGGCCGTTGTGTTGAGTACACTGGACAGTGCGATTCAGCAGCTCAACAAATACCGCCGCACCGAAGGTAAAGCTATGGAAGAAGATATGAAAATCCGGGTGCAAAACATCCAGACGTATCTTGAAGGCATTGATCCTTTTGAAAAAGATCGCATTCCGATTCTCCGGCAGCGCCTGCATCAGAACCTGGAAGAACATCTTGGTAAAGACAAAATTGATGAGAGTCGTTTTGAACAGGAAATTCTGTTTTATCTCGAAAAAATGGACATTACAGAAGAGAAGGTTCGGCTTGGCCAACACTGCAAATATTTTATTGAGGAGATGGGTGGGAGTACTTCCAAAGGTCGAAAACTTAGTTTTATCAGCCAGGAAATTGGCCGTGAGATCAATACCCTTGGCGCAAAAGCGTATTCCTCCGATATTCAACGACTTGTGGTGGGAATGAAAGATGAACTCGAAAAAATCAAAGAGCAGGTAGCCAATTTGGTTTAAAGGCTCTTATAACACAGATGTGAATTTAAAATCCTGATAACCAATAACTAATCACTGATAATCAAGGGTCCTGTGAGTAAATTATTAATCGTAACGGCGCCTTCCGGTGCAGGAAAAACGACGATCGTACACCATCTATTACAACATTTTAGTAACTTAGCCTTTTCAGTATCGGCTACTACACGGCAACGACGCGCTCATGAAGAAGAAGGAAAAGACTACTATTTCATCAGTGTGGAAGATTTTAAAGCCCGTGTAGCGCTCGGCGCTTTTGTAGAATGGGAGGAAGTTTATGACAACCAGTTCTACGGAACCCTGCGCAGTGAAATCGAAAGATTGTGGGCATTGGGTAAAAATATTATTTTTGATATCGATGTGCGGGGAGCTGCCAACCTTAAAAAAAGCTACCCCGATGACGCGCTCACGATTTTTGTGAAACCGCCGTCTCCTGAAATATTGTTCGAGCGATTGCGCCGGCGCAAAACAGAAAATGAAGACAGCCTGCGCAAGCGAATTGCGCGTGCTTCTGAAGAACTGACCTGGGAAAACAAATTCGATGTCGTCTTAATTAATGATGAACTCGATCGTGTTCTGGCAGAAGCCACATCGGTGGCCGCCGACTTTCTAAACCGATGATTATGGAAACACTCATTACCAATGGCATCAGGGTCAGCGCCGAACCTTTCTATCAGGAAAGTTACTCCAAGCCTTCGGAAATGAAATTCGTATTTGCTTATCGCATCACAATAGAAAATCTGGGGACCGAAACCGCTCAATTGCTCCGCAGACACTGGCACATCGTTGAAGCTACCGGGATTGTCCGGGAAGTCGAAGGGGAAGGGGTCGTTGGTCAGCAACCAGTATTGGAGCCCGGCGCCAAACACCAGTATGTTTCCTGGTGTCCGATTCCTACTGAAATTGGCAAAATGTTTGGTGAATTTTTGTTTGAAAGAAAATCAGACGGCACTAATTTTCAGGTGCAAATTCCCGAATTTCAACTGCTCGCGCCATTTAAACTCAATTAAACAACTTTCGTTGCACTGCAGGAATGCACGGCATCGGCCAGTTCAGCCAACAGCGACGGAGCGGCCTCTATGGCATTTCCCACAACAATGACATCGGCCCCGGCACGGGCATCCGCCAGGGCTTTTTCCGGAGTCCGGATACCCCCGCCTACAATAAGAGGCGTATGAATCGCCTTACTGACCAAACCAATCATGCGTTCGCTTACCGGAATGCGGGCGCCGCTACCGGCATCGAGATAGGTAAGTTTTAACCCCAGCATTTCACCGGCCATAGCCGTACAAAGCGCGATGTCTTCCTTGTTGGCCGGTATGGGGGTCGTATTGCTCATATAAGATACGGAGGTTGGAACGCCGCCGTCTATCAATAAATAGGCCGTTGGAATGATTTCGAGACTGCTTTGCTTGAGAAAAGGCGCTGCAAGAACGTGCTGACCGATGAGTAACTCGGGGTTTCGTCCAGATATCAGCGACAACAACAAGATGCCGTCGGCCTGGTCGCTTAATTGCAGGCTGCTTCCCGGAAACAAGGCTACCGGAATATTGGTTGCCGCCTTAATTTGGCTGATACAGGCGTCTAAACGATTGTGAACAAGTAAGCTTCCCCCCACCAAAAAGATATCTGTTGAGGCAGCAATGGCCTGATCAAGCAATTGGTCTAACCCAGCTTCTGCTGTTTTATCCGGATCAATAAGTACGGCAAAAAGTTTTTCTCCCTTCTTTTTGGCTTCTACAATCGTTTGATAGATCATATCCGGCATTTTGCGCAGACGATATGGCTGCCTGCGCGATAAAGATAGCGCAATTGACTGGATTTGAAAGCCCGGCTTTAGAACAGGCTGCCCTGCCGGGCAAAAGATTGTGGATTTTCAAGTTCCAGCAGGCGTCTTTTCATGTCTAAACCGTAAAAATACCCCTGCAGGTTACCGCTTTTACCAATGACGCGATGGCAGGGCACAATGATGGCGACAGGGTTGTTGCGGTTGGCCAGTCCGACAGCGCGAACAGCGTCAGGAGAGCCGATTTTTTCTGCAATCGCAGAATAACTGGTGGTATGGCCGTAAGGAATTTCAAGCAAAGCTTTCCAAACAGACTTATAAAATTCTGGAGCGCCTCCCCAATCGAGCTTTAAGTCGAACTCCTGGCGCTTCCCTTCAAAATACTCCTTTAACTGCCGGACACAGGCTTCCAAAACAGGACTCGGTTCCACGGGCTCGTCATTCGAATCCTTATCAACAAGGTTCACAGACTGGATGCCAAGAGAACTTCCTTTGATTTCAAAACGACCGAACTCAGTATCGCAGAATGTTTTGGAAAGCATGAAAAAGCCGTGTTTGGTGCAGACAAATTTAATAAATTTGCGAAACATTTACGGCAGCGTTTACCGGGAATTTGCCGAAAAATCCCTTCACGCTGCCGCTTTTTCATTTCGGATAAAAGAAGCATTTTATGCTGCAAACCAAAGCGCTTCAATACAGTTATGATGGCCGCCACCAATTGCATTTTCCGGACATAGATTGCAAAAAAGGAGAACAGTGGTTGCTGTTGGGGCAATCCGGCAGCGGTAAAACCACTTTGTTGCACCTGCTTGGAGGGTTGTTGTCGCCAAAAAGTGGAACCGTTAACATCGACGGAACGAATATCGGAGTCCTCAGGGGGTCGGCATTAGACCATTTTCGCGGCCGGCGCATTGGCATCATTTTTCAGAAAGCACATTTTGTAAAAGCGCTTACGGTTGAAGAAAACCTCCTGCTGGCCCAACAGCTGGCTGGTGTCAGTGCCTCTAAAAGCCGCATTCGGGAAATGCTGGAACGGCTCAATGTAGGCCATAAATTCCGCGTTAAACCTGACCGGCTCAGTGCCGGTGAGCAACAAAGGGTTGCCATAGCCCGTGCCCTGGTTAACCAGCCGTCCATCATTCTTGCCGACGAGCCTACTTCTGCGCTTGATGATCTGAATTGTAAAGAGGTGATAAACCTGCTGGAAGAACAAGCGAACGCCGTTTCGGCTACCTTGCTGGTCGTTACCCACGACAGTCGCCTGAAAGCCGCATTTCATAACCAGATTCAACTGTAATCTATACAAGGCAACCCTTATGAGCTTGTTTCAACTGAGTTGGAAAAACCTGACCAACAAACCGCTTTCTCTGACGCTCAACCTCATCCTTTTTGCGCTGGGAACCGGACTTATTTCATTATTACTGTTGCTGAGTACGCAATTGCAGGAGAAATTTGACAAAAACCTGGCAGGAGTGGATCTCGTTGTCGGCGCGAAAGGCAGCCCACTTCAGCTCATCCTTTGCAGTATGTATCATGTCGATTCACCTACCGGCAACATATCGATCAAAGAAGCCCGGCCTTTTCTGCGCCCCGGCCATCCTCTGATCAAAACGGCAGTACCCCTTTCCATGGGTGATAACTACAGAAATTATCGGATCATTGGTACAACCCACGACATTCTGCCTCTTTACCAGGGCGAACTACAGGAAGGTAAGCTGTGGGAAAAAATATGGGAAGCCACTCTGGGAGCTGCGGTTGCAGCCAGCCTTGGCCTGAAAATCGGCGATCATTTCCAAAGTTCTCATGGTTTTGATTCGGATGTAGACATGGCGCATGAGGGCGAGTTTATCGTCGCGGGAATCCTGAAGCCGGGCGGTTCCGTTCTGGATCAGTTGATTCTGACCAATACCCAAACAATTTGGGCGGTTCATGAACATGCTGCGGAGGAACAAGCCGATACCAACGCACATGAGGACCACGTAGAAGAGGACGATTCCAGGCCTTTGATGGAATATGAAGACAAAGACATTACTTCTCTGTTGATCCAGTTCAAAAACCGCAACTACCAAACGCTCAATATGGGGCGCTCCATCAACGAAAACACGGATATGCAGGCAGCCATGCCGGCTTTCGAAATCAATCGACTTTATGCCAATATGGGGGTCGGCGTAGATGCCCTTCAGGCGCTGGCTTTAGCGATTATTCTGGTTTCCGGCCTGAGTATTTTCATTTCTTTGTTTTCCTCTCTCAAAGAGCGGCGCTATGAATTGGCACTGATGCGGGTTATGGGTGCTTCGAGATCCCGGATATTTTTCCTCATCATTCTTGAAGGCGTGCTGCTGGCTATGCTGGGTTGTCTGCTGGGGTTTTTACTCAGTCACGGCGGAATGACACTGCTGGCAGCGTATATGAAAGAAGCCTATCGCTATACCTTTTCAGGCTGGGTTTTTCTGAAAGAAGAGTGGGTTTTATTAGCAGGCGCGCTTGGCATCGGTGTGCTGGCGGCAATTATTCCTGCTGTCATGGCGGGACGGACGGACATTTCGGAAACCCTGGCAGAGGGGTAGGTAAGTTGCAAGGGGAAAGTTGGAAGAAAGTAAGTTTACTTAGGAGCACCTCATCATATTGAGCTTTTGCCCTTAGCCATAATTGGCGTCCTTTTCGTGTCACATATCCGTGTTTTTCTATATTAATGATAACCTGAAATTCAAAAAACAAAGACCTATGAAAAAGACCTTTTACCTGCTTGCCCTTATTACTGCTTCACGCAGCATGCTACTTGCTCAGCCTACCTTAGAAATGAATATTGTGCCGGAAACTGGCGATTTTATCTATTGGGCCCAGGCCGACTCCAGTACCGCGCAGGTTGGTAGTCCTGGCGCCAATCAAATCTGGGATTTCTCTGATCTATCTTCGTCAACTCCGCCGACGCGCTATGAGTATGTGACACCGGCAAACACGCCCTATGCTAATGAATTTCCGACGGCTACCCTGGCAACTAAACACGACTACAACAGCGGCAACATTTCCTATACTATTTATTCCTATTTTCAAAAAGGAGCGAATCAACTTTTGTTATTAGGTGCGAAGAACCTAAATTACAAGGAGGCCTATACCGATCCGGATGTGCAACGCCAGTACCCGTTCCACTTCAACGATACCTATCAGGACGACTACACCCGCACGTGGATCGGTTCAGGCGCCCCGGATTATCCGGGCCTTCTGGTAGGTACCCGCACGGTGGAATACGACGCTTATGGTACATTGATTACGCCTTTAGATACCTTTCAGAATGCCATGCGCATCAGAACAACGATGGTGCTATTTGATTCTATTACTTTCTATTACGGCCACCAACGCATCAGCTATGAGACCCGCACCACTTACGACTGGGTGGTCGCACATCAGCCTGGTCCTCTGGTCTCTATTTCATACAGTAACATCACCACCATCTGGTACACGCCTTATCCCGTCGAATATACGACAACGCAGGTAAGTCCGAAAATTAAGACCGTCAACTACATTTCGGCAGGTACGGTGTCGACGCTTTCAGAAACGAAAGCATTTAAAGGACTGAGAGCGCTTTCCGTCAGCCCTAATCCGACAATAGATCAATTGACCCTGTTTTTCACGGCCGAGCAGCCAATGGCGTTACAGATTTGCCTGACCGACGCTGGCGGACGCATGCTGCGGATACAAAAGCTGGAGGCAGGAGTTGGCGAGAACAGGGAGACGTTTTTTGTTGGCGATTTGCCGGCAGGCGCTTATTTCCTGTCATTGACCGACGGGCGCAGAATATGGACAACGAAATGGCAAAAAAAATGATGATTAGTCGGGGGTGTGTAAAGCGTTGAACCCCGCTGGGCGGGATCAGTTTTGCTAAATTCTTTAAACACGAATAACTATCCTTATACGGATATACGATTTTAATTAATTTAACCAATTCAACACGCTTTACACAATCCCAACCAATCTTTTTTATTGTTTACTGGGCGTTGTCTTTATCCACGACAATTTTACTTTTTCCATTCAGCTCAAAGCCGGATACTTTGCGGTAAATGGCTTTGTATTTTTCCCAAATGGCATCGGGCTGCTTTTTGCCGTTGACCTTCATGCCTTTTCCGGTTAGCTCAAGCGTATAGTTTTGCGTATTCGGGATCAGACCATCTTTGACAAGGGCTTTTTCCAAAGCAGATTCGACCGTGCGGTCAACCCTGCCACCATCTTCAAAATACCCCCAGATATTTCCGTCTAAAACAGGCGGTGCAAATTCTAAAAAATCTTTTGAAGACCTGTTAAAAAGGAGTCGCTGTTCCTCTAATTCTTTTAAGCGCATTTGTTCCGTTTCTTTCCATTCTTTCAGACGCAACTTCATCTCCTCTTTTTGCTTTTCGCTCATGCCTTTCATTTCTTCGGCCAGACGAAGGGCATCTTCCCGCATGCCTTCTCTCATTTGTTTGCTAAGTTCTCCCTTTCTTAACAATTCCAGATGCTTTCCTGCAAACAATTCGGGGTTGGCAAACAAATGGCCTTCCTCAAATGGTTCTCCGTTCAGTTTGAAAACAGGGTCGCCTTCCTTCCACTCAAAGACAAAGGGCTCATCTCCTTCCATTTTTTCAATTCGGATGATGGTATTGCCATTAGCGTCCTGTTCCCGGGTAATTTTTGAAGACTTTTCCCATAAGCCTATGACCGGAGAAGGGGGAGATGGTGCATTTGGTGGAGAAGGGGGATTAGTCGGAGTTGGCGCATTAGGCGCATTTAGTGGAGAAGGCGGTGCCGGCGCAGATGGCGGGAAAGGCGGCATCGGCGGCATGGGGGCTTCCCCGAAAGCTTCTTCTACCATGCTTTCGTAATTGCTGAACTCCTCTTTCGGAATTTCTTTTCCGTCTACTTTCAGGTACGTGATGACACCATCTTTAACTTTGGCTTCCAATGATTTACCATTTTTTTCCAAATTGATGCGTGCATTTCCTCTGGGTAAAGAATCGATTGCTGATAGACTTAAATCGTCGGAACCCATAGCGGCATTTAAGGCTGACGAATCCTCTTTGGAATGCTGCCCGGGATAGGCGGCACTGACGGTTAAGGCCAGTACGGCCAGCAACAGCAGACAGGTAGCTGCGAACTTCTCCATAATGTTTGATTTGTTTTGCGGATGATTTAATATGCGTCGCACACGGTTCAGCAAGCGGTTCTTATTTCCGGCAAAAGCCAGGGCGAAAGGGGTGCGCGATTGCCCCCATTCCTGAACGCTTACCAACGCTTTGGCGTAGTCGAGTGAATTTTTACAATTCCTTACGGCAATATCATCGCAGCAATCTTCACGCTCGGCGCGAACGGCGGCCGAAAGCCACCATACTGCAGGGTTGAAATAATAAAGTGTTTCAACGATGGTCTGAAAGATATTGACAAGGAAGTCGCTTCTGTGTATGTGGGCCAGTTCATGCGCCAGGACGGCCTCGACCTGTTCAGGTGAAAGGTTGTTGACCATGCCTAACGGAAGCAGGATAACCGGCTTGAGGAAGCCAATGGTCATGGGGGTTTTAATCGCTGCTGATTCCAGCAAACGAACCGCCCGCTTTACACCGATGCGTCGGGCAATTGTTTGGAGTGCTTGCTGCCATTTTTCAGACAGCGGGTTGACGCGCCTGCGCTTCAATTGATTGGCGTACAGCAAGGCGCCCAGCATTTTTAACAGAAAAAAAGTCATGCCAAGCATCCAGCAGGTGGCAATGAGCGGGGCATTGTTGCTAAAGTAGGTGCTGAATTGCTCCGTTATGCCTGCCGTCCAGGAAGCGGAGACTTGTACAGAGGAGGATACCATCACTGGCCCAGCCGAATCGAATGTCATTGGAGAGGGTTCCGGCAATGGATGGTAATGGCTGAAAAAAGTACAGACCGACCAAACTAAAATGCCTGCAAGCGCGCTAACGGACAAAAGGTAGCGTTCCCTGGCAGGGCGGTGGTGCATCATCAGCATGCCAATGCCGGCTAAAGAGGCCAGTAATGCTGCCTGCCACAAAGAATGAACAACGGTCCATCCCAGGGCCTGAATTACTGCTTCGGAGAATATATGTGCGATTGTCATGATCAAAATCGGGACTGTTGAAATAATGAATGCACTATTGGCTTTCGCGTTCCATGCGTTCAATCAATGCTTTGATTTCATCCAATTCCTCTTTAGACGCCTGGTGTTGTCCAAGCGCCTGCATCACCATTTTCATGGCAGAACCTTTAAAGGTGGAATCTACAAACTGATCCAGCAGCCTTGTTTTGGTTTCCGATTCACTGATTGCTGCTTCATAAATGTGGCTGCGCTGGTCGGTGTTTCTGATCGCAAGACCTTTGTCTACCATAATCTGCATCAACTTAAGGGCCGTGGTATAGCCAACCTCGCGGTGTTCGTTGAGCTTGTCACAGACAAAGCGCACAGGAGAAGGCCCATAGGTCCAAAGCACCTGAAGAATCTCCAGTTCTGATTCGGTAGGCTTGGGAATTTCCATTAATTTCGATGTTTAAAACATGAAAAATAAATAATCGCAATCATTCGGTTTTGGGGCTACGGATATTGTAAAGTCGGGTGATTTTAGTATGCGTTGCATTATTCTATAAAATGGTCTGAATTGTTTCGCAGTGCAAGTATATACGAAGACTTTCGTAATTGCAAATTTATTTACGAATTTTTTCGTACTTCGGGTAATTTTAACAATTATGCCCGTAGAGAAGCAGTAATTTTGGGCACTAATATCGTATTGTGATATTTTTTTAAATAAATGAAAATCAGATTTTTATGAATAAAAAACCTGAATTGGATTTTGAAAAGTCCCGATTGGAACAGGCATCAGATGTGTTGGCCCTGTTGGGAATTGCTGCATTTTTGGTGTTGATCCTGTTGTATTGGACACAGTTACCGGCAACGATTCCGATCCATTTCGACCTGAAAGGAAATGCAGATGGTTGGGGCTCTAAAGCAACGATTTTGGTTTTGCCGGGGATTGCCATCTTTATCTATCTGCTCATGACCCTGCTGGCGCGTTCCCGCCAAAACTTCAATTATCCGGTTCGTATTACACCGGAAAATGCAAACCGGCAGTATCGTTTGGCGCGCCATTTACTTGCGGTGATAAAAGTGGCCATTGTTTGGGGGTTTTTGGGCCTGACCTGGCTCATCTTGCAGGCGGCAGGATCGCAGGATCCTCAGTTGGGCGCCTGGCCGGTAATCGCTTTTGTCGGGCTTATTTTTGCTGTAATCGGAGGGTATTTGGTGATGGCTTTCAAAAAATGAAACCCCTTTTACAACAAGGATCAACCTGTTGCAAAAGGGGTGATTTACACGCTTGGAAAAGCAAATTTACCAACCAGGAATAATGTTCAAACCAAAAGCGCCCCGCGCATTCTTTTGTAATGGAATGGCATAATAGGGCTCCAGCACAAAAGCGCCAAATAGGTTGAGTCGCAGAGACGCTCCCGCACTGAACACCGGCTGAACAGGGTATATCGTAAACTCGCCGTTGAACTCCGGTTCATTGATGCTGAACTGATCATAATCGAACCAGGTCATTCCGCCATCCACAAAGAAATTCAGATCCGTGAGCAAAAATTTAGATTTGATCAGGGCCAGCCTTTTAGGACCGCTGAAAGGAATGCGTACCTCAAAATTAGCCACCAGCAATTTGCTGCCCAGCAATTGGTCGAAAGCATACTTGTTTTGCAAAAACAAATCGAGTGCCGTATTGGAGTTGTATCCCCGGATAAACCAGGGGTTTCCGACAAACAAAGGGCTCAATTCGGTGCTGCCTGCACCGTAACGACCATAGTGCATGGCCCGGAAGGCAAAACCAACGGGCTTATAGAAACGATAGATGCGGTAATCGGCAGTCAGCGCCGTAAAATTGAAATCGCCAAAGTACTGTTCCACGCCGACGCGGTAGCGATGCCCCTGTAGCGGCGCCGTCATTCCAAAAAAGCTGTTGTCGCCTACCAAAGCAGCTTCTGCCGTAGCGAATTTCAAGGCGGGTGGTGCGTCGAGTTTGTTTCGGTCCTGCTTGACTAAGTTCCCAAAATCATCGTAGTAGTTGTCTAATTGGGTCAGACTACTGCTGTAAATTGACCCAGAGGCTCCTGCTTCAACACGAAGCGTTGTCGAAAGCGGATACTGCGCAAATGCGCCTACCTGGTCTTCAAAAAGACGGAATAAACTGAAGGAATAACGGTCTGTGATGAGGAAAAGGTCATCGCCTACGGGCAGCGGGTAATTGAACTGGATATTGTCTAAGCTCAAACTCCGGTAGGGGGTATGTGCCATATAAGCCCCCCAGTTGATCCGGTTTTTTCTATTGACATAGGCAACAGTCCCGCCAATATCGCTGATTTCGCCATTGAGGGAAAGGCTTGAAAAAAACTGGTGGTTGCCCATGATATCGCTGAACAGCAAGTCTACCCCACCGCCCAGCGCAGGAGTTGTTCCAAAAACATTGCTGGTACCAATGCCGATGCCACCGCCGCCGCCGACATAGTCCAGGCGAAACTTGGTTTTGTAAGGCAGTTCTTTCATTTGATCATCCGGTAAATCTGCCTGTGATGCCGGTATGCCCAGGTTGGCGTCAACGATTGCCGTTGCTTTTGGGTTTACACGGGGCAATGCTGCGGCATGAAAATCTACCGCATTCGGATCCACTTCTTTATTCAGAAATTCCGCTTGCCTTGCCCGGTAAATGTTGTAGCCGTTTTTGAAGTAATGCGTGTAAGCGATCCGGTCGTTGCGCGGCGAAAGGCTGATTGCCGGAGAATAGGTTGTTATGCCGCTGACTCCCGTAAGTAAATCGGTGAGCTGCCAGACTTTGCCATTTTCCGGGTTGTACCTGTAAATATTGCGGAAACCATCCCGATCCGACAGGAAGACGATGTTGTTGGCACTGTCGGGCAGCGGATTCAGGTTATCAGCGCCAGGGAACAGGTCGATGTGGCGGATGCTTAGGTCAGCCAGGGTCAGGGTTGCCAGATTAAAAGTCCATTTCCCATTTGTTTTGCCCCGTTTCCAGCTCAGTTCATCCGTTGCGAAAGCCAGGTAACTGCCGTCTGCGCTCCATGCCGGGTGCATTTCAGCATAGGAATCATTCGTCAGCCGGGTCACTTTGCCCGATTTAAGGGCATAAGCAAACAGGTCAACCTGGCCGTTTGCCAAACCGCTGACTACAATGGTTTTGCCGTCCGGCGACCATGCCGGGTTGGTAAAAGCAGGAATGCCTTCCAGAGCCTTTTCCAGAATGGTATTGCCGGTTTTGACGTCTTTGATGACAAGCACATTGTTGCCTTTACTGACTGCTACAAACGCAAATTGTTTGCTGTCGGGAGACCAGGTGCCCGAGGATTCGATATAATTGAAATCGTCAAGATGACCATCTTTTAGGATGCTGGCCACCCGCCGGATGATTTTTCCGGTGCGGGCATCAGCGAGGAAAAGCTCGGTGGTAAACAGGTTTTTTTCAGAGAGGAAGATCACAAATTGGCCATTGGGACTGAGCACCGGCGAAATATTCATCCGACCGGCATTTTTATCGTTGATGAGCGCTTTGCCGATGGTGCGCTCTTTTTTATCACCCAGTTCGCTGCCAAAGTGGTTCTTCAACAAGTTGACCCAAAGTTCAGACAGGTTTTTGCTGCTCATGCCCAAAACCTTTAAGCATGCTTCGTCAAAACCGTATTTGGCTGTAGCCACAAAAAGGGGTTTGATGATTTCATCCCCTTTCAAACCTGTGACAAATACCCAGAATACATGCCCGTAACGGTAGGGGAAGTACTGTGGGTTGCTGAGTTTTTTGAGTGTCGGCACATCGTCGTTCAAAACGGCATCGCGCATCCACATGGCGGTTTGTGCATCTACACTGCCAATAGACATGTATTCGGCCAGGCCTTCCACCATCCATAGCGGCAGGTTCGAGAGATCGTTCAGCGAAGTGGAGTCACCACGCAGAATGAGGTCATATTGAAAAGCATGCACCAGTTCATGCCCAAGCACGTGGCGTGTTTGCTGATTCGACATGGTCAGAGGGAGCACCACCCGGTTTTTAAAAGCTTCGGTTACACCCCCGGTTCCTACACTGATCTCGCCGGAAATGGTATTTGTTTGCTGGAAATCGGGGTGGTCGTTGTAAAAAATAACCGGATTCCTTTTGCTGAACGTATCCTGCAGGATGGCTTGATGAATGCTGTACCATTGTTCTGATTGCGCTGCCAGTTCGTGCAGCAGCGTGTCGTTTTTCAGATAGTGGTATATCTCAAAGTGCGGTGTTTGTTGAACCTGAAATTCAAACCCTTCATAGCGGGGCTTATTCCGTCCGAAATACTGGGCCTGAAGCGAAACGGCAACAAGTAGCGTCAAAGCAATCAGGCCTGATTTTTTTATTGCCATGGTAATTGTTTTTTTAATGATAAAGACATTATTATAAACAACTTAGAAAGGTTATCGTCTCTTAAAATCGTACCCAAATACCGTTAATTTTGTCTTAAACTGGATTTGTACGTAAGTTTACCGACACTTGGAAAAGACTTTAGCATGCAGGCGGTCGATTTCACAATAAGAGCTGAGCAGGGGCAGGTCTTTTTTTCTGAGGATAACCAGACCCGCAGGAGTCATCTAATCCATTTACCATGTCCGTACTTTTAATTTTTATTGTCGTCTATCTCCTTATCACACTCCTGATTGGTTGGTGGGCGGCTCGTCGCGTGCACAATACGCAGGACTTTGTTATTGCAGGAAGGCGCATGCCTATGATGGTGGCGGCTTGTGCTTTGTTTGCAACCTGGTATGGTTCAGAAACCATCATGGGAGCGCCGGCAAAGTATGCAGAAGACGGGCTGCAGGGGGTTATGGAAGACCCTTTCGGTAGTAGCCTTTGCCTCATACTGGTTGGTTTCTTTTTTGCCAGGCCTTTGTACCGGCTCAATATTCTGACCCTGGTTGACTTTTTTAAGGTTAGGTTCAGTCGACGAATGGAAACAATGGCCGCCATTTTTATTGTGCCATCTTATTTTGGTTGGATTGCGGCACAAATGGTTGCCATGGCCCTTTTACTGAATGTGTTGCTGGACATTGATGTACTCTGGGGCATTCTGATTTGTCTCGTAGTCGTGGTGATGTATACCTATGTTGGGGGTATGTGGGCCGTTTCTGTAACTGATTTTGTGCAAACCATTATGATCATCGTCGGCATGGTGGCGCTGGCCGTATTGCTGGCCGATAAAGCGGGGGGCGTTCAGAAAGTATTGGCAAACGCCCCGGCAAAAGCTTTTCAGTTTTTTCCGGAACGGGATTTACAGAGCATACTGGCCTATTTTGCGGCCTGGATCACGATTGGTCTGGGCTCCATACCACAGCAGGATGTTTTTCAACGGGTGATGTCGGCAAAAACAGAAAAAGCTGCCGTTGGCGCGTCCCTTGTCTCCGGATTGATGTACCTGACTATTGGGTTGATTCCCTTGTTCATAACCCTTTGCGGAAAAGCATTATATACGGACTTTGGCAACGATGATCCACAAAAGATCATCCCCATGATGGTACTTAACCACGCAGGCATTGTCATTCAGGTTCTGTTTTTTGGCGCCTTGTTGTCCGCGATCCTCAGTACAACTGCAGGCGCGATCCTCGCTCCGGCGACGATCATCGGCGAAAATCTCATTCGTCCGATCTATCGGAAGATGAGCGATCGGATGTTGTTGCGCACCATGCGTTTTTCTGTGGTTGGGGTAGCGGTTTGTTCTGCGATCATGGCCTCAAGCAAGCGGAACATATACGAATTGGTATCCGATTCTTCTGTCCTGAGCTTAGTTTCCCTGTTCGTTCCACTGGCTGCCGGGATTTACTGGAAGCGGGCCTCCGACATGGGCGGCATCCTGTCTATTCTGGGTGGAATGGCCGGCTGGGTCGTCGGTGAAATTTTTGAAACCGAAACGCCTACCCTGCTCATTGGCCTGGCTGCCAGCATCGTATTTATGATCCTCGGCAGTTTGATGATGCCGGATAAGAGTTATGAAGCGTTTAAGGAGAAGGTGGAGTGAGTATCTGATTTTGAATACATTACCAAAGAAGAAATGAATTTACAACGCCCTCTGATTGAAGAAATCAGCAACAAACTCAATGCGTTGAGAGAAACCCAATTGAAAAGACCCTGACTCTAAAGATATTATCGGAACACCCTCAAATACTCGCATACTCAAATACTCAACATGCAAATACTCAATCACATCCCTACCCTCAACGACATCCGCGAAACCCATATCGCCATTGCGCCGATGATCCATCGCACCCCGGTGCTGACCTGTGCCAGCATCGATGCCATTAGCGGGGTAACCTTATTTTTCAAGTGCGAAAACTTTCAGAAAGTAGGCGCTTTTAAAATGAGGGGCGCCAGCAACGCTTCCCTGCGCCTTCCTGAAGCTGCCCGGAAAAACGGCATTGCGACGCACTCTTCCGGAAATCACGCACAAGCGGTTGCATTGAGCGCAAAATTACTGGGTATCCCTGCTTATGTCGTTATGCCCGAAAATGCTCCGGGGATTAAAGTAGCCGGGGTGCGCAGCTACGGCGGTGAAGTTATTTTCTGCGCATCGAATATTGCTTCCCGGGAAAGCACGCTGGAGGAAGTCGTTGGTCGAACGGGCGCATATTTTATTCATCCTTTCAACGACTACAACATCATTGCAGGGCAAGCTACTGCGGCTAAAGAACTGATAGAAGACGTGCCGGATCTTGAAGCCATCATTGCGCCCATAGGCGGCGGCGGACTGATGAGTGGTACGGCGCTGGTTACGCGCTACCTCTTGCCCGGGGCGAAAGTATACGGCGCGGAACCCAAAGCGGTTGACGATGCCTGGCGCTCAATGCAATCCGGTAAAATTGAAATCAATCTGACAACCGATACCATTGCGGATGGTTTGCGCACCAACCTTGGAGAAAAAACATTCGACATCATCAAAAACCAGGTAGACGACATTTTTACCGTTTCTGAAGAAGCCATCGTATCGGCGATGCGTCTGGTATGGGAACGGATGAAAATCATCATAGAGCCATCCTGTGCAGTGCCCCTCGCGGCAGTGCTGACCAATCCCGGGGCTTTTGCCGGAAAACGGGTAGGAATGATCCTTTCAGGGGGAAATGTAGATTTGGAGGAATTGCCGTTTTGAGACTTGTTTACAAGGTCTTATCTACCTCTTCCATCACCTCCTGTCCGCCATCTCCAAACCAGCGGGTAACCTTTTCACGGGCCTGGGTGCGCACTTTCTCATTGATGTATGCGGCAACGGTGACGACGCCAAAAGCCAAAACGCCGATGTCATCGGTGTAGCCGATGATTGGGCTGAGGTCCGGAATGGCGTCAATAGGGGAAAGCAGGTAGCCTAGCGTACCAATGATGATCCTTTTAGCCCAATAGGGCGTTTCAGGCTGGCGATAGGCATAAAACAGCAACAAGGCACTGTATACAGCCTTTAAACCAATTTTTCTGGCATAGTGGTTCAGGGTTTTCCAAAAACCATTTTCCGAAAAACGGTCAGCGTACTTCTTGAACGGATTGGCCATTGATTATGATTTCGAGCCCTGCGGGATTCATTGCCTGCAAGACTTTGTTTTAATTAGAACACAAATTTGGAGATTTTTATCGTGCGTTGTCATGAAAAAATCTACGAATGGAGCCGCTTAGCCTACCAGTCGTTTGCAATCTATCGTTTTTATTCCAATATTTGTGCATCGGCCACAATTTGTGATCGGGCAAGTTCGTAACCCTGATATGCGCGAAACGAATTTCATAGAGCAGAACAAGACTAAATGGAGTGAATTTGAAGGGGCGCTGGAGGCATCCCAACCCGATCCTGACCAGCTGAATGACTTATTTATACAAGTCACAGACGACCTTTCCTATTCGCGAACTTTTTACCCCAACCGCTCGGTGAGGGTGTTTCTGAATGGGTTGGCACAACAGGTTTTTGCCGTCATTTACAAGGTCCGCCGCTCGCCTTTGAAAAAGCTGAGCAACTTCTCTCTGGACGAATTACCACAGTTGATTCACGAATCGCGCCAGGCCTTCCGGCTCTCTTTTTTTGTTTTTGTCGTTTCCATGTTGGTCGGTGCGCTATCCTGCGCAATGGATGAGGATTTTGCAAGCCTGATTCTGGGTGATGGCTATGTGCAAATGACCCTGGAAAACATCCGTTCCGGTGATCCAATGGCAGTTTACAAAGCAAAAGGCGCATTTAGCATGTCTTTTGCCATTACACTCAATAACCTCTATGTGACCTTGCTCATCTTTAGCATGGGCGTTTTTTTCTCTTTAGGAACGCTAACGGCGCTGGTGTCCAACGGCATCATGGTAGGGGCTTTTCAGTATTTTTTCATCAAGGAAGGGTTGTTTTTAGACTCTTTCCTCACGATTTGGACCCACGGGGCAATCGAGATTTCCTGCATCATCATTGCCGGCGCTGCCGGGATCACGATGGGACAGGGATTGGTTTTTCCAGGGTCGTATTCCCGCATCCAGGCTTTTCAGCGCTCGGCCCGCCGGGGAATCAAAATTCTGGTAAGCGTAGCGCCACTTATCGTTTTGGCGGGTTTTATCGAGGGTTTTTTGACGCGCCTTACGGAAACGCCGGCACTGATCCGTGCTTTCTTCATAGGCGTATGCTTTTTGTTTATGTACGTTTATTTTGTCTGGTATCCACGGTATAAAGCCAGGATTGGTTTTGATGCGCCCATCAGGGATACGCGCATTTCACACCATCAGGAAAAAAAAATCGGCTTTGGCCGGATACAATCTTCTGTTGAAATTTTCTCTGATGCCTTTCTATTGTACAGAAAGAACCTTGCCACTTTTTTGCTTTATGCGCTACTTGCTGCCATGGCTTGTAGCGGAGCGCTCATGCTCACTTCAGCAGACTTGTGGAACAATGGGATTCCGGTCACTTTTGAATGGCTTTCCTTTTTAAACACCCTGTATTCCAGTCATATCTTGTTTACATTCACGTATTCTGACGTGGCTCCGTATGTTGCCGCGTTTGCTTTGGGGCTGTTGTTTTTTACTGTCGCAAAACGACTCATCCGCGAGGAACGATCCGGGCAGAAACCAGGGGCCTGGAACACAGGAATTGCTTTCTTGCAATTCATGATTGCCATGAGTCCGCCTTTGCTGTTATTTGCGCTTTTCAGGTGGTACAGCGTCTTGCTGGCAATCGACTTGTTTCCATTTGCAGCCATGTGGGGTGTTTTGTTGCTTCGCGAAAGGATCCATGTTTTCAGTGCTTTCAGGCGTACATGGACGCTCTATTTTTCTTCTTTGGGAAGAAGCCACACGGCTTTACTGCTGTTTCTTTTGCCCGGGGTGCTTGGGTTAAGTATATTTGATGCTTTCATTGTAAAAACGGTACTTGAATTAATGTCCTGGGTTATCAGTACTGAGCCGGAAACCATGATGCACATCAACAACATTACCCAGCTCTTTTTGCACTTTTTTGTCCTGTTTTTGTTTCTCATTTTACTTTTCGCCGGAATGGGATTGCTCTATTATACGCTGATTGAAATACACGAAGCAGCAGGTTTGAAAGGAAAGCTGGAGACGCTGGGACAATCGAGGAAAATCCGGGGACTGGAACGTGAGTAAAAAAACAGGGCAGTTGTTTAACAGAACCATGCACGTTCTGCAACAAGAACTATAAAAAGCAGCAATGCTGAAAAAACTAACGCTTTTACCTGATTTCAGAAGACTGGTTTGTTGCTTTGCAATGGCCTTGCCGGGGATGCTGTTGCAAATTCCGGCTGCATCCGCTCAGGTTGAAGGTGAAGGTGTTGAAGCTGTGGCGCCTGATTTGCCTGAAACGGACGTAATTGAAGAAGTTCCTTATGATGAACCGGTTCCCTATGACTGGTCCAACGAGCAACGCTATTACGATGAGGAGGTAGAAATACGGAACATCGATGAAAATAGCTGGAAAAAAGCCATTGAAGGATTGGATTACAGCAAAGAAGTAAAGCGCAGGAAGAAAAAAGATGCATCGCCGGGAAATACCGGCGATCTTCCCAATAATGCATTTTTCGGAAACGGCGCCTTTTTTTTATGGCTCTTCAGAGGAATGCTGTTACTGGTTGCTATTGTTGCCATCCTCCTCATTATTAAAAATGTAGTTCAACTGAAGCCAAAACCCAAAAACCTTGCCATTCAGGTAAAAAATACCGGAGAAATTGATTTGGAAAGGATCGAAGAAAACCTCAATACCGCTGACCTCGACCCTTTACTGCAGCATGCCATTGCTCAGGAAAATTATACGTTGGCTGTTCGGCTCTACTACCTTTCCATATTGAAAAAATTATCGCAGCAAAAACTCGTTTTCTGGAAAAAAGACAAAACCAATCGCGATTATCTTCGCGAATTGAGTGCGACTAACTTGTATCAGCCTTTCCAGGAATCAACCCGGGCATTTGAATGGGTATGGTACGGAGATGCCGTCGTGGACAAACAGGATTTTGATCGCCTGCAGGGGCAGTTTCAAAATACACTTTCGCTCATTCCGCAAAATGACCGGCTATGAGCAAGCAAAATATTCTGATTCTTGGCGCGGTTGTGGCCGTTTTATTCCTTCTACTGTACCTCTATTTTGGTCGTAATGAAGACCGCTTATCCTGGAAAGAAGACTACGAAGAAGAAAACCGTGATCCATACGGTACAAATGTCTTTTTCAGGTTATTGACCGAATTGGATTCAGAGCATGATGTCGTTGTGCTGAAGGACAGCCTCAACGGGCAGTTCTCACAGCACGAAACCCCCAAAGCCAGTTATGTTTTTGTCGGGGGCGGGATGTTCATGACTGAACGCGACCGGGATGCCCTTTTGGATTTTGTAAAAGAAGGGAACAGTGCGTTTATCGCCTGTAATGTCATTCCGCACGACCTTATGTTTTACCTCTATCTGGAAGAATGCGGCAACACACCCTGGAGTGGTTACCATTACTCCTACGACACCATAGCCGCACTAAACCTGGATCATCCCGATCTCGTGATGAGTGATACGCCGAAATACCAGTATGTACGCAATTATCTTCCCGAAAGATACCCCTGGAAATACATGGGGAGCGAATATTTTTGCGTGATCGATACCCAGCGCACCATATTGGGATATATGGTTACCGACAGCACTTATGTCAATTTTGCCCGGATTAGACATGGAGAAGGCTATTTTTTCCTGCACACTACGCCGCTTGCATTTTCTAATTATCATCTAATTCGAAAACAAGCCCTGGAGTATGCACAAAGGGTCTTTTCGCATTTGCCCGAAGGGCGTATTTATTGGGACGAATACAGCCGTGTACCGGAATCGGTTACAAGGCTTGCCAATCGCCGTTCTTCAGGCGGATTTCCCGAATCTAACCACCAGAGCCCTTTGAAATACATTTTGTCGCAGCCTGCTTTGGCCTGGGCCTGGTATCTTTTATTGGGAACAGGGGTGCTGTATCTGCTCTTTCGCGCAAAGCGTCGCCAAAGTATTGTGCCGGTTATGGAGCCCAATACCAATACTTCTTTAGAGTTTGTTCAAACCATTGGTCAGCTGTATTTTTTGCAAAACAAGCACCAAAAACTGGCGCTACAGAAGATTCGCTATTTCAATGGATACGTCCGGGATCGATATAGCTTGAGCTACAGAGAAGGGGATGATCATTTTTTCGGCCGGCTTGCAAACCGGTCTGAAGTACCAGAGGAACTGATCAGAGAAATTTATCAGACGCAGGAAAGCATCAAAAAAGCTTACGCAATCAGTACGACGAAATTGATTGAATTTCATCACATGATGGATAAGTTTTATAAACAATGTAAATAATGAGTATGCGGGAATGGCTTGCCGGCCCCTGTCATGCTTCAATAATAAATACCTGAAAGCACATGCACATCGAAGAATTGAACGAACAAACCCAGGAACCTACCCCGGTACCGCAACCTGAAATTCAGGCTTCTGATGGAGAAATCTGGAAGCACAAGCACCTGAATCTTGAAAAGATACATACTGCGGCATCAAAGGTTCGCCACGAAATTGCCAAAGTCATTGTCGGGCAGCACGACCTTCTGGATTTGTTGTTGGCTGCCATTTTTTCCGGAGGTCACGTGTTGGTGGAAGGCGTGCCGGGTATCGCTAAGACACTGGTATCCAAGCTGCTGGCCCAAACACTGGATGTAGATTTTTCCCGCATCCAGTTTACCCCTGATTTAATGCCAAGCGACGTTGTTGGAACGACTGTTTTCAACATGCACAACTCAGCGTTTTCCTTTAACCCCGGGCCGGTTTTTTCCAACATCATCCTGATTGATGAAATTAATCGGGCGCCGGCCAAAACCCAGGCTGCGCTTTTTGAAGTTATGGAAGAGTACCAGGTAACGGTAGATGGCAAAACGCATGCAATGGGTTTTCCGTTCTTCGTGATGGCCACTCAAAATCCAATTGAACAAGAGGGGACCTATAAACTGCCGGAAGCGCAACTGGATCGTTTTTTGGTAAAAATCAACCTCGTTTATCCCGGCCTGGAAGAGGAGAAGCAAATCCTCCGCCGTTTTCAAAGTGATTTTAAAATCAATCAGCGATACGATGTAAAAGCCGTGCTGTCAAGCGACGATATCCGCGCCTGTCAGTCTTTGGTTGAGCAGATTCACATTCGGGAAGAATTGCTCGACTACATTGCCGCTATAGTGCATTCCACACGGGATCATGCTGATTTGTTTCTGGGGGCTTCCCCAAGGGCATCGCTTGCCATGATGAAAATGTCCAAAGCGATTGCGGCCATGAATGGTCGTGACTTCGTGACGCCCGACGATATTCGTTATGTTTCCTTCCCGGTGCTCAACCACCGCATCATTCTTACGCCGGAGCGCGAAATGGAGGGTTATCAGGTAAAGGAGGTTGTGGACAGTATTGTGGAAAAAATAGAAGTCCCCCGGTAAAGTGATTGTTTCCGTCAGGCTGAGCCTGTAAAATAAAGCGATCTTATTTTGAAAGACCTGTTCCTCACCAACCGTTTTTTTGGCCTCAGCGGATTGCTGGTGCTGACCTTTGCCGTCAGCTTTTTTGTGCCGCCTTTGCTGCAGGTTGCCCAGTTGCTCCTCGCTTTTGCTGCCGCCCTTACCGTACTGGATTTTGCCCTGCTTTATGGCAAACAAGACCTGATTACGGCGCAGCGGAAACTGCCTAAGATTTTATCCCTCAGTGATCCCAACCTTGTCAAAGTTACTGTGGCCAACCATTCCCGTCAGCGGCTTTTTCTGAAAATTGCTGATGAAATCCCATTTCAGTTTCAGGAGAGAAATTTCATGCTGGATGCTGTACTCGATCCTGACGAAGCCAGAGAGATCAATTACGAACTCCGGCCGGTTCAGCGGGGGGCTTATGTATTTAACCGGATCAATGTATTTACCACAACTGCGCTGGGACTGGCAGAGCGTCGCATCCGTGTCGAAGCCCGGGAAGAGGTTCCTGTTTATCCTTCGATTCTTCAGATGAAGCAATATGAATACCGGGCCTTTGACCGCTTGTCAAACCATCAGGGGATAAAACAATTGCGCCGGATTGGACACAGTTATGAGTTTGAACAGATCAAAAACTACGTTCGGGGCGATGACCACCGCAGCATCAACTGGAAAGCCAGCAGCCGTCGTGCAGACATCATGGTGAACCAGTATCAAGACGAACGCGCCCAGCAAGTATATTGCATCATAGACAAAAGCCGGGCGATGCGCATGCCTTTTGAAGGCTTGAGTCTTATGGATTATGCCATCAATACCAGCCTTGCTGTATCCAACATTGCCCTGAAAAAATACGATCGCGCCGGCTTGATTACTTTTTCAGACAAAATCGGCGCCAGCCTTAAAGCCGACAACAAAGCCACGCAGCTGAATAAAATTTTGCTGACCCTCTACAATGAAGCTGATCGGGCAATGGAAGCCAATTATGAATTGCTTTATCAGGCATCACGCAGACTCATCACTGGCGGGCGGAGTTTAATTCTGTTATTTACCAATTTTGAAAGCAGTTTTGCATTGGAAAGGGTCTTGCCCATCCTGCGCCGCATCAACAACAACCACTTGCTTGTGGTCATTTTTTTTGAAAATACAGAAATCCGCAATTTCGCCAACCAGGAGGTTTCTACGCTTGAAGGGATATATCATCAAACTGTCGCGCAGAAGTTTATGGCTGAAAAATCCGCCATGGTTCATAAGTTGAAACAATACGGCATACAGGCCATTCTGACTGAACCGCAGGCGCTTTCCATGAATACAATCAACAAATACCTGGAATTAAAAGCCAGAGGACTAATCTGATCCGCTTACCTTACCTGTTCCCAGGCCCAGGCAGTGCGCATAATGGTTTCCATGTCGCGGGTGGGTTTCCACCCCAATCGGCGGGCTGCCTTTTCATAGTTGGCATAAATGGCAACGACATCACCTGGCCGACGCGGCCCAATGCGGTAATTGAGCTTCAGGCCGGTTGCTGTTTCAAAGGCAGCTATCGTTTCGAGCACGGTGACGCCTTCACCGCTGCCAAGGTTGAAAACTTCGCAGGCCTGTTCGTTTTTACCGGCTAAGAGGTATTCCAGTGCCTTGGTATGGGCATTGGCTAAATCCATCACATGGATGTAATCGCGAACGCAACTGCCATCCCGCGTTGGATAATCGTTGCCGAATACCATTGTTTCGGGGCGTTTGCCGATAGCGGTTTCTGTAATGACCGGCACCAGATTGCTGGCGGGATTTGCCGGGGATTCACCAATCAGGGCACTTTCGTGGGCGCCGGCAGGGTTAAAATAACGCAGAAGGGTCGCTTTGAAAGTAGTGTTGGCGACACAGAAATCGCGAATAATTGCTTCGCCCATCTGCTTGGTGCGGGCATACGGCGATTCAGGCTCCTTTAAAGGTTCTGCTTCGGTAGCCGGCAGGGTCTCTACATTGCCATAAACCGAACAGGAAGAGGAAAAAATGCAATGCTTTACCCCAAAATCCGACATGCACTCCAGTATATTGAGGAGGCTGTTCAGGTTGTTGCGAAAATAGAGCAATGGATGAAAAACCGACTGGCCAACTTCTTTTAAAGCAGCAAAATGAATGACGCCTGTGATATCCGGGTTTTCTTCAAAGATCTGACGGGTGGCTTTAGGGTCACAAAGGTCTGTGAGATAGTTTTTTACGGTTTTGCCTGTAATGGCTTTTACACCATCTAAAATGCTTTCTTTGGAGTTGGATAAGTTATCTGCGCAAACCACTTCGAATTGATGATCAATTAAATCGACAATGGTGTGGCTGCCAATATACCCGCAACCGCCGGTAACGAGAATCTTTCCTTTACTCATGAATATAGCTTGGAAGGTGTAAAAATCTGGATCAGGGCAATGAGCCCAGGTTCAAAAAACGAGGATCATTCTGGTTTTTGCGACAGGTCTATAACTTTAACTGTTTCAACTTTTTTGTCGCTGACGCTTTCCAGGATGTAACGATATTCGCCCAATTCAATTTCGGCGCCTTCCTCAGGAATGTCTTCTGTGGTCATGACCAAATAGCCCGACAAGGTATGGTATTCCCCTTCCGGGAAATTGAGTTTGTATTTTTCATTCAGATAATTGATTTCAAGCCTTCCGGAAAAGCGGTAAGTGTCTGCAGATTCCTGAATCTCGATGTATTCTTCCTGGTCGTGTTCGTCCTCTATTTCCCCGAAAATTTCTTCAAGGATATCTTCGAGCGTAATAACGCCGGCTAATCCGCCAAATTCATCCACCACACAGGCAATGTTGTTGCGCTCCTTGATAAACGCATTCATGAGGTCTGTTGCCCTCATGGCTTCCGGAACATAGGTTATGGGTAAAATGAGGCTTTTGATGTCTTCCGGTTGTTTCAGCAATTGCTGGTGATGTACGTAACCGCAGACATTATCCACTTCGTTTTCGGTGATTAAAATGCGGGACAATTTGGTTTCCTTGAACAATTTCTCCAAATCATTTACCTCGGCGTTAATGTCAATACTTTCTACTTCTGTGCGGGGAACCATACAGTCTCTTACCCGGATGTCATTGAGGTTGAGCACCTTGCCGAACATTTCCCGGTCTATTTCTTCTTCCGAATCGCTGCGGGTATCGTTGATGAAATGCTCAAGGTCTAGTCTTGTAAAGGCATTGTCGACATGTTCTGCCGGGGTTTTAAAAGCGAGGCGCAACACCAGATCAGACGTTTTGATCATCAGCCAGGAAGGTGCTGAGAGTAAAATTTGCAGCCCGCGTATCGGAAGCGCAAGTTGATAGAGAATGTCATCAGCATAAAGTCGAAAAATGGCTTTCGGCATGAATTCTCCAAAAATGAGCAAGGTAATCGTAATGACCAGAGTATTGAGCAACAGAATAATGCCTTCACTTTTCAAGCCCAATTGGTTAATGAAAAGATGGTCGAGCGGAATGGTCATTAAAGAAGTGAAAACGACCAAAACGATGTTATTGCCCACGAGCATGGTTCCAATAAAACTGGCCGGTTTGTCGTAGAACATAGAAAAAAGCCGGCTTCTGCGGGTTCCTTTTTTCTTTTTCAGTTCTACTTTCAGTTTATTGGCAGAAACAAATGCTATTTCTGAGCCTGAAAAAAGCCCGGAAAGCAATAAAAACAAAACAATAAGCAGGGTAAGTGTCATTCCAGTTCTTTACTTAATTCATCTACTTTGATCTGGCCTTCTACTGCCTTTATTTTTGCATCACTAAAATCCTGATTGGCTTCGAAGCCGTGGCCTTTAATGATTTCATCCGGCCTGCGCAGCACGACAAATTTATTGGTAAAAACGCGTTGTTGCTTTTCATCCCAGATGAGTTCTTCTGTCTCGAGGCGCTCTCCGGCAACGCTTTGCCATACAACGCTGTCGCGGACAATAATCTGGCCTTTGCCTTCCAGGCGAATGCCGTATTTTGCCGTCAACTTGCTGGAAGGATTTTCCAGGGGGTCAAAAAAATCAATGATGACGCCTTCAATAAACTCCTGTTTGCGTTCCCGGACGTCGAGATGATACAACACAACAGGCCCTTTGGCGACAACGCGCAGCTTGGCAGAATCACTGTAGATGATGCTTACATCTTTGGCAAGCTCCACGTTTGCATTCAGACGTTCGTCAAGCGCGTTTTCAGGGGCCTCTTTGCCGCAGCCATACAAAAGGCCTGCAAAACCTGAAACCAGCAAGGCATACTTTAAAAACGGAATCATACTTTTTGTGCTGCTCCAACTACGGGTAGGTACAATTGCCCGTCGAGAATGCTTCTGGAAATCACAATGCGCTGCACCTCTGAAGTTCCTTCGTATATCTGTGTAATTTTTGCATCCCGCATCAGTCTTTCCACATGGTATTCTTTGACAAAACCATACCCGCCGTGGATTTGAACAGCCTCAACAGTGTGACGCATGGCAACTTCAGAAGCAAATAATTTGGCCATTGCACTGGCGGTACCATAGTCGCCCCCTTCATCTTTAAGGCGTGCGGCCCGGTACACCATCAGCTTTGCGGCTTCAATTTCAGTGGCCATGTCTGCCAGTTTGAATGCAACAGCCTGGTGCTGGCTGATTGGTTTGCCAAAAGCCGAGCGCTCTTTGGAATAGGCCAGGGCCAGTTCGTACGCGCCCCCTGCAATGCCAAGGGCCTGGGAGGCTATGCCAATGCGACCGCCAGTCAGCGTTTTCATCGCAAATTTAAACCCGAAACCATCCGGGCCGATTCGGTTTTCTTTCGGGACCCGCACATCGGTATACATAATCGTGTGCGTATCAGAAGAGCGGATGCCCAGCTTATCTTCTTTTGCGCCGATGGCGACACCGGGTGAGTCGGTTTCAACCAGAAGTGCATTGATGCCGCGATGGCCCAGTTCCTGATGAGTTTGCGCCATTACCAAATGGAGTTTGGATGTGCCGCCGTTGGTGATCCAGTTTTTGGTGCCATTGAGTAGATAGTGATCACCCATGTCCACTGCTGTTGTGCGCTGACTGGTGGCGTCGCTTCCTGCTTCCGGTTCTGATAAGCAAAAAGCGCCGATCCATTCGCCTGTAGCCAATCTGGGAAGGTATTTTGCTTTTTGCTCCGGAGATCCGAAAGTTTCAATTCCCCAGCAAACCAATGAATTATTAACCGACATGATGACGGAGCAGGAGTTGTCCACCTTTGAAATTTCTTCCATCGCCAGAACGTAAGAGAGCGTATCCATGCCACCACCGCCATATTCTGGCGACACCATCATTCCCAGAAAACCCAGTTCGCCCATTTGGCGAATCTGCTCTTTCGGATAAGTCATATTTTTATCGCGTTCAATAACGCCGGGTTTGAGCTCTTTTTGGGCAAACTCGCGAGCTGCAGCCTGTACCGCCAGTTGCTCTTCGGTGAGTTGAAAGATCATAGTATTAACGAGTTAGAGTGTTTAGAGCTTTTTCGGAAATTCCTCAATTGGCTGTGAGTGGCAAATTTTATTTGATACCGCGTTGAATTTTTTCGCCATAGCTGCTGGCTATGTCTGCAAAATTCGCCTCGTCTAAAATAAAATTTCCTCACCCTCGCTCAAATCGAAGATTCGACGTAGTCAATCAGAAAATCCCGAACAAGCTCTTAGCGAAATTACGCTAATTATTTCTTAATACAAAGCAATGCTGACTTTAGCAGCGCAAAAGAAACAGCGCTGATCTCCTATAGTTGTACCAGCGCCTGTTCCAGATCTTCTATCAGATCTTCAACGTCTTCTATTCCTATACTTAAACGAATGAGGGAATCGGTAAGGCCTACTTTCATGCGTTCTTCCCGCGGGATGGAGGCATGCGTCATGGTAGCCGGGTGACCGATAAGCGATTCAACGCCTCCGAGTGATTCGGCGAGGGTGAATACTTTGGTGTTGCTCAGCACACGAATGGCGTCATCAAAACTATCTTTTAGAAGGTCAAAAGATACCATTGCACCAAAGCCACGCATTTGTTCTTTAGCCAGTTCGTGGTAAGGATTGTCTTTAAGGCCGGGATAATACACTTTGCTTACTTTGGGATGAGCCTGGAGGAATTTGGCTACTTTTTTGGCGTTTTTGCAGGCGCGTTCAACGCGAACATGCAGGGTTTTTATGCCACGCAAGACCAAAAAACAGTCATGAGGACCAGGCACCGCACCCATTGCATTTTGCAGAAAATGAAAATCCTGCGCCAGTTTTTCGTCTTTGACAACGATGGCGCCCAGTACAACATCAGAGTGTCCTCCGAGGTATTTGGTGGCAGAGTGGACAACAATATCTGCCCCCAGATCGAGTGGGTTTTGCAGGTAAGGGGAAGCGAAAGTATTGTCTACACAGGCCAGAATTCCATGCGAATGAGCCAGTGCGCACACCTTTTTAATGTCCACAATGTTCAGCATGGGATTGGTCGGCGTTTCAATCCAGAACAATTTTGTTTTTGCCGTAATGAGCTTCTCTACCTTTTTCAGGTCACCCAGATTGACAAAATGCGCTTTGATGCCAAAACGTTCGTAAACGCGCACCATCAGGCGATAGGACCCTCCATAAAGATCGTTGCTCGAAATGATCTCATCCCCCGGATTCAACGTTCGCAGCACAGCGTCCATGGCAGCCATGCCACTGCCGAAACAAATGGCATCGGTGCCATTTTCCAAAGCAGCCAGGTTTTTCTCCAATGCGCTTCTGGTTGGGTTTTGTGTGCGGGCATATTCGTAACCTTTATGTACGCCAGGCGCCTCCTGGGCATAAGTGGAGGTCTGGTAGATCGGCGTCATAACTGCGCCTGTTGCTGGATCCGGTTCTACACCGGCATGAATGGCTTTGGTACCGAATTTCATTGAGTTGTTTTTTTCAAAAAAGTGCAATGGAGGCCACCATCAACCCGATGGCCAATGAAAGTGGTGTAAAAATTTTTGTATCGTAATGGGCAAAGGTCGTATCCCGGATGGTTTTTGTAAAACCGACGTATTTGAATTCGCCTATGGCTCTTAACAGGAACAGTCCTGCTACCATCCAAATGCCTAAGTCAATCCAATGACTGGAAAAACGGAAAACAACAGGAAATGTTTTCAAAAAAACGAGCCCCGAAAAGGATAGAAAGATAAAGGCAACTAAAACAGTTGCCCCATTTCCGGCGCTGAAAACGGGTTTATCCGTTCCTGAAAACTGGGGGAATACGATGTTTGCCCATTTACGGCCACCCAATGCCCAGTAAAAATGGACAAGGCTGATGATGAAGATGGATATAAAAGAGACTATACCCAAAAATATGGTCATATTTGATTAGGATTAAACGCTTTATTTCTTTCTTGTCAACGCCTTTCTCACAGCCCCGGCCACATCATTTACACCCAACCCATATTTATCGAGCAATTCGAAAGGTTTGCCGCTTTCGCCGAAAGAATCATTCACTGCCACAAATTCCATAGGGCTGGGTAGTTGTCGTGCCAGCAATTGGGCAACGGCATCACCAAGGCCGCCATTGCGCTGGTGCTCCTCTGCGGTCACAACACAACGGGTTTTGCTGACCGAGTCCAGAATAGCTGCTTCGTCCAGGGGCTTTATGGTATGGATGTTGAATACTTCACAACTGATTCCTTCCTGAGCCATCAGCCTGGCTGCTTCTACTGCCTGCCAAACCATGTGTCCGGTGGCAAAAATACTGACGTCGCTGCCGGAGGCCAGCAACTGTGCTTTCCCAATTTCAAACTTCTGATTTTCAGCCGTAAAATTTGGCCAGTCTGGCCGGCCAAAACGCAGGTAAACCGGACCATAGTGCTCTGCAATGGCCATGGTGGCGGCTTTGGTTTGGTTGTAATCGCAGGGGACAATTACCGTGAATCCGGGCAACATCTTCATCATGCCGATGTCTTCCAGAATCTGATGGGTTGCGCCATCTTCACCCAGTGTCAAACCAGCGTGGGAGGCGCAAACCTTTACATTTTTATGCGAATATGCAATGGATTGTCTGATCTGATCGTAAACCCTGCCGGTAGAGAAATTGGCGAAAGTGCCGGTATAGGGAATTTTTCCGGTGATGGCCAATCCTGCAGCTATGCCCATCATATTGGCTTCGGAAATTCCAATTTGAAAAAAGCGCTCCGGGAAGGCATCAATGAAGGCCTCCATTTTAAGAGAACCAATCAGGTCGGCACAAAGGGCAACCACATTTGGGTTTTGTTTTCCAATTTCAAACAGCCCGGCGCCAAAGCCATCGCGGGTTGCTTTTTTTCCAGTGCTAATGATTTGATCCAGCATAATGTATGTTTTGGAATCAGGGTTTAACAGTATCGATTTACGAAAATGCGAATCTGGTATACCTGAAAACCGCTTGTGTTCAAAAAATTAAAAATCTCCCAGGGTTTCTTCCAATTGCGCCAGCGCGCGTTCTGTTTGTTCTGCGTTCGGCGCTTTGCCGTGCCACGCATGCGTGCCGACCATGAAATCTACGCCAAATCCCATTTCTGTTTTCATCAGAATAACCACGGGCATGCCTTTACCGGTAAGGGATTTGGCCTTGGCCAATCCATCCAGAACAGCCTGCATGTCATTGCCGTGTTCGATTTGGAGGACCTCCCAGCCGAAGGCGGCCCACTTAGCGGGCAGATCGCCCAAAGACAGCACTTTGGACGTAGGTCCGTCTATTTGCTGGCCATTCCAGTCAACTATTGCAATGAGGTTATCGACTTTGTTGTGTGCTGCAAATAGGAGGGCTTCCCAAACCTGGCCTTCCTGTAATTCGCCATCCCCGGTAAGGGTGTAGACCAAATGGGGATCGTGGTCCAGTTTTTTAGCCAGCGCCACCCCAATGGATACCGACAAACCCTGCCCCAAAGAACCCGAGGCAACTCTGATGCCGGGCAGCCCCTCGTGTGTAGCAGGGTGTCCCTGAAGTCGCGAGTTGAGTTTGCGGAATGTGGCCAGTTCTGAGACGGGGAAGTAGCCGCTCCGGGCCAGAACACTGTACCAAACCGGCGAAATATGGCCATTTGAAAGAAAAAAAACATCTTCTCCTGTCCCACTTTTGTTGAAAGACGGATCGTGTTTCATTACCCCAAAATAGAGGGCTGTAAGCAATTCGGTGCAACCAAGTGAGCCGCCGGGGTGCCCGCTGGCCGACATGAAAGTCTGGCGAATGATGTCGCGCCTGACCTGAGAAGCCGTACGGCGAAGTTGTTGAATATCTGGCATGGTCGTAAGGAATACGTGAGTGATATAAGGGTATTGCCTTTGAAGGCGCAAAGGTAAAGAAAAAGGGCAATTCAAGCATTGCCCGAATTGCCCTTTTTCCAAGGTGCTATATCAGCACGGCGCCATTAGTTAACGGCATCGGCAAGTTTCTTACCTGGCTTGAATTTAGGCACATTTCTAGCCGCGATGTTGATCGCTTTGCCCGTTTGAGGGTTGCGTCCACTGCGCGCCTCACGGCGAGAAACTGAGAAAGTACCAAAGCCAACCAACGTAACGCTGTCATCAGCCTTCAGAGCTTCCGTGATGCTGTTGAGTACAGCGTTGAGTGCGTCTTCTGCTTGAGCTTTAGACATGTTCGCACCATCTGCGATTTTTGTAATTAAATCTCCTTTATTCATTTCAAAGATTTTTGGTTAAAATAAATTTAACGCCGCAAATTTATACGGAAGGTTTTTGAAAACCAAGCTTCCCTGATCAAAAAATGCCGGAAAGCCTGATTTTTCAAGCATTTCGTACAATTTTAACTTATTGGACACGGGATTAGGGCACACCTGCGTTTCTGATGTAGTGCCGAGTTGTGAAACATTGGCATGCGCCTTTTTCGAAAAGGGTGTAACCAATTCATGAAACCTGCCTTATTTAGCAGATTAAAAGTATGTATATTATGAAAGTCAGAAGTTCTGTCATGCTTCTTTTTTGCCTTTGCCTGGGAATGATGTGGGTAAGTTCTTCCTCCTGCAATCGGAAAAGTGGCTGCCCGGCGTACGAACAGGCAACGACAAAGGCCAATCGAAAAGGGCAGTTGTCAACTAAAGGGGGGAAATCCGAGCTGTTCCCCAAAAAGATGAAAAGAAAAATGAAATAAGCACTCAGGTAGTACCGCTTTCACTTAAGCCTTCTCCAATAAGGTTAAAGATGGTAATGGTAATAAAAATGCCCAACCCGGGGAAAAGCGTTATCCACCAGGCCTGGGGGTAGCTGCGTGCACTTTGCAGAGCATTGCCCCAGCTCGCACTTTCCGGGGGCAAGCCGATGCCCAGAAAAGATAAAAAAGCTTCCAGCAACACAGTATTGGCCATTCCGAAAGCAATTGCCACCAAAACAGGCGCCAGCCCATTCGGAAGGGCATGCCTGAACAGAATGCGCCATTCGCTCAGCCCCATGGCACGGGCTGCTTCGATGTATTCAAGGTTCCGGATTCTAAGTAATTCAGCACGAATAAAACGGGCTATTCCCGTCCAGCGCAACAATCCGATGATGGCCATGATATAAATAATGGAAGGCTTTTTGATCAGTGCAGCAGCTGAAAGTAAGAGCAATAAAGCAGGAATGGCATGCAGTACTTCAATGGCCCTGTTTACGAGCATGTCCGCCGGGATGGGAACATTATCAGAAAGCAAAAAACGCTTTTCAATGGCCTTTGAAATAAGATTGGCGAGTAGCAGCGCACTTATCAGAATAGCCAGGCTTTTCAACAATTCCAAAAACACCGGTCCTTCTGAAATTGCAAAAGACCTGACCCAAAAACCGTAAAAAAGACCCAGCGCCAGGGCAGCCAGATTCAGCAACAGGCGAGGCTTTGAAACCCGAAGACGATCATCTCCAAAAAAACCTGCGAGGCTGCCCAGCAACAGCCCTATCAAGGTAGCAATCCCCATGGAGACAACGCTGACCAGCATGGCCGTGCGGGTACCATGGACCATAATTGCGGCTATGTCCCTTCCAATATGGTCGGCTCCCAGCCAATGACGGAATCGCCACGAGGAAACATTTTGCTTATCAAATGGGCCAAGATAACCGTTGGGAGTATCTGTCTGCTGGGCGTTGTAGGTAATAAGGGGAAAAATCACCGCTTCATAATCCTCCTGTTGCCATTTTCGAAGAAAATAAGCCTGGTCGCCTTTGCTCCACCCGAATTTAATCCCATACTCTTTAAGGATGGGAAAATAAGTTTCTCCCTTAATGCGGCAATAAATGGGTTTGTCATTCGCCAAAAAATCGGCAAAAACACCAACAAAGATCAGGACAAAAAGGATACGCAGTGACCAGCGCGCAGCACGGTTGCTGTGAAAACGCTGCCAGCCGGTTGAGGATTGGAATGCATTACCGGATCGGGTTTCCGACACATCAACAGCCTGGGTGTTATTTTTTTTGAAAAACTTCATAAAGGCTCAGTTGCGTTTTCTGTTGTTTAGGTTCACCCTTGGGTCTGTCAGCGCATACAATAAATCAGCAATCAGGATGCCTGCCATCGTTAACAAAGAGGCCAGCAGCATCACGGTGTAAATGACCGGCCAGTCGTCTCCCTGTATGGATTTAATCATCAATTGCCCCATGCCGGGGATGCTGAAAATGTACTCTATGACAACTGAACCGGCCAGTGCAGCCGGGAAAACAGATGCAAACAAAGTAATTAGCGGAAACAGGGCGTTGCGAAAGGCATGTTTCCAGATAACCAGCCGCGAAGACAATCCTTTGGCGCGGGCTGTGCGGATATAATCTTGCTGAAGAGCCGCTACGACACTTGATCGAATTTGCCTCGAAATGTACGCCAGCGTACCATAAGTCAGACAAAAAACCGGTAATACCATGCCGGAAACAGAACCGAGCAGGCGTTCCCAGAACCCGGCATCTGAAGTCAGGCTATGAGGGCCCAGAACCCTGAAAAACTCCATGCCGTATTCCGGGCTTGTAAAAAATATGATAAGCAGGGACGCCATCCAGAAATTGGGCATGGAATCGAGGCCAAACAAAAAGATGGAAATCAGGCGATCAGCCTTACTCCCTTTGTTGACGGCACAATATACGCCGATGGGGACAGACAACAGGTAGGCCAGCAGAATCGCAGCAATATTAAGCGTAAGCGTCCAGCGGATGGCATCTTTTATTTTCGTTGAAACCAACTGTCCATCTTTCAGCGATTTGCCAAAATCACCCTGCAGGATATCGCTTAACCAGCGGTGGTAGCGATTTTGGGTTCCATGCCAGTAAACAGCAGGAACATAAAGTTTCCAGCGGCTTTGTTTTTGGGAAACCCGCTGGTAAGATTGTTTTAAATCTTCAAAGGCAGTTGCGCTTTGCTGCAACAAAAGAGGAGATTGGGATAAAAACAAACTGATGCTGTCGAGGGCTGAATTGATGGAACTGGCTTCGTGCATCTGCATCAATTGCTCCAGAACCGGTAGGGATGTAGTAATTTGTTCCTTTATAGATGAATCTTTAGGAAGGCCCAGCAAAGTTGATTTGAAAGTTTGCAATTGTTGAAAATAAGCAGCTATTTCCGGCCAGTTGCCATGTTGTGCAATAAGTTTACCCGCTGCTTCCCGGTAACGTTTGGGCATGATCAGATAGAGGGTTTCGGGATAAGCGGCAGTGGTAAGGGTGAAGTAAAACGGGGGCTTGTCCAGTTCTAAAGCGATCGCTTTTTGTCTGTATTCTCTCATATAGGCAGAAGGTCTGACACCACTGCCTTCCAAAGCCGTATCCACAGGATCGCCCGGAGCGCACTGATTCAACCCGAATGCAATAAACGAAATGATCAGGAGCATGGGAAGGAACAGCAGCAAGCGTTTCAACAGATATTGGAACATAGACGATGAATAACTGAATAAATCACCCGGATGAAAACATAAAAGTATCTGTAATTTTTGGGTAGCGCCAACTTGCTGTGCAAAGTTTTTTCGGATCGCGGAGAATCCAAGTGTGCTGCGTATCTTTGCCGCCGGTTATACGCTGTTTGTCATTTCCATTTTGTGTAGCCTGCCATAAAAAGAAATTGAACATGTTGCGACCCCTGGCTAAGGCCGTTTCCATTATTTTCCATCCATTGCTCATGCCGACGTACATGTTGGCTTTACTATTGCTGATCAATCCATATATTTTTGGCGTTAACAGCATCTGGGATGTGAATGGCAAACTCAACCTGTTGCGCATTTTCCTTTACACCTTTTTTTTACCCCTATTTGCTGTCGTTATGCTTCGCCCGCTTGGATTCATACGCTCTTTGGAAATGGAGGATAAAAGCGAAAGGACAGGGCCTTACATCATAACGATTGTATTTTATCTTTGGGCATACATGAACATGAACAACAGTTCGCTGTTTCCTCCTGCCTATGCCTGCTTTATGCTGGGTACTGTGATCGCACTTTTTATGGCTTTTTTTGTTAATATTTTTTCAAAGATAAGCGCTCATGCCGTTGGAATGGGTGGCTTGCTGGGCATGGTCATCATCACCATGCTGCGATTTAGCCACGATGTTTTCACCATTCAAACGGGGGCTCTGGGAGCGATAAGCTTTAACATGAATGCTGTATTAATGATCGTCGTCCTCTTATGTGGCGTCGTGGGGACTTCGAGGTTGTTGCTCCACGCCCATGAACCCCGCGACCTGTACGGGGGATTTATGGTAGGGTTTGTTGCACAGTTTCTTGCGTTGAGATTCTCCATTTAAACTTTATTGAGCATGGGTAAAGAAAAAAACGCATTGGTGGTAGGTGCGGGACTTGTTGGGTCACTTTGGGCTGTTTTTTTAGCAAACCGGGGCTACAAAGTATCAGTCTACGAACAAAGAGGGGATATGCGCCTGGCCGGATACTCAGGCGGGCGCTCTATTAATCTGGCTATGAGCGACCGGGGCTGGAAAGCAATTGAAAAAGCGGGGATCAAGGAAAAACTTAGCGCTGTTGCCATCCCGATGTACGGACGCATGATGCACAATATAAACGGAGAATTGGTTTTTCAGCCCTACGGCAATGAAAACCAGGCTATTTATTCGGTCTCCAGAGGCGGACTTAACCAGGAGCTGTTGAATATTGCTGCCAATTCTGAGAATGTTACGCTCTATTTTGACCAGAAGTGCCAGCGATTTGACCCTTCAGAAAAAATAGTTTGGTTTAAAGGCCCGGATGGACAAACGACAAAAGTAGAAGCGGACATTATTTTTGGAGTAGATGGCGCATTTTCTGCCATCAGAGGCAGCCTTCAGCGGCTTCCCCGGTTCAATTATTCGCAACAGTACCTGGACTATGGGTATAAGGAGTTGTGCATTCCTGCGAACGAAGACGGCAGCCATCGCCTGGAAAAAAACGCCCTGCACATCTGGCCGAGGGGGCAATTCATGTTGATTGGATTGCCCAACACAGACGGCAGTTTTACCTGCACCCTGTTCCTGCCATTTGAAGGCGCTGAAGCCGCTTTTGATCAATTGAATTCTGACAAAGCGGTTCTGGAGTTTTTCGAAAAATATTTCCCGGATGTCATTCCCATGATGCCCACGCTACTGGATGATTTTCGGAACAATCCTTCTGCAGCTTTGGTAACCGTTCACTGCAACCCCTGGCATTATGGTGATCATGTTCTGTTATTAGGGGATGCCGCTCACGCCATCGTTCCTTTTTACGGCCAGGGAATGAATGCAGGATTTGAAGACTGCACCATTCTGGATGAACTTATGGATGTTTACAACGAAGACTGGGGGCTTATTTTACCAGCATTCAGTGCCAATAGAATTCCGGACGGCGATGCTATTGCAGAATTGGCTTTGCGCAATTTCGTTGAGATGCGCGACCTTGTAGCCGACCCCGTATTTCTGTTGCGCCAAAAGATTGCTGCACATCTCCACAATAAGTACAACAGTTTTTTGCCCCTTTATTCAATGGTCTCTTTCAGTCCTATTCCTTATAGCCAGGCTTTAAGGGCCGCCCATGCTCAGGATGTGCTTTTTGACCGGATCCTGGCCATACCCGGCATTGAAAAAAACTGGGAGAACAATGAGCAGATAGATGCTCTGTTCAGGCAGTGGGAGCAAGAACAGGCAGGTTGACTTCAACCCCGGTGCTCTGGTATGACAGCGAGGCATTTTAATTCAATGGCAATTGGCGTTGGCAGCGAATCAATACCTACTGTTGTGCGACAGGGCTGATTGTGCTGAAAATATTCAGCGTAAACCCGGTTGTATGTATGAAAGTCGCGTTGCATATTGGTGAGGAAAACAGTGACATCAACGAGGTCTTCCCATTTTGCTCCGCTTTCTTCCAGTACAAGACGCACATTTTTGAACACGGAATGACATTGTGCTTCGAAATCGAAAGCCGTAAAATTTCCGGCGGCACTTCGCTCTAAACCAGGAATTCCGTCAGTTTCCGGGTCGCGGGGGCCGATCCCGGAAAGAAACAACAAATTGCCTACACGACGGGCGTGGGGATAAGCGCCTACAGGCCTCGGCGCTTTGGACGCATCAATACGATCTGAAGAGGACATATCATCTTTAGTTTTAAGTTGGACAATAGTACAATTATTTTGTGTCAGCTATATTATCTATTTTTGCCCGGAAAGACGTCATCCGGGCTGCTTCTTTTTGGAGCGCCTCATACAAACAGCTTAAGTCCTGAATATGGCCAAAGCAAAAAAAGGGCAATTGTCGCTCAAACTGGGCATTAACGATGAACGCATCCCTAAATTATTCGGGGTGTTATGCCTTTTCTTTGCCTTATACCTGTTTATTGCCTTCACTTCTTACCTTTTTACCTGGCACATTGATCAGAGTTCGGTACTCCATGTTTCATGGGAAACATTGCTGGATACAAAAGTGGAAATGGCGAACTGGCTGGGACGCCTCGGCGCCATTGTTTCCAATATGTTTTTCTATTGGGGATTTGGCCTGCCTTCTTTTATTATCATTTATCTGCTGGTGCAGTTTGGTCTGTTTTTGATTCGGCGTAAATCCCTGATTCTCTTTGTTCCGACCCTGAACAGGATGATTATTCTCCTGCTGACTTCGTCTATGTTTCTTGAATTTATTACCGGGGACTCGCGTTTTCCATGGGGCGGCGCATTTGGCGAAGGCTTAAGTGATTGGCTGCGGAGTTTTGTCGGCTCAATAGGACTGATCGTTTTGCTGGTCTTTGTGCTGGCAGGCATGTTTGTCTGGACCTTCAATCCAAACTTCAATGAACTCTCTGCCCGGGAGGCTTTTGATGAGGTTCGGGAATACATCTCTGCAAGGTTGGCAGGGCGTCTGTATCTCCAGCGCCGGAACAGGGTAGAACAATCCGCTTCAGGAGCTTTACCGGAAGGCGAACAAACAGAAGAAAAACCGGTACAACCTCAGATTAATCCCGCAACTGGCGGGCTTCGCCCCTCCAATCGCGGGCAGGCCGGGGAACCCAATCAATTAGCGCTCAACCTCGATGGGCAACCTGTTAAGCCCCGATCATTACAGGCTGGAGAAGCAGAACTTGAAATTCAGGCGCCCGTGGTGGTTCCACCTGCAGAAGAAGTTCCCGGACCGGCACTCCCTCAAACCGGTAATGCCATCGGCCTTTCAGAATCACAGATGGAAAACCCCGATCACAGTGAACCGTACGACCCAACGCTTGAATTGTCCTCATATGAGCATCCGGTAACTTCATTACTGGAAGATTATTCAGACCAAAAGTTTGAGGTAGATCGTGCTGAACTGGAGGCCAATAAAGACCAGATTATTGAAACCCTGCTGCATTATAAAATCGAAATTGTCAAAATACGGGCGACCATCGGACCTACGGTGACGCTCTATGAAATTGTTCCGGCGCCCGGAGTGCGTATTTCCCGCATCAAAAACCTGGAAGACGACATCGCACTCAGCCTTTCTGCTTTGGGAATTCGTATCATTGCACCCATCCCCGGCAAGGGAACCATCGGCATTGAAGTACCAAACAAAAACAAGCAGGTGGTTTCTATGAAAGAAGTCTTGATGTCGGAAAAGTTCAAGCGGGCAAAAATGGACCTCCCCATCGCGCTGGGCAAAACCATCTCGAACGAGGTTTTTGTTGTTGACCTCGCCAAAATGCCCCACCTGCTGGTTGCCGGCGCTACCGGACAAGGTAAATCGGTGGGCATTAACTCGATATTGATTTCTTTACTTTATAAGAAGCACCCTTCTCAGGTTAAGGTTGTGCTGATTGATCCGAAAAAGGTTGAGCTATTCCCTTACAGCAAACTGGAGAACCACTTCCTTGCCTTTTTGCCCGGACAGGAGGAGCCCATTACAACGGAAACCAATAAGGTAATCCATACCCTCAATTCACTTTGTATTGAAATGGATACACGCTACGACCTGTTGAAAAAAGCAGGTACGCGCAACATCCGGGAGTACAACGAAAAATTTGTCCAGCGGCAACTGAGTCCGCTCAAAGGCCATAAGTTCATGCCTTTTATTGTGTTGGTCATTGATGAGTTTGCTGATCTTATCATGACAGCAGGAAAAGAAGTGGAACTGCCCATTGGGCGCCTGGCCCAGCTTTCAAGGGCGGTTGGCATCCACCTGATCATCGCTACCCAGCGGCCTTCGGTTAACATCATTACGGGGGTTATTAAAGCGAACTTCCCTGCCAGGATTGCCTATAAAGTAACTGCAAAAGTAGACTCCCGAACCATCCTGGATGGTGGCGGGGCCGACCAGCTCATTGGCCGGGGCGATATGCTCCTGAGTGTTGGCGGCGAAACAGTTCGCCTTCAGGGGGCTTTTGTAGATACCCCGGAAGTGGAGCGCGTGGTGGAATTTATTGCCAAACAACCGGGCTATCCGGAACCTTATTTGTTGCCCGAATTCATCGGCGACGATGACGAGCGGGGTGTCTCAGTGCTCTCTTACGCTGACCTCGACGACATGTTTGAAGATGCAGCCAGGCTGATTGTACAAAATCAGCATGGTTCTACTTCTCTCATTCAGCGCCGCCTTAAATTGGGCTACAACCGGGCAGGCCGCATTATGGACCAACTGGAATCCATGGGGATTGTTGGTCCCAACGAGGGCAGCAAACCCCGCGAAGTACTCGTCTATGACGAAATGGAACTGGAGCGCTACCTCGACGATTTAAAGAAAAAGAAAGGTCCGCTTTAGGAAAGGTTCATTTGCCATCATTTCAGGGATACCATTCTTGCTCCTTTTTCATGCTATGTGGCAGCTATTTTGATTTTCCGGTCGTTTTGCTTTGACAAACGGTCAGAAATGTACTATCTTTGAGGCAGCTTTGAAGATCACATCTACACTACTCCCCCATTTATTCAGCACTTGACAAGTTAACCAACTGCATTCCGTGCGGCAAAGACTTCCAATTCCTATTTGTTTGTACCTTTGGCGTTCAAACAAAAAGTAAAGGAATATTATGAATCTGGAAAAATTCGTTGCTGTGTCCGGTATGCCCGGGATACACAAGATCATTGCAGACCGGAACAATGGCCTCATCGTAGAGGATTTGGATTCGGGTAAAAGAAGGTTCGTACCGGCAAGGAGTTATCAGTTCACCCCACTTGGAACAATCGGAATTTATACCGATGACGGTGAAACGACCGAACTCTCAAATGTTTTCCGCAGTATGTTGGAAAAAATAAATGAACTGCCGCCGCCAGTTGTTTCTGATGCCAAACCTGAAGAACTGCAAGCTTATTTCGCAGCCATTTTACCCAATTACGACCGGGATAAAGTGCGCGCCGGTGATATGAAAAAGGCCATCAAGTGGTTTGTTTTTTTAAATGAAAAACAACTACTTAGCCTCGAAGATAGCCTCCAGGAAAGCCAGGAAGAAGAGTGAGTAAAAAAAAGTAACAAAAATTTCAGCCTTTTGGAATTTACTTCCGTATAAGGTATAAGTAAGGCAGTCAATTCGGTTTTTTGAACTGCTGTTGCTATCCTGAAGAGGCATTTCAGGCTGAACTTTGCGCTTTATCTGTTTTGTACATCTTACCCGGTTGCCGGGGGTGTATCTGAAGAAAAGGGGCGGCACTGCTTCCCTTATACTGTAATTAAAGGACAGATTATGAGATTATGAGAACTACTGCCAAGCAACAACCTGCAAAACGAGCGTATCTGCCTGAAAAATTGAAGGTTACGACATGGTCGCAACTGGAATACTATTTTCTTGAACTGCTGAATCGCCCGATCTGTTCACTAGACGAGCTGAAGTTGTGGATACTGAACAAAAGTGAACTTGATGCACTGGTTAATGAAGAGCTTTCCTGGAGGATCATTCATCACACGGTCAATATAGAAGATAAAGAATCGGAAAAGGCTTTTCAATATGCGGTTCAGGAATTGTCCCCACGAATTACATCCTACGAAAATCTTCTCAACCAGAAATTGATTGCCAGCGAATTTACATCCGAACTGGATTCCGGAGAATATCACATTTACCTGCGCAGTGTAAAAAATGCCCTTTCTCTGTTTTGTGAAGAAAATGTCCCCCTAACAACGGAGGTACACCTAAGACTGAAAGAATACAGTAAAGTTTTTTCCGTCATGACCGTTGGGGTAAATGGCGTTCAGATGACCCTGCAAAAAGCAGGCGCTTTACTGGAAGAACCCAATCGCGTTTACCGGGAAACAGTTTACCACAAAATTTACCAACGCATTCTTCAGGATACAGATTTTTTTGAAAACCTTTTTGAAGACCTGCTGCAAAAACGCCACCTGATTGCCCAGAATGCAGGTTTTGAAAATTACAGGGACTATAAATTCTGCGAACTGGGCCGGTTTGATTATACCGCAGAAGACTGCCTCGCTTTCCACGATTCCATTGCTTCTGAAATTCTGCCTTTGGTGGAAAATATGAGCGAATATCGTCGCGATACGCTCGAACTGGATGCCTTGCGTCCCTGGGATCTTAATGTGGATACCTGTGGTAATGTACCGCTCCGGCCATTTGAAAATGTGGATGAGTTGGTTGAAAAATCGATTCTTTGCCTGTCTAAAATCCATCCGTTTTTTGGAGAAGTTATCGCCACAATGCGCAAGATGGGACGCCTGGATTTGGAGTCAAGACGAGGCAAACGCCCTGGAGGATACAACATGCCTCTGCACAGAAGCGGCGTTCCTTTTGTGTTTATGAATGCGACCAATACACTCAACGACATGCGCATGCTGATGCACGAAAGCGGTCATGCTGTGCATTCTTTCCTTTCGCACCCACATCCGCTCAGTATTGCCAAACGAATACCCATGGAAGTCGCCGAGTTGGCGTCAATGACGATGGAACTGTTGAGTATGGATCACTGGGATGTCTTTTTTAAAAAACCGGAGGATCTGAAACGCGCTAAGGTAGCTCAGTTGGAATACGTCCTGAAAGCGCTTCCCTGGATTGCTGCGATTGACAAATTCCAGCATTGGCTTTATACCAATCCGAAACATACGCGACAGGACCGCAAAGAAACCTGGATGCAGATCCTCGATGATTTTTCTCCTGCTGTTGTTGATCGCAGCGGATTGGAGCATTATCAGGAATACCTGTGGCACCGCCAATTGCATGTTTTCGAAGTACCTTTTTATTATATTGAATATGGTATGGCCCAACTTGGCGCCATTGCAATTTGGAAACAGTATCGCGAAAATCCGGAACAAACGATCCAGAATTACCGCCGGGCATTAGAGCTTGGCTACACACAACCCATCCGGGAAATTTATCAGACTGCCGGCATTTCCTTTGATTTTTCAAGGGATTATGTACGGGAACTTGGGGGATTCGTCAAAGAAGAATTGAATCGGCTATTGGGCCAAAACTAAAACCTGGACAAGGGGCCAAGCCTCACGCTATAAACACTATTTAAAATCGGAAGCCCTTTCTTCTGGAACCAGAGGAAAGGGCTTCGCTTTTATAGGTTAATGATGTACCAGCCCGGCATAATCTAAAAAGTAAATTACTTTCAGCGACAGACTGTTGAGCTGAGGGGCGCCCAGCAGGCCATCCAGGTCGTTGAAATAATTCAGATCTGCAAAAGGATCGTAGCTGGATATGGCATTTTTCCAGATCAGGAAGATATCGCTCCCGGCGGCAAAACGCCAACGGTAAACAACATCGATGTTGAACGCATCAAAATTAGCGTTATGCTCGCCGGCGTAGTCCGTTGGGGCCAGTCCACCATCCTCATCCAACTCATAGAACCGATTGTAATCCACCTTGGTCCAGTAATGGCGTAAGCGGAAAGACAGGGTCATTTTGTTGTTGAAGGTATAATTGGTGTTGAAAACATTTTCCACCGTAATCTGATCGCGGCGGCCAAAAATGATGGCCGGTCGGGTTGTTGGCTCGCCCGTTACAGGGTCAATGACATTGAACGTTGTATTGGTCGCAAAACCCGCATCGTTAATGAAATTTTGGTTGGAAACCTGAATGGTAAAATTCAGTTTGTCGTTCACCCGGTACCTGGGAGCAAAAGACCAGTTCCAGCGATACCGGCCGCTTGCACCGTATTTTCTGAAATTGGTATCAAAAGAAATACGCAGTTGCTTGCGCGTATCCGAACCTACCCAAAAACCGATGTTATTGTTAGTAGGCTCTCGAAAATACCGACCCGGAGTACGGGGCTCGAAGTAATCAAAACCCACAAACGGTTCGTAATAAGTCCAGATATTCCAGTTCCAGAAGTTTTTGGTCTGGGCATATGCCCAAAAATTAATCCCGGTATTCGTGTAAACATTCGGAGCGTAAAGCCGTGAATAATTGATATAAAGCCCACCGCCTGCATTGTTGAAAATAGAAAATGGCTCGTATTTGTTGTAATTTATGGATCCTTCTATTGAGCGCTCGTTGTTGCTGAACAAAAAGCCGAGGTCATTGGGATCGTAAGTGTCGCTTTCTTCGTAGTAGCCGGCACTCCATTGGAAATTACCGCTGATTTTGCTGGCTGTAACGCCGTATGAATGGCCCAGCGTCGTTTCGTCGGGCGCATACAATTGTGATACAGATGCTTTGCCGCTGAGCTGGTATTTACTGGATTTGTTGCGCAAACTGAATACGGTACCCGTCAGGTTTGCGTCGTAATCGCTGCCGTCCCTCAATACTGTCGTATTTACCAGCGTTACAAAGGAATTGTTTTTTAAGTTTTGGTCGAGTACCAACACATTGTAGTTCGTCAGCGGATTGGTCATGACCTCCCGTTCAATGCCTTCTGAATCGCGTACCCGGGCATTGGTTTGCCCGGAAGTGGCGTTGAAAAAACCAACCCCCAGGCCTTTACTGGTTCTGCCTGATATTTTTGTAGCATTGTATAACTGAGCTTGTTGAGGATTCTCGACGATGTATTCTCCCTCCCGAACCTGACTTTCTAAGTCCCGGTAGTGCAGGGGTTGCCCCCCGATCCGCCGCGAATAAAACCAGCCGCCTTTGTTGAATAATTCGGTGCCTTCCATGAAGAACTGCCGGTTTTCGTTAAACTGAACTTCAAAAGGAGAGAGATTCAGGACCTGATTGTCTGATTGGGTCTCCCCAAAGTCTGGAATCAGGGTCATGTCTAAGGTAAAAGCATCGTTGATGCCGTATTTAATGTCCATGCCTCCATTAACAGAGCGGCCATAACTATTTTGGGGTGTTCCATTTTTATCATGGTACCATTCGCCATAGCCTGCAACATAAGGGTTGGCCTGAAGCCGCACCGGAGAACGGACATCCCGGATGTTTTTTAAATGACCACCCTGATTCAGAAAGCCACGTACAAGCGGGTCTACCGGACTCCAGTAACTGCGTTGCTGCTGGCGTTTGAAGCCGCGGGCAAAGTTTACCTGCCAGAGTTGTTCAGAGGCTTTTGGAAAACGGAGGGCAGAATACGGAATGCGCATTTCTGCAACCCAGCCTTTATCAGTCATTCGTGCTTCGGCATCCCAAACGGCATCCCAGTTGACGTCTTCCCCCTCCACGACATTCCAGTTGTCGCTGTTGTTAGGCGTTATTTTGGCGTCAAACTGGATTCCGGAGGCCGTTAAAACGAACATAAGGCCGTTATTCCCATCGCGATAAGTGTCAATAAAAACCCCAAACCAGTCGGTATTCCCTATTTGGTCGCGCTGCGTCAATTCGCGTAAAATGCTGTCGGGATGCGCATCGTACATCGTGGCGCCAATATAGACTGCATTGTTGTCGTAAAGTATTTTTACTTCGGTTTCATAACTTGGAGGGGCGCCGGGGACAGGGAAGGCCTGAATAAAACCACTTGCCACAGTTGCGGATTGCCAGATTTCTTCATCTAACTCACCGTTCACGGCAATATGCTCCTGAATGCGGAGCGCGTCAAAAGATTTTTTTTCCGCGCCGGCGTATTGAGCATTCAAAACGAAAGCAAAACTGCTCCATAAAAGCATTAAAGAGATTTTTTTCATATCGGGTGATCTTTGTTGATTGATTTTGCTATAAAACTCAGGATACAGTTCGCTTCCTGAACAAAACCGGGTGTAAAGTTCTGATAAATTTACCCATGTCACCATACCCCCTGAAGGGTGGTTTTGGCATATCTTTTAGTGGAGTAGCGCGGTTTTTGCTAAAAAAACTCAAATAAGACAGAAGATCATCTGAAGGGACTATCCGAAAGACGTTAAGTTGCGTACGTCTGTCCAAATTTTTAAGGATTTTCGGGCAGCTTTGTACATTTTTGTGCGTTCCTAAAATCCGTTCCCTGACAATTTCACAGAACGTATAAAAATCGCCAACTTGGCGCTATAATTCAAACTCGTCATGACCTACGATAATTTTACCATCAAAGCCCAGGAATCCATTCTCAAAGCCCAGCAAATTGCCGCTGAACTGAACCAGCAGCAAGTGGACACAACCCACCTGCTAAAGGGCGTTCTGGCAACTGACGAACATGTGGCCACTTTTTTGTTGCAAAAAATGGATGTCAACATCGAAACCCTGCAGCATAAGCTGGATGAAGCCATCCGCGCTTATCCACGTGTTTCGGGTGCGGAAAAGCAGTTTCTGACCAATGAAGCCAACCGGGCGCTCAGCACGGCCAAACGCCTTTTGCCCGCTTTTGGAGATGAGTATATTTCTGTAGAAATGATCCTCTTGGGCGTTTTGCTGGGCAACGACAAAGGCGCGCGCATCCTGAAGGATTCCGGTGCGACAGAAGAAGGACTTCGCTCGGCAGTGGATGAATTGCGCAAAGGCAAAAAGGTGACGGACCAAAGTACCGACAACACGTACAATGCACTCAATAAATTTGCAGTTAACCTGAATGAGCGCGCTGAGAGCGGTAAACTCGATCCGATCGTTGGCCGGGATGAAGAAATTCGCCGGGTTTTGCACATTCTTTCCCGACGGAAAAAGAACAACCCCCTGTTGATAGGAGAAGCCGGTGTTGGAAAAACGGCCATTGTTGAAGGCATTGCCTGGCGCATCATCAAAGGAGACGTACCGGAAAACCTGAAACACAAAAAGATTTATACGCTTGACCTTGCCGGACTGGTTGCCGGCGCCAAGTTTAAAGGGGAATTTGAAGAACGCCTCAAAGGGGTCATTAATGAGGTTTCCGGCTCAGATGATGTCATCCTTTTTATTGATGAAATCCACACCCTTATTGGTGCAGGAGGTGGTTCGGGAGCTATGGACGCCGCCAATATCCTCAAACCGGCGCTGGCCCGCGGCGAATTGCGTACCATCGGCGCCACTACCCTTGATGAGTACCAGAAATACTTTGAGCAGGATGCTGCATTGGTACGTCGTTTTCAGACTGTTCTCATTGATGAACCGAGTATCGAAGATACCATTTCTATCCTGCGCGGGATTCAGGAGAAATACGAAGTTTACCACAAAATAGGCATACTTGATGAGGCTCTCATCGCTGCTGCTGAATTGTCTGATCGCTATATCAGCGACCGGTTTTTACCGGATAAGGCCATTGACCTGATAGACGAAGCGGCAGCCAAGCTGCGATTGGAACTGGATTCCGTCCCCGAGCAAGTGGACGAATGGGAGCGCAAAGTGCGCCAGTTGGAAATCGAGCGCGAAGCCATCAAACGCGAAAAAGACGAAAAAAAGCTTGCCGTCATTACAGAGCAATTGGCCAATGCCCGGGAAAAACGCGATTCCATGCGCGCAGCCTGGAGCAACCAGAAAGAGATTGTCGATACGATTCAGGACATCAAAAAGCGTACGGAAGAACTGGAGATGGAGGCGGAAAAAGCAGAGCGTAACAGCGATTTTGAAGCCGTTGCCAAAATCCGCTATGGCGAATTGCAACAACTCCCGCTCATGTTGAAAGTGGCAGAAGATAAATTGGCTGCGTTGCCCGAAGAAAGCCGCTTTACCAATGAGCAGGTTACGGCCAATGACATTGCTGGTGTGGTTGCCCGCTGGACCGGCATTCCGGTGGCGCGCATGATGCAAAGTGAAAAAGAAAAACTCCTGCATCTGGAAGCTGAAATCGGCAAACGCCTGATCGGCCAGGAAGTTGCGGTTCAGGCAGTGGCCAATGCCGTACGACGGAGCCGTTCCGGTCTGCAGGACGGCGATCGCCCGATCGGCTCTTTTATTTTCCTCGGCCCCACTGGTGTAGGAAAAACAGAATTGGCCAAAGCCCTGGCAGAAGTTTTGTTCAACGACGAACACGCGATCATTCGCATTGACATGAGTGAATTCCAGGAGCGGCATTCGGCTTCGCGGCTGGTTGGAGCGCCTCCGGGATATGTTGGCTATGAAGAAGGCGGGGAACTCACCGAATCGGTGCGGAGAAAACCTTATTCCATCGTCTTGCTGGATGAGATTGAAAAAGCACACCCCGATACTTTTAACATTTTGCTCCAGGTGCTGGACGACGGACGCCTTAGCGACAACAAAGGGCGGGTGGTCAATTTCAAAAATACCATCATCATCATGACCTCCAACATGGGGGCTGAAACTATTTTGGAAAACTTTGAAGACCTGGACGCGCTGGGTGAAAAGCACCGCGCCGACATCGTCGAAACGACAAAAAAAGAAGTATTCGACCTTTTGAAAGAAACGCTTCGTCCGGAATTTCTCAACCGCATAGACGAGCAAGTCATGTTCCTGCCCCTGTCTAAGGCCGACATCCGGAAAATCCTTCAGTTGCTGCTCAAAAAAGTGGAGAAACTGCTGGCACGCCAGGGTATGGTGTTGCGCTGCAGCGATGCCGCTTTGGACTGGCTATGCGAAATGGGTTACGATCCGCAGTTTGGCGCCCGCCCAATGAAACGCACCCTGCAAAAGGAAGTGATTGACGAACTTTCGAAACACGTCATCGGCGGTACCTTCAGCGCTGGCGATACCATTTACATTCATACCAATAAACAAGGACTGACCTTCAGCAAAGAGCCTTTTGAAGGGGTGGTTCACATTCCTGAAGTGACTGCTGCCGATAAAAAAGAACAAGCCGCTGCCGCCAGTGCCCAGAAAAAATCAGCAGAAGCGGACAAACAGGAGAAAGCGGCACTGGAGCGCAAAAAGCAATTGGAGGAATTGGAAAAAGCGACGCAGGATCTGAAGGATGTGATTAAAGATGTAAAGCCGGAGGGGGAATAATATCACCCTCCCACAGCAACCTCACACATATCTGCGGGATCCAGGTATTTCTGTGCCAGTGCCTGCAATTCATCGGGCGTCACATTGGCCACAGCGCTTACCCAATGCTCGAAGAAGTCCAGCGGCAGCGACTCCGTGATCAGGGTGCGCACCACTTCTGACACGTTGAATGGGCCGTCAATCATGGTGAGAAATCCTCCCATCAGATAGTTGCGCACCATGTCCAACTCTTCGGCTTCCACGGGTTCTTTTTGGAGCAAGGTCATTTCCTTGTAAATCTCCTCAATGGTTCGTTGGGTGAATTCATTGCCCACCTCCGTTCCGACGTAGAAAATTCCATCCGATTGCATGTTGTCCAGCATGGACATGATGTTGTAGGTGTAACCTTTTTCCTCGCGGATATTTGCCATGAGGCGCGACCCGAAATAGCCGCCGAGTATGGTATTGAGCACATACATTCCACTGAAATCGGGATGGTTGCGCGAAAACATGCGCCTGCCGATATAAACTGCGGTTTGAATGGCATCCTGATGGGGGAGATGCAATTTTACTTGTTTGGCCTCCGGAACAGCGGAAATAAATGGAGGGGCCGGAGCAGCCGTCACGGGCATATTGCCGAAGTATTTATTCAGCAATTCAAGGGTATTGGCGTCGGTTTTGCCGCAGATAAACATCTTGCAGTTGCCGGCATGGTACCATTTCTGATGGTGCTCAAGCAAGTCTTCGCGTTTTAAAGCGGCGTAGTGCTCCGGAAAACTATTGTATCCATAAGGATGGCTTTCGCCAAAAATGATCTCCGTGATGTTGCGGTAAGCAAGGACATCCGGTTTGCTGAGGTCTATTTTTAGATTTTGCTGATTGCGGAGGATATAAGTATCCAGTTCGTGCTGTGGAAACGTCGGCGACAAAATAATTTCTGCCAGTACGGGCAAAACAGCCGGCAGGTGTTTGGTCAGGCAGTAAAAGAGAATATTGACCGAATCCATATTGGAAGGGATATTCAGGGTACTGCCATAAAAGTCGAGCGCCTCTGCAATGGCGGCGCCGTCGAGTGCTCCAGCCCCGTCTTTCAGCAAACCGGCGGTTGCGCGGGCTACTAATTTTTTGGTCTCCTGGGGTCGTCCGGCCTGAAATACAAATTCAATTTTCAACACATCCTGCGTGTTGATCCGGGTATCATAAACTGGAATGCCATTGTCCAAATGGTGCAGCAAAGGCTGTGGCAGGCGCAGGCGGTCTATTTGATATATGGGAGGTGCTTGGGTTCTGTCGAGCATAAGATAAAGAGCTGAAATTTATCCGCCCACAAACAAGGCCGAAATAGAGCGGTGTTCGTGGGTATTCCGAATGGCGCGCGCAAACAATTTTGCGGTAGAAAGCACCTTTATTTTTGGGGAAGTCTGACGCAATGGAATGGTATCGCAAACGATGAGTTCCGTCAGTTTTGAATTTTCAATGTTTTCGTACGCTTTTCCCGACAAAACCGGGTGGGTACACATTGCCCGAACACTGTTGGCGCCTTTTTCCAAAATGGCCTCAGCTGCTTTGCAAAGCGTTCCCGCGGTATCCACCAGGTCGTCCACCAAAATGACATCTGCGCCGCTGACCTCTCCGATGACCGTCATTCCGGCAACTTCATTGGCGCGTTTGCGTTGCTTGTCGCAAATAACCAATTCTCTGCCAAAGTGTTGCGCATACATCCGGGCCCGCTTAACGCCACCGACATCCGGGGATGCAAAGATGACATTTTTAAGATCCTGCTCCTGAAGGTAGGGAACGTAAATTGCTTCGCTTTTCAGGTGATCCACCGGAATGTTGAAAAAGCCCTGTATCTGATCGGCGTGCAGATCCATCGTCATGATGCGGTCTACCCCGGCGGCTTCCATCAAAGAAGCGATGAGTTTCGCTGAAATGGGCACCCGGGGTTTGTCTTTCCGGTCTTGCCGGGCATACCCGAAATAGGGGATCACCGCAGTGATGTAACCCGCAGAAGCGCGTTTGGCGGCATCAATCATCAGCAGCAATTCCATCAGGTTTTCGGATGGAGAGAAGGTAGACTGGATGAAAAAAGTGTAACTGCCCCGAACGGACTCGTTGATGACCGGCTGCATTTCACCGTCACTAAAGCGATTGACCTGCACGTCGCCTAATTTTTCGCCGTAATAATCGGCTATTTTTTCAGCTAAGTATTGGGATTGCGTTCCGGCAAAAAGTTTGACTTCGATCATAGGGTATGCCATAATTTCTGAGCTAAAGTCGCGAAGAATGAGCGCCTCAAAGAGCGCATGATGGTTGACCCTACAAAAGTAAGTAGTCGCAGGTGATTTCTACTTTTCCGGACGAGGGTTTATGGATTTTTTTTTAAAAGCAGGGCCATTTGCTCTGAAATGGACAAAAACAAAGCCCGATTCGCTTCTATTGCCAGTAAACGAGGGAACCCGACAAGATAAAACAGACTAAGGAGAACCCACGCGGGAGCGACCGAAGGCCTAAACCATTTCACGAAAAACGCCTAAATGCTTCCACCAAGCGATCGGGCAATTCTTCCTGGCAAGCCAGTCGGTAATCGTTGTAAGAACAGGGAATTAAGCGGTGTCGTTGGTATTTTTTATTGGACTTCACCGGCGCCTGCACCCACCATCGGCCACTTTTGGCACTTTTCCAGAAAGTGATGGGGGTATGGTGGTCTTTAAAATCCACCATATACTCCAGCAGGCCTTCTGTAGAAACCGGATAGTCATTTTTCCGGTTGAAAAAACCACTGATCAGATACCAGGCCATTTGGGCGACTACTTGTGCAGTTTGCCGATCCCGGTCTGCTTCATGCCGGAAACCGTATATGCCAAAAGACTTCAGCTTGTCGCTCATGCCGGCATAATAAGCGATCTGGCAGGCCTCTTCAGTACTGAAACCGCTGGGTGAGGGCCGCTCCTGGCCAGGCGCCTCTGCCTGTTTGAGTGCGGCAAGGTTGAAACACAGCATGTCGCAGTCGCGCACCACCGGTTCTACTTCCGTCAGGTCTGCTTTTGCTTTGCCGAGGCGGATGCATTCAAAGCTGCTTTGCTCGATAAAATCCAGTACCGCCGGCGGAACGAAATGCGTCTGCACACCGAGCAGCGACAAGTGGAAAAGTGCAGATCGTTTGGCATGAACCACTTCCGTAAGAAAATTTTCAGTTCCCTCGACCAGTTGCTCATCCAGTGGAATGCGCTCGTCAATGACGAGCAGACTCACTAAACGCTGTACTTCCTGGAAGGCTTTGTACTGGGCAATCGCTTGTCCGGGATTGCGGCCAATGATTATGGGAAATATCTGTCCACTGAGCAATTCCCGGATGAGCGGAATGAAAAACGCAGGATCTTCTTTGCGGACATTGCCCAAATCAGCCACCACTAAGCCTTCAAATGGGAACGCCATCCGATACAACGCTTTTCGAACCGCATTGGCCTCCGACTCTCCGATGCCTACGATGGCGAGTTGGGTTTCTTTTAATTCGGGCATGGTCTTCCGGAACAGTTGCATCCGCTTCCCAAATTGGAAATCAGCAAGTTCTTCTCCTTTTAACAGGTCCGGCGAAATGGGCTTAAGCCAGTTTTCGAGCATGTGGCAGTTGATATTTAGCCAACAAAAGTAATGTCTTTGCAACAGAATTTCCCGACCTTTCGGGCTCATCAAGCATTTAAAATAATAGCAATCCATGGCAGATCGCGTTTTACTGGTCATTATGGACGGTTGGGGGATTGGGCAAAAGCCTGAAGCTGACGCCATCGCACAGGCGAATACCCCTTTTGTTGACGGATTATACGGGAAATACCCCCACTCCGAACTCATTACTTTCGGGGAGCAGGTCGGCTTGCCGGAAGGACAGATGGGCAACTCCGAAGTTGGTCACCTCAACATTGGCGCCGGAAGAGTCGTTTATCAGGATTTTGCCCGGATCAATAAGGCGATCCGCGAAAAGGAATTGCACCAGAATCCGGTACTGCTGTCTGCGCTGCACGATGCCCGGGATCACCACAAAAGGGTACACCTCATGGGCCTGGTTTCGGATGGCGGGGTACACTCCCACATTGAACACCTCAAAGCGCTTTGCTCCATTTGCGAAGCAGAAGGTGTCGCACAAACCTTTATCCATGCTTTCTTAGATGGCCGGGATACGGATCCGCGGGGAGGTGTTGTTTATTTGCAGGATTTGGAAGCGCATATTTCCGGAAAACCGGTTCAACTGGCTACCATCGTTGGTCGCTATTACGCCATGGACCGCGACAAACGCTGGGAACGGGTGAAAGTGGCCTACGACCTGATGGTGCACGGCACGGGCGAACCCTCCCAGGATCCCATCAGCACGTTGCGCGAAAGGTATGCCAAGGACGAAACCGATGAGTTCATTAAACCCATCGTCTGCACCGATGCTGAAAAAAGACCCATCGCCACCATACAACCCGGTGATGTGTTGATTTGCTTTAATTTCAGAACGGACCGTCCAAGAGAAATCTCAGAAGTACTCACCCAGGAAGACAAGCCGGATTTTGGCATGAAAACCCTGCCCCTGCGCTACGTAACGATGACGCGCTATGACGATACTTTCAAAAACGTTGAGGTCCTATTTACCAAAGACGATTTGTCCAATACACTGGGAGAAGTACTTTCCAAAGCCGGGAAAACACAGGTTCGGATTGCTGAAACCGAAAAATACCCACACGTTACTTTTTTCTTTTCCGGGGGAAGGGAAGATGTTTTTCCGGGGGAACAGCGCATCATGATCCCGTCTCCAAAAGTTGCCACCTACGATTTGCAACCGGAAATGAGTGCCTTCGAATTGACTGCGGCTATTCTGGGAGACATTAGGGACAATCAGCCGGATTTCATTTGCATCAACTTTGCCAATACGGATATGGTAGGGCATACCGGTGATTTCAAAGCAGCGATGCGCGCAGCCGAAGTCGTGGACAGCTGTGTCGGGAAACTGGTTGATTCTGCATTGGAAAACAACTATGACTGCATCATCATTGCCGACCACGGGAACTCCGACTTCATGATTAACGAAGACGGATCGCCAAATACAGCACATACGAAAAACCCGGTGCCTTGTTTTTATGTTAGTAACAACACAAGCGGTGTACATCTGAGTAATGGAAAACTAGCAGATATCGCGCCTACCGTCCTCTCCCTGCTGGGCATCCCGGCGCCGAAAGAAATGGATGGCAAGGTTTTGATTTCCAAGGGCTAATGAATGTACGCAGGCTCGATGCCAATTACCTGAAGCACCTAATTTTATGCAACAAAAAATGATCCGGATTTTTCAATTGCGCAACTTTGTTCTCCCTGCCATTCTGTTTTTTTTTATTACTGCCTGCCAGACCCGGGAACCGGAATCTCAAAAAGCGTCGGCAAAGGCAGCGCCAAATTTATTTTTTGATCTGAAAGGATACATGGCTCAGCAGGTTGCTGCTCTGAAAGTTTCTAAGCCCCGCGTAAACAAACAGATTTCGATTAATGGTAAGTCTGAAACGCAAATTTCCGAAAACATCAATTTCGAGGAAGAGCTGGGCGTTTTTATCAACGCTGATATCAACAAACCAGCCTGGTCAGACAAGTATTCTAGAGACAGCAGTTTTTCGGGAGGCCAGCTTCAGTACGTTCGCTACCTGGCGAAAGATGAAAAGATGAAGACACAAATGTTGCAGGTTACTTTTTCCGGAGGAACTGTCAGCAAAATTGAATTGAAAAACCAGACCTCTGCAGCCATTGTTTCTGCAGAAGAAGAGATGATTTATACACCCGGTAAAGGCTATTCCATTTTACACAAAGAAATACCCGTTTTGGGAGAAGCCAAGAATTTTTTAGTGGAAGCGACTTTTGAATAAAAGGTTAAAGCCTTCTGCTGACTCTTTCCACCATTTCGTTTTTCCAGATTCCAAAATCGCCTGCAGCAATGTGTTTTCTGGCCTCGCCTACCAGCCAGAGGAAAAAGGACAGGTTGTGGAGTGACGCAATCTGGGCAGCCAGCATTTCTTCGCTGTGCACCAGGTGGCGGAGGTAGGCTTTGGTGTAAAATCGACTGGTGGGGCAACTGCTGTTTTCATCTATCGGGCTGAAATCATTTTTCCATTTGGCATTTTTCATATTCATGGCGCCTTCAGCGGTATAAAGCAGGCCATGCCGGGCATTACGGGTAGGGAGGACGCAATCGAACATGTCAATGCCCAAGGCGATGCATTCTAAAATATTTGCGGGGGTGCCTACACCCATCAGGTAGCGGGGTTTATCCTTCGGCAAAATTTGACAGACCATATCTGTAACCCGGTACATTTCTTCTGCCGGCTCTCCAACCGACAATCCGCCGATGGCATTTCCGGGGCGATCAAATCCGGCAATGACTTCCGCCGAAGTTTTGCGTAGGTCGTCATAGGTGCTGCCCTGAACTATCGGAAAAAGGGTTTGCTCGTAGCCATACAATCCGCTCGTTTGGTCAAAGTGCTCACAACAGCGTTTCAACCAGCGATGCGTCAGCTCCATCGAATTTTTAGCATATCGGTAATCAGATGGATAAGGCGGACATTCGTCAAATGCCATGATGATGTCTGCGCCAATGATGCGCTGGATGTCCATCACCCGCTCGGGACTGAAAAAATGTTTGGAACCATCAATATGCGAAGCAAAGGTGACGCCTTCCTCTTTGATTTTTCGTCGGTGACTGAGGGAATAAACCTGATAACCACCGCTATCCGTAAGAATAGGTTTCTTCCAGCCGTTAAATTGATGTAGACCACCAGCCTGCTGCATCACTTCCATGCCCGGGCGCAGGTAAAGGTGATACGTATTGCCTAATATAATTTGGGCCTTAATGTCGTGCTCCAGCTCGTGCTGGTGTACAGCCTTTACGGTACCGGCAGTGCCGACTGGCATAAAGATGGGGGTTTCTATAGGCCCATGCGCCGTTTCGATACGCCCTGCCCGGGCATTGCTGTGGGGGTCGGTATGTTGAATCTGGAAACGGAACAAAATCTTGGATTTCAAATTTGAAAAAACAGTATGATCAGATGCGGTAACGATTGCTGTCCAACTTTAATAAAACGGCCATCATCATGGTGAAGCCCAGAAGGGAAGAACCGCCTTTGCTGATCAGGGGCAGCGGAATACCTATGATGGGAAGCAAGCCCATCGTCATTCCGATATTGAGCAAAAAGTGGACGAAAAAAATTCCCGCAACACAATAAGCGTAATGTCGCGAAAAATTGGATCGCTGTCTTTCAGCCAATATGGTGATTCGGATGAGCAACAAGAGGAAAAGCGTAATGATGCCGAAGGTTCCAATAAAACCCTGCTCTTCACCGATGGTGCAAAAAATGAAGTCTGTAGATTGCTCCGGCACGTAATTGAGTTTTGTCATGGTGCCTTTCGTAAATCCTTTGCCCAGAAACCCGCCCGAACTAATGGCTAATTCAGATTGCATCAGGTTGTACCGCGAACCACGTGGGTCGCTTTTTTCAGGATTGAGCCAGACATTGATCCGGTCTTGCTGGTGAGGTTTAAGCACATTGTCGAATGCATAATTTACAGCCGAAGTAATGCCTATGCCCACAACCAAAGCGATAAACAGCAAACTGACCGTTCGTTCATTTTTCTGAAACCACTGGAGTCCCGCCAATGCCAGGATGCTGCCGGCGCTGCCCAGTAATATTTCCGTTTTAAAGTCCAGGCCATATAAATAAATAGCCCAGCCCGAAGCGATTATATAAACAGGAAGCCAGTAGTTTCTGGACTTTAGCAGATAGGTTAACGGGAGCCCGGCCAACAGCAGCAGCCCTAAAAGAATGTCTTTTACATCTTCAACCGCAAGTCCTAATATGGCCAATGCTGCAATATACCCACCAATGATGTAATAGTTTGTAGACAACCCTTCACGGTATAATACAACTAAAAAGGACATAAAAACCAGGGTAGATCCTGCATCGGGCTGCAGCATAATGAGCGCCATTGGCGCCAGCAACAAACTCAGTACATAAAACTGGGAGCGCGGAGTCCTCAGATTGGTACTGTAATGGCTCAGAAATGCAGAAATGGCTAAACAGGTGCCAAATTTTGCAATTTCAGAAGGTTGAAATGAAAATCCGCCAAAACTGAACCAGGAGGTCGCGCCTTTGATTTCTTTGCCTGCAATGAGAACCAATACTAAGAGAAAAAGCGAAATTCCATAAATGAAGTAGGCAAATGTTTGCCAGAACTTCCAGTCAATCAACAAGATAAAGGCAAAAATGAAAAAAGAAATGCCAACCCAAATGGTCTGTTTCCCAACGGAAGAATTGAAAAAATTTACAGTACCCCCGGTATACCCCTCTCCAAAGCTAACGGTATAAACCATTAGCCAACCAACTGCGATCAGGCTGATGAATATTGAAAAAGTAACAACGTCTAAATTGCCTAAAGGCGATCCGTGGTTTCTTTGCATGAACAAGTCTAAATTGCAGCAGACTAAAAGTCTGACATGAGCGCAAATTTAGGGATAATATCCCGTAATTCTTCCTATGGATCAATAAGATGACATACCTTTGCAGCTTCAAAAAATCACATCATCATTATCCCTCATTACTATAGCTATTGATCATAAAATACTTATCCCATGAAGGTGTTAAAATTCGGAGGATCTTCGGTTGCAAAACCGGAACGCATCAGGGGAGTTGTGGATATTTTGAAAAAATACTACAGCCGCGGTGATCGGTTCACGGTCGTTTTTTCTGCTTTTGGGGGTGTAACCGATTCCCTGATAGAAATGAGTACGCTGGCAGCCAAAGGCGATGAAAGCTACGCAGGCATTCTTGCCGCATTTTGCCAACGGCATGTTGATGCCGCGAACGAATTGCTGAAAGGCGACTTGCTGAACCAGGTGATGCCGGAACTTGAAAACAACAACGAAGTTTTAAAAAACCTGCTATACGGTATTTTTTTGGTAAGAGAAGCTTCCCCCAGAACACTCGACTACGTTTTGAGTTTTGGTGAAAGGAGTTCGGCTTTTATTGTTGCATTTGCGATGAAACAAGCCGGAATAGATGCCAGTTACCTTGATGCCCGCAAAGTAATCAAAACGGATAGCAGTTTTGGTTCAGCAAAAGTTGATTTTGAGCTCAGCTACGAAAAAATCAAAGAGCATTATGCTCAAAATCCTGAAATACAGGTAGTTACGGGTTTTGTCGGCTCTGCAAAAGGCGGATTAACCACAACGCTTGGAAGAGGAGGCTCAGATTATACAGCCGCATTGATTGCCGCCGGTCTCGATGCAGAGAGTATTGAAATTTGGACGGACGTAGATGGCGTATTGACCGCCGATCCCCGGAAAGTAAAAAAGGCTTTCACCATACCCAGCATGACTTATGCTGAAGCAATGGAAATGTCTCATTTTGGCGCTAAAGTAATTTATCCGCCTACCCTTCAGCCTGCACTGCTTAAAAAAATTCCATTGTACATTAAGAACACCTTCAATCCTGATTTTGAAGGAACGTACATTTCCGGAGAGCGTGGGGAAACGGAACAGGTAATTACCGGAATTTCCTCTATTAGCCACATTTCTTTACTGACCCTTCAGGGTGGCGGGCTTTTTGGCGTGCCGGGTACGGCAGGCAGGCTTTTTAATGCGCTCGCTCAGGGAGGCATCAACATTATTCTCATCACGCAGGGTTCATCTGAACACTCTATTTCCTTTGCCGTTCAACCGCAATCAGCGAAAGCGGCAAAAAAACTGGTAGAGCGGGAATTTGAATACGAAATGCGATCGGGGCTGATAGAGCCTGTCAAAAATGAAAACGACCTCGCCGTTGTTGCGGTAATCGGAGAAAACATGCGTTACCAGCCGGGTATCGCTGGTCGGTTGTTTCAGGCACTGGGTAAAAACGGTATCAATATTGTTGCCATTGCCCAGGGCTCTTCAGAGCTGAATATTTCCATTGTCATACCCGGAGAAGATGAATCAAAAGCGCTGAATGCGCTTCATGAAGCATTCTTTCTATCTGATACACAGGTACTTAACTTGTATATTGTAGGCGCAGGCCTCATAGGGAGTACTTTATTAGAGCAAATTCAGAAACAAGCTGCCTTTTTGAAGGACAAGCGTGCACTCGAAGTCAAAGTGGTTGGACTGGCCAACAGCAAAAAAATGATATTTAGCGAAACTGGGCTGGATCTGACGGATTGGAAGACCATCCTTAAGGATGCGGAAACGCCAATGAGCATGGGGGCTTTTGTCGACAAGATGAAATCGCTGAACCTCTCTAATAGTATTTTTGTAGACAATACCGCCAGTGAAAAAATCGCGAAATACTATGAAAACATCCTTGGCGCCAGCATCTCTATTTCCACCCCCAATAAGGTAGCTGCTTCTGCGCCCTATTTACAGTATGAGCGCATCAAACACCTGGCAGAAAAACGAGGAGTACTTTTTCAATACGAAACCAATGTTGGCGCCGGATTGCCGGTTATCTCCACATTAAATGATTTGATCGTAAGCGGGGATCGCATTCTCAAAATAGAAGGTGTTCTTTCAGGCTCCCTATCGTATATCTTTAATTCCTTCCAGTCGGGCGTACCATTCAGTCAGGCTGTTGCAGAAGCAAGAGCACTGGGATACACAGAGCCGGATCCACGAGTCGACCTTAACGGACTTGACGTGAGAAGAAAGCTCCTCATCCTGGCAAGAGAAACCGGAGCTGTGCTAGAAATGGAGGAGATTGAAATCCACAATTTCCTGCCGGAAGTATGCCAGCAAGCAAAAACGGTGGATGCTTTTATGGATACACTGGTAGAAACAGAGGCCTACTTCGATAACTTACGTCAGGAGGCGCAGGCTTCTGGGAAAACGCTCCGGATGCTTGCCAAACTGGAAAACGGCAAAGCCACCATTGGCCTTGAATCGTTTGATGCAAAACATCCTTTTTATATGCTCAGTGGCAGCGACAACATGATTGTATTCACAACGGAGCGGTATAAAGAACGGCCTTTGGTTGTTCAGGGTCCTGGCGCCGGTGCAGAAGTAACTGCTGCTGGTATTTTTGCAGAAATCATTAAGATAGGACACTTCCTTTCCTGATCTTTTGAAATAAAGTAGCATGAATCCTGGAATTAAAGTTTTCGCCCCGGCCTCTGTTGCAAATGTTGCCTGTGGATTCGACATCCTTGGCTTTGCGCTGGAGCGCCCCGGCGATGAAATCATTGCCCGATTTAGCGACACCCCCGGCTTACGCATTACCCAAATTACCGGTGCATCGGGAAAACTGCCTTATGATGTCCAAAAAAACACGGCAGGTTATGCTGCGTATAAGCTACTGGAATTCCTTGGCGAAACGGAAAGGGGCATAGAATTTGAAATTCATAAGAAAATGCCATTTGGCAGTGGCCTTGGATCAAGTGCAGCAAGTGCAGTGGCCGGCGTTATGGCCATAAATGAATTGCTGAATCGACCTTTGACGAAAAGAGAATTGCTTCCTTTTGCTGTTCTGGGAGAACAAATAGCAGATGGAGCATACCATGCAGATAATGTTGCGCCTTCTTTGTTGGGCGGCATGGTGCTTATCCGGAGTAATGAAACGTTGGATGTACATCGTCTCCATGTTCCCAAAGGTTTGTATGCCGCTGTAATATATCCGGCAGTGGAAGTCTTAACCAAAGATGCCCGGAGTATATTATCAGAAACGCTTACGCTGAAACAACACATTGAGCAAAGTGGAAATCTGGGCGGACTGATTCTTGGATTGTTTATGGGTGATTTTGATCTTATTGGGCGATCCTTAAAAGATGGGGTTATTGAGCCACAGCGGGCAAAACTAATCCCGCATTTTCATGAGGTCCAGGCTGCTGCTCTGAAAGAAGGCGCCCTTGGGTGTAGCATTTCCGGTGCCGGGCCATCCATTTTTGCATTGTGCGCCAATAGCCTGATTGCTGAGAATGCAGGCCGGGAAATGAAAGCCATTTTTGATAAAGCAAAAATTCAAAACCAATTGTTCATTGGACCCATCAACCAGGAAGGCGCAGTAAAACTTTAGGAAAGCAATGAAACTCTATAGCACAAACAACAGAAATCATTTAGTCTCTTTGAAAGAAGCTGTATTTAAAGGATTGCCGGAAGATAAAGGACTCTACATGCCTCAAGCAATTCCGGTCCTTTCCCCCGGTTTTATTCGTGGGCTAAGGCAGTATTCTTTTCAGGAAATCGGATTTGAAATTGCTAAACACCTTTTTGATGGGGCGATTCCTTTGCCTGATTTGAAGAACATCATTGAAAAATCAATCACTTTTCCAGCCCCATTGGTTGCGCTTGACCAGGAACATTTATTTATTCTGGAGTTATTCCACGGTCCGTCTCTGGCTTTTAAAGACTTTGGCGCACGATTTATGGCCCAACTTATGGGGTATTTAAACCGGGGGGAAGATCAGGAGCTGGTAATTTTAGTAGCAACTTCCGGCGATACAGGCGGTGCCGTTGCCGCTGGCTTTTATGACACCCCGGGAATACGGGTGGTTATTTTGTATCCTTCCGGTAAAGTGAGTGCCTTGCAAGAGAAACAACTGACTACGTTGGGGGGTAATATTACAGCGCTGGAAATAAACGGAACCTTTGACGATTGCCAGGATTTGGTTAAAAAAGCTTTTCTGGACCAGGATATAAATACTCGTTTTCGCCTTGGTTCTGCAAACTCCATCAATATCTCACGGTTAATACCACAGTCTTTTTATTATTTTGAAGCATACCGTCAGGTGCAGGAAATAACAAATTCGGTTGAACCAGCGGTTGTTTTTAGTGTCCCGAGTGGAAATTTCGGAAATCTGACTGCCGGGATTATTGCCCACAAAATGGGGCTTCCCGTTAAGCATTTTATTGCTGCGACCAACGCGAATGACATTGTCCCTAAGTATATAGAGTCCGGGCGTTTTCTGCCCCGGCCTTCGGTCCGAACACTTTCGAATGCCATGGATGTCGGGAATCCTTCCAATTTTTCGAGAATGTTGGATCTTTTTGAATCAAATGCGGCGTCGGATGAAGAACGTTCCACGTGGAACAATCTGCGGCAAAAAATATCCGGATTTGCTTTCGATGATGAAAAAACCAAAGACGCCATCGTGGATATTTACCAACGCTACGCTTATATTACGGATCCACATGCCGCTGTGGGGTATTTGGCATTGCTTGAATACCTGTCTACAGAAGACAATACTCCCAATGAAACTATCGGGATTGTTCTTGAAACAGCCCATCCTTCGAAGTTTAAGGAAGATATGGATCGGATTCTTGGACAAGAAATTCCTGTTCCGGATCGTCTTTCTGTACTTTCTCAACGTACCAAGCAAGCTTATTTCTTAGGAAATACCTACCCCGAATTCAAATCCTGGCTGATAAAATCATTGTAAATGTTCCACGTGGAACATTTGTGAAAAGCAGAAAGGGTAATCAACGGGGGATTTTTCCTCACCCGGGCTGGTCAAAACAGCATAAAGCGCTAACTTTATTTTTCCATTCAACGACAATGAAGAGGAACATTACCCTTATTTGTTTGTTGTTTGAGCGCGACTATTTATTCTAAAAATTGCAATTGTTATGAAAAAACGGAACCATCTCCTCCAGTGGCCATCCTTATCCTTTGCCGGGATTCTTGTTTTTGCAATGAACCTGGTATTTATTCAAAGTGCCATTGCCCAGGAAAAACAAGACAAGTTTGCCCAGATGTATGACTTGTTGCCCACACCCAATACTTACCGTACAGCATCCGGAAGTCCGGGGCATGAGTATTGGCAACAGCAAGCCGACTATGTCATGAACATAGAACTTGATGATGAAAAGCAACGCTTGTATGGTACAGAGACCATCACTTATCACAACAACTCCCCGGATCATTTGGAGTTTTTGTGGCTGCAATTAGACCAAAACCTTTTTGATAAAGAGTCCGATACTTACAAAACCAGTACCGGTACCACCATTAAAGAGCGGATGAATCTGTCTGATTTAAAAGCCCTGACGCCTACTTTCGATGGAGGCAATAAAATAGAGTACCTGAAAGATGCTGCCGGAAAAGCCCTGCCATATACCATCGTAAAAACCATGATGCGGGTTGATTTGCCTAAACCATTGAAACCAAATGAAAAGTTTACTTTTCAAATTAAATGGTGGCAAAACATCAACAACCGCCTTGAAATAGGGGGGAGGTCCGGATATGAATTCTTCCCTGCAGATGGTAATTACCTTTATGCAATTGCCCAGTTTTTTCCGCGCATGTGCGTATACAGCGATGATGAAGGATGGCAAAACAAACAGTTCCTTGGCAGAGGAGAATTTACTTTGCCTTTTGGAAATTATGATGTGAGCCTGACTGTACCTGCCGATCATATGGTTTCAGCGAGCGGTGTATTGCAAAATGCAAAGGAAGTATTGACTGCTGATCAATTCAAACTGTTTGAACAAGCAAAAACAGCACGTAAATCACCGGTCGTCATTGCATCAGAAGCCGAGGCAATTGAACGGGAAAAAACAAAATCGACGAGAAAAAAAACCTGGAGATTTAAAGCAGACAATGTCCGGGACTTCGCCTTTGCCAGTTCGAGGAAATTTATTTGGGATGCAATGGGGGTTGAAATGAGCAATGGAAGTATTGTCATGGCCATGTCTATGTATCCAAAAGAAGGCAATCCTCTTTGGGAGCGTTATTCAACCAAAGCGGTCGCACACACATTAAACTGGTATTCTCACTACACCTTCGATTATCCTTATCCCGTTGCCTGGTCTGTGCATACAGACCGGATTGGCATGGAGTATCCAATGATCTGCTTTAACGGAGGTCGACCTGAAGCAGATGGAACTTACTCTGAACGGACCAAATATGGCATGATCTCGGTCATCATCCACGAAGTGGGCCACAACTATTTCCCAATGATCGTAAATTCCGATGAGCGTCAGTGGACCTGGATGGACGAAGGTCTGAACACTTTTTTGCAGTATTTGACAGAGCAACAATGGGAACGGGATTATCCATCTTCGAGAGGCCCCGCAAATAAAATCGTTGATTATATGATTGCCGACAAGTCGGTAACCAATCCGATTATGACCAACTCTGAACAGGTTGTACAGCTTGGGAACAATGCTTATGCCAAGCCCGGCACTGCACTGAATATTTTAAGAGAAACGGTATTGGGAAGAGAGCTTTTTGACTTTGCTTTCAAAACCTACTCCAATAGGTGGAAATTCAAACACCCTTCGCCATCGGATTTTTTCCGGACAATGGAAGAAGCATCCGGTGTTGACCTGGATTGGTTTTGGCGTGGTTGGTTCTATACCACGGAGTATGTTGATATTTCTATTGACGATGTCAAAATTTTCCGACTCAATTCCCGAAACCCTGAAACCGAAAATGCTATTGCGCGCAAGGAAAATGCCAGTGCTCCTAAAAACATCAGCGAAATTCGGAACGCGGCGACCATCAAGCAAACCCAGGATGAAATTGATCCCTCACTTAGAGATTTTTATTCTGAGTTTGATCCTTTAGGGATTACGGTTTTAGATAAGGAAGAGTACGCTCAGTACTACAACAGTTTGAATGATGAAGAGAAAGCGTTGCTGAATTCCGGTAATTACTATTACGAAATAAGCCTGAGCAACAAAGGTGGACTGGTTATGCCGGTTATATTGCTGTTCGAATTCACCGACGGCTCTACTCAGGAACACCGGATACCCGCAGAAATCTGGCGCCTGAATCAGGAGAAAATTTCAAAAGTGTTTGTTGCAGATAAAGAAATTAATCGGATCATCCTGGACCCGTATCTCGAAACGTCTGATGTAGACACAGGAAACAATTATTACCCTGAGCAAAAACAGATGAACCGCTTTGATCTGTTTCGCCAAAGAAGTGGTGGCGGCAGAGGCGGCAACGGGACTGGAGAAAATCCGATGCAGCGTGATAAGCGGATCAAACAAAAAGAGACCGGGAGCAATTGATTGATATTGATCTTACTTAACTTTACAGCTAAGGTTTTATCGAAAAGTGGCTGGCTTATGAAAACGGAAGCCAGCGCTTTTCGATATTGGCTCTTGCTTTACATAAGTAAATGATTATCAATTAAATGGATTACAGAAACTCTCATTTGGTCGTTGAAACCAACAAGATTGAACCCGGTAACGTCTCCTGGAAAAGTCCTTCCAACTTAGCGATTATTAAATACTGGGGAAAACACGGGGTTCAACTGCCCCGAAACCCTTCTATAAGTTTAACGCTGGAAAATGCGCATACCCAAACCAGGCTATCCTATGAGCCCAGAAAAGATTCTAAGCCCGAAGTTATGCTTGAGCTTTTTCTGGATGGAGAAGCCAACCCTGCCTTTGGGCAAAAGGTAAAAGGGTTCCTGGAAAGTATCGTAGAGATTTATCCTTTTCTTCGCCAGCTTTTTTTCAAAATTGAAACCTCTAATTCTTTTCCCCATTCTGCAGGTATTGCATCCTCGGCTTCCGGCATGAGTGCGCTGGCATTGTGTTTATGCTCCCTGGAGCGCCGGTTTTTTTCTACCTTAAAAAATGAAAGTGATTTTCTGCAAAAAGCTTCTTTTTTGGCGCGTTTAGGATCCGGAAGTGCCTGCCGTTCTGTATATCCTTATATGGCGGCCTGGGGAGAAAGTTCTTTGATTGAGCATTCCTCAGATCTCTATGCTGTTCCTTTTGAAAAAGAGCTACATGAAGTTTTCCGAACCTACCATGACGATATTCTTTTGGTGAGCAAAGAAGAGAAAAGTGTGTCAAGCAGAATTGGTCACGGATTAATGGAAAACAACCCGTATGCTTCAAGCCGCTATCAACAAGCAAAGCAACGCATGGCTCAGTTGGTGGATGCATTAAAAAATGGGGATGTTGATGCTTTTGGGCAAATTGCAGAAAGCGAAGCTTTGACCCTGCACGCACTGATGATGACCTCTTATCCTTCTTACATTTTGATGAAGCCAAACTCTTTGCTGCTCATTGAAAAAGTAAAGTCATTTCGGGAAACAAATAAAATCCCGCTCTATTTCAGCCTGGATGCCGGACCTAATTTGCACTTGTTGTATCCCCATTCAAACGCTTCCGATGTGAAAGCGTTTATTAAACAAGACTTGTTGCAATATTGCGTTGATAAACAGTACATAGAGGACAAGGCCGGGGCTGGCCCGAGTGAAATTAAACAGGGCGGTTCATGGTTTTCCTTTTTCAAAAAGAAATAAAATGAGCTTATTCCGGGTGGTGTTTTTATCAGTTATGATATTTATGGGGAGTACATTAAATGGATGTGCCCAAAAAGATATTCCTGCAGATAAACCAAGCTGTGTCAATCCGGAGTTCGATAAAACGATCGCCCGGATGCTGAGTTTTTCCACGCCACTCATAAGTGTGGATGAATTGAAAAACATTGAGGATAAGGTCATCATTTTGGATGCGCGGAAGCGGGAAGAATATGAGGTTAGTCATATTGAGCATGCACGCTATATTGGGTATGATGATTTTGATGCAGCAAAGTTGGACGGCATTCCTAAAGACACCCAAATTGTAGTCTATTGTTCTATAGGTTACAGAAGTGAAAAAATTGGCAATAAATTGCAAAAGCTGGGTTTCACGAACGTTTTCAATTTGTATGGTAGTTTATTTGAATGGGTTAACCGGGGATTTAAGGTATACGACATGCAAGGCAGGGCTGTGAAAAAAGTACATACTTATAATGATAAGTGGAGTAAGTGGGTTGATAATGGCGATTTTGAAAAAATCTGGTAATTGTTCCTAAGGGAACCATCATCCTGCGCCTGATACCAACCGCAGCCCACACGAAGGAAGACAATGAAATTACGGTCGGGGCCTTTGGCAATATTTTTGAAAAACTGAAAAGCGGTTATTACGAAAGCGTTGTCGCTTAGCAATAACTGTGAGCATTTACCCCAGCTGCTCTGCTGCGCTATCCATATATACAGCCGTGGAACGGAAAATGATTAGTCCGTCCTTTTTGAGTGATCTTTTCAAAAAACAAGTCATCTTCCAATCTTTTGGTTATCAACGGACTTAATGTGTGTTTCTTTTTAATGTCAGTATAATAAAAGATAAAAAGATAAAAAACTCTTTTTATTTTAAATTTTGTCTTTAACTTTGCCCCACAAGGCGATGGGGTAGATAGACCCGACCCGCCACAAAAGCAGAGCATACATTTTCTGCATGAGAGAACCCGTACAGCATAGGGTTCATGGAGTGAATCAAAAGCTGAAAAGCATGAAAGATACAATGGCACATTTGCACCTTGTCTGCCAGGACTGGCAGCGGGAATTAGCATTCTACAAAGGAGAAATCCCCTTTTTCAGAAAAAGACTGGAAGAAATTGTCTCAAAAAACACAGCCCATGAAATTTTAACTCAGGCAGAACATTTTGAGAACAAATTCAGCATCATGCTTGGAAATTATGACGAATTGCTACATGATGTTCATTTACTGGATACCTCATTGCTTCATGATGCTGCAGAAAAACCGGCCTATATACATGTAAAGATGGTAGAAACAGACGACCAACTGGTTGCACTGATGGAAGACACGGCTGCAGATTTCAGAGCGACAAAAAATGAGTTTTATCGCTTTTTATCAAAATATTTGTAAAGGTCTTGTGAATTGATTATGAGTGAATTAACTTATTATTTGAAAGAAGTGGAGGAAGAAGATCGGCCTTTGTAAATAAAAAAAGATAAAAAACTCTTTTTATTTTAAAATGGATCATTACTTTTGCATCGTAACAATCAGACTATGTTTTCAAAATCTTGCGAATATGCTATTAAGGCTATGATTTTTGTGGCACAAAAGTCAAAGGAAGAACTGCGCGTCAGCGTGAAAGATATTGCAAAGAGCACAGATGCTCCGGAGCATTTTGTTGCTAAAATCATGCAGGAACTGGGGCGCAAGAGACTGGTACATTCCGTTAAAGGGCCAAATGGTGGGTTTTATCTGGATGAATCCGATTTAAAATGCTCCATTGCAGACATTGTCAAGGCTGTAGACGGAGATAAAATATATACGGATTGTGTTCTGGGCTTAAAAGCCTGTTCTGAAAAAAATCCCTGCCCGGTGCACTTTGAGTACAAGGAAGTAAAAAAAAATTTGATCAAAATGATTGAAAACAACACGATCGGTGATTTCAATGAGAAGTTAGACTCCGGGAAATTTTTCCTGAAAAATAAATGAGTGTTTTTTTGACAAAATACAAGATAAAAAGGTCTTAAAATACAATAATGAGCAACGCTAGTACGACCCTTTCCTGTTATCACTGCGGCAATGAAGTGCCAGACGCCTCAATTGCTACAGCAGAAAAATATTTTTGCTGTAGCGGTTGCAAAACGGTCTATGAACTGCTCAATGACTATGAATTATGTACCTATTACGAATTAAATAAAAAACCAGGGCTAACCCAAAACAGGATTAGCAGAAAAGAGAAATATGCATTTTTGGAAGATGCAGAAATACAGAAAAAGCTCATTCACTTTTCGAATGGTCAACAGAGTCAGGTAAGTTTTTACCTCCCTCAAATTCATTGCAGCAGTTGCTTGTGGTTGTTGGAAAACATTCAAAAAGTAGACGAGGGGATTGTTTCTTCAAGGGTCAATTTTACAAAAAAGGAAATTTTTATAGTTTTTGACCCCAAGATCACGTCTTTGCGTAAAGTAGTTGAGACCCTGGAAAGCGTTGGATACGAACCGCATCTAAGTTTAAACGAAATATCTTCTAAAGCGGGACGCAAAACCGACCGCACGCGCTGGTATAAAATCGGTGTTGCCGGTTTCTGTTTCAGCAACATCATGATGATGAGTTTTGCGGACTATCTGGCCGTTTCCAACACGGTAGATGCGGGCATTGCTTTTATGTTAAAGGCCATCATCGTTTTATTGTCTTTGCCGGTATTGTTTTATTCTGCTACAGAGTTTTTTATCTCTGCCTGGAATGGGTTAAAACACAAATACCTCAATATTGATTTTCCTGTTGCTTTAGCTCTGGCCATTACTTTTTCCAGAAGCATGTATGAAATCCTGAGCGGCACCGGCAGCGGGTATTTAGACAGCATGAGCGGCATTGTATTTTTCATGCTCATTGGGAGATGGCTTCAGGCGAGAACCTATCAAACCATTTCTTTTGACCGCGATTACAAATCTTTTTTCCCCATCGCGCTCAATGTTGTCAAAGATGGAAGTATTACGCCGACTGAAATTTCGAAAGTAAAAGAAAACGACGTCATACAGGTGTATTCCAATGAAATCATCCCGGTAGACGCCATTCTTTCCAAAGGAAATGCAAAAATAGATTACAGTTTTGTCAGCGGGGAAAGCTTTCCGGTACAGGTAAATATCGGTGAAATTATTTACGCGGGAGGCAAGCAAATAGAGGGTTTACTGGAGCTGATCGTTGTAAAGGAAGTTTCTCAAAGTTATTTAACCAACCTATGGAATAACCCTGTATTCACCAAAAAAGAGGCGCCTAAAAAAAGCACTTACGATATTATTGGAAAGTATTTCACCTATTTGGTTCTGGCATTGGGGCTAAGTGCCGGATGGTATTGGTATGGCAAAGGGGAACCCGTTCTTATGTGGAATGCCATTACAACTGTTTTAATTGTTGCCTGTCCCTGTGCTTTGCTGCTTTCTGAAAATTATACCAATGGCAATATTTTAAGAATATTCGGATTGAATAAGTTTTATCTGAGGTCGCCCGAAATGATTGAAAAATTGTCAAAAATCAATCACATCGTTCTGGATAAAACCGGAACAATTACACAAGCAAATGGCGCCAATGTACGCTATACCGGAAAAATATTAACGCCGGAATATCGGCGGATTATTGCTTCCCTGCTCAACCAGTCTTCACACCCTGCCAGTAAATTGGCCGCTGATTTTCTGAATGAAAAAGAACTTTCAGAAGTCGTTCATTACAAGGAAGTTGAAGGCATGGGTATAGAGGGATGGGTGTCAGAACACCACATAAAACTGGGCTCCTCGAAGTTCGTAGGAGGCGCCTACAATAATGAAAAACCGGGAACAAAAGTGGTTGCTTATGTCGACGGAGAGATTGTGGGAGAGTTTACGATTTCCAATAAATATCGATTTGGGGTTACAAAATTGATTCAATCCCTTAAAAAGAAATATACCCTGTCTTTAATCTCGGGTGATAATGATGCCGAGTTAGAAAATATTGAAGATTTATTGGGCAAAGACAGCGATGTGCTTTTTAATCAAAGTCCACAGCAAAAACTGGAATACATCAACCAGTTACAGCGCAATTACGGGCAAAATGTGGCTATGATTGGCGACGGCCTGAATGACGCAGGAGCGCTGAAACAAAGCGATCTTGGAATTGCAGTAGTTGATGCCGGGAATAATTTTTCACCTTCTTCTGACGGCATTATCGAAGCGACGAAATTAACCCTTTTAGATACGTTTATTCAGTTTGCCATAACTGGTAAAAAGGTCATCCTGTTCACGTTTGCCATTTCGGTTATCTATAATGTTATCGGCTTGTACTTTGCCATTCAGGGCATCTTATCGCCGGTAATTGCTGCGATATTAATGCCTTCCAGCTCAATTACCATAATAGGTCTGACTTATGGTCTGACAGAATGGGCGGCTGGTCATTACGGCTTAAAGGAGTATAAAAAACAACCATTTCCCAACCCGAATTAATTCAAACTTATGAGCGTCATCATCATCTTGTTAATCGTAAGCATCTGCATTTCAGGAGGCTTTTTAGCCGCCTTTTTATGGAGCGTCAGAGATGGACAATTTGACGATGACCAAAGCCCCGCACAAAGGATGTTATTTGATCAAAAAATTACAAAAAAGTAACTCGGTATGAGTTTGGAGAAATTTTACTACGACAACAAAATCCCTAAATTATTTGCAATTGCATGTATTTTTTGGGGAGCCGTGGGAATGCTATTGGGCGTAATAGCAGCTTTTCAACTGGCATTTCCGGCACTGAACTTTAGCGAATACTTTCCGCACATTGCTTTCGGAAGGCTTCGACCCGTTCACACGAATGCAGTCATCTTTGCTTTTGTAGGCAATGGGATCTTTACTGCAATTTATTATGCCCTTCCAAGGCTTTTAAAAACCTCGATGTGGAGCAATGCCTTGAGCAAAATCCATTTTTGGGGTTGGCAGTTTATCATTGTTTGCGCTGCAGTCACGTTGCTGTTGGGGTATACAACCGGCAAGGAATATGCGGAACTGGAATGGCCGATTGACATCCTGATTACCCTGATTTGGGTTGTTTTTGGGATCAACATGTTTGGCACCATCCTCTCGAGGAGGGAAAGACACCTGTATGTAGCAATTTGGTTTTTCATTGCTTCCTGGGTAACGGTTGCCATGTTGCACATTGTCAACTCTTTTGAGATTCCGGTTTCTTTCATGAAAAGTTACTCCATGTATGCGGGCGTTCAGGATGCGCTGGTGCAATGGTGGTACGGCCACAATGCCGTGGCATTTTTCCTGACAACGCCGTATCTGGGCTTGATGTATTATTTTCTGCCTAAAGCCGCCGGCCGGCCGATTTATTCTTACCGCCTGAGTATAGTCCACTTTTGGAGCCTGATCTTCCTGTACATCTGGGCGGGACCACACCACTTGTTGTATACCGCGCTTCCGGATTGGGCACAATCTTTAGGAACGGTGTTCTCCATCATGCTGATTCTGCCAAGCTGGGGCGGTATGTTAAACGGACTCTTCACGCTTCGGGGCGCATGGGACAAAGTGCGGGAGGATCCTGTGCTGAAATTCTTTGTCGTAGCCGTAACGGCTTATGGTATGAGCACTTTTGAAGGACCGATGATGTCATTGAAAAGTGTTAACGCCATTTCGCACTACAGCGACTGGACGGTAGCACACGTTCACATAGGCGCCCTTGGCTGGAATGGATTTTTGACCTTTGGCATGATGTACTGGTTGATTCCTAAATTATTCAATACCAAGCTTTACTCTGTCCGGTTGGCATCTACCCATTTCTGGATCGGTACTTTAGGGATTATTTTATATGCTATCCCGATGTACTGGAGTGCATTCCGCTCGTACTTTATGATGAAAGCCTTCACGCCGGAAGGGCAATTGCAGTACCAGTTTATTGACGTGGTACAAACCATTATTCCTTTCTACATCATCAGGGCTATCGGCGGAACGATCTACCTCGCCGGGGTAATTATTATGGTTTACAACCTGATAAAAACGGCAAAATCGGGCGCTTTTGTGGAGCGGGAAGAATCGGAAGCTGCACCTTTAGTGAAAGCATACCGTGCTCCTGCCAATTCGATCTGGCACAGCTTTATTGAGCGGAAGCCTATTCTGTTGCTTTCTCTGAGTTTGGTGGTGGTGGGCATTGGCGGTCTCATCGAGTTGGTGCCAACCTTCCTCGTCAAAGAAAATATCCCGACAATTTCTTCGGTCAAACCCTATACGCCGCTTGAGTTACAGGGAAGGGATATTTACATTCGTGAAGGATGTTACAACTGCCACTCTCAGATGATCCGGCCATTCCGCTACGAAGTCAAACGGTATGGAGAATACTCTAAAGCCGGTGAGTTTGTTTATGACCACCCATTCCAATGGGGAAGCAAGCGCACCGGACCGGACCTTGCACGTATCGGCGGTAAGTATGGTGACAGCTGGCACTTCAACCACATGCTTGAGCCAACGTCTATGGCGCCGGGGACCATTATGCCTGCTTATCCATCTCTGTTTGAAAAAGATATTGACAAAGGCAGCACCCTTTCGAAGATTCACGCCATGCGGAAACTAGGGGTGCCCTATCCGGAAGGCTACGAAGGCATTGCTGTTGATGACCTGGAAAAACAGGCGAAAGGTATTGCCAACGGATTGAAAGAAAACAAAATTGACATCCAGCCCGACAAGGAGATCATTGCCATCATTGCATACCTGCAGAGAATTGGTAAAGACATCAAACTGGAAGGCCAGAAAAAATAATTGAAAATGAAATTCTCAACCTATTTGGAACAAATCACGGGTGTGAGCATATATCCCATCATTTCATTGGTCATGTTCGTCTTCTTTTTTGTCCTCGTGACATTCTGGATTTACAGCATTGACAAAAATGAAATAGAAAGGATTGAGAACATTCCTTTAGATGACCATTAAACAATAATAAAATGACGCACAGTACATTGAAAAAAAATGCGTTAAGTCTTCTGGCTATCGTCACCCCCTGCCTGCTTTGGGGGCAGCAAGTTGCGGAAAAAGCCGCTGCTGCGGATAGCGGCTTCAAATTGGAACTGAATCCTGTTCTTTTAGTGATTATGGTGGTCTTGTTGCTGCCACTTTATCTGACAGGACAAACGTTTCTTTTGACGGCAAAAAGACAGCTTGAAAGCGGGGGTAAGGAAGCGGGAGCAGTGAAAAAAGGAATTGGCGTCTTGTTGCTGCTGGTTTTCTTTTCGCAAATAGCCTCTGCTCAAACTGCAGACACGGCAGCTCCTGCAAGCAGTTCATTCGACATATTCACCTGGCTGCTGCTCATGGTGATTGCCCTCGAGATATTTTTGATCGCGTTGTTTGCACGACTAACTGCCAATTTTTTCAAATCTGCGCCCGTGGCGGCAACGGCTGAACCGGAGCCCGCAACTTCAGGGCAAAGTACATTTTGGCGCCTTTGGGACAGAATAAACAAGTTTAAACCGCTTGAGGAAGAAGCCAGTCTGGATACCGGACACGACTATGATGGCATTAAAGAACTGGACAATGTGACGCCTCCCTGGTTTTTAGCAGCTTTTGGATTTACCATTTTGTTTGCCATCGTATATTTGTGGAGATACCACGTAGCTGAATCAGCCCCGTTGCAGGCAGAAGAATTCGAAATAGCCATGGCTCAGGCTGATCTGGAAGATGCGGCTCGTCTGAGTTCCCAGGCCAATAAAGTAGATGAAAACACGGTGGTGATGCTGGGTGCTGCAGACATTGAGCAGGGCAAAAAAATCTTTATTGAGAAATGTTCTCCCTGCCATAACCAAAGCGGAGGAAGTATGCCCGGTGGCGTCGGTCCTAACCTTACAGACGATTACTGGATCAATGGAGGTTCTCTGAAAGCAATTTTCTCAACGATCAAATATGGCCGAACCGACAAAGGGATGATTTCCTGGAAGGATCAACTCTCGCCCATGCAAATGGCGCAGGCGGCAAGTTTTATCAAGTCCATCAGGGGGACTAATCCTCCTAACGCCAAAGAACCTCAGGGTGAATTGTACGTGGAAGAAACGGAGGAGACTGTTCAGGATACTACTCAGGTAAACAAATAATTTCAGACCTTGAAAGAAGAAGATTTACTGCATGCGGAAACTTTCAGAGACCGGGTAAGTTCGGTCTCTGAAACGGGAGAAAGGAACTGGATCTATGCACTGAAGCCTTCCGGAATCTGGTATCGCTACAGGAAGTATTTGTCCTGGTTCTATCTGGCAATATTTTTCATCATGCCGTTTATCAAAGTAGATGGCATGCCCTTTATGATGATCAATATTCCAGAAGGCAAATTCATCCTGTTTAGCAAGATTTTTTGGCCTCAGGATTTCTTTATTTTTGCCATAGGAATGATCACCTTCATCATCTTTATTGTCTTATTTACAGTCATTTACGGAAGGTTGTTTTGTGGCTGGGCCTGCCCGCAAACGGTCTTTATGGAGTTTGTTTTCCGGCCGATTGAATGGCTTTTTGAGGGCTCGCCGGCACAGCAGAGAAAGCTGAATGCCGGGCCCTGGAATCGCAATAAAATCATCAGGAAATCACTGAAACACGCTTTTTACTTATTCATTTCCTTTCTCATTGCCCACACTTTTCTGGCTTATATTCTGGGACTTGATGAGGTAATCAAAATTATCAGGGAACCCGTTTCCGATCACATCGGGTTGTTGAGCGGGCTCATCATTTTCACCCTTCTTTTTTACAGTGTTTTTGCTTTTATCCGGGATATTGTCTGCACCACCATTTGCCCTTACGGGCGCTTGCAGAGCGTCATGTTTGACAAAGACACCATGCAGATCTCCTATGATTACAAGAGAGGAGAACCCCGCGGGAAGTACAAAAGGAATGTGGAAAGAACGGATGGCGATTGCATCAACTGCTTTAAATGCGTACAGGTCTGTCCGACTGGTATTGATATCAGGGATGGCGTTCAGATGGAGTGCGTGGGGTGCACTGCCTGCATAGATGCCTGCGATGAAGTTATGGAGGCGCTTCATTTTGAAAAAGGGCTGATTCGGTATGCTTCTGAGAATGAAATCGGCACAGGGCAAAAATTTCACTTCAACAACCGGATGAAAGCATATACCGGGCTCTTGGCGATTTTAATGGTGGCAATGGTCTTTCTCGGCGCTACCCGGAGATCTGTTGATACCTTTATTTCCAGGGTAAACGGACAACTCTATCAGGAGTTGGAAGACGGAAAACTCAGCAACCTGTTTGATGCAAAAATCATCAACAAAACCAATGGAGAAATTCCCATTACGCTGAAATTGGAAGAAATGGATGGTGTCATTAAACTGGTTGGAAACGATCAGATTAAACTGAAGAAAGAAGCCGTCAATGAGTTTACTTTCTTTTTGGAAATACCAGCTGCATCCATCAAAAAGCGCAGTACCACCCTTAAAATAGGTGTTTATCGGGATGGAAAACGCATTCAAACGGTTAAGACCAAGTTTTTAGGGCCTTTTAAATAGTGATAATTGATACAACTATGAATTGGGGACACAAAATAACGCTGGTAATCGCAACATTCATTGTAGCCATGCTCAGTATGGTTTATGTTGCCTCGCGGCAGACCAATGAGATGATTGACAAAAATTACTACGAGAGGGAACTGAAATACCAATCCCTGATTGATGCAGCCAATAATCTCAACGCAGTTAGTCAGGACACACTGGTCCATCAAAATGCAGCAGGGATAAGTTTGCAGATTCCAGGGGTTCTGCTTGCCGGATTTTCGGATGGCAGGGTTGAGTTTATCCGGAATGAAGATGAAAGCAAAGATATGAGTTTCGATTTTTTGCCGGACACCAATGGCCTGTTTCTGATCGATAAATCCAAATTTTCCCCGGGATTGTACAAGGCCAGGATACAATGGAAAAGCCAGGAAAAAAGGTACTATGAAGAGCAGGAAATAAATATTGAAGGATGAACGAAATGCTCATGCCACTCATTTCCGGGTTTTCAATCGGCTTGATTGGAAGCCTGCATTGCGTTGGCATGTGCGGACCGCTTGCGTTGTCCTTGCCCGTTCACCATCTGAATCCGGTACAAAAACCGCTGGCCATTTCTTTTTACAATTTTGGAAGATCTTTCTCCTATGCCGCTATCGGTCTTTTTTTTGGCCTGATAGGACAAAGTTTTTGGGTTTTTAAACTCCAGCAGTGGTTGTCCATCGTTGCTGGTAGCCTTATTTTGACTGTGTTCGTTTTTCAACAGCTTGGCCATTTGCAGTTTGGAGCCATAAACCGGTTTACACAGGCGATTAAACGGAAACTTGGAAAACTGCTCAGGTCAGAAAAAAATCTTCCTGCCTTTTTTTCAATTGGCGTTTTGAACGGGTTTTTGCCTTGTGGCCTGGTTTACGTCGCGATTGGAGCGGCATTAGCAACAGGAACTGTGTTAAAAAGCAGTCTGTTGATGTTTGCTTTTGGATTAGGAACCATTCCGCTCATGGCTTTGACGATGGTATTCGGAAAATTCATTTCTCAGGGTCTAAGGGCGAAATTCAGCCGGCTGATCCCCCATATCACTGTGTTTGTTGCCGTTTTACTCATCCTCAGGGGGCTTAACCTCGGTATACCGCTGGTAAGTCCGGCTTATCATCAGGGCAACGGCAATCCACTCAATCCACCGCCTGTTGTTCATTGTCATTAATCAGTAGCAACAGGAACATAAGCCTTCTCTAAGGCTGGCTCAAGGCCACCTCTACCTCCGGCGCTGGCTGTTGGGTTGAGCGAACTTCCTTATAGATATTGTACATCAACCACACGCAAATGAACATCGTTGTGGCGACGACCAAACCCAATATGGGGTAATGCTCTAAGCGACCACCAGCAGACTGGTATACAATCAATCCGGCAATTGCCGAAGCAATTCCTCCTGAAATCTGTGATACCGAAGCATTGACACCCATAAATGCCCCTCTGTCGGCCGGCGCGGGCACGGCTGTTACCAGCGCAGAAGACGATATCATACGCGCTGTAATCGCCACAAAAAGTATGGAATTTAAGGCAATCAGCAACCACAAGGGGGTAACGCCGAGATTGGTATAAATCAATACCAGGATAACCGCCAAAGCAGAACCTCCTGCAAATACGCGAATCGTTCCGATTTGGTCCGTTAGTTTGCCAATCAATGGCCCGGCTATGATCGAACAAATGCCCGTAATCAGGTAGATCAAAGGCAAATCAGTCAATTGAACGCCAAGGTTGTTGACGGCAAATGCACTTCCAAAAGGCATGAGCATGAAACCACCTGTTGCCAGCAAAGTGGTCGCGGAAAAAGCAAGCAGGTATCTTCTTTTGGAAACCGTTAGAATCAGGTGTTCAAAAGCAGAGTTTTCTTTCTGAATAGACAAATGCGCGTCAACCGGTTTCATTTTCCAATAAATCAACCCGAAAATCGGGATGCTCAAAATGGCAATCATAAGAAATGGGGCGTGCCAATCCCAAATATTGGACAGATACAAACCGATGGGAAGCCCCAACACCTGACTCACAGCAAAGGCCATTTGAACAAAGCCCATGACGCGTCCCCGTGTTTGAAGGGGAAAAATATCTGTAATAATGGCAAAAGAAATGGAGCCAATTACCCCGCCAAATATACCTGTCACCACCCGCGCAGCTAAAAGTAAGGGGTAGCTGGAAGCCAGGCCACACAAAAAAGTACCGGCGATGAAGCCCGCAAAAAAGAACATCAAAAGTTTTTTGCGATCGAAGCGATCTGCAAAACCTGCTGCCAGTAAGCCTGAAGCTCCTGCACTGAATGCATAAGCTGATACCACCAGACCAAATTGGGATGGATTGATGTTTAAACGGGGCATTAACTGTGCGCCCAGTGGCGACAGCACCATAAAATCAAGAATAATAGCAAATTGGAGAATGGCTAATATGGCAATGAGGAAGGTTTGATAGGGCGTAAAAAGTTTTTCTTTTGTCATGGCAACTAATTGAATGCTTCGATCGAAAGGTCTGATTATCGGTGCTTCACCTTTACAAAACCGGCGATTTTGAATCACAAAAACCGGGATCGAATGATTTTTCGCAAAGGTATTTCAAAATCGAATTAAAGTATTTGATACGAGATGTATTTTGCAGACAAAGTATTCTGTTGGACCATTGAATTTCGATGATATGAGTAAAACCATTCGCAACTGGGCTGGTAATGTCCGGTTTCAGCCCGAAAACCATTTTTTCCCAAAGCATTCAGACGAAATTTCAAGCTTAATTCAACGCGCTGTACAGGAAAGAAAAAAAATCAGGCTGGCTGGGAGCGGGCATAGTTTCTCGCCGTTGATTGAAACGGAGAACTGGCTTCTTTCACTGGATCATTTTCAGGGGTTAACGGAAGTTTCAGCAGCATCAAACCGGGCTGCGGCCAAAGGAGGAACCAAGCTTTTCCACCTTGGAGAATCTCTTTTTCGGGAAGGACTTGCCATGGAAAACCTCGGGGATATAGACCGGCAGTCGCTTGCCGGTGCACTGATTACCGGAACGCATGGATCGGGTACCCGATTCGGAATTCTGGCAACACAGGTAGAAGAGCTGACTGTGTTAGATGGTCTTGGGAAAACCCATGTATTTTCCAGAACCCATGACGCAGAGCGCTTTCGCGCAGCTTTGGTATCTATGGGCTTACTGGGTGTCATTACGGAACTAAAATTGCGCCTGGAACCAGCCTACCGCCTGCACTACGTACATCAAAAAGGTAATTTGGATGAAACGCTTGAAAACCTCGAGCTTTACAAAACCAGCAACCGGCATTTTGAATTTTACTGGTTCCCTTACACCAAATCGGTCCAGCTGAAACGGGTAAATCAGACGGACGCAGCTCCCCGAAACAATGGTGCAATGCGCTGGGTAAATGATGTTTTGATTGAAAATGCCGCTTTTGGAGCAATGAGCCGCTACGCCCGGCTTTTTCCCGGACAAGCGAAGGGCGTGAGCCAGCTTTGCGGTAAACTGATTTCTGATGGAGAAAGGGTCGACTGGAGCCATCGCGTTTTTGCCACTGCGCGCCTGGTCCCTTTCCTTGAGATGGAGTACAATATCCCGGCTGAAAACTTCATTCCGGTGTTGCGGGAAATGGAAACTGTCATCAACAAACGACGGTTTGCTGTCCACTTCCCGATAGAATGCCGCTGGACCAAAGCGGATGACCTGATGCTTAGTCCGGCCAGTGGGCGCGACAGCGCTTATATTGCGGTACACATGTACAAAGGCATGCCACACAAGGCTTATTTTGAGGCGATGGAAGCCATTTTTCAGGCGTACGGAGGCAGGCCGCACTGGGGGAAAATGAATACCTGTACTGCCGAAAATTTTCAGCAGATGTATCCGGAATGGAATCGGTTTCTGGCCATTCGCGAGGAAATGGATCCTGAACGGGTATTTGTCAACAAATGGTTTGAGCCATTCTTATGAAGCAGACACAGAACAAGTCTCGGGATTCTGCGTTTTACCCCATTCCGGGGCTTGTTCGAAAAAACATAAAAGTTGAACGGCCTGTTCTTTTAAAAGGAATGCGATGATCAGTCGGTATCTTCGCACCACAAACCATTTATCATGGAACCGAGGCTGAAAATTGCCATACAAAAATCAGGTCGTTTGCAGGAGGATTCCCTTCGGTTGCTGCGGGAATGCGGCATCAAAGTGGATGACGGCAAAGACCAATTGCGGGCCCAGGCGCGTAATTTTCCTTTGGATTTGCTTTACCTGCGCAATTCCGATATTCCACAATACATAGAAGATGGGGTAGCTCATGCGGGCATACTTGGTGAAAACACGCACATCGAAAAACAGAAAGATATCCAGGCGGTTCTGTCACTGGGGTTCGCAAAGTGCCGCTTGTCGGTAGCTGTACCTAAAAATACAAACTACCCTGGTGTTCAGTGGTTGCAGGGAAAGCGCATTGCCACTTCATATCCGAATTCACTACAGTCCTTCCTTTCAAGAGAAGGTGTTGATGCAGAAATACATGAAATTTCCGGCTCGGTAGAAATCGCCCCGAATATTGGTCTGGCCGACGCCATTTGTGACCTCGTAAGTTCAGGGAGCACGCTTTTTCAAAATGGACTGGAAGAAAAAGAAGTTGTCCTGTATTCGGAAGCTTATCTCTACGCCAACAGAAGTCTCGATCCGGCCGTAAATGGCATCCTCAATAAGTTGCTATTCCGGATACAGTCCGTTCTTGAGGCGCGTCAACACCGGTATTTGCTGATGAATGCTCCTTTGGCTTGTGTGGATAGGATTACGGAAATTTTGCCCGGCATGAAAAGCCCTACGATCATGCCTTTGGCCATGGAAGGCTGGTGTTCCATTCACACCGTGATTCCGGAAGCGCGGTTTTGGGACATCATCGACGAATTAAAAGCAAGCGGCGCGCAAGGCATTCTGATCGCTCCAATTGAAAAAATGATCCTATGAAGCTTTATCTGCAACCTGAAAAAAAAGACTGGCCAGAATTGATGCTTCGGCCAGTGATGGATATGTCTGCTTTGGAAACGGTGGTAAACAACATTTTAGATGCTGTAAAAACAGAAGGCGATGAAGCCTTAAAACGTTATACGCAGCAGTTTGACCGGGCAGAGATTGCGATGCTTGAAGTTAGTGAACAGGAATTTTTTGAAGCAGAAAAGGTACTGGAAGAAGACCTGAAAGCCGCTATTCGCCTGGCAAAAGAGAACATTGAGGTATTTCACAGTCGTCAGAAGGAAACGGTAGAAGTCATTGAGACGATGCCCGGGGTACGCTGCTGGCGAAAAAGCGTTGCCATAGAAAAGGTCGGTTTGTACATTCCTGGCGGAACGGCGCCACTTTTTTCAACGGTTTTAATGTTGGGGGTTCCGGCGGCACTGGCAGGTTGCCGGGAAGTTGTTTTGTGCTCCCCGCCCCTCGCCGACGGCACTGTCCACCCGGCCATTTTATTTGCGGCCCAACATGCAGGTATTCAAAAAGTATACAAAGTCGGCGGGGTTCAGGCCATTGGAGCGATGGCTTACGGCACAGAAAGCATTCCGGCTGTTTACAAAATATTTGGCCCTGGAAATCAATATGTTACTTGCGCAAAGCAATTGGTTCAACGCGGAGGCATCAGCATCGATATGCCCGCCGGCCCTTCTGAAGTGTTGGTTTGTGCAGATCATAGTGCAAACCCCGATTTTGTGGCTGCTGATCTTTTGTCACAGGCTGAACATGGCGCCGATAGTCAGGTTGTCCTGCTTGCATTTGAAGAAAAAATGGTGCAACAGGTGATGGCCTCTATGGAGCGGCAACTGGAGTCTCTGCCACGCCGCGACATTGCACAGGCCGCTATGGCAAATAGTTTGGCTGTTGTTTTGCAAACCCGTTCGGATGCTACTGATTTTATCAATGATTATGCGCCGGAACACCTGATTCTGTCAGTTGAAGATGCCAACGCTTTTTCGGCAGGTATTGTCAATGCAGGTTCCGTTTTTCTGGGGCATTTTACCCCTGAATCAGCAGGGGATTACGCTTCGGGCACCAATCATACCCTGCCGACCAATGGTTTTGCACGCACTTATAGTGGCGTATCGCTTGATTCTTTTGTAAAAAAAATCACCTTTCAGGAAATTACCCGCGAGGGCCTCGAACGCTTAGGGCCTGCTGTGATGTGCATGGCGGAGGCAGAAGACCTCACAGGGCATAGCCGTGCAGTAGGCGTTCGGTTGGAGGCTTAATGCTCCAATTCAAAAGGACATAGACGCTTTGAGGCCATTGCAATCAAAATGGCATTTTTGATATACCCGGAATAAGAGATGAGTATAACCAGACAAAGTCCCCGCGTTTGCGTCATAGGCGCAGGTTGTTCAGGAATCACAGCCATTAAAAACCTGATTCAGGCTGGCATAACTGACTTGGTCTGTTATGAACAGAACGAACGCCTTGGAGGTAATTGGCTGTATTCAGAAAAAGAAGGACATTCCAGCATTTGTGAAACGACACACATCATCAGCTCGAAGTCATTATCCGAGTACATGGACTTTCCAATGCCGGAAAACTATCCTGCCTATCCGTCACATGAGCAATTGCTTCACTATTTTGAAGCTTACGCCGAGCATTTTGGACTGCATGCTTATATCCGTTTCAATACACGGGTCCGATTGGTACAAAAAGAGGGCAATGAGCGCTGGAAAGTTTTTCTGGAAAGTGGTGAAGAAACGGAATTCGACTATTTATTCATTGCCAACGGTCATCACAACGTTCCCCGCCACCCCGAGCTTCCCGGTGTCTTTGAAGGCGAGTATCTGCATGCCCACGCCTATAAAACCAATAAGCCTTTTCGCGACAAACGCGTTCTGGTTATTGGCGGCGGCAATTCTGCCTGTGATTGTGCCGTGGAAATAAGTCGTGTCGCCCGTTTCACCGCCATCAGCATGCGCAGTGCGCAGTACATCGTCCCTAAATTTTTTCTTGGACAACCCACCGACATTTTCAACCTGCAATTGCTTTGGTTGCCTGAATTTTTGGCGCAACGGTTGCGTCGGATTGGATTGTATCTTCAAATTGGTCCGTACGAGCGTTATGGCCTTTTGTCTCCCCGGTTTCCGGTAACCAAAGCCCATCCAACAGTCAATTCAGAGCTGCTTTACAAAATCGGGCACGGCAAAGTGCATCCACGCCGTGGAATTAACCGCATCGAAGGCAACAATGTGTCTTTTTCTGATGGCATCACCGAATCGTACGACGTGATCATCGCTGCCACCGGCTACAAAATTGCTTTGCCCTTTTTTGCAAAAGATTTTATCAATTACGAAGAAGCGGATCGGGTACCACTATACCTGCGTATGTTCCACGCGGAGCACCCTACTCTGGTGTTTATTGGCTTATTTCAGCCCCAGGGGGCTATTTGGCCGCTTAGCGACTATCAGTCGAAGCTGGCAGCCAATTACGTGGCAGGTCGCTGGAAACTACCGGCTAACCTGAAATTGCTGGCAGAAAAAGATGCAGATGAGATTGCCAGGGCATTTTTGCCGGCAAAACGGCATAGCATCGAGGTACATTATCATCGATTTTTGGATCGCCTGAAGCGACAAATTCCCGGTACGGCCCCGGAATGGGCACCTGTTTCAAGAACAATAAAGGCTTCCGTTCAATGATACCACTGCTCGAAGGCATAAAGATCGGTCTGATGCTCAGCATCCTGGCAGGACCTTTGCTTTTTGCTTTGTTGCAGGCCGGATTGGAGCAGGGGGCTTATGGAGGCTTTAGCGTGGCGTTTGGAATATGGATCAGTGATGCCCTTTTTATTGCTGCCCTATGTCTCGGGTTTTCTTTTTTTTACGGACTGAGTTCTGACCCCGGGTTCCGTTTTTGGATCACCCTGCTGGGCGGATTTACCCTTGGCAGTGCAGGCATAGGAATGCTGCTTTCGAGGACCCCATCAATGGCAGCAGGTTCAGCTTCTGCTCAAAAAACGATGTCGCAGTTACTTCTCCGGGGATTTTTACTCAATACCATCAATCCGTTTACTGTTTTTTTCTGGTTGGGTGCAATTGGCGCCACAGCTGTCCAAAAACAACTTTCGCCTTCCGGATTGTGGTTACTTTGTTTCGGGATTATGATGACGATTGTCTGCACAGACAGCGCCAAAGTTCTGTTTGCCAAAAGCATTCGGCGTTTCCTGAGTCCCGGTCATATGGTATGGTTAAGGCGTATTTCAGGATGCGCATTGTTGGGATTCGGATTATGGCTTTTAGGGAAGGGGATTGTGTTTAATGGAACAGCATTGTACTAAAAGCAATGATATTAGCCCCTGTTTATCTTGAAAAAAGCGATTATTGCATCATCTTTTGATCAACAAGCAAACAAACCGCCCGGCAATGAAAATTATCAGCTACAACCTAAATGGCATCCGCTCCGCACTTTCCAAAGGGTTTACCGAATGGGTGCGCAGCAACGATTTCGACATCATCTGTCTGCAGGAAACCAAAGCCCAGGTTGGACAATTTGATCCTGCTGAATTTGAAGCAATGGGGTACCACCACTATTGGTTTGATGCGGAAAAAAAAGGCTATAGCGGTGTTGCGGTGCTTTCCCGCATTGCTCCCGATCAGGTCATCAAAGGCTGTGGTATTGAAGCATACGATCGCGAAGGCCGCATCATTCGACTGGATTTTGGTGATTGGACCCTGCTCAACTGTTATTTTCCATCTGGTTCCAGCGGCGAAGAACGGCAGGCATTCAAAATGGTTTTCCTGGATGATTTTTACAATTGGATTGAAGCCTTGAAAAAAGAACGCCCGAGGCTTATCATTGTAGGCGATTACAATATTGCGCATACCGAAAAAGACATTCACGATCCCGTCGGCAATAAAAAGTCTTCCGGATTTTTGCCCGAAGAGCGCGCCTGGATGAGCAAGTGGTTCAGCAATGGCTTTACCGATGCATTCCGGTATCTCAATCCTGAAAAAATAGAATACAGTTGGTGGAGTTTTCGTGCAAATGCACGGGCAAATAATAAAGGATGGAGAATTGATTATCAATCGGTTACTGATAATTTACGCAACTGCCTCCGGGCTTCTGACCACAAAATGAGTGTTGTCCATTCGGATCATTGCGCGGTCTTTCTGGACATAGATTTGTAAATGCCTTTTCTAAGGCTTAAAAACCATATTGTCAATAAGACGAACGTCTTCCAGCCAGGCAGCAACACAAGCGACCACTTCCGTTGTTTCTTCCAGAGAACGAATGGCTTGTAGGGTTTGACCATCTACAATTTCAAAATACTCTGGCCGGAACCCCTCAGAACTAAGCATCTTCATGGCTTCGAGGCTGATTTCCCGCAGCGGAACACCCGACAAGGCCTTGTTTTTGGCCGCTATCAGAATTTGGTGAATGGCCGGGCCTTTGAGCCGGCCTTCAGGAGAAAGGCGAACATTGCGGGAACTCATGGCCAAACCGTCTGATTCCCGGATGGTGGGCACGACTACCAACTGAACGGGAAGTTCAGTGACACGGATCAAATGCCGCACGATGGCTGATTGCTGGTAGTCTTTTTGACCCATGAACAGCATGCCTGGTTCAACCAGTTCCAATAATCTTTTCACTACCTGCGCTACGCCTTTGAAGTGCCCTGGTCGGAAGTAGCCTTCCATAACCAGATCAAGCCCTTCAAAGTCAAGAGAGAATGCTTCTTCTGGGCCGGCAGGATAAATTTCGTTAACGTCAGGTATGAAAAGTACGTTGCATCCAACCTTCATCAAAAGTTCGGCGTCTCTTTCAGGAGTTCTTGGATATTTTTCCAGATCGGACGGATCATTGAATTGGGTTGGGTTGACAAAGATGCTGCACACGGTATAGCATTCCAGGCGCTGAGCTGCCCTGACAAGTGCCAGGTGGCCTTCATGCAGCGCGCCCATGGTCGGAATAAATCCGATAGCGTTGACGCCCTTTGTCCGAATGTTTTGTAAATGAGCGCGAAGGTCTGCAGCTTTTCGAAAGGTGTACATGGTTTTTCTGATGCTTTGATTTCTGCGCCCATCTCAGCTCACAATAAAAATAAAGACTTTCCAGGCTGGCGTAAAGGCGGCTCAAATATAGACGTTTCCTTAATAAATGTGTTTTGGAAGTGATAAATGAGGGGAGTAATAAGTTCTTTGAAATGCTTTTTGATTGAAAGTCTTTGAAAAATACCGGAATGTGCCGCTTATTTTGTTAATTTTGCGTCCCGTTCATTGACCATAGTAGTTACATGTTCAGCCTTTTGGAGCATTTTCATGAACTGTCCGGTTGTTAGCCGGGTTTGTTGAGTGCCCGGAGCTGTTATGTGAATCAACTGTATAAACCACTGTCGCTGTATGAGCAAAAAGAGAGTGCTGATCGTGACCCAGGAGATGGAACCTTACACCGATCCTTCCGCAATCGCAGAAATTTCCCGTAAATTGCCGCAGTATATTCAGGAGAAAGGTATGGAAATTCGTGTATTGATGCCTCGTTTTGGGGTTATCAATGAGCGCCGCCATCGTCTTCATGAAGTCGTAAGGCTTTCGGGTATGAATATCATTGTAGATGACGATGATTTTCCACTTATTATTAAGGTTGCTTCCCTTCAGGAAGCCCGGATGCAGGTCTATTTCTTAGACAATGATGACTTTTTTCGACGTAAGTCTACTTTTGAAAACGAAGATGGCACCCCCTTTGAAGACAATCCCGACAGGATGGTTTTCTTTTGTAAAGGGGTCATCGAAACGGTCAAAAAATTTGGCTGGGCGCCTGATATCATTCATTGTCATGGATGGATGACGAGCCTGATTCCGCTATATCTTCGAACCGCCTACAAAACGGAGCCTTTGTTTCAAAATTCAAAGGTGGTTTACTCCATTTATGACAGCCCCTTCGAAAACATGTATTCGGACAAATTTTTGTCTAAAGCGTCTATTAATAACCTGACGCCTAATGATTTGGCCAGCTACCAGGATGGATCCGGAGTTTCCTTGCACAAAGGAGCAATTGCCTATTCTGATGCAGTGATTATAGGTAGCGCATCTGTAGATGCCGAAAAGTATCCAACAGATAAGCCTATGCTGAATTTTCAGGAGGAAGATTACCTGAGCGCTTACCTTGAGTTTTACAACACGCTTTTACCAGAGGAAGAGTCTAAGTAAAATGGCCATCCGGCACGACTCACACCTGTAAGGGTTAATTCGGCCTTTCAACATAAACCAATGTTGAGAGGCAAACCTATTTTATTAATCTTAAATCTCTAAGATAGCATGAATAAATTAATCACAGGATACCTGCTGCTGCTGGCTGCTGTCCTTTTTTCCTGCACAGATCCTACCAATCTGGGAGCAGATCTGTTGGAAGAAGACCAAATCAGCGCCGGGTTTACCGACACGCTCTCGTTGGTTTCTTATACCGTAGAAGGAGACTCTGTCCGGACTTATACAGAGCTTTTTTCCGGACAATTAAACACGTACCTGTTTGGAGATTTTACCAGTCCGGTATTCGGGCGTTCTTATTCTACGCTTTACGTACAGGCACGTTTGCCGCGCGCCTCTTCTTTGGCCGTTATTCCGCCGTTATTCAAAGATTCTGATTTGCTGGATTCCATTGTGCTGGTATTGCCTTATGACACCGCCGGGTATTATGGAAAAAGCAATGAAGTTTATGGGATAGATGTATTGGAATTGACCGAATCCATGAATGACACCGCGGATTATTACTCCAATCAGACTTTTCAAACGAGCCCGGTTTCAATCGGGAGCAAATTCTTTATTCCCAGTACGGATAGCATAGAAATTGTGAAATTTACCGGCACTTCGCCGGATACGGTAAAAGTGCCCATGCAATTGCGCATTCCCCTCAACCAGATGTGGGGCAGCGCGTTTTTATTCAGAGACACAAATACCTATAAAAGCGACAGTGCTTTTCTCGATTTTTTCAAAGGCATAAACCTGAAGCCCAGTACACAAAATGGGGGCCTTCTGAGCTTTGATTTAAAATCTTCAGTCGGCGGTATTTACATTTATTACAACCGCGACGGCAAAGAATATGAGTATCAAATGCCCTTTAACGCGCTGGCAGCCCGGGTAGCTCATTATGAAAATGATCACAGCGGCTACCCTGTTGCCTCGTTTATCAACAATCGGCCATTGGGGGATAGCCTGGTTTTCGTTCAGGGGATGAAAGGGTTGAACGGGGTTATTGAAATTCCCAATATTGACGCGCTTAAAGGCTTGATTGTCAATAAGGCTGAATTAGAGATCTATGTCGACGGGCTGGGCAATAACACCGACTACCCATCGTTAGAGTTCCTTTCTTTGTTGTATCCAAGAAGCGGAGATACCCTTCAGGTTGTCAGCGATATTGCACTCGCAGGCAACCGTCGTTTTAACGTATTTGGAGGGGTATTTGAAAAGGGGACTGTTGGGCGTCCGGGTGTTTATAAAATGAACATCTCTGCTCATTTTCAGGATATGATTGACGGGCTGGTTTCTAATAAGCTTATCATTACAGCATTCCCGAAACCAGAAGAAGCGGCATTTGTAACGCTTTTGGGGCCTAAGCACCCCCTGTACCCTATGAGACTTAAAGTAGCCTTTACGAATGTTCAATAATCAATAGACTTTTCAACTCAAAACGAGAAGCGCATGTGCGGAATAGTAGCCTACGTTGGGAAAAAAGAAGCCTACCCAATTCTCATTAAAGGCCTGCAACGCCTGGAGTACAGAGGATATGACAGTTCCGGAATTGCTTTGCTTAACGGGAATATCAATATCCTGAAAAAGAAAGGCAAAGTGAGCGAACTGGCAAATTTTGCATCGGAAAGGCCTCACGGCGGAACTATGGGTATCGCCCATACCAGATGGGCAACGCATGGCGCACCAGATGATATCAATGCACACCCCCACCAGTCGGGGGATAAAAAACTGGCCCTGGTTCACAATGGTATTATCGAAAACTATGCCACCCTGAAAGCAGCATTGGAGCAGGATGGCCATGTATTTGAAAGTGAAACAGATACAGAGGTACTTACCCACCTGATTGAAGAAATCAAGCGGCGTGAAAAATTGTCCATCGAAGAAGCGGTAAGGCTTGCACTAACCAGAGTTGTAGGCGCTTATGCAATTGTCGTCATTGATTTTGATGAACCTGGAAAGTTAGTGGCGGCCCGAAAAGGCAGCCCTTTGGTGATAGGCATTGGAGAAGAGGAGTATTTTATGGCTTCAGATGCTACCCCGATCATTGAATATACCAAGCGGGTTATTTACCTCAATGATGAGGAAATCGTAATGGCTACTGCAGATGGTCGCCTTGAAATCAAGTCCATTGAAAATAAAGTGCAGACCCCGTTCATTCAGGAACTGGATATGCAGATCGAGATGATGGAAAAAAGTGGATTTGATTACTTCATGCTCAAAGAGATTTACGAACAACCCAAGACGATTGCAGATTCCATGCGGGGCCGCATGAATGCGGAAGAAGGATGGGTAAAACTGGGTGGTATAGACGAGTTTACTTCGCGCATCGCTAAAGCACAGCGGTTCATTATAGCCGCTTGCGGCACATCCTGGCATTCAGGGCTTATTGGAGAGTACCTGATTGAAGACCTTGCACGCATTCCGGTAGAAGTGGAATATGCTTCTGAATTGCGCTACCGCAATCCCATCATCACGGACGAAGACGTTGTCATTGCGATTTCACAATCCGGAGAAACGGCAGATACCCTGGCCGCGCTGGAATTGGCTAAGGAGAAGGGCGCCATGATTTACGGAATCGTCAATGTTGTAGGGTCTTCTATTGCCCGCATTACAGACGCAGGCTCTTATATCCATGCCGGCCCTGAAATCGGGGTTGCCTCTACCAAAGCTTTTACGGGACAGGTGACTTTGCTGACGATGATTGCGCTGAGTCTTGCGCAAAAGCGTGGAACCATCAGCGATGCTTATTTCCGCAGGCTGTTGAATGAACTGGGCAATATTCCTGCAAAAGTGAACAAAGTTTTGGAAAGCAACCCTTTGATTGAGTATATTGCGGGCGAAATCAAAGACCGGACCAACGCCCTCTATCTGGGCCGTGGATACAACTTTCCTGTAGCCTTGGAAGGCGCATTAAAATTGAAAGAAATTTCTTACATCCATGCAGAGGGTTACCCTGCGGCTGAAATGAAGCACGGCCCCATTGCATTGATTGATGAAGAAATGCCGGTTATTGTGATTGCGACCAACAAAAGCGCCTACGAAAAGATCGTAAGCAACATTCAGGAAGTGAAAGCAAGGAAAGGTTTTGTAATTGCCATCGTTACGGAAGGTGATACGGTGATCAGCAAAATTGCAGATCATACCATCGAAATCCCGGATACTGAAGAACCCCTGACGCCGCTGCTTTCAGTCATTCCCCTGCAGTTGTTGTCCTATCACATCGCGGTTTTGCGCGGATGTAATGTGGATCAGCCGCGCAACCTTGCAAAGTCTGTTACCGTAGAATAAACTAATTCTCCGGTATGCGACATGGCATCTTATGCGCCTGTTCTGTTTTTCTTAATGAAACAGGGGCGAGCACATAGGAAACAAATGTAAAAGCTGTCTTTGTCTAAACATCAGATATTTTTATTGTTATGGATAATTTTGAAATGGAATACAACTCCCAGCGGGAGGAACTCATCATACCTGAATACGGCAGAAATATACAGAATCTGATCCGTCATGCCAAAACCATCGAGGATTCGAAACACCGCCAGGCTTACGTTGAAAAAATCATTAACCTGATGATGCAGATGCATCCTCAAAACAGGAACGCAGACGATTATCGCGAACGTCTTTGGAAGCACTTGTTCCACATAGCCAATTACGATATTGACGTTATGCCTCCGAGTGGCATTGTGCCCCGACTGGAAGATGCCAGGAAAAAACCGGAAAGGGTTCCTTATCCGCGATCAGAGGCACGATTCAGGCACTATGGCAACCATGTGCAACACCTTATTGAGAAAGCACTGGCAATGGAAAAGAGCGCCAAGAGAGAAGGCCTCGTCAGTGTTATTGGCTCTTACATGAAATTGGCTTACAGAACCTGGAATAAAGAACACTATGTGAGTGATGAAGTCATCAAAACGGATTTGTTGTCGCTTTCCGGCGAGCAACTTGTGCTCCACGATGATGCCTCCATTGACGGCCTCGCCAACTCTAACCGCAGAAGAAGCCAACCTGAGCAAGGGCGAAGTGGCAACAACAACCGCCGCCCATCCAATAGCGGAGGCAATCGCCCTTATCAGCAATATCCAAGCCAGCAATCGCGTAACAATAAAATGTTGCGCAAGAAAAAATAAACCCTTCAATTTCTATAGCGAAGAGCAGCCAAAAAAGGGTGCTCTTCGCAAATAGTCTGCCATATCCATTCATCATACTCTATTCCTGTTTCCTGATGCAGCTTTTTAATGCTCCTTCTTCCCGGACAACAACAGCCGATGCCTTCGAAGTCATTGGTGGAAAGCAACTGGAAGGCGAGATCATCGCCCAGGGGGCTAAAAATGAAGCCCTGCAAGTTATTTCTGCCATCTTGCTGACTTCAGAAGAAGTTACCATTTCCAATATTCCGGATATTTTGGATGTTCAACTATTGATAGAGTTGCTGAAAGGGCTTGGTGTTCGGGTTGATCGGATAAAAGAAGATGTCTATACATTTTGTGCTGCAGGGGTTGATCTTGACCATATCGAATCGGAAGAATTCCGGAGGCACGCTGCCAAAATACGGGGCTCTGTTATGATCATCGGGCCCTTGATTGCCCGATTTGGAAAAGCATTTCTCCCCAAACCCGGTGGCGATAAAATCGGCCGCAGGCGCCTCGACACCCATTTTCTCGGGTTGGAGCAGCTCGGCGCCCGATTCCTTTACGATCCGGAAAGAAACGCCTTTACCATAGATTCTGACGGACTCAAAGGCGCTCATATTCTCATGGAGGAGATCTCTGTTACCGGCACAGCCAATGTCGTGATGGCAGCAACCCTCGCGGAAGGGGTAACAACCATATACAATGCTGCCTGCGAACCTTATGTGCAGCAGCTCTGCAAAATGCTGAACCGCATGGGAGCCCGTATTGAAGGTATTGGTTCCAATTTGCTCACCATTCAGGGGGTAACAAGTCTGAAAGGCACGAACCACCGGCTGCTTCCCGATATGATCGAAGTGGGCAGTTTTATCGGGCTGGCAGCCATGACGAAATCGGAAATTACCATAAAAGACGTTCAGATTCCGGAACTGGGCATCATTCCCCGTGTTTTTGAGCGACTTGGCATTGTGATGGAATATCGAGGGGACGATATTTTTATTCCGGCACAGGAACATTATGAAATTCAGAATTTCATTGACGGCTCTATCCTGACGATTTACGATGCACCCTGGCCGGGCTTTACGCCCGACCTGATGAGCATCATTCTGGTGGTGGCCACACAAGCGAAAGGAAGTGTACTGGTGCATCAGAAAATGTTTGAAAGCCGCCTGTTTTTTGTCGATAAGCTGATTGATATGGGCGCTCAGATCATTCTTTGCGACCCGCACCGTGCTACGGTGATTGGCCTTGACCGCAGGCATCAGCTGCGTGGCATCGAGATGAGTTCGCCCGATATCCGGGCCGGAGTTGCATTGCTGATTGCAGCCCTATCAGCCAAAGGGAAAAGCGTTATTCACAACATACATCAGATTGATCGCGGCTATCAGCATATTGATACGCGACTCAGAGCCCTGGGGGCAGAAATACAACGAATTTAATCATCAACCAACCGACCTGCTGGCTGAGCTGTAGGACGGATAATAACAACATCTTCTTATGCTTATTAAGAGAATTAAGTCCAAAATACACCGGGCTACCATTACACAAGCCGATCTCAACTACGTCGGAAGCATTACCATAGACCAGGACCTGCTGGACGCAGCTAACCTCATTGAGGGCGAGTGCGTACTGGTTGCCAACAACAACAACGGCGCGCGGTTCGAAACGTATATCATTCCCGGTGAACGCGGTTCCGGAATGGTTTGCCTCAATGGCGCTTCTGCCCGCTGGGTACAGGTAGGCGATATTGTCATCATCATGAGCTACGCGTTTATGGAAGTGGAAGAGGCAAAGCAGTTCAAGCCAAGTGTCGTTTTTCCGGATGAGAAAAACCGCCTCCCCCGCCAGTAAGGAGAATAAGCCCTGTTTATTTGGTGCACTCGGGTAAAAAAGCATCTGCGTATGTTCAATTTATTTAAAAAGAAGGCGTCAGCGCCCCCAATACGGGATGTGGTTTGGCTAAGCAATGCTGCAAAGAAAAAAGCTGGGTTAGAGTTGATTTTGAAAGCTCAAAACCCACTTTTGATTGCGTGGTTTGAAGAAAGCATCCAGGACTGGCGAACATTCTTTGAATCGGAAGGCGCGTCGTTTAGCATTGAAACAGCCCCATATGTGCAGGCACTGGAAGTTAAAGACCGGTCTGTCTTTTTACTCGAGCACCATCCCCTGGCCAGCCGGGAAACAAAAGTCATGCAACACTGGAAGCCGGCAGCATTGACGGCATTTGTGTCACTCGAGGAACCGTTGTTAAAGCTTTTTGGGGGAGATAACCTCATTGCGCTTGTTCAAAAAATGGGCCTTGCTGAAAATGAGTCCCTGGAACACAGTCTCATTTCCCGCTCTATCCGGAATGCGCAGGAAAAATTAGATAAAAAAGTGACGCATGAACTTTTGGTTGATTCCGTCGAAGAATGGTTTAAAGTTAATGTCGAAAAACATTCCAAATAGAGAAATGCGACTCGAAATCAGGATATGAATGCCGCCTACACCATAAAAATACCTCAATTTGAAGGGCCTTTCGACCTTTTGCTTTTTTTTATTGAGCGGGATGAATTAGACATTCACGATATTCCTATTTCCAAAATCACCAATGATTTTCTCGATTTCATCCACCAGATGGAACGGATGAATATTGATTTGGCCAGTGAGTTTATTCTGGTGGCTGCAACGCTTTGCCGCATCAAGGCAAAAATGCTGATCCCACGCAAACAGATTGACGAAGAAGGCAATGAAATAGACCCGCGCCAGGAGTTGGTAGACCGCCTGCTTGAGTACAAACGCTACAAAAGCATTCTGGAGGAAATGCGGGAACTGGAGGAGCAAAGAAGCCGCCAAAACCAAAGAGGCAATGCTTCAGACGAGCTTCGGCGAATAGCTACAAAAGCACTGGTAGACTCAGAATTGGAGTCGCTTAGCCTTTTTAAACTGTTGCGTACTTTTGAGCGCGTTATCCGGCGTTTCGACGAAAGCAATCCGACAACGGTTCACCGCATCGCTCAGTTTAACTACAGTATTGAAGACCAGCAGCAACTTATTTTGTCTAAAGTCCATGGTGGATCGAAAGCTGGATTCAAACAGCTTTTTGGCGAATGCAGGGACCGCATTCACGCCATCATTACTTTTCTGGCCCTGCTCGATTTGCTCAACCAGGAGCTGGTTGCCATTACGCAGGGAGAAGGGGTGAATAATTTTTGGATAGAAGCCCCGGCTCCCGGAGAGGCTTAACGGGTCAGATACATGTAGCGATTTCGGTCCAATTCCCGGAAAAACGGATCTGAAAGGTCGCGGATAAATTGGATGGCCTCGCCGGTAGATTTCATTTCCGGCCCCAGATTTTTATCTACATCCGGAAATTTATCAAAAGAAAATACGGGCACTTTAATGGCATAGCCGCTCGGTTGAGGCCTTATGTCAAAATCGCTGAGTTTATGCGTTCCCAGCATAATTTTGGTCGCGATTTGCAAATATGGAACCTTGTAAGCTTTGGCAATAAAAGGCGTGGTACGGGATGCCCTTGGATTGGCTTCAATCACGTAAACCTGTTCTTCTTCTCCTGATCTGGCTGGTTTGATGGCAAACTGCACATTGATCAGGCCACGGATATTGAGCGCGACAGCAAGTTTTTTGGTGTAATCCACCATCGTATTGATGGCTTCTACAGAAAGACTGTAGGTAGGCAATACGGCGGAACTGTCGCCGGAGTGAATACCTGCCGGCTCAATATGTTCCATAATGCCCATAATGTGTACCGATTCGCCGTCACAAATGGCGTCAATTTCTGCTTCCTTGGCGCGCTCCAGAAAATGATCTATCAGCACCCGATTGTCGGGCATGTTCTTATATAGATGCAAAACATGGCGCTCCAACTCATCATCATTGATAACAATGCGCATGTTTTGACCACCCAATACGTAGGACGGCCTTACCAAAACAGGATAACCGACTTCATGCGCTACACGGAGCGCTTCATCAGTATCCATAGCAACGCCATAATTGGGGTAAGGAATTTCAAGTGATTTCAGCAAATCTGAAAACGCACCCCGGTCTTCTGCCATGTCCATTGATGCAAAATCCGTTCCCAAAATCCGGTATCCTTTTTCGTGCAGGGTTTGTGCCAGTTTTAGAGCCGTTTGTCCGCCAAGTTGGACGATGATTCCTTCCGGTTTTTCCAGCTCGAGAATTTCTTCGAGATGTTCCCAAAAGACCGGCTCAAAATACAATTTATCGGCAATGTCGAAATCGGTAGAGACCGTTTCCGGATTGCAGTTAATCATGATGGCCTCGTAGCCCGCGTCTTTTATGGCAAGCAGGCCGTGTACACAACAATAGTCAAACTCGATGCCCTGACCGATGCGGTTGGGGCCGGAGCCCAGCACGACTACTTTTTTTCTGTCACTAGGAACACTTTCGTTTTCTGAATCAAAAGTAGAATAGAAATAGGGCGTTTTTGCTTCAAATTCGGCCGCACAGGTATCCACCATTTTATAAGTTCGCCGAATATTCAGCTTGTAGCGCTGGCGGGTGACCTCGTCTTCCCGAATGCGCAGCAACCAGGCAATCTGAGCGTCTGAATAACCCACTTGTTTGAGTTCCAGAAAAAAGTCGGCGGGAATGTCTTCAGCTACGTTAAAACGAAGCAAACGCTCCTCCATTTTCACCAGACGCTTGATCTGACGAATAAACCAGGGATCAATCTGGGTAAGTTTTTGGACCGTTTTTTCCGGTACGCCAAGCCGCAGAGCGTCTTTAAGGCGAAAAATCCGATCATCGCTCACTTGCTCGAGGCGCTCCAGAATATCGGAAGTTCTGATCCATTCTTTCTTATCTGCGCCAAGCCCCATTCGATTGTTTTCCAGCGACTGGCAGGCTTTTTGAAGGGCTTCGAGGAAGTTGCGACCAATGGCCATGACTTCCCCAACAGACTTCATCTGCAGGCCTAGGCGGTGATCGGCGCCGACGAATTTGTCGAAATTCCAGCGCGGCATTTTTACGATGACGTAATCCAGCGTCGGTTCAAAATAAGCCGAAGTCGTGCCGGTTATCTGGTTGTTAAGCTCGTCGAGGCTGTAGCCGATGGCCAGCTTAGCCGCAATTTTAGCAATGGGGTAACCCGTTGCTTTGCTGGCAAGCGCAGAAGAGCGGGAAACCCTGGGGTTGATTTCTACAACAATCAATTCTTCCGTTTCGGGATGCATGGCAAACTGGATATTGCAGCCCCCGGCAAAATTGCCCAGAGAACGCATGGCCTGTATGGCCTGGTCGCGCATGCTTTGATAAGCTGTATCCGACAGCGTCATCGCCGGCGCTACCGTGATGCTGTCGCCGGTGTGGATTCCCATTGGATCAAGGTTTTCCACGGTACAAATGATGACGACATTGTCACTGGCATCCCGGAGCAATTCCAATTCAAATTCCTTCCAGCCTAGAACAGCCTTTTCTACCAAAACTTCGTGAGTTGGCGACATGCTCAGGCCACGACGCAAAAGGGCGTCAAATTCTTCTTCTTTGTGGACAAACGCAGCGCCCGATCCTCCCAGCGTATAGGAAGGTCGGATAACGAGAGGGAACCCAATGGTTTGGGCAGCTTCTTTACCTTCCAGAAAGGAGTTGGCAATTCGCGAAGGCGCTACTGAGAGACCAATTTTAATCATGTGGCTACGAAAAGCCTCTCTGTTTTCTGTCAATTCGATGGCTTCCAGATCAACTCCAATGAGTTTGATGCCATACTTTTCCCAAACACCGCGTTGCCCTGCTTCAATGGCCAGATTGAGTGCTGTTTGCCCACCCATGGTTGGCAAAACGGCGTCAATTTTTCGATCTTCGAGTACGTGGATAATGCTCTCAACCGTCAGGGGCAGCAGATAGACATGGTCCGCTGTGACGGGATCAGTCATAATGGTTGCAGGATTGGAATTGATCAGAGAGACTTCTATGCCTTCTTCCCGCAAAGACCGGGAAGCCTGGCTACCGGAATAGTCAAATTCACAGGCCTGGCCTATAATAATGGGACCGCTGCCAATGATGAGCACGGAACGAATGGAAGTATCCTTGGGCATTGCTGAGTGAGGCTTTGATAAATTGCGCGCAAAGATAGGCATCCCGCTTGTAATTTCCCCGATCCGGGGAACAATTCAAGCTTAATTTAATGCACAGTAGCTGTAACGACCTCGTCCGCACAGGGATTTGATGACAAAACACCAGTGTTTATGCCAATTCGACAACGTCGCCAAGACTTGGTATGACAACGTCTTTGAACCCTTTTGCCTGCAAGTATTCCGCAAAAAGCTCCTGACGATCAATAGTGCCATGAACAAGGAAGATTTTTTTCACTTTGCCAACCTGATTGGCAAGAAAATCAGCCATTTCATGCCGGTCTCCGTGGGCAGAAAAAGAATCCATGACCTCTATCCGGGCATTTACGATTTTTACTTCGCCGAACAACTTGAGCGTTCTGATGCCGGCTCGAAGGATGCCCCCGGGGGTATCGGGCGCGCAATAACCAACTATGAGAATGGTGTTGCGGGGATTCTCAATATTGTTAAAAAGGTGGTGTTTGATGCGGCCAGCGTTGCCCATACCTGAAGAACTGATGATGATACAGGGCTCTTCTGACTCATTGAGCGCTTTGGACTCTTCTACTTCTTTGATGTAGTGAAGCGTATTGAATCCAAATGGATTTGGATCAATCAGCATGTATTCATGGATTTGAGCGTCGAAACACTCCGGATGGGCGCCGAAAATACGTGTTGCATTTACCGACAAGGGACTGTCGACATAAACAGGGATTTTGGGAAGAATGCCTTCCGTTTCAAATTGATCAAGGATGTAAACAATCTCCTGTGTGCGACCAACACTAAAAGCAGGTATGATCAGTTTCCCCCTTTTTTCAATGCAGGTCTCGCGGATAATTTCAAGGAACTTATCTTTTTCTGCCGGAGCAGCGATGTGGTCGCGGTCGCCGTAGGTAGATTCACAAATCAGGTATTCCACTTCCGGCATGGGTTGCGGGTCTTTGAGTATTGGTCGGTCCGGTCGGCCGATGTCTCCTGTGAAACCGAAATAGCGCGTTTTCCCATTTTCGTTTATCCGAAGGGTGACACTGGCGCTCCCCAGAATGTGGCCGGCATCCCGGAACAATACGTCTACTCCATTGTGCAGGGGGAACCAATGGTCATAACTGCAACCTACAAAACACTTCAAGGCTGCGGTTACGTCGTCCATGGTATAAAGTGGTTCTTCAAGCTTTTGTTTGAGTTTCTTTTTCAAGATGCGTTTATTGGTGAATTCGGCATCTTTTTCCTGAATTTTAGCGCTGTCCATGAGCATGATGCTGCACAGGCTGTGTGTAGCGTGCGTGCTGTAAATCAACCCGTTAAATCCGTCTTTTAACAACTTTGGGATGCGCCCGCTGTGGTCAATATGAGCATGTGACAGAACCAGGCAATCAATTTTGGCCGGGTCGAATAACCATTCCTCATTAAAGGACTGCATTTCTCTGTCGCCACCCTGATAGAGTCCGCAGTCGAGGAGTATGGTATAACCGTCATCAAGGGTAATCAAATGGGCACTTCCGGTAACTTCTCGCGCCGCGCCACAGAACTTAATTTTCATAAAAAATGCTTTTGCGCTAAGGTAAGAAACTTCCAGCAAGTTTCCAGCCTGTCTTGAAGCCGACAGCTTAAGGGGCAATTGTTGAACAAAACCCTGCGCAAGTTTTATTTTTTGGTGAATTTGTTGCATCTTGCGACACCGTTCAGTGAGTGAGTGAACGAGTAAATAACCTGAATTCGGTTTAATCTTTATTTTTATCCGGATTCAACCCTTCATACAATCCAAAATTCACTCCATGCAATTCGCCTACCCTGGTTTGCCGATGCCCGGTTTACCCTATTTATTTATTTTGTTTTCGGGCTGAGCAAAACTACTACACAACGTATTTTACACATCGAGAAAACTACACACAAAGCATTACCTTTTATCGGTATGTGCTGCGCCGTGCGGAAGTGTGCCCTCCACATACCTGCCCGGGCTCAGTACGTTGCCCTTTTTCTGTTTGGTTTTTAGCATGCATGGGTTAAATATTTAAAAAATTGTCTTCCACGAAAGCAGGAAAGGTTTAGGCCTTATTCTGCAAACATCAAAAATCATGAAACATTTTCTGACGACCAGGAAAGGCGTAATTTGTTTCGCCAACTTCAAAACAAACTTAACTACACGAATTGTACCGATTTTACTGTTACAACTTTGCATCCCAACGACTTACGTACTTGCTCAATGCCCCGTGCCGACGAATCTGCAAACCGGCAACATAGGGCAAAACAGCGCTCAACTGAGCTGGACTTCTCAAGACACGCCAACGGATAATTGCTGGACTTTAACTGTCGCTGGCCTGGGTTTGGCCGATTGCGGCAGCACAAGTCAGGCTTTGTTTCAAACCACGGTTTGTTACATCAACAACATACCAGGTTTCAATGCCCCTGTAACGGGCATGACGGTGGTTGGCAATCAGGTAAACATCAACGTAGGCGGCCTTCCTCCGGGAACTTCGCTGCAGTGGTTTGTCAGCGAAACCTGCGATGGTGCTGCACCGCCAAACAACGTTTCCGCCTGCGTTGCTTCTGCGCCATTCCAGACCCTGGATGCGCAGTACACGGTAGCTGCTGTGGCAACAAAGCCAACATGCCCTTTTATTAGCCCCGGCTATGTGCCAAACGGCGCTTTCACGGTAACTGTGACGAATGGTACCACCTGTGCCGGCACATACACTGTGAATGCTACGCCGGTAGCAGGTTCTGGTCCTGCAGGTTCTACGCCTCCATTGACGACTGTTACTACCTACATCGGATTCCCTGCCGGTAACTTCCTCTTTGCTAACGCAGGAGCTGGAACGTATACGGTAACGGTAACTGAAACCGGCACGTGTAACCCGTCAACGGATCCGGTCGTGCTCAACGTGGTTGTACCGAATGGTATGGACATGATTCAGCCGCTTTTCTATGTAACGGACGTAATCGGCAACATTCTGGCCGACAACGATCCTGCCACAGCAGCAGGCGTAACGCGCAACTTCGGCAACGTACTGGTACCGGAAGGCGACTGCGGCCGTCAGGATGAATACTATGTATACGGTACGGACAACTGCGATGGCTTCATTACCTCACTGAACGCAGTAAGTGCTACGGCATCAACGGTTCCGGCTTCGATCCAACCGGGCACACAGGTAAGCGTTACGCCGGATGGTTTTGGTTTCTACCTGGTAGATGTACACTGGAGCATAGGAACGAGCACGGTATCGATTTTTGGCCGCGATGCAGCGGGCAATATCGCAAACAACCCGACAGGTCTTCAGTTGATCATGACAATCCCGGACAACGTGGATCCGGTGGTTACGATCCTGGGCAATTCACAGTTTGTGATTCCGGTATGCGCAACGAGCATTACGGGCATCGTGACGTTCCAGGTTGAGGATCAGTGCAATCAAGCCATAAACTTCAACAACTTAGTGGTTAACTTCGGCGGCGCAAACGGCGTGCTGAACTTCACGGGTAACAACTACCGCGAATATCTGGTAACGTTCCCTGCAGCAGGTAACTACCTGCTTTCAGCCTCTTACACAGATGCCTTTGGCAACAACGGTTTCATCGATCAGGTGATTCAGGTAACTGCAGCAGCAGTAAACCAGCCACCAACGATCCAGGCGAATGCTGAAACAGTAACGTTGACCGCTTGCCAGACAGGCGCGCAGATCGTATACAGCTTCACAATTTCTGACGACTGCGCACCGATCAACATCGCGCAGGTACAGTTCAATGGCGGTGGCTCCGGCCTTCCAAACCTGAACGGCGCTGGTTTCTTCTTTACGGATCAAGTAGGCCCGAACACGGTATACTTCGAAGTACAGGGCACGGTAGGCCCGGCAGGAACCTATTTCCCGCTGATCACTTACCAGGGCGTAAATGCCAACCCAACGATTACGGTACTGCAGAATGCTAACCAGCCAGCAGACATCGTACTTCCTGCAATCAACGTAACGATTCCACAGTGCCAGGCAGATGTGGATGTAGTTATCCCGGTCCACATCTTTGACGATTGCGACAACCCGGTAGTACCGGCTCGCGCAAGCTTCACATTGGGCGGTGCGGCTATTACGCCGGACTTCATCAACGCAGCAGCAGGTTACTTTGAATTTGCACGCACGCTGACAGCAGCTGATAACGGTAGTTTGCTGGTAGCAACGTATACAGACGCGCAGGGCCTTGTTCAAACAACAAATGCGCTGATCACCATTAATGAGCAACCAGATGTTTGGGCGCCAATTGTTATTTATCCTTCCCAGGATATCAATCTGGAGCTGGATGCCTGCGACCCTGCCATTACCACGGTTCCGTTTTCGGTGACGTTGTCGGACAATTGTGACAATGCGGTTGTGCCGGTCATTACGCTGAACACCGGCTTTCCTGTAGTGAACACCGGAGGAAACAACTATGCGGCCGACCTGCCTGCCGGCAACCATATCGTCACCATTACAGCCACAGATGCGAGTGGCAATGTGCGCCAGGAGGATTTTTCAATCAACATCACTCAGGATGCAATAGGGCCCATTCTGCTGGTTTGTCAGGATACGCTCAACCTTGCGCTGAACAATGCCTGTCAGGCCCTGCTGACCTTTGATATGTTGCTTAGCGGAACCTTCGCTTGTCTCGATGCGTCGGATTTCATCATTCAGGTGGTGGACGGCAATTTGAGCAATGGTCCGCTCGTAGATGGTTGTGGCATTTTTAACTACCACATCAGCCTTCAGCCGGGCTTGTCCATTCCCGGATTTACCGAGTGCTGGGGCGTGGTGCACACCGAAGACCTTACGCCGCCGCTGCTTACCTGTCCGCCAAACACAGATCAAATCGTTTTGACGCAGTCCTATCAGGAAATAGGGGGTGCTTTGGAAACGACCGACGGAACTTTCCTTCCGGGCATTGACGTTTGCTGGCTTCAGTTTTTTAACCCGATTCCGGCGGCTGCACCACATTACTATGATGCCCGCACTTTTACGGTAACACAAACAGACGTTTATACCTTTGACTTATACGATCCCAACGGAGGAGACTGGATCGGTGGGGTTTTCCACAATGAATTTATCCCTCAGAATCCCTGTCTGAATGCCATATCTCAGCAAGACCCCGGAACGCTGGCCCTTGGGCTGGGGATTAATACGCAGGGGTTCGGCCTGGTGTTTGCAAACGGGCAGGAACCCCGGTGGAGGATTTCCCTGACCCTGCATGCCGGAGAAACGTACACTTTAGTGACCACCTCCTTTCCGGCTAATTTCACCGGAGCTTATACCTGGCGGGTTTACAGTGCCGGAAACGGCCAGATTGCAGGATTGCCTGTGCTGAATACAAGAGAGCGCCGGACGCTGTTTTGTCAGGATCAGAGCGGTGTGGTACTTTCCGGCCTTCCGGCGAATGTACCCCGCTGTTACAAAACGGATGGAGATGGCAACGTCATTCTTCCATCCAACCCACAACAACGACAACTTTACCTGCAATTGCTCGATCGCCTGGCGCTTACGGGATTCCCGAATGCCAATATGGCAACCGCACTTGGCGGCAGTATCAGCGACAATGACCGTTGTGGATTCATCGAAATCTGCGTTACGGAAACCTTGGCACAGGATGCAACCTGCAGCGACGTCGTCATCACCCGGACCTTTACCGCTAAAGATGAACAGGACGGTGATTTTGACGGGGTCAATGATACCCCATGCAGCAGCCAGCCCAATTCGGCTGTTTGCACGCAGGAAATCCGCGTGCATATCCCGCACCGGGACGCCATCATACTGCCGCATTATACCGTGGTTTTTGAGTGTGGAGAAGATTTTGCTCAGGACGCCAACGGGAACCCGCATCCTGATGAAAGCGGCTATCCTTTAGTGCGCAGGGCTTTTGACGTTGCCGTCATCAATCAGGATTATTGCAATCTTGCCGCCAGTTATTTCGATACACCCAGGGCAGTGGTATGTGCCCAGGGCTATAAGTTCCTGCGCCGCTGGACTTTGTTTGACTGGTGTAACCCCGGTCAGACTTTTATCTATACCCAGACCATCAAAGTGGGAGACCTTACCCCACCTGTAGTTGCCTGCCCGGACAATGACGATAATGGCATACCGGATGATTTGGTCTACTCGACAGGGACAAACGATTGTACGGCAGCATTTGCGGTTCCTTTGCCGGAAGTAAGCGACAATTGTTCGGAGTGGTCCGTACTGACAGAAATTGTTACCACGCTTATTAATGGAACAGATACGCAGCAAGTCGTTTTGCATACCATTCCAGTCGATGCGCCTTCGCGGTTTGTATCCGGCATTCCGATTGGTTGCCATACTTTCCGTTACACCGTAACGGATGAATGCGGGAATGTAGCCACGAAGAGTTGCTCATTTTGTGTTGTCGACGAAACAGAACCGTTTGCGGTTTGCAACGACGACCTGAATATTTCTATTGGTGGCGACGGGCATGCCAGAATATACAAAGAAAGCATTGATGAAGGAAGTTGGGACAACTGCAATGTAGCACAAATACAGGTGCGCCGTTTGTTTACACGCGATTCCCTCTCCTGCGCTCCCATTACACCTGTTTATTCGGAATGGGGCAACTATATAGATGTTTATTGCTGTGATGTAAGTCATGAAGTTACAATCGAATTGCGCATAACCGATGGCGCAGGCAATACCAATACCTGCTGGATGAGTGTTCTGGTAGAAGATAAAATCAAGCCCATCTGCTCCGCTCCTCAGGCGGTGACCATCTCTTGTGACGAATTGCCGGCTAATTTTAATGCAGAAGATACTTTACAGGTACAAGCCTTATTTGGAAATGCCACGGCTACGGACAATTGCCCGGGCGTGGTCACCCGAGAATTAACGCCTTTATCCAGTTTGAATGAATGTGGATATGGCGTCATTGTGCGGCGTTTTCAGGCCATAGACGCTGCCGGGAATATCTCCGTTAACACATGTACTCAGTTGATTACTGTTACTTCTCTGCACAGTTACGAAATCCGTTTTCCGAAGGACGCTGCTTCGCACTGCGGAACGCCCATGCCCGATACAATCGGACACTGGAAATACGGCTGCGACCTGCTTGCAGTGAGCGTCACTGATGAGACTTTGGTGGCTTCAGAAGACGAATGTTACAAGGTCCTGCGGAAGTACCGCGTAATCAATTGGTGCGAATACAACGGCGTAGATGAACCGATCGTCATTTCAAGAGATGAAGACTGCGACGATACACCCGGGGATGAAGCGGTTTGGGTACTTCGTCGTCCCGATCAGACTTATATAGACCGCGACAGCCTGGAAACAAATGCTAATCCACTCGCAGGCTCCAAAAGTACCCAGTGTGATGGTTTGACCAATCCGGAGGGCTATTGGAGAACTTCGCGAAGCGTTGGATTCTGGGAATATACCCAGGCCATCAAAGTCTACGATACCATTGCTCCAAGGGTGTATTTTGTACAGCCACCACCGTTTTGCAGCTACGACAATGTAGATTGTAATGTGGAAATTGAATACAAGTTCTTACTTTCGGAAAACTGTACGCCTTCAGACCTCGAAATGCAACTCTTTTACGATGAAGGCTTCGATGGCGTCATTGATGAAGACGTTCCGGAAGAAGGCATCGCCGGTCAATATCCTAAATTTGAAGTCACAAAGCAGTATCCCATCGGTTCGCATGCCTTTGTGCTTCAACTGACGGATGGATGCGGGAATACTTCCCGAACCAACCTGCCATTTCAGATTGTGGATTGTAAAGCGCCGAATCCGGTATGCATCAATGGTCTTTCTATTCCGTTAATGCGTGCGGACCCCGATACGGACGTGGATGGCGATGGCGAAATAGATACAGGCGTTGCTGTGATTCAGGCGACTGACTTCCTTGTCAGCCCTTTAAGTGATTGTATTGGCCCCGTCCGTTATTCGATTAATTTGCTGGGGGAAACGCCGGACGTCAATCAAACTTCCCTGCTGTTTACCTGTGCCCATTTAGGCCCGCAAACGGTGCAGATATTTGGTTGGGATCAGGCTTATAATCCTTATTCCGTTCAACCCGACGGCTCACTCGGCGGGCCCAACTACGACCATTGCAACACGTTTATCATTGTTCAGGACAACGAAGTTAACGCTTGTGGCGGACAAAGCGGCGGTGGCAGCGCCATCATGGGTATCATCGAAACGGAAAACGCCGAGCCGGTTGCCAATGTCAATGTACAAATCAGTGGCGGAACGATAGCCGCTGATTTAACAGATGCCTCCGGCACCTATTTCCTGAATGACTTACAGGCGGATTATGATTACACCATCATACCCGAGCTCAACAGCAATCCACTGAATGGTGTCAGTACTTTAGACCTGGTACTCATCACCCGGCATATTCTGAATGAACAGCTGCTGGATTCTCCGTACAAATTGATTGCTGCGGATATAGACCGTTCAAATTACATCAGTACCATAGACCTGATTTTGCTGCGTCGCCTGATTTTGGCGATGGACCAAGCATTTACCCACAATACCAGCTGGCGTTTTGTGCAACGATCGTACGTCTTCCCGGATCCGACCAACCCCTGGGCGTATTCCTTCCCGGAAGTGATTAACATCAATAACCTGGCGAGCACCCTGCTTGTCAATCAGGATTTTGTAGCCATCAAAATCGGGGATGTTAATGGTTCAGCGATCACGGATTTCAATGGTTCCCTAGAAGCGCGGTCGGGAGATGAAGCGAGCTGGCAAATGCATACCTCCGACAAGCAACTACGGGCAGGCGAAACGCTGGACATTCCCATTTATCCCGACGATCTGGAAAACCTGTACAGCCTCCAGTTTACGCTGGGATGGGATGAAACCAGTCTGGATTTTGTGGCCCTCCGGCCGGGCATCGCGGGAGCAGAACACATCGGGCAGCGGTTGTTGTCAGAAGGTTTGCTGACTTTGTCCTGGAATGACACTTCAACGCCGGCCGATGACGCACTGCTGACCTTGACCCTGCGTGCTAAAAAGGCGGTTCACCTAAGCGACGTATTGCATGTTGCTGCAGGGCCAACACCAGCGGAAGCCTGGCACGAAAATAAAGGTAAAATGGGCGTTGCGCTCCACTTTGAAGCATCGGAACGAGCTGCTTTGACCCTTTATCAAAACGAACCGAATCCCTTCCATGAAACAACGACCATACGCTTTTTCCTGCCGGAAGCAGGCGAAGCACAACTGGTTTTTTACACAAGCAACGGCGTTGTCCTGAAACGGACGCGCGGTGTTTTTGCAAAAGGAGAAAATACGGTGAAATTAAACCGGAATGAGCTTCCGGGCGCAGGATTGATCTTCTATGAATTGCGCACGTCGAGTGGCGCGCGCGCGTTGAAAAGAATGGTGGTACAGGATTAAGGGAGGGTTTCCTGCATTGGTTTGATTCAGGAAAAGACCTTCAATTAGGCTTTATCACACACGAGGCTGTCTCGGAAGGAGCAGAACTTGTCTCGCTCATTGGGAAGGCAAGTTTGCAATAGATCGTGAAATGGGTTTTAGCAAAAAGCTGCTTTTCGGGGTAGATTTTGCCCGTTTCGCCTTTTGCCTTTTGAGACAGCCTCGGTTGTATTTGGGGCCATTAATTCGCCAGCGTATCCACAGCCACAGGCGTTTCCATGCCTTCCAGCACCAGCGTCCAACCCGCGCCTTCCACCATAAACCGCATGGCGTCAAAGAGTTGGTTGCCCTGTGAAGCCGCTTCTTCCAGCAGTTTTTTTTCAACCGCTTTTTCGCGCAGCATGGCTTTGGCGTTTTGAGCCAGACGCGTATAGTCTTCTTTGGTGAAGCCGTTGAAAAAGCTCTCATCCATGTTGGTGAATTTCACTTCGTGGTCAACAGAAATAATTTCTGGCTTTGGCAGGTTGCTGATCCGGATGATGCGCCGGGTGCTGTCTGCGGAAATTTTCAGGCTTTCCAGGTCGTAGCCGACCAGTACTTTGCCTTTTACCTCTAAAAGAGCTGTTTTTGAGAAATTCCAGGAAGTGGGCAAGGGCAGATAGAGCGTCATTTTACGGATATTGGTGTCGTTGTACAATTCCGTAAAATTGCCTTCCACTGTGACTACCTTACACACTTTGCGCACCTGCTCCAGCAACACCGTTGATTGCGAGCGACTGATGGCAACTTCTTTTTGATTTCGCCAGTAGTTGGCCATCCACACGCCAGCGCCGAAGCAGGCAATCAGGATGAGGGCAATGAGACCGTATCTTTTCATGTAATTGTTAGTCTTTCGCAATTCTGGATTTCATATCGTATTTCAAGCCTTTATAGCTTTTCAGAATGGCCTGTACCGACCCTACCGAAAGGGGAGATTCGATGATCAGCGGAATTTTATTTTCGTCGTCGCTGGCCCAGATGTTGAGTTTGGAATCTTTTTTAAACACATAGCCTTCAATGACTTCCGGCCCAAAAACCAGGGTGTTGAACTTGCCTAGGCCTTTGATTTTTTTGCCAGCTTCTTTACCCCGGTAGTTCACCTTCAGCGGCCAGACCTCTTTATCCATAAAAAGCTTGATGGGCACATTTTCGCCTTTTTTCATCTGGCCAAAATCCACATTGCGCAGGTGGTAAATGATGGAGATGATGTCGTGCATGCAGTCGCCCGTATTGTATTCTTTGTACTCGGCCACTTCTTTGGTTTTCCCGCGCAGGGATTTTGCCACTTTTTTATTCTGGTCAAAAGTGATCTTATCATAAACCGTGTAACCACCTTCCTGGATATCGCGTATCGCAATATTGGGAAGCAGGCTTTTTTTATCCACAAAAGAATCGTACCGGTCGCGAACTTTGTAAAACCACTCATAGGATTTGTACGTCTGGCCATAGGCTGAGAGGTGGTATTCGTTTCCCAGGTCTTTGACGCGGAAAGTAACCTCGCCGGCTGAAAGCCACACGAAGTTCCAATTGTAATATAGCTTGTACGTCAACTCTTCGCCCGGTTGAAAAGCCGTGTTTTCGATAGAGCAACGTTCATACGTGGTTTCTTGAGCAGGGGGTAATTCCTGCTGGGTTACCGGGGTGGATGCTGTGAAAGCCATCACGCCTGTCAGCAGGGAAGGTATGCTGATTTTGAGGAATAAAGATTTCATAATTTTATGATTTCAAGACATTTGTTTTGACTATAACCCATCCGCCAAGTAACGCAGGCAAGCATAAATTTAGTATAAAAAGCCCGAATGTAGCCGCCAGCACACTGAACTCATTGGCCCCAAAAGCCGTCCAGATCAGGAGGGCAATTTCACCCCGGGCGAGCAGGCTGATGGCAGGAGGCAGGGGCACGCTGGTCTGCAAAAAAAAGATGGTGGCAACGCCCGGCAGTGCCGTTGTCAGCCCGATTTCCACCCCAAAAAAGCGGAGCAACAACCAGTATTGAAAGCAATAAGTAAGATAACGGGCCCATGAATAGAACAAAGCTCGTTTTAATTCGGTTTTTTCATAAGATTGAAATAATGCCAGTATTTCCGCCAATGGCTTCCAACGACTACTTATCTTAAACTTCATCGCAACCAGCGCCAGCAGGTCTATATACCAGTATACCAGCAACACGCCGGTGGCCAACGCAGCTCCGGTCGCCGTCACACTCCACAAAAGATAAGATTCCCAGTGAAAATAAGAACTTGCAAACAGGGCTAGTCCGATGATGCCGCCGGAAAGCAGGGCAACCATCTGGCTGATGCTGCCCATTAAGGTCGCCCCTACCGCCCGCCATCCGTTGCCGTCTTCAACGAGGAGCACCCTGCCTCCGTATTCGCCGATCCGGTTGGGGGTAAAAAGCGAAACCGCAACGCCGGCCATTACCGATTGATAAGCCTGCCAAAAAGTGAGTGTGGAAAAACGCCGGATCAAGCCATGCCATTTCAGCGTTTCGAAACCCCAGTTGAGGGGCATGAGCAGTGCTGCCGCAAAAAGCCAGGGGAATGCTGTGGACTGTGAAGCCGCCTGCCAAAGTGCCCCCATGCGCTTGTTGTAGCCGATCTGGTAATACAAGGCGCCCAGGAGCAACAGGGTAACGCCCGCTTTAAAACCAAGATTTATGGCTTGTTTTTTTGTCATGCATCGGGATGCTTCAGATTGGCCCAGTACTGGCTTGGCGACTGGCCCGTTTGCTTTTTGAACGCACGGTTAAAGGTAGCTTTAGAATTGAATCCGCACGCCATAGCGATGCCCAAAAGTGTCAGGTGCCGGAATTCAGCGCGCCCCATGCAGTTTTTAAAATCTGCGACTCTGTAAGCATTGATGAAATCGTTGAAGTTTTTTTCAAATGCAGTATTGATCACCTGAGAAAGCAGGGACGGTGAAATTTTAAGTTTTCGGGCCAGATCGGCCAAAGTGAGCTCGGGTTCCAAATACGGTTTTTCCAGGGCCATCATTTCGAGCAGTTTTTCTTTTAGTGCCGCAAACTCGAACTCAGGATTGGAGGGACGCTCCGGTTCTGGTATGGGAACAGGCGCCTCAAAAGTCATTTGAGACCATTGCCGCTGTCTGTACCCCGTTATGGCTACATAGACAAGAATACCCGCTGTGGCTAAATTCCACCACCAGTCCTGATAAAAATCGAGGGTCAGCAGGCGGTCTATTCCGAACCAAATCCATTTAAAAACGATGGAAAAAACCATCAGATATAAAAAGTTGCGGTACCATTTCAGGCTGACGACCTCGGTATCGGAAAAGTGGCTTTCCGCCCATTGTCGGTATTGCCGGTATAAAGACAGCGATCCGGAAAAGTAGAAGCCATAGGAAAGTAATATACTCAGGGTTTCCAGGGCTTCTGCCACCTGATGGAAGATGGAAGTCTGCCATTGCTGGACGAAGTATTTGCCTTGCCCAAAAATGGCAATATTAAAGGTAAAGCAGAGCAGCCATGGGATCAGGTGCAGCAAGTCTGCACGCTGAAGCTGAAACCGGCGGTTGATCTGGCTTTTCAAATAGAACCAGACTGCGGGCCCGAACAGCAGTTGCAAAGACCTGGGAAAGCCGTTCAATTCTTCCCATAAGACATTGATGCCTGCAAATCCGAATGTATAGTCCTGAATTTCAAAAACCAAAAAGAAGAGCACCCAACCGAGCAGGGTGTCGGAAAGGCGCTCTTCCTGCCGCCCGCGCACCCAGAGCAGGATCGCAAACAGCAGCCCGAAAAAATAGCCAAATTGCAGTGGCGTTGTATAAAATGACATGCAGTTATTTGAAGAGTTTTAGCCTTTTGCCGGCATCCTTTTCGCTGATGGTAACCAGTGTTTCTCCATTATTGTTTAGAATCCGGGTTCCTGCCGGCACGTTCTCAGATCTGCTACCGAAAGGCCCAATGTTAAAACCGTAGGAGAAGCGTTTTCCTTTTGGGCCTTTGATTTGCAGTCTGGCTATTTGTGCAGAGTTGTTCTTCAGAATTGTTCGAACGTAGACGAGATCCGGGACGGAATTTGTGGAGGCTTCCTCTAAACTGCTCAGGGTAGCGCCTTCCGACAGCGTTTTTTCTATTGCTAAAGGATTGCCTTTGTAGATTACCTCGCCACCTTCAAGCTGAACACGGAGCATTTCGCCGGCGCTCACCTTTGTCATTGCATGACTTCGCTGTTTAACCAATACGGTTTTCGCATCCATGCCAAACGCGTCAATTTCTCCCGTTCCGGCTGTAATGTTCAGGGTCTCAGTTTTTCCACGAAGCACAATCTCCCCGACTTCAGCCCGGAGATCAAATGTGCGGGTATCCAGGTTATTGACCTCGATTTTTCCCCAACCGCTGTTGTTAAGACTGTGCAGGAAGGGGACGCCAATTTTCAGGTGAATTTGGGTCGCTTCAATCCAGCCTTCGGTCTCGATGTAAAGAATGCCATCACGAACAGGCGTTTTCAGGTAAGGCAACAAATTGTCGTCTGTGGTGATTTCCAGTTTGGCCATTTGTCCGCAGGTAATTTCCACGTTGCAGTAAGTTCCTACCTGGATGGCATGGAACTGGTTTACCGTGCGGATGGAGGTACTGACCTTCCCATTTCCGTCAATGCGCTTGCCCTGCGAAAAGGAAGGAAAGGGGAGCAGCAACAAGGAAAGGGCAATCAGCGCGCCAACTAGCTGCTTCATCAGCGCAGGCTGGAACTGCAGGATAATCATTTTGTCATTCATGTTTCGTGTATTTTTTGGCAAATATGGGCGCTGACAAATCCTGAATCGCCTCAAATAATAATTTAAGACGCCTCAAAAAAGATGTGAGACCTTATTTTCGCCTACCTTTCAGTTCTCAACTAAATTGACCTGTTTTGGAAAACGCGCGCAAAACACACCGCATCCTTGGGGTTGACCCCGGTACAAACATTATGGGGTATGCCGTGATCGAAGTGCAGCTCCGCCCAACGAAGCTTCGCCTCATAGACATAGATGTGCTGCACATGAAAAACGAGCCGGAAGCCTATATGAAACTGAAGCACATTTTTGACCAGATTCAAAAAATCATCCTGGAGCACAAACCGGATGTGATGGCCATTGAGGCGCCATTTTTTGGCAAAAATGTGCAATCCATGCTCAAATTAGGCAGGGCACAAGGCGTCGCCATTGCCGCAGCTATGGCAAGGGGTATTGAGGTCATCGAATATTCGCCAAAAAAAATCAAGCAGTCTGTAACCGGCAACGGAAATGCTTCTAAAGAGCAGGTAGCGGCCATGCTGAGCACCATCATGCAGGAGCCGCTGACGGAGCAATACGCCGATGCAACCGATGCACTGGCGACTGCCGTTTGCCATCATTTTCAGGGAAATTCGTCCGGAGTTGGCGCGACTAAAAAATACAGCAGTTGGGAGCAGTTTGCAAAAGACAAACAGGATCGGATTAAGTAAATCCCCGCTCGCGAACCGCCTCTACCTCCCGACCGCCTTTCCCACATACCGCCGACCCACAGCGTCTGTTACTTCCACAATCAATAGTCCTCCAACCGATTGTCCACGTTGGTAAACCACCTGATTTTCCCAAACCAGACCGGATGTCCATAAGGACTGACCGAGGAGATTCCTAATCACCATCTGGCATGGCTTTTGCAACCCATCAAGCGGCACCCAAAAATGGCCTTCAAACGGATTAGGGTACAAGAGCAATGGCTCCGGATTCGTTTCCTCCAGATGGTTTAGAACATTGCTGGCACCTGGAGTTGGGAATAAAAATGCCGTTTCAGGGCCGCCATCGGGGTACCTGCCCCAGGTCACGTCTTCGTCCTGCGGACCGAATACAAGGCTTTCTATCATTTCGTATCCATCGGATACCCGTTGGAAAATGCCCAGTTCTTCGCCCGAAGCGCCCAGTTTGAACCCGGTATGGAGCAAGCCCTGGTTGTTTTGCTCGTCGGCCCAAAGCAGCAGGAAGTTGCCCGGAGGAATGGTCGTTCGTTCGGGCGTATGCAGGGGTACCTGCCATTTAGTGGGCAAGTCGAAATTATCTGAAAAATACAAACCGCCAATGTCGAGGGAATCAGCCGTGGCATTGTACAACTCAAACCAATCATCGAACTCCCCGTATTCATCGGCTAAAGTTTCCGCATTGGCGGCCAACAACTCGTTGATGTACAAGCCCGAACGATCTGGTCTCAGGCTATTGGAGGTACCTGGTGTGCCTGCTAAAACGTAGCTTTCCCGCCAATCGGATACCTGATTTCCCTCTTTTTGCTGGTCTAATTCCACTGTTGCGCCAAGCCCGTCTGCCAGGGGTGGCCAGGGTTGGAAATCGGCATAACGCATGCTGTGAACCAGGCTTCCACCGGAATCATACAAGGCAATTTTTCCAGCCTTATTGTTCATTTCAACATGCAGATTTCCAAGGTAGTTGGTCACGTCGGGATGCTGGGTTTTAAACAACGCTGTGTCTTCACAAATGACGAGATAGTCTCCCGCCGCTATAAGGGTATTCAAGGGCAGGACAAACTCATAGCTGCCATGTGCAAGCGTCCACTGGCTCAGGTCAACTGCCCCGGTGCTGCGGTTGTGCAACTCTACCCAGTCGCCCGTTGGCCGGTTGGCCGGTGGGTGGTAATTCAGCTCATTGATGTGTACCGTCAACCCGGAAGGCCCGGTGTGGGTGTAATAAGCACCCATGTCGGCGCGGCTGCCATCAGGATCGTTGGGTGAAAACGGGTCGCCGGAATTGATACCCGGCGAAGCAGGCTGCAATTCAAAATTGCCGGTTGTGGGATGCACCAATTCCGGATCAGCATGAAGGTTGCCTGCGCCTGGAATTACTTCGCGGTCAGAAAGTGAATAGCTTACTTCCACTGAAGAGGCGTCATCCACCAATACTGAAGCCGTAACGGAGGCCGTCATGATGGTGTTTTTGACATAAGCCGTGCCACCGCCACGCAGGGTGCTTTTTTCATAACAGGCCACGGCATGATTGTTTCCATAAAACGTATTCTGATCAAGATAAGCTGTTGCCAGACTGTCCTTGACCGCTACGCCCAGGTCGCAGTCGTAAATCACATTGCGGAAAATCAGGGCATCGGACTGCGAACCAATTGAAACGCCTTTGTCGGTGCAGTCGTGGATGTGGTTGTATTCTATCCGGTTGTTGACCGCATAAATGCCAAGGTCAATGCCATCGCAATTGCTGCCCAAAAAGCCATAAATGTGGTTGTAGCGAATCAATCCATTACTAATGCTTTTCAGGTCTATGGCGTCGGTGTCAGGGGCGCGGTTGCCCTGAAAAGTGCAGTATTCCACCACCGGCCCGGCCATCTGATAAAGACTGATGAAACCGTTGCAGGCATTGAACGTATGGAAATTGGAATGGCCGATATAGGCGTTGCCTCCTTTTGCATAGAAGGGTTGCCCGCCTCCCGAAATCTTGGTGTGTTCTATGTGAACGGGGCTGTCGTAAGCTGAAATGGTCGCAAAATGCAAAGCGCGGTTGGTGCCGGTACTGCCCCCGGTAATGTTGGTATGGCGGATTAAAATAGAATCGCCCGCCTGTATGGCGATTATAGATCCCCAAAGTCCGGTCGGATTGAAAAATGGCTTTCGGGCTGCCGGTTCGGGGTCCGGACGAACAACAATTTTCTGTGTGGCCGTGCCTTCCATATGCAATCCCCCCTCCACGGTAATGGATACCTGGTCGGTCATTTTGATCTCCACACCTGCCTCAACAGTAAGCCGGGCGCCCGGTTTCACCACAATGTCGTGAAGCCCGTACCAGGGGGAAAGCGCAGCACTCAATGTGGTATCTGTTTCAATCAAGGGAGGAATGATGCTGATGCCGACGGGCTCAAATACCGCAACAAATGAAGTGTCTCCTGTTGGCGCCAGCGTTGTTTCCCGGGAGACGCTGTTCAGTCCCTGCCATTCCACAAAGCGGTGTCCTGGTTCGGGAATGGCCATGAGTGAAATGCCCGCGTTTTTAAAAAATGGCCCCTGCATCAGGGTATCGGCAAACAATACTCCGCTGAGTTTTACTTTCCCGCCACCAACGATCCGCATCGTTATCAGGGCACTATCAGGGAGGCTTGTTTCGGCCATCAGGTGTTGCCGAAGGTAATGGGGGCGGTTTTGCAAAAAAGTTTTGATGAAGTTGATGTTGCCTTGCCACACGGCCATCGAAATGGGGGAATTCCATCGGGCAATATGGCGGGGCATCTGCAATTCCAGATGGGTTTTCAGGCTGTCTACCACAGGCAGCGTCACCGATGGCTGGTAAATGGTGTTCAGGTAAGCGGCAAAGCGTTGGACAAATTCATCCCGGAACCCGGAATTTCTTAGCAGATTGCTGAGCATAAAAGTTGACCATTCGGGGAGATCGCCGACCTGTCCTGTCAGCCTGGCCAGGGTGTTTTCCTGGTAGTTGTCCCCGCTCAGTTGTCCGAAAGCGTGTTCCATGTCTGCAATGATCCAGCGCCATTGGCTTTTCGTATCCCGATCGCGCCAGTACCGGTTGTTGTAGTCAGCGATGCGATAACCAATGAAAATCCGGTGTATGGCGTAATTGATGAACTCGTTCAGGTCAATTCTGGATGCCACATGAGCATAATGGGTGGCATCTTCCAAATCGTGGTTCAGGATGTATTGTTTGAGATCGACAAAATCATGCGAATCGCCTGCAACTACCTGGAGGCTGTCCTCAAGGTAATCAAGATTGGCGGCGTTGATCCAGTGGTTGGCTGCGATGTATTGCTCATCCAGGCGCTCCCGGATTTCATAAATCCCGTGGTATTCCCCGTTGACGAAAACCACGCAGGGTTTGTATGCCTGATGGTCGAGGTCCATTTTATTTTTCATCAAACCAACCGCCAGCCCATCCCGAAAATAGGCCAGGTTGTAGTCGTTTCCGCCATTGCGCAGCAAAAAGGACGAAAAAGTGGAAATGGGTTTGTCTTCAAACAGTTGGTACCGGAGCACGTCGTCGCCATATTTAGGTTTAAACCGAACGGAAATGGGCCTTTGCGGCAAATTGTAAATCGTGGTGCCAAAAATTTGCAATCCAACCCTGGCCTGAAAAGCACGCTCGCCGCTGGGTTCAAAATATTCAATCGTCGCCGGGACTTCCCGGTCTTTAATGGCGTTTTGCAGGATGCCAAAATCGAAACCAAAAAGGTTGGGGCCATTGGTCGCAATGGAAATTACCGGCAGATTGATGTTTTCACCAATAAAATAAGAATGCGTGACGACTTTACCCGGCAGTTTTCCAGCCTCATAAACCCTGGCCTTGATGACGTAGTTGCGGTTGATGTTGAAACTGCCGGGAAAAAGTGGTGAATTTCGGGTCGGTGTCGTGCCGTCGAAGGTAAAGCGTATTTCTGCACCGGGCTGGGCTGCCGTAATTTGAAGTGGTTGCGCCGTGGTGTAAAACCCGCCGGGAATCGAAAATTCAGGATCGCCTGCATACACCAAAGCAGCTGCCCCATAAGCCGAATTGATTGTTCCGGGAGTTGGTTCGCTGAAATACACCCACTCTGTTGGATTCTGCGGATTGCGACCGTAGGAAAGGTCGTCACTCTGAACCCCAAATGTCATTTCATGCACCAATTCTTCCTGCGGATTAAACAACCCGAGATATTCCCCTTCGCTGCTCAACCTGAAGTTGGCATGGAGGCCTTCAACCGTTATTTGGGTATTCCGGTAAACGCTGAACGCGGTATCCCCGGGAAGTTTATTGTGGTCATCGGCCCAGATAATCAGGTATTGCTGAGGCTGTAAGATGATTTCAGGAAGCGCCCATTTGTCCTTGTTTTTTTCATCGTCGGTTAGGGTATAATTGTTCAGATTAACCGGATTTGCAGAGGCATTGTACAATTCGATAAAATCTGCAAAATCCCCGAAATCAGGATCGTGCACAATAGTTGTATTTACTGCAAGGATCTCATTGATGCGCAGTTGTCCGAAAGCCAGTGGCTGGGCAAACAGAAAAAAAAACAGCAGGACAGAACTATATTTTGACCAGTTTTTGCACCGATACATATTCGTCAATTTGAATGCTGATAAAATAAATACCCGGCGCCATATCTTCTGCTTCTATCCGGATATGCTGTTCAATGGCTTCGTATCGCCCGCGTTTTACCAGACGGCCATCCGCGCTAAAGATGCTGATGGTGGCGGGTTTGCCAGACTGGGTTTTCACGGGGATGAAAAAGCATGCGTTTGCAGGATTGGGGAAAACCGGTGAAAAAAACGCTGGTGTTTCAGGGCGAATGGCTGTTAGCTGTCCGTCGAAACGCCCCAAAAATCCGATGGTTTTTCTGCCGTACCGGCCGGGCCGCTGGTGTACATAGATGGAATCTAGCATACCTGTGTTGGTCAGGGTATGGTTGCCAAATGTAATCTCATCGGATTCAAACACACCGCCGAGGTACAGCTGGTTGCTGGAAGTTGCAAGTACGGCAGTTGCTTCATCCCAGAAACCTCCGCCGGCTGATTTGGCCCCGAGTTCTGCTCCGTCAGGGCTGAATTTAAACACAAAAACCTGTGGGTAGTAATAATTAATGCCAAAAACATTGAGCAGGGGCTGCCCCCCAAACCAAAGAGAATCGCTGAAAAAAGACCCTGCCACATAAATATTGCCGCTGTCGTCGGTACTGACGCTTTTGGCAAGGTCGAGACTCAGCCCCGGGGTTTGTCCTCCTGCGCTTTTATGCCAAACTGGCGTCAGGTTGGTGCTGAATTTGACTAAATGAATGGCTGAAGAAGACAAAGGCCAGCCCCAGCCGAACTCATACTTGACCAATTCTCCACAGGCGTAAAGGTGGTCGCCATCAACGGCCAGTTCAGCGACTTTATGCAGTTGGCCGGTTGCAATACCCTGAAGGTAGGCGCCGGATGCGTCGTATTTGGCAATAAATCCGGCATAACTCGTGTCGCAAGCCAACGTGTTGTTGCCACCAAACGAAACAGACCCGTAAAAACTACCAGCGAGGTAAAAGTTGTCTTCCTCGTCCATGGCCAGCGTCGTCGTTTCCAGGGTGCCACCGATAACGACCCCGTTGCGCGTCCAAAGCAGGTTGTTGTTGCTGTCAATTTTGGTGAAAAAAGTATGGAGGGCAGTGAGGGTGAAATTATCCAGAGTATGTCCCGATACATAAACATTGCCGTTGTCGTCAACGGCCAACCCGGTAATGTGCTCAACTTTAGCTGTGCCGATAGCCCTGACCCAGTCAATGGAACGGTCGGCATTGTATTTGATCACAAATCCGTCCGATTCTCCGGCATTGAGCAAGGTAGTCGTACCTACATCAAGGGTTAAGCTGTAAAAATCCCCGGCTACGTAAATGTTGCCCGCATCGTCGGCAGCAATGGCTGTAGTAAAATCCCGGCCCGGGCCGCCAATCCGGGTTGCCCATTCGTAGCCGCCATTTTCGTTGCAAACGGCCACAAAAGCATCGTCCTGTCCGGTGTTTATCAGGGTTTGGTTGCCCAGAACCAGGGTAGCTGCTGCAAACGATCCTGCAACCAGCAATTCGGTCTCATTGTATTTTTTGAGGGTTTCTACCTTCGTATTGCTGTTGGCGGTTCCCAGTGCGTTGACCCACGGCCAGGTTTGCCCAATGGCATTTCCGTAAACAAGCAGGCAAAACCCTGCAAAAAAAGAGCATATTCCTTTCATAGCGTTTTTAGTTTTTAACCATGCGAATGACCTGGTTTCCATTGGCAATCAGGAGATAAGGGCCGGGCGGAAGGGCCTCTATATTTACAAAGTTTCCCCGGCCATTTAAAAGCTGGCGCCCATAGAGGTCAAACACCTCATAGGAAATTTCGTCTGAAAAATGAACCAGCGAATGTGCCGGATTGGGGTAACAGACGAAGGAAGGAATAACGGGATGGGGTACACTGGAAACATTGGCGGAAAATTTGGCCAGTAGGCCGAGTGTTTTCCGAAAATAAACGGGGGTAATGGCATGCACAATAAAGCTGTCGAGCGTACCGACATTTTGCAATTGGATCCCATTGACGGTAAAGCTGTTAGACTGATAAGTGCCTCCAATGAAAAAAGCATCTTCTCCTGTCACCAAAAGGGAGGTTCCAACGTCGTTGAGGTTGCCTCCAAGGGTTTTGGCATAAATTTCATTGCCCCCGGCGTCGTATTTCAAAACAATGACCTGGCTGTAATAAAAAAAGCCCTGCTGGATGTTTACAAGGGTATCACCATTGAAAACCAAATCGTTGTCGTGCAGGTATCCAGTAGCATAAACATTGCCCATGTCGTCGTGGTCAATCGCTTTGAGCACGTCTAAGGTGCGGTTCCACCAGGCGGTGTTGTCTGAAGCCCTTTGCCAGACCAACTCCAGGTTGTCGCTGTATTTTGAAACGTAAATTATTGACCGCGCCTGTGGGTAAGCAGGTCCGGCTATGATAACAAACGGCTGTATTTTTTCGCCGCAAGCGTATACATGACCTGCACTAAAGGTGAGGTCGTTGAGTTGGTAAACACTGGTATCCAAAATAGCCGAAACGGGGTCGCCGTCCGGATTGTATTTTGCAAGGAAACCGCTGTTTACATGGATATACTCTCCGGGAAACCAGGCATTTTCTTCCTGCAAACTTTCAAGAGTATCCAGCGCGTTGAAGGCCAATTTTCCTTTTACTGTTCCCGCCCAGTAACAATGACCGTCGTCGCCAAGCACGAGGGCCGTACTTTGGTTGCCGCTTTCTGAGGAACCGACGTTTTTTTGCCACAACAAAGCGTTATCGGGGCTTAGTTTCAATAAAAGCAAAGCATCGCCAATATGGCCGCAGGCATAGAGATTGCCATCCGGGTCAACCACAAGGCCGGTAATGGCGTCGTTTTGACCAGCCCCGACACTGCGCGCCCAGGCTACGGTTTTGTCGGCGTTGTATTTCACAATGAAGCCATCGGATTCGCCCAGGTTGAGCAACAACTGGCTTCCAATGTTCAGGGAAAGGCTGCTGAAGTTACCGCCTGCATAGATGCTGCCATCGGGAGCTTCGGCTATACACGTTGCAACGTCGCGCCCTGCCCCGCCTATGCGGGTTGCCCAGGAATAATCGCCGTCATCGTTACAAATCGCAAGGAAAGCGTCATCCTGTCCGGCACCGCTCAGGTTATGGCTGCCCAGATTCAAAGCCGTAGCTGCAAAAGAGCCGGCAACAAGAACCTGGTCGCCCTGATATCTGCCAAGGGCACTGATTTTGGTGTCGCTGTTCGGAGCGCCGAGGCTTTTGGCCCATTCCCAATTCTGGGCTGCTGCGCCGATGGAGGATAAAAGAACAAGGATGAGCAGTAAGGAACGCTGTGGTGCCATGGTGCGTTATTTGTGTCGTAAAACGTATCGGCTTCAAGAGGGGGTGTTCCTTAAAGACAGTGGAAAAGGGGAGGAGGTTGGGGAAATTGTATCTTTGTTGAGCACAGAGAAGGCGTTTTGGAATTCAGATATTCCATACATTGATATTGCCCAAAGCGTTGTTTGATTCAGAAGCCCGGATCGGAGATTTTGTTTATCCCTGTTGGCGAATAGCTTTCGTTATCAACCCTTAAAAGGCGTAGCTCCGATGGGATGGAATACCACAACAGCCTGTCCCATCGGGGCGCAATTTCTTCCATTTCAGCCCTGCGGGCAAATCACATTAGCATGTCGGGCGACCAATTTCCATGCGCCATCCTGTTTCATCCAGATATTGGTGTATCGTCTTTTTACAGTTTGTGGTGAATTAGGCTGATTTTCAGTTGGTACCACCGTTTCACTGCCCATAGAAAAAACGGTATTCCCCCGGATGATAATTTGTTCAACATCACGGGTAAAAGACGTTCTGGAGCGTCTGAGAACAGGTCTGTCCAGCGTACTTTTACCTGCAAAATTGATTTTATTATCAGGTGCGTTTACAACATAATCTTTGTCCCATAGCTTTAACAGCGTAACGGTATCCTTGTTAAGGATAGCCTGAACCTCCATCTGCTCAAGTTTCCGGATTTCTGACTCTGTATCCTGTTCCTGGGCAAATACCTGGCAAACACAGGCAATACACGACAGCACAAATACTAATTTTTTCATTTTTGATTTGGTTTAATTTTGTAAAAGCTTGTTCGGGAATTTTGGAAGAAAGGAGCTGTGTTTGTCTTTGATGTGACTGGACAATAAAGAAATGACAAAACAGTGCGAGGAACAAGCCGACTGACCCAGAGTGTTCATTAAAGAAAGTGTGTCAAAGTTATTCTAAAAAAACAACTTTGGCGATGAGAAAGAAAAAAGCCTGGAAGAGCTGATACCCGCGACTTTAATCCGTATGCGACCCTGAAAGGTCGCCACGAGCGGCATCATTTTTTTAGATGAGCGGGGTGCAATCAACTTGTGCGCCAGCAGGGCAGGGTGTAATCAGCTTATGCACCAGCGGGGCGTTCACGGATAACGACCAGATGGCCGCCCCTATTATTGAAAAACACCTTCAGCCAAATGATTTGATATTACAGGATCTGGGTTATTTTTCTTTGGATTGGTTAGAACAATTGATTGAAAACAAATATGTTATAACCAGATTGAAGCCCGGTGTTCATGTTTTCGGCACCGATGGCGTGAAATTGGACTTGGCCAGCTTGCTGAAAAAAGGCAAGGAAACGGACATAGATGTCCTGGCCGGTGCAAAAAAGCGTTTGCCCATGCGCTTGGTGGCCCGGAAACTTCCAAAAGGGGAGGCCCAAAAACGCGTCAGAGAAGCACGGAAAGACCGTCATTCAAGAGCCGCCCACTCCGAGGAATATTATGAACTACTCAAATATGAAATTTATTTGACCAATATCCCCAAAGAGTCGGTGGATGGAAAAGGCATCGCCAAACTGTACGGTCTGAGATGGCACATTGAAATATTGTTTAAATCATGGAAATCGTATGGCAATTTTAAAGCACTTTTTGAAAAAAACCGGATGCATCTGCACCGGGCAAAATTCACGATATATGCCGCGCTTGCCGAGTTTGTGTATTTTCAAAATTATATATTCAATTTTATCCAGGACAAAATTGAACATGGTTTTGGCAAACATTTGAGTTGTCTGAAATTTATGGATGTAGTGAACGATATTTTTACTTATATCCTTAATATTGAGTCCCCATATCAACTCGAAAAATACATTCCCTTATTTAAAGCCAAAGCAACCTATAAAAAACACTCGAAAAGAAAAAATACCATGGAAAAAATACCTGTATGTCAATGAACTATACATTGCAGAACACTAAACCTGACGCCAATCCGCTATCAGCGGGAGGTAGTAGTGGTTTTCCCCGACCTTTGGCCGGGATTTCGCTGCGCTCAACTTGTACAATCTCCCCCGGCGTCTCCACAATCCCATTTGCGTTTTTGTCTGCGAACATCATTCTGGTATTCCCCAAGTGATCCCGCAGTGCGTATTCTTTTTGCCAAAGCAGGGTGTTTGTGTGGCCCAGCCTGGGTTAATCTGTAAAATGCCTAAAGCACAATTCTATATTACCATTTTCACGAATAATTTCTTTTACTTGTTCAAGAAAATCGCTACCCTCTTGACTTAATGGGTGTTCACCAACAATTTCGATGATTAAAGCATTGCCCCTCGCTTGTGGGTAAACCTCATATATCTCGCCACTTTCGCAAAAAGTTAAATAACTGTTTAATTTTTCTTGTAAAAGCAATAAATGACTTTCTGAATCATTCCAATCCAAATGGTCTGATATGGTTAGAATGACTGAATTTGATGCTTTATCCGTACCGATAAAGTCAATTTTGTCTGTTTGTATTATTGACATGGTTTAACTTTTAGGCCTTATAATATCAACCTTGGTAGGTGGTATCTTTGTCCCTCCTTTAAAATCACCTTTCCCTTTTCCAACAACAGAAGCGCCATCTTTCGCAATCTCTGGGAATGCTTTTTTTTGATTTTTTGTTAGAGGAGCTTCTTTTGAAGATTTTGCTTCGGTTAGTTTTACACTACCCGATTTTTTATCTTTTCCCACAACGTCAATTCGAGTTTTCGTTCCTGATTTTGTTTTAACTGTTATCTGTTCAACAACATCAGTTTGAGTTTTAGAGACCTTATCCAATACTTTTTTCTCAAATTGTGCGCCTTTCTTGGCGTTCTCAAGCATTCGTTCTGCTTTGCTGCCCGTTTTTATAAGTTTTCCTGCTCTCCCTAAAAGTCCGCCACCAAGCGCTCCTCCTCCTGCAGACATCAATATTGATGTACCGTCCACATCTGTAAGAGCATCGCCGAAGCTCTTACCTTCTACTAAATTGCCAGCTACTTGAGTACCATAATCAATCGCGGCTCCGATTATTGCACCTAAGCACCATGGGCAATTTCCATCAGGATCTACTAACTTTACCGGATCATTCCAGGCATAAGCAAAAGGGGACTTATCTATTTGCTCAGGTTCATCCGCCAGCGCATCCACCGCTCCCCATCTCCCAATCGCAGCATCATACCACCTTGCCCCATAATCATTCCACTTCAGTCCCCAATCATCATTCCATTCCTTCCCATTATACTGGTATTTATTATCCCGCGCCACCGCGTCGTTCATCAGCCAGGGGCCTTCGTAATTAAGACCAAACGGATAGTAGTGATTCTCTTGAACAATCTCCCCCGGCGTTTCCACGATGCCATTTGCGTTTTTGTCTGCGAACATCATTCTGGTATTCCCCAAATGATCCCGCAGCGCGTATTCCTTTTGCCACAGCAGGGTGTTGTTCACCTCGGCGTTCAAATTCAGGTAGCGGCCCTCGGCGTGGTAGAGTGCTTCTGCACGGGTGCTGCCTGTGCCGTTTTTGCGGTATTCTAAACCACCGGCGTAGGTTTGTTCGTACTGCACAGTGGCGCCCTGCTTCACGATTTTGCGCAGCTTCATGCCAGCTGCGTCGTAGATCCACTCGATGCTGTTGCCGCTGCTAAAGGTAACAACATTCGGCAAATTCAGGTGGTTGTAAGCGATGTTGGTGATGCCTTTATAGGAGTCGGTTTTCAGGTTGCCGTTGGCATCGTAGGTGTAGCCTGTGCCGCCGGCGCCGGGGTTGAAGCCGTGCATTTTTTGGCTCGCCGGGGCGCTGTCGGCGATGGAGGCTAAGCGGTTGGTGCTTGCCGTGTAGGTATAGGTTAAGTTGTCAATCTGGCCGTAGTTGCACGTGCTGCTGTAATAGCCGGTGCGTTGCAGGGCCGTGATGTTGCTGCGCAGGTCGTAGGCCAGTGTTTCGTTGTAGCGGTTGCTGGCCGTGGCTGTATTGCTGGCGTTTACGTCGTAGTAGGTTGCTGCGGTGAGGCGGCTGAGGTGGTCGTAGGCGAAGTTATAGGCTTGCCGATCGCGGCCGCGCACCCGCCAGGCGAGTTGACTGATGTTTCCGGCTTTTTGCGCCGTGCCGCCTGTAATGCCGCCTAAGTTTCCGCCAGCTGCGTTGTTGGCAAAAAGCTGGTCGTAGCGCAGCTCAAAATAGAACAGGTCGTTGGTTTCCGGGAATTTGGTCAGCGACGTTGCGCCGGGGTTGGGCATGGCCGCTGAGCAAAGGCCTCCTGCCGGTAGTGCCATTGTTGTCCCGCCGGAGCCGGAACCATTGATGGCCGTAAGCCAGCCCATGTCGTTGTAGGTATAGTCCACGCTTTGGAGCCAGGCCCAGGTGGCGCCGTATTGTGCATAGTGCAGGTTGCGCTCGATCATTTGATCGCGGTGGTCGTAGTTGTACTCTGCCAAGTGGGTATTTTGGCCGTTCAGGTTCAGGTAGTGATTGGTGGAACGGCCAGCCTGGTCGTAGGTCCACGAGTAGTTGATGGTTTGGATGCCGGTGGTTGCGCCTGCGCCGGGGTTGTGCGTACGGTTTTCCGTCAGTTTGTTGTCGGCCCAGTCGTAGGTGTTGGCGGTGTTTTCGGCAGTGGCGGAAGCCGTATTCAGATAATTGTTTCCGGCAGCCGCAGTGAGGCGGCCATAAGCATCGTAGGTCAGTGTGGAGTGGAGGAAAGTACTGGCACTGCCCAGCACTTTGCTTTCCGAACGGCGTACTTTACCCCGGTATTGGGGATTAAGAGTGAGGTTCAGTTGCGTGGTTCCATCGTAGCCGTCGTAGTACGTTTTGTTCAGCAATTCCGAAAAAGTAAAACCCGCATTCGGGTCGGTGGGGAAGCCCGAAACAAAGCCGCTTTCTGTCGGGCGGCCATAATCGTCGTATTTCGTACCCATGCAGCGGCTCAGCGCGCTTTGGTTGCCGTCGCGCAGGAAGACGCGAGCAGGTCGCGGGTATTGTAGCGCATTTCCACCAGGGCAGCGCCGGGCACTTTTTTCTTTGAAGGCAATCCGGCAGCCGTGTATTCATAGGTAAAGACCAGTTCGGCGTTAGCAGCCGTAGCGCCCGGAGGGATAATCCTTGAAGGCTGGTCTTTGTCGGTGTATTCGGTGTAGGTATCTGCCGGCGAAGTATTGGCGGTATTGGTTTGGCGGGTCATCACCACGCGGCCTTTTTTGTCGGCGTAGGTAATGCTTACCCGGTTGTCGGGGTCGGTTTGCGTGGTTACATACAGGGTATTGGCTGCAAACGAAGTGCTTGTTCCGGGGATGGTTACGGCGGCGGCATTGGTTCCATAGGTGGTCGTGGTGGCATAGCCGTTTGGCGCAGTCACGCTGGAGACGCGGTTGAGCGGGGAGTTTTCGTAGGTAGTTTGGGTAAACAACGTACCTGCAGGCGGGGCATAGTATGCTCCGGTGTTGTACGGACTCAGATATGGCAGCGTGGTTTTGATGAGCCTGCCCTGGTTGTCGTAAGTATGGTTCACCACGACATCCGAAATGGTATTGCTTTGGTCGTTGGCGCCTTTGGCCGGGCGGTGCTTGGTTTTCACATCCTGAATGGGGCGCCCGAGGCCGTCTAAATATTGCACACTTTCCCGTTGGGTGAGGCTGCTGCCGCTCACTGCCGTAAAATTGGTGGTGGAGCGCACGAAGTTGTTCGGATTTTGGGCGTTCCGGAACTGATATTGGTTGGTGGTGACGACATTGCCTCCGCGGGCACTTGCTGTTTGTAAGCGCCGCAACTTATCATAGGCAAACGTGCTGGTTTGTCCATCTATGTCTAAAATGGAGGCCACCAATCTCGTTCCCGTATGGTAGGTGTAGTTCCAGCTAAACCCGGAATAGGTGCGGTTGGTAATCAGGCCGTTTTGCCAGGTATAAGTTTCTGCCAGCCAGCCGGCTTGCGTAAACTTGCGCGGGTAGCCTTTTCCGGCATTGGAAGTGGATTGGTATTCGTTGGTGGTGCCTTTCAGCACCCAGGCGCCGGTGGTGGCTACGCCGTTTACCCAGGTCATTTCATAGCTGTAAAACTGGTAGGGATAAGGATGATTGCCGGTAGCCGTAGCTGTCGGAAAACCTGTTGAATTGAAGAAGCTGTAATCGGTGCGGCTTCCGCTCACTGTTAATCCGTTGACTTCGGTGGTCGTTTCCACTGGCGATCCAATCATGTTTCGGTTGATCATTTCGGTGCGTAACGTGCTGCTTGGCCAGTCGAAAACATATTTGTTCCGGGTGGTAGTGTTTTTCCCGTCGCTGTTGGTCAGCAGGATGGCCGTGGGGGCGTAGTGCCGGTTTTGGGTGTCATACTGGAAAGTGGTGGTGGTGACCACCCCGTCGCGGGTTTCCTGTTTGGAAGCGTGGCGGAAAGGCGCGGTGCGGATGGGATAGGGTTTGGCATAGAGGTAATTCCTGGGTTGGCCACCTGGGCCTGTTCCAAGGTCTATACTAAATGCTTTATAAATGTTTCCCGGCAAAGTGATGTAAGCGTCAGCATAAAACCCGGTGGTGGTTTCCTGAAGTTTGGTATTGCTGCTGTTATAGACTTCAACTTTTTCTTCCTGGCCGTCTTTTACCTTAGCCTGATAAGGGCTAAAGGGGTAGGTTTCCTGATAGTCTTGCGTATTTAATTCCTGATTGAAGAGATAGACAGTTTTTCCGCCGCCAACCGTTTCTTCTGACACGCGCCGGTAGGAAACATGGTACCCTTCGAAGCTGGTCATTGGCACAGAACTATAAGAGAAAAAAGTTACGGCTACGGGTTGAGAAAAAACATTGTAGGAATATCCAAAATATTCAGGTTTGAAATACAATTTTCCGCTGGAATTGGTCGAGCTTGTGTTTTCAATGTATTTATATTGCTTGACGATGTCATTGCCCGTAGAAATACCGTCGTGAATCCGGATTTCTTTGACCCTCAATCCGCCAACCTTTTTATTGACGGCTACGCTCGTTGAACCTTCCGTGAAAATATAAAACTCTCCTTTGCCGTGTTGCACCGTCAGCGTAAACGTATAAGAAACACTGGCAGACAGGTTGGCAAGCGTTGTCAGCAACTGCGTAATGGTATTGGAACTTTGGGTATTGGTGAGGTTGAAGCCATAACTGCCAACCACGACATTGTTGGAGGTTTGTTTCACGGTGATGTTTACCGACGGCGAAGGTGGATTGGGGTTCCCGATATTGCAGTATTGATAAGGACCGATGTTCAGGTTGGTCAGGATGAGCCTGAATTTAGCCTGATTCAACTGGGTCGCATTAAAGGTATAGGTCGTGACGGTTTGGGTATTGGTGCAGCAGGCAGCCTGAGGGTAAGTACAGTTACTGAGTGGCCCCACACTTATTTGTTCTGAGGAGACATTTTGAAAAGTCAGGTAATCGTTCGCTTCATAAGTGAGTTGCGTATATCCGCCGGTCGGATATTCCACTTTGTTCAGGGTCCCGATCTGCATATTGGATTCGCTCGTTTCCCGATAGGCATTGGCATACGGCGGCGCGATGGTTTGGCTTCCAAGTGTAGCGGAAACCGGAGGAATGCCAAAAGTCGTTTCGTTCTGCGTAGCGCCGTTGTGGAATCCCCAATGGTCGGTCGCTCTGGAAATCCGGTGGGGTAGGTTACCGGCTATATAAGAAAACTTGTAAGCCGGGTTGACAATGGAGTTGTCGCACGATTTTTCCTGCAATTCCAGTAACCGCAGGCGCTTGTATTCTTCAATCGGGGCAGTCGCATTTGGAGAAAGCATATAATCGTAAGTCAAATCGAACCGGCTGCAATAATTCGCATTGCCGGGATGCATAATTTCGATGGCATCCAGGCGCTTTTGCAAGGGAATGTCCTCCCGGTTCGTATTGGCAATAAAATTGACGGTTGTCGTTGAACTCACGATCCGCCAGAGTCTTTTACCCTGAATGGAGTTGTTGGTCACAGAAACGTATGGGGAAATGGATACCGGGCCGCAACTTCCACTTGGTCCTCCGGAATACGAATCATAAAAGAAAGAGCAAGAACCCAAACTCCGGTAATTGTAAGTTTCGCTTTGGTAATCAATGGTAATCTGATAATGACGATCAGGCGATTCGATGCGCCGTAAATACCAGGAGGAGGGCGCAATGCTGTTCGTTTGGATATTGTCGTAGTAATTAAATTCAATACCTGAATAGGCATTATTGGCTTCGCCTTCAAGGCTTCCAAAAATATACCTGGTGCCATCGGGAGTGGTGATGATGAACCGGATGAAATAAGTATTGCTGGGGTTGCCCGTACCCGTCACCCGAACGTATTCGACTTTGAGGTCGCTTTTAGGAATGAGGTGAACATTTTTGTCTTTGTCAAAAACAAATTTTCCGGAGTAACCTCCCACATTAAAATTGAATAAATCGGGTTCTGCATCTCGGCTTCCTACTGCGACGGCTTCCATTTGCTGAGTTGAAGTCAGGTCATTTGGGATCATCGGAGCAACCAGCGTATTGCCGTAATCGAAATACCCGGTATTGATTTCATCCGGCAGGCCCAGTACAGTTCTCGAAACAACGCCTCCGGCATTCAAACTCCAGTTCAATCCCACCCAACTGGCATTTTCGTTAATCTTTACCCCCGAAGCGTGATAACTAAGCGAAATGGGTAAGCTAAGCGAGCCTTCCTGTACTGTGTAAATCGGAATGCTGATGTTAGGAACTCCCGTAAAATAACTCACCGGAATGTCGCCGTATTTACCCAATGATGCAGCATTTGGCGCCGGCATCACCACGTCGTTGATGGTTTTATTGATGGGTTGGGCTGTTGCAGCCCAGTGAAAAAGCGTGAACACGATAGCCGTAATCGTTATCCTGATCGGTTTCATAAGAGGCACTTTTATTCAATTTGGAAAGTGGATTATTTTGGGATTCTCAACGAATCACTTCAATTTTTTCGACAATGAGCTTGTTGTGGAATTTAAGCCGGATCACATAAATTCCACCTGGCCAGGCACGGCAATTTATGTCAAAAGACCTGACGCCTTTTTCCAATTCAATTTGTTCCCCGGTAATCAGACTGCCTGTAAGCGTTGTGATGTTTAGGTCGGCAATACCGGCTTCTGAACTCAATATCTCTAACTGTAGATTTTCAGTAGCTGGATTAGGAAATGCCCGCAGGCTGAAAACTTGATCATCTGTAGTGTTCGATCCCGTTGCGGGGGAGGTAAGGCTTAACACTGATTGTTGAACAGCATCGCATTGAGTAGCGCCCGTTTGTACCAATCCTGAACGCGGGCCACCTTCTGACAAAAAAGTTTGCATCCTGATTTTTTGCCCCATCGTAAATAGATAAGCACAGGCGTCGGGCGTATTGTCCATAAAGTTCATGGTCATTTCTACCGGGTTGCCGTCGCAGGTGCTCACGTGCTGATGGGGATAACATTCGCTGTTGGGTGCATTGTGGATAGGCGTATCTTCCACATAATCGTCTGAACATGGGTATTCTCCCCATAAATCATACAATCCCAGATAATTGCCGATTAAATGGGTGAGCGTTCTGCCTTCGTTAAAAGCGGCGTTTGAAAGCCCGGTATTTCCGAAAAAGCGGTAATCAATTACAATCCCATCCGTTTCGGCAGGACCTCCAGGCATTTGGGCATATCCGCTTACTTGATCTCCAAGGCTTACTACCCAAATATTCAGGTATCTTTTGGTATCCCAGGCTGCAATACCGCCATTTTCAGGATATTTGAAAGAATCATCAGTTCGCCACGGATTGGCAGAAGATGGAACGGACTCTATACCTGTTGTTTGTTGACCTAAAGGGTTTGTATTTGCAAGGCAGAAGCTGATTTCCGTATCCTGAGCTTTTTGCGCATGTTCTTCGTCTAATGCATCCGGATTTTGAGCCAGCAGGGAATTCATCGAAAAATCATTGTTCAGCGCTTCTATTTGCCACATAACTTGCTCTGAAGAAACATAAAAACTACCGGGGTTGTATAAAATATGGAATACAACAGGGATGGTGATTTTTTTAAATTCAATTTTATTTTTTTGCTCATATACAAACCTTTCCAGCATGGATTTTTCTTCTACCATAGCAGGGTTTTCCAGTTTTATTCTCGCTTCTATTGCCTGGGTGGCAAGCTTTCGATACACCATTTCTTCCTGGGAAAATAATGTTGCTGAAAACAATAATAATACAGTCAAAGAAAGCAGTATTTGTTTCATAAGATCAAATGGTAATGATGTTAATATTCAGGTACACACATATTTCAACTTTATACCCAACCCCGCGCCACAATTCTACTTCAGAAATGCAGACGTTGCTGAAAAAAATGACGAAACCCCGTTTTGAGTTCGTGAAACCCCGTTTTGACTGAATAAAGGTTTTTATGGAATGCTAAAAACCTTTACAGTTGACCACAGGGTGGTCCCGCAATGTTTGTGTGTGTGTTGTTCAGAATCGTGTATCCGGTGTGGAACGTCCGGTAGGAAAACAATCCGGCTTTATTTGGATTGAATACTTAGACGCAAATATATTGGCAGAAAAAGCAAAAAGCAATAGGTATAAAAAATTTAACAGTTGAACGAATTTATGCACTTTAGGGCAGCCATTTTGGTATCAAAACTCCGCTTATTTCAAAAGCCGCTCCATCTGCACCAAACTGGCTTGTGCCTGCTGATAAGTTTCTTCCATTTTAGCGGCATTGTCCATACCGGCGTAGAGCGCCATGTCGCAGGTTTGAATGATTTTGGTAAACTGGCTGATCTGCTCTGCCGGCAGGGAGGTTTCCTGCAGTTTTTGTTGCAGGTTTTCGCGGTTAAGTACAGAAAGCGGAATGTTGAATTTGCGACAGGCATAGCCCAGCATGGCCCTGGAGACTTCTTCGTAGAAAGCGCCGCTTTCACCGGTCAGCAAATGTGCATGCGCTGTAGCGAGGTGGCTTTTGGCAATTTTTTCTGCCCGGTCAGCCTGCATTTCGGAAGCGGTGCGTTGTGCGGTCAATTTTCTGAAATATTTTCTTCCCCACAAAACGCCGGATAGCAGGATCAGGGGCAACCCGGTCCAAAGCAACCAGGCAGGAATGACGCCTGTTTTATTCCCGGATGCGCTGTTGGCTTCGTCGTCTTTTAACGCTTCAAAACCATCCGGTTCCAGGGGTTTTCGCTCTCCTTTTCCCTGGCTTACCTGCACTTCAAAAGAACCGCCTTTGATCGCCGTGTATTTTTTCGTTTCCGGGTCAAAGACGCTCAGCTCCGGTGCGATGGTATAGGTTCCGGGTTTTTTGGGCAGAATGAGGTATTCGAATACTTTTTCGCTCATTACCTGGCCGTCTTTGTCAAATGCCGTTTCCTCAATCACCTTGGGTTCATAAACTTCAAATGATTCCGGGAAAATACCGGCAGGCGGCTGGATGCGTTTGCTGTCGCCATTGCCCCAAACAGAGAGCCGGACAGCGAGCGCATCGTCGGTGCTCAGGGCATTCCGGCTGATGCTGGTGGTCATTTCGTATTGGCCGACGGCGCCGCAAAAAGAAGCGGGCGCGCCATTGGGGAGGGGTTTTACCGCAACGGAGAGGGGCTCTGAAGTAGCCGCAACCCGGGTTAGTTGCTGGTTGAAAAAAAGCCTCGGGAAGTTATTCGACAGCGGCGCATCTTCCATAATCCCCAGTTGCACAGACAGGCTGCCTATGGGCAATTGCCCGATCTGTTGCGGGAACAATGCCACGCGTTTCAGGAGTACGGACGTGTATTGTTTTCCTTTGATGACTTCCTGCGTGCGGGAAGATTGAACCCTCCGGATGTCCCGGGCGAAAAAGCCCTGGTAATCGCTCTCCTCGATGACGTCATAGGCTTCTATGTTGTTGTTTTTGAAATAGACTTTGTAATCGAGCAGGATTTGCTGGCCGGGATAGGCGTCCTTGGAGCTTGTTTCGGCTCTGATAAAGATTTCATTGTCCTGGTTTGACCCTTCTTTTTGCGCCTTTACAACTTCGATTACCAGCGGCTGGGTGCGCAGGGTTTGTCCGTTTACACGAACCGATGCGCTGCCAATGGTGATTTTTCCGATCCGTTTGGGGACGAGGGTGTAAGAATAGCCCATTTCGCGGTATATCCTGCCATTGAGGTTGACCACGCTGTTGATGTCATTTGGGCCGGAAACGACTTTGAACTCGCTGAGATCGGGCGCCTGAAAACGATCGCCTGATCCGTTTTTCAGGGTAAAGACCACTTCAAAGAAGCCGTTTAATACGACTTGCCGGGCATCCGATTTGGCTTCGAAGATTGGTTTGTCCTGGGCGAACGCCAAATTGGGCGCTACCATGACGAGGATAAGGTGAAAGAATAAGGCAGGAAGCAGGGTCCGTTTTCCGAATCTCATGTCTACAAACTGAGTTTGAGTTTATTCTCCTGAAAAACAAGCTTTTTTAAAAAAGCATGCGGTTCGTCAAAATGAAAAAAATGGCTTAAAAAATGCAAAATATGATCTTGTTCATAACGCAGGGCTCTTTCAATTAGTTGCTTCATCCGGAATAGCAAGTATGAATCCTCCATGCTGATGTACTTTTGAATTCACTTTGAACGTTGGATAGGCGTTTGCCATACTGCGCTTCCTGTTGTCGCTTCTGTGACAATAAAGAAGAGGGCAAACGCAGTTGCAGCGGCAGACAAAAAGATTTAGCAACCGCAATGCAGCCGAGTTCACCTGCTATGTCTATTTTTGCCCCTCGTTTCGGGGCAGCGCAAAAATAAGAATAAGCATCTTATCATAGAACCATCGCCCGGTTTACTGTACCCCAAACTTTAAGTATTGATTTAAAATCCTGTGATATGTCAGCCATATCCCTTAAACACAGAACGCATACATCCAGCAAAATGAAAAGAATCTATCACTATCTCGCGGTTTTGTTGCTCGCTGCTTTTGCGACGGGCTTACAGGCGCAAACACCCTCAGGCATTAGCATCAACGGAGTTCTTCAGCACGTTTCTGCTTCCAGCGGCCCGAGAATGTGCAACGAAGCCGGAACCATTACCTTTGGACAACACATCGGCCAGAGCAATGACGTTGGGCAAACCGTTAAATACCTCTGCTTTGGCGATACGCTCTTCGTGAACCACGACGGGAATTTTGACCTTTCCGGAGACCCACAGCCGGCTACACCGCCGGGCATCGGCTATGTTTTTTACGATTGTCCTCCGACGCAATCCGGTCCGAACCTTGCGGCAGTCCTTACGGATCCCTGCATCAACGACACCGACCCGATTCTTGTTGGCGGCAACCCCATTCCGCAAACCGGCGGCATGTGGGTGGCCACGCAAAGCCCGAATGGCAACATCACCCTCATCAACAACGGGGGATTGCAATCGGCGTTTAACAATGGCGTGCCCATGCCGATACAGTTTTGGTTTGCTCCCATTACCCTTGACCAGTTTGCAAGCCAGGGTTTTGAAAACGGTGGCCCCTGCGTGGATGTTAATACGGAAGAAGCCTTCTCTATTGTCTATTTAAACCCCATCACGGCAACCAATCAGATGGTGAACCAGGGAGTAAGCGGCTGTGAAGGCTCTTTTGTCGTCAGAGGCGGCTTGCCGGAATTTGACAACAATTCTACCGATTACACCATAGACATATCCCTGCAGAGCAACCCTTCTGTGAAAGGCACAACCAGCAGTGTTGCCACCCACGGAAGCACCATTCAATTTGTCGTTCCCCAGCCAGGGATTTATGTCATTTCAGTGGAAGACGGAAAAAGCTGCGGCGCTACTTTTACAATGGATATGAGCGCCTGCCAGGCCGTTACCTTTAGCTTTCCGCTGATCAATGCGTCTCCCGGCACGAACATCTGCGTACCCATTACGATTCAGGATTTTGTCAATGTAGGCTCGATGCAGTTTACAATGGTTTGGGATGGTTCAATACTTGATTTTACGAACGTCAACGCCATCAATCCCAATGTAACCGGCCTGGACAACAACGCCTTCAATAACATGTTTCCGCCCACGAACGATACCTTAACCTTTTCCTGGGCTGATATTTCCTTTAACGGCGTCGACCTGAACGATGGAGAAACGCTGTTTGAACTCTGTTTTGATGTCATTGGCGCCCTTGGAGATTGCAGTCCGCTGAATTTCGCCAATTCTCCCACTGCCATAGAAATCGGCGACCCGGGCATCCCACAACCGAATATCTATGGTTTCATTGGAATCAACGGAAAAGTAAACATCTCCAATGACGTCATCTTTTTGGTATCTCAGGCGGACAGCGTATCGTGCCCCGGCCTTGCCGACGGCTCCTTTACGGCAACCGTTGCTGCCGGCACGGCCCCATACCAGCTAACCTGGAGGCGCCTGCCTGCCGGTCCTGTTAACGGGCCTTTTGCAGTGCCAACAGCCGGGAGCATGTTTACCGCCAACAACCTTCAGGCCGGATTGTACGAGATTACCGTTATGGATTCGAATAACCCGGCAAATATGTCCCGGGACACCGCAGAAGTGCTTAGCGGGCCTGTTTTGGGGGTACAGATACAGGGAGACAGCCCAAATTGCTTCGGAGAAAGCAACGGTAGCGTAACCGCCATCATTACCCTCAACGGCGTTGCCACACCCAATCCGGGCCCAGGGTATCTTTACGACTGGAATACGGTGCCGGACCCCGGCAGTGTTCCGGTTTTAATGGACCTGCCTTTTGGGTTTTATGCCGTCACGGTTACGGATCCAAGCGGTTGTACGGCTATGGCCAGCGCAACCTTGTCTCAGCCTGCTCCGCTCACCGTTACGGGGCCCAACACAAACATCGTCAATGCAACCTGCGAAGGTGCTGAAAACGGCTCCATTACCATTATGGCAACGGGCGGGACTTCAACGAATGGAACGTATACTTTTACCTGGGATAATGGCCTTGGAACGGTTATTGCCACCAACTCTCAGGTGGGCAACCTTGACCCGGGGCAGTATTGTGTGACCGTATCGGATGCCAATGGTTGTACCTTCAACAACTGCTACACCGTAGGCGCCCAAAAAACCCTCGGCGCCACACCTGTTATCACCGATGCTTCCTGCAACGGCATTGCTGACGGTGAAATTTTTGTCACAGGAACGGCTTCCGGTGCTGCAGCAGTGCTGCCGTTTACCTTTACCTGGAACCAGGTCGGCAACCCACCGGTAAACAACAATACCAGCAGCCAGCTCACCGGACTTGCGGCGGGCAGTTATATGCTTACCCTGACCGACTCAGATCCGGCAGGATGTGAAATTGTACGCACTTTTGTTGTCAACGAACCTCAGCCGCTTGTTGCTTCCATTCTTGAGCAGGTCAATGAAACCTGTGTGGTGGGCAACGACGGCAGCATTACCATAGGTGTTACAGGGGGAACTTTCCCATACACGTATAACTGGTCGCACGATGCGAATTTACAGGACTCTATTGCCACCGGCCTGACGGAAAATTCTTATTCGGTGGACATTACAGATGCCAATGGGTGTACGGGCATGCTTACCGCAAACATTCTGGCGCCTACGCCTCCGGCCATTGTATCGCTTGCAGATGATACCGTTAGCTGCCCTGAGGATACAGACGGCACGCTGACCGTAAATGCAACGCCAGGCGGTGCGCCAATTGCCGGCTACGCCTGGACTGGCGGCGGCGTAACGCAAACCATCAATAACCTGGCCCCGGGGACCTATATCGTGACCGTAACGGCTGAAGACGGCTGTTTTAGTGTAGATACCGCACAAGTACTGTCTCCATTGCCGCTGACTTTAGACAGCACTTCTCTGCGACTTCCGGATTGTCCGGGCGACGGGAATGGCCGGATCACGGTATTTGTCAGCGGAGGTACCCTGCCTTACACCTATACCTGGTCGACCACAGGCGTTCCGGGAACCCTGAACCCGCTTCCGGGACTCTCAGCCGGAACCTACTCAGTCACCGTGAACGATGCCAATGGTTGCGCTCCGCTGGTCGTTCCTGCAATTGTATTGCCGGATCCGCCATCCATTAATGTTACTTTTTCCGGCATTGCCCAGGTCAGTTGTCCCGATGATCAAAGTTGCGACGGACGGGCTACGGCAACGGCATTGTACAGCGATGGCACAACAGGTCAGTTTAACTTCACCTGGTCTTCAGGTGAAACGGCGATGAACGCAGGAAATGCCTCTGCTTCACAACTTTGCCGTGGCGCTCAATCTGTAACCGTTACTGACGGCGTTTGCGGCGTTATCCTGCCTGTAACCATTCCAAGTCCACAAGACATTACCATTGGGGTACTTTCTACTGCGGTGAGCTGTAATGGGCTTGCGGATGGGGCTATAACACTGACACCTGCAGGTGGAACGGGACCGTATGACTTCCTTTGGTCGCCTTCCGGCCAAATTACGCCTACGGTGAACGGACTGATTGCGGGGGTATACACAGCAATTGTCACCGACGCAAACGGATGTACGAGAACGCAAAATGTTGAAATCAGCGAGCCGGACGAATTGATTCTTTCGCTTGATCCTAACCTGACAACGCCAACGGTGTCTTGTGCAGATGGTTCAGACGGCATCATTTCCGTTGTCTTCAACAGCGGGCAGAACATCAACCCGATCGGCAATGCGCCATTTACCTGGTCAAACGGTGTAGCGCCTGCGATATCCTCTATTGCCAACAACCTGGCGCCGGGGACTTACAGTGTCACCATTACAGACATCAAGGGATGCCGTGATTCGCTGACGTATACGATTTCTGAACCACCGCCACTGGTTGTTGTGATTGTTCCGCCGGTTCCGCCATTGTGTTTCGGCGATGCAACCCAAATCATTATTGATACGATTTATGGCGGTACTGGAATGGCCTTCCTCGATTATACCTACGAGATTGACAACAACGGACTGAGCTTTCCACCGGACCAACCTACGACGATTTTTGCAGGGTCTCACATCATTACGGTTGAAGATCCTGCCGGGTGTCGCGTTGAACAGAATGTAAACATTGACCAACCGGCCGAAATTGAAATCATTCTGCCTGCCGAAATTGTGGTGGAGCTGGGAGATACGACGGCACGCCTGAACCCCATCGTTGTTTCCAGTTTGCCAATTGATGCATTCCTCTGGACGCCGGACACCTATCTGTCTTCTGACACGGTTCAGAGCCCGTTCATCCGGCCACTTTCCAGCGGGGATTACAACTTATTGGTTACCGACATCAATGGTTGTACGGGCACGGCAGATATTTTTGTAGAGTTGGACGCCAACCGGAATGTGTATATCCCAAACATCTTTTCACCCAACGGCGACGGACCGAACGATGAATTCCGGATTTTTGCCTGTACCGGGGTAACGAGCATTAACTCGGTCATGATTTTTGACCGCTGGGGCGGAATGGTTTACCAAGCCGATGGCCTGCTGCCCGTTTGTGAAGGCGGTTTGCGGCTTTGGGATGGCAAGAAAAATGGCAAAGTGATGAACCCGGGTGTTTACGTCTACGTCATTGAAATTGAATTCTTAGACGGGGTGAAGCTGCTTTATCGTGGCGACATCACCCTGCTTCGCTGATCATTTTGAAGCTTTCTTCATCAATAACAGCCCCGCGGATGGTTTTCGCGGGGCTGTTCTGTTTTTGCGAAGCGCCTAAGATGACAACAATTCTGTATTTTTACCGGATCACCAATCCTGTGTCATTATGTCGATCACCAAATTTTTGATTTGTGCGTTGCTGGCCTTGTTTTTTCTGAATTGCAAACATCAACAGGCGGCGTCGGGCGCTCCGGTCGGTTCCAAAACAGAAAAATCGGCAGCAATCGAAAAGGCCGCTCGTTTTAATTGCCACGGAAACGAACCTTTCTGGTATGTCAAAATCGAGCCTGACAGTGGGATAGTGTACAATCAAATGGATGAGGGCATGACCCGATTTCCTTATAAGGCGCCCCGCCTTGAAGGAACCAGGATGATTTTTGAATCGAATGTTGACGGAAGTAAAATTAAAATCACCATTGATCCGGGTCAATGCTCCGATGGTATGTCAGATGAACTTTATCCATATGCTTGTATGGTTGAAAAAGATAAGACGACGCTTAGCGGATGTGCCAAGTGACGGGGAGCCGACTGAATATTCAGCAAAAGTGTCCTTACCTTTGGACCCAAGTTTAACATTCAAATCAATAATATGAAATCGCTTTTCCAGGCCTCAGGGTTGCTTATTGCCGGCATCGTTGCTGTTGTTTTATTCCGTTATGCAGCGCTGGCCACTTCCCCCCGGCCATTTCCGGGTGACGGTCGCACCATTATTCATGATGGAGAAGAAGGTGAAGAAAAGGATAAACGCAGCGCCTGGCTGGAGCTGATGCACCGGGCAGCGCCGGGCGTAAACTGGAGAGATCTCGAATGGCAGCATCAGCTGGAACGGCACCAAAGAAGAAGTGAATCACTTGTTTTCCGAAACGGGGAGTGCGGTGAAATAGAAACACTGGCGAATGGGCAATTAACCGGACGCTGGAGCGAGCGGGGCAGCTCCAATCAGGCAGGAAGTGTGCTGGACATTACTTATGACCCGACCGCCGACCAACTCTGGGCTGTTTCTGCCGGCGGCACACTTTGGAACAGTGACCGATACGGACTCAGTTGGGCCGTTGTTAATCAGGATCTCAAATTCAATGGCGGCTTGCTGCAGTTTATTCCCCACAACGGAGGCCGCAGGCTGCTGGCTTTCAGCAATCGCAAGCCGCATTATTCCGATGACGACGGCCAAAGCTGGAATGCCTCAACGGGTATTTTTCACAACGATGGCTGGGGCAATTGCCACAATCCGCTTGTGCTGGATGATGAAAACCATAGTTTTTTGGTTTTTTCCAAGCCAGGCTATTGGGACAACATAAAGCTTTATCGTTCAAACAACCAGGGTGAATCTTTCGCTGTGGTTAGAACCTTTACCACTTCAGAATTCAAACGCCTTGCTTTGTGCCGCCCGCACCATTCAAATGATCTGTATTTCATACAAAAAAACGACCAGGGAGGCGCTCATTTTTTCAGGTACAATCTGCAAAATAACCAGACAACTTTGCTGAGCGCCAATGCCATTAATTTTGGTGATGCTCCGGCTAATCTTATTGGGTGGACCGGGGATGTCGTCCAGCGATTTTACTGCTATACAAAGACAAATGGCGGCGATATAAAAGTGTACCAAAGCAGTGACCTGCTGACCTGGACGTACAAAGGCGACCTTCCCGCCGAGCCCTGGGATGTAGGGATGTATGTGCTGCCTTCTGATCCAGACATCCTGCTGATGGGCGCAGTGGAGTGTTTTGTGAGTACAAATGCGGGAGAGGATTGGGAAAAAGCCAATGACTGGTGGGAGTACTACGACAATGTGGAAGGGAAAATTCATGCCGATATCATGCATTTTGCAGAATACATAGCCCAGGACGACAGCCAGCCATTTTTGCTGGTCAGCAACCACGGCGGTGTGACCTACACGCCAAATCACATGGTCAGCCAATACAATATAGGCTTGTCGGGCTTAAATGTGAGTCAGTATTACAGCGTTCGGACCGACCCGATCAACCCTTCCTTCGTTTATGCAGGCTCTCAGGATCAGGGTTACCAGTTGTCTGAAGACTTTGAAGTTGGCGACTATGGCGCCGAGCATTTCAGACAGGTAATTTCCGGTGACTATGGACACATTGTTTTCGCCAACGGCGGGCAATCTCTCTGGACCGTTTACCCCGGAGGTTGGGCCACGTGTTATGCCAATGCGCAATCCGGCGAATTGACCCACTCCTACGAAGTGGAATCAGATAATGAGTCCGTTTGGATCCCGCCGCTGGTAGGAAGCCCTGACCCTACAGAAAATGCCGCATACATGGCGGGAGGTAATATTGATGGCGGACCGGGCTCTTATATCATCAAAATGAAAGTTGTCGGCGACGACATCGAAACAAGCCAGGGGGATTTCAATTTCAAACTGGAATCCGGAGGGGGAGAAGTTTCTGCGATGGCCATCGCTCCGTCCAACTCCAATCGATGGTATGTTGCCACGACCAACGGACGGGTATTCCGATCCGATGACGGCGGCCAAAACTGGGAACAATCGCTCAATTTTTACCCGGAAGGACATTATTTGTACGGACAGGCAATCTGGGTATCCAAATTTGATGAAAATACGGTTTACATAGCGGGAAGTGGTTACTCCAATCCGGCCGTATTTCGGTCAACTGATGGTGGTGAAAATTTTGAACCCCTTACTTCCGGGTTACCGCCCACGATGGTTTTTGGCCTGGCTGCCAACAGCGATGAAAGCCTCATTTTTGCCGCTACAGAATCCGGCGCCTGGGTTTATGTCGTGGCGGAAAACCAGTGGTACGACATGCTGGGCAATTGCGCGCCCATTCAAACTTATTGGTCGGTAGAATTTGTAGAGGAATTGAACACCGTGCGTTTTGGCACCTATGGCCGCGGCATATGGGATTTTAAACTGGAAGACGCTGTGTCAAGTGAGGAAGTTGCCGACCTGCAAACGCCGTTAAAGGTTTTCCCGATTCCGGGCCATGACCAGCTTACGGTGCGGTGCAAAGCTTCGGAGGAGCGCACGATGCCCATACGGTTAATGGATCTTTCCGGTAAAATCGTTTATCGGGCTGTGCGGGAATGTACCCCGAATGCTGTTTTCCAGACTTCCATTGATGTAGCCGAACTGCCTCGCGGAGTGTACATTCTGGAAGCAGGATCGGGGAAGTACCGGCAAAACAGAAAGGTTGTGCTGCAGTGATGTTCAATCATCCAGCTCTTCCTGTTCCTCGCCGCTGAAAGTGTTTACGGATGCTTTCAGGCGCACAAAATTGCACCAGGCACAGGAAGCTTCGCCGCAGCCTTCGTAGAATTCGTGATTCAGTATGCGTGCATGGGTTTCAACCAGCAGTTTGCGCACAAAGGAGGCGTCTTCGTTGCTGAGCGGAAGAGCAACCTGAGGAAATGCACCTGAAGCGTCTGGATCCAGGTACGAGATAAGGCCGGTATCCGCTCGTCTGCCGCTATTGTCGTAGTTTTCATAGAGCAATTTGTAAAAGACCAATTGTCGCCAATAACTACCGCCGTAGGGTTGAGCGCCTCCGGGTGGCCGAAGTTTGGCTTCACGATGGCTTCCGGTTTTATAGTCAACCAACACCGCGCGCTGTTGCTCGTGCAATTCTACCTTGTCTATCATGCCCGTGACCGGAACACCTTCTACCACGGCATTGCGAACCTGAAGCTCAAGGCGAACCTTTTTGTGCCAGTTAGACACCTGCTGGCGGTAGAATGCACTGAGGTAAATGCGCCCTGTTTCGAGCCGGCGTTCGTATTCTTTTGGAGAAAAGTATCCCCGGAGCTTTTCCATTTCCCGTTCAAAAAGCAGTATAAATTCTTGTGAACCCGGGAAATGTTGTCCTTTTGCTGCCAACATGCGTTCAAACAAACGTTGCAGCGCGTTGTGAGCTGCCAATCCATAACTTGCCGCTTCACTTTGCAAAGCGGGCGCCCGCAGCACATTTTCATAATAAAAACTCAGCGGGCAACGCAGGTAGCGGTTGAGTGCGGAGATGCTGAGGGTAAATCCCTCCAGAAGCCTGTTGATGGCGGCTTTATCCTGCTCCGGGATCCGGGGGCGATCTACCTCGGTCATTTGAAGTAAATCGGATTCTGCCAGCGTGGCGGCCGGGAGCGTTCGCAAAACTGCCGGAAGGCCCAGTTCATCAATAAATATCGCTGGCCGGGATGCTTTTCCTTTGTTGTCCTGAAGGCTGTAGCTCAGGAATAAGCGCTCTTTGGCACGAGTCATGGCCACATAAAACAAGCGACGCCGGGCTTCCATGGCGTCTTCCTCTCCGGAATAAGTGAGGGTATCCGGAAGTGGAAAATGTCTGTTCCCGCTTCGGCTACGGGGCTCCCAACCATCTTTAACACAATCGATCATGAACACAACCCTGAACTCTAAGCCTTTTGCGCTGTGTGCAGTCAGCAGGTTAACGCCGTTGTCTGAAACAACCGATTGATTGATCTCGATAGCCAGGCGGTTGTCGTCCATATTTCGCAAAATATCCAGTAGGCGTCGAAGGGTAAGCCTGGGGTTGCGCTCACTTTCTTCCCGCACAAAGTCAAAGAAAGTTTTTAATACCTGGGTTAGCCAGATTTTTTCCGGATCCTGAATGACGAGTCGCAAAATGCCGCTGCGGTTGAGGAGCCGTTCCAGAAAAGCAGGAACACTAAGATTGGCCACGGCTGCAATGAGTTCTTCGAGTGCATTGGAAAAGCCCGCGGTGGCTTGCTTCCAGGGGGGATCCTGATTGCCGGGGCGCAAAGCATTACGCCAGAATGGCCTGTCCTGTACATCCAAACCGGCAAGCTGCCAACTTAAATGCGACAGTTCGTCTGGCGGAATGCCCGCAAAATCGAAATGCAAAATCTGGAAAAGGAGGTGTTCGCCGCTGTATGGTCGTGTATTTTCGAGCTGACAGTATTCCAAAAGGGTTCGCAAATTGCGGATGAGCGGTAAGTCCAGAATATTAATCTTTCGCCGGGTAGCGTAGGGAATGCCTTTTTTCTCCAGCAATACAGCAATGCTGCGCACTTGTTTGTGGCGGGCATAAATAACGGCTACTTCCTGCAGCGGGAAGCCGGCCTGCCAAAGCGCTTCTATGTCAGCAACGACGCCGGTCTCTTCCTGTGCCCGGGTGTTATAGGCATATACTTCGGGCAAAAAAGCAGCATCTGCATAGGTGCTGTTTTTTGCTGTAAGCAATTTTTGAATAACGGGATCGGCAAGGTTATTGACAATGCGGCGTTCATTGTAGGCTATCAGCAAATGGGATGTATCCAGAATATGCTGTGAAGAGCGGTAATTGTCGCCAAGGAGGACCACCTTTAACTGATCGCGGTATTGTTCGTGAAAATCCAGCAGGTTTTTAAGGCGCGCACCCTGGAATTCAAAAATGGACTGGTCATCGTCGCCAACGATAAATACATTGGGTGAATCCCAGTAAGCAATCAGGCGCCGGATAACTTCATTTTGGGCGCCGTTGGTATCCTGATATTCATCTACAAGCAGGTAAAGATAGCGTTCCTGGTAACTTCGCAAAAGGGCTTCATTCTCTGTAAATGCGCGCAATACCCACAGGATCATATCGTCATAATCATAGCGCCGAATCTGCCGCAGTGCTGCTTCGTATTGCGGAAAAAGTGCAGAGGCGGCTTTTAATCGCTCCATCTTCTGGTGCGCTTCCTCTATTTTGGCTGTTTTCGGTTCGCCTTTCCGAAAATTTCCCCTGTTGATTTGGTAAGTAAATTCAGGCCGCTGCGGCAAAGATTTCAGGTAAATGTCAATCTTCTCCTGCACGGTTTCGGGGGTCCAGTTTTCGGATTTCATGCGTTGAAAAAGATCGCGTAAGTGGGATTCGTAAAAATAAGGATCTGCACTTCGGTACAACGGATGCTCCGGCGTTAGCGTGTCAAGCAGGCGGCGCACAATTTCTACCCGCTCCAGTTCGCTGAGCGGCTCAATATCGCTCCGGCCAAAATACGCGAGGTTATCCTGGATAATGCTGTTGCAAAAAGAATGGAAAGTGAAAATGTGCACCCGATGTCCTTCGGGGCCAATCCACTGCAGCAAACGCTCCCGCATGGCGTGGACGCCGGCATCGGTAAAGGTAAGACAGAGAATGTTGTTGGCCTGGGCGTCGGTTTCAGATAGAATCCGGCCAATGCGGGCCGCAAGGATATGCGTTTTACCGGTACCCGGGCCTGCAATGACCAACATTGGTCCTTCAATGTGCTCAACAGCTTCACGCTGTGCGGCATTCAATGCATCCAGAGCATGCCTGAAGTCCTTATTGTACTGCTGTCTTTGCTGTGTGCTTTTCTGTTCCATACGCTGTTAAGCGAAAAAGGAAAGGTACAGCGATAATTGCAAAACAGGTAGTGCAAACCGGTTTATACCTCCCTTTTTGTGGAATTGAAAAGCAATTAATTGGCTGCAAACCCGCTGATGCTTTCTGTATGCATGGCAAAAGACAGAAATACACAGGCAAGAAACACAATCAGAGCGATGACTACGTCGATTGACACGACTGACTTTGGAGTATCTAAGTTCATAGGATTATGGTTTTAGTTTTTGGGTACTGAATCATACAGGATATAAAAACGCCGTTTTCAAAAGGGATTTTGAATCAAAAAAATTAACTGGTAATGGCTTAGAGAGCGGTAGTCGCCAAAAATGAAGACTGCGCAAAAGGGAAGTAAGGTAGAGGTTTCGTCATAAACGCCTGATATTGGCTTTTCCGTATAGCGTTGGGGGATAATTTACAGGATTTTACCATTATCAGCGCCTCAAATTTAACAACATCGTGCAAACCATGTATTAATTTGCATCGAAAAAATTTTCTTTAGGGCAACACACCTGGTTTCAATGGATGATTACTTAGAGGCAAAGGGCCTTACCCTCAGAAATACCCAACCGAATGATGTCTATAAGCTGGAAGCTCTTCAGCGCATCGTATTTCCAACACTTTCCGATGAAGAAAGGCTTATGGCGAAACACTATCTGCGGCACCTGGAATTGTTTCCCGAAGGCCAGTTTGTTGTGGCACATGGAGAACGGATGGTTGCCATGACGAGTACCATCAGATCGCAGCACGCACTTGAAGTGGATCATACCTTTTTGGATATTTCGGACAACCTTTGGCTGAATACCCATGATCCGAATGGGGCATGGTTGTACGGTATGGACATGGGCGTAGATCCGGATTACCGCGGGCAAGGGATTGCACGTGCTTTGTACAGGGCCCGGCAAAAACTTTGCAGGGAACTTGGGTTGAAGGGGCAGGTTACGGTCGGCATGCTTAACGGGTATTTGCCTTACAAAGACCAGTTGACAATAGAAGCTTACGCCGAAAACGTCATCCGCGGAGACTTGCCGGACCCTACCATTACTCCCCAGCAAAAAGTTGGCTTCTCTCTCGTACGGGTCATGAAAAACTATCTTAACGACCCTCAATGTGGTAATGCGGGCATTCTGATGGTTTTGGATGCGTCAAAAGAGATTTGAAGTTTTGAGCAGGCGCTTAGCTTGTGGTTTTTTTAGAACTTGTTGTATCTTAACCCCGTACAAGCACTTAACACCAAAAATCAAATTTCATGGCAAAGATTTCGGGAGGGCCGATAAAAAACCTGTATTTGAACATTGTTCTGGCGGGCGTCGGACTGCTTAAAGAGAAACAAGGTTATTCCCAACTTGACATCACGGAAAAATTAGCCGTATTGGGGTTTAGGGTGTCGGTTTCGGCTCTTAGTAAAATGGTGCAGCATCATGAAGGCGGCAATAAAATCCTGAAAACCACAGCTGATGGTGTGAAAGAACTCATCTTCCGGGAAATGGGCCTGCAATGGAAGGAAAACGGATTTTCAGAAAACCCCGAAGCGGGTTGGTCTCCAACCATTGTAGCAAAGCCCGGTGATGCGATAAATGCCAAGTCTGGCGCAGGCTTCTTGTTTCATGAGGATGGCAGGCTTCCAATCGGTCAGAAAGTAGATTTTTTTTCCGAAGCGCAACAGGAAGTGATCGAGTTTGGCGTGGTACTGAACACTTTTGCCGGTTACTTTTTCTCACGCAATGAAAAGGAGTTTAAGCAGCATGTTGAAAGACTTCTGAAAAAGGGTGTCCATTTTAAATGCTATTTGCTGGATCCGGATGCGGCCGAAACGAGCATGTATTTCAATGACCGGGCCAGGCACCTTCCCGACGAAAAAAAGAGCATAGGAAAAATAAAAGAAGCAATGGAAAAGCTGCTCAGGGTGCAGCAGCAGTTCCGGGAAGCAGGATACAAAGGAAATTTCGAAATTTATACCTATAAAAATATCCCGAATAATTATTTTATGACGGTTGACGGGGATAGTCAGGAGGGGCGAATGATGGTCTCTCATTACATTTACGGGGAGTCAAGAGCAAATTGCCCGGTGCTTGAATTTTCGAAAAGCAGCAACCCTTTTTTGTATGACCGGTATTGGGCGTCACTCAGGAAATTGGCTGAAAATGCCCGTCCAATTACATCGTGACTTATCCTGAGAAAAGAGTGCTTTTTTAGAATAGCGTTATAATTTGCTACCTATACTTTAGAACTATGAGTGTTGTTATTCTTACGCCAATTCCACTGGAACACAAGGCCATCCTGAAGTATCTGAATACTCAATCAGAAGAGATCATTGACGGCAGCCGGTATGTATACGGATTTTTTGAAGGCAGGCATGGCTCTATTAAGATTGCAACCCAGCAAACAGGTTCGGGAAACAGCACGGTTGCTTTGGCGACGGAAAAGGCAATTCGGCACTTCCAGCCGGCTATCATCATCCTCGCAGGTATTGCAGGCGGGGTAAAAGACGTGGTATTGGGTGATGTGGTGGTTGGTACAAAGTTTTATGGCTATGAATCCGGAAAAGAAACGGAGTCGGGGTTTGTTGCCCGGCCTGAAGGAGGATTCCATAGCAAGGATCTGATTGCGCTTGCTCAATCTGTTGCAGGAAATGAGCATTGGAAAAAACGCGTTACCGGCGGCACATCAGAAGCAAAGGTGATTTTTGGGCCTATTGCTTCCGGAGACAAAGTAATTGCCGACACAGATGGAAGCGTTTTCAAGCTGCTGAAACAATCCTACAATGACACCACGGCAATAGAAATGGAAGCCAATGGGTTTGGTCAGGCGATGCTGTATTATCCCAGAATCCCGTTCATCAACATCCGGGGTATCTCCGATCTGTTGAAAGACAAATCGCATGCTGACGCCGGTGGCTCTCAGGAGCGTGCTGCCGCCAATATGGCAGCCTTTATCTTTGAGCTATTGTATCAATTAGACCCTGGTCAAATAAAAATTATGGGAATGGATTTAAAGGAATTGTCAAAACAAGTGCTTGAAACCACCCTGCCGATCACCAAAATGAAGGCTGATGGGCCGGACGCGGGGCGCTTTGCCAATAGCCCTTTGCTGAATTTATGGGAAAAGATGGTATCTATTTTGGGAACGGAATATGATGCTTTGAAAAATGCCCCGGATGACGCAGATGCCAAAGCCGAAGCCCGTCTTGCCCTGCGAAAGGCTTTGGAAGGGAACGCCACGCTGCAGGCAGAGTTGGAAACCTTGTTGCTGAAAGCCCAAAAATCAGAAACCGGCAGCGCTGTGACGATCAAAGACAGTAAAAATGTGATTCATGGCAGCAATATCCATGTAAGCGGAGATTTTCGCTTAGGGGATGACAATGTTACCCACCATCACGAAGACAAAAGCAAGGATACCATTGGCGGGGATAAAATTGTGCAATCCGGGGGAAGCATTCAGATTAACAATTATTTCGGCAGAGAGGGATCTGGTAATCCCGGAAAGCCTGAGAATAACAGCCCTGATGGGATCAATATCCAAAATTTGCAACGCCTCATTGCTTCAGGGCGCCCCGAGGCAGCCATTCAATCGGTTCTGAAATTAACGGAAAGCATTGATGAAGTTGTGCATCTGGAAGCTTTACAAATCTCTTCCCGCTGGGAAAGTCTGGCCCGAAAAATCCGGACCGGAATCATCCGCAATGATGATGCCACCGTAGAGCGAAGCCAGATTGTAGCCAGCTTATTGGAGTTCATCAGCACGCTATAGCGCTCATAATACAACTCCCTGTATTATACCCTCCGTCCTCCGGGTAAGAGCGTGCTCTCCAGCTGAATGACGTAATATCCCACCGCAACACCCTTACACGGATGGCTCTGCTCGCCTGCCATCCAGGAACTAAGTTTTTGTTTTGTAAATTTATGTAAATTTTCATAAAATACTATAAATCAGCAATTTATATTGATTTTGGTTCCCTGCTGCCATAATTTTGTCCTGACAAAACCGATGGTAGATTCGATAAAAAGGGAAAAGATGGCTGCTTCAGCAGGAGGCCCATCTCCATTTTCTTCAGCGGGTAATTTGATAGAACAAGGCGGTATCTCTCCTTTTCCGGGTCACGCGTAACCGGAAACTTGGAGCAACTCTGGCTTTGCCGGCAGCAGTCGATGCTTCAGGCGAGAAAGCCCTTTCTATGCCTGTTACCAACCGTGTCTCACCATCGCAATTGCTTCATTTTCAATTTTTAACACTATGAAGAATGCACACAAAAGGCAGCGATGGACCGCCTTCATGACCTTCCTGTTTCTGGCGTTTTTGTCCACATCCCTGCAAAGTTATTCCTTACCGGGCCAATTAACTGCGGTCTGTGATTGTTCGGAACCCTACAATCTCTCGCTTACGGGACGGACATCAACGTCCATTTCTTTTGCGTGGGAGGCTACGGGGAACCCGGGCAGCTTTAACGTATGGTATTATCGGAGTGAAGACAATTTCACAAGCACGCCGGTTGCCACAACCAGCTTGAGCCATACTTTCTCCGATCTACCTGCAGGTACTTATGACATCTATGTCGAGGCGACCTGCAAAAGTGGAGGTGTTGTTTTGGTTGATGTTATTCTGTAAGGTGTCGGGCAAATAAGCACCAAAACCGCCGCTCATGGACCAGCTTATGGGCGGCGGTCATTGTTGGTAAGCTGCAGCTTTCTCCAGCAGCCAATCTTTTAGTACGAGTGACTTTTTTGAGTTTATTTCTTTTAAAATCAATTCTTTAGATGCGTTTTTTTTAGCTAACTTTTTTAATATCTGAGAAAAACTCAACAGCCCTGAAATAATCGAACTTTTGATTGCTTTTTGGCGCGAAATCTGCTTTTCGAAAGCATTACATATAGAAATAATGAATTCATCATTCTTATCTATATGTAACTCATATTGGCATGCCAGAAAAAAAGGCTTTGACCTGACGGCGTACTTAATGTCATTATCCGATGCATAGGCGTTGATGATGTTCAGGACATCTTCATATTTTTTCTGCCAAAAAGCCATCATGGCGCGTGCTATGGATAGTATACTATCCCGCTCGCGTTCATCGATTTTAGTAATGTGGTCTTCAATAAATTTCTCTGCCCATATAAATTTTTTATTGCGGCAGGCTACCAATGCGATGTTTAAATACTGTACCTCATCCATGATATCTTTAAGTGTATAGACCTTCATTTTCTCCCCCAGCAAATGCAGGTCGTGCGCTTTTCTAAGATATTCATTCTTTCCATTGTTAATCTGATTAATCACATAATTTTCCAGATAGGTCAGAATGGCGTATTTGTCTTCAAGCGGCAAAGTTTTCGAATTCAACTTCACCAGTTTAAGGGCTTTTTCAAAATGTTTGGCAGCCTTGCTGTTGTCGTCCTTTTCGACGATCATTTGGTAGATTTCCACGTAAGCATGGATTAAGGGATTAGAGACTAAAAAAGAAGAATCATATCCGTTTGCAGGTATCGGGGAAACAGAATCGCCTTTAACTGTATTTTGAACCTGCGATAATTTTTCACGATTTCTCATTTCGCAGGCAAGCCGCAGGTGCAAGAGTGCCTCTAGTGCTTTAAGGTCGGAGAGGCAGGTTTGCAGGGTAAGATAAGTTTCAGATGAAGTGTTTTTGGGTATTTTATAGTAATCTAAGTAGCTGACAAACAGTTTTTTAAAATATAGGTCAACGCCTTTTTCCTCCATGGCCTCCATTTGACCTCTCAACGCATTGACTTGCTTGACGCCTTCACTTTGCAGACTTCTTTCCAATAAAATTTCGAGCCACAATAAATTTCCATGCAAAGAATCCCTGTTTGCCTTTTGATGAATGAGAAATTCTTTTAGCCAAAGGTTTAGGTCTGAGTAGGCATTCAATATGGTTATTCTGCTGATTTTTCTTTTCGAACCTATTTTTTGCTTTATCTCATTAAGAACCACCCCTGTTTCCAGTTTTTTATCCAGGTAATGTGGTTGAAAGCCCCGGATGTAGCGAAACAACGCAATGGCGGTGGTGTGCTTCCTGTAGTTTTTCGACAAATACTTCCCAAATGCGCTTAGTTCTTTTTTACCTGTAAGCTTTCGCAATTGTGGATAAATCTTGTTTTCTGTCATGTCAATTCTATTTTATTAAGGTGAAATTATAAAAAAAATAGAATAACCTGGATTAAAAAATAAATTATTTTTTGCCATTAAAGTATTAAAAAACAATGACTAATGATTAGTACGCAATACTAAAAAATTAAATACATCCCTGGAATTGTTCAGTTTTCTCTAAAAAAATAAGGTGAAAATAATTGAATTTGTCTTTGCGCTGCTATTCTGTAGTTCCCATATTGCATAGGAATTTAAGAATCACAGGAGATCGTATCTTAAAAACTAATACTAAAAATGGAAAGGGGCATTGAGACAGGCCATTAAAAGAAAAACTGCCAAAATCGATGTGTCAATTTTATCAGAAAAAGGTGAAATGTAGGAATGTTATACAAGGAGAACATATGTAGATGAAAAACTAGAGGGTTATGTGAAACAAAAGATTTAATCATCAATGATTTGATCTTTTGTTTTTTATACATTATATAATATTTTATTAATTTAATAACCGCCCCAAGAAGGCTTTGATAATTTTGAGTCTATGGATAAAGTAAAAAATTTTAAGGAAAAAACAAGGTGAAACCCTTTTTCATTGTCTTTGGAGGATGAAGTTTCCGGCGACAACTTGCAGGTAATAAATGTGAGCGATAGATAACAGCAACTGTCAATGCGGTTTTTGTAACCCCTTTTCATATAAGTAGTACCGGTGTTGCCGGGCAGCAGAATGGATGGAGGCAGGCGAGATGCTTTACTGTTGATTTTGTGGGGTATGGCTGACAAGAAAGATGAAAAGAGTCTTGCCAGTTCGTCGACATTGAAATGTTAGTTAGAAAGATAATTAGAAAGCGTAGCTAGCCAGAGCACCATTATTAGTTACGGAGTAGAGATTAGACTTACAATCAAGTGTGCGGGGCCGCTGTCTGCGGGCAGCGGCCTCATTAAAAAACGGTCAGCAAATGCCAGTCGTTGCAGATACGCAATAGATACCCTTCCGGCTTTCCTGACAAGTATTTTCTCCTGTTTCAGATTCCGCTTCCACTGTGTGGAGTAATTCCTGGCTTTGCCGGAGCAATTGAATGCTTCGGTAAGAGGTGCTTCCTTTTGCCTGTGATGAATATTATACTCATTTATATTAAACATTATCATACTATGAAAAATTTACGCGTGCAAGCCTTGGGGGCTATTCTCAAATGCTTTTTCTTTTTGGTTTTTTTGTTGCCTTCCGCTACAGAAAACGCGACAGCAGGGGTTAAATCCCAATATTACACAGCAGTACCCCCTCCGATCAATCTTACCGTTACCGGAAAAACGGCAAATGCCGTTTCTTTTACCTGGGATGGCGTTGGTAGTCCGGATAGCTTTAAAATCTGGTATTACCGCCATGAGGACAACTATACGGGGACTCCTGTATTTACAGGAAACGAATTTGCGTCGTTTTCAAATCTCCCTGCCGGGACCTATGACTTCTTCTTTGTATCGATATACGGAGGAACGTATTCTGAATCTATCCTTGAGGCTGACATCGTTATGGAATAACCCTTGTGTGCGACCACCCATGCGAATGGGATGGGTGGTCGCCCCTTACTAAAGAAGGCCAGCCTGCCTGAGCAACCATGTCCGATAGTACAAAAGTTTAAAGCTCTGTATTTCAGCAATCAATTCTGCTTTGTCTTTAGTGCCTATTATTATTTTTTTAGATGTTCTGACAAAATTCAGGGATGCATTGATGATATCTGATTTATCTTTTTTATAGCGATTCATCAGGTATTGTTCGAAGGCATGGCAATAGGGTAAGAGATATCTGATATCCTCTTTTAATTCCTGGTTGCTCATCAGGATCATTGATCTGGAACGAATTTCAGAATGAGGGTCTGAAAAAACCAGGCCTTGCAAGGTAGAAATGACATCGGAATAGTTCCCTTTTTCAAATAAAATGATGGCTTTCCCCAGTTTAGATACTTTTTCCTGAATATCCGGGGGAAGTTGGGGGGCATATTCAACAGCAAAATTCTGAACCCAGTCCCATGCGCTTTCTTTGCAGGCTGTGTTTATGATGCTTGTATAATAATTGGCCGAAATGATTCCATCTTTCGTAAAAAAACCATTTTCTACTCCAAAGACATTCATGTCGTGCGCCAAACCCATAAACTCCCGATTCCCAAGCCGGATCTGGATGGCGGCGTAATTTTGCAACGCCACAAGGATTTCAAATCGTTCTCCAGGAGCAATACAATCAAGATTTTCCTTAAGCATCGCTTTTACCTTTCCATAGTTGTTTTTGTTGGCATTAATGATCAGGATAAGCATTTCAAGATAGATGGCAATTAAAGGATTGTTCTGGATTTGGGAAGAAGAAACAATCGCCATCAGGCTGTTCAATGGAAAAGCTGACGCAGTATCTGGATTAATCTCCCCTTTCAAAAACTTATGCGTTTCTATCACGCAGGCAAGCTTAAGGCGGGTAACAGCATAAAAGCTATCTAAATTTTCGATGAAATTCGGAATACTGTTCTGGACCTTTTCTCCGGCTTGATTGGCGGATACGTAATTTGTCAGGTAGCTGGCCAGCATCTGGTTTAAATAACCCGGCACGTCTGTAGGAAGTGTACTTTTTATTGCCTCTTTGAGCGAAAGCCGGTGCTTTTTCAATTCCCGATCCATTTTTCGCTCCATCAAAATGGTCGACCAGATCAAGTCTCTTTCCACAGATGGAGTGCTGATTTTCTGGTACCACAGAAAATCTTTCAACCAGAGTGAGAGTTCGGAAAATTTGTTCAGTAGCTTTTTGACCTTTGTGTTTCTGACTGCTGAAGGTGCTTCCGGCAGTTGTTCTTTATAAATTTTCAGGTATACCTGATCAGTGGAAAGAGCGTTGCTGTCGAAATCAGGATTAAAGGCTTGTACATACCTAAAAACCCTTAAAGCAGTTTTGTCTTTCCTGTGGTAAAGCTTGAGAAATTGACCAAAATCAGCCAATTCTTCAACATCCAGTTGTTTCAAAGCGGATAAGAATTTACTTTTTTTCATGAATATATATTGTTACAGGGAAATTCGTTGCTTTTAAATGAAAAGTGATGCATATATGCACAATGCTGCTGGAGTAAAATAAAAAACATATAATGTTTGTTTTGATCATTTAATAAATTTGATTTTATTTTAATGTTTATTTAATAGAAACTTTACTGCAAACCATTGCAGGCAAACAAAGATAAAAAAAGGTAGGAAATAGGGGGAAACTTATAGTGTCTCGCAAAAGAAGCAAACAGGGGATATGACCCGTATCTTTGAAATATAGAATGAGGATAAGATTAGATAACATACTATTATATATAACAACTATTTATGATGGAAATACGCAAAAGTATCCTGGATAGATTTCAGGAACACATAGATATTAGTTATGACAACTATTGTAAGATGCACGGAGCGCGCAAAAATGAACAAGGGTTGATTACCTGGCTAATAGACCAGGAGTTGATACCAGCTACACTTTTGCACAGGTATACGCTCCTCAAAGAATTCGAGGAACTACACCTGGAAAAGGCCATACAGAAAACGGCTGTTGTAAATGTCCTGGCTCATCGGTTTAATATTTCGGAAAGAACCGTTTGGAGCATTTTGAAGCAGGCAAATCCCCGGACGAAGCACGCTGGGACGGAGAACAGATGAGGAAATAGATGTTTTAATTCAGTTAAAAACTAGACAGTTAAAATTATCAGAGTTACAGAAGCAAAAATTAGCCTAGAAGAAAGAATAGAGGAATATGACAACAGGAAATCAATTAAATGAATTGATTTCCTGTTTTTTATGACAACAAAAAAACGATCGGAAAAAGGTCGGGCGTAAATGAATACATAACCCTCTACATAAAGTGAAGTATTGGAAGAAGGCTGAATGCTCTGTATGAAGACGATAAGGATTTTATTTTGTGCTTGGTTAAGCGAAGAACGGATGAATCCTTGTTCGAGAGATGGCCGGGTATAAGGCTCTTCCTGCTAATTTGACTTCACATACAGAAAGTATCATTTTGAAAAGCCGCCAGGTTATCCAATGGTTTTGCCAACAAACATGGGCGTGTATTTTTTGTAAAAGCATGCCATGTTTTTGAAAAAAACAGCGGTAAAAAGCCGCTGCCTACTGGAGGCAGCGGCTTAATTAAACCATATAAAGCGAAAAACAAACATTTATCTCTTTTCCGTAAACACTTTGCAGCATCTGAAGCAGGAATCCGGCCTTATGCTGTTTTGCGGAAGGTTTGACCCATCGCCAGTGCCAGCTCATCTAATTTTTCAAAAACATATCCGAGAGCGCTGTAGTGTTCGAGCACTTTTGGCAGGGCATATTTCAGATTTGCTTCTGCTTTGAGGCTGTCGTGAAAAACGATGATGGAACCCGGGCCGGCATGATCCGTAACGTTGGCCAGGCATTGTTCCGGGGAAATGCCGGTGTCAAAATCTCCGCTAAGCACATCCCACATGACGATTTGGTAATGACGCTGAAGGAACTGTGCCTGACTGGGCTTCAAACGCCCGTACGGCGGGCGAAACAGGGTAGAACCCGTTTGGCGTGCGCAATGGCGCACATTGTGGAAATAGGGAATATTGTCGCAGGCCCAGCCACTCAGGTGATTGAAGGTATGGCTACCCAAAGCATGCCCGGCAGCTTTCACCTGTTCAAAGACAGATGTGTTCTTGCGAATGTTATCCCCGACACAAAAAAAGGTTGCTTTAGCTTTGTATTGCTCCAGTTGGGACAACACCCAGGGTGTTACTTCTGCAATGGGGCCGTCGTCAAAGGTCAGAAAAATGGTTTTCTCCTGTGTACGGACGTGCCAGATAAAGTTCGGAAACAGGTTCCGGATGAAATTAGGCGTTTTAACAAGGTACATAGCCGTTTTTATTTATGTTCATGGATAAAAGGATCATGGGCATATCTTGTTTTCTGAGGTTTCAGGCTTTGCGCAAAATCATTAACTTTGCAGCCGCTCGTTCAAAAAAATCTGAACAAAGTTGCCAACAGCGTGCGCATACTTGAACAGGATAGCAGATATAGACTTGTAGTTGCTTTAAAAGGGAGCTTAATGTCGTGGTGAGTTGCTTTGTCTGGTTGTTTTTTGAGGAACGTTTGCCTGCTGCGTTTTGCTGCTTAGCCAGAAAAATAAAAGTGGAGACGAGCTGAATTATTATCAAAAATGAATTAATCAAAAAGTCTGATGACTGATATTTCCAAATCAACGACACCTGCAAATAAAGTCAGGGTCCGTTTTGCCCCAAGCCCAACTGGTGTGCTCCATATCGGAGGAATACGGACCGCATTGTACAATTACCTGCTAGCCAAACAGCAGGGAGGCAGTTTTATATTGAGAATAGAAGATACCGACCAGGGGCGTTATGTTCCCGGTGCGGAGGCTTACATCGCAGAAGCATTGCAATGGTGCGGCATGATTCCGGATGAAGGTCCTGGTTTTGGCGGCGAATACGGGCCTTACCGTCAATCAGAGCGAAAGGATATTTACCGTCACTATGCTTTGGAAATGATCGAAAAGGGTACGGCTTATTACGCTTTCGACACCCCTGAAGCGCTGGATGCACAGCGTCAGGCTGACCCTAATTTTAAGTACGGCGCCGCTGTGAGAATGTCGTTGGAAAATAGCCTTACACTGGGCCTTGAGGAAGCGGAGCGTCGTATCGCAGCAGGCGCCCCCTGGGTCATCCGCCTCAAAGTTGTTGAAAATGAGACCATACATATCCACGACCTGATTCGCGGAGAAGTGACTTTTCAAACGAGTGAGCTGGACGACAAAGTGCTGTTGAAGTCAGATGGAATGCCCACCTATCACCTTGCAAATATCGTGGATGACCACCTGATGAAAATCACGCACGTCATTCGGGGCGAAGAATGGTTGCCGAGCACGGCGCACCACGTATTGCTTTATCGCGCGTTAAACTGGGAAGATACCATGCCTCAATTTGCGCATTTGCCGTTGATCATGAAGCCTGTTGGCAACGGGAAACTGAGCAAAAGGGACGGCGCTAAGTTGGGGATTCCGGTGTTCCCGATTTCCTGGAAAGCGGACAAGCCGGAAGATGCGGTTGTGGGGTTTCGGGAATATGGATTTCTGCCGGATGCAGTGGTCAACTTTCTGGCTTTGCTTGGATGGAGCCCGGGAACGGAGCAGGAAATTTTTTCTATGGAAGAACTAAGCAGCGCTTTCTCCATAGAAAAGATTAGTAAATCAGGCGCGCGTTTCGACTTCGACAAAGCGAAATGGTTCAACCAGCAATACATTATGGCCAGGGATAATGCAACTTTAGCGGCCATGGTGCGTCCGATAGTAGAAGCCCACGGGCATCAGCCGGAGGCGGCGTTTTTAGAAGCTTTTTGCGGGTTGATGAAAGAGCGTGTGACGGTATTGCCGGAGTTTTGGGACAACGGCTATTACTTTTTCGAAGAAGTACACAGCCACGATTTATCGGGTATCGCTAAAAAATGGAAAAAAGAGCAGCGTCCGGTTTTTGATTTGTTGTTAGAGGCGTTTTCGGTGTTGTCACAATTTGACGTTGAAAATCTCAAAGCTGCTACTGATCAATTCATGGCACAAAATGAACTGAAAACGGGGGATGTCTTCCCGGTCCTTCGGGTGGCTTTAGCCGGCACCATGAAAGGCCCGGCAATTTTTGATATGATGGCGTTGCTCGGTAAAGCAGCGTCAGTGAAGCGCCTCCAAAATGCATTTGATTACTTTGATCAAGCTATCTGAACCATGGCAAAAAAACAAACAGACGAAAAAAAGGCAAAGGACGCTTCACTGGAAAGTTTTGACATCCGGGTAAATGAATTCGGGGAAATCATTGCGAATGTTGACCTAGAGAGCCTGAATGATTTTCTGAATAAAAATGTGGAAGACAAAAAATTCAAGGATCGCTCCGATCTGCCTTTGTCAGAAGAGGAGTAATCTTTAGAATTTGCGCACCTGATTGCTTATCGTGAATCGGACTCAGGATGTCATTCTGCCGCCGCTTTGTCAAGATTTTAGAGGTGTTTTCGCATCGAATCGGCAAATATTCAATATCTTGCCAACCGTTTTATAAGGCCTGTTAAAACAGGTCATTACATCACAAAAACCGATCATCCCATGAACATGACGCTAAAAGCAGTTGGCATCAACTGCGCAGCTTTGTTTTTACAAACCCTCTTCTTCCCACAAGCATATCCGAAGATCAGTTTGCTCCACGCAAACAGAATACAATTCAGTAACAGATTCTGAGCATACAAAGGCTTGTTCCGGTTTTAAAAGGAACAGCGTAACTTCAATCAAGTTTTTTATAAAACCGAAATTCATTCCTTTGTACCAAACATACTATTGGCATGAAAAACTATCTATGCTGCCCTGTACAGCCCGTTTGGCTTATACTTGCAGTTTGTTTATTTAGCTTTAGCGCTTCGTTTTCACGAAATGCGCTCAAACCTGACGTCTCCAGCGGACCCCAGCCTACTTCTAATCCCCTGGTTGCCCCGGTTTTTGTGGATTTGCCTCCGAATGATACCATCGTAGACTGTGCAAATCACGTTCCACCAGCAATAGGTTTGACGGCCACCGATGATACGGACCCTTCATTCCCAAAGGTCATCATGCCGACCGATTCTCCGGATCCCGGCGCCATTGATCCCTGTGTCGGCGCAACGATTACGCGGACCTGGATGGCCATAGATATCGACAACGATACGGCTATTGTGACGCAAACGATCGTCGTGTTACCGGATACAGAAGGTCCTGTGGTAAATGATCCTGAAGTACAGGAAACCATCCTTTGTCAGAATTTCAATTATGGCGTCTGGATCAATTCTCAGCGCTTACTGGTAGCAACAAACAGCGCCGACAATTGTAGCGGAATAGATGACATCAGTGATGATGCGCCGCCTTCTTTTAATGATCCTTGCGGATCGCTCACGGTTACTTTCACGCTGCTTGACAATTGCGGCAATTCAACGATCTGGCATGCTATGGTTACCGTGATTGATACCCTCCGGCCACAATTGGTCGGTGTGCCGGCCAATGTTACGATAAGTTGTAGCGATCCGATTCCAATGGCGCCTCAGGTTACCGTTACGGACAACTGTACGACCGGCCTGGTTGCCAGTTTTCAGGAGACCAGCTCACAGGTAATGGACGGAACTTGTGGGCAATATGAGTACAGCATTGTACGCACCTGGACTGTTTCGGATTCCTGTGGAAACAATACTTCGGCCACACAGGTCATTTCTGTAGATGATTTTACTGCGCCAGCATTTACAGTACCTCCGGATATTACCATTGCCTGCGACGACAATGCACTGGATCTGGACATAACCGGAGATGCTACGGGGGTGATGGACAATTGCGACCCAAATCCTGAGATTTTTTTCACGGATGTTGTCCAGGATGGTAATTGCCCGGGTAACTATAAAATTATCCGAACCTGGCGTTCACGTGATGTCTGTGGCAATGTCACCGGAAAGATTCAGACGATCATGGTTGTTGACGATCAATCGCCTGATTTTACCGTGCCTGAAGACATCACGGTCAATTGTGAAGATGCTGGCGATGATGATCTCACCGGCGTGCCGGTTAATATTGCAGATAATTGTGACAGCGCACCTGTCATCTCTTTTACGGATGTGGTGATTACAGGAGCCTGTGTGAACAGTTATAGTGTTCGCAGAACCTGGAAAGCAACCGATGATTGCGGCAATTTCACAGAAAAAGACCAGATTATTACGGTTGTGGACAACGCAGCACCGGTTTTTAGCGCAACTGCAAACAATCTGACGCTTAACTGCACAGAAGGTCTTGATGTACAAGGTGCTTTTGACGATTGGATCAATGATCTGGGGGGAGCAGATGCTGCTGATAACTGTACAGAAGACCAGGATTTGGTCTGGCTGGTGTACAACAGTGGAACCACCGATCCGGCGTCCCTTCCGATCAACAATTGTCCGGCTCCCGGGGGGATAATCCGCATGCGTACAGTAGATTTTATTGTCGAAGATGAATGTGGTAACCGGGATACGACTTCGGCAACTTTTATGCTGTTGGATAATGAAGCCCCGGTCATTAGTGCCTGCCCGCAAGACGTGACCATCGCTACCGATACCGGACTTTGCGAGGCGACTTATACGCTTCTGCCACCGGTAATTGAAGAAAATTGTGCGGATACGACACTGGCCATTAGCCTGACTGGTTCCGCACCGATTACAACGTCGGCGCCTCCCGGATTGGAGGGTGACACGCCCGTAAATCCTTTATTCATCAATTTGACGGTGCCTATACCGGCGCCTGTTAATGCATTGGGTGCGGGCATACTGACCATAGAGTTGATTTCAGCTGATGCGGAAGAAGCGACAGAGTTTTTCAACATTTATGGAGAGGCAGGCGCTTTTTTGGGGACAACAGTTTCTACCCCAACGCAATGTGGAAATTCAACAACAACCATAAATATAAGTGCTTCTCAAATTAACAACTGGGCCCAGGATGGTGTGATTGTCATCAGCCTTCAACCCAATACAGCCGGGGGCCTTCAGGGCAAATTTTACGTTAATGCCATATGCAATCCGGCAGGTATGGTTGCTGCTCAACTGGATTTTACTGCTAAAAACTTTGGCGCGCTAACCTTTGAATACAGCATAGACCAGGGTGCGCGCACTGCTGTAGTGCCTATTGGACCTGAAACGATTTCCCTGACTCCAGGAGATCACCTGATCACTTATTTTGCGACTGATTGCGGGGGCAATGTTGACAGCTGTTCGTATACGGTAACGGTTGAAGACATGGAGGCGCCCGTTTCGCAATGCCCTGCTGACATTGTTGTTAATCTTGAAACAGGAGCCTGCACGGCTTCGGTTACTTTGCCGCTGCCGGCAGGTGTAACAGACAACTGCGGCGTCTATGACCCCTTTGAACTGACCTTGCCTATGGACACCACCGCAGCATGGTTGACGTTCAACTATGACCCGAACCTAAACGACTATGTTGCCAATGAAGAACTCTTTACCTTTAACGGGGTTGCCGCCAATGCTTTTGCTCCGGTAACTTTGGAATTGAATCTTCGGGGAGATTTTGTAAACAACAATGCTTTCCTAACCATATATGGAGATGATAATTCTGTCGTTGGTGTAACCTCGCCTGGTGTCGCAAGCTGCACAACTGCAGGCCAGGTTTCGTTTAACATTCCGGCTGCCACTTTCAATACGTGGGCTGCAGACGGCACCGTTCAGTTTCGTGTTGAGCCTTTTGATGTACCGGTTCCTCCCGGTGGACCTGGAGACGGTGTCAATCCTTGTGATCCTGCTGTCGTGGATGCCAATGGCGAAGTTGATAGTGTGAGTTATGTTTTTGCCACATTGCGTTACAACCGCCTTACACCTACTTATTTTGCGCAGGGTGCAACGACCATTCCAACTACGGTGATGCAACTACCCGGGGTTTTGCCAACCCATGTATTTAATGTGGGGCAGACCGAAGTCTTTTACATATTAAAGGACCTTGCAGGCAATGCAGATACTTGCTCTTATCTTGTCATTGTGGAGGACCACGAACCACCAATGGTTTCATGCCAACCAGCCTTTCTGTTTATCAATCCTTCAGGTCTCGATGTTCAAACGCTGGATGTTTCGGATGTAGATTTGGGAAGTACGGACAACTGCACCATTGTTGATCGATTCATTACTCCTAATACGTTTACCTGCGCTCAAGTCGGCACAGTCGTTAATATTACCTTGACGGTTGTAGATGCTGCCGGTAATTCAGGAACGTGTAATACCATCGCAGCCATAACCGCTCAGGGGCCGATGCCCACTGCCAATTCGGGGTTATGCGGTGGGGATACGCTTTTCCTTTTGGCAAATCCGCCGATTGGAACGTATACCTATCGTTGGTTTAACCCTTCCGGCATGCTCATTTCTACCCAGCAAAACCCTGTTATATTGGGTATTAGTTCCAGCGCAGAAGGCCCTTATCGCGTTGAAATCAGAGGCATTACGGGCTGTACAGCTGAAGGCGTGGTAGTCGTTTCCATTGAAGATTTGCCGATCACGCCTACACTTCTTACGGCTCCTTCCGTATGTAGTGTGGACGATATCGTACTTAATTCCTCCATATTTCCAACGGGAAGCAATGTTGTTTTTCGATGGTATCAGGGGATGCCGCCAAACGGCACACTGATCGGGATGACCGCTCAGCCAACGCTGACCATCCCGGGGCCTCATCCGATTGGCTCGAATAATTATTACCTGACCGTTGAAGCAAACGGTTGTTTATCGGCGCCTTCTAATCCGGTGAATGTTGCTTCTGTTTCCAAACCGCTGGCCAGTGTAAGTTACATGGATACCCTGGTTTGCGCCGGAACGAATATCAACCTTGGAACACCGGTAGTTGGAGCAGGCATCACTTATCAATGGACCGGGCCAAATGGATTTAGTTCAACGCAGCAATTTCCGCAGGTACCAACAAATGGCGTGCTTTCCTCCCTGCATGAAGGGTATTATTATCTTAGGACGATAAGGAATGGGTGTGCTTCTGCACCGGATTCTACGCTAATTACCATAAAACCCAAGCCGGCTACTCCTTCCCTGGCAACAGGCGGACCCGTTTGCGAAGGCGGTACGGTGACTTTGTCGACTACTTTTCTTGGGGCGAGTTCGTATCGCTGGGCCCAAAATGGCAATCAGTCGTTTTTTACAACCACACCGGCATATATTATTCCATCTGCCAGTGCTGCAAATGCAGGAACCTGGCGTTTGTTTGTCACGCAAAACGGTTGTGAATCAGATGCATCTGTTCCCGTAACGGTGACTGTCAATCAGGTGCCTGTTGCAGCAGCTTCTGCCAACCCAATAGCTGTTTGCGAAACCAGCACTTTGCAATTGTTTGCTTCACCCACCATTGCCGGAGCATCTTACACCTGGTCGGGGCCGAATAATTTTGCTGCTTCCGTCCAAAATCCGGTTGTCAACAATGTCAGCGCACTTGCCCAGGGACCTTATGTCGTCAACCTCACCACACCTGCAGGGTGTTCTGATACCGCAACCGTTTTCGTTCAGGTATTGAGCAGTGTCAGTGTTTTGGGCGTTAGTTCAAATGCCCCTGCTTGTCTGAGCGGGCCGACAACCATCCAATTAACTCCGGTCTTGTTGCCGGCAAACGGAAATTACAGTTACCAATGGACAGGCCCAAATAATTTCATGTCTGTACAACCGGTTGCTACCATTCCCAATGCGACAGCAGCAAACTATGCCGGCAATTATACTTTAAGGGTGACAACTGCACAGGGATGCCCTTCTGCGTTGTTTACCTATGTACTGGACATTGCAGATGCACCGGCTACTCCGGCGGCGCCACAGCCATTGGTGCCGGGACAGGTTTCTTATTGCGAAGGCGCCCCAATTACTTTGGTCATGCCTGCTTACCCTGGAAACAATGTAACTTATTACTGGCGCGGGCCCGGCAATTCGCTCACACCAACCACTGTTCCAATGCTTCATATTGATTCAGCCACTCAAAACGACAGCGGTAATTATTCTGTTTTTGTGGTGGTGAATGGTTGTGGATCTCAGGAATCTGTTCCGCTTGCGCTTGTGGTTCATCCGTTGCCATCTATTACTGTAAGCAGTAACAGTCCGGTGTGCAGCGGCGATGTTATTGAATTGACCACAGATATAACTCCGGGTGCCTCTTATGTCTGGCTGGGGCCGCCACCTTTTACATCAGCACTACCGAATCCCATGATTCCTTTAGCGAATCCGGCTACGCATGCCGGCACTTATCGGGTCTACAAAATTCTAAACGGTTGTTACTCCGATACCTTGTCTGTAGAAGTGGTTGTCAAGCCAAGGCCTCCTGCACCAGTCGCCCAGAATAATGGTCCGATTTGCATCAGCAATGCCAATCCGGAACTGACCCTTTTTGTGACGCCAGGCTCTGCTACCCCCGGCGCACAATACACCTGGTTTAACCAGCAAGGTCAGGCGCTGGGCGCTGAAACGGATGCGCTTAATTTTATCCTCAATGATTTTCAAAACTTCCCCGGGAACGGGACCTATGCCTTCACGGTAAGGGCCCAAAAGGATGGATGTTTTTCAAATGCTTCAGCGCCAACATTGGTTACCTTGAATACCATTCCTTCCAATCAGGCTTTTGCCGGTTTTGACAATACCGTTTGTAATGGCGAAGTTGGCTTGCTCAATGCCTCGGCGCCACCTTTAGGAAGTGGTTTATGGACACAAACAGGAGGAAGCACCAGTGGGGTGGTCGTTGTTAATCCCGGGTCTTCTACAACGCCGGTAAACGGACTAACTGTAGCCGGAAGCCCCTATACTTTCCGCTGGACACTCTCTAATGGCGCCTGTCAAAACTACTCTTCGGATGATATCGTCATTACCGTTTCTCAATCAGAACCGGCTGATGCTGGTGTGGAAACGCTGCACGTGTGTGCGAATTCACAAGTGAGCCTCAGTGCGGTACCTCCGGCCACGATGGGCAGTACCGGCCTGTGGTCTCAGCCGCCTGCGCAAGCCATACTGGGTGTGGTTATTGTTTCCCCGACTGATCCGAATACGCTCATTACAGGCCTGACTCCGGACAACCTGTATGTATTTACCTGGACGGTCACCGGGAACTGTGGTACCGGGCAGGACCAGGTTTCTGTTACAGTTTCAGATGATGCACCCGACGCAGGCAGCGATTTCATCGTTTGCAACAACGACGGGACAGCGACCATCAGTGCAGAATTGCCTTCATTGGGCAGTGCAGGCACCTGGATGGCAATAAACCCTGGTACCACAGTAGACAGCCCTCAAAATCAGACAAGCATGGTGCGCAACCTGCAAACCGGTGAAAATCGGTTTGTCTGGGTCATTGACAATAGTTTGTGTAATGTTGCCGATACGGTAGTGGTCAGCTACTATCCCAATCCTGTTGCAGTAGCAGACCAGGTTACGACACCGTTTGCTGAGTCTGTTGAATTTAATGTTTTGACCAATGACCAGGTTCCACCAGGTGCTACCGTTTCTATCCAGGCTGCGCCGGGTCTTGGAACGGTCCAACTGTTGGGTAATGGCCAGATTCGCTATATACCCCGCCCTAATTTTGTTGGAACGGATGTGTTTACCTACCTCGTCAGCAGCTCGGGTTGTGTTGATGCTACGGCTACGGTTACGATTAATGTTGGCGAAGGTGTAGCCTGTAAAGCTCCAAACATCATTACACCTAACAATGACGGGGTAAACGATACGTTTGTAGTGCCATGTTTACTGGATATGGAAGCTTACCCCAATAGTCAGGTTTCTATTTTTAATCGTTGGGGAGATGAAGTTTTCAGCTCATCCAAACCCTACAGAAGCGATTGGGATGGAACGTATAACGGCGAAGAATTGCCGGCGGATACCTATTTCTTCGTCATCACCTTAGGAAACGGCAGCGAACCAACGGCAGGTTTCGTCATGATCCAACGGTGATGATTGCATATTGAATTGAAAATGGATTAAACGGGAATCCAAAAGAGATTGAAATTGCCCAACCATGTTATAGGTGCAATTTCAATCTCCCGGGATCCAAGCTCATTCCCAAAACAAGAAAAATTTATGAGAAAGACGATTACTTTGCTTTTTCTATGTTTCAGTATGGTGGCCTGGTCACAGCAAGAAGAGCAGTTTACCCAGTTTATGTACTATAAAATGGGTTTTAATCCAGGTTATGCGGGCAGCAATGAAGCCCCTTGTATTTCACTGATTGCGCGCAATCAATGGATTGGCGTTGATGGCGCCCCTGAAACCCAGTTGCTTAGCTTTAACATGCCGCTGTTCAATCAGAGGGTAGGTATAGGCGCCACCATTTCAAGACATACCATAGGCATCATGGAACGTTTTACGGGTGAAGCGGTCTATTCTTACCGCTTTCGGGTAGGGCGCGGAACGTTGGGGCTGGGGGTCCAGGGGTCTATACGCCTGATTCGTTCCGATTTTTCCAAAGCGGAAGCGACACAACCTGCCGATACAGATAATGCTATTCCAGTAGGCATTCAGAGTAAATATGTACCAAATTTCGGTGCGGGCATCTATTATGGCAGTAAACGCTTCTTCTTTGGGGTGTCTGTACCAAGGCTTCTGCAAAACAACATCGATCTGGCTGATGGTGGCGGGATTCTCTCCAAAGAAGTGACCCATCTGTACGTTATGGGGGGAATGTTGTTTGATCTTGGCGAAAATGTACAGTTACAGCCCCAGCTTTTGTTGAAATATGTGAAAGGCGCCCCCTTCGATGGCGACGCAAATTTCAACTTTATTTTTTCTGAAAAGTTTACAGCCGGGTTGTCTTACCGCCTGGGCGGATCGAAAAAAAGTGGTATCGGAGAGTCTTTGTCCCTGGTATTTGGCGTTCAGTTAAATGACGATATCCTTTTTGGCGTTTCTTATGATTATACACTGTCTGAATTTCGAGATTTCAACAGCGGCAGCCTCGAAGCGATGCTGCGCTACTGTATCGGTGGCCGTTCTAAAGGAGATGAATTTGTGAATCCAAGATTTTTTTAGAACTGGTCGTGATGTGATCAACAGAATTGGGACCCTTGATAAAACAGATCATTGATTTCCAATTCCGTATGCTCAGAAACGGGGACATTCAGCGGATTTTGGTCTTTTTATTAACGCTCCTACACCCCTTGTCCTATGCACATGCTGTTCAAAACCTTTTGCTTTCTGTTTCCGATTGTGCTGTTGGCTCAACCGGCTAAAAGAAATGCTGACCGACTTTATGAAAAAAGCGCATTGAAGCGCGATATTTTTCTTCAAAACGCCACCCGGATTAATACAACGGGATTGGAATTTTCGCCAGCGCTATACCTCAACGGTCTGGTATATGTTTCGCGGTACAATACAGGGCCTGTGGATGAAAAAACACAGGAAACTTTTTTCGAATTGTTTTATTCAGACCTTGACCCTAATGGCATGCCCATGAAACCACAGAGCTTTTCTGTGGAAATCAATTCCCAGTTGCATGAAGGTCCGGTCAGCTTTAACCGAAGAGGCGATCGCATGTACTTCACGCGTAGCAATTCGAAGCAGGGCATTACCAGGTCTGACAAAAAAGGCAAAGTCGTTTTAAAGATATATGAAGCGCGCAAAGGAGAATTTGACTGGGAGAACATTCAGGAATTATCGTTCAACAATGACAAATACAGCTGCATGCATCCCTCCATTTCTGTGGACGGGAAGAAGCTTTTTTTCGCTTCCGATATGCCGGATGGATTTGGGGGTATGGATATTTATTTTGCTGAACGGCTTAGTGATGGTGGGTGGTCGAAACCCATTAATCTGGGTGCAGAGGTCAATACTTCCAAAAATGAAGTGTTCCCGTTTTTTCATGAAAGCGGCACACTTTTTTTTAGTTCCGATGGTCAGGATGGGTTGGGAGGTCTTGATATTTTTATGATTGACCTGAGTAAACGTATCTGGGGTAAGCCAGTCAACCTCGGAGAACCATTCAATTCAGCAAAAGACGACTTGGGACTGGTTTTGAATGAAGATGGAACCATTGGCTACTTTACTTCAGACCGGGAAGGTGGGAAAGGAAGAGACGATATCTATGTTTTTGAAGCCCCGGGCGGAATTAAGGGCATTGAGTTGCCAGAGTTGTATGAGGCTATGGTTACGGTATATGATGGGGCTGAAAGTAAACGCGCCATCGGTGCTGCTGTTCGGGTTTTTGAGTGCTCGGAAGACGGCATTATGAAAAACGAAGAACTCTACGATCTGGAATTAATGCCATCAGCCCGGCAATCAGGGGAATTGACGCTCAAGCTGGTTCGCAAAAGAGAGGAAGAGTTGGGTGACCCACGCCACTTAACCGATAGAAATGGGCAGACAACTGTGCCATTCGAGCCTGGTAAAGAATATGTTGTGCTGGTTTCCAAGCCAGGTTTTGTAACGCAGGAGCTACGCTATTCGACAAAGAACGAGGCCAAACTCCGTCCATTGGAAATTACCCTTGAACCCAGTAATTGCCTTGCGCTGCGGGGCGTCGTTTTGTGCGACCCTTACCAGGCAAAAGTGCCGAATGCACTGGTTCATATTGTGAATAAATGTGATGATACAGAAATAACCGTGCGTTCCAATATCAGCGGCGTATTTGAATATTGCCTTCCTATTGGCTGTAATTTTACCATTAGCGCCGAAAAAGAAGGATACAACCCTGGAGAGAGCCAGGTTTCTACTTACAAGATCCGGGGAAGCCGTTCTGTTGATGCGGAAGTCAGGTTAACCCTTAACAGCGCCAGTGGGGCTGCCAAAGAGCCGATTCGAAAAGGCTCAGTCATCGTATTGGAGCATATTTATTATGACTTCAATAAATCTGCCATTCGTACGGGCGATTCTTATGAACTGGAGGCGCTTGCTCAGTTGCTGGAAGAATATCCCAGTATGGAAATAGAGCTTGGCGCACATACGGATTGCCGTGGAGCCGAAGACTACAACCTTCAATTGTCCTTAAGGCGTGCAGAATCAGCCAAAGAATTTCTGGTTCAAAAAGGCATTGCCTCCGAGCGCATTAAAGCCATTGGATATGGGGAAGCCCTTCCCCGGAACAGATGTACCGACGGAGTAGAATGCAGTGAAGAAGAACACCAGCACAATCGTCGGACCGAGGTGAAAATTCTAAAAATTAATGAAGCGGTAGATATTGGGGATGAACGTAACTAAATGAGACGAGACAATGTGAATTGATGCAACTGACACTTTGTCAATAACATGCAACAGGGGCTGTCTTTGTGTCATTTGAAGTTTAGGTTTTTACGCTTCATTTTCTGTATTTGGGTAGTTTTTGAGGAAATCTGCTTCAAAAAGGGGGTTGATTCTTACTGGTATGCTTCTTGATTAGGTTCAGTAAAACCAATAGCTATGAATTTTAAAAATTGGACCATAAAAGCCCAGGAAGCGCTGCAACGTGCCCAGCAGATTGCTTTGGAAAATGGCGCTCAGGCAATAGAAATGGGGCACTTACTCAAAGGTATTATTGAAGTTGATGACAGCGTTGCTCCTTTCTTGTTTAAGAAAATGGGAGTCAATTTTAACGCGGTAAAACAAGCCGTGGAGAGCATAGTCCTGTCCTACCCCAAGGTAGCTTCTACGGAAGGACAGTACCTTTCCAGGGAAGTAAACGAAACCATTCAGCGTGCCAACCTTGCGTTGAAAGAATTTGAAGATGAATACATTACGCTGGAACACCTTTTGCTGGCTATCCTTCCTGCTAAAGACCCGGTTTCACAGATGCTGAAAGACAGCGGTGTTCAGGAAAAAGCACTCAAAGCAGCCATTCGGGACCTGAGAAAGGGCAGCCGAGTGACCAGCCAGAGTGCGGAAGAAACGTACAATTCACTCAGTAAATATGCTGTGAATCTCAATGAGCGTGCACGCAATGGCAAGCTTGATCCGGTAATCGGAAGAGAGGAAGAAATCAGACGTGTATTGCACATATTAGCCCGCCGAACTAAAAACAACCCGATCCTGATTGGTGAACCGGGTGTGGGCAAGACGGCAATTGTGGAAGGCCTGGCGCATCGGATTGTGGAAGGCGATGTGCCCGAAGATCTTCGCGATAAAGAAATCTATGCGCTGGATATGGGCGCGCTTATTGCAGGTGCAAAATATCAGGGAGAGTTTGAAGAACGTCTTAAGGCGGTTATCAATGAGGTGTTATCAGCAGAAGGGCGTATTTTTTTGTTCATTGATGAAATCCATACCCTCATCGGCGCAGGTAAAACCCAGGGGGCAATGGATGCTGCCAATATTCTGAAGCCTGCTTTGGCCCGGGGTGAATTGAGGGCAATTGGCGCCACTACCCTTGGCGAATACCAGAAATACTTTGAAACGGACAAAGCCCTGGAGCGGCGTTTTCAAACTGTTTTGGTGGATGAACCCGACGAAGAAGATGCCATTTCGATTCTTCGTGGCCTTAAAGAACGCTATGAGGCTTATCATAAAATCAACATCAAAGACGACGCCGTTGTCGCTGCCGTTCAGTTGTCTAACCGCTACATTACCGATCGCTTTTTGCCGGACAAAGCCATAGACCTGATGGATGAAGCAGCTGCAAAGTTGCGCCTGGAAATGAACTCGATGCCGGAAGAACTGGACGAAGTCGAACGAAGGATACGGCAACTGGAAATTGAAAGGGAAGCCATGAAGCGGGAAAATGATGAAAACAAAACAACCCGTATCAACGAAGAGCTTGCCAATCTGGATGAACGCCGTCAGGCGCTTCGGGCCCGGTGGGAAAATGAGCGCGAGATCGTACTGGGCATTCAAAAATCCAAAGGTGAAATGGAGCAACTCCGGCAAGACGGGCAACGCGCTGAACGCGAAGGCAATTTTAGTCTTGCTGCTGAAATCCGATATGGCCGTATTCCGGAAGCGCAAGCGCGCCTTACAGAATTCAACGATCGTTTAATTGACATGCAATCGAATACCAAATTGCTGGTAAAGGAAGAAGTCGACGCTGAAGATATCGCAGAAATTGTGAGCAAATGGACTGGTATTCCGGTTACCCGAATGCTGCAAAGCGAGCGCGAAAAGCTCATTCGCCTGGAGGATGAATTGCACCAGCGTGTGGTAGGGCAGGATGAAGCTGTGGAAGCTGTTTCTGACGCGATCCGGCGCAGCCGCACCGGGTTGTCGAACGAACGGCGCCCTATTGGCTCTTTTCTTTTCCTCGGTACAACTGGCGTAGGAAAAACAGAGTTGGCAAAAGCGCTTGCAGAATACCTTTTCAACGATGAAAACCTGCTTACGCGCATTGACATGAGCGAGTATCAGGAACGCCATGCGGTATCCAGATTGGTTGGCGCCCCTCCGGGCTATGTCGGCTACGATGAAGGCGGACAGCTTACTGAAGCGGTAAGACGCAAGCCGTATTCTGTCGTCTTACTCGACGAAATAGAAAAGGCGCATCCCGATGTCTGGAACATTCTGCTTCAGGTGCTGGATGACGGGCGGCTTACGGACAACAAAGGCAGGGTAGCTAACTTTAAGAATACCATTGTCATCATGACGTCGAACATCGGTTCGGACATCATTCGGGATAATTTTGAAAAAATCAATGAAGGCAACCGGGATGAGGTAATCGAAAAAACCAGAGTACTGTTGTTTGAACTGCTCAAACAAAGCGTACGACCTGAGTTTTTAAACCGAATTGATGAAACCATCATGTTCCTGCCGCTGTCGAAAAAAGACATCAGGGGCATCATTGAACTGCAGCTGAATGAAGTTAAAACCATGCTCGCGAAACAGGAAATTAGCCTGAGTGTGACGCCGGAAGCCATGACGTGGCTGGCTGAAGAAGGATACCATCCTGAATTTGGCGCCCGCCCGCTTAAACGCGTCATTCAAAAACGCGTGCTCAATCAGCTTTCCAAGCAGATGCTGCTTGGCGAAGTACAGCCAAAGAGCCAGATTGTGCTCGACGTTTTCGGCGATGTTGTCGTTTTCAGGCAGCCGAAAAAAGCACTGAATCCTGTAAGTGTGTAATTCTTCGAGCTAAAATAGAGGGTGTCTCAAAACGCAATTTGCCCCTTTTGAGGCACCCTCTTCTTCTTTTAATGGATCTTATAATCTCTATTAAGAGAGTTTCTTTTTCAGGAAATCCAGCGCAAGCATATTGGCCTTGTCTGCATTCACCTTGTCGTATTTAGGGTTACTTGGATTTGCAAAGGCATGATCGGCATCAAACGTATGGACTTCCAGATTCTTTTTGGTAGCTTTTGCCAGATTCTGGAAATTGGTAACTACGTCAGCTGTGATCCAGGCGTCTTTACCAGCAAAAATGCCCAGTACGTCAGCCTGTAGTGGCGCCAATTCATCTGCTTTTTCCAGAGGCATCCCGTAGTACATGACACAACCTGCAGCTTGCTTTCCGGCAAGCACGGATGCCCTCAGGGACCAGCCACCGCCAAAGCACCAACCAATTGTTGCTACGCGGGCATCCGGTCCAACATGGGACAAAGCACCTTTGACAATGGCTTCGCAACGCGCCTGGTTGGTAGCTTCCATGTACTTACCTGCATCTTCCGGATTGGTCGCAACCTTTCCATCATACATGTCCAGTGCAAGAACTGTAACGTCATTCAACGCTCCGAACAGCCGCTCTGCCTCCTGCTTGATGTGATCGTTCAGGCCCCACCACTCCTGGATGACAAACAGCACCTTATTGGAGGAAGTCCCTGGCTTGAGCAGGTAAGCACTGCCCTGTTTCCCATCCGGCGTAGCAAAAGAAATCATTTCTCCCTTGCCCTGAAAATCCATATTTGCCGGATCCGGGTGCGCTTGCTGGAAATTGGTATCCTTTGCGAATTTAGCCATATCATCTGCACCTGCTTCACTGTTTTGTGGGTTGTTTCCACAGGAGGCAACGAAAATAGCCATGATGGTTAATAAAAAAACGGTACGTAGTGCCATAGGTATAAGGTTTTGATTTGCAATATAATAAATGAAACGGGGAATTGTTTACAGAAAACGCTTGTGGTTCTCATGCAAATCAAATACCCTTATGCAAATGGTGGTTATTTGCGTGTAAATGGTTGACCTTAATGAAGGGCATCACCCCGCTACAGATGGAAAGTCAATGTTTAAATCACGGGAGCCATTGTTTCCTGTTTGGAGTGGCGGAGCAGAGATTCGAATAAAATACGGCCATCTGTATTGCCGAGGATGCTCTCTGAAGCTCTTTCAGGATGGGGCATCATGCCAAATACATTGCGCTGCTCGTTGCAAATACCCGCTATGTTGTTTAATGCGCCATTCGGATTGGCAGCTGCACTGATATTTCCTGCTTCATCACAATACCGGAAGAGAATCTGGTCGTTTGCCTCCAGGCGCTCGAGGGTTTTTGCATCAGCATAATAGCGCCCATCTGCGTGTGCAATGGGGATCTTTAGTACCCGATTCGGGTCAATATCAGCAGTAAGCGCACTTCGCTTTGTTTGTGCTTTCAGATAGATGTTTTTGCAAATGAACTGCTGGTTTTCATTGTGCAACAAGACGCCTGGCAACAATTTGGCTTCGCACAGGATTTGAAAACCATTGCAAATTCCCCAAACAAAGCCCCCGTTATTTGCAAAATCGACCACAGCAGCCATAATAGGAGAAAAGCGGGCGATGGCGCCTGCCCTGAGGTAGTCACCATAGGAGAAACCGCCCGGCAATACAATACAGTCACCTTCTTCAAGTCCACTCAGGGTTTGATCTTTATGCCAAAGTTTAACAACCTCCTGTTGCATGACGTGTTCCAGCACATGAACGACATCATCATCGCAATTTGAACCGGGAAAAACAACTACACCGAACTTCATAAAATCGAAATTTAAAACCCAATAAAATACGCTTTATACTGCCAGCAAAGGATGATCACCAGCAAAACCAGGTGCAGCATTTCTGCCCACCTGCCCGACATGCGAATGAAATTAAAAGAAATCATGATGCCGACCGGCACAGCAATAATGAGTATGTGCTCAACCGGCACTTGTTGTTGAATGCACGTTGTCACGCCTCCCATCAACAAGGCCCAATACAAAACGCTAATCTTTTTTTGTACCTGCAACTGCATCTTGAAATTGTATACGCCAATGCTGCCAAGCACGATCAGAATGAGGAGCCCCCAAAATGACAGTTCAACGATTAACTCCTGAAGATTGTATTTTGCAAAGGACCAAAATCCAAAAGGTTTGATGAATTGAATGTCAATAAATGAATGCAGGTTGTTGTACCAAAAGCAATACAAGCCGACCAGCAAATAAGGGGTAGCCATTCCTGCGAAAATCATCAGACGTTCTTTGATTTTATAGGCTCTCAGAACGTTTAGACCAGCCATGGCAACAAAACAGAATAAAAGGAACGGCGGATAGAATAGACTGGCTATCCCAATCCACATACCGGTATTGAATATATAGTCTGCTCCCGAGGGTTGTTTGTATGTCGTCATCAGCACGCTAAGGGCGATGATAAGGAAAGTGTTGGCTATGTGGATGGGAGAAAGGCATAAAAAAGCGGGCAAAGAACTTGCCACCAGGATATAAAACAAACCCGGGAAAAGGCTGACTTCTTCTGCGAGGCGATGATTGCTGACAAAAACATTGATCAATACTGCATGTAAAAACAACAAGCCAATGGTTAGAAGTACAGGAACGAGCCCTTGTGTGCCCACTAAGGCATAAAACCAATGCCCTAAAATACCGGCGTGATCGGCAACAGGCACAAGGCTTTTGTCCGGCGACAGCAAGGACGGCAGATGCAGCAACGCTGCATAAAAGAGGAGCAGCGCACTGGCGGCTAACTGATTGGTTCTAAAAAAGCTGAGCACTCGTTCAAATCATGGTGAAAATCAAGGCGAAAATAGGAAAAAATATGGCCCCAGGAATTATTTGTGTGCCTGGAACTTTTTTCTGATGCAGAATCGTTCTCCTGAAAGCAATAAATAAGTTGCTTTATTCCATCAAACCAAATAGTTCTACAATGAGTAACTCCATTTCACTGGCCAGTAGCATGGAAACGGCAATCCATGTTAACGGGTCCGGACAAAAATCCGAAGCCAGTCTGTTAAACAACAAAGCCGCCAAATTCACCTACAGCAGCAGCGACATTCAGTTGTCAGAAGAAACAACCGTACCTTCCGGAGGCAGCGCGGTCGTTTTGGATGGTGTTGAGTACCACTGGACCTTAAATTACCAGCCTTCAACGCATACTTTATGGGTTGTTGGAACGAGTGACCAGGATGTCGGACTTGGTATCATAGCCTACAAGTTTGTTATGGACGAGAACGAACTGTACCTGCAAAAAGACACTTCAGGAGATCTGGTTCTTACTATTGCATAGGTGCATATTTCAGACCGGCAAAGAGCCTTCGGTGAAGACACTTCGGAGGCTCTTTTGCTTCAGCTTGCTTTCGCACCAAAACAATAATTCGTCAATTCCGTAAAGCCGGCTGCTCGATGGCTCGGAACGCATCATGATTAAGTAATCCTTCAGGGCCTGTGCATGCTGCGCTTTTTCGCTTTGGTTGAGTGGCGCGTGCATTATTTTTGAGATCAGGCGGAGTATCTCCTCTTCGAATTGTTTGTTCTTTTTACGCGCTATTTCATCACCAGGAGCCTCTTTTTCCTTTCTAAAGTATTTCTGAGCATCAAGAATTGCTTTTTCCTGGCGATCGGGCTGGTTCTCCAGTATGATGACGTGTAATAAAAAAGCCATACGGATAAGTTCTTTCCTGAAGCGGTTGCGGGCATGCATTTTTATTCTTAGCAGCCAGGTTTCACAGTAGGAATAATCTTCGTCAAAAAAACAAGCCATAGCTGCATTGTAGGCAATACTGATCCTCTTTTTTATCGGCAGCGGATACTGCTGAATCCCCTTCTCAATTTCAGCTAACATGTCCTTAGCTTTATGGACTTTTCCAGTATTGAGGTAGTAGAGTAATTCGTAGTTGATGGTAAAATGAAAGATCATTGCCTGTTCGTTTGGGATCCCGGTACTCCTTTCCCGTATTTTGAGCAGGAGTTGCATCATCTCTTCCGGCTTATTGCTGTTGAATAAATATGTGATTATTCCACTGAGGGAAAACTGATAGCGAAAAAACTCTTCTTCTTTCAGATGATCATAGCTCTCCCACCAGTTGAACATTTGGTTGATGAATTCATTGGTATCTTCAAAACGCCTTTCTGCCATAGAGTGGATAATGCCGGTTTGGTATCTCCTAAGCCTGGAGTTTGGCGAAAGCTCATCTGGTTCTTTTTGAGAAAAAAGGGCGCTAATCTTTTGAGCGATTGCTTCAAACTGGGCTTCATTTTTCACAAAAGAAGCTTGATAACCAATGGCATTGCAAACCTGAGCGTAAAGATCTTCATAGGCCATTTCTTCTTCTAAAATCTTAAGTATATGATCTTTTTCCGCAATAAGCTCATTGGTTTTTGCGATTTCATCGGAATCTTCCAGACTCCAGATTAATACTCTGTCGAGTCGGTTTAATTCCAGGAGGGCGCTATGATAGAAGTATTTCCGTGCAATTTCTTTCGCTTTGGCGATGCGCTTTTCAGCCTGCTTCAGCAGCCCCCGATCCCTCAATAAAATAGCATCGGAAGTCAAGTCTCTAATCGTAATGTGCTTTAATTTGCTGTTGTATTGGCGAATGGCCTGAAGGAGCACCTTGTATAAATAATGCATGTCCTGATTCAACTGTCCGCGATGGTCTTTTTTGGCCTTATCTTTCGCTTTGCGCTCCAATTTTTTTACCAATTTTTCTTCATCGTACCTATCCAGTTCGCACAGTGCATCAAATAAAGTCAGGTAATTGATGTTATCTGATTTGTGGTTAGTCGCAAAGACCTTGAAGTAGCGTTTTTCAGTAACTGATAAAGTTTGAATCAGTTCAAATAGATCTTCCTGTATGCCTGCCATAAATAATAATTGTTCAGGCAAGGTAAATCTATCATCTGGATTTTTTTTATCATCTAAGTTGAAAAAGGAATGTATTTATCTAAAATATACTGATAATCAGATTTTTGTATCCTTAACGAATGCGTAGCAGTACTGCATTGTATTAAAAAAGAGGGCTCTGAATTTTTATTAATGGGAGATTTTAGAATTTAACCGGCTTAAGAACGGGCGTATATTCGTTGTATCCTAATAAGCACAGTGAACAACAAAGCCTTACCCAATGCACAATTTTCTGCCTCTAATAGTGTACTTTGACTAGCCAGAGAAAACTTATTGTAACCTAGAAGTGCTTCCCAAAAGGCCATTTGAAAGCAAACTTCACCCCATTTCCAGATCAAGGCAGGTGATTTCCGGAAGGATGCCGACCCGGCCAGGGTACCCCAAAAAACCTAAGCCCCGATTAACGTATAGATACTGGTCGCCCGACTGATACATACCTGCCCATTGCTTATATACATATTGAATGGGGCTCCATTTAAAGAAGCCGGGGATTTCGACGCCAAATTGCATGCCATGCGTGTGTCCGGAAAAGGTAATGGCAATGTCTTTGTAATCGTTCAGAACCTCTCCGCTCCAATGTGAAGGGTCGTGTGAAAGGAGCAGTTTCAGGTCCGTTTTTTCGGCGCCCTGTATGGCTTTTGCAAGATCCCCGTATTTTGGAAAGCGGAGATGGGTAGAGTAGTTTTCCACGCCAATGATGCCGAGGCTTGCCCCATTTATTTCCAATACCCGGTTTTCATTGGTCAGCAAATTCCAGCCAAGGGCGCGGTGTATTTCTCTTAATTTGTTCAGGTTATCCTCTTTATGCTGTTCGCTTGGCCAGGAAACATAATCGCCGTAGTCGTGGTTTCCGAAAATGGAATAAACGCCGAAGCGGGATTCTATTTTGTCAAAAACATCCATAAATCCATCCATTTCATCCGCCTTGTTATTGACCAGATCGCCGGTAAAAAAAACCAGATCCGGTTTGAGCTTATTGATCATGTCGATGGCGCCGCGCACGGGTTCTTTAAAAGTAAAACTTCCGGAATGGATGTCTGATATTTGTACAATGCGCAGGCCGGACAGCGCTTTAGGGAGGTTTTTTAAAGCCAGTTTCTGACGGAAAACCGTATATCGGTAAGGGTTGCGAAGTAATCCGTAAGTCAGGGAAACAAAAGGGACACTTCCCAGAAACAAGGCAAACTGGGATAAAAACCTGGAACGACCGGCATCAAACCGGTTGTCGCCGCTCATGGCCTGATATCCCCAGGTCAGGAGTCGCCGGAAGTCATCAATGAGCAGAATGCCTGCAATGAGAAACTTAGAGAAATAGGCGATGAAAACAAAAGTGCGCAGAAACACAAATACGTTCTTGTTCCACGTATTGGTATCCGTATAGTTGCTGGAAAGCAGAAAGGCAATGGTTATGGCAGGAGCCAGCCAAAACAAGAACATCACCGTGTTTTTAAAGGGGGCACTCCACCCCTGGATGATGATTTTGAATGCCTGGAAAACATACCAATCAAAGGCCAGGATCACTCCGATCCATATGAATAGTCGCATAGATAATTTATTGTACCTCTCTATAAAGGCATCAAAGCGACTTTTGTTTCAATTTTCTTAAACGGATGTTGGTTTACTCGAACTTTGCTTCTGCATCGGGGATATCTTTTTCTGCCAGCGTACCGGACTCTTCAACGGTTTCGCTTTCAGAGCCAGCAAGGGCTTCAGGGGGTGCTTCCCCTGCAGGAGCCAGGTCTGGTTTTGGAGCATCCTGATGGCTGTTAAAAAAACTGCGTTGAAAAAGCAAAATATACAGGACACCAACTGTAATGGCTGAATCGGCGAGGTTAAAAACCGGGCTGAAAAAAGTAAAAGAATCTCCTGACCAAAACGGCAGCCAATCGGGGAAATGGCCTTTCATGACGGGAAAATAAAGCATGTCTACCACCCTTCCATGTAAAAATCCGGCATATCCGCCTCCTTCAGGAAAAAGTTCAGCGACACCGGAGTGATAAGTCGATTCAGAAAAGATGAGTCCATAGAAAGCGCTGTCAATGATGTTTCCAACGGCGCCGGCCAGAATGCAGGCAAAGCTGAACAATAGCCCAAATGGCGCTTTATTCCTGATCAGGACGCGGAGGTAATACCCAAGAAAACCAACTGCCAAAATGCGAAAGAGGCTCAGGGCCAGCTTCCCATATTCACCACCTAAAGAAAGTCCGAAAGCCATGCCATTGTTCTCAACGAAATGTATCTGCGCTTTTTCCGAGCCGAAGAGAAAGATGGAATCGCCTTGTACCATATTTGTCTTCACCCATATTTTCAAAACCTGATCTGCGATTAAAATCAGGATTATCAGGGTCGTTATCTTTATCGAGTCTTTCAATTTCCTTAGAGATTTGGTGCGATGGAATGCAGTCAATGCTTTATCCGGGCTTTGTACTGCCGATTACCTAACGCCGGCAAAAATAAAGAGGTTTCTGTAAAGTGCCGATTTATCTCGGCAGATTTGATCATTGTAACTACAATCGGCAAAAAAAAACGCTATTCGGACAGGATTCTTGTGCAACAGGCAAACCATTTGCATAAAGCTTATTTGTAGAAAACTTCCTGGATGACTTCGTCGCGCCTGGTTCTGCTGATCGGGATTTTGTGTTTTTGAATTTCGAGCAGGTTGCCATCAAGTGTATGAACTTTGTCTTTGGCCACAATGTAGGACTTGTGAACCCGCACAAAATTACTTTTTGGAAGTAAATCTTCCAGGTTTTTCAAACTTTCCAGGGTGACATAGCGGGTGTTGAGGCAAACAATGCGGACATATTCTTTCAAGCCCTCAATAAACAGAATTTCGTCGTAGCGCACTTTGACAACTTTTCCATCCACTTTTACCGGAAAAAACGCGCGGCTTTCTTCCTGTCCGTTTGGAAGCGTAAGCCCATCCTGCCTGAGGTTTTCACGGAGGCGTTCTTTTGCTTTGTTAACAGCCTGAAGAAAACGCTCAAAAGAAAACGGTTTCAATAAATAATCGGCAGCATTTAAATTGAAAGCTTCAACGGCAAAGTCGGCGTAAGCTGTTGTAAAAATGGTGACGGGGGGGCGGGGCAAGGTGCGCAGGAGGTTGTTGCCGCTGAGCGTGGGCATCTGAATGTCGAGAAAAAGCAGGTCGACGGGTGTTTCTGCAAGGACTTCAAGCGCTTTGACGGGCGATTTAACTTTGTCTACAATTTCCAGTTCGGGTATTTCCAGGATAAAAGTTTCCAGCAAATTCAGCGCAAGGTATTCATCGTCGACGAGCAATGTTTTAATGCCGGGCATGGTGATTTTTTTAGATTGAAACTGATCCGGGGAAATTGCCGGATATTGGCGATAGCGGTAAAACGGATGACTTCATTTCAAGCCGCACTTCAAAAATATCTTTTTTATCGCTGATCTCAAACCTGTATTCGTTCGGGTATTTTAGTGACAGACGCTTGCGGATGTTTTCAAGTCCTACGCCGCCAACGCGATCTTTTTGAAAATCGCTGCTGCTTTTGGAGTTGCTGGTTTCGAAAAGGAGCTTTCCGTCACCTACTTTCAATGTAATTTTTACAAAGGCTTGGTTATTGATATCGAAGTCGCAGTGTTTCAGGCAGTTTTCTACCAGGGGAATCAGAATCATGGGTTCTATCATAAAACCATGAGTCTGCCCTTCTGTGGTAAAACTTATATCAGCCGGCGTTTCTGAGCGCAACTGAAACAACTCAATGTACTGGCGTATGTGTTCAATCTCCCCGGAAAGCGCGACTTGTTCTGCTTTGCCATCGTACACCACATAACGGAGCAAATTCGACAGGCGAAGCACCATTTCTGGGGTTTTATCCGACCTGGAAACGGCCAGCGCATAGATGTTATTCAGCGTATTGAAGAGAAAATGGGGATTTATTTGTGCGCGCAGGAACTGCAACTGCGCTTCATTCTGCCGGTTGATGATTTCCAGAGAACGCTGCTCCTCCTTTTTTCGGTTTTGCAGCAACTGGTAGAGGGCGCTGACCAGTAAAGCGCCTGTATTGGTAAAAAGGGCCGCTATACGCCAACTAAAGGTTTCGTTTGCCAGAAAAAGGGAAGCACGGTCTATTTCCGGGAAAAGGAGGTTAATGCGCGTGCGCATAAAAGTAAGCAGGAGAATGAGGGCAGTTACCGAAACCAGATAAAGGAGATACCGGCCTTTTTCCCAAAAGCGATTGATCAGGAAAAGGTTGGTGTAAAAAATAAAAACCAGCGGGAGGAAATTACCAAGGCCCCGAAGCAAAGTTATTCCGGGAGAAAAAAAACGACTGAAGAATCCGGTATGAATGGCGAACGCCAGCAGCCACAGCGCGATGTGCAACATGATGTTCAGCCTACGGTTGATGACTTTTTCCTGCGCTTCCATGGTAACCATTATTTTATCGGCACAAATCTATCTGCCACCCGGCTGCCTGTATCAAAACTTTCAACCAATGGTGAAAAACCTTCAATGATCGGTCAAATTCGGGGGCATCTACCGGTCATAGGACATTTGAAGCATGTCGTTGAATAAATTTTGATGGCGGCACATTGCGCCTGCTTCTTTGTGCCATCAATCGAACGAAACACTTTTTCTCATTCAAAACCATTCAAACATCATGAAATTTTCAAATGCTCAAAACTTGTTTGGTCAATTTGTCATGCTGGCAGCATTCGCAATTCTTGCAACTTCCTGTAACAAAGAAACGGAAGAGCCACAAAACGTCCTCAATGAAGATGAAATCGTTGCCGTTGTGGAAGGGGCTTTACTTTCCGATACAGATGGCCTTGCCGCACAATCAGAAGATGCCGTTTATGTTGCAGAGCAATATACGACAAAAGATGCCCTGGGCGGCGGGCCTTGCGGGGAAACAAAAGACTCAACCGTAAACTACAGCTACTCCGATGCCCGAATAACAGCAGCTTATACCTCAACCTTTGTGTGGACACTCAACTGCAACAACGCCTCGATTCCGCAGTCGCTCGACTTTGACCGTACGGCAAACGGTAACTATGAAACGGCACGCATGATCTCCAATGACAATGCGACGGGTGATTGGCTGGTTGAGAATATTGTACTCGGCGCCAATTATGTCATCAACGGAACCTATGTTCGACAGGGAACCCAAACCTCAAAAGTACGCAACCTCAATGCATTTTCTTCCAACCTCCAGGTCGTTCTGGATGACCTGAACCTGGATAAAGGGACGCACCGGATTGTGAGCGGCATTGCCAGTTTCACTCTTAGTGGCAGCGGCACGGGCGGCCGGAGTTTCAGCTACGATGGCGATCTGGTATTTAATGGCAACGGCAGTGTGACGATCATTGTTAATGGAAACTCGCACACGATTGATTTGTATTAAGTGGCGGTGGACGGTAGACGGTGGACGGTCCGTCCACCGTCCACCGTCTACCGCCATTTATCTATACTTACCCGCGCCGGAAAAGAGACAATAGAGCTTTTTAGAGGCCAAAAAAATCTTACCCATGTATTTCCTCATTGAAAGATTTGGCATTCCACTCGGTTGGTTACTTGGTGCAGCCACCGTTTTTGTGCGCTACGCATTTCTATCAGGCATTGCTTTCTGCTTTTTTTATATTTTCAAGCGCAGGAGTTGGCTGAAATACAAAATTCAGCAGCGTTTTCCGGATCAAAAGCACATTTGGAGCGAAGTGCTTCACTCCGCGTCTACAGCGGTTGTGTTTGCGCTGATGGGGATTGGTGTTTATTTTGCACGTGCGGCCGGCTACACCCGGATTTATACCGATATCAATACTTATGGTTGGGCCTATCTGGTACTTTCCATCGCATTAATGGTGATCCTGCACGACACTTACTTCTACTGGATGCACCGCCTAATGCACCACCCGCGCCTTTTTATGTTGTTGCACCGGGTGCATCACCATTCGCGCAATCCAACGCCATGGGCTTCCTTATCTTTTCATCCCCTTGAAGCAGTGCTCGAATTTGGCATCATTCCGCTTGGGATTTGTTTCATACCCTTTCACCCCCTGGCCTTGTTTCTATTCACGGGGTGGTCGCTTTTTTTTAATGTTACAGGCCATCTGGGCTACGAACTTTTCCCGAAGGGCTTTGTACGGCACCCGGTTTGGAAGTGGATGAATACTTCTACCCATCACAACATGCACCACCAGCGATCCAATTGCAATTATGGCTTGTATTTTAATTTTTGGGATCGCGTAATGGGAACGAATGACCGGCGGTATGAAGCTGTTTTTGAAAGCATTAAATCCAGGGCAGCTGCTTCAGAGCCCCTTATTAACAAGGCTTAGCTGCTTTTATCTTTCCAAACCGTTCGACAAATGCCGGCATTGCAGTTCATGGTTTTTACCAGTTTCCCGCTTTCGTTGTAGAGCTTCAGCAAGCCCTCTTCTTTGTCTCCATTTTTATAGTAACCTTCTGCTTTGAGCTGGCCATTAGGGTGGTATTCAACGAAGGGGCCATTTTCTTCATTGTCGCTAAATGTAACCGTTTCTTTAAGCTGGCCGGTTTCGTAGTAGCCTTTCCAAAGACCATCCATCGTATTGCCTACGTAAAGGCCTTCCAATTCCAGTTTGCCGCCGGGGTAAAAGGAGCGATAAGTGCCCTCAAAAATACCGTGCTGATAGTGTTCAACCTGAAGGGTGTCGCCGCTTTCGTAAAAAAGCACCCGTTCGCCGTGGAGGGTATCATTGTGGTATTGCGCTGTTTCAATGAGTTGTCCGGCCGGGTTGAGTTTAAAATAGGTGCCCTCCCGGGCATAGTCTGATTTTCGCCGGGAAAACCGCTCCAGATAACCATCTTCATTGGTAGATTCAATGGTTTCCAGATTGCCGCTTTCATCTTCAAAATTCACTGATTTATCGGACGGCGCACCCGAAGAGGTACATCCTGTTGCGCATGCTAAGCACAATAGTAAATAGAGGAACTGGTGTCGCATAGGGTAAGTACTTTATTTAGGATTGCTTTAAAATTTTGCTTCTTCCAATGCTGTCGTAGTAAAAGCCATGCTCCTGCATTAAATCAAGATCGTACAGGTTGCGGCCGTCAAAAATGACTTTGTCTTTCAATAGCCCGGCCATCACTTTAAAGCTGGGGGTTCGAAAAACGCTCCATTCGGTCACAATCGCCAGTGCGTCAGCATCGATCAGTGCTTCGTACTGATCGGATGCAAATTGCAGACGGTCACCGTAAATGGCTTTTACATTTTCCATCGCCTCAGGGTCATAAACTTTAATGGAGGCTCCTGCAGCCATCAATTTATCGATGGTGTAAAGCGCCGGCGCCTCACGAATGTCGTCCGTATTGGGTTTGAATGCCAGTCCCCAGATGGCGATGGTTTTACCTTTAAGGTCGTTGTTGTAAAACGATATTATCTTTTGGGACAGTATGTGCCGCTGACGATCATTGACCTGCATGACGGATTTGAGAATATTGAAATCATAAGCATGGTCGCCAGCCGTTTTTGCCAACGCCTTTACGTCTTTTGGGAAGCAGCTGCCGCCATAGCCTACTCCGGGGAAAAGGAAGCGTTTGCCGATCCGGGTGTCGCTACCGATACCCGCACGAACCATATCAACATTGGCCCCAACGCGTTCGCACAGGTTTGCGATTTCGTTCATAAATGAAATACGTGTGGCCAGATAAGCATTGGCCGCGTATTTTGTCATCTCAGCAGACCGCTCGTCCATAAAAATGATGGGATTGCCCTGGCGAACAAAAGGTTCGTAAAGCAGGCGCATGATTTTCTGAGCCTTTTCAGATTGGGTGCCGATAACGACCCGATCCGGTTTTAGAAAATCTTCTACCGCCACGCCTTCCCTCAAAAACTCAGGATTGGAAACAACATCAAAAAGCGATTCATCGGCATTTTGGGCGATGATGGCGTGTACGATTTCAGAAGTTCCAACCGGGACGGTGCTTTTATCCACGATGACTTTGTAATCGGTTTTCAACAGATGTGACAATTGCGCCGCAACGCCGGTGATGTAGGAAAGATCTGCCGAACCGTCTTCCCCGGGAGGGGTAGGCAAGGCCAGAAAAATGATTTGAGCAGGCTGAATGGCTTCTTCCAGATTCGTGGTAAAAGAAAGGCGCCCCTGCTTGGTATTTCTTTCAAAAATGGTTTCCAGGCCCGGTTCATAGATGGGAACCTCTCCCCGGCGCATGCGCGCTACTTTGTTTTCGTCAATGTCTACACAAATAACTTTGTTACCGGTTTCTGCAAAACAAGCGCCAGTGACAAGGCCGACATAGCCGGTTCCTACTACTGCAATATTCATGAAGGATGCAATTTTTTGATAAGAAAGCGCAAATTTATTATTTTACGCAGATATAAAAGCCGGAGCAGTTGCTTGCACCGGGCATGAAGAGAATAAAGCGTTTTTTTTAATAAAATATTTTGCAACGCTCTAAACAGGAGCATCCATTTAAGCCATACCCTAAAAGAGATGAAACTTTATTTTTTGCAAATTTTCTATTCCTTCCCGGTTCAATTGCTGCTGTCGCACGTGCGCAGCAATGTTCTGCTGATTGGTATGTGGTTATTGGTCGCTTTGCTGATTTCCGGCAAAATTGCTCAAAAACTTGGTGTCGCGTACCTTTTTCTGGACCCAGAATACCAGGGTATTGTTGATTTCTGGAGCTTTTTTCTGGTCGGCCTGTCCTATGGCGGGTTTGTTATGAGCTGGAACCTGACTACTTACCTGCTCAATTCACACCATTTTCCTTTTTTGGCTTCCCTGTCGCGTCCTTTTACCAAATTCTGCATCAACAACAGCCTGTTGCCTTTGGCTTTTTTTATATTTTACAGTTGGTATATCTTTTATTTTCAGCTGGTTTATGAATCAGTAAGTTTTGGAGAAGGGCTGCTTCGGTGGTCGGGACTGTTTGGCGGGATACTGGCAATGCTGAGTTTTTACGGTGCGTATTTTCATTTAACAAACAAGGATATTTCCTTTTATGAGATCGAGCCATCGGATTCAAAGGAAAAAGAGCGGATGTATGTTCCGGGCCGCCGCGACGTGGACATGGACTATATCAAGCAGGACGAAAATCGCTGGAAAGTACTGACCTACCTGAGTGAACCTTTCCGACCTAAACTGGTCCGAAGCGTTGCCCACTACGATGTTAAGTTATTACTGAACATTTTTCGTCAGAACCACCTGAATGTACTGCTTTTACATCTTTTGACGATGGGACTGCTGCTGGCTTTGGGCTACCTCATTGATTTCAAAGCTTTCCGGATACCTGCAGGAGCCAGCATTTTTATCCTGCTCAGTATTTTTACAGCCCTTATTGGCGCCATTATTTACTGGTTTAGTAGCTGGTGGTTTCCGGTGTTTGTTGCACTGCTTTTTTTTGCCAATTATGCGACCAGATTTGACGAATTACACCAGCGAAATAAGGCCTATGGTATGAATTATCAGACACAACCTGCAGCATACGCATTAAGCAGAATAAATGCGGTATGCGGCTCGGAGCAGGTGGCGCTCGATAAACAAAAGACGGGAGAAATACTGGATAAGTGGCTGGCAAAAGTGACCCCAAAAGGGAAAAGCCGTAAACCCAAAATGGTATTCTTCTGTGTCAGTGGAGGCGGGTTGCGTTCGGCAATCTGGACAATGAAAGTTGTGCAAACAGCAGATAGCCTGCTGGAAGGACAATTATTGCCTCATACGGTACTCATTACCGGTGCTTCAGGTGGTATGATAGGGGCATCCTACCTGCGGGAATTGTATTTGCAAAAGCAAAATCGCCGGTCAATTAACCTGTACGATCAGGCTTATATCGAGAACATATCCAAAGATTTACTCAACTCCATTGCGTTTACAATCGTTACCAATGACATTTTCCTACCCTGGGCAACTTTTCGTCAGAGCGGTTATACTTATAATAAAGATCGGGGGTATATTTTTGAACGTCAATTGAATGAAAATACCCATGGCCTACTTGACAAAAGCCTGTCGGATTATGGCAAACCTGAGCGGCAAGCCGATATTCCCATGTTGTACCTCACTCCCACCATTGTAAACGACGGCCGACGCCTGATCATCTCCCCACAGGGTGTTTCCTTCATGATGAACCCGCCTGATTATACCAAATTCCGGCAGCCACTGGAGGCAGATGCAGTGGACTTTCGCTGGATGTTTGACAAGCAGCGGGCCGATAGTTTGCGTTTTTTGACTGCCTTGAGGATGAATGCGACCTATCCTTATGTTTTGCCCAATGTCCATTTACCCAGCAGTCCGGGAGTGGAGGTTATGGATGCCGGCGCTCTGGACAATTATGGTTTTTTTGCAGCCATCCGCTTTGTTCAGGTCTTTCGCGAGTGGATAGAAACGCATACTTCCGGGGTGGTTTTTGTACAAATCAATACCTCCGAGCGACTGGAAGCCATATCGCCCAGCAACAATGTTGGGATTATAGAAAGCTTGCTCAATCCGGTTGAAATCGCCAGCAAGGTCTTCACTTTACAGGAGTTTCAGTATGATAACAGTCTTGGTTTTATGTACGATTTGCTTGGTCCGGACCAGTTTGAAGTGATTCGGTTTACTTATAGGCCCCGAGATCGCAATAAATTGAAAGCGACCATTTCATTTCACATCACTCAACTGGAAAAAGATGATGTGTTGAATGCCATGTGGATACCCGAAAACAGGAAAAGCCTGGAGGCATTATACCAGGCGATCCGTCAGTAAATGATTGTGTTTAGGCGAGATAATGGCAATTGGACATTATTTTTTGCAAAACCATTTGAGGGACAGCTATATTTGCGGCGAAATAGAACAATAAGCACCATGCCGTAGGAAAAAACGGACAGTGTTTGCCGGGCTGATTGTTATACTGACCCGGTTCAATCTTAATCAGAAATGAAAATAGTCATTGCCGGCGCAGGAGACGTCGGCTTTCACCTCGCAGCGTTACTTTCTTTTGAACAACGCGATATTGTGCTGATAGATGCCAATCAGGATGTACTGGATTATGCAGCTACACACCTTGATGTGATGACGCTGCGTGGCGATGCCTCCTCCATAGAAGTCCTTGAACAAGCTCAGGTTTCAAGGGCCGGACTTGTGCTTGCAGTTACAACTTCCGAAAAGACCAATTTGCTGACAGCCATCCTTGCGAAGAAAATGGGGGCCCGTCAAACCATAGCAAGGGTCAAGACCATGGATTATCTGGAGCCGGAGCAACGCCAAATGTTTGAAGACCTGGGGGTTGATGTGCTGATTGCACCCAGCCAACTGGCTGCTGAAGAAATTCAGCGTCTGATAGGCCAATGTTCTTTTACAGATATCTACGAGTTTGAAGAAGGGAAAATCAACCTGGTCGGCCTCACCTTAGGTGAATTTTCAAAGCTGACCAATGTGAAACTGAGTGAGTTGTACCGGATTGACCCGGAGGTTGTCTTGCGCCCGATTGCCATACTTCGTGGACATCAGACGATCATTCCAAACGGGGAGACTGTACTGCTCCGCAACGATCACATCTATTTTATTACCGATAAAGAAGATATAGAAGCACTGGTCGATATCGTCGGCAAAAAGAAGGTCAAAGTAAAAAACATCATGATCCTTGGCGGCACAGATTTAGCCGTTGCCACTGCCAAACTACTTGAAAATGATTTCAATGTAACGTTGGTTGACCGGGATAAAGAGCATTGTAAGCACTTGAGTGAAATGCTCAACCATACGCTCGTTATCAATGGCGAACCCAGTAATTTTGACCTTTTGGTGGAAGAAGGCCTGGACAATATGGACGCCGTAATTGCCCTGACCAACAATTCCGAAACCAACATCATCGCCAGCCTGACGGCAAAAAACCATGGGGTATACAAAACAATTGCCCAGGTTGAAAACAAAGAATACACCCATATTTCTCAAAATATAGGAGTGGATACACTCATCAATAAAAAGCTGATCGCAGCCAACAATATTTTCCGCTATGTTCGCAAAGGACAGGTTCAGGCAATAACCAGTATCAATGGCGTCGATGCCGAAGTGATAGAATTCATCGTTCACAAGGAGAACCAACTCACCCGAAAATCCCTGAAAGATTTGCATTTTCCTAAGTCAGCGCTTGTAGGGGGAGTTATTCGCGGCGACGAAAGTTTGATACCTGATGGCAATTTCCGTTTTCAGGTAGACGACAAAGTTATTGTATTTGCTTTGCCGGAAGCCATCGCAAAAGTTGAAAACCTTTTTCGCTAATATTTTATAAGCCCTGATATATTGGTTAGTTTTAGTCCTATAGCCAGAGTTATTGGCGTCACCCTGCTCCTGCTGGGTGGGCTCATGTTGACGTGCTTACCCGCTTCATATTATTATCAGGATGGAGAAGCTGGTCCAATTGCGCTATCCGCGCTCATTTGCATATTATTTGGAGCGCCTCCCATGCTTCTTTTCAAGTCAAGGCACGGCAAAGGCGTCAATAAAAGAGAAGGCTACCTCATTGTCTCGCTTGGCTGGCTGGCCATGTCTTTATTCGGGATGCTGCCTTTTATTTTTAGTGGGGTACTGCCCAATGTCGCCGATGCTTTTTTTGAAACCGCCTCCGGACTGACAACCACAGGCGCTTCAGTCATTACAGATATTGAAGGCACGCCTGAAGGCATTTTGCTTTGGCGCAGCCTCACGCACTGGATTGGGGGTATGGGCATCATCGTTTTGACAGTGGCACTCTTCCCGTTGCTCGGAATAGGCGGAATTGAACTTTTTGTTGCGGAAGCCCCGGGGCCAACGGCCGACAAAGTACATCCCCGCATCCGCGAAACGGCCAAGCGGCTTTGGCTTATTTATGTGGCTCTGACCGGATTGCTTACTTTGTTGCTGTGGGCAGAAGGCATGACTTTTTTTGATGCCATTAATCATTCCATGGCAACGATGGCAACGGGTGGTTTTTCAACCAAAAATGCCAGTATTGCTTATTATACTTCGCCACTGATTCAATACACCCTCATTCTTTTCATGTTCATCGCAGGGGTGAACTATACGGTCATTTATTACGGGTTGAAAGGCAAATTCAAAAAGGTTTGGAGCAGCGATGAGTTTCGGGCTTATCTGATGCTGATGTTGCTTCTTGCCGTTATTATTACCATAGGTGTTAACCAGGTTAAGGATCAACCGCTGGAACAATCTTTTCGGGACGGACTTTTTCAGTTGGTCTCCGTCATCACCACTACCGGGTTTATTACAGCTGATTACACAACCTGGTCGCCCGGGCTTACCATGCTCTTTTTTGTGCTTCTGTTTATTGGGGCCTGTGCCGGATCAACGGCCGGGGGCATCAAGATAATCCGGCATTTGGTTTTTTTTCGCAATTCATTCCTCGAATTTAAACGGCTGATCCATCCCAGAGCCATCGTTCCGATAAAACTGAACGGGGAAGTTGTGGCGGGCAGAATACTCATCCATATTTTTATTTTTCTGCTGCTGTACCTTATCCTTTTTGTAGCCGGATCTTTGGTACTTTCTCTTATGGGCGTTGATTTTCTGACTTCTATTGGCGCGGTAGCTTCCTGTTTGGGGAACGTCGGCCCGGGAATCGGGAATGTCGGTCCGGTCTCCAACTATGCGGCACTTTCCGGAGAGGTGAAATGGGTGCTTTCGTTTTTGATGCTGCTCGGCAGACTTGAAATTTTTACGATTCTGGTTTTGTTTACGCCCTATTTCTGGAAGTCAAATTAACGTCGGCCATATTTATCCCGGTAAACCAAAGGTGTAAAACCAGTCAGCTTCCTGAAAATATCCCGGAAGGCTTTTCCGTCGTTGTAGCCACAGGAAAAGATGATCTCTTCAACAGATTTGGCGGTCGATTCCAATAATCGTTTAGCGGCTTCAATTCTGACCCTTTGAATGTATTCAATTGGGGTGTTCCCGGTTGCTTCTTTAAAGCGGCGTATGAAATTTCGGCGACTAAAAGCAAATTGTGTCGCCAGTTCCGTTACGATAAGGGGTTGGTCAAAATGTTGTTCAATATGGGCCTGTACTTTGGCAACGGAATCATCCGTATGCATTTTTTGCAGGTTAAAAATGACAAAGGGTTTTTGAGATGCCCGACCCATGTCAATTTGAAAAACCTTCGACAGCCATAGTGCGGTTTCGCTGTCGCAAAACTTTTCGATCAGATACAGCAATAAATTTAATGCAGAATATGCGCCCCCGCTTGCGTATATGCCCTGGTCGTCGGTGACGATTTTTTCAGGCATCAATTTCACCCTGGGATAACGGCGCCTGAAATCCTGTTCAAATGCCCAATGCGTTGTCATTTGTTTCCCTTCAGCCGCCCCCGTAGCGGCCAGGATAAAAGCGCCGGTACAAATGCTGGCCAGCTCCGTCTTTCCGTGCCCATGCTGGGATGACAACCATGCAATGAGTGGTTGATTCAGCTTTAAGGGGATGTCCATATCTGTAGTAAAACCCGGGATGAGCACTAAATCAAATGTGCCGGGCGCTGCATCTTCGAATGTACCATGTGCCTGGATGCTCACAAAGCCGTCGTACAGTTTTGATTCAGGTTCATATCCCAAAAGCTGTATTTCAAATGGCGGCTCCATCCCTGACGCAGCCTTGAATGCGTTGGCTTCGCTTAATAAAAAATAAGCGCTGATCACACCGCTGGGCATTACAGCGCCTTTGGGTATCACGATGGCTATTTTTTTCATGCTGAATCGGATAATGGCACAAACGCCTTGTTTATTGGCAAATGTGCATCATTATTTTGACCTTTCAAGGCCTAATTTTGCCTTTGTGAAATTTTTTCACAGAAATAACCAGACATGAAGAAATTACCCGGATGCTTCTTTTTTTTCCTTTTACTGGGAGTAATCCCATGCAGGGGCCAGCATGCCCCTGCTTTTTCCATGCTCCAAAGCTATTTTCATCAAAAAGTAGATGAAGGGCAGCTTGCCGGGACGGTGATGCTGCTTGCCAAAAATGGGAAAACATGGGTAGACGCGTACGGTATGCAGAATATTGAAGAAAATGTAGCCATGCAGAGCAATACCTTGTTCCGCCTGGCATCTATGACCAAACCCATTGTCAGTGTTGCCGTTATGACCCTTGTCGAAGAGGGAAAAATGACTTTGGAAGACCCTGTCGATCGATACATTCCAGACTTCCAAAAAGTCAGGGTAGCGGGGCTGGATACAATGGCCCCCCTGGAGCGGTCATTGACAATCCGGGATTTATTGACGCATACCGGAGGTATAACCAGTGAGTTTGACCCTTCGCCTGCCGGAGCTGCTTGTCGTAAGACATTCCGGGAGCACAGACCTGCATCACTGGCTGAACTGGTGGGGATGGTAACTGAACTCCCATTGGCTCACCAGCCGGGCGAGGGTTGGACTTACAGTTTGAGCACGGATGTTCTGGCTTATATTGTTGAAATAGTGAGCGGTAAACCGATAGCTGTTTTTTTAAAAGAAAAGCTATTCAATCCTTTGAAAATGGGGGACACTGGTTTTGAGGTTTCAGCGGATAAGGTCAATCGCCTTGCGTCGGTGTATGGCGCCGATGATCAGGGTAAGCTTCAACTTAAAGAAGCGCCAGCTAACAGCCCTTGCGTAAATGGGAAAAACTTTCCAAGGGGTAATGGAGGATTGGTTTCTACCGCAGGCGACTACCTCCGGTTTTGCACCATGCTTTTAAATAAAGGGGAGTTAGACGGTGTTCGGATTTTAAAACCTGAAACCGTACAGGAAATGATGCGTAATCAACTCCCACCGGATATGGCGCCCCTGACTAAAGGACTGCCTGCCATTTGTTATGGTTTTGGCTATGGTTTTGGCGTCCAAACAGAGAAGGTCGTTGCCGGCTCACCAGGAGATTGTCTATGGCCCGGGGCCTACATGACTTATTTTTTTATTGATCCGGGCCACAACGGGATTGGAATTTTCATGACACAGGTGACGGATTTTTCTAAAATGCCTTTCCTCGTGGCGTTTCATTCATTGGCCAGTAAAGCCATACTTGAAGACGCCTTCTACCAGCACAACAACCTTATTCCACGACAATAGAACAGAATATGTAAAGCAATGAAAACTTGATTTGCCCCGGAAGTACCTAATTTTATAGAATGTTACCGCATGAAAATGGAGGAAAAGCATTTTGAGAAAGCAGGCAAACCTTGTCTGTAAAACACCGATTGGTCAATGATCTATGTATATTTGCAGCGTAATTACCGCTTTTTTCAGTTAAATCAGGGCCATTGACCGCCACCGATACAAAGAAAGACATCCGGCTGTTGTCGGATGCAGCATTAGAAGACCTGTTCAGGGAAATAGGCCAACCTGCATTCCGGGGCAGGCAGGTACAGGAATGGCTCTGGCAAAAAGGAGTTCACAGTTTTGAAGCCATGACCAATCTGCCCAAAACGCTTCGGGAGTATCTGGAAGCTAATTTTGAAATTCGCGCCATTGCTGTAGATAAAATTCAGAACAGCTTAGACGGAACGATAAAATCCAGATTCCGATTGCATGATGGCCATCTGATTGAGTCGGTTTTGATCCCGGTGCCTGAAGATGGCCGGTATACTGTTTGTGTTTCCTGTCAGGTTGGGTGTAGCCTAACGTGCAAGTTTTGCGCCACCGGCCGCATGAAGCGCCTTAGAAACCTCGATGCTGCAGAAATCTTTGACCAGGTATTACTGGTCAACCGGCAATGCCTGGAAGTCTTTGGCCAGCCAATTTCAAATGTGGTCTACATGGGCATGGGAGAACCCTTGCTGGCATACCGCAATGTGCTCGAGAGCGTTGAACGACTTACTTCACCAAAAGGTCTGGGCATGTCGCCGCGCCGCATTACGGTAAGTACTGCCGGCATTTCTAAAATGATCCGGCAGCTGGCTGACGACGGCGTTCGGTTTAACCTGGCATTATCGCTACACGCTGCAGACGATGAAAAGCGCAACGAGATTATGCCCATCAACGAGCAGAACAACCTGGAAGCGTTGATGGACTCCATCGCCTATTTTTATCAAAAAACAAAAAACCGGATTAGTTACGAATACATTGCTTTTCAACGGTTTAATGACAGCCTGGAAGACGCGGCAAGGCTTGCTGAACTGTGTACGCGTTTCCCGGTCCGGGTTAACATCATCGAATACAATCCAATAGACGATGCGCCATTCGTGAAAGCAGATGCCGATCAGATAGATCGCTTTGCCGCATACCTTCGAAAAAAAGACATTGTCATTACTGTTCGGCGCAGTCGGGGAAAAGACATAGATGCAGCTTGTGGGCAATTGGCGAATAAGGCCTGACAAAAGGCTTTGCTAAAAAGCACTTTTATTGTTATTATTGCGACTTCCTTTTCAAAAAATGCCATGAACAAGAAGCTCATCATCCTCTCTTTCGTTACCGTTGGTCTTATTCTAACGGCTGTGATTCCCCGGCGTGGCGCACAGGCAGAACCTCGTGTTTCCCATCAACAGATCAACCGCATGGAAGAAATGGGGGTGTCGGCCATAACCGATACCGCTTTCCGCAGGATAGTAAAAGAGTATGAAGCTTATGTAGAAGAAGCCCTTGAAAAAGAAGGGGTTCCGGGCGCCGCTGTTGCCATCATTAAAGACGGCAAAATTGCCTATTTGAGGGGATTTGGACTGAAAAAAACCGGGACAAAAGATTCCATTGATGTACATACGGTATTTCGCCTGGCTTCTCTTTCAAAAGGTTTTGCTCCGGTTTTGACCGGTTTGATGGTTGAAGATGGCAACCTCAATTGGGATGATCAGGTAATCCGGTATTTGCCTGAATTTAGCCTGCGCGATAAAAGAAGTACAGCAGCTTTAAACTTGCGCCATGTCTTAAGCCATACCACAGGATTGCCCCGACATGCTTATTCGAATCTTTTGAATGACGGAGTTGATTATGAACAGATTGTAGGTAAATTAAAAGGGGTAAAACTACCTTATGCTGTCGGGAAGCACCACGATTATCAGAATGTCGCATACAGCCTCATAGGCGATGTCATTGCCAAAAGCACAGGGAGTACATACAACGAATTGCTGGCAAAACGCATATTTGTCCCCGCAGGGATGAAAGATGCATCCACAGGATATGATGCGATTATGGCAAACGCCAATGTTGCCTTTCCACACGGGGTAGATAAAAATGGCTACTTCCCCGCGGAGATTTCCCCCCGCTACTACTCCGCTTCTCCTGCTGCAGGCGTAAATGCGAGTATTTATGATATGGCACAGTGGCTTCGTCTGCTTATGGGACATCGTTCCGACATCATCAAACCTGCAACGCTTCATGAAATTTTTACGCCTCATATTCAGATGCCTCTGCGCGAATCGACACTTTATCAATGGCGTCCATTGGAGCGGGCGTGGTATGCACTTGGATGGCGGGTCATGGAGCGTTCAGAAGACCAACGTCTGATTTATCACGGAGGGTTTGTAAATGGCTACCGCGGAGAAGTTGCTTTTTCACTGGATGACCAGGTGGGGATTGTGATATTAAGCAATGCGGTAAGCAACTTTATTTCCGAATCAGCGCCCCGTTTTTTTGATTTGTACTGGTATCTTTATCCTTCCTTAGAACCCGAAAGTGAATTGCCGCAACTCAGCTTTAGATGAAAGGGATTTATTCCATTTTATTGGTCATTTTGTCCAATGCTTTTACGACAATGGCGGATATCTTTGAGCTTGTTGTGCCTCACTGGTGACCTTCAAGTGCTGAATCAGTCGTAAATTTGGAACATTCCATATTTCTTTCACAAAACGTACGATATCATGCCAATTCGAATAGAACCCGATGATCCTCAAGGCGGCGGACGTCGTCGGCAAGACAACAACACGGGTGGTGGTGGCGGCCTGGGCCCGCTGCTCAAATTTTTGCCTTTCATTTTGTTGTTTGTTTTCAAACGGCCCAAACTGTTGATTCCCCTGCTTATCATCGGCGGAGCCTGGTATTTTTTCTTTGGCGGTCAGGAAATGCTTTCTGATGGCGGTTCCGGTGGCGGTGAATTTACACTGGGCGCCTCTCTGAGCCAGGAACGCTATGACAAAGCGGAAGTATTTGAACCCCTGGCTTACGGCAGTTTCAATCAATTGCCTTCGCGTGTATCACTGGAGCAGTACGCCCCGACCAGGCGACATCAGGGGCAGCAAGGCTCTTGTGTAGGATGGGCCAGCGCTTATGCTGCCCGTACCATTCTGCAGGCTAAAGCTACCGGGCAAAACCCTAACAGTGTTGCTTTCAGTCCGGCGTACCTCTACAACCAGATTGCATTGGATGACTGTCAGGGCGCCTATATGATCGAAGCGATGAAAACCATGCAGGAAGGAGGCGTTCTGCCTTTCAGCCAGTTCAGCTATGACGACCGCTCCTGTTCAAAAGCGCCGGACATGAATCAGCGTCGCAGTGCACAGCAATACAAAATCAAAGGATTCAATCGCTTGTCGGAAGGAGGAAATGCATATGGGCCGGATATTCAGGGCATCCGGCAGAACCTGGCGCAAGGGGCGCCAGTGGTTATCGGCATGATGGTTGGAGGCACTTTTATGAGCCGCATGGTCGGGCAGAAAATCTGGCGCCCAACCCAAAGCGATTATGCTATGCGGGGTTTCAGCGGCCACGCCATGTGCGTCATTGGCTACGACGATAATCTGGAAGGCGGCGCACTGCAACTCATGAACAGCTGGGGCGAAGACTGGGGCGATCGGGGCATGGCCTGGATACGCTATCGCGATTTTGAGCGATTTACCAAAGAAGCATATGGATTATACCCCATGGGCAGCAGTACCCAGCAAGCAGCTGATCAAAACAAATTAGCGGTTGAATTTGGTTTGCTCGACATGGCATCGGAAAAAACCATTGCCTTGCGCCAGGCGGGTGACCTTCTTTTTAAAACTACAAATCCTATCCGGAAAGGGGATAAATTCAAAATCCTGCTCGCCAACAGCATCGAATGTTACACCTATGTCTTCGGGCAGGAGACAGATGGATCAAGCTATGTCCTTTTTCCATATACACAAAAACACTCGCCCTATTGCGGCATCACCGGCACGCGCCTGTTTCCCAAAGATGAATCGTTGAAAGCCGACGACCTCGGCAACTCTGATTTCATGGCCATTGTAATTTCCAAAACTGAAATCAATGCACAGCAGTTTAACCAGCGCATCAACGCCAGTCGCCAGCGGGCTTATGTGGACAAATTAAAGGAGGCGCTTGCCGATCAGCGGGTGAGCAGCGTAGCATTTCAAGCTGGAGAAACCGTTGCATTTAAAGCGGATACAAAAGGGAAAAATGCAGTAGGTATGGTGATCCAGATTGATAAACGATGAATTGAAGCCTGAGGTGACATCTGCCTGCGTGCGCGATGTCACCTCAGGAAATATTACAGCCGATAAAATATGCCGGCACTCAAGCCCAACACGAAGTAACGACGTGTATCGGTATCCGGGCTGGTTTTTACAGTCGCCGACTGAAGCTGATAAAAGGCCTCCGGAGAAAGGGAAAAGTCGAACTTCGAACCAAGCTTTGCCTGTAAACTGAGTGCGAGGCCAGCCGAAAAATTAGCTTTGCGGAATGTATTTTCTCCATAATATGCTAACCCTGAAGTGGAGTCTATTCGTCCATCATCGTATACAAACCTTTGTTCATCTTTGTTTTTTATAAAAAAATCGGCTTCTGCAAAAGGCATTAAGCCCAGCCCAAATTTTTCTGAACGCCAGAGGTAATACCCCAATCCTGCCCGCAGGGAAAGAAAATCCGTTTTCTGTTGATACTCTAAGCGGTGGGGTAAATCAGGGTTTCTGACATAATTCCCATTCCCGTCATTTTCACTCGGCCACATTAAATTATCGCTCTGCAATACCCGTTCCCCGAATTGTATGTATTGCAAATTGGTCTGCCAGTAGAATTTATCGTGGAAATGATGCCGGAAACTTATGCCAAGATTGGGGCTGAAAAAAGAAACCCTCTCTATGGGGGTCTCCGTTCCGCCGGGTGTTACGTACTGACTTTGGGTTATGCCGCCGAGTAAACCGATCAGAAAATTACTTTGGGCAGAAAGTAGTGTGCATGCTGTAATGAACATGAAGGAGAAGAGCCATCTTTTTTTCATACAATAGGTAAGTTTAGGTGGAAAAAATCAGAATTAGAATTAGAGTAAGAAAAAGGACGCTCTGCTGCCGGTATGAATCAGGTTTAAGCAAATTTTAACTTATTTTTTTCTGAATGGTTAATTACAATGTCTTTTTTACAAAAACACTAATACTTTAGCCGAATGCAATCCTTAGAAATTGTAAAGCAATACTACGCCTGTTTTAATCAAAAGGACTGGACCGGGATGCTGGCCCTTCTCGATCCCGACATCCGCCACGATGTCAATCAGGGTGAAACCCGGATCGGATTAGAAAAGTACTCCCGGTTTTTGCAGCAAATGGACGAATCTTATGAAGAAACCCTGCGCGATATGGTTTTTATGGTGAATGATACCGGGGAGCGCATTGCTGTTGAATTTGTTGTCCACGGTGTGTATAAAAAAGGGGAAGAAGGTTTGCCTCCTGCCAGGGGACAATCCTACATCCTGCCTGCCGGGGCTTTTCTGGAGGTAAAAAACGGAAAAATTTGCCGGGTGACAACATACTACAACCTGCCGTTGTGGATAAAATTAGTGAGTGGCTAATTTCAGCACATCACCAATACCGGATACAGACGTTTTTAGGTTCTGTAAAAAAACGCAGCGCCTCCAGCCCGCCTTCGCGGCCAACGCCGGATTGCCGTACACCGCCAAAAGGCGTTCGCAAATCGCGGAGCATCCAGCAATTGACCCAAACGATGCCAAATTGGAGGCGCTCTGCTACGCGGTGGGTCCGCATCAGGTCATTGGTCCACACGGTAGCCGCCAGTCCGTAGTTGGTACCGTTGGCCAGTGCAATAGCTTCTTCTTCCGTATCAAACGGCTCGATGGTCACCACGGGCCCGAATATCTCTTCCTGGTTGGTGCGACAGTTTATGGATAACCCTTCAATGATGGTCGGTTGCAGGTAGTAGCCGCCTTCCAACGCACCGGGGAGCTGAACCCGTTGGCCGCCGCAAAGGATGTTGCCGCCTTCTTCCAGCGCCAGCTGAATGTAGCCTTCCACTTTTTCAAGGTGCTGTTTGGAAACAAGCGCGCCGTGACGGATTTCGGGATCTTTAGGGTCCCCGACACGCAAGGCTTTAACCCGGGATACAAAAGCATCGCGAAAGCGTTCATAAACAGGGCGTTGTATATAAATTCGGGAGCCGCACAAACAAATCTGGCCGTTGTTGGAGAAAGAGGAACGCACCGTGGTATCCAGCATTTCTTCAAAAGGAGCATCGGCAAAAACAAGTACAGGGTTTTTTCCTCCCAGTTCCAGAGAAAGCTTTTTAAACATTGGCGCAGCGGTCTTTGCAATGTTCCGCCCCGTAGCCGTACCCCCTGTGAATGAAATGGCTTTGATTTCCGGGTGCTCTACAATAGCCTGGCCGACTTTGCCGCCTAGCCCGTGCAGAATGTTAAGAACGCCCGGCGGAAGGCCTGCTTCAGCGCATGCCTTTGTCAAAAGGTAGGCGGTCATGGGCGTCATTTCCGATGGTTTGGCAACGACGCAATTCCCTGTGGCCAGAGCCGGCGCAATTTTCCAGGTAAATAAATAAAGGGGTAAGTTCCAGGGAGAGATGCAGCCTACAATACCTACTGGTTGCCGCAGCGTAAAATTAAGGGCCTCGCCTTCTACAGCATGTGCTTCGGAGCTAAAGTGCAAAATGGACGTGGCAAAAAACCTGAAATTGGAAATTGCCCGGGGAATATCAACTTCCCGGGCCAGCGCCAACGCTTTACCGGAGTCAGTGCTTTCTGCCAGTGCAAAAGCTTCCAGGTCCCGTTCGATCAGGTCGGCAATGCGCATCATCATTTGAAAACGCTGCTGCGTGCCGACTTTAGACCACAACGGAAATGCTTTCCGGGCCGCAGCTACAGCAAGTTCAACGTCGCGGGCGTCAGCGTCGGGCAGTCGGCTATACACTTTCCCGGTGGCAGGTTGATAATTGTCTATATAGTCGCCGGATTGAGCAGGTTGCCAGGTTCCGTCGATGTAATTTTGGATGAGCTCTTCCATAAGTGAAGCTTCTTAATAAACGGATTCAGCAATTTTTCTGATCGTCTCCACATCTCCCATCGTATAATAATGCAGGCAGGGCACGCCTGCAGCTTTCAGTTCTTTTGACTGGTTGATGCACCATTCAATGCCGGCTTGTTGTATTTGTTCAGGACCTTTTGCAGCGAGTACAGACTTAACGAGGTCTTCCGGAAGGTCTATGTAAAATAGTCGGGGGATAGAACTGAGCTGATACTGCTTGGTAATTGGCTTCAAACCCGGCACAATCGGTACTGTGATTCCTGCTTCCCGACATTTTTTTACATAGTTGAAGTATTTCGCATTGTCAAAAAACATCTGTGTAACGATGTACTTCGCCCCGGCTTCTACTTTTTGAATGGTATATTTTAGGTCCAGATCCAGATTTGGAGCTTCAAAATGCTTTTCGGGGTAACCGGCAACGCCAATACAAAAATCAGTGCGCTCGCCGTTATCAATGTTGTCATCGAGATAGCGGCCGTTGTTCATGTCGCTGATTTGCTTCACCAGATCCAATGCATAATGGTGTCCCCCCTCTTCGGGTATGAAATGACCTTCAAACTTGCGCGCATCACCCCGTATGGCCAGCACGTTTTTGATATTCAGGAAGTTGAGGTCAATGAGGGCGTTTTCGGTGTCTTCTTTGGTAAAACCGCCACAAATGAGGTGCGGCACAGCATCCACCCCATACCGGTGCATAATGGCAGCACAAATACCCACTGTTCCCGGGCGTTTGCGTATTGCTGTTTTTTCATAATAGCCGCTGGAACGTTTGTTGTAAACAAATTCCTCCCGATGATAGGTTACATCTATGAAGGGAGGCTTGAATTCCATCAAGGGGTCGAGCGTATCAAAAATGGCCTGCATTCTGCCCCCTTTTAGCGGAGGCAACACTTCAAAAGAGATGAGTGTCTGCCCTGCAGCTTTTTCAAAATATTCGATAACTTTCATGCGAATGCCAAATGTAGAGATTAGATCAATGCGATCCGGGCAATAAATATGGAAACACGAGAACGACCTTTTCACGGACATAGAATACGCCGGAAAGGAAGTTCTATTTCACGACAAAGCTACGAAGCCCCATACATATCTTTGAAATATGGAGGATCTATTCGCAAATCGTTTTATTAAAAGGCAATCCGGTAACTCAACACCGGGATCAGGCCCAACTGATATTTTTCCACGATCTCGCGCTTTTGGGCGTCGTAATAACTGTAAGCAATATTTTGCTGGTTGCTCAGGTTCTGGATGTCCAATGCCAGTGTGCTGCTGCTGTTGGCGCTGTTTCTGCGGTAATACAAACGCAAATCTGTTCTGAAATAATCGCTCAGCTTCAGCTCGAATGCGCGATCTGTCTGATAAACGGTGCGTTCCTGTGCTGCAGAAGCCAGTGCGTCAATAGGGGTATCCCGAAGTCCGCCATACAAGATCAAGCGGATGTTAGCCCCCCAGGTTCTGGTTTTCTCCCGGCGCGGTTTTCGATCCCATTCTTTACCAATGGTAGCATTGGCAGCATATCCGCCGTCAAATCGGGAATGTCTTTCGATGTTGTCGCTGCCTTCATAAAGCGAGGTATACCATGTGGCGTTAATCAGGTAGTACAAATTGCGCATAAAGCGTTGCTGGATGGTGATTTCTGCGCCGTAATTTTTCCCGCTTCCGGCATTCACAAGCACATCGTCCACAAAACCTTCCGTGAGGTTTAGCGTAGAAAAAGAATTCATCAGTCTTGCATTGACGGGAACGTCGAACAGTTTCTGGTAGTAAAGTTCCACGCGATAATACAGGGCTTCGTTTACATCCTGGCGATAGCTGAGGGAGAGATGGTGCGCTTTGGTGGCTTCCAGATTGCGGTTCTCATCCGGAGCGGCAGCAGCAAAATATACCTGCGGCGCCTGTAACTGACTGTGCAGACCATAGGCAAGGCTGAGGTGCTGATTGAGGGCAGGTTTCCATTCCACAGAAACCCTCGGTTCAAGCGACCCGGTTTCGTTGAACATAAACCACGAGGCCTGTAAGCCGGCATTGAGCGTAAGGCGGCGCCATTGTTGCTGCCAGTTGAAATAGGGTTGAAGCAACCAGCCATCCCCTTTTCCTTCGGCCACGACTTTGTCAAAATCCTGTACAGAATTCAGGTCGTATTGGTGCCCTGTGGCGATTAATCCGATGCGCAAGCGCGAGCGTGCGTTGAATTTTTGGTTAAAAAAACTGTGAACAGACAGTTTTTCCTGGATAGAAACATCTTGCTCCTCGCGACCAGGCTGATAATTGGTATCGAGTCGATCGCCATAACGGCGGCTGTCAAGGATGGAGTAACCAACGGCGGTGTGCCACAAGCCGCCCTTACCGACCGGCAGCGTAAGCGTTGCCCCGATAATGCCCGTTTGGGATTCAAAAGTAATGTCGTAGCGGTCTTTCTGGAATTCCCACAGGGTAGAATCCCGTTCTGTTTTGAAAATATTTTCGCTTTGACCGCCTACCCCAAACAGGGTAAACTGAACCCCTTTGCTGCCAGGAAATACCAAATTGAAAGACAGGTCCTGAAAACGGATGGCTTCGTCACCCAGGTCAAGGCCCATTGCGCTCAGCAAACCAACCGTGGAATAACGGTAATTGACAAGATAAGAGGCATCTGAATCTCTTGTAAAAGGACCCTCTGCCGCCAAATCGAGGCCAATCAGACTGGCCTGGCCAGTAAATTCCCTTTGTTCGCTGTTCCCCTTCCGAAAACGGGTATCCATAACCCCGGACAATGCATTGCCAAAACCTGCCGGAAACGGCCCGGCGTAAAAGTGGGTTAAATCCAGCAATTGAGCGCTCAGTATGTTGACGCCGCCACCGTTTTGAGTCGTTCTGTCACTGAAAGTGCCGGCATTGGGGGTATGATTTGGGTTCACAATATCCAAACCTTCGAGCCGCCAGACCATGCCATTGGGGGAATTGCCACGAACGGAAAGGCCGTTAGCCTGGTCATTATCACCCACAACTCCGGCAAAAGTAGCCGCCAGCCGGGCCGGGTCGTAGAAAGTAGCAGGAAAGCGCAATGTTTCTTCTACGGAGAGGCTCCTGACCGTCGGACAGGCCATCGTTGCATCGCTTCGGGCTGCTCGGACAACCACTTCGCCCACTTCCTGAATGCGTTCCTGCAATTCAATTTCAACGACTGTTTCTTTTCCGGATTCGACCAGTACTTCAGGAATGGTTTGGGTGGTATAGCCCACATAACTGATCTGAAGCTGATAACGCCCTACCGGCGTACCTTCGAGCCGGAAAACACCCAAGGCATCCGTAGTTGTGCCCATACTGGTTGATACTAAAGTCAGGGTTGCCCCCACAAGCGGCTGGTGGTTATCAGCGTCCAGGACGGTGCCCCGAAGGGTTTGTTTCAGCGCCTGCTCCTGTGCCGAAGCAAAAAAAGCAAGCCCGAGGAAGGAGGTCAAAAAAGCGTATCGTAGGAACATGAAAATGGATTTTATGTGAATGTTCAGGGACAAAAGTAGGAATCGTCCCGGGGTCATGTCCTACTTTTCACAGAAGAATCTAAAAAGAGCTTCATGAAAAAAAATAAAGGGAGGCAGCGAAATTTAAAACAGAAGCCTCTATAGGGTGAAAATGACTTCAACAGGAATAAGATGTATTTGCCGGCTTCGTTTTTGAAGCCGGCTTTTTTTTAAGAACAACTTCGTGCCGACAGTATTGAACTTTAACACGAATAACTGCCTGAGTTAAAACCAAAAAAAATTATATTGTTCGGTGATAATAGCAGGCAGCAATTGCGTTATTAAAAGAATCTACATACCAGGTAATTTAAGCGTGTGACAGAGGCCGAGTTAATAAAAGGCTGCATTCAGGAAAACCGCGACTGTCAGCGGGAAGTTTTCCGACGTTATGCCGGAAAGATGCTGGTGGTATGCCAACGCTATGCCCGCCACCACATGGAAGCTGAAGACCTGCTGCAGGAGGCTTTTATCAAAGTATTTGATCACATATCCGATTTTAGTTTTAAAGGCTCATTTGAAGGCTGGATTCGTCGGATTGTTATCAATACAGCCCTGAAGCAATACGCTAAAAAAAGTTTCCAGAATGAATTCATCGGGGTCGAATATTTGCCCGAATCCACACTGGAACCTTCTGTATATGCGCAATTGCATGAAGAAGAGCTGTTACAACTGATTGCTGAATTGCCCGAAGGTTACCGTGTTGTGTTTAATTTATATGCCATTGAAGGCTATAGTCATAAAGAAATCGCCGACCAGCTCGAAATTCAGGAAAGTACCTCGCGATCACAACTGGTTAAAGCCAGAAAGCAATTGCAGGCCCGAATTGAAGAACTACAAAAAATAGCAGTATGAACCGCCGCAATCCCATAGACGACCTGTTTCGTTCCCGACTTGAAGACTACAGCCGGGAGGCGCCCATGAATCTTTGGGATGCGATTGAACGAAGCCGGGATCGAAAACCCCGCCGCCGTCTTTTAGCCATCTGGCTTTTTGCTTCTGCTGCCCTGATTACGACTACGATTGCTCTGCTAACTTATTTTGTTGCAAAAGACGCTACTCCGGTAAACATTGGCAGTTTTCCCATTTTGATGCAGCCGGGTAACCATCTTGTCGCTGATTCGGGAGTCTCTGAAAAACCGGACCATATCAACATTGAGAAGGTTATTCCGCCGGTTTCAGTCGACGCAAAAGCCGTTAAAGCCCCCGCTCCAACATCACATACAAAGCTTCAACATACATCTGGAAAGGTGATTTTCAGGACGGAAATTCAACCTACTTCTGAAATTAATGAGAAAGCAGCGCCTGATTCACCGCCTACTGCACTGCAGGAAGAGCAACTGAATCAAAGGACTACATGGATAACGGATGCTTTACCCCTGGAAAAACCGGATGATCTGGAATATGTTGACCGGGATTTTCTGAAAAAACTTTTTCCACCGGATCCTCAGTGCGCGCGCTTTTCTCCGGGTTATTGGTATCATTATGTTGACCTGACATTGACGCCGGGTTATGCATTCCGTCAACTGGAAGCCCTGGATTCTGAGTATGATGGTTACCTGGATCAGCGCGAAAAGACAGAAAAACCCCGCTATGCTTTTGGCGCCGGAGTTCGCCTATCTGCCGTTTCGGGCATTGGCCTTGCAGGTAGAGCCGGCATTAATTATACGAGAATAACAGAAGCATTTGACTACCTCAATGAAAATGAGGTTCGCATCACCATCACCAACACCTATGGACCTAACGGAGAAGTCATCAGAACCGATACCTCGTATGTAAGCGGCACCCGGCGCAAAATTACGCCCAACCAATATCATATTATCGAAGTTCCGTTAGCGATCGGATACGACCTGCGCAGACCAAAATTTGATGTATTGCTGAGCGCCGGTGTACGGATCAACCTCTTGTTTCAGCAAAAAGGCGCGTTCCTTTCCCCCGATGACCTGACTCCTGTTAATTTTTCTTACAACCGGTCTGATGCCTATCCTGCATTCAGAAAACACCTGAAAACGGGCTGGTTTGTTAGTGCAGGGCTTGCCTACAAATGGAAACAGGATTTTCACTTCCTTTTTGAGCCGCATTTGAGTTATTATCCCGGCTCTTTCACCAAATCTGATTTCCCTGTCAGCCAGAAATACTGGCTTGGCGGCATTTCTATTGGCGTGCGAAAACGCCTGTAAAGAAAATACAGCATTCAGGCAGCATAATGCAGCATATGGGTGTCTTCCCTTTTAAATAGTAAAAGGGAATGAGGAAATCTTTTGCCATCCTGTTCGTCGCTTGTAGTCTGTCTTCCTGTATAAAGGAAGTGGATGTTTTTTTGCCCGATGATCCGACGCTTACCAATAGCGATTTTAAGGCATTTTTCCAGGATATCCAACCTGCAGCCCAAACCTTTCTGGTCAATACAGATCACGATACAACCCTGAACAGCACATCCGGTGTCCATGTATATATTCCGGCAGGAGCATTTACTACCGTCAGCGGAGGCTCCGTAAATGGCATTGTTGAAGTACAACTCCGAAACGCATTCAATAAAGGCAACTGGGTCGCCAATAGAATGTCTACTACCACACAGTCTGCATTATTTGAGCACCTTGGCGCGGTTCAGATAAGCGCTGTAAAAAATGACATTCAGCTTAAACTGGCTCCTTCTGCAAAACTCACGTTTGACATTCCCCGCGAAAGTATCAATGAGCCAGGCAGGTTGTTTCGCGGTATCAATGACCAGGAAAACAGGGTTTTGTGGCTGGACATCAACGACCAGGCTGAATTGACACAGAATGAATTTTTTGATGTGGCAAGCCAGCAATGGAAAACCACCTGGCAATGGGAAACTTCCTCTACCGGCTGGTTCGCTTGCGGCAAATACCTGCCAGATACACCAGTTACAGGAAATACATTTTGCGTGACCCTGCCCGAAGGTTACGATGAAACCAATACGGCAACTTTTGCGGTTTTTCAACAAAACAACAGCATCGTAGAGCTGGAGTGGAGGGCTGCAAGTCGCCAGTTTTGCACCACTTTCATCCCTGCAGGATATACGGTTACACTGTTGAGTATTTCTGCGAAAGATCAGCATCATTTCCTTGGATATGCTGAAGCAATTGTAGAAGCATCGGGGACTTCGATTCCGCTTCAGCCCATCGGCACAACGCCTGCTATTTTTGCAGAGCTGCTCGATGAACTCTGATGAAAGCCTTAGTACGAAGAGTTAAGTGTTTATTATACACTGTTTTCCTTCATTTATTTTCCGAGCCGCCCTCTTCCGGAGAGGGCGGCTTTTTTTATGCTTAAGCGGTATATGAATCTGTGAAGCCCTGATTAATATTGCAAGTAGGGTTTGATTTTTTCCAGGACACCAGGCGTTAAGGCCTTCACTTTTTTTACTTCCTCAAATGTCCTGAATGTGCCATGGTTGGCCCGATAGGCCGCAATGGCTTCTGCCTCGCGTTTGCTGAGGTAGGGGTGTGCGCTGAACTCATCAATACTCGCCGTATTAATGAAAAGCGGGCGAAATACCGGCGAAACCTGCAATTGTGATTTGATTTGCTGAAAGGTTGAGTCGGGCAGGCCACGGGTTTCTCCTATTTGTTGTATGGACGAAAAACCGCCCAGTTTTTCACGATAAGAAACGATCCGACCAGCGATAGCCGGTCCTATACCCCGCAACTGTTGCCATGCTTCGACAGAAGCTTTGTTGATGTCAATCAGAACAACAGGATCTGACGTTTTCGGATCCGGAGCGTTTTTCTGCCCGGTTTCCCGACTTTCAATCCTGATATAAGGCTCGAGGCGTTGATAATCTGTGGCCGGCAAACTGTAAATTTTTGCCAGGTCTTCTTTTTTGCGAAATTGCCCGCCTTTGGAACGGTAATTCAGGATGATCTGAACAACTTTTTCAGACAAAGCCAATTTGCGTAAAGTTGTGTCATTGGCGCTATTGGGATCAAACTCAAAAAGTGCTGCGGCAGGTTCATTCGCCTCATTTGGCCGCGTTGTTTGATTCCTTTCATTTTCGCGATCGCCTCCTATACGTATAAAAGGCGCCAATCGTTTGTAATCAACATCGCGAAGGGCGTAGATTTTTTTGAAATCTTCTTTTTTGAAAAATCGCCCGCCTTTGGTTCGGTAGTTCAGAATCGTTTGTGCCGTTCGTTCCGACAAGCCCAGACGGATAAAGGTTTCTTTGTCGGCAGTATTGGGATCGAAATAGAAGTTTTCCGACAAAACTGTTCCTGTTTCTTCGTGTGGCCCGCCGGATGCCAAATCTTCGGAAAGCGCTAGTTTTTCAGCAGCTTCACGAAGAGAATCCTCAGCTGAAATTTTTGTCGCAGGCTTGAAAAAGGGATATAAACGTGGCGCTAACACAAACAATGTGCACAATAGAATCAAGCCCAAAGCGCCGTTGCGTTCTTGTCGGGTATAGTAAAAATACTCCTGGAAGAAATTTTTCATACGCCATTGATTTTTTACGTGGATACAAGTACCCTTGTTAAAGATCCCGGATATAAGCGCCTTGTTCCCGGATGTCGTAATAAGGCATTTCAAGCTGAATGCAATGCTTTTTCCAGCGTTCGATGCGCCTGTAGCTGGAAGAGGCGTCAAACAAAATCAATTTGCAATCAAAAATTAGCAACACCTCACTGAGGTCAACCCGGGCATTGTTGGCAAATAAAAGGCAGTCGACCGGGATCTTTTCGGCATCCCCTTTTAAAGCAATAGGTTGGCGCACAACAGCCATGCGGAACCCGGGAAATTGTATAAGCCCTTTATGAAAAAAATACCGTTCGTTTACCTGGGCGTCAGTCGTGTCCATGTTGATTTCAGAAAGTTTCCGGACGCCGGCAAACATCCGGTAATTGCCGGCAGCAAACCCAAGCCTGGAAGGGGCGAGCGTGGCATCTGTAAACGAAGCAATGTTGTTTCCGGCAATGTAATCTATGGCGGTATGCCCCGGAATATAATAAACAACGACCTGTTCCCGTGCTGCCTGATGCCACTGGTGAAAAGCATGCAATCCTGCAACACCACTCAGGCAGGCCAAAGCAACAAGAATCCAGCGGAAACGCCTGAATTCAAATGCGCCTGTTAGTGCGGCAATGGTTACATACAAGAGGATACATGCAGATACACTTACCCACACGCCAGCGATGACGCCACCGGGGAGTTGCTGAATCAGGAAAATGGCGGCATTGTTTATCCAAACCAGGCTGTATACAACTTTACCCAACAACCAGCCGGCCAAAGGGATGCCATCGAGCAGCAGTGTGGCCATGCCACCCATCAGGATAAACCCTGACAACGGGACAACCACAAGTCCTGACAGCCAAAAGTAGAGGGGAAACTGGTGGAAATAAAACAAACTAATGGGCAGGGTGGTGATTTGCGCTGCCAGCGACACAGCCGTTAGTTTCCAGAAATAGTCGCCAACTTTATTTTCAATGTACCAGAGCCTGTAAATGATGGGTTGAAAATAAACGATTCCGATAACGGCAAGGTAAGAAAGCTGAAACCCAATGTCGAACAGCAGGTAGGGGTTTACGCACAACATTAAAAAAGCTGAAGCCGCAAAAGAATTGTATACATTGGCTTGTCGGTCAAGGGACTGGCCAACTATAACAAAACTGAACATGGTAGCGGCCCTTAGTGCAGACGGGGCCGAGCCGGTAAGCAGAACAAATCCCCAAACCCCTGTTAGTAACAGCAACATTTTCAATACTTTCCAGTACCGGCGCCGGATTTTTATCAGTCCAATCAGACTGCCAAGGCATAAATACACGATTCCGACATGCAGGCCTGAGACCGCAAGCACGTGCATGGCCCCGGTGTTTGCATAAGCATTGTTTAACTCCTGCGAAATTTCATCTTTATAACCCAGTAGCAGCGCTGCGCCGACCGCAAATTCGTTGTCTGAAGGCAGGTGTTTTTTTAGAATGTCTATACAGCGTTTTCGAAGTTGATCGCTGCGTGCAAACAGGCCGTCAGCAGGCTTTATGTTGAGCTTTTCCCAGGAAGCCGAATCGGAGCGGATGCTGAAATGTACATTATTCAGGTGCATGTATCTGGAAAAGTCAAATGCTTTTGGGTTCCTCGGCGGATCAATGCCCCGGATTTTCCCTTTCAACAGTATTTGATCGCCAAGGGCCAGCTCCCGGCTACGGGCATCCAATTCCAGATAAGCCAATAAAAACCCGCTGTGTGCATCCAAATCGTCAGGCTTGCTACCCAGAAACGCCACTTTAATGACCAGGCGCAGGCTGTTTTCCCCCTGGCGAAGACGCTGTATGGTACCGGCTGCATAATTGTCTGAGCCAATGGCCGGTTTAAAATGATGAGGCCGGTTCAACTCATGATGCAGGGTCGTGATCTGGTAGCCCAGCAGAAACAGGAAAGTATTTAAAACAAAACCATAAACCCAGCGCCATTGATAATTCTGTCGCCGGGCCCCAAAAAACCAAAGGAGCGCCGCCAGTATGGGAAAAACAAACAGCAGCCCCTGATGCAGCAATGCACCAAATGCATCGGCAAGCCAGATACCGGCAATATATGGCAAGCCCAATCGGAAGAAAGGAATTTCTCTCCAGTTCATCAGGCAATCGGCTTATAAAAAGAGATTATAAGCTCAATTGAGCACCTTGACCTCTGTTGCCTGGATGACTGATTTTTCAGCGCCGTTGTGATGCAGGAATGCAACAACGTAGCAATGTTCTGTATTCCAACCTTGCGGCAGCGTGAAATTAAAAGTACGGGTTAGCAGATCGCCTGCAGTGAGTGGACCAGTGATTGGCGCTCCGTCGTATGGGGTCATCATGTCCCGGAATACATGCCGATGCATGTAATTGTTGACTTTGCCTGAGGGGGTGAGCTGGCTGTCTTCGACGCCGTCTTCGACAATCATGACACTCAGTCGCACATCATCTTCGACAATGTTTTCCAATATTTCGAAGTTGATCTTTGATTCCAGTTCACGGGTGGCGGCGGTATACGTGTTGGTTATCGTGATCTGTGCCTGAGGCGCAATAGCCGTTTCTTCTGCAATAAACCCGGCCCATTGGGATTGGCCCAACTGTAAATCCGTCTCTCCATTGTACAATTTGCGGTTGATAACGGCAGTCGGATATCCCAGTGGTTCGCCCAGATAGCTCAAAATATTGTCTCCTTCCGGCGTCCGAAAATCCTGAGTGCTTTCAGGATAAGGCACTGCAAAAAATCCGGAGTGAATAGAAACAGCAATGAGCTGATCGCCATAAATGCCTTTGAGTGTTTGAATGGCATCACTGCCTGCGGGGCAGTTGACACAACGGACTCCGGTAAATTCTTCCACCAAAACCTGCCGCTGTTGATCTGTGGGATTGGGATTGTTACCGGATCCTCCGGGATTAAGGCGTGGCGCTATTTCATCACATGACAGAATGGCCAAAGAAAGGCCTGTTAAAAAGAACAATCTTTTAATCATGGCTTTGTGTTTTAATTCCTGCAAACGAAAAAATTCTGTTCAAGGAGTTAATAGCGATGCCAAGGTAGGAGTTTTTCTTATTTAAGCCAAAAGTGCTTCCATAAGATCGGAAAAGTTTTCGGCAGTTTTGAACCTCGAGTCCTGATATGTACTGGCCTGAAAACGGAGCCGATAGGGCCGGTCGTTTTGTAAAATCGCTTCTATGGTAATATTTCCATACCGTTGCACTGCTTTTTCGCTCGCCCCCGGCCTGGGCTTCAGGTAGTGACGTTCGATGACTTCTACCTTGTCATTGCGGGAAAAAGTGCGGACATCAGACATCTGTAGGCGGTAGTCGAGGGTCAGAACCCTTTCTTTGAAATATTCGGCTAGCCAGATGAGGTCGCGGCGGCTGTAATTGGTTTTGTAGAAATGAATGACAAAACCGTTCGAAGATGGGGTATTTAAAAAACCGAGTGTGTCTTCAACCTCTTTTGGTAAAGCCTGATGCAAAGCGTATTGGCTACTGAGCCAGTCGCTGAGCATGGTGCGGACGCGGGTGTTTTTCCAGTGGGCGTAGTCGGCTTTATCCGTTTCTTCCCTTTCGATGAGTTCGTGCACAAAAGGCACTGTTGGCGAACTTTGTTCAGCCTCCCGGAACAGGGTTTTAAAATAATCCCAGATAGCAGTCATGTCTCTGTTTTTTCTACAAACCTTTAATACGGCCCCCGTCTACGGGAATACTGACCCCGGTAAGGTAGGCGGCAGCAGGCGTAGCCAGAAAAGCAACAACTGCTGCAATTTCTTCTTTAACAGCGAACCGGCCCATCGGAATTTCAGCTTCCATTTGCTGAACGATTTCAGCTTCGGGAACCCCCAGTTTGGCGGCTTTATTTTGGATCAAATCCCTGAGGCGATCTGTATAAGTAGCTCCCGGCAAAACATTGTTCATCGTGATGCCAAAAGGCGCAAGTTCGTTTGACCATGTTTTGGCCCATCCGGCCACAGCAGCGCGCACCGTATTGGAAACCCCCAGGCCTTCCAGTGGTTGCTTAACCGAAGTAGAGACGATGTTGATGATGCGGCCATACTTTGCTTCTTTCATCCCGGGAACAACATGCCGGGTCAGCAACTGATTGCAAATGAGGTGATTCTGAAAGGCTTCCAGAAATGCTTCTTCTTCGCTTTCTGCAATGGGGCCTGCAGGAGGACCACCGGTATTGTTAACCAGAATATGGATGGTTTTTACCGTGATCAGACCCGTGATTTTGCGTTTGAGGTCGTCGCGGTTGTTGAAGTCAGCCGCGAGAAAATCGTGCGTTTGCCCGGATTTGCGTGCCAGTTGTTTGATGAGGTCAGCCATTACATTTGCAGACCGCGCAACCAGCGTAATGTTTGCGCCAAGCTTTGCCAGTTCAATAGCTGCCGCTTTTCCAATTCCCTTGCTGCTTCCGCAAACCAATGCATTTTTTCCAGATAAGTCGAGATTCATTGTCGTATTTGATTTATGGCTAAAAATAACATAATTTCACGACTGAATGTTAAGATCCAAGCGACCTGTTTAACTAAAATAATGCATTATGGCCATAGCAAAACCTTTTAATCTGAAAGGCTGGATAGAGGAAAACCGACATTTGCTGAAACCTCCCGTGGGCAACAAGCAGGTTTATTTTCAGAATGAAGACTACATCGTGATGGTAGTAGGCGGGCCGAATGGTCGGAAAGACTACCATTTTGAAGATGGAGAGGAATTGTTCTATCAACTTGAAGGAGACATCACCCTGAAAATCATACATGAAGACGGCACTCCTGAAAACATTTCCATTCGTGAAGGGGATATGTTCCTGTTGCCACCCCGTATTCCACACTCTCCTCAACGGCCTGCGAATACGGTAGGACTGGTTATTGAACGCTACCGGCGCCCCGGCGAAGAAGACAAATTGATGTGGTTTTGCGAGCAATGCAATCAAAAATTGCATGAAGCTTCTTTCGAAATGAAAGATATTGTCAACCAGCTTCCCGTTGTCATGAAGCATTTTATGGATTCGGAGGAACTGAGGACCTGCAAAAACTGTGGCGCAGTGATGGAGCGGGTATGAATGTAAGCAACACCGCGCCATAAATTGTCGTGCAGCATATATCTTTTTATTCTCTTCTTATTTGGATAAAGGCTTTTTTTACCTTTAATCCCTTCATTCGAATTTGTTCATTTTAATGTCTTATGCAGTATGAAAAATACGTTTACAAAGTTCTTTTTATGGGGCTTGCTTTGCCTCCCCTTTTCCGGATTTGCGCAATTGCAGTCCAAATTGGACATCGCGATGCGCTATGTGGAACAACACCGGGAAGCATGGAAGCTTAGCCCGGGTGACATTGCAGACATGGTGGTTAGCAACAACTACCAAACCCGCCACAATGGCGCAACGCATGTCTATTTCATTCAGCGCCACGCCGGTATCCCGGTTTATAATGCCATTGCGGGGGTTCACGTAGCTGCAGATGGCAAAGTAGCGTTTTCTACCTGCCGGTTTACCCCAAACCTGGCGACAGCCATCAACACTACAGAGCCCGTCATCAGTGCTTATCAGGCTGTAGAAGCTGCTGCCGGGGAAGCGGGTGTCTCCATCCGGGAGCCTTTGCGGCTTTTGTCTCAAAATGGCGACCGATCTTTTGTTTTTGACAAAGGGGATATTGCAAAATCAGAAATCAAAGTGGATCTGATGTATTTTAGCAACCCCAAAACGGGAACAGTGCGCCTGGCATGGAGCCTGACGCTGAACCAAATCGACACGCCAGACTACTGGAGTATGCTCGTAGACGCGGTAACAGGCTCGGTATTACAACGCCACAACCTGACTGTTTACTGCAGCTTTGCCGACAAAAACGACGAATGTCATGTTCACGATGACCATTGCCAGAGCCAGGATGCCGTATCAGGATTCCAGCCACTGAAGCAGGCTCTTGCTCAGGAGCGCATGTTGGTTGATGCAACCTACAATGTTTATCCTGTACCGGTGGAAAGTCCCATCCATGGTGACCGCCAATTGGTAATGGATCCGGCTGACCCGATCGCCTCTCCTTTTGGCTGGCACGATACAAACGGCCAACCCGGACCAGAATACCGCATTACAAGAGGCAACAACGTTCATGCTTATCAGGACGATGCCAATCAGAATACTTCGGCTAATGATGAACCCAATGGCGGCGACCTACTGATATTCGACTTTCCTTACGATGGCACTCAGGAACCTGAAACTTACAGAGAAGCTGCTGTAACCCAATTGTTCTATATGAACAACATCATGCACGACTTTGCCTACCACTATGGCATGGATCCGGCTGCCGGAAGTTTTCAACGCAATAATTACGGCAATGGCGGTACCGGCAACGACAATGTGCTTGCGGAAGCCCAGGACGGCGGCGGCACGAATAATGCCAACTTTGCAACGCCGGCGGATGGCGGAAACGGGCGGATGCAGATGTATCTGTGGAATAGCGCCGGCGGAAAATTGCTGACGGTGCTGGAGCCGGAAGAGATTGCAGGAGCCTATGAAACCTCGACAGCGGCATTTGGGCCTGAGATTACTACAACTCCAATTACTGGTGAAGTTGTTCAGGCTTTTGACGGCACAAGCCAGCCCCAACTGGGTTGTGGCCCTTATGTCAATGCCGCTGACGTCGCAGGAAAAATCGCATTGGTCATCCGCGGGCAATGTTTCTTTGAAGAAAAAGCCGTCCGGGCAGAAGCAGCGGGCGCCATTGCCCTGATTATCTGCAATTTTGAAGAAAATGTAGTAGGTATGGCCGGAGTCAATAACGTTCCTGATCCAGGCATCCCTACCGTTATGATCAAAAATTCGGATTGCCAGACCATCATTGGTTTTCTGAATCAGGGCGTAACCGTAAAATTGCAGTCTCCTGATACAACAGGAACCTCAACCGACGTAGACGGTGATTTTGATAATGGTGTTATGGCCCACGAATATGGTCACGGCATTTCCAACCGTCTCACAGGGGGCCCTGGTCAGGCCGGATGCCTTTCCAGTGATGAACAAATGGGAGAAGGCTGGAGCGATTTTATGTCATTGATCATGCAGGCTAAACCAGGCGACGAAGGTACGTTCAAGCGCGGAATCGGGAATTTCGTTACCCGTAACGACCCAGATGGTGGTGGCATTCGCAGACTGCCCTATTCGACTAATCCTGCCATCAATAGCCAGAATTACGACGATGTTATCGGCACGACTTCACCGCATGCGCTGGGAGAAGTCTGGGCCAGTACCCTGTGGGACCTCTACTGGAAGTTTGTAGAAGTTTATGGGTTTGACGATGACCTTTATTATGGAACAGGGGGGAACAACATCGCCATTCAGCTGGTGATGGACGGGATGAAATTGCAATCATGCGACCCGGGCTTTATAGATGGCCGAAATGCCATCATTGGGGCAGATTTGCTCAACAACGATGGCATTCATGAATGCCTTATCTGGGAAGTATTTGCCCGTCGCGGTCTGGGGTGGAGTGCCGATCAGGCCAGCCCATTCAACCGGAATGACGGTCGTTCTGGTTTCGACACAAGGCCGGAATGTATTAAGCAACTGAAAATTTCCAAGGTGGCGACTGAAAAAATCAATGCCGGGCAGGAAATCACGTATACCGTAACCGTAACCAACCACAAAGATGATGCGGTTTCAGGAGTGGTAGTTACCGACCAAATTCCTGATGGCGCAAGCTATGTTGCCGGGTCTGCTACGGGCGCAGCTTTAAGCAGTTCCTCTTCAACCGAACTTGTGTTTGATATTGGTGACCTGGCTTCCGGTGAAGAAAAAACGTTCAGCTACCGTTTTTCAACTTCGCCTAACCTGCGTTCCATCCGTCAGTTTTACGATGGCGCAGAAGACGGGGATGCAAACTGGCTGGTTTACAACGACACTGGCGATGATATTTGGGTAATTAACACAGATGGCGCTTATGAAGGGCAAGCTGCCTGGCATGCGCCCAGCACGGTGAATGAAAATGATCAGTCGTTGATTTCATTTCAACCCATTCTCGTTAGCGGTACCCAGCCGGTTTTGCGCTTTTACCACAATTACAGCACAGAGCCGAATACGGATGCCGGGGTAATTCAGGTTTCGACCAATGGTACCGACTGGGCTAATGTAGACCAGCAAATTTTCAAAAATAACTACCGGGGCGAAATGGCCTACACCACTTTCGCAACATCTAATTTGCCCGCTTTTTGGGGCAACAGCAATGGGTATGTTGATACTTATGTTGACCTCAGTCCCTACCAGGGACAAAGCGTCTACCTGCGTTTCCGCTATGGATCAGAAGCCGAACTTACCAACCCGACGCCTGAACCTGTAGGTGATGGCTGGTATGTCGATGAAATCGAAATCATTGACATGTTCGCTTATCAATCAGAGGCCTGCGTAACTTCTGCTGAAGGGGATATGAACTGTGCTTTGGCTCCTTACAAAGGAACGGTTGTAGAGCCGGGCGCTACGCCAAGCACTGATCTCGAAGCGGCTTCAAGCCGTATTTCAGTATTCCCGAATCCTGCGAAGGATCTCGTAAACGTTTCGTTTACTGCCATTTCAGCTCAAAACATCCTGCTGGAAGTCGTGAGTGCTGACGGCCGGGTCGTATTGACGCAGACACAACGCGTCGGCGAAGGACCACAACTGTTGAACCTGGATGTCGCTCATCTGGCAGCCGGTCTTTATTTCGTGCGCATCAGTGCCGAGCAAGAATTGGCTGTGGAGAAAATTTTGATTGATTAAAGAATTGATGAAATTTTGAACACGAGACATCCCATGCTTTTGGGGTGTCTCGTGTCATTTTAAGAGCTTGTTGAGGATGCACTTTTATGTTCGCTTTATGAACAAAGTGCGTCCGATGTAAGTTTTTTTTATAAATATGTAATCTTCCAAAAGCAGATTGCACTTACCTTTGTGCTGCTAATTGTTTTGCTCCACTATGTAATAAAGGCGGGTTTATTTTTGTTATGATTAGGTTAAGCTTTGCCGCCTGAAACCCTTGTTGAGAAGTTTTGCCTAATTTTACAGAATCTTATACGGGTGTAAAAGTTACTTATTTGTACTTCCCCGTCGTAACAGGTGATTGAAAAACACGCACGTCAATCCATTTTAAAACATAAACTTTTTCTTTATGCAAAAATTGTTGTTATCCCTCGCGGGCCTTGCTCTCGTTTTTACCGTGATTCTTTCTACGGGTTGTAACCCGGATGATACTCCTACACCGGATCCTACCGGTCCGGATGCCCGCTTCGTAACGGAAGCTGGTTTTTTGGATGCAAATGCTGATGTGGTAGCCGGCGAGACTTTTAAAATCAAAGTTTCCCTGCTTACCGGAGACAACAAACTGCAATCAGTAACCATCTACGAAGATGATGTGAAACTGGGAACCAGCTTTTTCACCATCAATGGCGGTGCGCTGACATCCAATAACCCATTCCTGATTGTTGGAGCTGACAAAGATGGCGTCACTTACGAATTTGAAATTTCTTCAGTAAATACAGTTGGCGCCGTACGCACCTACGAAGTTGAAGTTGCAGATGAAAACGGTTTAAAAGATGCCGTATCGCTCACCATTACGAGCAAAGCGCCTCCGACTACACCGATTGAAAGGAGCCTTACGGGCGTGTTGCTGAATCAGGCAGGCCCTGTCGGAACTGGCGGTTTGGATCTTGATGAAGGACTGAGTGTTGGATCGGGCGCTGCTTCTGCGGAGATCCGCGACGTTGGTATCGATTGTTCACAACCCGATGCCTCTAACTGGCGCAAGCAAATTGGTACGGTTAATGGCGCCGAAATGCGCAGGGTGGTACCTGCTAACGTAGAGAACTTTTCTTTTGCGAATGCAACGAACAAGGAGATTATCGCTGCCGCTTTCAGCACAGGTAATCCAATATCGGATACCAACCAGGCAATAGATTGTTTGGGGAATGCTGTTACTGTAACGGACATGACCCTTCCATTGGTTGTAGGTGACGTTTTTGCAGTCTCTGCAAACGGTAAGATTTACCTCATCAGAGTTGACGAAGTCAATAACACGACTAACGATAACGCTGATAATTACAAGTTTTCTATTAAGTACTAATTCATAATCCGAAGCGTTCTTCTTCGGGTATTATGACAAAGAGAGAGCATAATCCTCATTGGATTGTGCTCTTTCTGCTTTTAGCTTAAAGACCTACCTTTGCTATGGAGCAAAAAATGACATCAATGAATAAATTAATCGTTTCCTTCTTTCTATTGCTGGGCTTTCTGGGAGCAACTTTTCAAACGCATGCACAATCAAAGGCAAAAAAAGAGGCGCCCTGTAAGCTGGCTTTTGATGAATTGGATGATTTCGACAGTTTGCGCACGATAGGTGCAGAAGCCGTTAGCTTCGGCTTGCTCATTCCCAGTCACTTTGAAACTGAAAAAGGCCCCAAAATCATAGAAGAAGGCAAATTGCTGTTCATGTACACGCAAAACGACAGCATCAACAGCTTTTTCATGACGCTGGCGATTCCGGAATACGACTACCAGCCCATTGCCAACGATTACAATGTGTTTCTCAAATTACAGAATACAGAAACAGAGGTTATTCCGGTTTACAATGTACCGGATCAGGGCACTTTTGACAAAGGCACCAACATGCGCATCTATCAGCACACCTGCGTCATACCGCTTGACCTGTTTTACCAGCTTGCCTACAATAAGATAGAAAAAATCCGAATCGTTTACAAAAAACAGAAACGCACCTTCACCCTATCGGCAGAGCAACAGGAGGCTGTCCAAAAAGCCGTGCAATGTGTGGGGAAAGCGGCGGAATTATGGCCAGTGAAGCCTTAACGGCCTCACGCCACGTGCATCCTTGTCGCTTTCGCCACAGCCTCGTGCCTCGAATTTACCTGAAGTTTTTTATAAATATTTTTCAGGTGAAAACGAACGGTATTCGGGCTTACGAACATTTGTTTGGCAATATCCCTGTAACTCTGACCGTCGCAAAGCAGATCCAAAACTTCCTGTTCCCGTGCAGAAAGTGACAGCATCGGATTGTACGATTCGCTGAAATACGAAACCACCCTGCGCGCTACATGCGAACTCATGGGAGATCCCCCTGTACGCACCTCGCGGATGGCGCCAAGAATTTTTGAAGGAAAAACGCCTTTGGTCAGGTAGCCATAAGCGCCAGCTTTCAATGCCTGAAAGATGTGCTCGTCGTCGCTGTATGCTGTAAGCATAATGATGTGGACATCGGGCAGGTTTTGCCGCAGCGCTTTGACACACTCAATGCCCGACATGCCGGGCAAATCGATGTCCATTAAAACAACTTCGGGACGCAGTCCCGGGAGGAATGACAGCGCCGAAGGGCCGTCTTCAAAAGTGGCAAGACAACGAAACTCATCGGTCATGTCGAGGAGTTTCTGCAAGCCTTCGCGGATGTCTCTTTGATCATCCACAATAGCAACAGAGATCATAGCTTTGTGTGTTTAGTCGGATGAATGAGTGTTGAACCGGAGCAGATTACACACTCCGGTTTCCATTGATTCTTAAGGGCTATGGCTTCTTTTTTATCCTTGGTGACTGATTTAGGAATGTGGCGAAAATAACTTACCTGTTTGCGCCACATTCCTAAGGACACAGCTTGTTACAAACCGTTGCCTCTAATTGTGATATTATTGCTTTTTATGCCATCCCGCAATTCATTAAACAGGAAGTTCAAGTTGTACTTCTATAGAGGAACCTGCTTTTGAAGACGCCAGCCGCATTGTTCCCTGAAGCTTTTCTGCCCTGTTTTTCATGCTTTTCAGACCATCGCCGGCATGGACGCTTTCAACGTCAAATCCATGGCCGTCGTCGCTTAATACCAAAACGATTTTGCGGGTAGTAAGCGCTGCCTCCAATAAGACGAGTTTTGCATTTGAATGCTTCAGGGCATTGTGCATGGCCTCTTTAAACAGGAGTAGCAGGTGGCGTTTTTGGTCTACCGGAAGCTTGAGTTGTTGGAGATCCCCATTGAATTTTACCGAAAACTGGATGGGGCTGTCGGAAAAAAGCTCTTCTCCAAAATCTTTTAAACGCAGCAACAAATCGTAACTGTTGTCCTGGTCGGGGTTTAGCGCCCAGAGCATGTCTTTTACGGTTTCATAAAGGCGGCTGGCGTGGTGTGAAATTTTGTGCAGATAAGCTTTGGCCGTTTCCGGATCACTGCTCAATTGCCGGCTTGTGAGCTCCGCATACATAGAGATGATGGAGAGCTTGTTTCCCAATTCGTCGTGAAAATCGTGCGCAATCTCTTGCCGGATTTTCAGCGAAACCTGGTGCTCAAGGCGCTTTTTGGCGTGTTTCCACGCAAAAATTCCCCCTGCTGTTAGCAAAAACAAGGAGATGAACGCCCAACCCCAAAGGGCATTTAAAGAGGAGAGGGCAATGGCAAGCAGGGGCATGTCGGGCGGTTTTTCATACACTTCATAGCTTAACTCGTGTGCCTGCCTGCCTGAAATCAGGCTTTGGCAATTAGGCAATAAAGCCTTTTGCACTTCAAGGGCGAAAAGCTACCCCCTGATGCCGGTATTTTTCCCTACATACATGAGTAGTTTTTGCGCTTCGGTCATACATATGACCAATGCGCAGTTTTGGTTGTTTTTTCTTTATGTGCCTGGTTGTCAGCGTTCAAGGATTGTCATGATGCGGTCGTAACTCAACCCGGTAAAGATGCCGATCGCATTGGCAGTACCCTGAAGATTAGAGATGATCGGACTGGGCTGTCCGAAGGGGTTGCCATTGGAAGATGCTGCCGTCTGCACGCTGTTGAAAAAATCGTAATATGCCCGGTCAATGTGAACAATGGTGTTAAAAACGGTATCACCAACAGCAAAATCATAGCCGCTTCCAAAAACGATATTGTCCTCAACGAACCGGTCATCGGTAGCAAAATCCTGCAATGGAATACTATCCAGCGAATGTTCATGCAGCATACGCCGGTAATAATTGTGTTCATTTTGGGGGTCTTTAAAATAGGTTAATACCCTGGCCAGGGTATCATTTTCCAAAAACTGCACGACGACGCTGTCAATGGGCACAGGCCGCAGAATCCGGGTTGTAGCCGTAATGGTTTTTCCATCCGGGGTGATGATATTCAATTCAAAGTCATTTTCATAATCGGCAGGGATTAACTCGGGGGAGAGGTAATTGTAAGCCTTATTTGTAAACGGATTAAAGAACAGGCCATTTTCGAGGCTGTACGTCTCGCCGTTTCTGGTGATGGTTATCGTTGCATCGTCTACCAGGATCTTGTCGAGAAACGCATTGTTGTCGCTTGGAAAGGGATCAAAATAGGAAGCCGTTCTGGTCAGCAACAGGCTGAATGGCTGACCTGGTTCCAGATAACATTCTACGACGTACTTGCTTTCATATCCGGGTAAATCGATGTCAATTTCTTTTTCCAGATTGCAGCTGCTTATCGCAAAAATGAAAGCGGCGAGGAATAAGCTATATGTGATGATGCGTTGCATGCTATTTGATTTTTGTATGGCCAAACAAGGTCTGGCGATTTATGAATAAATGGCCTGAGGCCACGGATGTTTAAAATTTAAAATTCCAGGTTATTGACGGCAAAATCGGGAAAAGCGATACCTGTTTGGCAGCGATGCGTTCCGGTATCTCAATGGTGTTTTGGCCGTCGCTTTCTTCCCTGAAAATGGGTTCCAGGTAAATGAAAAAAGTATTCCTGCGGTCGTATGCATTGATGACATTGATCGTCAGGTCGCTTTCACCCCATTTTGGAAAAAAGTGAACGATCAGTCCCAGATCCAGGCGATGATAAGGAGGCAGCCGGTAGTTATTGCGCCCTTCGTAGTCGGGAGTTACTGCCTGAAAGCCTGCTCCATAGATATCCTGAAAAGTAAAGCGTCCGCCCGGGAGCCACCGTAAATCGCCGGAGCCGTAAACGAAGGTGGCAGAAACCGATAATTTTCTGCTCAATTCGTAAATCCCAACTACGGACAAGTCGTGGCGACGATCATAAATGGGTGAAAAATAGCCTGTTTGTGAAAAGCTTTCCAGATCGTCGAGGGTTTTAAAATCACCGCGGCGGCTTAGGGCCAGGGTATATCCAATCCATCCGGTCAGGCGCCCTTCATTTTTTTCGATACCGACTTCAAATCCGTAACCGTAGCCTTTTCCCACAGCAAATTCATTTTCCAGCTGATCATTGGCAAATATTTCTGCTCCGTCAACAAACTCTAGTTGATTCCAGAGGCTTTTGTAGTAAGTTTCAACTTCCAGAAAATAGTCTTCGCCCAGCAAGTAAGAAAGCCCGAGCGCATACTGATCGGAGCTTTGAGGCTTTACTGCTTTTGTGGAAGGATACCAGATGTCAGTCGGCAGGGCTACGCCGGCATTGGCAACCAGGTGCAGGTATTGATACATTCGGGCATAGCTGGCTTTGAGGCTAAGCCGGTCTGTCCAGGAATAATTGGCTGCAAAGCGGGGTTCTATGCCGAAATAAGACTGACCATCGTTGAAAAATCCGCTGAATCGCATGCCCATGTTGATTTTTAGTTTAGCGCTTGCTGTCCAGTCGTCAGAGATATAAGTGCCGGCTTCCACCCCGTCATAATCATTGCCTGCGGAAAAGGAAACAGTACCGTCGTCACTGCCCGCCTTCAGGCGTCCAACAGTGAATTGATGGTATGTAGCGTTGCCCCCGAATCGCAGGGTGTGTTTGTTGTTCAGGGCATAAAAAAAGTCCGACTTCAGGTTGGCATCCCGGATATTAGAACCCAGCTTAAAAGAAAATCCGGTGAGTTTGTTTTCAATATTGTATTGATAATCGGAATAAGTAAAGGTCGTATTGGCAAACAACTTGGAGTCGAATACGTGATTCCAGCGCACCGTTCCTGTGGCATTGCCCCAGTCAAAATTAAAGTCGAAAAAATCGCCGTCGAAACTGAAGACGTCGCGACCAAAGTAGCCACTCAGATAAATGCGGTCCTTTTCGCCCAGTTCGTAGTTGATTTTGGTGTTCAAATCATAAAAATAATAATCCGGGATGGGGGAATAGTCTTCAACATCTTTATTGGCGCGGTTAATTAAGCGGGTGAACACGTCAACATAGGTACGTCTTCCGGAAACAATAAAGGAAGATTTGTCCCGCTGAATCGGTCCCTCAAGGGTCAGGCGGGAAGAAATCAGCCCCAGACCGCCGGAGCCTGAGAACTTTTTGTTGTTGCCTTCTTTCAGGCGAACATCGATCACCGAAGATAACCTGCCGCCGTACTGAGCCGGAAAACCGCCTTTATACAGTTTAAGGTCTTTGACAGCATCCGAATTAAAGGTGCTGAAGAAGCCGAATAAATGGTTGGGGTTGTATACGGTAGCTTCATCCAATACAATCAGGTTCTGGTCGGAGCCGCCACCGCGGACAAATAATCCGGTTGTTCCTTCAGCGCCGGAAGGCAGACCCGGTTTGAGCTGGAGGATTTTCAGGATATCGCTTTCGCCAAAGGCAACCGGCAATAACTTGGCCTCTCTTGGCGAAATGGTTTCCACACTCATTTCGGTAGATTTCAGTTGTTCGCGGTAAGCGTTGGCTTTTACCACCACTTCTTCCAGCTGAACGCCGGAGCCCATCTCCATATCCATCCGGATATTTGCCTTCAGAGAGAGGCTTTTGCGGACGGTTTGAAACCCAACATAGCTGAATTCCAGAATGAGCGAATCTGTGGGGGGAAGGGAAAGGGAATAAAAGCCATATTCATTGGTGGTTGCTCCTAATCCCGAAGGTAAAGCCAGTACAGAAGCCCCGATCAGGGTCTCCCCGTTTTCGCCATCCCTTACGGTGCCGCTGACGGTAAATTGTTGTTGAGCAAGAGCTGTTCCCTGAAGGAAAAGACAGAGCGCGATGGTAAAGTAGATTGGTCCCTTTTTCATTTTTTAAGTTTATTCAGCTTGTTAACGCCGGAATGGTCGTTGTCGTGAACAGATTTCTACGAAAGGTCAAAAATTCATAACCAATCGCCTGACAGCATATATGAAAGGCAATTTCGGGCAAAAGGTTGCCGGCAATTTTGAGCTGTTCATACGGAATTAACCTTTATATCCAGCTTTTATTTACAAAGAACCTTAACTTTATTGTTTCGATCCCTAAGTCGTGATTTGGCCGTCGGCGTTGCAAGCTTGCTTCATCCAAAAAAATTGTCAACCATGAGCGCCACATCTGAACCTGTTTTCCAATCTGTTTATCCTTATACCGGAGAAGTCATTGGCGACTATCCGCTGATGAATCGGCGCGATATTGTAGAACGCACGGAGCGTGCCGAAAAAATGTTTGCCTACTGGCGACAGCAATCGCTGGAAGAACGTGCCCGTTGTTTTCTGAGCCTGGCGAAATTACTCCGTGAGCAGGCTGAAAAGTTTGCCCTTCTGATATCTCGTGAAATGGGCAAACACATCACCGAATCCAGAGCCGAGGTGGAGAAATGTGTGTGGACCTGTACTTATTTTGCCAAAGAAGCGCATAAAATGCTGGCTGAAGTTGCCGTAGCAACACAGCATTCCAATAAAATTGTTTTTGAACCGGTCGGCGCTGTTCTGGCCATAATGCCCTGGAATTTTCCTTTCTGGCAAGTCTTCAGATATGCTGTTCCGACACTTCTTGCCGGTAACGTCACCATTTTGAAGCATGCGCCTTCGGTATGCGGCTGTGCGCTTGCCATCGAAGACTTGTTTCGCAGAGCCGGGTTTCCGGAAGGGGTATTTCAGGTTTTAATTATTGGAATCAGCGATGTGGAATTTGCAATCCGGCAGCCGGTTATACAAGGAGTGACCCTTACCGGAAGCGAAGCTGCAGGCTCGAAAGTAGCTTCAGTAGCCGGCCGATACATCAAAAAAACCGTGCTGGAACTTGGCGGCAGCGACCCTGTTCTGGTGCTTGATGATGCTGATATTGGCGAGGCTGCGAAAACAGCAGTTCAGTCCCGTATGATGAATGCAGGGCAAAGTTGCATTTGCGGCAAGCGTTTTTTGGTTACCCGCCATAATGCTGCTGCCTTTTCAGAGGCTGTTCGGGAAGAAATAAAAAAAATCAGGCAGGGTGATCCGCTCAGCCCGGATACCCAAATGGGGCCCCTTGCACGCCTGGATCTGGCAGAAAAGCTGGAACAGCAAATGAAGCGTTCGTTAGATCGCGGCGCAAAAATTTCCCTTGGCGGCCAGCGTGAGGAATGTAATTTTCAACCGACCCTGTTGTTGAATGGCCAGGCGAATATGCCGGTTTTTCATGAGGAGACCTTTGGACCGCTGGCCACTATTTTTGTATCCCGAACGGAAAATGAACTGATAAAGCGGGCCAATTCAAGCAACTTTGGCCTTGGAGCCTCGATCTGGTCCAGAGACATAACACGGGCTGAAGCCATTGCCCGAAAAATTGAGGCAGGCGCCGTTTTCATCAATGCCATGGTCCGGTCAGACCCCCGCTTGCCTTTCGGAGGCATCAAACAATCCGGCTATGGACGGGAACTTTCTGACGTCGGGATGAAAGAGTTTTGCAACATTAAAACCATCACCATAGCTGGTGGTACCGACTAAGCCTTATTGCATGGCTGCTTTCTCCACCAGCAATGTTGCTGAATAATCCCCGTCAGCGGTTTTTTTGCCGGCTACAGGCCAGGGATCTAATTTTTGCAGGCTATACGTATATGCGCCCAACGTTTTTCCCGGGCTGGCAACACCGCTTCCTTCCAGCACCAGTTGTAAAACCGAAGTTTCTTTTCCTGCAGTTACCGACAATTCCACAACGGCACGACCTGCCTGGATGCAGTTGACCTCTTTGGGACAACGGGAGTCTTCCTTTACGGCAGTGAATACGACACTTGAGCTTTTGTCGCTGGCAATTGCCATTGCTCCAACTTTGAGCATGAAGGGGGTGCCGGCCGTGAACATCATTTTTTCTTCACATTGTGAAGCACTCATAGCCAGTACAAGCATCGAAAGGCATAGCATCTTTTTCATAGGTATAGATTTTGAAGAAGTTGAATCAAATCTTTCTTTCCCCTCTAAACATATTGCATAAAAACGCTATGGCATCTTTTTTGGTACACTCTTGCTGTCCAGGTGAAGCAAACTTTGAAATTGCACCAACAACAGGCATTGTCTGAGTGAACAAACAAAACGAAAAAGCAACAAAAAAGATGAATATGCATTCTGAGAAAACAATACCATTTTACCGGGATATTCGCTTTTGGCTGGCAGCAACGTCTCTCACAGGACTGGCCCTGCTGGCCCTGCAAAATTATCCTGTTTCTCCCTGATTCTCGTGTAGCGTTCGGGGGCAAAAATTGTTCCCGAACGCTAAATCCCGGACTTCAGGTTATGAATGGACAGATGCAAATCAGCAATAGCCTTCCTGCTTTACAGGCCCACAGGACAAATTCGGGGATATTTTTACAAGAAACTAGTTGCCCAAATCCGACAAAAACTTGATGCGAATCATTTGAATCTCCTCCATCGTTATGTCATCGTCTTTCAGGTGTTTGTAGGCCTCTTTTTCAGAATCTGTTGTTGCCTCGCGGAAGTACTCATAAATCTCCTCTCTGGCATACTCATCAATGGCTTCATTGAGGTAGTAATCTATGTTTACTTTTGTGCCGGAAACAACGATGGCGTCCAGTTCTTCCAACAATTCTTCCATGGAGAGGTTATTGGTGCGCGCAATGTCTTCCAACGGCATTTTTCGGTCTATGCCCTGAATGATGTTGACTTTTACTTTCGACTTATTGGCCACCTGCTTTACCACGATGTCGGTCGGCCTTTCGATTTCATTGTCTTCTACATATTGTTCAATCAGTTGAATGAAAGGTTTGCCATAGCGCTGAGCTTTACCCATGCTTACTCCGCTCACTTTGGTCATATCCTCCATTGAAACAGGATATTGGGTGGCCATGTCTTCGAGCGAGGGATCCTGGAAAATGACAAAAGGAGGCACATTGTGACGTTTGGCCTCGCGTTTGCGCAGGTCTTTGAGCAGGTTGAGCAGCGGTTCGTCAAGTACGGCTGTTTTGCCTGAGGAATCATCCGGATCTACCTGGTCTTTATCGTAATTGTGGTTGAGTGAAATCTGGAAAGAGTAAGGCCCTTTTATAAAATCGCGGCCTTTTTGCGTCAGTTTCAGGGTGCCGTAGCTTTCGATGTCTTTGTAAAGGAAGTCATTGAGCAAGGCCTGACGGAGAATGGACCCCCAGAAGCTGCCGTCTTTGTCTTTACCGATGCCAAAAAGGGCTTTTTTATGAAATTTGTAGTCTTTCATCTCTTTGGTTTCCTCTCCGACGATGAACTCTACAATCGTTTTGATGCCATAATTTTCATCCAACGCCGATACGGCGCTAAGGGTTTGTTGTAGTTCAATCTGAACTTCTATTTTTTGCTTCGGATAACGGCAATTGTCGCACATTTTATCGCACTTGGAATCGTCGTATTGTTCTCCGAAATAGTGTAGAAGAAAGCGGCGGCGGCAGGCTGTTGTTTCGGCATAAGCCATAACTTCCTGCATCAGCTGTGCGCCCATCTCGCGTTCTGCCACAGGTTTGTCTCTCAAAAACTTTTCCAGTCGCAGGATATCGGCATAGGAATAAAAAGAAATGCACTTCCCTTCCAGGCCATCACGTCCGGCCCGTCCGGTTTCCTGATAATAATTTTCGATGCTTTTCGGAATGTCGTAATGAATGACAAAGCGAACATCCGGCTTGTCAATACCCATTCCGAAAGCAATGGTCGCAACAATCACATCTACTTCTTCCATCAGGAAGTCATCCTGTGTTTTGCTTCTGGTTTTGGCATCAAGACCAGCATGATAAGGGGCAGCTTTGATGTCGTTTACAACCAGCATTTGAGCAATATCTTCCGCTGATTTCCGGCTCTGTACATAGATGATGCCCGATTGGCGCGGCATGCCTTTAATGATCTGGATGATCATTTTAAAGGTTTGCTCCTTTTTTAGTTTGGGGCGCACCTCATAGTATAAGTTGGAACGGTTGAACGAGGACATGAACAGGTTTTCTCCCTGCATGTTCAGGTTTTTCACGATGTCCGACTGTACTTTGGGGGTAGCTGTGGCAGTAAGGGCAATTACCGGAATATCGGTTCCTATGGCATCGAGCATGGCCCGGATGCGGCGGTATTCCGGCCTAAAATCGTGGCCCCATTCTGAAATGCAATGCGCTTCATCAACCGCAACGAACGAGACATCCGCGTTCTGGAAAAACTCAATATTTTCATCTTTGGTAAGGGTTTCCGGTGCTATGAAAAGCAGTTTGGTTTTTCCGCTTGCGATGTCTTGTTTGACCAGTTTCATCTGCGCTTTGGTGAGCGAAGAATTCAAAAAATGAGCAACATCATCGCTTTGACTGTAGCCTCGTATAGAGTCAACCTGATTTTTCATTAAGGCAATCAGGGGGGAGATTATGATGGCTGTGCCCCCCATCATCAGAGCAGGCAATTGATAGCAAAGTGATTTGCCCCCACCCGTAGGCATGATGACAAAGGTATCCTTTCCATTAAGCACGCTTTCAATGATGGCTTCCTGGTTTCCCTTGAAGTTGCCGAAGCCAAAATAGCGTTGGAGGGCATCATGCAAGCTTTCTTTCGTATCAGTCATGGTAGACGATCAATTTTAAACTACTTTTGTGTGCGTAGCGTTTCGCAAATTCATCCTGTAATATAGCAATTAACATTTGTGCTTAAAGCATTTTTACACTAATTTTTAGCGCATGTTAATCCCCTGATTTTCAGGGGCGCCAAAAATATAAAAGAATCGCGTGATTTCCGAAGAACAAATTCTAAAAACTGCGTCCAGGACCATAGATATTGAGATGCAGGCGCTGGAAGCGCTCAAAAAAGGATTGAATGGCGATTTTATTGCCTGTGCTAAAGCCATTTTTGCTTCAAAAGGCCGTGTGGTAGTCACCGGTATCGGCAAAAGTGCCATCATTGCACAAAAGATTGTGGCCACGCTGAACTCAACTGGTACCCCGGCAATTTTTATGCATGCAGCCGATGCCATCCATGGTGATCTGGGGATGATTCAGCCTGCAGACATTGTGCTTTGCCTTTCCAAGAGTGGAGAAACGCCGGAAATCAAATTGCTGGCGCCCTTGTTGAAAAACATGGGAAACCCTTTAGTTGGCATGATTGCCAACACGCATTCTTTTCTGGGCAAACATGCCGATTATATCCTCCACACCCCGATCGAACAGGAAGCTGATCCCAATAATCTGGCGCCTACAGCCAGCACCACAGCACAGGCAGCAATGGGGGATGCTCTGGCCACCGCTTTGCTGCAAATGCGGGGGTTTACCCCTGAGCACTTTGCCAAGTTTCATCCGGGCGGGGCTTTGGGAAAACAACTGTACCTGCGCGTCTGTGATATTTATATCCACAACGAGCGCCCAGCAATCAGACCGGATACCGGCATTCGCGATACCATCATGGAAATGACTTCCAAGCGCCTCGGTGCAGCAGTAGTAGAGGACGAAAATCAAATCGTATTGGGCATCGTTACCGATGGAGACCTCCGGCGCATGTTGCAGCGCGAAGCTTCGGTCGCGCACCTCAAAGCATCAGACATTATGAGTCCGAACCCCCGTAGTATACACAAGGAGGCCCTCGCTGTAGAAGCGCTTGACCTCATGAGGGGCAACAGCATTACCCAGCTGATCGTTGCAGAGAACGGACGCTATATAGGCATCATTCACTTACACGATCTGGTTCGTGAAGGATTGTTGTAGGCCGGATTCAATCAGCCCAATCCCAGTGTTTTTCGGTTTAATACTTCGTCCATACCAGCGCCGGCGAAATCGTCAAAGGCTTTTTCCGTCACTTCGATGATGTGGCGCTGAATAAAAGGCGCACCTTCACGGGCCCCCTGTTCCGGGCTTTTGATGCAACATTCCCATTCCAGAACGGCCCAGCCGTCGAAGTCATATTGCGATAATTTGCTGAAAATGGATTTGAAATCTACCTGTCCGTCACCCAAAGAACGGAACCGGCCCGGGCGATTTGCCCAGCTTTCATAACTGCCGTAAACGCCGGCGCGGCCAGTCGGATTAAACTCAGCATCCTTGACGTGGAACATCTTGATGAATTCGTGGTAAATGTCAATGTACTGAAGGTAATCCAGCTGTTGTAATACAAAATGGCTCGGATCGTAAAGGATGTTCACACGTGGGTGGTCATTGGTCGCTTCGAGGAAACGCTCAAAAGTAGCCCCGTCGTGCAGGTCTTCTCCGGGATGTATTTCATAACAAACATCAACGCCTGCTTCGTCGAAGGCATTCAGGATGGGCATCCAACGGGCCGCAAGTTCTTTGAAACCCGTTTCAACCAAACCGTTGGGTCGCTGCGGCCAGGGGTAGACGAAAGGCCATACCAAAGCGCCTGAAAATGTAACGTGGCGGTCGATGCCTAATTTCCGGCTGGCCTCGGCAGCCCACTTTACCTGCTGAACGGCCCATTCGGTACGTGCTTTGGGATTGTTGTGGACGTTTTCGGGTGCAAATCCGTCGAACATAAGATCATAAGCCGGATGTACAGCCACCAATTGCCCCTGAAGGTGGGTAGACAATTCGGAAATTTCAACACCACAAGCTTTGACCTTTCCGGCTAATTCATCGCAGTAAGTCTGGCTTTCTGCAGCCAGTTTCAAATCGATGAGCCTGCTTTCCCAGGTGGGAATTTGTACTGCTTTGTACCCCAGATCCGCAGCCCAGCGGCAAATGGTTTCGAGACTGTTAAAGGGAGCCTGATCGCCCATAAACTGTGCCAGGAAGATCGCTGGCCCTTTGATGGTATTCATGTTGTTGATTTATGTTTTGTATAAAATGTTCATCCTTTGATAAAAGACCTGGAAATAAAGCCATCATTTGTTCTCATTTGTATAAAATAGGCGCCGGCCGGGAAATGAGATACGTCGAAATGATGTTTAAACTCCGCGCTGTTTTTTTCCAGGAAATGCCTGCTGATCGGGACGCCGGTGGCATCAAATACGGAGACAATGAGTGTGCCGGTATAGGCATCTGTCCATCGAATGCTTAGTTCGTCAGTCGCTGGCGAAGGGAAAACCTCCGGAAGTCCGGCATGCTTCCAAACCGTATTAGCGGGCACTACTCCTTCTGCGTCAGTTTTGATCAGGCAATAATCGCGGGAATTGGCATTATCGGCATACCCGAAAAAGAACAGACCTCCGTCATCTGCCAGTTGGCTTTCAAAAAACAGCATGTTTTCAAGGCCATGAATTTCACGGGTCCAGATCGGTGTTCCATCTGCATCCAATTTCCGAATATCGATGTACTCCAATACACCATCACCCGAGGGGTCCGGCGTCACTGCATTGCTACTGAGGAATATTTCGCCTGTTTGGTTCACCTGCACCCGGGGCCAGGCATAACCGCCGCCTTCAAGATACTGCTCCCATACGACAAGGCCCGCTTCATCAATCGTAGCGACATAAAGGGAATCGTTTCCGGAGCCATCTGAATCCGTGAAACCGGAAATGACGATATGGTTATCCGGTGTAGCAGCCAAACCATAACCAATTCCGTTTTGAGCGCCGTATGCATAACTCCAGATTTCTGTTCCCAGGCTGTTGAAGAGCGTCGCCTGTATCCTGGAATCGGAGTAAGCACCGATGCCCAGCAAATTGCCTTCAGGGGTTTCCATGATGTTGCGGATAAAAGAAGTGTTGCTGTACCCCTCATAGGCTTTGGACCAAAGGATATTGCCAGAGCTGTCGAGGCGCAACAAAGTCGGTTTGCGCAGGGCAGAAAAAAATGCTGCGTTCATAGCGATGATGTAGCCTCCGTCCGAAAGGGTTCGGATGAGGGCATAAGCACTGAAATTTGGCGATCCGAGCGGGAAAAATTTCACCCACAATTCATTGCCGGCGAGATCAAATTTCCGAACAAAAAGAACCGCCGGTTCGCCGGGCTCCACATCATATGAAAAACCGGTAATCACAAACGCGTTGTCTCCGCTCAGGTCCATTGTTCTGACCACATCAATTCCTGAACTGCCGGTAGTGCTTTCCCAAACGACATTGCCTGTTGCATCAGTTTTTATGAGCCAGATGTCTTCGTAGGTGTCAGCGCTGTATTTTTCGCCACAAAGAAGATACCCTCCGTCGGGTGTTTGACGAGCAGAGTAGCCGCTTTCTCCGTCTCTCGGACCAAGGTTCCAGTAAAGCTGCGTTGTTGTTACCTCCAGCGCTGTGTCGAGCAGGCTGAACATGGCGTCCCGGCCTTGTTGATAAATACGGGTATTTCCAATCAACGCCACGCCGCCGGAGGGCAAAACGGCCATGCCACGAATGTTCTCGGGAATGCCGGTTGGATTGTCGAACCCATTGTTTTCATAAAGAATCAATCCGCTGGAATCGCGAAGCTCCAGGCGGTCGCTGCCGGCAATAAAAATAGTGCCATTCTGATGAAGGGCCAGCCTTTCGGCCGTTTTTCCGGATAAGAGCGTGTTAAAGGCATCAAGTACATTGCCGTCGCCGTCAAAGGTGAATACGGTATTGGTACTTGGGGCCAGCGTCCGGCCAACGGCGAGATAGCGGTTGCTGCCACGTGCGTGAATCAGGTCTTCGATGCGCACGAGTGCTTGTGGGTTCGGGCCAGTACTGGAATAGGTTTTGAACCAGATTTCAGTAAGATTATCGCTTTGAATTTTGGAGATAAAACCAAGACCGTCATAAATGCCGGCCAGGTAAATACCGTCCGGGCCTGCCAGCAAGCGCCTGCAAAAGTATTCCTGTCCGTTAGTTAAGCTGCGCGAAACGATCAGATTGCCGTTGGCATCCCGGCGTTCCAGCAAAATATCATTCCCGCCGGCTGGCGAAAATACATTCGTTGCCAGAATGAAACTGCCATCCTCTAATTGCAGCCCGTCAATGATCTGATCATCATAATTTCCGCCGGTAGTTTTGCTCCACAAGGGGTTGCCGGCAGCGTCGAGGCGCAGCGCGTATCCATCTGAGCCACCCTGGCCATAGCTTTCCGTATAACCAAGAAGCAGGTGCCCGCCATCCGAAAGAGGGATCAGGCGCAGGGCGACATCATTTTTAGGGCCGCCATACCATTCAAACCCGGTAGGACTTCCGGCTGCATCGGTCTCGAGCAAATAAAAATCAAATCCGTTGTCCCCATTTGAGGCGCCCCCCGTTATCAGATACTCTCCCTGCTGGGTAAGGAAAATATCGGCTCCAAAATCAGTATTGCTGGGGGCTCCATAGAATTTTTTAAATGATACCTGCCCTGATGCAGTGGCGCCCGAAAGCAACAACAGCATCAGAAAGGAGTAAATTATTTTCATGTTTTCCAATTTTAAAAAACAACTATCTTTTGCAAAAATGAATTTTTCCCGACTTATCCCGAAACAAAGTAGCCTATTTTGGCACATGAATTACTTTCTTGCAGGATAATGGAGTGGCTGATGAAGTTTTTGCTACATTAGCATGCCTGTTCAAATTTGGCTCAAATGTCTGATTTATCAAAAATAAAAGTCACCTTGAAAAATATTGAAGCGCTGGAAAGAGAATTGAACCTCAGAAAGCTGCAAATTAATGGCTTGCTCAATATTACTCAGGCGATTAACAACAACATACCTGCTGATGCGCTGTTCAACATGTACCACTCTTTCTTAAAGTGGGAAATCGGCGTAAAAAAAATGGCTCTTTACATAAAAAAAGATGGGAATTGGAGCTGTACGACATCTATTGGCATTTCAGAAAAATTATTGGCAACTGACCTGAGTAAAGAGTTGGGGCGCTATACCGGACTGAACAATGTGGACGAAAGTGAAAACCCGCTGGTCAGGGAATTTGATGTCGTCATTCCTGTGCTGCATAAAGAGCAACCCATTGCCTATGCCTTCATTGGCGGTTTTGGGGATGAAGATGATATGTACAACAAAGTACAATTCATCATTACCATCACAAACATCATTTCGGTTGCCATAGAAAACAAACGGCTTTTCAAAAGGCAATTGGAACAGGAGCGCCTGAAACGCGAAATGGAATTGGCCAGCGAAATGCAGCGGATGTTGATTCCGACTGCATTGCCCACAAAATCGCATTACGAAATGGCCAGTATTTACCAGCCCCAGCTCGGGGTTGGGGGCGATTATTTCGACTACATTGAGTTTCCGGATGGCAAAGTTGTTTTTTGCGTTGGGGACGTATCGGGTAAAGGCGTAGCTGCGGCTTTGCTTATGGCCAATTTTCAGGCCAACTTCCATACGCTGATCAATAAAAGGTCGGAATTGGATGCGTTCATCCGGGATTTGAACCAGTCAGTCAATCTCATTACGCAGGGCGATCGATTTATTACGTTCTTTATTGCTGAGTTTGACCCGGCCACCCGATTGCTCAAATTTGTGAACGCCGGACACAATCCGCCGGTGCTCGTCATGTTTGACAAAGTACACCTGCTTAAAGACGGCTGCCCGATTCTGGGATATACAGATGTTTTGAAAACGGTAGAGGTAGGGTGTTTTGAGGTAGAAGGCGAAGCGACGGTCTTATGCTACACTGACGGACTCACAGACATCCGCGACCATAAGGATAACTTCCTGGAAGAGGATTTGTTATATGAATTTGCGCAAAAGCACTACCGCCTTCCGGCCCTGGAATTTAACGAAAAGCTGGAGGCATTTTTGCAGGCTTATAATGGTGGCCGCACTTATCCTGACGACTTCACCGTTTTAACCTGCCGAATTTTCAAGCCAGGCAGGTAGTAGGCGGAAAAGTATTTGCGAAGTGTAAAATATTCAGCAAATTGCGCTTGAAATACTAAAATAAGAGATGAAAGATAAAAACGCTGCGGGCTTTCTTGCACTTTTTACCGGATACCTGGGGGTTCACAGGTTCTATCTGGGGCAAGTCGGTATGGGTATTGTGTATTTCCTGCTCATGTTTACCGGAATTAGCTTTATACTTGGTTTGATTGATGCCATTTCGTTTTTTACCATGGATCAGGATCGTTTCGACATCAAATACAATCCGCAACTCTTTGAACGCAAGTTAGAGGCTGATTTTTACCGGAATACTTATAATTACCGCGATCAGCGGCAGGCTTCACAGCGGCGTGTAAATACACCGCAAACCCCCAACAGACAGGCGCCGCCTCCCCGTGCTCAGCAGAATGTACAGCTCAAAAACAGCGGTGTAGAGAAGTACAAGGATTTTGACTACGAAGGCGCCATCGTCGATTTTGAAAAGGCATTGGAGGCCAACCCAAAAGACATTGCCGTCCATTTTAATCTGGCTTGCGCTTATTCCCTGATGGAGAATACGGAGAAATCACTGTTTCACCTGGACAAAGCCGTTGGATTTGGGTTTAATGATACAAAACGCATTAAAGAGCACGATGCGCTTGCGTTTGTTCGGGTGCAACCAAAATTTGAAACTTTTGAACAAAACGGCTTTCGTCTGGCGCCTCAACTCGCCGAACCCAAAGCCGATGATTTACTCAGCACGACCCCAAATTTACTGGACCAACTCAAGCGCCTTGGCGAGCTTCGGGAACGGGGTTTGCTGACAGAAGATGAGTTTACCATGCAAAAAAAGAAGCTGCTGGGGTAAGTTTAACAGTTTGATAAGCGAACTCTGACGCAGTAGTACCGTTATATGCCTTTATGAATTATTGAATCAGTGTCGCCAGGATTTCTTTGTGAAATCTGAAAACAGAACGAACAGCATGATTGCAGAGACGCTAATGTCCAACAGCATTGTTCCATTGCGATGGACAGATACCGGAAATGACGCTTTACGTATGATGGAAGATTTTCATGTACGGCACCTTCCGATTGTTGACCCCGAACAAAAGTTGGCAGGCGTGCTTTCCGAAGAGGATGCCCTCAACAATGAAGGCGATCAGGAAATGAGCAGCTATGCACTTTCATTACCGCCGATTTATGTCCATTCCTACGATCATATCTATGAGGTTATGCGGCTCCTGGCCGAATATCACCTTTCTGTCGTGCCTGTTGTAGACAGCGAACAACATTATCTGGGACTAATCACCATGGAGCGCGCTCTGCACCATTTCGCAGAGATGAGTGCATTTAAAGAACCGGGATGTATTCTTGTGCTGGAAGTTGGCAAGCGGGATTATTCCATGGCAGAAATAGCCAGAATAGTCGAGTCCGAAAATGCTGTGATTCTGAGTTCTTTTGTTACCGTTGTTCCGGATTCTATGCGCATTGAAGTTACGCTGAAAATCAACCGCCAACAAATTCAATCCATCGTATCGACCTTCGAGCGATTCAACTATCAGATAAAAGCCTCCTTCAACGAATCTGATTATCTCGATACCCTTCAGGAGCGCTATGATGCGCTGATGGCTTATTTGAATGTGTAATTCGGGAAAGCAGGATGTTTCTTGTTTAAATATCGGTGAACACAAAGATTGCGTTTAGTTCAGAGGCTCTGAACCGGGGCTTTGCTATCTTTGATTTTTTATTCGAACCGGGTAGCTGTTATCATCAGGCTTCCAGGGAGGTTTTCCCAAAAACGACAGCTCAGTTACTATGAGGGCACGCGCTTTTTTTTTCTTTGTATTCCTGTATGCCAATAACCTTTATGGGCAGGATAGTATTGCCCCGGAGGGACTGTCTTCCAACCTTGGTTTTACCGCTCCTATCACGGCGGCTTACGTATACATCGATACCATTACCATTGAGGGAAACCGGAAAACGCTGGATAAAGTCATTCTTCGCGAACTGAATTTTGCTTCCGGCGACAGTTTCGCCGTTGCAGAATTGGAAGATATCCTGAAGGCTCGTGAAGATTTGATTATGAACACGGGTTTGTTTACCCGGGCTGAAATTTCTTTTAAAAACTGGGAAGGCGCTACAAATAAAATTCATCTGCTTGTTACGGTAGAGGAGGGGTGGTACATTTATCCGGTTCCTGTTTTTGAACTGGCAGACCGGAATTTTAATGTGTGGTGGGTAGAACAAAAACGGGCGCTCAATCGGTTAAATTTTGGTGTTGAATTTACCCACCTTAACCTTAGTGGCAGGAGTGACAACCTCAAAGTCACAGCAAAATACGGATATACCCGTCAGTACATCCTTGGTTACAAGCTGCCTTCAATCAATAAAAAACAAACCATCGGCGTCGCATTCGAAGCGGCTTATGCACAAAACCGGGAAGTCAATTATGCCACGGAAGGCAACAAGCAGGTGTTTTTTCGGGATGAAGATCAGTTCATGTTGCAGCGCTTTCGAACGGGAGTGGGCCTGACCTGGCGCCCCGGGCTGAGGATATTGCATGGTTTTTTTGCAGAATACCAACAAAATCACATTGCTGAGATCGTTGCCAAAGAGCTGAATCCGGATTATTTTTTAGACGGCAGACAGTTGCAGCGCTTTGTGACACTGACGTATACTTTTACCTACGACGAGCGCGATGTCCGGGGCTATCCCATTAAAGGAAGGGCTGTTTTTGCGAGTCTGGAGAAAGATGGTGTTGGCTTGTTTCATGACCGGAATGGGCTAACTGCGACTGTAGGTTACGACCACTACTGGCTGCTGCGCCCTAAATGGAGCCTCGCGCTTCAAACTGCGGCCAAATTTTCTTTTATCCGGACCCTGCAACCCTACAACGACAACCGCGCATTGGGTTTCGGCAGATACAGCCTTCATGGCTACGAATATTATATTGTAGACGGCCTGGATATGGCGCTTAGCAGGTGGTCATTGCGCTATGAAATCTTCACAAGAGAACTTCAACTGGGTAAAATTGTTCCCATCAAGTCTTTGCGACGCATGCCGCTTCGGCTTTATTTCGCCCTCAACAGCGATGTGGCCTACTCGAATGACCCCTATCGCAATCAGGCGCTCAATCCATTGAGCAACCGCTTGCTATGGGGGGGTGGCGTCGGACTGAATTTTGTATTTTATTACGATAAAGTAGCGCGCATTGAATACAGCCTGAACCACCTTGGAGAAGGCGGGGTGTTTTTACACCTGAGTTTGAACATTTGATGGCTGTACTGTTTTATCTTCGCGTGTTAAACGGGCATTGTGACGCAGGAAGGTGTGCGCAATGCGAAGCATACAAATCAAATGTCGAAACATAAAAAGAGCAACGCCGAAAGCAACGGCACACTTCCGGAAGATGACTGCATTGAAGTAATCGGTGCAAGGGTGCACAACCTCAAGGATGTGGAGGTACGCATCCCCCGAAACCGCCTTGTTGTCATCACAGGAATCAGCGGCAGTGGCAAATCTTCGCTGGCCTTCGACACCATTTATGCAGAAGGGCAGCGTCGTTACATGGAAACTTTTTCGGCTTATGCCCGCCAGTTTATTGGTGAAATGGAGCGCCCTGACGTTGAAAAAATCAATGGCCTCAGTCCCGTAATTTCTATTGAACAAAAAACGACAGGACGCAACCCGCGCTCTACCGTTGGAACCATTACTGAAGTTTACGACTTTTTGCGATTGCTCTTTGCCAGAGCAGCTGATGCCTATTCTTATATAACCGGCCAAAAAATGGTTCGTTACACGGAAGAGCAGATGAAAGCACGCATCATGGAACAGTTCAGCGGGAAAAAAGCGCTGCTGCTGGCTCCTCTGGTACGTGGCAGGAAAGGCCATTACCGCGAGCTGTTTGAGCAAGTGCGGAAACAAGGCTATACCAAAGTGCGCGTAGATGGTGAAGTACTGGACATTTCCCCTGAAATGCAGCTGGATCGCTACAAGGTTCATGATATTGAAGTGGTGGTCGACCGGCTCAGCATCAATGAAGCGCACGCGGACCGGCTGAATTTGTCTCTTCAGGCGGCACTGAAAATGGGAAATGGCCTGATCTTTCTAATGCACGTTGACGGGGAAGAAATCTTCCCTTTCAGCAAACATTTGATGGACCCTGATTCTGGCGTTTCTTATGAAGAACCTTCTCCCAATTCGTTTTCTTTTAATTCTCCTTATGGGGCCTGCCCTTCCTGCAAAGGCCTTGGGATGGTGAATAAGGTTGATATGAATAAGGTCATCCCGGATGAAAATAAAAGCATCAATGAGGTGGGCATTGCGCCCCTGGGAGAAGTACGGGATAACCTTACCTTTAAGCAACTGCGCGCCATTTCAAAAAAGAATAATTTCAGCTTTGCGACTCCGGTAAAAGACATTCCAAAAGCAGCGCTCGATACCATTCTGTTTGGGGGCGACAGTACTTATGAAGTGCAGATGGGCTATGGAGGCAGCGAACAATCCTATAACCTTGCCTATGAAGGGCTGGTGAAAATGCTGGAGCGCTGGTATGAAAATTCCAGCTCCGAAAAAATAAGGCGCTGGGCGGAAGATTTTATGACCATTGACACCTGTCAGGAATGCAACGGAGCCCGCCTGAAAAGAGAGTCGCTTTGTTTTCGCATTCAGGATAAGAACATAGCGGAGCTTTCTGAAATGGATCTCGTGGAATTGAATGCCTGGATGGCTAATGTGGAGGAACAACTCAGCGGTCGCCAACAGACAATTGCCAAAGACATTTTGAAAGAAATCCGTTTCCGCCTGGAGTTTTTGCTTCATGTAGGCCTGGATTACCTTACCCTGTTTCGCCCTGCACGGACCCTTTCCGGCGGGGAGGCTCAACGCATACGTTTGGCAACACAGATCGGTTCACAACTTACCGGCATCACCTATATTCTGGATGAACCGAGTATTGGTTTGCACCAGCGCGACAACCAGCGCCTGATAGAAGCCTTACGCGAATTGACGGAAATTGGCAATACCGTGCTGGTCGTAGAACACGACAAAGACATCATGATGGCTTCGGACTACCTCATTGACCTTGGGCCCGGAGCGGGAAAACACGGCGGAGAAGTGGTCGGACAGGGGACCCCGCAAGCTTTTATAAAGCGGGATACCATAACAGCCGATTACCTGACCAATCGAAGAAAAATTGAAGTTCCGGCCGTTCGCCGCAAAGGAAATGGGTTGACTTTGGAACTGACCGGCGCGATGGGTAATAATTTGAAGGATGTTGACATCGTCATCCCCCTGGGCACACTTTGCTGTGTGACCGGCGTTTCCGGCAGTGGAAAATCAACGCTGATAAATGAAACGCTGTACCCCATTTTGAGGCAATATTTCTACAAGAGCATCCAAAAGCCGATGTTGCACAAATCGATCAGGGGCCTCGAACATTTGGACAAAGTCATCGAGATCGATCAATCGCCCATTGGTCGTACGCCGCGCTCCAACCCGGCGACTTATACCGGGGTGTTTACGGATATACGCAAAATTTTCACAGAGCTGCCCGAATCCAAAATCAGGGGTTATAGCCCCGGCCGGTTTTCGTTCAATGTAAAAGGAGGGCGCTGTGAAGTTTGTGAAGGTTCGGGTATGCGCGTCATCGAAATGAATTTTCTTCCGGATGTCTATGTCGATTGTGAAAACTGTCTGGGGCGCCGCTACAACCGCGAAACGCTGGAAGTCCTGTACAAAGGCAAAAACATCAACGATGTCCTGAATATGACGGTGAGCGAAGGCGTTGAATTTTTTCAGAACATTCCGCCTATATACAGAAAACTGAGAACGCTTAATGAGGTTGGCCTCGGTTACATTACGCTGGGGCAACAGGCAACCACTTTGTCGGGAGGAGAAGCACAGCGGGTGAAACTGGCAGAGGAACTCTCTAAAAAAGATACCGGAAAAACACTCTACATTCTGGATGAGCCGACAACCGGGCTCCACTTCGAAGACATTCGCCACTTGTTGGAGGTTTTGAATCGACTGGTGGAGAAAGGCAACACTGTGGTGATTATTGAACACAATATGGATGTCATTAAAGTTGCAGACTACATCATCGACATGGGACCCGAAGGCGGACACCGGGGCGGAGAAGTTATGTGCACAGGGACACCGGAGGAGGTCAGCAGGCACCAGAAGAGTTTTACCGGCCAGTTTTTGAAGCAGGAATTATCCCAAAACTGAGCGATGGCGCTTATCCGGAACAATGAGCGGACAATTTTCTGTGCTTACGCAAAAATAAGCGGGCAAAACCTGTCTGCTTAAACCTTTTGTATGCTGTACTGTTCCACTTGATTGAGTAAAGTCTGTAAAAGGCTTTTTTGAAGAAAACCTTTACTGTTGTGGCAATTTATTCTATCAGCGATCTTGAAAAGCTTTCCGGCATTAAGGCCCATACCATCAGGATATGGGAACAACGCTACAACATCATTACGCCTCAGCGTACGGATACCAACATCCGTTATTATGCCGATGAGGACATGAAACGCTTGCTGAATGTAGCCCTGCTGAATAAAAATGGCATCAAGATTTCGAGAATTGCCAACATGAGTCAAAACGAAATTGCGGAAAAAGTAGCGGCTATTTCGGAGTTGAATTTTGAGTACGATACCCAACTGGATGCGTTGACCATTTCCATGATCGAAATGGATGAGTATAAATTCGATCGCATTGTCTCCACCAATACCCAGCAAATCGGATTTGAACGAACCATGCTGGAAGTCATTTATCCCTTTCTGGAAAAGCTCAGCGTATTGTGGCTTACCGGTTCCATCAACCCGGCTCAGGAAAATTTCATCAGCTATCTGATCCGGCAGAAAATTATCGCTGCCATCGATCGGGAGCCGCTGACAGAACATAAAGATGCCAAAAAATTCATCATTTACCTGCCCGAAGGCGAGCGACAGGAGTTGAGCCTTTTGTTCATGCATTATTTGCTCAAATCCCGCAAAAACCGGGTGATCTATCTCGGACAGGACATTGCCCCTTCAGATTTACGGGACGCCTGTAAAATTCACCGGCCCGACTTCATTTTCACCATGATCACAGAAACTTTTGCCAAAGAACCTGTGCAAAAGTATATTGACAGAATGGCGGCTTCTTTTCCTGATGCGCAGATTTTGTTGTCCGGTTATCAGGTGGTGGTGCAGCAGGTCACTCCGCCGGAGAATGTCAGGATACTTAAGAGCCTTCCCCAGATGCTCGAATTTTTGTCGTGGAACAGTGAGATGGGCAGCCTGGTGCAACTTTCTGACGCCAGAAACAGCCATTAAATAAAGTAGCGGATGGCCAGCTCGTAACCTTTAAGCCCCAGGCCGACAATACAACCCTCACAATTTGGAGAAAGCCAGGAATGGTGCCGGAATGTTTCCCTCGCAAAGACATTGGAGATGTGTACTTCAACAACCGGAGTACGAATTGCAGCTATCGCATCTGCTATGGCAAGTGAAGTGTGGGTCAGGGCGCCGGCATTCAGGATGATACCATCATAAGTAAAGCCGGTTTCCTGAATTTTATCAATCAGCACACCTTCATGGTTGCTTTGGAAATAATGAAGGGTAAGGGTTGGAAACTCTTGTTGCAAGTAGGCGAAAAATTCTTCAAAAGTCTCGTGCCCGTAAATCTCAGGCTCCCGAACACCCAGTAAATTTAGGTTCGGTCCATTGATGATGATGATTTTCATGCCAAAAAGTTGTGGTAACCTAGTCTGCTTACTTTACAATTTTTAAGCTCATATCCAGACTGGTAGCGGAATGGGTCAATGCCCCCACGGAGATATAATCCACGCCGGTTTGTGCTACCAGTCGCACATTGTGTATGTTGATGCCGCCCGAAGCTTCTGTCTCGTATCGCTTGTCTACAATGGCAACGCCTTCCTTAAGGAGCATCCATTCAAAATTGTCAAAAAGAATTCGGGTAACATTGCCCGCTTCCAGCACTTCGTATATTTCAACGAGATTGCGCACTTCAACCGTTACATTCAAATTCAGGCCATTGGCTTTCTGGTAGGCTGCCACCTGAGCTATTGCCGGGCCGATGCCGCCACAGGCATCAATGTGGTTGTCTTTTATCATGATCCAGTCGTAGAGGCCATTCCGGTAGTTGTGGCAACCGCCCAGTTCAACTGCCCATTTTTCCAGAAAACGGATCAGCGGCGTTGTTTTCCGGGTATCTAAAATTTTTACCGGCAAATCTTCTACTTCGAAGGCAAAACTGTTGCTCAGGGTTGCAATGCCGCTCATGCGCTGCATGGTGTTCAGCACGAGGCGTTCGGCCATTAACAGTGCCCGCGTATTGCAATTAAAAACCTCAAAAACAACATCGCCATCGTGAACGGGGTTGCCGTCCCTGATATGTGTTTTTAAAGTCGCTTCAGGCGCTACTTTTTTGAAAATAAATTCAGCTACTTCCACACCTGCGATGATGCCAACGTCTTTTATCAACAGGCGGGCATTGCTGACCGCGTCAGGCCGTATACAGGCCATCGTGGTGTAATCGCCGCTTCCTACATCTTCTGCCAGTGCGCGGGTTACGAAATCATCCAATTGTGCCGCATCGGGTTTATACATCTCTTGTTGGGTTTGATTGTTGCAAAAGTAACAAAATCCGGTCAAGCGGAGAGGCATCTTTTTGGGTTAGGGTCTTTGCTTTCGCAACTGTTTCTTATATTTAGCCTTGATTGGCTGCATAATCCGACAATGAGTAAACAAAGCAGGCTTTATGATTCTTACGACAACAGAAACCGTTCCCGGAAGGGAAATTGAAGAAGTCATCGACATCGTTCGGGGAGGTACCGTACAGGCCCGCCATGCCGGGCGCGACATCATGGCCATGTTAAAAAGCGTGGTAGGCGGGGAAATCAGTGAATACACCCGGCTGATGTCGGAAGCACGTGAGCGGGCCATTGCCCGGATGGTGGCTGATGCCGAACGCATTGGCGCCGACGCAGTGGTTAATGTGCGGTTTACCACTTCGGCCATCATGCAGGGGATGTCAGAAATTCTGGCCTATGGCACGGCGGTTACGCTAAAATAAGCCGGATGAAAGCATGGGGCACTTGTTCAGGAATTCCCGGACAAGTACTTAATTTTACGTTCTCAGAACTAATTGGCAGTTCGGGGGGTTATTCCGCATCGCAGACCCTTGGTGTCTGGATTTTGAAATTGTAGCAAGCGATGGCAGAGAAGAAAGCAAAAAAGATAGAAATTGTCAACCGGAGTGCCCGGCATGAATACGAATTTTTGGATACGTATGAAGCCGGCATTATGCTGGTTGGGACGGAGATCAAATCAATCCGCAAGGGCAGCGCAAACCTCAAAGACGCCTTTTGTCTTTTCGACAAAGGAGAATTGTTTGTAAGGAGCATGTTCATCTCCGAATATGAGTTCGGCGGCAGTTATTTCAACCACGAGTCAAGGCGGGTGCGTAAACTCCTCCTGCGCCGGGGCGAGCTTCGAAAGTTGGAACGCAAAGTAAAAGAGAAAGGGCTCACCATTGTGCCGTACCGGCTTTACCTGAATGAACGTGGCTTTGCGAAATTAGAAATTGCGCTCGCCCAGGGCAAACGCAACTACGACAAACGCGATGCGATCAAAGAACGGGATAACAAGCGCGATATGGACCGGTTGAAAAAGATTAAGTTGTAATCCGTATTTTGCACCCGAATTCAAATCGCAGATACATGAAACCTACTCTACTTATCCTCGCCGCAGGCATTGGCAGCCGCTACGGAGGCCTTAAGCAAGTTGACGGCGTTGGCCCAAACGGAGAAGCCATTATTGAATACTCCATCTACGATGCCATCCGCGCCGGTTTTGGCAAAGTGGTTTTTGTCATCCGCAAAGACATTGAAGAAGCGTTTAAAGAAAAATTCGGCGGCAAATTTGACGATCTTATTGCAACAGAATACGTTTTTCAGGAGCTCAATAGTCCCATCGAAGGCATATCCGAATGGCCGTCAAGGGAAAAACCCTGGGGTACCGGCCATGCCGTTTTGGTGGCTGAAAATGCCATTCATGAGCCGTTCGCAGTGATCAATGCCGACGACTATTACGGGGTAGACGCTTTTCGCGAAATAGCCGGTTTTTTGCAAAATGACTGTACGCCCGATCACTATGGCATGATAGGCTACGTTCTCAGCAATACGCTCTCCGATCACGGAACCGTATCCCGGGGCGTTTGCTCGATGGACGAGAATCATTACCTGACCGACATCAACGAGCGCACCAAAGTTGAACGCACCAATAGCGGCATCTTTTATGAAGATGCTGACGGGCGCCACCTGCTGGGGCCGGAAACCCTGGTTTCTATGAATTTTTGGGGCTTCCATCCTTCTGTTTTTAAGACCACCCGCCAGCTTTTTGTGCAATTTGTAAAAGAAAACGCCGAAAAGCCCAAAGCTGAATTTTTTATCCCTCTTATTGTCAGCCACCAGATTAAAACAGGGGAAATGAAACTGAAAGTCATTCCCTGCAACGACCAGTGGTATGGCGTTACCTATCAGGAAGACAAAGCGCCGGTAAAAGCGGCTTTCCGTAAATTTATTGAGCAGGGTATCTATCCGGAATCTTTGTGGAGTAGATCATAAGGGCAATAACCATGGACGAAATCAACATTTTGCTGACCGAAACACCGCTTTCTGTCCATGCTTGTGAGACTTTCGTCAGCAGCCCGGATGCAGGGGGGACAGTCGTTTTCATTGGCACAGTCCGCAACAAAACGCAGTCCAAAGCGGTTGTACGTCTGGAGTTTGAAGCCTATGCCCCTATGGCCATTACGGAGATGCAAAAAATTGCAGAAACTGCCCGCACCCGTTTTTCCGTCTTAAAAATTGCGATCCATCATCGAACTGGGGTGCTGGAAATTGGAGACATTCCTGTTGTCATTGCAGTGAGCGCCGCACACCGGGGGGCTGCTTTCGAAGCCTGTCAATTTTGTATTGATACCCTGAAAAAAACGGTGCCGATCTGGAAAAAAGAAGTTTTTGAAGACGGAGAAACCTGGGTCGCCGCACATCCCTGATATCAAATATCATTCACATCAATTGCAAACTTTGCTGGCATGCGTGAATATCTGCAAGAAATAGATCGTTGGCTGGAAGAAGGGAAACCCTTCAGCGCTGTGACCGTCATCAACACCTGGGGCAGCGCCCCCCGGCCGGTTGGAACCACTATGTTTGTGGGACCCGCCATGGAAATGCTCGGCTCAGTTTCCGGGGGCTGCGTCGAAGGGACACTGCTCCGTGAATCGGAAGCAACAACGGCTGGTGAATCCGGAAGACAACTCAAGTTTGGCGTCAGTGACGATGACGCTTGGTCGGTGGGCCTTACCTGTGGCGGCACCATAGAGGTGTTTTTAGAGCAATTTCCAGGGTGTGCGGATGCCGGGTTTTGGCAAACGCTCCGCCGTTGTCTGGCAGAAAACAAAAGCTGTGTTTGGGCTACGCGTATTGATGGCGGAGCACATGCTTATGCCCTGCTGCAACCCGAAGATGCCGATGCCCCGTCAACCATGTCTCCGGAATTGAAAGAACATGCGTTACGCGCCTGGCGGGAACGCAAAAGTCAGATCGTTACGGAAGGTGATGCCAGCTGGTTTCTGAGGGTTTTTGCACGCAAGCTGCAACTCTTTGTTATCGGAGCGGCGCATGCCTCTGCGGAATTGGTTCATTTGGCGCATTATTTTGGTTTTGAGACGATTGTCATTGATCCTCGGGCTGTTTTTGCCCAAAACACACATTTTACAACTGCTCCGGACCACATCTTTAAAGACTATCCAGCGGAAGTACTGCCCGATTACCCGCTCGATGAATATACTTTTGCCGTTGTGATGGCGCACGACCCGAAAATTGACGACCAGGCGCTGCACCTGTTGCTGCGATCGCGCGTGGCGTATATTGGAGCCTTGTCGAGCAAAGCGTCCAACGAAAAGCGTCGCCAACGCATTCTGAGCGCCGGTTTTTCGGAAGAGGATTTTAAGCGCATACACGCTCCGGTCGGCTTACCGATCAAATCGCGGTCAGCCCAGGAAATTGCACTCAGCATCATGGCGCAGATCGTTGCCGTAAAAAACCAGCATCTTTAGTATGGAGGAAAACCTTGCCAAACTCTATGAGGGGGTCATTGCCGAACACAACAAAGCGCCGCAATTTTTTGAAAGCCGACCTGATGCCAGTGTTGTCGTAGAGGCTTATAACCCGCTTTGTGGCGATAAATTCAAGCTTTTTCTGGATTTTGAGCATGGCGTGCTTGCAAAAGCTACTTTTTCCGGCTATGGCTGTGCGGTGTCGAAAGCTTCTTCTTCGGTTCTGGTGAAGAAAATTCAGGGGCAATCGCTGGAGGTAGTTTCCGGAATATTGGAGCAGTTTCTCAGCGCTGTCTCTGCAGGCCCGGATCCGGATAATGAGGCTGTGGCCAATGATCCTGAAACCATTGCTTTTACGGTTGCCAAAAATTTTCCGGGGCGGGACAAATGTGCCACTTTATCTTGGAAAGCTTTGAGTGATTTTATCCGGACACATACCCCAGGGTGATACCTCTTTAAGAGGTGTTACCTTTTCGCGAAACGCACTGATGAAGTCAATGCGGTCAACAGCCGGTCTTCGAGAAAGGTGTCACCTTAGACTATGAAAGGTGTCATCTTAGAATCATCCTCCTATGGTCGCCATACTTTCTGAAACCGGCCCATTTAAAAACCGGTTGGCTTCTGCCTCATGTCCGTCTTTGAACCGGTGGCTGATGGCATCCTGAAACAAAGCTGCAAGCTCTGCATCATTGGCGCCATTGCGCAGGATGTCGCGCACGTTAAAAACCCCGGAATCATACAGGCAGGTCTTAAGCAGTCCTTGCGGCGTAAGGCGGATGCGGTTACAGGTTCCGCAAAAGGTACGGCTATAAGCAGCAATGATCCCGACGGTGCCCAGGTGGCCTTCAATGGCATAATTACTGGAAGTAGAGTGGGGTGGATCCGGGATTTTGTGCAGTGTGGGATATTGTTCCCGGATGTGGGCTACGATGCGTTTGTAATTCCAAACCCATTCCTGATAATGTTGCCCCGAGCCGTTAAACGGCATTTCTTCAATGAAGCGGACACTGACCGGCAGACGACGGGTCATTTCCACCAAAGGCAGGATGTCCTGCTCATTCTGCCCCTGCATCACCACGCTGTTGATTTTGACGTCAATGTCGTGCTGGAGCAATTCGTCCAGTGTTTTCATCACCGCCGGAAATTCATCCCGCCGGGTAACTTCAAAAAAACGCACCGGATCAAGGCTGTCCAGGCTTAGGTTTACAGAAGTGATTTTCAGACTTTTGAAGTGTTTCACATGGGGCGCAGTCAGCACACCATTCGTAGTCAGGGCTATTTTTTTGATGCCATCCAGTGCAGCAATTCGCGTCAGAAATTTCATCAAATCTTTACGCACAAAAGGCTCTCCGCCGGTGATGCGCACTTTGTCCACGCCCAATTCAGACAATACCCTGATGATGCGCTCCATTTCTTCGTAGCTCAAAAGCTCCTGTCGGGGCAAAAACTTAATCCCCTCTTCCGGCATGCAGTAAAAGCAGCGCAGGTTGCACCGGTCCGTAATCGCGAGCCGGACGTAGTTGATGAGGCGACCATGGTTGTCGTAGAGCATGTTCAGGTAGTTTAGTACCGGTAGCGGTGAAGAAGAAATACAGAGCCTGGTAGAAAAACATCTTGTTCGAGCGGAAGTTCTAAAAAGCCGTCTGCATCATTCAGATTAGCTAAATCGCCGGACCCCTGACCAGGCAAAGGATAAGCCTGGAGTATTCCATCTGAGCCTGATATCAGGCGTACGGGCAGGAAATAAGTTAATACGGGGTTGAAAACGACCTTCTCCATCAGCATTGCCCATTCAGGAGGGCACGGGTTTTGGTCTGAACTTTGCCTCAAAAACGGCACAAGGTAGCGGCAGGCGCACATGAATGCAGAAACCGGGTTGCCGGGAAAAGCGAAAATGACTGCTCGTCCGGGCAATTGCCCAAACCAGAAGGGTTTTCCGGGACGTTGCGATACTTTGTGAAAACATTTTTCCACGCCGAGGTTTTGCAAAATCTGCGGTACAAAATCATATTTTCCGGCTGAAACAGCACCGCTCAGGATTATCAGATCGAATGAATTGAAAATTTCTGCCAACCCTTGCTCAATGGCTTCCCGGTCGTCGGGAAAATGGAACTGCCGGCTGTTGAGCTGAAATTGATCCTGCAGTAAAGCATGGATTGCAAATACATTCGAAGCTCTGATTTGATGGGGTAGCGGGGTCTGATCGACGCCTACCAACTCATCGCCGGTAGAAATGATGGCCGTTCGCGGCAGTCGCGCTACCCGGATGCGGGATTTCCCGACAGTCGCCGCAGTCGCAATTTCTGCCGGGCCGATTTTTTTGCCTTTTGGAACGATGGCGTCGTTTGCCTTGCGGTCAATGCCCTGAAAATGAATGTTCTGCCGAAATTTAACCGGCTCAGATTGGATCATTGCCGCCCCGCTTTCAATTTTCAGGTTCTCATAAGGAATAACGGTGTCGGCGCCTTCGGGAAGCATAGCGCCGGTCATTACCTCCAGGCAATTTGCAGGATTTGTAAGACTTAGTTGTGCTGAGCCGGCTGCCTGAACGCCCTCAATATGGAAACTGCGCTGACCTTGTTCAAATGAAGCATACCGGATGGCAATGCCGTCCATGGTAACCCGGTCAAAGGGAGGGAAATCGCGATCGGCCGTGAGGTCTTCCCAAAGGATGCGCCCCAGCGATTCGTTCAGGCTGACTTCTTCCCATCCCAGATTCAGGATATGGTCGAAAATGATTTTTTCTGCTTGAGAAACGGTGTGCATGTTGCTTTGAATTGGCATGAGCCCTGATTAACAAAGATAACCCTTTCGATTTTTTAATGTTGTAAAGATGATCGGATAAGCCGGTTTTTATTGATTTTTGCTTTATCTAAAAAAATTCCGATGGATCCGGAAACAGTCAGGCAAGAGTTCCCCATATTCCGGCATCGCCCCGGGTTGGTCTATTTTGACAATGCTGCCACAACGCAAAAGCCCGGATCGGTGCTGGCTGCCATGCAATCGTTTTACGAGACCCACAATGCCAATGCTCATAGGGGAGCTTATCGCCTGGCTGCAGAAGCCACAGACATTTACGAGGCTACCCGCGAAAAAGTCCGCGCTTTTCTAAATGCCCGCAGCATTCGGGAAATAGTATTTACCGGAGGTACAACCTCCGGGATCAACCTCGTTGCTCAAAGTTTTGCCGCTTCCCAGTTATCGGAAGGCGATGCCGTGCTCATCAGTGCCATGGAGCACCACGCCAATCTGATTCCCTGGCAGCAGCTTTGTTTGCAAAAACGCGCCCGTTTGCTGGTCGTCCCCATCACTTCAGACGGGGCCCTGGACCTGGAATTTTATAAACAACAACTGGAAACAGAAAATGGACGAATCAAACTCGTTGCCATAACCCATGTTTCAAATACCCTGGGGACGCTAAACCCGGTAGCAGAAATCATCGCTTTAGCCCACCGGCATAACGCCGCCGTTTTGGTAGATGCCGCACAAAGCGTGGCAACACATCAACCCGATGTTCAGGCACTGGATGCAGATTTTCTGGTCTTTTCAGGGCATAAAATGTTCGGACCAACCGGAACTGGCGTTTTGTATGGCAAAGAATCCTTGTTGGAAGCCATGCCACCTGCCACTTTTGGAGGAGGGATGATCCGGCAGGTGTCTTTTGAACAAACCAGCTACGCTCCTTCTCCACAGAAATTTGAACCCGGCACACCCAATATTGCCGGAGTTGCCGGTCTTGGCGCAGCGGTTGACTGGCTCCAGCGCATTGGTTGCCAGACCATAGACCAGCATGTACAGCAATTACTGGAGCAGGCTACAGCCCGGCTTCAAACCATCAAAGACTTAAGAATTATTGGACAAGCCCCTCAAAAATCCGGTATTTTATCCTTCTTACTGGGCGACATTCATCCCCACGATCTGGCCACTTTTTTGGATCAACACCAAATTTGCGTCCGGGCAGGGCATCATTGCACCCAACCGTTGATGGACATTCTGGAAATTCCGGGCACGGTCCGCGCCTCTTTCAGCATTTACAATACAACCGCGGAGGTGGACTTGCTTGCAGATGCGATAAATGACGCCAGCCGGTTCTTTAGATCTTTGTAAATAATGCCTGTCTATTTGGTCTGTGTCTGGGCTTTACCTGCCTGCCTTGCCGGCAGGTAAAGCCCAGACACCAATTAACCCAGGTTTTTCCAAAGAATATTTGCCCCGGCATACAATACCAAAATGGCCGTCACCCAGCGCACGTGCGTCTGTAGGAACACGAGTACATTCAGCCGGCTGCCCAACTGGCCGCCAAGCAACACGGCAATGACCAGTGGAAACACCAATGCCGGGTCAAATTGAAACCGGCCGCTCAAAAATTGTCCGGCCAGACCAAAAATCGAATTGACCAAAATGAAAAAACTGGCCGTAGCGGCAATGCGTTTTGGGGTATCCCAACGGATCAAATGCAGCAGGGGGGAAAGAAAGATGCCCCCGCCGATGCCAACGACTCCTGAAAGATAACCAATGCCGCCACCCAATGCAGGGGGGAGCCAATCCGGGTTTTTTATGACAGAAACCGAATCTTCATGAGTGTTCGTTTTTTGAAAGATCATGAGGATTGCTGAAATAACAAGGCTGCTGCCAAGGAGGATGAAAAATGTTTTTTCCTTTAGCGGGGTAAGGCCGCCCAAAAAAGCCATGGGAACAGAAGCCAGGCAGATGAAGATGATTTTTCGAAGATCAAGAAAACCTTTTTTCCAAAAAAGCCAGCTGCCTCCGGCTACGACGACAATGTTACAGAGCAATGCCGTTGGCCGGAGGGTTTCCATCGCCAGTCCGAATACAGCCATAGCTGCGAGGTAACTGGAACCGCCGCCAAATCCTGCTGAAGCGTATATGGCGGCAATAATAAAAAACAGAATGACCAGTTCAATATTCATACTCGTACGTATTCATAATCGGATCAAATGCTTACCGTGATCGTATTGGCCGCCGGCATGTCGCGCCGGATGGGGAATGTCAATAAACTCCTCCTGCCTTTTCGGGGCAGTACGATTCTGGAGTCGACCCTCAGGCAAATCCCCGCTTCAGAAGCGGGGGATATGGTGATCGTTTTGGGGCACGAAGCAACACAAATCAGTCCACTGCTTGCGCCATATCCTGTTCGAACGGTCTTCAATCCTGATTATGAGGCCGGTATGACGACTTCCATTCAGGCCGGGGTAAAGGCAGCTCGCGTCGATACGGAAGGGTTTATGATTTGTTTGTCCGATATGCCCCTGATCGAGTCGGCAACTTATCGCAACCTGATTGAGGTCTTTTATGAAAAAAAGGAAACAGATGAATATACAATAATACAGCCGGTTTACGAGAACACACCGGGAAACCCTGTGGTTTTTTCTGCCGCCTATAAAAATAGCATCCTGGCCCTGGATTTTAAAGAAGGTTGTAAGCCTTTGGTACAAAAGAACCGGCAACATGTTTATCGGGTTGAGGTTCATACTGACGCCATCTTCCGGGACGCCGATACCGAAGCGGCTTATAAGAAGCTACTCTCCGGGTAATGGCTGTAATCCTAACCCCTGTTGTGCAAAACAAATTTTACTTTTCTGTTTGCGGGTACTTTGCCTGAGGCATCAGCAGGAGGAAGCACTGTTGCGCCATAGCCCTTTGCTTTTAGCCGATTGATGGGAACTCCTTGTACCTCCAGATAGCGCATGCAGGCCTCAGCCCTGTTTTGGGAAATGCGCATCGCGCTGGTTTCTCCGGGGTCTGCATGACCTTCCAGCAACAAATGGTAATCAGGATTTTTGATGAGGAAAAGGGCTATCTGGTCCAAAATGCCAGGGTCGGAAAGGGTTGAGCTTCCTTCTTCAAACAGCAGGTCGCGCTCAGAAATCCAGGCAACTTCCTGTTCCGTACTCAGTTCCAGGGGGCAGCCTTTGTTGACATAAGCTCCAAAAATCAGGGGGCAGGCGTCGTCAAGGTCGGCAATGCCATCGTTGTCCGAATCGGGGCATCCTTTGAGGACGATAACGCCAAATTCATTCAGACAACGGTCTTTATAGTCCGGAACACCGTCGCCATCACGGTCCATGTCTTCCGAGCATCCTTTATACGCTGCTGTTCCCGGAAAATCGGGGCAAAGGTCCAGTGCGTCTTCTACGCCATCGTGATCGCTATCGGGGAAAGGACAGCCGCCGCGTGTGGCTAATCCTGCTTCATTGGGGCAACGGTCGTAAGCGTCGGGAATGCCGTCGGCATCGGTGTCGGGGCAGCCGCTGTACCGCGACAGGCCAATCAGATCCGGGCACTCGTCATCTTCATCCGCCACACCGTCGCCATCTGCATCCGGTAATTTTACCTTTAATTTCCGTTTGTATCCCAATGCCATCTTGACACTTTCGCGCCCCAGCCGAATCCCGAGAATGAGCCCGCCAAAGGCATAACCATCGTTGTTGGAAGGATTGGCAGCATAACTGATGCCATCAAGCCGGTCGGTAAAAGGAAGCCGGATGCCTGCTTCGGCGCCGAGGTACCACTTTGGGGCAAGTTGCCAGCGGATGCCTCCACCAAGGGGCAATACAAATTGGGTTTCAGAGCGTAGTGCTAATTTATCGGCAGCAATGCCTTCTGCAAGATTTTCCAGTTTGCAGCGGTCAAAAACAGGTCTTGGGTCGTAGAATAATATACCGCCGCCGGCAAACAGGTAAGGCAGAACTTTGCTGTTGTTTCCTTCAATGGCCCAGGGAGACCATTCCGCCATCAAAGCGCCTTCAATGTATTGGGTTGTAAAACTGAATGCGCGTTCTTTGCGCCAGATCGGGCTGTCGTAATTCAGGTCTTTGTTGGACAGCTTTCCGAACATCCCGGAAACGCGAACAGACCATTGAGAAGTAAAGTAGCGCCGGAAAAAAAATCCCCCTGAAAAGCGGGTTTCAGGCAGGTATGGAAATGAGGAAGCCGAAATGTCGCCGGAATAAAAAGCCCCGCCCATTAATACGCCCGTTTCCCACCTGGGCGCTTGTGCCCGGGTGATTACTGGGACATAGCAAATTGCTGCAAACAGTAATAAAAGTGCCGGATGGTATCGCACGATGATTGGCTTTTTAATATTAACCCGGTTTTCCTGTTTTGTTAAAATGAAACGCATCATCATCAGGATGTGTTGCCAAAAGCCGGGTTTCATCTGGCCCCCCAAAGATACGCAAACCCTTGTCGCATGTGTATTTTTTATATTTTTCGTAATTTTTTATTTTAAAAAAGCTGTTTTGCTTAATCATTATTTTGCAAAAAAACAAAATTTTGATATTTTTGGGACTGTATTTGAGAATGCTACACTACCTGCCAAAACTTTCATCCGCTATTTTGCTGGTTTCTCATCCTATGCACTGTTTGCACGGTGCTGTATTCCATTGCTGTATTTAGGTTTTTAGGATCCGGGTTCCTGCAAAAGGCGCTATTGGCAAAACAAAACTGAATTCCCATGAATTTACTGAACCTCTCAGGATGCTTCATCCTGTGCCTCCTGGCTATTCTGTGCCCGGTCGAAACACATGCTGATTCTGAAACAAAGAGCCGCATCACCCAATTGGATATGCCTTTCCGCTTAAGAGAATACGAATCAGTCGCCATTCTGAAAATTAAAGATTATGTTCAACCGGTAAAGCCTGGCGCTCGTCGCTTATTGAAGCAAATGAACTGCTATTTCCCCAAAATAGAACAAATACTGAAGGCTAAACGAATGCCTGATTTTCTGAAATACATCCCGGTAGCAGAGTCCAGGCTTTCCACTTCAGTTGTGTCACCTCAGGGCGCGGCCGGGCTTTGGCAATTGATGCCCAATACCGCAAGGAATTATGGCCTCGAAGTATCTGAGCACAAAGATGAACGTCTGGATCCGGAGCGCGCAACCGAAGCGGCCCTGAATTTTTTGCAGGACCTCTATTACGAGTTTGGCGATTGGACGCTGGCGCTTGCTGCCTACAATTGTGGCTCCGGGAAAGTGAAAAAAGCCATAAAAAGAATGAACTGCCGGAACTACCACGAGATAAAAATGCTGTTGCCTAAGCAAACGCGTTATTACTTACCTTCCCTTCTGGCTGCAGCCTACCTCGATTCGTACTTCAGAAAAAAGCCTCAACCTGTTAAAGACGATAGAAAACAGCAAGCGTCTCAAAAAGTAGCCAGCTTTTCTCCATTTTCTTTAAATTTTTTCAAAAACAGGCCTTCTTTTGCCTTTGAACCGGCAAAAAAGAACGGTTCCCTACCTTTCCTCCCCTCTATTTTTATCATGCCGGCCCTTGTTCAGACCCGGCCTGAACCGGAGTTGCTCCTGATGGGCAATGTTTCCTGTTGAAGCGTTTAGCCAGGTGGAGGAGCTGCCTGTTTTTGGAGTGCTGGCATAAAAGTGAAAGATGGATGGCGGCTTTATATTTTGATAATCAGGGGTTTATCTGATAACCCCTTGCGTTTCCCAACCCTGGTTTTTTGACAAAAAAAAGAGGCAGCGCTAAATAGCACTACCTCAGCCCTAACCAAATAAAACCAAATTATGTCTTTTCGCGGGCATTAGCCCGTGTACTGTTGTCAATTGATAATGCAAATATAAGGGTTATTGTAAAAAATACAATTACAAAATCGATAATTTTTTTCTTTTTTTCTTTTCTCGCTTCTAATAAACCCCGGTTTTTTTAAAGATTAGGCAAATTGGCCTTTTTCAGGGGGATGAAGAATCCCCCTTTTTTAGAATTGCCCGCTGTAGCACACCGACCTTAAATGACCGCACTTCCGGGATTTCTTCTTCGCCCGATTTACCCCCTCCACTTGTCGCTATGGGTTCGGCCGGACCGGCTACCACTTCAAAAACAAGGCTTTGTCCCTGCATCTCATAAGTGCAAAGGAGCAACTGTCCCTGTACTTCAAAGCTGTTGAACAGTTTCCCTCCCAGAAGAAAAGCATCCAGTACAATGTTGTTGTTTTCATCGATGGCGTAATGACCTGCTTCAGCATCTTTGGTCAACAGGGTATAAGGCCGCTTTCCGGCAAGGGTGTCCTTGTTGTAGACCGTGATCCAGTCATAATTTGCGCTGTTGGGCACCGGGCGGATGGTGACTTCCATGGACACCGTTTGTTTAATACCACTGGCGTTGCAAATGAGGAGGTCACCGGACCAGGTACCCGTCCAGGAAGCCGGGAATGTGGTATTTTCCTGCGCATTGGCAAGGGCACCGGTAAGTAACAGCATCAAACAGATAAATAAGGTTTTGTTTTGCATGGTTCGTGTCATTTAAAAAAAGCGAAAATCCTACTGAGCCTCCTGCGGCTCTCCGTAAATAAAATTATCCATCACAGATACGTCTACGGTACTGCTTTCATTGGGTCCCAGAGGCGAATTGCCGTATTCAACGCGAACCCGGTGAACGATGGCCTTGTCAAAAAGCACGCCCAAAAATACATGCCCTTCGTTCAGTGCCGGGGTTCCGTAAACGCCCAGAGACTTGTCGTTGATGTCAAAATATTCAAAAGCGGCGTTTTCCAGGCGATCAACGTCCACATAGACGGCTCCGAAACCGCGAACCACCGCTTTGGTGTTTGTACCCGGTACATAAAAACGGATGTCGGCGATGTTGCTGCCTACCGGCGAAAATAATCTTTCTGCACTGTATGGAGGGAATATTGCCGTGTAGGTCGGATTGATGTTGCCAAAAGAAGGCGGGGTTCCGGTAGGATTGTTGCTGTCGGCACTCACCATAAGTCCGGTGCCGGGAGTGCTGATTACAATACCGCGCGCGCGGGGCGCTGCGGGGCTGTTGAACAGGTCTGAGGGATATAAATTAGGAGCTGATTCAGCATCTGTGAGGCCATCCCAGTTGATTTCCCGAAACCCTGTGACGCCTTTGGTGCCCGGGTCTCCGCCATTATCGGCGCCCAGCAGGGCTTTATATTCATTAATGGCCGACAGAATGTTCCCCGCCGCTTCGATGACTTTGGGCTCGGGCGTGGTGTTTTCTTTCTTACAACCTGTAATCAGGAAGCTTGCTGTGGCAACTGTTGCCAGGATGAAATGCTTTTTCATGTTGTATGAATATTGGTGATAGGAATGATGTGAAATGTTACGCGAAGCGCTTTCCTTCAAAAATAAGGCGTCTGAAAAGGAGCGATCAGTTGCGGTTTATACTCGGTTGAAAAAACGGGATGTCTGGTGAATTTGGGTTTATTGCAGGTGCGTCTTATTGTGCTATCTTCGCTTTGTTTCGTGTCTGACTGCAGATCAGGTCAGGCGCCCATAATTCACAGTCTATGCTTCGCCTTTTCTTTACAATCCTGATTTGCTGCGCCGCATTAACCGGCCAGGCTCAGCAACCCTTGTTTCAACAGGAGGTACACTACCGCATCGTCGCGACACTTGATGATGCGGCTCATGTGCTCAGTGCAACCCTGGCTTTGGACTACCTTAACCACAGCCCGGATACTTTGCACGAGCTTTGGTTTCACCTCTGGCCGAATGCTTTCCGGGATCGCAATACGGCTTATGCCAGACAGGAATTGCGCACGGGCAGCACCCGGTTTTATTTTTCAAAAGAAGCGGACGCGGGCAACATCACCGGATTGGATTTCCGGGTAGCCGGCAAAGCCCTGAACTGGGCCCTGGACCCCGAGCATGCCGATATTGCCGTTTTGAAACTCGCCAAACCTTTGGCGCCCGGCCAGCGCGTTCAAATTGAAACGCCTTTTGCCGTAAAAATTCCGGCCTCTTTTTCCCGTCTGGGCCACGTGGGGCAGTCCTACCAGATGACCCAATGGTATCCCAAACCCGCCGTTTATGACCAGGAAGGCTGGCACGCCATGCCGTATCTGGACATGGGGGAGTTTTATTCTGAATTCGGGTCTTTTGAAGTGGAGCTCACGCTGCCGGATAATTATGTGGTAATGGCGACGGGTGAACTGGAAACGGAGAGCGAACGAACCTTTCTGGAACAAAAAGTCGTGGAAACCAGCGCCTGGCTGGCCAATACGCCAGACAGTGTGTTGCAGGCCCTTAAAGATACGCTGATTCCATCTTCTGCGCAACAAAAAACGATTCGCTTTCGGGCAGAAAATGTGCACGATTTCGCTTGGTTTGCCGATAAACGTTTTCATGTACAATCTGGCAGCGTGACGCTGGCATCGGGCAAAAACGTCAAAACCTGGACGGCTTTTACGAATATCGAAGCGCATTTGTGGAAAAATGCGCTGGGTTATGTAAACCGCTCGTTGGCTTTTTATTCAGAAGCGGTTGGCGAATACCCCTGGCCTCAGGTTACGGCCATCCAAAGTGCCCTGAGCGCAGGCGGCGGCATGGAATACCCGATGATTACGATCATCAGTTTGTCGGGCGATGCCGGATCACTGGACGAAGTGATTACGCACGAAGTCGGGCACAACTGGTTTTATGGTATACTGGCTACCAATGAACGCGATTTTGCGTGGATGGACGAAGGCATCAACTCCTATTACGAGCAGCGTTATATGGCGCAGCATTATGCTCCGGCAAAGTTGAGTATTGTACAGGGATTTTTGATCCGGGGTTCGAAAATGAATCTTTGGGAACTGGCCTATCTGCACCAGGTCCGCCGGGGAATGGAACAAGCTCCCGCTACGAGTTCTGACGATTTTGGCCTCATTAATTATTACCTGGGCGCTTATGCGAGCCCGGCTGCTGCATTTGCATTTTTGGAAAACTACCTCGGACAGGACACATTTGATGCCATGATGCGCGGGTATTATGAGGACTGGAAGTTTAAACACCCGCAACCTGAAGACCTGCGCCGTCACATGGAAACGTTTACCGGGAAAAACTTAGACTGGTTTTTTGACGGCTGGCTTTATTCTACCCAAAAAACGGATTACGCCATTCTTGGCCTGAACGAAACCGAAACCGACTACATCCTTCGGGTAGTCAACAAAGGATCGGTGGAGGCACCATTTCGTTTGTCGGGACTGAAAGGCGATCAGCCGGTTTCAGGGCAATGGTACGAAGGCTTTGAAGGTTTGCAGGAATTGTCTTTTCCGAAAGGCGACTACGACCGGATTACTTTGGATGCGGAGCGCAGGATGCCGGAATGGAATCGGCGCAACAACCACATCCGCACCAGCGGCGCTTTTAAAAAGATGGAACCACTGCGTCTGGGCTTTTTAACAGGGCTGGAAAACGACGAACGTACCGATCTGAACTGGTTGCCGGCCATTGGCTGGAACCAATACGACCACTGGATGGCAGGCCTGATTCTGCACAATTACGGCATTCCGGAGCAGCCATTCGAGTTTGCCCTTGCGCCTCTGTATGCCAGCGTCAGCCAGTCCCTGAGCGGTTTTGCCAATTTCAGGATCCGGATGTTGCCAAAAGGCAGCAAACCTCAGCAACTTTTCATCGGCGCGGATGCCAGGCGGTACCATTTCGACGACAATGACCGCCTCGATTACCGGCTGGCGTATACGCGCATTGTGCCTTATTTGCGGTATGAATGGCGAAAAAATCATACCGAAGACCGTCGCCGTAGCCTGCAATGGCGCAGCATTTTTTTAGATACGGAATCCCCTGTTTTTGAATCGGGAGATTTTTCCGGTAAACGGAACAACCAGACCCGGATTCACGAATTGCTTTTTTCCATGGAGCGCCGGCATCCGATTACACCTGCAGCGAGTCAGTTCGCTTTGGAGTATCAGGCTTATCAGGATTTTTTTGGCAGGCAGCAACACTACCTGAAAGCTTCTGCGAGCTGGCAGGGCGCCTATACTTACCAACGTGGCAAACGCGTGTCCATGCGGCTTTTTGCCGGCGGCTTTCTGGACAATACCCACCGGAACAGCGGCGCCATTTATCCCGGTGCATTTAACCTTGTATCCAGAGGCCCCAATGATTACCGCTTCGACGACCTGTACTTTGCGCGCAGCGAAGACCGGGGCTTTTTTTCACAACAGATCAACATCCGCGACGGGGGCTTCAAAACGGTGATCGAAAACAGCTTTAACCTGGGGCGCAGCAACAATTTTATCCTTGCCATGAACCTGAAAGCGGACCTTCCCCTGAAGTTACCGCTCCGCTTGCCCCTGAAAGCCTACTTCGACATTGGCTACTTCGACAATGCCATGCCCACCGGCAGCAATGCAACCTTGAAAGAGCAGGTGCTGTGGAGCGGCGGGTTTGCGCTGGAGCTGTTCAACAATACTTTAGGCATCTATTTCCCGCTCCTGAATTCCGGCAACATCCGCGACCGCTTTTCAGAACGAGGCAATTACTGGACGCGGATCAGTTTCCAGATCAAGTTTGAGCGGTTTAGTCCGGATGCGCTGATGGAGTTGCTGGAGCCGTGAGGGCGTGGTCGGATTTATTTATACCACGATGGCTACTCGTCGTTCAGTTATGAATTCCCGAACGTGCTCTAAGTGCGCTGCTGTCGGTAATCTGCGGCGGGTTTGATGTTTGGGGTTGCGGGGAAATATAATTCTTGCCAATTGAAAAGAAATAACGATCAGAATAGATACCTTGAGTTGGGTTTGTCCCAACAGGTTTATTGTCTACATTAATTTACATCTTCACCGATTTAAAACAGATAACAATGGCTTTCAGGATTTTACTTTTGATGCTGATTGGGCTTACTGCTTTTGTCAACCCATCCAGGAGAGCATTTTATCAAATCAAAATTTACACTGTCAATAGCAAAGAACAAGAAATGCGTTTGGAGCGCTATCTTAAAGATGCCTATATCCCAGGGATGCACAGAATGGGTATAAAAACGATTGGGGTGTTCAAACCTGTTGTGGAAGATACGGTATCTTTTGGCAAGTTGATTTATGTTTTGACGCCCGTCAAAAACATGAACCAACTATTGAGCATTCCTAAAAAACTCAATGAAGATGCGGCTTATCTAGCAGCTGGTAAAGATTATATTGATGCAGAATACAAGAATCCACCTTATTCGCGCATTGAAATCATTCTTTTAGAGGCATTTTCAGATGCCCCAAACCTTGAGCTTCCGAAACTAAATGGGCCTAAAAGCGAAAGAATTTACGAATTACGCAGCTATGAAGGGCATACCGAAAAAATATTTCAAAACAAGGTTAAAATGTTCAATGAGGGAGGCGAAGTGAAATTATTTTCAAAACTTGGTTTTAATGCCGTGTTTTATGGGGAAGTCATTTCGGGCAGCCATATGCCCAACCTGATGTACATGACGACATTTGAAAACAAAACTTCAAGGGATGCGCACTGGAATGAATTTGTGAATTCGGCAGAATGGAAAAAACTGATAGCAGACCCCCAATACATGAACAATGTATCGAAAAACACCATTTATTTTATTTATCCAACGGAATATTCTGACATTTAGAGCATGTTCGGGAATCTCTCAACCGTAGTTAATTAAAATTCCCGAACAAGCTCTTATGACGAAAATAAATCATCATTAATCTTCTCCCCGTATCGCCACCCGCTTTACGGCGTCTGCCTGGCCGGCTGAACTTACCCTCACCAGGTACAAGCTGGATGGGTAGGTCGACAGATCCAGTTGTTCGACAACCGGAGCTTCCTGAAGGTCGGTTGATTGAAGCAGTTGTCCTTGCAGGCTGTACACTTCAATGCGAATGGCCTTGCCTGAATAAGAGGAGAGTTCCAGATTTAATTCACCGGTGGTGGGGTTGGGAAAAACATGGAAAGGCTCAGGCGCCGACGCCGTGAAAGGGCTTTCTTGTGGCGCCGATACCAGGTTTTCGTTTTCGTTGCCGGTAATGGTCACGTTGGTAAACGAAGCTTCTACCGTGCTGACAGGGTGATAATTTGTGATTACCAGTCCTACTTTTATACAGCTATTCATGTCAATCATTGCCGACATGGTATAATACCAATTGATGCCATCCAGCGAAGTATAGCCTGAAAATTGGCTACCATTTCTCACCAGCCGCAACCACCGGCGGGCATTGCTCGGGAATTGCTGCGGGTAAGCGTTTCCACCCGTCACATAGCGGATTTCGCGCCGGGTATAGAAATTCATATTGGTCATCAACTGCACCTTCTTCGCATCTGCCGCATTGGTTTCTTCCATAATGACGCCAGCCCATCCCAGTGTCGTTCCTGAAACCTGAAGTACCTGAGCAGTGATGGAGCCGTCGCCGCACAGATTGATTCCTGCAAAAGAAACTTCATCGTAGTTGAAAGGGCTGGCATAAAAACAATTCACTGCAGTGCCATCAAAAACGCCCAGGTCCTTGTTGTAACTCCATTCGCCCGAGCAGCTTTGGCTGCTGTTGGGGGAAACCCAGTCACAGGGAAGGTCGCCGGGGCCGGGGTCAGGTTGGCCGCAACCGCACTCGCCGGGTTCGGTTTTCAATGGGTCGTAGGGACAGCCGTCGCAGGCATTCCCGACACCGTCTTCATCACTATCGAGCTGATCTTCATTGCTGGCAAGAGGGCAGTTGTCGAAACAATCGGCATAACCGTCCTGGTCAGGGTCGAAACCTTCGTCGATTTGTCCGTCGCAGTTGTTGTCGATGCCATCGCAGACCTCTCCGGTACCGGAGCCGACGTTGTTGCAGGCGTTGGTAAGGACGGGCTCATTCTGGCAGCAGCCGGTGTTGCCAATTACAGTCCTGCCGCCTGTCCCGGTCAAAAAATCACAAACGGCACTGATGGTACAATTACTGAGTAAGGGATTGTTCTGAATGCCCAATTCGTCACCAATGGAAACGAGATTGGCCAGCCAGTCCAGGTTTTCAATTTGAGCGTTGCCAACAATTTCCAGATTTTTACCAATGGTAGTTAAATTGAGCATCGCAGGAAAAGCAGGAGCGTTGTTGTAATATAGCTGGAAGTTTTTTCCAATGCTGGTCAGTCCGCCAAAGCCTGTAAAAGTAGTCAGGCTGGGATGGTAACTAATTCCAATTGAGCCTGTTACAGATACAAGCGGCCCCGGGGCTGCGAGCGTGGATAAAGAATTATTTTGACCAATAAGAATGGCGCCATCTGTATAACCTGTGCCTATTTCTCCTGCCACATTTGGAATCTTTATTTCCATTACATTTGGATTCAACACAAAATAAATACGTCTGCCGACATGCGTTAGATTGGAGAAATCAGGAAAATTGCTTGCTGGTATTTTTTCAAACCACAAGTACCGGCCTACAGAAGTTACATTTTCAAAACCCGTTATACTTGTAAGGCTTGCATTTTCTATAATTGTTATGTCCGTGCCGACAGCTATGAGATTGAGAGGTCCTGCCAGGCTTTGCAGCGCAGGGTTTGTACCTACTCCAAAACCCAATTGCATGGAGCCACTTACATTCCGGAAGTTCAGGCTGGTGACATTCAGGTTGTCTGAAATGGTGATGGCAGTACCCACACTTGTCAGATTATTGAAGTCGGGAAAATCATCTTCCAGCGTATTGGCGATCACCAGACTTCTGCCAATGGTGGTCAGATTTTCCAGGCCTGTGAAATTGATCAGGTTGGAATTGCCGATTATGTAAACATTGTCGGCAACTGCCGTGAGGTAAGCAGGGGCAGCCAGAGTGGTCAACGAAGCATTGTTTTGTATAGCAAAGCTATTGTAGAAAGTCCCTCCGACATTCTGGAAGTTCAAACTCGTTACATTAGGGCAACTGCCGATCCCAATACCAGCGCCTGCCATCGTCAGGTTGGAAAAATCCGGGAATACATCTTCCAAGACACCGTCTATAATCAAACTTCTGCCGATGGTGGTCAGGCTTTCCAGGCCAGTCAAATCAGCCAGATTGGGGTTGTTGATAATATAAATATTGTTGGTTACTGCTGTAAGGGTTATTGGAGCGGCCAGACTGGTTAATGATGGGTTATTTTGGATGACGAAGCTGTCGTAAAATGTCCCGCCTACATTTTGGAAGTTTAAGCTGATGACATTCTGATTGTTCCCGATGCTGATGCCGGCTCCAACGCTGGTCAGGCTGGAAAAATCTGGAAACACATCTTCCAGGGTATTGCTGATTTCCAGGCCCCGGCCTATCGTGGTCAGGTTTTCTAATCCGGTTAAATCAGCCAGGTTAGGGTTGTTCCGGATATAGGCAAAATTCCCAATACTAATTAAATTAATGGGAGCTGCCAGCGTCGTCAATGTTGCATTATTTTCTACGTAGAAATCCCCAATGATGGCCCCACTGACCGCTTCAAGATTGATATCTGAAAGCAAAGGATTGTTGTTAACAACGATACTTCGGTAAACCGATGTCAAACCACTGAGACCTGACATGTCGGTCAGGTTGGTATTGTCATAAATGGTTAGACTTTGATTTATTTGAGTCAGAGAAGCCAGTGCATTCAGGTTATTTATGTTTGTAGATGGCCCGATCGTCAGATAGCCCGAAATAGTAGTACACCCCGGATAACTCACCGCAAAAGCATCCACTTCTGCCTGTGTGGTCAGGGTAACATCCCCGACGGGGCATTGACCTGCAGCGCTAAAAAAGCCGAGAAACAACAAAAGGACAGATAGAAAAGAAAATTTTCGGGTAAAGAGTAAGGTTCTCATAAGTCTTGTTTTTTGAATTTCGTGGAAATTTATGCTCAATGCGCAATCACAAATGGATGTTTGACTTGTCCTTCAGTGGGCAGTAGAACTGTCTACCGCAATTTCTTTTTTTCTTATCCTTGATTTTACCCCAATATAAATTCGGTCATTATTACTGTAAATTGGCCCGGCCACAACCAAAATCCGGAATCCACGATGTCTGGATTTTGAAACATTTAGCCTATATTTACGTACCTAGACCAAAGCTCTCCTGAGATTAGAACCCAATGCCCGGTAAGTCCTACTGCCAGGTATGAATCTCTAGTGCTAAATGATTGTTCCCAGTGACTATCCCTAAACATATCGTCCTCTTTTTTCTTTCCCTGTCGTGCTGTATGGTTTTTGCACAGCGCAACCCCCAGCCTTATTTCCGGAATTACAGTACAGCGGATGGCCTGCCCAGTTCTGAAGTATATGTGGCATTTGAAGACAGCAAGGGATATATGTGGTTTGGTACCGACAACGGGGCCTGCCGCTTTGATGGTTATACCTTTCGCTCTTTTGGCGCGGGGAATGGCCTGATGAGTAATGTCGTATTTGATATTTATGAAGACAACAAAGGGCGGATCTGGTTTGGAACCATGACGGGTGAAGCTTTTATACTGGAAGGCGATACGATCTTACCTTACCCCTACAACGACTTAGTACAACAATACAGCGGGCGATTCACGAATGCCGGCCTGGTTTATTTAACCGGGGAGGAGACTGCCTATTTTGATTTAGAACGGTTGGGGATATTAAGCATCGACAAATTTGGAAAGGATAGCCTGGTTACTTCGGAGCGTCCCCTCAGTAATCTGATCCTGGCAGCAGGAGATGCCCCGAAGATTTTGCCATGTAAAATTCTCAGAGAAGGACGCGAGCAATGGCCTGTCTATTATGAGCGTAAAAAGGTCATTCAGATTGAGTATCTTTCTGATACTGACAACTTTCAGATAGAGCTTCCAGCGGTTTTCACAGGGGATGCCTTTTTTACAGCACAACAGCTATCATCCGGGCACCTGCTTATTTATCGCAAAAATATTTTGTATTGCTTACAAAAGGGAAAAGTCTTGTGGACAATACCTTTTGATTTTGTTCCAAATGAAGTCATCGAAGACGAAGAAAAGGGCTTGTGGCTTTGCGGGCAATCAGGCAAAGGCTTGCGGCGCTACCGAAACGTGGATGCGTTGAAAAATGGAACCTATGACCTTTTCCTGAATGGCTTGTCCATCAGCAATTTTTACAAGGATTCCAAAGGCGGTGTCTGGATACCCACGCAGCAAAGAGGCGTTTTTTATTGCAGTGACTGGGAGTTGACGACCTTCGATTCCCGCTTCGGATTTTCCGATGATTTTGTCAGTGCCGTAGCTTTTAAAAATGACAATACCTTATTTGCCGGATGTGAAAACGGCGCCATTTTCGAGGTAGACTTGCTTCAAAACCAGATTAAAAATACCATTCTGAATCGTTCAGGCTTTCAAATTTTCGACTTGCTTTTCCAGCCTGATAATGAGGCTTTATGGTGCAATGGCGCTTATTGGAAAAACGGGCACTGGAATTTTGTCCGCGAAAGAAGTACATCAACAAAGAAGTTGTTTAAACCTGACCCTAAAAAAATGGAAAAATTGCAGTTCAACGCCAGGGGAGAACTGCTGGGGTGCAATCATCTTGGTCTTTATTTAATCGATGTAAAAAATGATTCTATCCTTTATAATTCCTTTAAAAACGGCATTGTGCGATGCTTCGCAGTTCATTCTGACGCATCAGGCCGCATTTGGGTTGGCAATAGCCGAGGGGTATTTGAATTTATAGAGGAGGAATTTGTCTCACCAGATATTGATCACCCGGCCTTCCACAACCGCATAGAAGATATTGATGAAATGCCCGACGGACGGCTGGTATTAGGTACCAAGGGATGGGGGGTTATTCTTTGGAAAGACCAGGATATTTTGCAAATTTCAGGAGCAGGGGAACTGACCTCCGATATGATTGAGGATGTACATGTTGATGAAAAAGGTGTTCTATGGGCGGCCACATTAAATGGGCTTAATAAAATCACTTTTGATGAAACCCGGCAACCCGTCATCCGGCAATTTACGGTGCACAATGGACTGCCTTCCAATGAAATTTACAAGGTGAGAACCTATAAAGGCCAGGTATGGTTGTGCACGGCCGGAGGTTTGGTCCGGTTTCACGAACGTAGCGAAAATCCGGTTTCCCCTCCTCCCGTTTTTGAAAATCTTACCGTCAACGGCGCGGAAGCAGCTACGGATCGGGAACCCATTTTTTCGTATAGGGAAAACAATTTTGCTTTTCATTACTTAGCCATCAATTACCGGCAATATGGCAAAATTCCCTACCGCTACCGCCTTAGTTCAGGAGACGATTGGACTTATACCCAGAATCTAACAGCCAACTACCCGCAGTTGCCCTGGGGAAAATACGCCTTTGAAGTGCAGGCACGGAATGAAGACGGTTATTGGAGTGAAAGTGCTGTTTATCCCTTCCGAATCAGGCCACCATGGTGGGCTACCGGCTGGTTTATTGCCTTAGGTGCATTGGCTTTTCTATCTTCCGGCACCGGTTTTTACAAATACCGGATCCATCAGCTGCGGCGCGAAAACCGCATCCAAAAGCAAATCACGGAACTCGAGCGCTCTGCCCTGCAGGCCCAGATGAATCCTCATTTTATCTTCAACAGCCTGAATTCCATTCAAAATTTTATCCTGCAAAACGACCGCAAGCAGGCGGTGGAGTATCTGGCCAGATTTGCGAAATTGGTTCGGACGAACCTTCAGGCCTCTGTGCAGGGGGTGGTTTCACTGGAAGAAGAATTGAGCCTGCTCGACAATTACCTCGCCCTCGAGCGGCAGCGGTTTGAGCACTCCTTTGACTATTCTGTTACCGTTGCCGAATCGCTGCAGGGGCAAGACATTGCGTTTCCTCCCATGCTCATCCAACCTTACGTTGAAAACGCTGTCGTGCATGGCATGGCCAAAAAAGAAGGCCACGGCACCATAAGGATAACATTTGATTCCAATGGGGATTTTCTCGTGGTAAGTGTAAAGGACAATGGTTTCGGCTATCGGCTAAACGATGACCATGAAAAAAATATCCGACACAAATCCATGGGGATGACCATTACCCAAAAACGACTCGAATTGCTTGGCGCAGATCTCGATAAAACCGTAAAAATAACCACCTTGAAAAACGAAAAAGAAGAAATAGAAGGAACGGAGGTCTGCATTTTTATCAAAATTCAAAATGAGGTGATATGAGCCCACTAAAAGCCGTCATCATTGACGATGAACAACACGCCAGAACTTCTCTGACCTCGCTGCTGGCCCTTTATTGCGAGGAAGTAACGGTAGTCGGTGAGGCCAGTAGCATTCAGGAAGGCATCCAGCGCATCCTTTCCCTACATCCTGACCTTGTTTTTCTCGATATCCACATTGGCAGAGAAGACGGTTTTGAATTGCTGGATCAGGTGCAGTCGCTGAAATTTCAACTGATTTTCACAACGGCCCATAGCGAGTTTGCGGTAAAAGCCTTCCGGTACAATGCCATCGATTTCCTGTTGAAGCCCATTGAGCCTATGGAGCTGGTAGCTGCTGTTGAAAAGACTCGCGCCTTGGGTTATTCCGAATCCTTTCAACAACAACTTGCACAACTATCGGAATCATTGCAATCCAAACAAACTGAAAAGATTGTGCTTTCTACCGCTGAAGGTTTGAATTTTATTTGCGTTGAGCAAATCATCCATGTAGAAGGAGACGCCAATTACTCTACTTTTTATCTCCATTCAGGTGAAAAAATCATGACTTCCAAAAACCTGAAATTCTACGATGACCTTTTGTCAAATGATACTTTCTTCCGGGCCCACCAGTCTCATCTGGTCAATATGAATGCCATCAAAAAGATAAAAACCGTTGATGGAGCCACCATTGAACTGACCAATGGGGCGCAGATACCCCTGGCTAAGCGACGCAAGGAGGCATTGCTTGAGTTGCTGCGATGATGGGGGGGATTAGTTTGCAGTACTTCCGGGCAGGAGTATTTGTGGTGGCGTCATTTTGTCGGGAAAACCGCGGATGGGCTGACGTATATGGGAATATCTATTAACTTCGCCTGAACAGATTACTGCTCAGGGTAGGGCCTGCTGCATTTATCCGAACCGGTTTACTTTATTTTCAATAAATAGAGTTTTGGAAAATCTGATCTTGTGATTAAAAAGCAGAATTGATGCGTAAATTAACAACTGATTTTATTGTTCTTCAATATCAGAGCGGGATAGAAAATTATTCCAAATTTACAACAGAGGTTGGGTTGTGGGAATCTGAAAAATATGCATTTGAAAAATACATAAAGAAGACGGATCAGATTCTTGATTTAGGGTGTGGAACGGGAAGAACAACATTTCATTTATTTCAATTAGGATTTGAAAAAATAAATGGAATCGATTTGACGCCTGAAATGATAGAAAGGGCAATGGAATTAAACGAAAAATATCAACTTGATATTGATTTTAAAGTAGGAGATGCCAGAGATTTAAAATATAAAGATAAGGCTTTTGATGCGGTCATATTTTCATTTAATGGCATGATGTCAATTCCGGATTCGGTTCAAAGAAAAAAAGCATTGGCAGAGATAAACCGCGTATTAAAAGATGGAGGGATATATGTATTTACAACCCACGACAGAGATAAAGATGCCAATTATTTTGAATTTTGGAAAGAACAAAAGCAAATTTGGGACCAGGGAATTCAGGATTCCAGCTTATATGAGTTTGGGGATTTAATCACGACATCAAAAAATGAAGAACGACCGATTTTTATACATATACCCAGTAAATCGGAAATTGAACATTTTCTTAAAGAAGGCGGATTTGAAGTGATAGAAACATTTTATAGAAGTGACAAATTTGAGGAGCATGAAAAAGTGAAAGAAAAATCTGGAGAATGCCGGTTTTGGATAACAAAAAAGGTAGGCTATTGGCGTATCTAAACCCGCCATCAGAATAGCCTGAATAAGCAGATCATTCACAATTTAACGACCATGGCTGAAATAAAAACAAAACAAACGAACGCAGACGTTCACGAATTTATCAACTCATTTGCGGATACGGAACAAAAGCGCAAAGACAGCTTTGAGCTGGTAAAACTGATGCAGGAGGTTACCGGCTACGAACCCAAAATGTGGGGCCCGTCCATCATTGGATTTGGAAGTTATCACTACAAATCTGAAAGAAGCAGACAGGAAGGAGACTGGCCTCTTGTCGGCTTTTCGCCCCGAAAAGCTGCTATTTCACTTTACGTGTATTCGGGAAGTGCTGAACACCGGCATTTATTAGACAACCTTGGGAAGTATAAAATGGGAAAAGCCTGTATTTACATTAAAAAGCTTTCAGACATAAACGAGGGTGAACTAAAAAAAATGATTAAAGCCTCCATGGACTTTTTACAATCAAAATACGGTAAAAAAGAATAAGCGCTTCGGGCAGCTTTTTGAAAAAAACAAAACACTCATGGAAAATATTGATCAGCTGCGATTTCAGAAATTGGATTTCAACGATTTAAAAACATTAATAGCCTGGGCCGAAAAAGAAGGATGGAACCCGGGCCCGCACGATGCCGATGTATTTTGGGAAACCGATCCGGAAGGTTTTTACGGCTATCATTACAATGGCGCGCTGATTGCCGGCGGGTCTATTGTTTCCTACAATAAGGAATTCGGATTTATGGGCTTTTTTATTGTTGATCCAAAATACAGATCCCTTGGGATTGGCAGGAAGCTGTGGTATCAAAGACGGGATACCATGTTGTCAAGATTAAATAAGGGCGCATCAATAGGAATGGATGGCGTTGTGGCGATGCAGCCATTCTACCAAAAAGGCGGCTTTGAAATTGCCTATCGGGATATTCGCTATGAAAAAACAGGAATGCCGTTTACGCCGGATAAAAACATTTTCCCGATAGAAGAGGAGGATATCTCATCAATTATCGCATACGATAAGCAATGTTTTGGCTTTTCTCGCCCGCAGTTTATGATTCCGTGGTTAAAACTACCGGGCAATAAAACATTTAAGTATTTTGAAGACAATCGAATCAAAGGATTTGCCATTGTAAGAAAAGCCGGCACAGGCTATAAAATTTGCCCTTTATTTGCAGATAATGAAAACATTGCAGAAGCGCTCTATAAAGCCTGTTTAAACTCAGTAATAGGCGAGCCGCTGTATATAGATGTTCCCGCCATCAATCAGAACGCTCTGTCGCTTGTTAAAGCACATGATGCAACGTATATTTTTGAGTGCGCAAGAATGTATTACGGCAAATCGCCCAATGTGGAGATAGACAAGGTTTATGGCGTGACTACATTTGAATTGGGTTGAGTGTACTTCAACATTACTTGTTTGTGAACAAGCTCTAAGTTGCCAGCGCTTCCGTTTTGGAATTTGGCTGGTGTTGTGAGGGGCATTTTTTGTGGTATCATTTTGTCGAAAAAGACGAAAAATAACCATTAAATATGGGCAAAAACCACTAACTTGGCTTATAAAGCGAATGGCTGCTCAGGGCTTGCTGAACCGTGGATTTTTGCCGGCAATCTGTCGCAGGAGTCATGTTCGGGGTTCCGGGAATAACCTTGTTGTGCGCAATTCTTTGGCAGCGTGTTGTATCTGTAAACAAGAACCAATAATTGTCTGGTAAAATGAAAACCCCCTTTACACTTGACCAATTCTTTGACGTCTTCCGGGATTACAATGAGACGGTTTTCCCCATGCAGGTAATTTTTTATCTCATAGGCATTGCGGCAATTTACCTGACAATTAAAACGACCGCCAGGTCAGACAAAATTATCAGTGGTATTCTTGCTTTTCTTTGGTTGTGGATGGGCATTGTTTATCATCTTGTTTTTTTTAAAGTCATCAATAAAGCCGCTTATCTGTTTGGGGCGCTATTTATCCTGCAGGGAATTTTATTTTTGACTTTAGGAATATTCAAACCCAAACTTTCATTTAAGTTGCGCTTTGACACTTACGGAATTACTGCTTCTGCCCTGATTTTATTTGCTTTAATTTTTTATCCTGTTTTGGGATATTTTCTTGGTCATGTTTATCCTGCTTCACCAACTTTCGGACTTCCTTGCCCCACCACAATTTTTACTTTTGGTTTGCTGCTTTTAACTGATAAAAAATGCCCTGTTGTAATTTTAATTATACCATTTGTATGGTCTGTTATTGGTTTTACAGCAGCATTTAATTTTGGAGTTATTGAAGATACAGTATTGTTTATAGCCGGACTTATTACCCTGCCCATGCTGTTAATTAAAAACAGAAAATACAATCAGGTATAATGAAAGTCATATAAGGTGGGTGTAAAGTTTGTCATGGCCAGGCTTCGCAATATAAAAAATAAATATTACCTTGCTCTCTATACAGCAACTCCTGCTACGATCGCCACAAAGAGCAACCACACAACACCCCTGTAGGCGCATTGTTTTTTAACACCTCTGATGGGCAAATTACAGTGAAATAAAGCGCTTCTGGTCGCAAGCTATAAACAAATCATAAGGCATCTTTCAAGCGCTTGTAAAACCAATCGCCATATCTATTCATTCACTAAAATCACATTGAATTATGAAAGCACCGTTTCGTTTGTTGCTGGCCCTGATGGCCATGCTTCCCTTTGGTTTGATGGCTCAAAGCCCAGTAGGTAACTGGAAATTATCTGTTCCCGATGAAAGTGGGAACATGATCCCCCTGAAAGTGGCCATATCTGAGGACGGTACTTACGCCCTGGATTTTGGCGCCGACGGCAAAATCGATACGAAGGGAAAATACACCGCTGAAGGCGGGAAGATGACCATTCAGGATACAGAAGGCAGCGACTGTACCGAACAGGGAGTATACAGCTTTAAAATCGAAGGCGATACCCTGACGATGACCCGAGTGAGCGACGCCTGTGCCAACCGTGGAGGGCCCGACGGGGTCATGACGATGCAGCGGGGTTAAGGGCTGTTTCGTTCAACTTACTTTGTGCATCCGCTACCGATCTGCCAGAGATGGTAATGCAAGAGCCTGTTCAGTGGCGGATGCACAGCCATAAGCCAGTCAATAATCCATACATTTCCCCAATAGTCCCTAATACTTTGCCGTCGCCGAAACCAAAGGCAATTTCCAATCCTCTATCGCCGTCCCCTTCAAATTCAAATGGCTGGTCAGGTAGTACAGGCGCTGCGTAGCCGGGCCATTCGGCGCCGTAGTGAATCGTTGCTGCAAATAATAGGGTGGAATGGACTGGTAGTACATCGTTACCTTAACTGTCATTCCGGACGGGTCCATGCCGTTAGGCAGCGTTGCAATGTACTGTAGCCGGTCGCGCCCCGGGAAATCTAGCCCCTGATCTATGTAATCCGGGTCACCCATAACTTTCGGGTCCGTTGCTTCCATAAACTGGAACATCACTTCGCCCATATTTTTAAAATATTTGGATGACCGCCAGCCTTTGGGCAACAGCCGGTTGTCTTTGGGGTCGTGAACCCGATGGATGAAGCTCGTCGTAAAATCGAAGTTGGCGTTCTGGACCAGTTCCTCGTAAATCTGCACCTGATCTTGTTTGGTAATCACCTGATAATGTGGCTGATAGGTTTTTTTGTCCGGTAGAAATTCCGTCTTTAACGGCCGTCCGGCGCCATCTACGATTACGCCCACCGAGTTGGTGCGTCCGGAAGCCCAGACGATATCGCCGCTCTTGTTCATCACCAACACTTCCAGAAACGCCCGGCGAAAGGCCACGCCACTCGGGAAGCGGTGACCGGTTTTGTTGGTCACCTCCACATTCAGGGTCAGCTTGTTGTCTTTGAGCGATTCGATTTTTACCCCTACGTCAACGGTGGATTTACGGGCCTGACGGACCATGTTTTGAATGGCTAAAGCATTCCCCGTAGTCGCCGAAGTCATGTAATCCTGTTTAGACACACCCAATATATTGGGAAACTGGTTAAACATTTCCAGCAAAAAGACATTCAGACCAACGTGCTCGTGCCTTTTGTAATCAGGTCTCAGTGGAACACGAACTTCTTTATCCGGAGCTAAATGATCTACCTCGGGATAGTCGGTATCCTGTATGGTTGCAATCTTGGTATTGAGCTGATCGATGCTGATCTTGCCGTCCAGGCTTTCGAAACCGCCCGGCATATGGCAATCCTGACAACTCTTGAAATTCGGTCCGGGCTGATCATTCACGAGTCTGGCGAAGGCGCTGTTTTGCCATTCCAGAAAGGTCTCCTGCTCAATGGTATGTGCGTAGCGGCGGAGTGCCGGATTCTGTTCGGCTGCGGTCAGCACCGGATACTTATCTTTGGTCATTCCGATATTGGGCAGGTTGATGGTATGGCAGGTTCCGCACATTTGCGATTGGGCGATGAAGGCATTGTATTTGGGTGTGATGCCCATTGCTTTTTCCATCGGTGCGGTTGTAACGGTTTGGAACGGGCCGTTGATCTCATTGGCCGGCCCGGAATTGAATCGGCCGGTAGAATTGTGGAAAAGCGAGTAAGCCAGTTCCTTAGGCGTTGTTTCGGTGATCCAGTTTGGCTGCGTTGGGTTCCAGTCCTTCACCGCCTGAGGGTCGGGGGCATTGATGTGGTGGCAGGTCATGCAACTGATGCCCTCACGCGCAAGTTCCCCATATTTGTGGTAGCGGTAGTTGTCAGGCTTTTTATCGCTGGCAGAAAGCGCTTCGGTCAGGTACATGTACTCAACCTTGAAATTCGGATCCAGGGTTTTATCCGTTCGGGCGTCAATTTCCAGTTGCCGTTGTCCCATTGAGCCGTGGCAGCTGGTGCAGAGGTTGGTGACCTGTTGCTGGTTGTCCTTCAGTGAACCCTTTAGCAACCCACCTCGTTTGGCATCCCTTTCCAGCAGAACCATTTCGGATTCCAGCTGTGCAAAAAAAACAGGGTCGCGACCGGCTAGTCCCATCGGCGACCAGCGCCATTCGCCGTATTCTGACACGTTATAACCGTCGCCGTAGTTGGGGCCGGTCTGCAAAAACATGGCGACGTCGTAAGGGTTACCGCCCAGGCCACCGTGGCACCCCATACAGTTATCAGAAGTGATGTACTGCTGGACGTTACGCCCCGGCACGACATGATCGGCCCATTGCTTCGGAAATTTTTTGACGGCGCCGCCACTGATCCCGGGCATTTGAGAATACGTTGCAGCGAATTCCGGGTTGATGCCCGGCAGTCGGTTGACGTCCGGATTCCCTGCTCCGGGATCCGGGTGCGGCAGGTGAAAACGCATGAATTCCTCCCACTCCGGCTCCGTTTCCACCGTGAAGGGCAGCAGAGGGGATGGTAGTTCAAATTGCTGGCGAACGAGGGAGTCGCTGAGACAGGCTTGTTTCATGCCCAGCAGGTTCAGGGGATAATTATCGAAGTAATTTTTGTTGCGCCAGGAATTATCGACCCGGAATTCCAACAGGTTCTGATCGGGGGAAAATCCTTTTATATTGCGCAGTGCGCTGAAAGTCAGGTCTTTTTCTGCTGAAGCATGGCAACGGATACAGGTCTGCCCAAACCCGGAGCCCGGTATTTTGTCATAGTTGTCCAACTGGCTGGCAATGGCCTCTTCGATGGTTTGCAGATGGTTGCCCACCATGCGGGGCGCGCCCGGTCCGGCCCAGAACCACCCGTCGTGCGCGCCGTCGCCAGCCTTGACCATTACTGTCCAGGCAGTAATCAGACTACTAACTAACTTTTCATAGGCCGCTCCATTGCTGCATTCCGGGTCTTGGTTTTGAGCCATCATTTCATCCAGCTCCGAGTAGATCTGTGCAGGCGGCAGGAACATTTCCTTCACGATCATCGCGCCTTCTGGTACGGGTCCGGTGCGTGGTTGTGTTGGTTTGGCGATGCCGGATCGCTTGCCTTGCTGCCAGTACTCGGGATCCCCGGTCAGCCAGTACATCATGCTGGGGGAATAATAGATGCGCACCGCCGGGTGAACGCCGTAATAGGTTCCTTCAATCCAGGGACCGGTATCGCGCACCCGTTTGTCCACGCACCAGTCCAGGTCGGCATATTTGCGGCGCAGGATAAAGTCGTATAATTTTTTTTCGTAATCCCGAAGATAGAGTTCTGCAGGCACCGGGATGTTGTGCTCCCGGCCATTGCGACAATCCAGCGCTTCTTCGTTAAGGATTGGCGGAACCAGCGCGACGTGGGCTGCTGCAAAGACATCGATGTCAGTTTTTTCAGCGGAAAAGTACTGACCGGGTTCCGGCAATTGCGCCATTCCGCTGCCCCATACAACGACGGCCGCGATGGCGGAGAAGATGTAGAAATAGGTCGGAATTCTTCTCATCTCAGAAAGGGTTTAGTTGGAAGAATGAAAGCAGGCGTAGGCTAAGAGCTTGTTCGGGAATTCCTCAATTGACTACGTCGAATCTTCGATTTGGCTGTGAGTGGCAAATTTTATTTGATACCACGTTGAATTTTTTCGCCATAGCTGCCGGCTATGTCTGCAAAATTCGCCTCGTCTAAAATAAAATTTTCTCACCCTCGCTCAATCAGAAAATCCCGGACAAGCTCTGAAGGGGAAGTTTGCGAAAGTTAAAATTAATTTGATGAAATTGCAAGAAAAATTTATATGATGTTTGAAGGCAGGCAGCCTGAAGGACAATGATTACTGCGATAATGTGCCTGAATGATCAACAACATTACATTTGATTCACCGCCACTATTTTAAGCGTTTTAGACGAGTATGACCTGAATTTATATTGCCTGAATCCCATTAAGAAAGAGGTTTAAAAACAGCAATAATGTAATCTGGTTGAAATTATTTTGCGTTATAAGTAATTGATAATCAATTACATTATGATATTTTATTTGTAATAATGCATGTGTTTTTATATTTTTTAATATTTTTGACACGAATCCTGAATTCGCAGAAATGCAATCGCTGTCTGTGAATATTGTTGAAATTAATAAATAAAAAATGAAATCAAGAACACTAGCATTAATTGCCGGTATTAGTTACCTGATTGTTTTCTTTGCTGCAATATTCGCCAACTTCTTTGTTATTGAATCGATACTCAAATCGCCCCAGGAAACGATACAGCAAAGCCATCTGATGGTAAGATTCGGAATATTGGCGTTTCTGATTACCGTCGTTTTTGATGTGGTAATTGCCTGGGCTTTATACGAACTATTCAAAAAAGATGCTTTAACCGGCCTGAGTACCTTATTCAGAATGATGCATGCGGCCATCATGGCCGTAGCCGTATTTGCGCTTCCTTTTGCCTTGACATCAACTACCGGAGAAGAAATTCTTAAACAAATTGATGTTTTCAATACCATCTGGCTGATTGGGTTGTTCTTTTTTGGATGCCATTTGATTTTACTTGCAGGGATATTCAGGAAACCCGGGATAATTGCCCTTTTTCTCCTTATTGCAGGGGTGATGTATATGGTAGATACAGCAGCGCATTTTTTACTTTCCGATTATAAATCCTATGCATCCGTGTTTTTAGCATTTGTAGCCATCCCCAGCATTTTAGGCGAAATGTCATTTGCCATCTGGTTGCTGGTAAAAGGCGGCAAAAATGATTCTTTGAACGCATAAAAATGAACGCATGATGAAAGCGATGATCACTGAAAAATACGGTTCGCCGGATTTGCTGGAACTCCGGGAAATAAATCGCCCGGAGCCTAAAGCAAATCAGGTATTGGTAAAAGTAATGGCCGCTTCTGTAAACAAAGCCGACTGGCTCATACTAAGGGGAGAACCCTTTCCGGTGCGCTTAATGGCCGGTGTATTTAAACCGAAATACCAAACGCTTGGCGCGGATGTGGCGGGCATTGTCGAGCAGGTGGGCAGCGAAGTAACTCAGTTCCGCCCGGGAGATGAGGTGTTCGGAGATTTGTCGGGATGCGGGTTCGGGGGTTTTGCTGAATATGTCCTTGCAGAAGAAAAATATTTAGCCAAAAAACCATTAAATTTAACCTTTCAGGAAACAGCTGCGTTGCCGATGGCATCCGTCACCGCCCTTCAGGGATTGCGTGATAAAGGTAAGATAAAAGCTGGCGATCAGGTTTTGATCAATGGCGCATCAGGTGGTGTGGGTAGCTATGCCATCCAGATTGCCAAATCCTATGGCGCCATAGTTACGGCAGTTTGCAGCACGCAAAAAACAGAACAGGCAAAGCGCCTGGGAGCAGATGAGGTCATTGATTACAGACAGGATGATTTTACGCAGCAGGAGAAACAGTATGACCTGATCTTTGATGTCGTGGCCAATCATCCCATCAATGCCGTCAGCCGGGTTCTAAAAAAAGGGGGGCATTATGTTGCCGTGGCCTTTTCAATGGGAGCCATGATTTTGGGCCCCTGGAAATCCATCATGGAAGGGAAGACGATGACGAGCCTTTTAGCCAGCGCAAACCAGTCCGATCTTCAGGTTATCTGTAAGCTGGCCGAAGAAGGGAAATTAAGCGCTGTGATTCAGGAAACGTTTACACTCGATGGCGTGCCCGAAGCATTGTGGAAAATCGGGAAAGGCGGCACGGCGGGGAAGCTGGTGGTTTCACTTGAATGATTCCCGGAAAAGTAGGGGTATTAATTGGTAGTTGTCAGACCAGCAAGCCTGAAACCATACGGCAAGGCAGCATGTCGGGCATTTGGCGCAATCTGAAAGTTCCATAAATAATTACAGATGAGTATAGTAAATAAATGGAATAAGATCATAGAGTGGCAAAGCGCCAACACTGAAGTAGCCTTAGGAGACCTGGCTGAACCAATAACAGAAGGGCAATTAGCAACGATTGAAAAACTTCTGGGAGAGCCGCTGCCAATTGAATTTAAGACACTTTACTTGTTTTCGAACGGGCAAACAGATAATGGCGACGGATTGCTTTTCGGGGATGGATTTGTAGGCTCTGACGAAATAATTGATTATTTGGAAATGCATTTAGCGTTAAGCAAAAAGCAAAACAAACCTCAAAAACGAATCGTTGAGAATCCTGAAAAATCTCAGGAATTGATAAAAAAAATAGTAGACTTCTATTTGAGTCATGCTCCAAAAAACAAGTTTTTTGGCTTGCAAAAATCCTGGTATAAAATTGAGTTTTCGTGTAGCATCGGTTCTTATGAAGGGCCTTATTACTATAAATCTGAGGACGCGACTATACATGACCGTAAATATTTCGAGATTGAAGATTATTCTCCGATCGAGGGTGTTATTTATGAACTTTATGAATTAGAAAAAAAGGCTTACAATTGGGATGCCCTCAAGATTGAAGTGCTTGTAAATGGTACATTTACCGTTGAAAGGAAGGATGACAATTTTGATGAAGAAATCAGACGTACTTCTACTCCTGACAATTTTATCAGGAAAAGGCCTTATCATGCAAAATGGGTTCCCGTTTTTTCTGACTACGGGGGTAATTATATTGGCATAGACCTGGACCCGGATGTACAGGGAGTAAAAGGGCAAATCATTAACTTTGGCAGAGACGAAGAAGATATGTTTGTTTTTGCAGATGGGTTAGAAGGTTTTTTTGATTTTATTTTAAATGAAATCGACACGAATCATGGAGCGGCATTTAACCAACACCTTCATTTGCATGAGATACTTAAAGGCATGAAAAAAATATAATGGAAGACAAATTGGTCAAACGTTGATAAATCTGGTAAATAAATGGAACCCATCTTTTTCTCCAGTCCGTTGGAATTCAGGAAATGGTTAGCAGAAAATCATAAAAAAGAGACAGCGTTATTGGTCGGCTATTACAAAGTGGGGAGCGGCAAGCCAAGTATGACCTGGTCGCAATCGGTTGACGAAGCTCTTTGTTATGGCTGGATAGACGGGGTCCGGAATTCTATTGACGAGCACCGTTATCAAATCCGTTTTACACCGCGAAAAGCGACCAGTATCTGGAGTGCGGTGAACATTCAAAAAATGGAAGAATTAACCCAAAAAGGACTCATGCAACCGGCAGGGTTGGCCAGTTTTGAAAACAGGAAAGAAAGCCATTCCAAAATTTATGCTTACGAAAAGGAAGTAATGAATTTTACCCCGGAAATGGAAGAACAATTTAAGACAAATAAAAAAGCCTGGGAATATTTTCAGGCGCTTGCGCCTTCCTACAAAAAAATTTCAACAAATTGGGTAATGTGTGCAAAGCAGGAAGCTACCCGGATCAAACGACTTAACGAGCTTATCGCAGATAGTGCCGCAGCAACCAATAAATGGAGAGATAATAAGTACAATAAAAAATGAGGAGTTTAACACAGTAATACATATGCGGTAATGCTCGTTACGCAGGCGTGTTACTCGTGTGCTATTACCTATGGATAAATAAAAACGGATGAATTCAGAGCAAAAGACCATATTCATAGCCACTATGGCTTATTTCCTGATTTGGAATGGGCTTCATTTTTGGGAATACCTACCAGGGCTATTTGATATGGCCATTTTCCTGCTTCTTTTATTGTTGATGGCCGTTCTTGCAGTGGTTGCATTGTTTCAGATTTATAAATACATAGCTGAAAAACAAAAAAATCAATTCAGGCTGATAAACACAGGACTAATCGTGTTGGCGGTAATGCTAACCTATTACAAACCGGGAGGTCTTATTAATTTTGAAAAGCTGGAGGGTGAAAATTTGCTGCATGCGGTAAGGGAAGGCACTGCAAGTTGTAGCATTTTCATAAGGTTAAAAGAAGGAAATAGATTTAAGAAAACCTCAATTTGTTTTGGAACAGATCATTATTGGGGGACTTATGAAATTGTAAATGATACCATCAAATTTCATTATGACAACATTTCAGCGCAAAATAAAAAAGGCGACTTTGCCATATTGCAATTGGAAAATGATCCTGCAAGCCAAAGATTGGGCATGATTCATTACCATTCTGAGGGATTGCCAGAAGAAGGCATTTCAATGACCATAAGCAGCATAAAAAAGGAAGCATTTAAAGAATAACTGGGTTGTAATCAGTTTGACAGACAAGGCGCCATTCAAAAATCAGGCGTAAAGAATCAAATTTTCGGATATGGATCAGGTTGAAATAAAGGCCTATTGCGATGATTACAGGTATCAGCTTTTGGCAGTTTGGGAACATTCTGTTCTGGCCACGCATGACTTTTTGAAGCCATCTGACTTTGAGGAAATTAAAGCCATGGTTGCCACCATCAACTTTCATGATTTCGAGGTATTTTGCCTGATAAGCGGCGGTATGGTGCTGGGCTTTATCGGCGTGGCTGACCAGAAAATAGAAATGCTTTTTTTAGACCCAAAATATTTCGGAAAAGGACTTGGGAAAAAATTACTGCACTTTGCTGTGACAGCGCTAGAGGCCAATAAACTGGATGTTAATGAACAAAATGCCAAAGCGCTGGGGTTCTATCAAAAATTCGGATTTGACGTGTTTGAGCGAACAGATAAGGACGATCAGGGAAAAGACTACCCTTTGTTAAGGATGAAATTATCCAACACAATATCATAAAATGCTACAGTCGGTAAATGTAAATGGTATAAACTACACATTCGATGTGATCCATGATTTAACAGAACCCTGCCCTCATTGTGGTGTACCCGCTTGTGGAAAAGAAAACTATTTCTGGTATGAAGAGAGTGGGCGAAGAAAAACTTTGATTTTAGATGGAGAGATTCTGGACTTGATCATTCAACAATTTTTCACCACCAAAATGGAAAAAGTTGAATACGCTAAGCTTCCCGGGTTCTTAAGGGAGTCGAACGAATGCACGGGGTGGAGCGAAGCGCGTGATTTTTCCGGAACGGCTATCGACATTGATGACTTGCTCCTGGCATTAGAGGCCATTGAGTTAACAGATTTAGAAGATTGGATGAGGGCTGATGGAGACGCTTATATCACAGCACTCAACAGCATCGCAACTACTGCTAAAAAGAAGCAACTTACATTGTCCATAGCCCGGAGTTAATGACTTACGCCTGGTCCCGGGAAAGGGATAGGCAAAAAACAAAAACATGAAAAACACATTCTTTTTCCTTTGCTGTCTGTTTGCCTCCTGTACCCAGCTTCAGGAAATCGTGGTACAAACCGACAGCGGCAAAGTGCAGGGAGATTTCAATGGCGAAAAAAACGTTCGTAGCTTTAAAGGCATTCCATTTGCCGCCCCGCCTGTCGGAGATTTAAGGTGGAAAGCGCCGCAGCCTGCCAAAAAATGGGAAGGCATTCTTCCCTGCACCGACTTTGGCGCCAGTCCAATACAGAATGACCCCAAACCATTCTATTGCTGGTCAGAAGAATTTGTTGCCAGGCCCGAGCCCATCAGCGAAGATTGTCTGTACCTGAATGTCTGGACGAGCGCCCCCTCAGCAGGCGCCAAACACCCCGTTTTTGTCTGGATATACGGCGGCGGCCTGAATAGCGGTTCCAGCAATTGCGCCATTTACGACGGGGAAGAATTGGTCAAAAAAGGCGTCGTATTTGTCAGCATCAATTACCGGGTTGGCGTTTTGGGCTTTATGGCCCACCCGGAATTGAGCAGGGAGTCGGGAAACAACGCATCGGGAAATTACGGCTTCATGGACCAAATAGCCGCGTTAAACTGGGTGAAAAAGAACATCAGCGCCTTCGGCGGCGATCCGGATAATGTTACCATCGCCGGGCAGTCTGCCGGCGCTTTCAGCGTGAATGCCCTGATCGCTTCGCCTTTGGCTACCGGACTTTTCCACAAAGCCATCCTGCATAGTGGCGGTTTCCTGTCGGGCCGTTTGGCACAAGATTTAGCGGAAGCAGAAAAAACAGGCCAGCGGTTTATGGAAACTGCTGCAGCCCCTTCCATGGAAGCATTGCGGCAAATACCGGCAAAAAAATTACAGGAAATCAGCAATAACCCGGCGGTGGGAAGGTTTGGAATTACGGCAGATGGCTATGTCTTGCCGAAAGACTGGGAGTCGCGTTTTCAGGCAGGAAAACACAACCAGGTGCCGGTCATTGCCGGTTGGGTGACGGGTGACGGCGATTTTTTAGGCAGCACAGAAATGACCGTCGAGGCATACAAAGCGGAAGCAAAAGCAAGGTACGGCGATCAGGCAGACTTGTTTTTAAGCATCTTCCCGGCCGCAACGAATGAGGAGGTAAAGAAGATAAAAAGTAAATTGACCCTGCTGAATTTTGCAGGAGTAACGTCGCATTTAATGGCGGGTTTTAATACCCGGCCCAGTTATTTGTACCAGATTGGTCATGTCCCCCCTGACAAACCTGATTTTTCAAATTATGGCGCTTTTCACACCTCAGAAGTGCCTTATGCCCTGCACACTTTGCACAAATGGAACCGTCCGTGGCAGGCGCTGGACAGAAAGATAGAAGACCTGCTCTCTTCCTATTGGGTCAATTTCGCAAAAACCGGAAATCCGAATGGCCCCGGCCTGCCGGATTGGGTAAGCTACGATCAGGCGTCCGGGCACATCATGGTCGTGGAAGACGACGGGTTCGCATCCAAAAAGGGATTGATGAAAGCGGAGTTTGACTTTTTGGAGAAGTATTAAAAAATCATGGGCAAGTTCTAAGCCGGTTCTAAAGCTGGCACAACTCTGAAGGGCTTGAATCTTTTGGTTTGTCGAAAAAGCCCGGAATGGGGTGTCCTATGTGAAAAAAAACTACTAACTTCGTCTGTAAGCGAATACCCGCACATAAACACCATACGGGTTTACTGCCGGGTATTCGCGACTTGGAGGTATTGCGGGGATACTTAAGTTCCATGCAACCAAAGAAATAATACCCCGTCCGTCCCAACAAGGCACGCTCACCTGTTTTTGACGGCAATTGCTATCCTATTGACGGAAAAAATTACTTCATTTTTACTTTCTTGCACTACAGTTTGAATCGTGACACGAAGCGGGCACCAGGCTTGTCCCGTTTCGAATACGAGACTGTGCTTCATTCACAAAAGGAGTCCGCCGAAAATCCTCCAAAGAGTAGGCGCCATCACAAATTCAATGCTTATGCGAAAAATACTGATTCTAGTACTTGGTCTGCTTGGCGTGGGCTGGGTACAGGCCCAGTCGCTCACGCCAGAAGTGATCGCCACAGCCGGCGATCATTTCGCAAACGGGAACGCCCAAATGAGCTGGACGCTGGGCGAGCCGGTCATCGAAACCTACTCAACGGGCGCAGCGCAGCTCACCCAGGGCTTTCACCAGACCAAGCTGACCATCGTGGCCGTGGACGACCTGTCGGCAGCGTTTCAGGTGCGGGTGTATCCCAACCCCAGTAGCGGGTGGGTGAGTATCGAAGCGCAGTCTGACGCTCCCGCGTTCGGTGTGGCACTGAGCGACGTGCAGGGGCGGGTATTGCTTAGCCAGGCCGCCACTGCGTCACTGGGACTGCCGCGCACGCTCGACTTGTCGGGCTACGCCCCCGGTATGTACCTGCTGCACTTGCGCAGCCAGGACGGCCAAAACATTCAAACATTCAAAATCGTAAAACACAACTGAACATGAAAAACGCATTATATACCCTTGTTTTCTTTTCACTTTTCGCATTTGCAGCCTCGGCCCAGGCGCCGCAGGCCTTCAAGTACCAGGCCGTGGTGCGCAACGCCGCCGGGCAGGTGCTGGCCAACCAGAACGTGGGCCTTCGCATTCGGCTGACTCCGGCCGACACCTCCAATACCCTGTACGCGGAAACGCACACCGCCACCACCAATGCCTTTGGCTTAGTGAACCTGAACGTGGGCCGTGGCACGGTTGTTTCCGGGCAGTTTGACATGGTTGACTGGGAGCAGCCGGTATATATCCATCTTGGGCTGGACCTTAGTGGCGGTGCGGCCTACGAAGAGATGGGCACTTCCGAACTGCTCAGCGTACCCTACGCCCTGTACGCCGCCAACGGCGGCAGCAGCGAACTGCCTGCCAGTCCGCAGACCGGCGACATCGTGTACTACGACGGCACGGCCTGGCAGGGCCTGCCCGCCGGAGCTGCCGGCACGGTGCTGACAATGGGCGCCGATGGCTTACCCGCATGGAAAGCGCTGCCCTCTTTGGACAGCCTGCTGAAAGTGACGATGACCAACGGCGACGTGATCTACGCCAGCCCGGTGGACAACAATGCCCCTGGAGGTGTGGAATGGGGCGGTTATGGCATCAACATCACGGCCTTGCCGGATATCATAACTTTGGCTGCGGCCAACATGGATTTTAACGGCGAAACCAATACGACTGCCATCGTGACACAGTTGGGAGCCAACAACGGCACGGCTTACGCAGCCAAAGTGTGCGCCGACCTGGTGGCCTACGGCTTTGACGACTGGTACCTGCCGGCCGCCGGCGAACTCAATGAAATGTACCTGAAACTCGGTCCGAACGGCAGCGGACAAATAACGACCGGCTTTTATTGGAGTTCTTCTGAGGGCGATGATGCCAACGCCTGGTTTCGGAACTTCGGTGGCGGCAATCAGGGCTACGGCAATAAGAGCAACGTCCTTCAGTGTCGGTGTGTCCGGAGATAAACCCATTAACTATTCATCTATTTAACTATTTTTTCATTTAGCGCGAAGCGCTCGAATTTTTTTTTAAAATGGCCTTGTACGAGACCTTGCCGGTTTATAAAGATGTGTATGCGCTCATTCTGCTGGTATATGAGGTGACGAAGGAGTTTCCCCGAGAGTACAAGTACACGCTGGGGCAGGATATGAAGCGGGATGCCATGCAATTGGTGCGGAGCATCTACCGGGCCAATAAGTACAAGGAAAAAGCGGAGCATTTGCACCAGTTTCAGGATGATTTTGAACTTTTGAAACTGGAAATCCGCCTCTGCCACGACCTGCACCTGCTCAATACCAAGCGGTACAGCGCGTTCATCGAACTGACCGAAGGTATTGGTAGGCAGGTGACCGGCTGGCGGCAGCATGCGGAAAAACAAGAAAGCCGGAACGGCTGAGGGTACGCCCTCAGCCGGCGCGCAGTTATTTTGGTTTATCTCGATGGCCCACCCGCCTATGCGTAAAGTTATGACGGGTTAAACCATGCTACAGGATTCCTTGCAAGCAGCCACGCCCCCGACTCGGGCAGTTCAAGGGCGCCACAGTGGCCATAATATTGGAGTTCTTCTGAGAACAATGATAACAACGCCTGGAATCAGAACTTCGATGACGGCAATCAGAACAACAACAATAAGAACAACGACAATCAGTGTCGGTGTGTCCGGAGATGGATAAAATAACCATAGCACCAGGCCCGCAGGTAAGAAAAAGCCTGCGGGCCATTTTTTAAAAACGTGCGATCAATCGTGTTTCGATGCAACTGGAATTATTCAACCAGGAAAGCAGTCGGCCCGAAAGCAGGGGCTTCATCGGGCTGGAAGAGCTCCTGGAAGCCTACTATCTGTGCCGCCGGAACAAGCGCAATACCGCCAATGCACTGGCCTTCGAGCTGGATTGCGAGTCAAAACTCTACGACCTTTGGCGGAGCATCAACGACGGCAGCTACCAGCCCGGGCGCTCGGTGGCTTTTGTGGTGCGCGGGGCGGTGGTTCGGGAAGTGTTCGCCGCCGATTTTGGGGACCGGGTGGTACACCATCTGATCATCCACAAACTGAATCCTCTTTTTGAAAAGAAATTCATCTACGACAGCTACGCCTGCCGCGAAGGGAAAGGAACGCACTTCGGCATCGAGCGGCTGAGCGGGTTTATCCGCGCCTGTTCTGACAACTACAATCGAAATTGTTATGTCCTGAAATTAGACATCGAAGGGTTTTTCATGCACATCAACCGGAAAACCCTTTTCGAGCGCCTGCGCAGGTTTATCGAAGAAAAATACCGGGAACAGGACAAGGGATTGATCATCGAACTTTGTGAGAAGGTCATTTTCAACGATTGTACGGCAAATTGCATTATCAAAGGGAGCCGCAACGATTGGGCAGATTTACCGCCTTCCAAGAGTCTTTTTCATAGTCCGCCGGGCTGTGGCCTGCCGATCGGCAACCTGACCAGCCAAATTTTCGCCAATTTTTATATGGACGCCTTCGACCATTTTGTAAAGCACGACTTGGACATCCGCTACTACGGACGTTACGTAGACGACTGGGTGATCGTGCATCCCGACAAGGCCTATCTGCAAGCGCTCCTGCCGAAACTGGACGGTTTTCTTCGCGAGCAATTGGGGCTGAACGTTCACCCCCGGAAAATATACCTGCAACATTATTCCAAAGGTGTTGCTTTCCTGGGGGCGGTCGTCAAGCCAGGCAGAATTTACCTAAAGAACCGCATCAAGGGCAATTTCTACGAGCGCATTCAGCAATGGAACGAGCGGATGGGAAGACCGGAAAGGTTGAGTGAACAGGAATTGCAATCTTTGCAAAGCAGCGTCAATTCCTACCTTGGCTTGATGAAGCACTACCGGACGTACTATATTCGCAGGAAAGTGTTGCAGCGAACCTTGCGCGTGGAATACCTCAATCATTTTTATATCTCCGGGGGCTATTGCAAACTGGTACGGAAAAAACGCCCGGTGCGAAGGAAAGATATTAAATGGCTTCCCGTTCAGGATCGGCCATGCTGGGAGGAGGTAATGGCTCGGCGGCGCTGGTTGGAGGGATTGTCTTTTGAGGGATAATAAAAAAGCATGGAACTATCCACTGCCTATCATGCCTCCTAAACGTCGGCACGTCGGCAGTGGTAACGTTAGGCACAACTAAGCAGACGAACTTTTACAAATGCACCTCTTCTGTGATTTCATTTAGACTTTCCGAGAAATCATTTAATTACTTCATTTAATGATGTAGACATTTGTGCAGTCAATAAATAAACACAAATGAACGTAATTAAAAAAATTTTCGGAATTGCACCGACAAAAGAAGCAAACGGCAAAGGATACATTCCTTCCCCGTTAGGCAGAATGTTTGGTGTAGATAAAGTAAGTGGATATAAAAAAGCAGACTTTGGTAGCAAAAAATATACTGGAGACAAAAAAGTCTTGGTGCTTTGTACAGAGGAACGGTATTTCAAAATGACCAATGGCAAACTTTTTTCTACAGGAAACAATGTGCAAGAAACGATGGTTCCTTTAATGCATTTAGTAAATGCAGGGTTTGATTTTGATGTAGTAACCCCAACAGGAAAACCATCCATTCTTGAAGATTGGTCTATACCTAAGAACGATCAGGCTGTTTTAAAATTTATAGCTACATATAAAACTAAGTTTGATAATCCATCATCATTAAAAAATCTTGTCAAAAACAACCAGCTCAATAATGAGTCAAATTATATGGCTCTTTTTATTCCAGGTGGACACGGTTCAATGGTCGGACTTCCTGAAGACGAAAATGTAGGCTCATTAATTAGATGGATTAATGAATCTGATAGATACCTTGTTGCAGTATGCCACGGTCCTGCTGCTATGGTAGCAAGAGACAAGAAGGATAAACCAAATCCTTATAGTGGATATAAAATGGTGGCCTTCCCTGATAAATTTGATAAACAGTCACCTTCATTAGGCTACTTGCCTGGGCAACTTCCTTGGTTTCAGTGCGAAGCTTTAGAAAAAGAAGGAATTAAAGTGATCAATGAGAAAATAACTGGAGCTACTCATATAGACCGAAAATTGATCTCTGGTGACAGTCCAAAAGCCTGTGACGAATTGGGTAAAATAACAGTAGAAGCACTTCTTAAAGAATTAAAGAAATAAGTATGAAAAAAGTAGCAATAATAACAGGAGTAAGCTCAGGAATGGGCAAATCCACCGCCATGAATTTACACAATCAAGGATACAAAGTTTATGGTATGGCAAGGCGCATTGAAAAAATGAAAGACCTTGAAGAAAAAGGTATAAGCGTCCTTTCACTAGACCTAACAAAAGACGAAACTATTGTAGAAGCTGTAAATACCGTTTTAGAAAAGGAAGGCAGAGTTGATGTATTAGTGAACAATGCTGGATACGGTTCCTATGGTTCTGTAGAGGAAGTTCCAATTGAAGAAGCAAAACGTCAATTTGAAGTAAATATCTTTGGTTTGGCTCGTATTACACAATTAGTTCTTCCAACTATGCGTAAGCAAAAGCTAGGAAGAATTGTCAATATTTCTTCCATGGGTGGAAAGATTTATACACCTTTTGGAGCTTGGTACCACGCCACTAAATTCGCTCTCGAAGGTTGGAGCGATTGTTTAAGAGTAGAACTAAAACAATTTGGAATTGATGTTGTAGTGGTGGAACCGGGAGGAATTCAAACTGAGTGGGGTGGAATAGCAATGGATGGTTTAAAGAAAATATCGGGTAATGGTCCTTATTCCTCTATGGCAAATAAAGTCATTGAAAGTATGGATAAGAGTAAGGATAAACTTACACCTGTAGATGTTTTAGGCGCAGAAATAGCTAAAGCAGCCACGGTTTCAAATCCAAAAACCAGATATTTAAAAGGTTATTTAGCCAAACCGCTGGTTAGGTTAAGAAGTTGGGTTAGTGACCGTATCTTTGACAAAATGATTCTTAGCCAACTAAAGTAATAAGTAATTAATCGATAGAATATGTCCGAAACATATGTAATTGACACGATAAGCCAAGCCCATCAATCTGTAGGTTTGCCTGCTCCTAAGCATCCCTTAGTGACTGTCGTTTATACTCGGGACTTCAATCCAACTGTAAATTTCCAAAATGTAAAAGTTGTAAATAACCTTTTTCAGATTACCCTTAAACAGGCGGGTTGCGGAAACTTATTGTATGGAAAAAACACCTATGACTATGAAGAAGGTACACTAATATTTACAGCCCCTGGTCAGGTAACAACCTTTGAGGGAGAATTTCCGACTGATTCAGGAGCCACCGACGGTTGGACATTGGCTTTTCATCCCGATTTAATTCGGAAATCTACATTAGGTGAAAAGATAGATAATTACTCATATTTCAATTATGAAGTTAATGAAGCTCTGCATCTTTCTATTGATGAAAGAAACACTATAGAAGATTTACTTGAAAAAATAGTAAAAGAGTACAGCCAAAACCTAGATCGACATAGTCAAAAACTGATCATTTCAAATATTGAATTGTTATTGGATTATTGTTTAAGATTCTATGAAAGACAATTTTACACACGTACTAACCTGAATTGTGATATTGTTTCAAGATTTGAAAGATTACTTAAAAATTATTACAAATCCGAAAAGGTTACTGAATACGGTATTCCATCTGTTAATTATTGTGCAAAAATCCTGAACTTATCTTCAAATTATTTGAGTGATTTATTAAAAAAAGAAACAGGTAAAACAGCGCAGGAGCACATTCATCTGCTTATAGTTAATAAAGCAAAAAATTCACTTTTAAATTCCTCAAAATCAATAAGTGAAATTGGATACGAATTAGGGTTTGAATATCCTCAGCATTTCAGTAGTTTATTTAAGACGAAGACTGGTTTTAGTCCGAAAGAATACAGAAATCTTAATTGATAAAACGTAACTACCCAGTCCATTCCTTACCATTCAGAGCCCCTCTGATCAGCATTCATTCCACCTAAAGCCTATCAAGGCAGGTAGAAAAAAATCGGCGATAATATTTTATTGAATTCGAAATGGAAGGCTATTCCAATTGCGGTTAAATACTAATAACCCCAAATGTAATAAGGGAATAAGCCGGGCATAAAGCAGATATAACCCTGAAGGGCTTGAATCTTTTGGTTTGTCGAAAAAGCCCGGAATGGGGTGTCCTATGTGAAAAAAAACTACTAACTTCGTCTGTAAGCGAATACCCGCACATAAACACCATACGGGTTTACTGCCGGGTATTCGCGACTTGGAGGTATTGCGGGGGTGCTTAAGTTGGTGAGCAATTATTTTTAAAAAATATTAATAATCAATAGGTTACAACCAAAAACGCTAAAATCAATAAAGGCAGACGAGTATGTGAAATTGGGCGTTTTTGGTTGAGCCTTTTTAGTTATTTTTTGAAAACCGTTTTGAAAATGGCAAAAATCACTTCGGTAATCTAAGATTGACAACATGCTTTTATGAAATCCATTTTCTAAAACTTAACTGCCACCAACCATGCTTCTCCGACAATTTTTCTTATTCAGAAAAACAGCGGCGAAGCCGTTGTTGGCAAACATTAAATAATGATGGAAACAAAACAACCTGAACTCTCCAGAACTAGAATAAACAGACTAAAAGCACAGGGGTATTTAAATCATACCGATGGTGAGATTTGCGAATTGGTTTATGGACATAGGTTTGCACTTATTGTCTGTACCACTATGGTAGGACTTGGTGTTGTAACGGCCAATATTCCCATTTTGGTTGGGATGGCGATGGTGGCATTTGGTGGCATAGTTCTACCAAATCATCCTTTTGACTACATTTATAATTACACACTGAGTGGCATCTTAAAAAAGCCTAAGCAGCCACCTAGGTCAAAACAGCTTAAATTCGCTTGTATTATTGCAACAATCGGAATATCAATTACTGCTCTCTTATATTATAACGGTTTTATGACAGAAGGGTATATTTTAGGGGGCTTATTATTTATGGTTGCATTCACTGTAAGTACAACTGATTATTGTATTCCATCTATGATATACAATTTTCTTTTTAAAGTTAAAATAGATAAATAAACGATTTGCCAACAACGGCTATAGTGCATGCCCTGCGGGACACGCGCCATAGCCAAACCGTTGGCAACAATAGCAAAATGACAAACACGACTACAACTAATAGACCAATCAAGCATGGACTACTTGGTTTTTCATTGACTTTTATTGTAATTGTGGCATTACTTACGACACAATTTATTTATCGTTACAGTAGCGACATTTTCGGCAAGCAATTTGACAACTTTGTCATCATTAAAATGCTTTTACACGGACTCCTTAGTGTAGTGACATTTGCACTACCTATAAGCATTCTCGTAATGACAACCATCTATTACCGACAATTGTTTCGTAACGGACAAACAAAAATTAATTTAAAAGGTGCCCTTCTTCCCTCTACAATTATTCTAGTAACGTGTTTTATGTGGACAGCATTTCTATCTCCAATCAATAACTTACATATGAGTAGACTGCTTTACGACATAAGAGCAGCAAGCCCAGGTGAAAAAATTGAACCGACTGACTTAAATCTTTTTAGAGATTCACCGATGACAAACAATTTTTTTCAACTCGGACAGTCAATAAATTCATTATCCGTACAGAAAACTGATGCTAGAGATAATGTGGACTTTGTTTTATCGGGAAACACAAAAATTAATACTATGAAAATTGTGAGAGCAAAAATGGTTGGCGTTCCTATCTTGTTATTTATTTTATTTTTTACCGGCATGTTCTTAGGTATTTTAAATCAACAGAATAAACTTATCTATCTTTTATTTAGCATTTACCTGACCGTTTTACCCGGCATTTATTATTTGCAACTCTACTTTGAAAAATTTTCAAAACAATCTATAGTTACAGCATTTCAAGGACAGTTTATTTATCTATCTATTTTGACAGCGATAACAGGTGGTCTGTTTGTCCTTGCAAAACGACAGACCAAATAGATAATGCTACTGTTGCTAACACGCATTTAGTGCTATGCGGCACAGGTTGTTAGAAAATTTGTAAATTAGTGTGTGCCGCACATCGCTAACTGCGAAACCGTTAGCCTCCATTTCGAAAACCAACTAAACCTATCATAAAAAATTTTAAAATAATAAGGCTTAAACAATTTGATGAAGCCACCCAAAAGGCAGCAATTGAAAAAAATGAATACTTTAGCTCATAAGTACTGCTTTCTCCTACAAGCCATGAGTTATCGTCTGATCACTCAACTGATCATAGCATCCTTCCTGTGTTGCTCTTGGTCAGATATGAATGGACAATCACCAGATAAATTGTCAGCGATCTGGAATGGTACAACAGAAACAACGGAACATCGGCTTGAAGCAGCTGAACAACTCATCAACATGTTGTTGGACAACGCTCCAAATGCTGCATTTGATCTGATTGACAAGTATGCTGGAATTGAGCACAAAAGAGAGCAATCAACAATGGGAGGCCAAGAGTCTCCGCGCGCTTGGCATGCTATGCGTGATGGTGAAATCGGAGTTCTTCAGGATCGACTACCTTGAGTTCTAATACTGCTTATTGTTTGTTTTGCAATATTAAAAATGGCATGAGCTGAAAAGAAAAAATTTTAAATTTAAATCATCTATTTGGTGCAAATAAATAAAAAAAAGATATCTTGCCCGCAATATTGATAATCTACACTATAGACAACACCTCTTTTTAAAGCAATAACTTGCTCTGGTTTAAGACTTTAGGATTACCTGAACAGGTAAATTCAGGTGATATTATTATTCATCATCTTAATTCTCTAGTATGAAAAACGTACACTATCTACTATTGCTTTTGTTTGCGCCAGTACTGGCATTTGGACAAGGAGCTGTTGCCAAACGGGTAGCTAAAGCCGTTACCAAACATGACATAAGCGATTATGTACTTGTTACGGCTACCGATCAGGATCTCAAGGATTTTAATATCCCTGCAAATGTCCTTACAGAAGGGCTAATTGTAACACTTGATCGCGAAGCAATTCGCAATTTGCAACAGGAGCGCCCAGAGGTACTAAGCCTCACTTTTCCGCTGCCAGGCCAGGGAGAGGCTGTTGTTACACTGATTCCCAATAAGGTACTTTCGGATGATTTTGTACTTACTACCAGCAGTGGGAGAACCGTAGATTACACACCTGGCCTTTACTACGCGGGAACGTTGGATGGTGACCCCACCGCCCTGGTTGCTATTAGCGTATTCGACAATGAGATTCACGGCTTGATCTCCACAAAATACGGCAATTATGTAATCGGCCTCGTTGAGGGTGCTCGTAACAAGGAGCATGTGATTTACAATGACCGCCACTTCCGGCAACCACAGGATTTAGACTGTGCTACGCCTGATGATGGAGAAGTGTACAGGCCCAGCGATCTGGAGTACAACGAAGCCAGAACAACGGGTGATTGTATTCAGGTATACATTGAAATTGACGATGATATCGTGACGAATAAAGGTGGGGTAGTTGGTGCTACCAACTATGTGACGGGAGTGTTCAACCAATCCATTACCCTCTACGCTAATGAAAGCCTGGAAATGGGCATTTCTGAAATCAAAGCCTGGAATACGCCTGCTCCTTACTCTGGCACCAGCTCCAGCGCGATGCTGAGTTCTTATCAGGCTAACACAGGTGCTTTCAATGGTGATTTGAGCCACCTGGTATCTTATCAGGCCAGTGGTGGTATTGCCGCCGGTTTTGCAGGTATTTGTAATTCTAACCCAGATCTATCCAAGTGTTTTAGCAGCATTGATGCTACTTACAGCAACGTACCTACTTACTCGTTTACCGTGATGGTAGTAACCCACGAGATGGGGCACCTGATCGGCTCGCGCCACACCCACGCTTGTGTATGGAATGGCAACGGCACGGCTATTGATGGTTGTGCCGGTAGCACCGAAGGTACCTGCTCTGTACCTGGTAGCCCTGCCGGCGGCGGTACCATTATGAGTTATTGTCACCTCACTACGGGGATTGACTTTACGCAAGGTTTTGGCCCTCAGCCAGGTAATGTTATCCGCAATACGGTAACCAATGCAGGCTGTTTGTCTGCAACTTGTGGGGTACCTGGTCCTACTTGTACTGACGGCATCCAGAATGGTGACGAGACGGGGGTTGACTGCGGAGGTTCCTCCTGTGCACCTTGTGCCGGGCCTTGTAACGATAACCTGGTGACTGTTACCATCATTTTGGATAACTACCCTGAAGAAACAAGCTGGACCATCAGAAACGCCGGAGGGTCTGTAGTGGCTTCTGGTGGTACTTATGGTTCACAGCCTGATGGTTCTACGGTAGTAGAAAATATCTGCTTGGTAGACGGTTGCTATGACTTTACGATTTCTGACACTTACGGTGACGGTATCTGCTGTACTTACGGCAATGGTAGCTATACCGTTACTTCCAGTGATGGAACGGAAGCTTCCGGCGGTACTTTCGGATCTAGTGAAACGACCAACTTCTGTGTAGGCGGCCCTCCTCCTCCTACTTGTACCGATGGGATTCAAAACGGTAACGAGACGGGCGTAGACTGCGGTGGCCCTGATTGTGCACCTTGTGGTGGAAGTACGGTACTCCTTGGTTCCTACTTCGAGACTGGCTGGGACGGCTGGGCAGATGGCGGTTCTGATTGTGCCCGTTATTTAGGCTCCCGCTCTTATGAGGGAAGTTATTCTATCTACATTCGGGATAACTCTGGTATCGCTTCGGCAATGACTTCTCCTGTGTTAAACCTGTCTGGTTACAGTTCAATTGATATCGAATTCTACTTCTACGCCACCAGCATGGAGAATGGTGAAGATTTCTGGGTGCGGTTCTACAATGGCTCTACCTGGACCACTGTAGCCGCTTATGCCGCTGGAACTAGCTTTAACAATAACGGCTTCTACGTAGCCACGGTAAGTCTGAGCAGTGCTCAGTATAATTTTGCCAGCAACTCGCAAATTCGTTTCCAGTGCGATGCCAGTGATAACAGCGACCTCATTTACATTGATGCGGTGACTGTTACTGCTAATAGCGGATCACTCGTAGAAGGAGGCACCGTGGTATCTATTGGAGAAGTAGAAGGCAACAATACGGAATACAGCAATCCGGCAGTGGAACTGGGCGCTATTGACCTGGGTATGGAATTGGAAGGCAATGACATAAGAATATTCCCGAACCCTGCACAGGATGTCCTGAATATTCAGTCCGCAGCTAACATGCAGTCTATCCGCGTGATGAGTGCTACCGGCCAGCAATTACGTCAGATCAACCTGGATAACAACCAGCAGCGCATTGACATTGCTAACCTGACGCCTGGTATGTATTACCTCCTTATCGAAGTGAATGGAGCGTTACAGCCGCAGCGTTTTGTGAAACATTAATGGTACTTTGAATAAGGTACTTTGAATAAAAAGGTGGGTAGATGGATGCGAAAGCATTGATCTACCCATTCTTTTTTAGCGCTTGTTCGGACTTTATACGCTGCTGAAAGCGAGGTCTCCGCAGTTGATGGTGCGCATTTTGTTTTGCAACCTTAATATCAACTGTCTAAGAGATAAGGGAGGTTTGCTATTCCCATAGATCCTGCTGGGTTGGCGGCTCTCCCGCTTTTGGCGGGACAGGCTGTTCAACTCCTTGCATCCGCCACCGATCTATGGAAGGAGGTAATGCCGGGGCGTGTGTGCGGCGGTGGCGGATGCACTACTATAAGTTATCTGAAATAAAGAGAAAAAATAAGGACAGTCTTGACAGTTACCTTTTAGGAAAAATAATTCCATATTTAGAGGCGACTTCAATAATTTTCTGAACATCTGGAGGTCCTTGTGGCTTGGGAGGAATAACCATTTCTAGTGCAGGCTCAGACATTTCAATGAAGTATCCTTCAAAGCCGCCAGGAGATAGATGCATTAAGACTTCTGCTTTTTCTGTCAGAACTTTAAAAGAATGTTGAATATTTCGAGGAAGAAAGACCCAATCACCTTCTTTTGCTGCAATAATTTGATTGCCGACCGTATATTCTATTTCTCCACTTAAAAGGTAAAAAGATTCATCTTCTTTGGTGTGGGTATGTGGAGGTGGTTCTAATCCCTGAATTTCATAGCCATGAATTAATGAAAAAGCACCATTTGTATCTTTTGAAGAAACAAGAACACTCATTAAATGCCCGATGTACCAATATGAATTGGATAAGTTAGGAGAAGCTAAAAAAGGATTTCCATTCATCGTTGAGAAGTTTAGTGTCTTATGAAAAGGTATAAACGGGATTAAACTTAACAATGAGGACTTAGCTAAAAATTCTTTCCTATTCATTTTTTTGGGCTAAATTAGCCTATAGGTTTCTATCAGGCAAGTACTTACTTTTAAGTAAGGTACTTACTTAAACTGTATTAATAATTGATTTTCAATAAGATGACACTTAAAAAAATGAAAAAAGATTTTTCAAAAGATGAGCTTATTAAGAGTTGCCCAGTACAACATACACTACAATTTATTGGAGGAAAATGGAGGATCGGTATACTTTGGAGTATGAAGGACGGTTGCAGAAGATTCGGAGAACTTAAAAAAGATGTTTTGGGAATATCTGAAAAAATGCTTATTCAAGAATTACGGCATCTTGAAAGATTGCAAATAATAAAAAGAAAGGCATACCCTACGATTCCGCCAAAAGTGGAATATAGTCTAACAGAAAGGGGAGATTCTTTGATTCCAACAATTCTTATCATCGTTAATTGGGGATATTCTGATATGGAATTGAATACATCAGTTAACAAAGTATAAAATATTCATGAGGGCTATGCAACTGATCATAGCATCCTTCCTGTGTTGCTCTTGGTCATATATGAATGGACAATCACCAGATAAATTGTCAGCGATCTGGAATGATGCAACAGAAACAACGGAACATCGGCTAGAAGCAGCTGAACAACTCATCAACATGTTGTTGGACAACGCTCCAAATGCTGCATTTGATCTGATTGACAGTATGCTGGTATTGAGCAGAAAAGAGAGCAATCAACAATGGGAGGCCAAGAGTCTCCGCGCACTTGGCAACGCATATTATTTAAGGGGAGTCCCACAAAAAGCACTCGAAGTTTACAACCAGGGGCTACAGATCTGCCGGGAAATTGACGACAAATCAGGTATCATTCAAGCCTTGGGAAATCTTGGCAACACCTATGCTGCCCTAGGGCAGTTTGAACAAGCCAGAGCCACTTACCTTGAAAGTCTTGGATTTGAAGTTGGCCCTGATCAGCAAATACTCCGAGTGAAAATATACAGAGGGTTGGCAAATTTGTACAGCAGCCGTGGACTGCTTAAAGAAGCTCTTGATTTCTATAGTCAAGAGCTGGCGCATGCACAAAAGTGGCGACTCCAGGAGGAAGAAGCGATGAGTTTTAACCACTTAGGCAATACGCTGCTGCAAATGGGTAATTACCCAGCGGCATTCGAAAACTATAGCCGTAGCTTACAAATTAGCGTGGAAATCAGGGATTCCCAACTGATTGCCACGAACTACCTTAACATGGGTAATATCTATTCAACACTCCAGGACTTTACCCGGGCGCAAAAATATTACAAACGAATTATTGAGATCAATAAAACATCAGCTGATCCAATGCTTCTGTTTCTTGCCTATCAAAGCCTTGGAGGGAATTATGAACATTTAGGACAGCTGTCAAACGCTTTAATTCAATACGAAAGGTGCCTTCAAATCGGCGAATCTCTCGATGATCCGTATCTGATGGTTGAAAGTCATAACCAATTGGGCGGGAACCTAATTTTGCAACAGAAATATACTGATGCTGAAGATCACTTTCAAGCAAGCCTGGCTTTGCTGGATAATTTCGAAGATGACAGGCTATCCGCTGAAACGCATGAAAGCTTAGGAGATTTATATCTGAAGCAAGAAAAAATTATCTTAGCCTTGGAATCTTTTGAAGCTGCCAATGCCTTATATGAATCCATTGGGGATTTGCGCTTCACAGCACAAATACAATTAAGAATCGGTGCCGTTCTTATTGAAAGAAAAAATCCAAAAAATGCATCCCTGTGGTGTCGAAATAGCCTACAATATGCAGAACAATCGAATACGCTGCCGATCCAGCGAGCAGCCTGTGAATGTCTTTATAATGCCTACAAATCTTTAGGGAACAATGAGGAGGCATTACTTTTTCACGAGCGCTGGCAGGCTCTGGGCGACAGCCTACAGAGTAATGTTCTGCAGAGGCGAGTCCAGGAAATGGAACTCAACCGACAAATGGAATTAGATAGCGTGAGGCGCATTGAGGAAAAACTTGCCCTCAATGTCACTCATGGACAAGAATTATCGATTGAGAAGAAACGAGGAACTAGCTTGCTATTGGGGGCCCTTGCCATCCTGCTTATCGCTCTGGTGTTATGGTTCCAGCTTCGATTGATCCAAAAATCGCGGACTGAAATTCAAAGGGAGAAAGAAAAGTCGGAGCATTTGCTTCACAATATTTTACCCACTGCAGTTGCTTCCGAGCTCAAGGAAAGCGGCCAATCTGCGGCGCGAGATTTTAAAGACGTGACAATTTTGTTTACCGATTTTAAAGGCTTCACACAAATGTCTGAGGCTGTTAGTCCACAGGAGTTGGTGTCAGAGATCAACACATGCTTTACCGCATTCGATCAAATCATGACGAAATATGGAATCGAAAAAATAAAAACCATCGGTGATGCATACATGGCTGCAGGCGGATTGGAAACTTCACGAAACTCAACCGTAAAAGATGTCGTTTTGGCAGCACTTGAAATGCAGGAGTATATTCAGATCAGAAAATCAGAGCGGACTGCCATGGGACAACCCCACTTCGAAATGAGGGTCGGTATTCACACTGGGGATGTAGTGGCTGGAATTGTCGGGTCTCATAAATATCAGTACGATATTTGGGGTGATGCGGTGAATACGGCAAGCAGAATGGAAAGTAGTGGTGAGCAGGGGAAGGTGAATATCAGCCACACCACTTATTCTCTACTGAAAAATGACCAGTCTTTTACTTTTGAAAACAGAGGCATCATTGAAGTAAAAGGAAAAGGGGAAATGGAAATGTGGTTTGTCAACCGGGCGGAATAAACGTATTGACACCTTAAAGTGATTCCTATCGCATCACATATTGTCGCTGAAAATGGGAATTTTATACTTAATAATACGTAGTTCACGAGTGATGAAATTATGAAAGACGTGATGAAATTAAGAAGGAAATGACCCTACATCAGCAGGTTTTTGTAGATCGCATATTAGTTTGAGTGACCCCCTTAATAAGAAAATATCGGCTTCTGATGTGCATTCTCTAAGAAATGATTTGAGTTCAATTCATCCGTTAGCTTCCATCAGATGAAAGAAAAAGAATACATAGCAGAAATTAATGACCAATACTTGAAAAAGTATCAGGAAGAATTTAGTTATCATTTGCTATTAGCGATAGAGCATGGACATGATGGATTTAAGCCGTATCGAATTAATCCTAAACATTATATTCTGACAATTTATGATCCATTAGAATTATACTATGTATTATTGGGAAGAGAAAACCTTTTAATAAATTTAAATTTTACCGAAAAGGAAGAAGTTAATAAAAATTTAATCCGGCATTTAGAGTTAGATGACAATAATATTGATTCAATATATGACCGAGAAGTGGTATGGTTGAAAAGGGAGATTGAGTATGAATTTCTAAGAAGGTGTTTAACTCAAATAGAATTAAAAATTAAAGACAAAATTCAACTTTATATAACTCAACACTTAACAGAAGTATCGTTTGATATTTCGAACATGAAAAGCATAAATGCAGAATACTTATGGAAAAACTTAGAAGATTAATTCAATCACGAGAAAAACGGGGCCTGCGCTGACCTTCCTCCTAACAGTGCACTTTTTGTAGGCGAGCGTTCATCCGAATATAACCAGCTGAAAAATTGGTCGAGTTCTGAACAAAGCGTACATTTGAGTAGGGGGATGTTCAGCCATGCAATCGAAATAAGTCGAAGGTGGGACCGCATGATTGACGGAATTTTTCATGATGTCTTCCTTTCGTCTTCTTTTTCAAAACATCAGGCGCTTAACTTAATAGGAATGAACAATGGCTAATACGGCAATAGCTCCCAATCGGCCGCTATTGCGTTTAGCCTAACCGTTATAACAGATTAAGACAATCAGGGTATTATGACAGAAAATCGAGTTAATTCAATTGAAATAGACAGAGAAGAATTTCGAAAAATCGGACATCAATTAATAGATGATATTTCTGATTTTATTTCGAGCATTGATAAAAGACCTGTTACCTATAGCGAAAGTCCAAGTCAATTACGATATATAATAGGAAATACTTCTTTGCCGGAAAATGGTAAATCCGCAGCAGAACTAATAACTAAAGCAACAGATTTATTACTTAACCATTCCTTATTTAATGGACATCCTAAATTTTTAGGATATATAACGTCATCTGCTTCCCCGATTGGCGCATTGGCCGATTTACTGGCAGCAGCTGTAAATCCGAACGTGGGTGCTCATATTTTAAGCCCAATGGCCACTGAAATTGAAAAACAAACAGTTCAATGGTTAGCTGAGTTTATTGGGGTTTCACCAAACTATGGTGGGATATTGGTAAGCGGGGGAAATATGGCAAATTTTACGGCATTTTTAGCTGCCAGAACAGCTAAAGCCCCTAAATTTATAAAAGAAGACGGCATTTCAAATCTTACTAAGAAACCATCTGTTTATTGTTCTAAAACCACACACACCTGGATTGAAAAAGCTGCAGTTTTATTTGGTTTAGGAACAAAGTCTGTTCGTTGGATTCAAACTGATTCTACGAATAAAATGGATAATGAAGTCCTTGAAGAAACAATTAAAAAAGATATAGCCAATGGTTTTCAACCTATAATGGTCATAGGTACTGCTGGAGATGTCAGCACTGGGGTTGTTGATAATTTGAAAGGCATATCAACTATTTGTAAAAACTATGACTTATGGTTTCACATTGATGGAGCCTATGGCGTTCCAGCTGCAATAATTCCAAAATACAAAAACCTATTTGATGGTCTTTCAGAAGCGGATTCCATTGCTATGGACCCTCATAAATGGTTATACAGTCCACTTGAAGCGGGTTGTACTTTGGTTAAAAACCCGCAACACCTTCTTGACACCTATAGTTCACATCCGGAATATTATAACTTTAGCAAAAGTAACAACGAACTTGCTCAAAATTTTTATGAATATGGACTTCAAAACTCGCGTGGTTTCAGGGCTTTAAAGGTTTGGCTATCCTTGCAGCAAATAGGTCGAAGTGGCTATGAAAAACTGATTAGTGAAGATATTGAACTCTCTGAACTATTATTTGACCTGGCTAAAAAACAGACTGAGTTGAAGGCAGTTTCTCAAAATTTAAGCATTACCACGTTTAGATATATACCAGCCAATTACAAAGGAGATAACGATTATCTAAATAAACTAAATGAAGAAATATTGAATGAATTACAAACTGGTGGTGAGTTGTTTTTATCCAATGCTATTGTGAATGAAATGTATTGTTTGAGAGCTTGTATTGTCAATTTCAGGACTTCAAAAAAAGACATTGAGGAAATTATTGATATAATTATAAAAGTAGGGAGAAGGGTTAATTTAAAGCTGTCCCAGGCAGAGAAAAGTAATTAAAAACGCGTTACAACAAGGGCATAGGCTATTGGGGCAAAAGTGATAAAACGAAAGTATAAACATAAAACAAAGGCCAGGGCTTAACAGGAAAATTAGGGTTTAAAAGTCCCAACTGCCCATAGCCAAGGCCGTTTCTGCATAAAAAGAACCTACAACAAAAGCCCCCATCTCCTAACTTCCCAAAAACAGCGAACAGCAGGATTGAGAAGTCTCCCAAAAAAATTGCAATATTGTAGGGTTAAATGAGCGTAGCGGAACAACCCGGTGTCTGTCATTGAAATGGATAGACTTACAAATAGGAGCGTATCACAAAAATCATTTCCATAATGAGCATTTTTTTTCAGCACCTTCCCTTTATCCGGCGCCACCAAACTTTGGTGAGACTACTGGCCTTCTGTTACCTTCTGGCCCTTGGTTTTACCCTTCCCGTAAGCGCCCAGATCACCATCACCAATTCGGTCTTTCCTGTGGAGGGAGATACGTTGCATTATGCTTTTGGCAACCAGGCCGGAGCTATCAATCAGATATTCACCCCGCCAGGCGGCCCCCAGGCTTGGAGCCTGAGTAACCTGCAGCCGACCCAAACCTGGGATCAGGTTATGAGAAACCCAGCGACAGGTACAGCCAGCGCTTCATTCCCTGGTGCAAGTATGCGGTACAATTTGCCAAACTCCGCTTCGCAGGTTTATTTAAACGTCACCGGAACCCAGGTATTGAATATGGGCTATTTGGGTCTGGACGAACTGGGCCTGGGCCTGAATTTATTGTTTGACAATGTGCCCGACCTGGAAGAATCCTGGGCGCCGGTCAACTTCTTTGATCTCCACCAAAGTGCTAGTAATGTATTAACTGCATTCGATGCACCGATTGCGCCGCCCATTTTACTGAATCTGGTTCCTACTGCCGATTCTTTCCGTATCCGGGTTACCTATCAGCGGATTAGTTCGATCGATGCATTTGGTACGATGACCATCCCCGGCGGCACTTTTGATGTGCTGCGGAAGAAAAGAACGGAGTACAAATCAATGGCTGTGGATGTAAAAGTGGCGCCTTTGGGATGGATAGATATATCCACCATCGGTGGTCAACAACTACTTCCTTTAGGGACGGATACGATCACGACCTTTCATTTTATGAACGATGTGTCCAAGGAAACCATTGCGATATGCACCCTTAATACCAGTCAAAACGTGGTAACCGGCGTTCAATATAAAGTAGTTGCGCCGCCTGTGGGAACGGAAGACGTAGCGTCTGTCCAGGAACCTTTCAGTCTTTATCCCAACCCTGCGCAACATGCCGTCACACTACAATGGGAACTGCCGGAGGCCGCCGACGTGCGCATTGTGGTGAGCGATATGACCGGCCGGCCGTTGCATACGTTGCTCGACCAACGCATGGCCGCCGGCCCTCAACTGACCCTGCATTCCTTGCCGCAACTGCAATCCGGCCTGTATTTCGTTCATATATGGACCAACGGGGTCTTGCAATATTCGACTAAACTGTTGATTATGTAAGGCGAACTATGCGCTATTCCCCCTCTGCTGCAATAAACCCAAAGCTCGACCATTGATTCCCGGCCAGGATACGTGAAAATACTTCCCGTGCTTCTGCTTCGCGCCCATTGTAAAGCAACCAATTGCCAAAGCCGTAGCCCAGCGTCGCATTGCTCAGCGTATTGGAGCCGCTGTCGAGGGCCGTTCGGAGCTCGGCTTCGGTGCGTTTGCCCTGGTAGAGTTGGAGGAGTGTGAGGTAGTCCTGATTTTCGATCACATCCAGGTTATCGCCAATAGTCGCAAGAACTTTAGCGGCCTTTTTGTCGCGGCCCAGCCGACGCAGGGTCATGTAATACCAGTTGGTGGAGGAGACGAGGCCGTCGGGGTTGGTGGACAGGTCTACACAATGTTTCCAGGCCGGCAGTGCTTTTTTAAAATTGCCCTGCACGTAGTAGGCCAAAGCCAGGTGGTACCAGATATTGGATTGCAGGCTGCTGGTAGGGATGTTGCGCGCATTGGGCAACCCGTCGGGTTCAATTTCGTCGGGGCGGTTGCGGGTGAGGCGAGCGGCCTGTTTCAGGTCGCGGATGGCTTCGTCAAAGCAACGGATGCTGATCAGGCGATGACCCCGGTGGCGGAGGAAGCGGGCATCATCAGGAAACTGCGCGATGCCTTTGCTGAAGACCGCAATGGCTTCGCGGTATTGTCCCAGATAGGCCATGCGGCGGCCCAGCCAGATCAGGCCATCAGGGTCCTTGGGGGCGCGGTCGTGCTGATCGCGTGCCTCGGCTAATTTTGTCTCAAACGCAATTCGGGTTGACTCCGACAAGGCTGGCGTCACGATAACGGCGGTTTCAACACAGGATTGGGCTCCGGCTTCTGGCGACAGCACAGCGTGCAGGATCAAGCAAAGCAGGTAAAAAGTTTTTTTCATCGTTCCGAAAGGTATGGATTCATTATTTAAAGCCTAAATCATCACAAATTCCTGCATTTTTTCAACAAGCACCCTATTTTACAACCTCAAATTCCAAGCTTCCATCCAATATTACTATCTGCACAGTGAGATACACCATCCTTTTCCTGTTCATCAGTATCCGCTTATTCGCACAACCAGTGGCGGTATTGCCCCGAAGTACGCCCGAAGCGGAAGGGGTTTCTTCCGAAGGCATCCTTCAATTTTTGAGGGCGATCTCATCTTTGTTGATTTTCAGAATTTATTCAATAAAAATGCAGAAAGGGCACTTACCAAAGGCGTTTTGGTCAAATAGCAATGCCGGGACGGTGTTCCTTATCAGATTCGAAATGGAAGCTGCCCGGTATTGCTTCTGAGCCGGGGCTAAAATCTTTCCGTTCTATTCCCGTACTTTGCAGTCCAAATACAACCACATTATCATGAAATTGGAACACTATGCGCTTGGACAATGGACACCCCACGCGGGCGAAGGCTTGCCTCAGTTCGACGCTGTGACCGGGGAGGTCATTGGAACATACAACTCAGACGGATTGGATTTTGGCGCCATGATGGACTATGGCCGCCGCACCGGCAGTAAAAACCTGCGCCGGATGACCTTCCAGGAACGGGCCCTGATGCTGAAACGGCTGGCCCTTTTTCTGACGGATAAAAAAGAAGCCTATTATACCCTGAGTTACCGGACGGGCGCTACCCGCGCCGACAGCTGGATAGACATCGAAGGCGGCATAGGCACCTTGTTCGCTTATGCCAGTCTGCGCCGCAAGTTGCCCGATACGAGCTTTTATGTGGACGGCGACACGGTAAAACTTTCCAAAGAAGGCACTTTCGTCGGTCACCACATCATGACGCCCAAACCAGGGGTCGCCATCCACATCAATGCTTTTAATTTTCCGATCTGGGGGATGCTGGAAAAACTTTCGGCCAACTGGCTCGCGGGTATGGCGGCCATCGTGAAGCCATCGGAAATTACCTCTTTTCTGGCTGATGCGATGGTGCGCGACATTGTGGCATCCGGCATTATACCTGAGGGCGCCCTGCAATTGGTCAATGGAAAAGGCATTGGCATCCTCGATGCCGTCACTTCGCAGGATGTGGTCACTTTCACCGGTTCGGCGAAGACAGGACTGATGTTGCGGAGCCTGCCCGCCATCGTGCAGAATGCGGTGCCTTTCAACATGGAAGCCGATAGTCTGAATGCGGCCGTACTCGGAGAAGATGCGGTACCCGGAACGCCTGAGTTTGATTTGTTTATCAAAGAAATACGCCGGGAAATGACGGCCAAATGCGGCCAGAAATGCACCGCCATCCGCCGCATCATCGTACCTGAAAACCTGTTGGAAGACGTGCAACTGGCCCTGAGTAAGGCACTGTCTCAAACCACCCTTGGCGATCCGCGGGCAGAAGGCGTTCGCATGGGCGCACTGGTATCGAAAGCCCAGGAAGCCGTGGTGCGCCGTCGTGTGGAAGAGCTGATGCAGGCATCCCGCATCGTATATGGCAATCCGGACGCTTTTGAAGCCATTGGCGCCAGCCGGGAAAAAGGCGCTTTTTTACCCCCGGTTTTGCTGCTTAATGAGTCGCCTTTTGAAAAACAGGCCTCCCATCACATCGAAGCATTTGGCCCTGTGGCTACCCTCATGCCTTACAATACGCTGGAATCGGCCATCGAATTGGCCAACATGGGCAAAGGCTCTCTGGTGAGCACCATTTGCACTTACAGCGAAAGCATTGCCCGCGACTACGTCATGGAAGCAGCCGCTTACCACGGACGCATTCTGGTATTGAACCGCGAAAGCGCCAAAGAGAGCACAGGCCACGGTTCGCCTATGCCCCTGTTGATGCACGGTGGTCCGGGACGCGCAGGCGGCGGTGAAGAATTGGGAGGCCTCCGCGGCATCAAACACTACCTGCAGCGGACAGCCATTCAGGGCCACCCAACCATGATTACAGCCTTAACCCAGGTGTACCAATACGGCGCCCGGCAGGTTGAAACGCCGGTTCATCCTTTTCAGCGGCATTTTGAAGAACTGCAAATTGGCGAAACGTATACAACCCACAACCATACCGTGACGGATGCGGATATTGTGAATTTTGCCAACCTGAGCGGGGATCATTTTTATGCGCATGTCGACCTGACTTCGCTGGAAGGAACGGTTTTCGAACAGCGCGTGGCCCATGGTTACTGGGTGCTTTCAAAAGCGGCAGGTATGTTTGTGCATCCCAAAAAAGGGCCGGTTTTGTTAAATTACGGCCTGGAAGAATGCCGGTTTACAAAGCCGGTATACCCCGGTATGACCATTGGCGTACGCCTGACAGCCAAAGAAAAAATTGCCCAGGAAAAAAGGGAAGAAACCGATGTCCGGAAAGGCATCGTGAAATGGTTGGTGGATGTTTATGATGAAACCGGCGAAACCGTGGCCATCGCGACAATTATGACGATGGTGAAGATGAAGGAGCAGTAGTTTAAACACCCCCTCACACCTTCCTCGGTCGCTTAAAAATCGGCACCGTTGAACAGGGTTCGCCAAACATAATGCTTTGGGCGTAGGGCTGCAAAAGGCGTGTAATTTCGACGTAAGCTGCGGCAGGCACCGGTTTGTCGCTGCAACCTTTTATGACGACGCGTTTTTGATCGTAATCAGCCGGATTAAGGTTGTCTATGGCTTTGGCGAATGCCATTTTGTAGTAAGCTTCTGCCTCTCCCTGAAAAATATCGGCGGCGTAGGGAGCGGCATTTGCTGCGACAAGCATATAAGCCCACATTGGAATGATGGCGTCAGCAGAACAAAAAACAAGCAACACCTTGTCCTGATACTGTGACCAGTCGTGCTGTTGGATGGCTTCCCTGAAGTCTTTTTCCTTCAGGATCAATTCCATAAAAAGGTATTGCTTCAAGTCAAATGAAACAAGCGCTTCTTTTGGAAAAAAATCTTCCAGATTGATGGTGATCAGGCTACTGGAAGCAACCCGGTTTACCAGTGGATTTTCTGTATCTGCGTTCATAAATATTCAATGTATCTCTCTAACAACATAACCGGGCTGCCCGTTCAAATTCAAGGATGGAATATCCGGTTTGTTTTGCAAATTTACAATTCCTCTCCGCTTTCCGTTCATGGGTGTTCATTTGTCAGCCGCCTTACATAAAATAGGCTGGTCCTTTCTGTATCTTTCCTGAGCTTTGCGCGTAATTGCTAACATGCTGTCTTACCAGTTCACATGAACTAAATTTACGCTTTATCAAAACAAACGAACTTATGCAACGAATCTATCTACCCTTTTTCTTTCTTATCGGGATGGTTTTTTCAGCGCTGTCCCAAACGCAAACGCCGCTGGACCAGCTCATCGGTCAGGAAAAGGCAAACGGAACGCGTTTTGAGCGTGTACGTTTATTCCAGACGCCTGAGGACATCAAACAATCCGGGCGTTACGGCGACATCATCCGGGAGGGCTTCCTGCTGAAACCAGATGTGGCCGCTTTTCAGCGACTGAGATCCGATAAACCCCGCACCATCCGGATGGAATTGCCTTATGGTGTTTCGGTGTTGCTGGTTCAAATGGATCCTATTTCAGATGATTTTTTGGTTACCACTGAAGACGACAAGCCGGTTAACTACACGCCTGGCGTTTATTACCGGGGTATAATAGATGGGGAGGAAGGTTCTCTTGCTGCCATCAGTATTTTTGACAATGAGGTTTTTGCCCTTGTCAACAGCCGCCGAACCGGCACCATGGTGATTGGTAAATTGGGCGATGTTCGCGACAACGAGCATGTCTGCTATTTTGAGAGAGACATGCTGGTCTCCGACAATTTTGAATGCGGTACCGAAGAGCCTGATTATTCTCCGGAAGAATTGCGGCTGCTCAATGAAATGGCCGCAAGTGTCGGCAGTCGGGACGTAAACAAATGTGTGCGCGTTTATTTTGAATGCGAATACCAGTTGTACGTTGAAAAACAGAGCAATACCACCACCGTTACCAACTTCGTTACTGGTCTCTTTAATGTTGTTTCTACGCTTTACGCAAATGAAAGCGTGACAACCATCATTTCTCAGATTTTCATCTGGACCAGTCCTGATAGCTATCCGACTACTTCGACATCTGCTGCCCTGAGCGCTTTTCGTGCCGCACGGCCCAATGTAAACGGCAACCTGGCACACCTGCTGTCCCGCGGGGCGCCTACCGGCGGCGGTGTCGCTTACCTGGCCGGCCTTTGCAATGGCTGGGGCTATGCTTACAGTTATATCAACAGCAGCTACAACAACTTTCCGACATACTCCTGGACAATTGAGGTTGTCACCCATGAAATGGGCCATAACCTCAATTCTCCGCATACGCACAATTGCAGCGCCTGGACGGGTGGCGCCATCGACGGTTGCGGCCCTTCTGCCGGTTATACCGAAGGCAGTTGTACGCCTCCGCCACTGCCTACCGGCGGCGGTACCATCATGAGCTATTGCCACCTCGTCAGCGGGGTCGGCATTAATTTCAACCTGGGGTTTGGCCCCCAGCCAGGCAATCGCATCCGGGCTTATATCAACAACGCCGCCTGTCTCGCACCCTGTTCACCCGTAGGTTGCCCGACCCTGACCTTTAACAAGACCAATGTTGGTTGTTTTGGCGGATCGACCGGGAGCGCTACGGTCATTACCGCTGATGGAACAGGTCCGTACACCTATCTCTGGTCGAACGGTGCAACCAGTGCAACGATCAATAATTTGCTCGCAGGAGCATATTCGGTCAGCGTAACGGCATCTACCGGTTGCCAGACGACGGCTTCTGTAACCATCACCCAGCCGGCAAATCCCCTGTCTTCCAGTACTGTTGTTACCCCGGCTTCCACGCCAACAACCCCGAACGGCGCCATTGACCTCAGCGTCAGCGGCGGAACACCCGGCTACACTTATTTCTGGAGTACCGGCGCAACAACGCAGGACATCAGCGGGCTGCTACCGGGCACCTATTTTGTAAACATCACGGATGCCAATGGTTGTACCAATTTCCAGGCGGTAACGGTACAATCTTCCGGTTCCGCCGAAGGAACGACCTGCCAAACGACGGTAACACAGTTTCCACATACAGAAGGCTTTGAAACGGTAAGCAGCAGTTGGATACAGTTGCAAAACGACAATTTTGACTGGACCCGCTTCTCTGAATCAACGCCAACACGTGGCACGGGGCCGGAAAATGCACAAGAGGGCATCTATTTCGCTTATACTGAATGCGATGGCAACAGTGGGACTGCTTCTTTGGTAAGTCCCTGCTTCAACCTCTCTTCACTCGGCATTCCGGTTTTTATTTTTGAATACCACATGTTTGGCGCGCAAATAGGCGTACTTAACGTACAGGTGAGCACCAATCAGGGGGCTACCTGGTCTTCGCCCATTTGGTCTTTGTCGGGGGAACAGGGCGAGGATTGGAATACGGCTGTTGTCAGTTTGTCTCCTTATGCAGGACAAACCATTCGCCTGCGGGTAAATGGCATAATCATCTCGGGGGGTATTCTCGGCGACATTGGTCTTGATGCCTTTTATGTTGGCGAATCTCCCTGCGACCCGCCCGGACTTTCTCTGAATGCCAGTCCGGCAAGTTGCTTTGGGTCCAGCACAGGATCGGTTTCCACTACCCTCAGCGGCGGAACGTCTCCGTTTTCGTACGCCTGGTCGAACGGCGCATCCACTCCCAGCATCAGCAATGTTCCCGCAGGCGCTTATTCTGTTTCGGTTATTGATGCGGCCGGATGCTTTGTAAGCGGCGTCGCTTTTGTATCGCAAAATCCCCAATTGACGCTTAGTTTCACGGTCATGAATACCTCCGCGCCTGGGGTAAATGACGGCTCCGTCGCGGTTAATGTATCGGGTGGCGTACCCGGTTACACGTACCTGTGGAGCAATGGCGGAACCGGAACAGGGATTACGGATCTGGCTCCGGGAACTTACAGCGTTACTGCAAGCGATTCAGAAGGGTGTACAGAAACCGGATCAGCAACTGTATCGGAAGGAGGCAATTGCAACCCCCAATTCCAGATTCCATACACAGAAGGTTTTGAAAACGGTGCAGGCAACTGGACGCAGGATACCGGCGATAATTTTGACTGGACGATACTCTCCGGTGAGACACCCACGAGGGGCACCGGGCCTGATGCGGCATTTGAGGGCAATTTTTACCTCTATACCGAAGCAGATGGAATTTCGAACGGACAGTTTGCTTATTTTGTCAGCCCTTGTTTCGACTTGAGCACGGCTTCTAATCCGCAGCTTTCTTTCGTTTACCACATGTTTGGAGGTGTCATGGTGGGATCCTTATCTGTCCAGATTAGTGTGGATGGCGGGTCTAACTGGCTGGGAGTCTGGTCGCTGAGCGGCGATCAGGGCGACGCGTGGTTACCGGCGAATATATCGCTTAGCCCTTTTGTCGGCGAAACGATACGCATTCGTTTTACGGGTACTATTGGCTCCGGTCCGCTGAGTGATATTGGCATAGACGCTGTTTCTATTTCAGAATCGGGCGGCGCTCCAATTGCTGATATTTCAGTCCCCTGGCGCGTATTCCCCAACCCTGCAAAAGGCATGGTTTACCTCGAATCAATGGATTTATCGGGTGGCGCTACGCCTTCCACGATCAGCATGGCTGATGCAATGGGCCGCGTTGTGCTGCGCAGGAATGCCCGGGATATTGCCGGTAGTGCCCGCGATGGCAGGATCGCACTTGAGGTGACGTCTCTTCAAAGCGGCGTATATTTCGTTTTGGTTGAACAGGAAGGAAAGACCTATACCCAGCGAGTGGTTCTGATGCCATAGGGTAAAATGGCGATTTCTCCGTCCAACAGGCGACTTATGACAAGATTGTGTGAATTTTTCGACGTTCCTGCAAAGGGAAAGCGCTAAAAGTCGTATTTTGGCGGTGTTATCACATCATGTAAAACAAATGAGATGAAGCAGTTTTTCTGGAGTATGGTTTTGTTGCTGATTGGCACACCTTTGCTGGCGCAACGAGCCGATATTACAATAGATAAAGAAGTGGCGCGCAAAGCTGCCGATGAGATGATTGCACTTTACGGTTTGGATGCCAAACAGGCGGATCAGGCTTACAAAATTCAGGAAAGACGTCTGCGCAACGAGGCCGATATCGCTTCGCTGAAGGAAACGGACAATTTACTGTACCTTCAAAAGCGCAAAGCCATCCGCACCGGTACTGAAGCAACACTCAAGCGGATGCTCAATGCTTCACAAATGGAAATTTTCAATGCACGTGCAGCCGAGCGTCGTAAGCAGGATTCTGATTTTCTCAAAGAGATGAAAATAAAAGGCTTGTCGCAGGACGAAATGAATCTTGCGCTGCTGGAGCGGGCAGGTGATTTTGATTAAAATCAACACCACGCCTTTCTACAGGAATGAGATATTCCTCATGGTAAAGCCGCTAAGGCACTGAACTTCAGTTGATGGGGAAGCGTCGAAAAAGCGGTTTTGAAAAAAACCGCTTTTTCTATGTTCATTCGGAATGAACAATTTGCCGAAAATGGTGTAGAAAATAGGGACCTGTACCCATAAACAGGAAAAATAAGCGTTAACCAATTGCAATCAAACATAATTCAGGTAAGGGAATGGACCGGTTAAAACAAAAATTTTACGATAAATCAGTTGAGCTGCGCGACGAGGTCAAAGCCATGCTCAAAGAACACGGAGACATCAAAGTAGATCAAGTTGCTTTAGAGCAGGTTTACGGAGGCGCCCGCAACATTAAAATGATGGTATGGGAAACGTCGGAACTGGATTCGATGGAAGGAATTCGCTTCAGGGGGTATTCTATCCCCGAACTGGAAACCTTGCTCCCTAAAGCGAAAGGCGGCAAAGAACCGCTTCCGGAAGCGCTTTTCTGGCTCATGCTGGTGGGCGAAGTGCCAACCGAAGAAGAAGCGCACTGGCTCTCAGGAGAATGGGCAAAACGGAGCAAGGTACCTCAACACGTTTTTGACGTATTGAACAGCCTGCCCGTCGATACGCACCCGATGACGCAGTTTTCCATCGCCATTACGGCCATGCAAAACGAAAGTGTTTTTGCGAAGCGTTATGACGAAGGGCTGGGAAAAGCTGATTATTGGGATGCCACTTACGAAGATACCATGAACCTGATTGCCCGGGTTCCGCAGGTAGCGGCTTACATATACCGCCGCTCATTTCACAGCAACAATCATATTGCTTCCGATCCTTCTTTGGACTGGGCGGCTAACTTTGCCCACATGCTGGGCTTTGAAAGTCCGGACTTCAAAGAACTGATGCGCCTGTACATGACCATTCACGCCGATCACGAAGGTGGCAATGCGTCTGCACACACCACGCACCTGGTTGGCTCTACCCTCAGCGATGCTTATTATTCGCTGGCTGCAGGGATGAACGCTCTGGCCGGTCCTCTGCACGGCCTCGCCAATCAGGAAGTCATCGGATGGATTCTGGAAATGCTGGAATCACTGGGTACTCAAACGCCTACTAAGGAGCAGATTGCAGACTATGTGAATCAAACGCTGGCTTCGGGCCGCGTGGTGCCGGGTTATGGACACGCTGTTTTGCGTCGCCCTGATCCCCGCTTCATGGCACAACGCCGTTTTGCGGAAGCGCACCTGTCTGAAAGCCCCATCGTGCAGGTTGTCTGGAAAATATTTGACGTGGTTCCGGGCATTCTCGAGGCCCTCGGCAAGGTGAAAAACCCCTGGCCCAATGTGGATGCGCATTCCGGCGCCCTGTTGATCCACTACGGATTGAAAGAATTCAATTACTATACCGTTTTGTTCGGCGTATCGCGCACCCTTGGGGTACTGGCCGCTTTGTGCTGGTCCCGCGCGATGGGCATGCCGCTTGAGCGCCCGAAATCCATTACGACGGCCTGGGCCAAAGAGTTTTTGGCGAAGCAGAAGGTGATGGCTTAAATTTCGTGTTTCCCAAAGAAACATTGACAAAAGCCGCAACCAAATAAATTTGTTGTTTCTGAGGTGAGCCATTCCCGATTCCCGGGGGTGGCTCATCTCGTTTGAGGAGCATTGCTGCTTATTGAAAAACAAAAAAAGAGGAATTCCCCTCTGACAGGAAATCCCTCTTCGCGCCGAAGCGCATGTATCTAATTTAATTTTTGTTAATGCAGTGCTTGCACAATCGGATTTTCAGAAGTGCAAATTATGCCCTCGTAATCAACACAATGGCCTGCGTAAACACCTGCTTGCCCTGGCGAACCGTCAGCGTTAAAGTGCCGGGCACCGTACCCGTCAGGTCAATCTGGCGATCGTAGTAGCCGTCAAAACGGTTCAGGTTGTCCTGGAAAACGACTTTACCAGTGATGTCGGTAATTTGAACGGTGGTAGGAACAGCATCCGCCTGGAAGCGCATCGTAACCAAGCCGGTAGTCGGATTTGGGAAAGCCTGGAATACTTCCAGGTTCAGTTTAGGAATCTCCGTATTAACGGGCGCATCGATGGCTACAGGAGGTTCTTCCGTCACCACCAATTCCTCAGGCACTTCTTCTGTGACCACTTCAGGAACAACGTCCGTCGGGCAAACTTTAAAGCGCGCATCAATGTCCATCGTCGTGCCGTTGCGCAAAACCGTCAGGGTAAATTCCTGGCCCGGTTTGTGTTTGTTGCGCTCTGCCAGCAGTTCATTGTGTGTGCTAACCGGAACGCCATCCATTTCGAGGATTACATCTCCTTTCTGGATGCCGGAAACTTCAGCAGGGGTGTCGCCAATCACGCCATTCACATCAACGCCGTTGCGGCTGCTGTTGGTGCTGGTGTAAACGCCAATGAAAACCTGGCAGGGATCACGCTCGATGCGGGAAGACGTCCAGCTGAAATCGCTTGATTCGCTCAATACAACCATGACCTCACGGCTCTGGCCGTCGTGCAGGTAGCTTACTTTTACCTGATCACCGGGTTTGTAGTTGCTTAAAATGCTGCGCAGACTACCCGAAGCAGCCGTAGATTTCCCCTCAACCGATTGGATGACATCGCCTTCGCTGATGCCGGCAAGGGCGGCGCCGCTTTTTCCGGTAAAGCCGGTTACAACGATGCCATTTGCGTCTGATCCGTCTTCAGCATAAATACCGAGGATGGCGCGTTTGGTCATGTTGCCTGCCTGAGGCGCCCAGGTACTTTGTTTCCACTGGCCTCCGCGAACAAAGAATTCTTCTTTGGCCAGGTTTTCCATTTGTTCGCCGGTGTGGCGTTCAATCATTTTGAACATGTGGGCAGTTTCGCCTGTCACGTTCACCTTGCAATCTTTTTTATCCGTAGAGCGGTCGATGATGATGATCTTGTCGGCAGTAAAAGAAATGGCTTCTTGATTCTCTTTGGTATCAATGGTAAGCTCCTGGCCTGCCAGATCAGATTCCAGGCTTTTGACGTAAGCATCGGCCTGGTCGCCGTCTACGACTCTCGTGATGGTCGTCGTTACGCCATCTTCGTTTTTAACTTTTGCAATAACCACTACTCTGGAAGAGGCATTCTCCTGTGCCATCAGGGCAACAGTAGAGCACACCAGAAACAGGGCGGCAAGTAGTCCGGTATAAACTTTCATAGCAAAAAAGGTTTTGATGAAAAAATATGGCTGCAATGCAGGGAAAGACATATTTTAGTTTTAAGCGTTGCATCTTCGCCAATTTTTCTATCAAAAGACTTTTGAAAGTTTGCGACGGTTAATAAACGAGCTCTTCTTGTGGCAGTTCAAGCGGTATTTGCAACAAACTCAGGTACCTTTTGATGACGATGCGTTCGTCAAATTCCCGGATCATTTTGATGCGGGCATTTTTGCCCATAATGAGCCGGTCTACTTTGTCTAAATTGATGAACTGCTCCATTTTTTCAGCCAGGTCATGCACATCGCAAATGTTGGAAAGGAAGCCGGTGCGCCCGTCGTCGACGACCTCGCGACAACCTGATTGCCTGGTCGTGATGATGGGGGTTTCCATGCTGGCCGCTTCCATCAACATCCTCGAAAGCCCTTCGCGGTAATAGGAGGGCAGTACCAGGCAGTCGGCTTTCGCCAGATAAGGACGGACATCCAGCGTTTCGCCAAGGTATTCCACCAATCCTTCGCGTACCCATTCCTGCAGGGTAACAATCGGGATGGAGTGGATGCCCTGAGGATCGATCATGCCCAGAATCCTGAAACGGGCTTCGGGGTAACGGCTTCGAATCAACCGGGCCGCTTCCACAAACTCATAAATGCCTTTGTCGGCAATGAGTCTGCCCGAAAACAGAAAAGAAGGGTAGGTACGGAGCTTTTTATCGGAAAGCGGCGCATAATAATGCGTATCCACGCCCTCGCCGGGAAGGAGTACGATTTTATCCGGGGTTACGATTTGCATCTTTACCAGATCGTCCCGATCCTGACGATTCAGAACAAAAACTTTTTCGTGGAGGCGAAGCGTAAAGCGGTACAGGCCCAGTCCGGCCCAGGAAGCAAGGCGGTTGCGCTTGTTCATTATATGCCCAAGGCCTGTTACGACTGCATAGGACAGGATTCCGTGCCAACGCGCAGCCAGCCCTCCGAAAATATTGGGTTTGATCGTGTAATGAATGACGACATCGGGGCGGTGGCGTCGGTAAATGAGGGTCAGTTGCCATAGCAACCACAGGTCGGCAATTGGGCTGTTGCCATAAAAATTGACGCGCAAAGGCTCAAAATGTATGCCCATTCGGGTCAGTTTTTTTACAAATGGATCGGGCGCCGCTGCAACAACCACGTGAAACCCCATGTCCATAAACTTCTTTAACAGCCCCAGCCGGAACTGATACACCCACCGGGCATAGTTGCCAGTGATGACGATGGTTTGAATGTTTTTTTGCACTTAATGCAGTTTTGGGTTAACTATTTTCTCATAGTACTTGCAAATGCTGAATCCTATGACGCAGGATTGTTGGAGTCGTTTCGGAGGAGCCGGCTATTTGCAAAAATTATTTTCTTCAAACGAATGCTATCCCGGTAAGGTATGCAAGTGTAGATACATACGTATAACCGCTTTGCCGGAGGCCGGCGAAGTAGCATTTTTGCAAAAGAGGGAATAATCAAAGACTTCTCACATTCGGTAAGAAGTAAAGTTTAGAGAAAGTTCTCATCGTCCTGTTGCCGGAGCGCCTGGGTCACTTTCTTGATGTCCTGTTCCTGTGATTTTGGATAAATTAACAATACGTCGCCTTCATCTACAATAATATAATCCTTGAGACCGCGCAAAACAGCAAGTTTGCCTTCCGGCAGATGGACCAGGCAATCGCTGGTCTCATAAGCCATGGTGCGCCCGCCGACAATGGCATTCCCGTCGTCGTCTTTGGCCAGCTCGCTGTGCAGGGAAGCCCAGGTGCCTAAGTCAGACCATCCAAAATCAGAAGGAAGGGTATATACATTATCCGCTTTTTCCATAATGGCATAGTCTATGGAAATATCGGGTGTGGCGGGGTAGCGCCGGTTGATAAACGATTGTTCTGTGGAGGTATTGTAGCAACTGATGTCTTCGGAAAGAATGTTGTAAATGTCTGCAGCATGCTTTTGAAAAGCGGCCAACACGGTTGAAGCGCGCCAGACAAAAATACCGGCATTCCATAGATAATCACCGCTTGCCAAAAATTCCTGTGCCTGTTCCAAAGGAGGTTTTTCCGTAAAACGCAACACGCGGTGTACACCGTTTGGAGCTTCTCTGGCATAGTTGATATAGCCATAGCCGGTGTCGGGGCGGGTCGGCCTGATTCCCAGCGTTAATAAGGCTTCTTTCGAAGCAGAAAATTCCAGTGCTTTGGAAAGTGTCTGGACAAATGCTTCCTCCTGAAGGATAACGTGGTCGGATGGCGCAATTACCAGGTTGGCATCCTGATCCAGGCAATGAATTTTCAGGGCAGCATAAGCCACGCAGGGAGCAGTATTGTTGCGGGAAGGTTCGCAAAGAACCTGATTGTCGGATAGTTCGGGTAGTTGTTCTTTTACCAGATCTTTGTAAATCGCATTGGTCATCACAAAAATGCGATCAGCCGGACACAGCTTCAGAAAGCGCTCGAATGTGAGGCGTAACAATGAGCTGCCGGTTCCGAGAATATCCAGAAATTGCTTGGGACGTGCAGTCCTGCTGGCTGGCCAGAAACGGCTGCCTACGCCCCCGGCCATAATGATCACGTATGTGTGTTTGGACAAAGCTTCCGCGTTTAATCTTCAAATGCTCATGGAAATCCGGACTGGTCATTTTTATAAAACAACCAGTCCGGAGCGCAATTTACTGGAATTAATTTGTACAGAATATCAGTCGCAGAACAAAATTTATCAAAGACTACATTCTGCCCGGTCGTTCCATAACGAAATCACCCTATGGTCCGGTGGCGATAAGTCGCTTTTCGTAAGTATGCGACAGGCAAACCAGGCGCACCAAATAGGTGCCTTTGGGTATGCCATTCAGGTCCAGTTTCCAATGGTTTCCTCCGATATACAAAAGGGTTTCCTGTGTTTTGAGCAGCTTTCCGTTCATGTCAAAAATGGAAAGTTGCGCATTTCCTTCAACCGGGCTTTCGAAACGGCAATTGACGAAGCTACCCGCCGGGTTTGGGAACACCTCTAATTCAGGCTCTTGTGCAGTGACAGTCGTCGACCAATTCAAATCCAGTTCATCTGCCTCTTGTGATGGCTCTGGCCAGGGCTGATTTGCAGCTGGTTGCGCGGGCACCAACTCCTGTTGCTGAATCGACAGATTATCATTGCTTTCACTGATAATGACAGCATAGTCTTCGACTTCTCCGTAGGCAAAAACGCCACAGGTTGCTGCTGCTGAGCCATATTTCATGGCAATGCGCATCCGGGTAAAACCTGGCGAAGCGCCTGACGGGATTTGTAAATTTGCGGAAATGGCCTGGTTGCTCAGTCCGGGCGCAAACAACAGCTCGCCGGAATCGAGAAAATCGCCATCGTGATTGAGGTCAAGCCAGATGCGCCAGCTTTCATTGAACGGGTTGTTTTGAAAATCAGGAGTCAGGATAATGGCGTATTGGGCCCCGGCAATTAGCTGAATGGGGGCAGGGGGGGCATCAAAGTAGGCATATCCGCCATTATTGCCGCTTTGGTTGATAAAATTGCCAATTTGCACCCTTTTGATCCACTCAAAATTGGTGTTGCTGCCTCTGGCGACGCAATAGGAAAGGCTTGGGACCTGGTTGGTTATTATAGCAGAAGTCGATCCAATACAATTGTTCACATCGGTTACGAGAACGGAATAAGTACCTGCTGATAAACCTGATACGTGCTGGGTAGTGGCTCCTGTCGACCATAAGTAGGAATAGGGAGCCGTACCGCCGGTCACTTCAAGGTGAACTGCGCCGTTACTGCCGTTGGTAGCGTGTGTTACCAGCGCATTCGGGGCCAAGGGCTGGGGCTGCTGCACCCCTGCGCTTTTGATGATCTGGCACCCCTGACCGTCGGTTACGGTAAGGCTATAAGCTCCGGGCGGAAGATTTTCCAACCAGCCACTTGTGCTGCCGTTGCTCCACGCATAGTGATAAGGCAGCGTACCTCCGGAAATCATCATGAAAATTTGGCCATCGGTTTCGCCGTAGCAACTGATGTCCTCCGGAAACAACTGCAGGTTAAGCAGGGAGCTTTGTGCGACTGTTGCAGTGGCGTTTGCAATACAGCCATTCCCATCGGTCACGGTAAGGCTGTAATTGCCTGCTTCAAGCCCGCTGATGTTGGCGCTCACAGCGTCATTGCTCCACAAATAACTGTAAGGCGGAGTGCCCCCGGTAACCGTGCTGTTTATGGCGCCAGTTTCCGAGCCAAAGCAATTCGCCGGAACGGAAGAAAGGCTAATGGTCGCAGGTTGTGACTCCGTTACGGTAGCCGATGCTACGGCGATGCATCCGTTGGCATCTGTCACGGTCAGCGAATAATTTCCGGCTGGAAGCCCTGTCAGAGAAGCCGTATTGGCGCCATTGCTCCATTGATAGGTATAGGGTGCTGTTCCCCCGCTCATGGTTCTCGAGATGCTGCCCGTTGGAGCGCCGGTGCCGCAGTTATTGGGTGTACTGACCAGCGATACAACAAAAGGCATCGCAGGTTCAGAAATCATAACAGACAACTGAGCCTGATTCAGCCCGTCCGTTACAATGACGGTATACGTTCCTGCCGGAATATTGGAAAGGTTTTGTCCTGAAGTCCCGGTATTCCAGAGGTAGTTGTAGTTTCCTGTGCCCCCTGAAGCCTGAACACTGATCCATCCGTCTTGCCCTCCTTTGCAGCGAACAGCCTGCAATGCTACCAGTTGTATGGTTAGCGGGGTAGCCGCTCCACTGATGCAGAAAGGAGAAACCTGCGCTGAATTGAATTGCCCGCCACTGACGAGGATATTGCCGGATGTATTGGTAATCTGGAAGGAACCATTTCCCCGGTTGCAGCACATCCCGTCGCCATAGCTGTCGTACATCACCAGTTCGTAACAACCACTGGGCAGGCATTGCTGGATGTTGAGTGTGCTGTTTGGCGCCTGGCCGGAATAAGGGCCGCCGGAGGCCACAACCATTCCGCTGTTGTTTACAATTTCCCATCGGGTTTCCCCGGGATAAAGGTCAAATTGCAGGTTGATATTTACCCAGACGTCACAGGGCGTATGCAGGTATTTTTTTGCATAAGCCCGCCTGCCTGTTGCGCCCTGGTTGTTGTTTGCAGAAACGCTGAACCATTTACTTTCCCAGGGTGCAATGCTGGCATTGAAACTGGTGCTGTTGGTTGTTCCAATAGGTGTCATGTATTTTTCACCCAAAGTATAAACGGTATAAGATGTTGCGCCGGGTACCGCAGGCCAGCTGATGGCAGCTGCATTTGCAGAAGCGTACTGGATTTGAAAATTGGGCTGTCCAATGATGGTAAAAGGCGCAGGCGATGTGGAACTTTGGGTTCCTCTGCTAACCCTTATGAATACTTTGCCGCTGACAACATTTGGCGTTGTCCAGGCATACTGGCGCAGGTTGGGTGCTATATTAGCCGCAATTGGCGTCCAGGTGGCCATGTTGTCTGTGGAGTAGGACAGAGAGAAACTTCCCGATTGTCCGGCACTGGTGGCATCCCAGCGAATGATCTGATTTTCGCCCGGTACAAATCCCTCACCGCCAACGGGATAAGTAATTTCCAGGTCTTTTGTGATGAAACAGTACACAACATGGTATTCTTGCGGTCCCTGGGGAATGAGATAACCATTCACCCGCAAGGTGTAAGTCCCTGCTACCGGGTTATCAATCACAACCTGCTCCATATTGTTGAGGTGGTCACTGCCATGCCATGCCGGTCTTGAAAGACTGTCAGGGTGAGGGTATGCGCTCAGAGCCCAGGGGAAATGCGTCTGGTTGCCCGGTGCAATAAGGCGGGTATCCAGGTCATTGACCAATGCTTTTCCGGCCATTGGCGCACCCGGCACGTCACTCCAGTAAGTCATGACGCGTACTTGTTTGGTATTTGGAGGAATCGTTATGGTATGGTTTTGCTGCGCGCCATGAGCAATGACACCTGTGAAATGCTGATTGTTTTGCAGCGTTCGGGCTGCTCTGGCCACGTTCAGGCGTCCCCAGCCGTAAGTATAATCCGGTCCTGTACGACCAAGATCTTCTGCTCCATTGAGTATCGTCGCTTTAATCAATCCGCCATCGGGGGTCATGCCATTGTGCAAAAACCGATATAATTGTACCAAAAGAGCCAGGCTGCCGCCAACACCCGGTGCCGCTGCCGAAGTCCCTCCGCCAAACTGGTAGGTATTGTTGGCATTGGTACTCAACTGTCCCTGACCGTTCGAACAAATATCGGGTTTGATGCGTCCGTCTCCCGCCGGTCCCCGGCTGCTGGAAAAGCGGATTTCGTCATAGTCGTAAACATTACCGACCGCGATGGCCGATTTGCTGGCTTTCCGCCCGCCTGTAATGTTGGCATAAAAAGCGCCGTCAGGGCCCATGATGGTTAAATAAACCGGACTGGCCGGGTCGCCTGCATTATTGCCTGCCGAGAAGACATGGAGCAGATAGGGGTGCTCAATGGCCTGGCCGTCAAGGTTGGAAGCACTGTAAGAATATTCTCCGCCGGAGCTTTCGCTGTATGAGGTGACGGTGATGACCGTTCCGTTTGCCGTAAAATTTTGAGGGGCCTGTTCAATGTGCGCATAGCCATCGATGGGATAGACAAACAGGTTTGCACCAGGTGCGGCGCCCACCGCCACAGGGTCTATGTTTCCTGCCCCGCACATTATACCGGCAACCATATCACCATGATTTCCCAGGTTGGTGGAAGTGTACTGTGTGTTTCTGCCCCGAAAATCTTCGTGGCTGACGGGCCCGTCGTCACCCAGAGCAATGCCCACCCCGGTTCCGTCTATATTCTGGCCGGCTATCTGGTTGATGAAATTGGCCCGGTGCAAAGACCTTGCCGGTATGCTTTCCGGAAGAGGCGTTTTTGGGGCAGACTCAATGTACATGATGTCAGGATTGGTTGAAAGCCCCGCAACACCAGACAGTGAAACCTGTACGAGAACACCTTGAGCTGCCAATTGAACTTCCGGGTAGCCTTCATTCAGCAAGGACTGATAAAGCGACTCCACGCTTTCTGAGGGATAAGGGTAAACCATCAAACGGAGCATGCCGTCTTCTGACTCCGTTGCCGGTGCATAAGTAAGGGCCGCAGAAAGTTTAAATTCCGGCAGAAACGGATAGTAGTAATCAACGCCAATCGATTGAAGATCAACATTGTCCGGAACCCTGGCCAGCCAGGTGTTTTCCGGTATGTAATGATCGAGCAATACACCAGCCGTGTAAACCGGATTTTGTTGCTCGAAAGTGACCGGAAGCGTTTCAAAATGGAGCAGCAATACGGTGTAGTTACCTGACCGGGCTTGACTGTGTTGCTGTTCGCCGAAGTTTCGGGCGGGCAAAAATGCCTCAGGTGACAATATGCCTGATTTCAGATTTGCTGCATCATCAGGTTGGGTCAGGGCTGTTAATGTACATAGCAGTACACCAACGGTGGACAGTAAATAGTGTTTCATCCCATGTAATTAATAAATTCGCAATCCACTCCTTATTTCCTGTATATAGAAGGGTACAGAAAATGGAGATTTCCTTTGCGAAGCAAACTTGATTTATGCCATTAGAACAGGCATAAGTTACTATTAGCGTTCAGTGAAGTAAGGAATTCCGAATTGTTTGGGCAATCGAAAGCGCGTGGTGAACTATCGGTATGGGAAAATAGGTGTTACTGCTTGATTAACAAATCAAACGGTAAGGACAAATATAGGACTTTTTTTGATATAGAAAACTATCCTATACAAATTTATTCACCCTTGCTTGCTTTGGCAGCGTTATAATGAAAGTTGATGTTGAGCCATATGGAGCGGGCCAGGCGAAAGATATAAACGAAGAAGACGAGGCAAAAGGCGATCAGGAGTAAAAAAGAAACCGTGGTACTCCAGCCCAATATCCAGTGAAAAAAGGCAATGAAGGCAATGCTGAACCAGCCTGTGAAGATGTAGGAAATGAACATCGCGCCATAATAAAAACCTGGTTCCGGCATGAAGTTTTGACCGCAGTGGTCGCATCGGTCTTTCATGTCGAAGGAGCGCTTAAACGAAAATGGACCCGTATAGAACAAGTCGGAAGAATGACAAGTCGGGCATTTAAATGCAAATATGCTGTATACTTTACTTCCTTTGGAATACCTTCCCATGTGTTGCTTTTTATTAGGGCGAATATATGAACAAATGTTCATGTGGATTGGTTTTATTCCGAACTTTCCGACCCAATCTTGATACATCATAAAACAACATAAGATGAAACCGATGCGATTCTTCCTTTTTGTGCTTACCATTGTGATGGCTTCCTGCCAAAATCAACAGACTGGTTCTGAAGCCAATTCTGAAAGTGCAAGCCCCGGTCCGGCGCAGTTAGCTACTTATACACCTGTTGGCGGCGGCCTGACCAGCCTGGATAAATACTGGTATCAGGGGAAAGCAGAAATTTCGCATTATGCACTACAACAAAATCGATACAAAGACATCCATGAAGGCGATGCTGTCCTCGTTTTTGTTACAGAAGATTTTCTTACAGATAAGCAGGTCAAAAACGACGAGTATAAGAATCCGAACTCCATTCCGATTTTTAAAAACAACATCATTTGCAAATTCCCTACGGGCATCTACGATTATTCGATGATGACTTCTGTATTTACACCGGTCAACACAGAAAAATATCCCCGTACGATGAAAGTGACGGCAACTTCACAGGAATGGTGCGGACATACTTTCATGCAGATTAACGATCGTGAAAAGGGATACGATGTGTCGCTGCGCTCCTATTTTGAGCAGGAAAGCGATCAGGATGAGCAGGTTGCACACGCCCTTCTCGAAGATGAATTGTTCAATCGCGTCAGAATGAATCCTTCCGGTTTGCCTTCCGGCAAAATAAAAATGCTGCCGGGAACAATGGCTGCAAGGTTAATGCACAAGGCATTTCAGCCAATGGATGTGGAAGTCAGCGTTACTCCTTATCAGGGCGGGGAATTTACCGGGACAGCGCTGCAGGTTTGCCGGGTTGTTTATCCCGCACTGAACCGAACGCTGGAAATTGTTTTTGAAAAAGAAGCGCCCTATGTCATAGCGGGATGGAAAGACACTTTTCCGTCTATGTTTGACAAGCAAATGAGGAGCACCATTGCCCGGCGCACCAATACCTTGCTCGACGCCTACTGGAGTCACAATTCCCTCAGCGACCAGCCTTTGCGAAAAGAACTGGGACTGACGACTTTTGTAAAATAATTAAGAGCTTGTTCGGGATTTTCTGATTGACTACGTCGAATCTTCGATTTGAGCGAGGATGAGCAAATTTTGTTTTAGATGAGGCGGATTTTGCAGACATAGCCAGCAGCTATGGCGAAAAAATCCAACGAAGGATAAAATAAAATTTGTCAACCGCAGCCGATTGAGAGATTCCCGAACAAGCTCTAAAGTCTATCCAGTGCTTCCAGCAAAATGGCGCACGCTTCCCGGATTTGTATTTCTGAAATAATGAGTGGGGGCGCCAAACGCAGGGAGCGGTTGTTGAACAAAAACCAGTCGATAATCAGGCCCTTTTCAAGGCAGTGCCGGATGACGGTCTGCACGGCATCAAAATCGCTCAGTTCTACGGCGATCATGAGTCCGGCATGGCGTACCTCTGCGATTGCCGGATGCCGCAGCAGTTCTACAAACAGCGCTGCTTTGCCGGCAACCTGTTCGATCCATTTTTCTTTGATGAGTGTTTCCAGGGTTGCCAAAGCTGCTGCGCAGCAAACGGGGTTCCCGCCAAAAGTAGTGATGTGGCCGAGTATTGGGTTGTCAGACAGTGCCCCCATCACGGCTTTATCGGCAATAAATGCGGCAATAGGCATGCCGCCGCCCATGCCTTTTCCAAGGAGCAAAATATCAGGAGTAACACTGTATTGTTCAAACGCGAATAAGGACCCGGTACGACCGTAACCGGCCTGAATTTCATCGAGAACCATCAACGCGCCTGTTTCTGTGCATCGGTCCCGCACCTTTCGAAGGTAGTCATCGGAAGGTTTGCGAACACCCCATTCCGCCTGAACCGTTTCCAGGATGACACAGGCTGTTTTTTCAGTGATTTGCGACAATTGCTTCGGTTCGTTAAAGTCAATATGGCTAATTCCGGGGAGCAAAGGATGGTACGGCGCTGTGAAGTCTTTGGGCCACATGAGGCTTGCCGAGCCTTGCGTACTGCCGTGGTAAGCGTAGCGGCAGGCTACTATTTCTGCGCGTCCGGTGTAGCGCTTTGCCAGTTTCATGGCGCCTTCAGTAGCTTCGGTGCCTGAATTGACGAGATAAACGCTGTTGAGTGTATCGGGTAAATGACTGGCAAGGCGGGTGGCCAGTTGGACCTGGGGCGCCAAAATATATTCCCCATAAACCATGGTATGCCAGTAACGGTCGAGTTGGTTTTTGATACCTGCCGCTACTTTGGGGTGGCGATGCCCCAAAACACTAACGCCGATGCCTGCGATCAGGTCCATATAGGTTTTTCCCGCAGTATCGTAAAGGTAGAGTCCTTCCGCATATTCAATTTCCAGAGCAAGCGGGAAAGGGCTTGTTTGTGCAAGGTGTTGCAGAAAAAGCTGGCGTTGGTTCATGTATGAAACTCGGTTGATAGAAGGCAAAAGTAAGGACTGCTACCCGATTGAGGTCAAAAAAATAGGGCTGCCCGTTTGGGCAACCCTGAATTGTGTTCATATTTGTTTGGATTATCCACACCGAAAGGATGAAGGCTTTCCCAACGGGGTTGAAACAGGGGTATTCCTTATCAAAACCATTAACATCCTAATTCTTATCTTTTAATTCAATCGCGACATATCGCGAACCAGGATTTTACCCCGGTTAAAGTATATCAGATCGGATTTTCTCAATTCATTCAGCACCAGTGTCACCGTTTGACGGGAGGTGCAGGTAATGTTGGCGATGTCCTGATGGGTCAGAGAGTGTTTGAGCAGCATTTCATAGCCAATTTTCCGGCCACGGTCGTTCACAGATTCTTTGATAAAATCAATGATACGGGTGCGGGCATCTTTGAATATGAGTGATTCCAGCTTGTCTTCGGCCCGGATGAGGCGGTTGCCGATCATCGACATAAAAGAAGTACACAAATCAAAATTGCTGCGCATCAACTGTTTGAAATCTTCTACTTTAATCAGGTACAGGTGCACGTCTTCGCGTAGTGCCTGTGCAAAATCCTGACGCTGCAATTCTCCTACCATTCCTAATTCTCCCAAAATGGCTGTTGGATGGATGAGGGCCTTAATCACTTCTTTGCCATCGATGGAATGGGTTGCAATTTTTACGACACCTCTTGAAAGGAAATACAGGACATCCGAGTCATCGCCGGGTGTATAGAGCACGCCGTACTTGGGGACAATTTTATACTCCAGCATGTTCGACAACTGCTCGCGCTCGGAAGCCGTCAGCACATTGAACATTGGGAAGTAGGAGATAAAGGCATTTTGTAGATCGACACTCATAATGCTACTGTTTTGGAATGAAAAATAGCCGCTTCAAGATTTTGCATTTTCTATGCTTTTCCCTCTTTTGTTTCGGGGTAACATTCTATCAGACACTAATCATTGCTCCTCCCCCTATGCGCGGGATGTTTTTTTTGCAGAATTTTTTTTTGATGTCATAAAAAATAGCCATTTCCGGCAGGTTGATGGGAAAATATTTTCGGGAAGCACTTGCAGGATAAGAAAGTACGGCTATCTTTGCAGTCCTATTTGAAATCGCGGGGTGGAGCAGTTGGTAGCTCGTTGGGCTCATAACCCAAAGGTCGTAGGTTCGAGTCCTGCCCCCGCTACTACTTAAAAGGGAAATCCAGAATTGGGTTTCCCTTTTTTTATTTCCAGCTCTGGTTAAATCCCTTTTTTTCTCTAATATTGCCCATCTTTTCAGGCAACATTGCGCATAAACAGCGTACTGAACCTGGGGGAATACACGTCATACATACCATTAACATCCAATACATCATGAGGAATCGGGTCATCATAGAAAATGTAAAACCTGAAATTGACAACGGGCTCTTTTTTATCAAAAGAATTCGCGGCGAGCGCGTCGATGTAAGCGCCGACATTTTTTCTGATGGACATGATGTGCTGCGGGCTGCGCTCCAGTATAAGCACGTCACGGAAAAAGGCTGGACAGAGACCCCTATGACAGAAGGGCTTAACGATTCCTGGACTGCCGCTTTCACTGTTGATAAAGAAGGATTCTATGAATATCGTATCGAAGCCTGGGTGGATCATCTCAATACCTGGTACAAGGGCTTTCTGAAAAAAAAGGAAGATGGTCAGGAGATGTCTGTTGAGCTCAGGATCGGCGCTGAACTGCTTCGAAAGGCGGCGAAAACAAAAACAGACAAAGCTGCAAAACTGGCTAAAACCCTTGAGGGGAATTATGAAGCAGCCGTTGAAACTGTAATGGCTGAAGACTTTGCAGGCGTAGTTGCCGAATTTCCGTTAAAACAATTCCAAACCTTCTACGAAAATAACCTTCGGGTGCGGGTAGGACGCGACAAAGAACTGTTCAGCGCCTGGTATGAATTTTTCCCAAGATCGACTTCTTTGCTCCCGGGTAAGCACGGCACCTTCAAGGACTGTATCCGCCTGTTGCCGCGCATTCAGGAATTGGGTTTTGATGTGCTTTATCTGCCGCCTATTCATCCCATCGGTCAGCTAAACCGGAAAGGGAAAAACAATGCCGTAACAGCAGAAGCCGACGATCCCGGTTCGCCCTGGGCCATCGGAAGTGAAGACGGCGGGCACAAAGCCATTGAAAAAAAACTGGGAACACTGGAGGATTATCAGAAACTGATTCGCGAAGCAGGCAAACGGGGCATTGAAATAGCACTCGACCTGGCCTTCCAGTGCGCACCAGACCATCCATACATCAAAGAACATCCTGAGTGGTTTTTGTGGCGGCCCGATGGCACCATCATGTATGCCGAAAATCCACCAAAAAAATATCAGGACATCGTACCGCTCAATTTTGAAACCGAAGACTGGGAAAACCTTTGGAATGAGCTCAAAAGCGTTGTCCTTTACTGGGTTGAACAAGGGGTAAGCATTTTCAGGGTAGACAACCCGCATACCAAACCCTTCCGTTTCTGGAACTGGTTGATCGGAGAAGTTCAGCGCGATCATCCCGGGGTGCTTTTTTTGGCGGAAGCCTTCACACGGCCCAAAATCATGGCCGAACTGGCCAAGGGAGGATTTACCCAATCCTATTCCTATTTTACCTGGAGGACCACGAAAAAAGAGCTGGAAGAGTACATGACGGAGCTGACTCAAACGGAACTGCGCGACTATTTCAGACCAAATTTCTGGCCAAATACGCCCGATATTTTACCTTACGAGTTGATGGGCGCCAACATAAATGCCTTTGCAAAAAGGCTGTTCCTGGCAGCAACGCTGTCTTCCAATTACGGTTTGTACGGACCTGCTTATGAATTTACCGAGAATTCCGGCAGCACCAGTGGTAAAGAAGAATACCACAACTCAGAAAAGTATGAAATCCGCCATTACAACTGGGAAGACCGCAACCGGCTCACAGAGGCCATGACGAAGATCAATACCATTCGTCGGGAAAACCCCGCGCTGCAAACGACCTGGAATATCCAGTTCACCCGCACCGACAGTGATCACCTGATGAGTTACATAAAATACACCGACGATCTCAGTAATATTATCTGGTGCATCGTCAATTTTGATACACAGTATGCCCAGTCCGGCTTTGTGGAAGTACCAAAGGCCTTGCTGAAAATTACCGGAAGGGTAAACCTGAAAGTTACCGACCTGCTTTCCGGGGAGAGCTACCACTGGTTCAATGACTGGAACTATGTGGAAATAAATCCCTACAAATCGCCGGCCCATCTCTTTAAGGTAGAACTGTAAGCTGCAGTCGATAAAAGGGATTTACCAAACAACATAAACACATGAAAAAAGCAACTACTTTATTTTTGGCTGTGCTGTTTTACAGCTCCGGGCTGTTGTTGGCGCAGGTCAGCTTTAGCAAAGCCAACGCCGCATTAGGCATGACCAATGCGTACAGTGGCGTGGCCATTGCGGTGGTCGACATGAATGCGGATGGGCTGGACGACATTGTTAACCTGAATAATGGCCGTATTTTAAACATTCAATACCAAAAACCGGATGGCTCCGGTTTCACCGCTGTGGAACTGGGCGCTGTATCAGGCCAGAGCCAATGGAGCATGTGTGTTGCCGATGTGGACAACAACGGTTACAATGATGTGCTCACTGGCGGCCGCTACGACGGCGTCAAGTTGTTTCAGGCCGATGCCAGTGGCAACAATTATGCCATGAGCATGCTGCCTGGCGCTACGCTGTTCATTCAGGGCTCGAATTTTGCCGACATCAACAACGACGGCTGGTTGGATGTATTCGCCTGCCATGACGACGCTGCCGGCAGAATCTGGACCAATGACGGTATTGGGGGCCTTGTGATCGCCGATGGATTAATTGACCTCAACACCGTACCTGCTTCCGATAACTCGGGCAACTACGGGAGCATCTGGACGGATTTTGACAACGACGGCGATCTCGACCTGTACATCGCCAAGTGCCGTCAGGGTGTCAACAACCCGGCCGACCCAAGGCGCATTAACGCACTTTATGTCAACGATGGTAACAACCATTACACAGAAGCAGCTGCTGCTGCCAACCTGAAATTCGGCGCGCAGTCGTGGACAGCTGATTTTGGCGATATCGACAACGATGGCGACCTGGATTGCTTCATCACCAACCACGACGTACCGAGTATGGTGTTGCTCAACGATGGTACAGGCGTTTTTACAGACATCACGGCTACGAGTGGCGTGAGCATCAATAGCCTGCCCCTGCAAGGTATTTTCAGGGATTTTGACAACGATGGCTGGCTGGACATCATCGTTTCGGGAACGGGAGATCACATTTTCAGAAATAATGGCAACGCGACTTTTACTGAGGTCAGCGGTTTGTTCGACAACAGTGAAATTGAGTCTTATGCAATCGGCGACCTGAACCACGATGGCCTGCTCGATATTTATGCAGGTTATGCACAGGTTTATACCACTCCCAGCAACATACCCGATGCTGTTTGGCTGAATACGAGTTCAGCAGGCAACCACTTTTTGTCGGTATCACTGATTGGTACGACCAGCAACCGCAATGGCGTTGGTGCGCGCATCACCATTTATGGCGCCTGGGGGCAGCAAATCCGGGAAGTCCGCTCGGGTGAAAGCTATGGCATCATGAATTCCTTTTCCCAGAATTTTGGTTTGGGAAGCGCTACCATGGTCGATTCTATTGTCGTGAAATGGCCTTCAGGGCAAGTTGATAAATATACGGAATTATCGGGCGACCAGTTTGTTACATTGATTGAAGGCACCTGTATTTCGCCGGATATTGCGATTAGCGCAAACGGCCCGCTCACTTTCTGCACCGGCCAAAGCGTGACGCTCTCCGTTCCGGAAGGATTTTCGACCTATTCCTGGTCGAATGGCAATGCCGGCAGTTCGATTGAAGTGACTGCAGCCGGTGTTTACAGCGTTGTTGTCAATGACGATACGGGCTGTTTTGCAACGTCAACACCTGTGGCTGTTACGGTGGATCCTGTTGAAATACCCACAGCACTTGCAGTGGGAGACACCCTGTTTTGTCAGGGCGGCAGTGTTGAACTCGTTTCCAGCGAAGCTTCGAGTTATTCCTGGTCAAATGGTGAAAACACGGCTTCGATTACCGTCACAGAAACGGGAGATTATACGGTGACAACACAAGGCTTGTGTGCTGAATTTACATCTGCTCCGGTTCACATTGAAGTGATGGCTGCGCCTGCGCCGGAAGTGTTCCCGGATACGGTTATCCTTGCCGGTGATGCTGTGTTGAGGGCTATTGGCGACAACCCACGCTGGTACGATGCGCCGGTTGACGGCAACCTGCTTTTCGAAGGTGATTCCCTGCTCATTCCTTCGCTTGCTGCCACAACGACGGTTTATGTTGAAGATTCTGAATTTTACCCCGGACCAGTTCATTATGGCGGGATTCCTGCCCATGCCGGCAATACCAACTACAGCGGCGACCAGTTTAACGGCCAGCTTCTTTTTAATGCCTACAAGCCTTTTAATTTGAAAACGGTCCGGGTCTATACGGACACGCCTGCTGAACGTACCATCGAGCTGGTTGACCCCAACGGCGATGTGCTCCAATCACGGACGGTGCAAATTGATTCCGGCGAATACGTCATTACGCTCGATTTTGATGTGCCCGTGGCCAACAATCTGGTGCTTTCGACCAATACAGAAAAAAATATGGAGCAATTGGGCACCAACAGCCCGCGTTTGCGCCGCACCAACGGCCCGGTCAGTTACCCATATGTCATTCCGGACGTGATGAGCATTACCGGTTCCAACCTCGGCACAAACGTATACTACTACTTCTATAACTGGGAATTGAAACTTCCGGATGCGGAGTGTATCAGCGAGCGCGTTCCGGTGGAAGCGGTGCTGGTCATTCCAAATGGTACGAACGAATCGCCTCTGGCAGGTCGTCTGAGCGTTTATCCCAACCCGGGAAGCGGTGAAGTGTTTGTGGGATTGCCTGCTGAACTCAGTGGTGTAGCCGGTTTGCAGGTTTTAGACCTGAATGGCGCATCCCTGCTGAAGCAAACCGTATCACCCGGTCAGGTGCAGGCGAGGATTCAGGTGCAGCAACTTCCTGCCGGTGTTTATGCGGTGAAAGTGGAAGATGCCGGTAAGGTCTGGATCGGAAGATTGATCGTCCAGCGATAAGGCTGCCATTGCGACCTGATTTGATGGGGTTGAGTGAAGTGTTGAATTGGTTGAAATCGTTAAATTGGTTGAATTCGTTACCTGTGTTCAACCAATTTAACCTATTCAACAAGCAGCCTCACTCAACCCTAACCATCACCCTTCCCTTTTGTTTTGGCCTGTTTGATGCTGTCTAATTTCTCCGGATTATCGCTGCCGTGATTTATTCTTTTTGTTCTTGTCTTCCCTTTTTTTGGTGTTTCAGGCGTTGGCGCGTTGGGATCTGTTGATTGATGCGCACTGTGCGATGTGCTGTCTTGCAGCATGTTCGCTGTGTCTCTTTGCAACACAATTTCGTTATCGGAAACAACGGCGCTGCTGTCGGCAGGGGGCTGGGTACTTGTATGGCTTTCATGGCTTTTGCCGCTGTGACAGGCATTCAGCAAAAGGCAGCACAACAGGCCCTTAATCAGCGAGGATAATTTTCTCATTTTTGATGATTTGATTGTTCAATTGGATGGTAATCACATAGGCGCCGGATGCTAAATTGGACTTGTTGAAGGTAAACTGGTTGGCGCCGGTATGCGCCAAACCCTGAAAAAGGGGTTTCACCAATTTGCCCTGCATGTCATAGATGTCGATGCTGATTTCGCCATTCTCTGCAAGTTCAAATTCGGTCTTGAATTCCTGATAAACCGGATTCGGATAGACCTGAAAATGGGTATCGGCATTCTGTTCTCCGGCTCCCGTGGTGTTGCCGGTTCCGGTGACTTCCGAAATCCAGGTCCCCCAATTTTGGGAGGTCGTTCCAAACATGCCGTTCATCCAAACCGTTGCGGCAGTGCTGTTGTGCTTGCGGCACATGCCGGTATAATCGCCCCACCTTTCAGGCTCTCCCCCTGTTGCCGTGTAGTTGGCGTAGCCGGCTCCGGATTTCACAAGTGTGGATGAGCCCCAGTTCATCCCGTCGTCGCAGCTGACGACCCGGATCTGGGGGTAAATGCTGGCGCCCGTTCTTCCAAAGCCAATCATAACAGATTTATCGGTTGTCGTTTTGGCAAAGGAGGCTATGGCCGGGTAGGCGTACTCGTATTCATCCAGCCCAAACATAGAGGATACATTGGTATTCGTGCTGACATTCAGGCGGTTGTAGTTGATGCCGTTGTAGCCATCAACATAGTCAGAGTGAAAAACAAAATGGATGATCCCGTTTAAATAAAACCCGGATAAAGCCCTGCAATCGCCATTGTCCAATTGACGGTTGGTGCCAAACTGAAAACCATTTCCTGCCGGAGAATAGGCTGTGGTCGGAATGCTGTAATGGTTGATGGTTTCGTTTGCGGCGCTCATGTCGTTGGTGAGGTCATATAGGTCGATGGTAGAAGATCCCGAACTTTCGGTCGCGACCAGATAAACACCCGGGCCATAATTGCCTTGCTGGCCGTAAGAAACGGGCAGCAGCGTAAAAGGATCGGCTGTAAGGTCGTACCAATATTGCCAGTTCAGGACATTGCCAATAAATCCATTACCTTTTTCTATCTGAAATAAAAGGGCCTGCTGAAAGTCCCCGTCATTGCTGAAGGAATTTCCGGTGATGTAAAGTTCATTGTTGGAAACCGCGATTTTTGGATAATCGAACCAGGTATTGTTACCCACAGGATTTCCGGTAAGCTTGTATTTCCACCAATTGGCATTCGGGTTGTTCGATTGCGAAAAGCAAATAAGCAGGGCGGTGCTTGACGAACTGCCTGAGCATTCCTGTGCAAAAAAGATGAATTTGTCAGCGCCGCTGTCGTAAATAACAACCGGGTCGCAAACACTGGTGATGGACGGGTCATTGAAAAATCCATCGATGGTATTGGTATAGCTGAGTGTTCCGTTGGTATTGTAAATTTCAAAGGAATTGTTGGCCACACTGACAATTCTGCCGCCGTTGGAAATGGCAATGGAGTTGTCCATGGGGGAATACCCGGTGTTGTTATTGCCGGCAAAATTGGCGCCGATAACCGGCGTAATCTCAGTCGGGCTTGCAGAAAGCTCCTCGTCGTTTGTTTTGGAAACCGCGTTTATTTTGTGGAGCATCTTCTGAGCCTTGATGGCCTCAAGTTTTGCGTCGTCTTCCGAATGATGCTTAACCGGCTTGTTGCTTAGCAACGGCTTCCATTTCAGGTCAACAGAAACCGGTCGGATTTCGCCCAGCGGCTTTAGCGTATACTCGGGTGATTTTTTTGCCTGGCCAATTACTTTTGCCGTGGGGGACATTGGCGCCTTCAGATATTGGGCCTTGCCCGGGATGCATGCCGCGAGGATCAGGCTTGCGAGAAGGAGTGTTCTTTTCATTTCTTGTAATGGATTGGTGTTGGAATTGGTTTGTGGAACCACTTAAAATCTTGCTCGCTTTACAACGTAAAGGGCCCCGGTTCAAGTGTATGATTGATTGAGAGAGGCGGCGCTATTCCATTCAACCTTCATCCCAAAGGTTTTGTAACGTGTAACCGCTACCTTCCAAACACCAAAAATTACCTTTGATATAGCGATAATGTTGATCTAAATTGTTGATTTTCTGCATGTCTGATGCCGAAAGCTCGATATCGGCGGCCTCCAGATTTTCTTTTAGCCTCTGTGGATTAACGGATTTTGGAATGACCGAAGTGCCTCTGTTGACTGCCCACGCAAGCATAACTTGTGCAGGTGTAATACCGTTTTCATTGGCGATGTCTAAAATTGTTTTATTTTCAAACAACTTAGGTTCACCTTCCGTAATCCTATTGGCAGGTCTGTCCGCAGAGCCAAGCGGGCAATAACCCGTAAGCGCAATGCCGTTTGCATTAGCAAACTCTAAAACATTTTTCTGTTGAAGAAATGGATGCAATTCTAATTGAAGCGCCTCCGGGCAAATGCCCGTATCGGCAATTAGTTGATTGATTTTTTTGATGCTAAAATTTGAAACACCAATATGCTTCGCCCATTGCTTGTCTTTTAAAGCAATCATTCCTTGCCAGGTTTCAGCCAAAGGGATGTGCTTTAAATCTTCCATTTCGCTTCCATTTTGGGGATAGTGTACCTCATATTTGATGGCAACCGGCCAATGAATCAAATATAAATCTACATATTCAAGCTTCAAACACCTTAACGTTGTTTCCATTGCCGACTGAATATCCGCTTTTTTGTGGCGATTATTCCAAAGCTTCGAGGTAATCCAAAGCTCATCACGTGCCACTTCTTTATTACCCATAGCATCTGAAATCGCTTGCCCGATTTCGTTTTCATTGCCATAAATAAAGGCGCAATCAAAATGGCGATACCCAATTTCAATGGCTTTCCTGACAGTTTGATAAATTTCGCCCTTAGCCGATTTCCAGGTGCCTAAACCCAACATGGGCATTTTATCATTATTACTAAACTGAAGGTATTTCATGAATTTTTGCTTTTATTTTCCGGCAGCAATTTTAAGCGCTTGTCAGATTACAGTTCACCTCCATGTTATAGCCGGCGCAAAGTGATTTCGAACACGACGCTTGGGGAATTGCCTGGATTTCAATCGTATCAATCGAACTATTCGACTATACATATTTTCGCCAGTTATGCTGTTCTTTAAACCCCAGCACTTCACGGATTTTGCGATTTGAAAACAAGGCTTCATGCTCGCCCATTTCACGGATAATTGGCACGTTGGGGAAGAACCTTTCAGCCAATTCTTTAGTAGGAATTACGGCGCCGTTGTGATCATTGCCGGCATTAAAAACCTGATAGCCCAGTCCGTCTTTTTTCAAACATAAATCAACAATCTGCCCCAAATCCCGGGCATCTATATAACAGAAGGCATTCCGACGGCGCACTTCTGGGTTCTTAAAATAATGTGGAAACAGTTCAGCGTATTCATGTGGTTCAATCACATTGCCGATACGCAGAGCATAGATATCAAACCCCGAACGTCGCTGGAAACTCCGGGCTGTATTTTCATTGACGACCTTCGATAATCCGTAGCTATCCATTGGGTCAACGTCATAATCTTCTTCCAAAGGCAATACTTTAGGGTCGGTTTCCCCGTCTGAAAAACAGATGCCATAAGTAGTCTCTGACGAAGCAATGATAATCTTTTTAATGCCCAATTTAACGGCAGCTTCAATGACATTATAAGTGCCTATGGCATTAACCCGAAAAGTTTCATTATCAGGCTTGATTAAGATTCTGGGTACGGCGGCAAAATGGACAATCGCATCAAATTTGGGTGTGCCATTGCCCAATTCCAATTCATCCAAGCCCGCATAAGAACTCATGGCGTTGAACATTTGTCCGGAATCCGTAATGTCTGCTATCAGATTATCTACCCCGGGGTGCTCCAGCGGCCTCAAATCTACATTCAATACTCGATGTCCTTGTTCAAGAAGGTAGGGAATTACATGTTTACCCGCCTTTCCGGTTCCTCCTGTAAAAAATATGCGCATTTTAATTGTGGTTGTGGTAATTTTAGATAGTGTCGTTTTATTGATGCTGTCGGGTGCGATCAAGTAATTACCCCGTCGGTACCAAAAGTAGGAAAAAAAGAGAAAATGGTCTAAGAGCTTGTTCGGGAATTCACGATCGTACGAAAGCGAGCAAATTTTGTACTGAACAAGGCGGCTTTCACAGACGTAGCCGGCAGCTAAGGCGAAACGTAAGTTTAGCGAAGCTAAATCGAAGATTCGACGTAGTCAAAAAGCCAACGCAGCGCAGTAGGAAATTTGCCACTCACAGCCAATTGAGGAATTCCCGAACAAGCTCTTAGTCATATATAGATTGGAATAAGTCGTGGTTGATCCGCCGGCGCTAAATTCTTTGCAACCTGGTATTCACTAATTCAAACTTTCCAAAAACAGCGCATAAATGTCTTTGATGCATTGAAAAATATATTTGACGGAATTATTCGTCAAATACAATTACCGCAATTGGAATAGCCCATACTACTGGACATTTTCAATGATCAGGGTTAAGCAGGATTACGTTTACTAAACTTTTAAAGTTTAGTAAACGTTAAGCGTGCAAAAATGTCCAGTAGTATGGGAATAGCCTTTCATTTCGAATTCAATAAAATATTATCGCCGATTTTTTTCTACCTCCCCTCCTTGATAGGCTTTAGGTGGAATGAATTCTGCTTATAGGGGGGCTGTATGGTAAGGAATGGACTGGGTGGTTGCGGCTTATTTTTCATTACATTGAATAAAGTGTCTCGATAAAAGATCCATAATTACCAATGTCAACCAATTCTCCTTTATCGGACTTTATTGCTAAGCCAAACATTTTAGATTTTTCATCAAAGTATATTCTGTAACCACTTCCGTCAGTACTTTCTTCGAGAACCGTCCATAATTCATAATTATCTAAGCTATCATTACTGTCTTTGTATTTTTGTTTAATTGGTTCTATTAAACATTTAGTAAGGTCAAGTCCAAAAACATTTGTGATGTCTTTTTCAGCCTTAAGTTCATCTTGGATAATATTTTTAATTTCTTTTGCTGTCACGCTTCTGAATTCAAGGTTGTAGCCAACTGTCGGCTAAACGATGTCGTGGCATTTAGCAGCGATAGCCGTTTTAGCCGTTGTTGGGTGAATTATTATTTAATTTATCTATTGATTCTCTTACTCTTTGCCAATTTGTTTCAGGGAAGGCGCCTGAATCGCGGAGCTTTTGGTATAAAACACCTTGTCTAAGTATTTTTATCCAATAGTCAAAGTTGCCCACCATTTCAATTTGGCATTCTTTCAATTTTGTTTTATCTATTATTATATCTCCCCAGTCTCTTTCCAAAGCGCTATTGACTTGCTTTTCCATTTCTATTAAAAACTTTTTCCCAAAATCTTCTATTTTTACGATAAAATCTTCAAAATCCATTTCCGCTTCCCCTGTTTGAGCCGTCCAAATTGGAATTCTATTATCAACTACTTGGTTCGCAATCCAAATAATTTTAATCTTTTCATTACACCTGAAAAAGGTAATCTCTGGCGCACCCGTAAAATATTCTGAGAATAAAGTTCTGTTCCTTATCCACCAATATGATTCTTCGATAGCCATTTCATTATCAGGAGAGGCCATTATTCGCATCTGATTTCCAATCTCCCCAAGCAACTTCGCGGACTTAACCTTCTCGAACAAGTCACTTGGAATAGACTCGGTAATACTAGGAAACAAAGCAGTAAAATCCATGATAAATCGAAAAATCTGATAACTTGCATATCTTTCTGTATCTCCCCAATAATGTCTAATTTCATTTGTATATTCAAACAACGTGACGTTTTGAATCTCTATCCAATACTCTCCATTTGTTAAAGCAAACCAATGCATTGATTGATCTCCTTCTGATCCAAATGAATTGATGTTATCGATATTTTCTAATTTGAAGTTTATCATTTTTCCTAAATATATTTTTCACCGTAACCGAATAGGTCTGATCTTTCAGTACTAGTTTTGAATCCGCATATTGGGCCGATAAACTTTTCCTAATATGGAAATCTTTCGAAGTCATATTTGTAAGGGGTGGGAGAATTTTTAATTCCAAGGTTATTGGGCATGCCTATTCTCTTCATGTTATAGGCGACATTAGGGAAGTTATTCTCAATTATTGTTGTCGACCAGTTAGTTCCTACCCTCCAAAAGCCTAAAGCGCACAAATGGGGGAGTACCCATGTAAACATGAGTCATCCTGAATTTTCGTTTTTCAAAAATTCGGGATGACTCCTGTTTGTATCCACTTCTTTAATCGCAAGAGTGCCTACCAGCCTTCAGCCACAACTTTATCCTTTTCGATATCCAGACTAGGCCAGGGGTAAATCGGCATACCGTTTTGGATCCGGTGCCGAGCCAGTTGGACCAGGCTCACTTTGTCTTCTGCGCCTAAGGTTGTTTTAGGGGCTTCGTAGTTTAGGAGGCTTTCAATGTCTTCTTTTGTAGCATTTTGGGCATTAGGTGTCAGCATTTTCAGTTGATCGTCGCTACCTTCAGCTTGGAGTGCGGTGGCAATGGTTTGATGTTTTTCCATCTTCAAAATTGTTGTGGATGTAATAAAATTTAACCAAATTTAGTACTTTTAATGGACTAAGGGAACATTCACGACAATAAAAAAGAAACCATGATTGAGAAACCTGTCCAGGTATTGAAGGTAGGAGGAGTGCTCTTTTTCTGCTTGTCTCTATTGGTAAATCCGGTTTGTGCCAAAATTGTAAATCTTGACAATCAAAAGACCCCAATTGACATAAATGCTTTGGACTATTATGTGGACAGGGACGGAAGTTTGACTTCGGAAGAAGTATGCTCAGGCAAAAAGAGCACTTTGTTCAAGCCCTATCCAGTTCAGGGTGTCCCGGTGAGCCTTGACGTGAAAGCATACTGGATTTTCGTTGAGCTTAGAAACACTACCTTTCAGGACGGCGACTGGATTCTCGATTTCGAAAACTGGTCGAATGTGGATCTTTATCAATCCAACGCCGAAGGCAAATACGACCTGAAACGGACCGGACACCTAATGCCTTACTTTCAGCGCGATTACCCTGTTGCCAATCAGAGCTACATCCTCACCAATATAAAAGCGGGTGAAACCAAGTCTTTCTGGATACAACTTCGCCCGGTTTTTAATTATGAAAAAATCCCCAAGGGGTTGGCCTTCAAAGCCATTCCCCAAGACCTGCAAATACAGAATGATGGCATACGACTAGCCATCATCAGCACCTTTCTAGGCATCATCGCAGTCATGTTTTTTTACAACTTGTTCATTTATTTCTCAACGCGTCAGAAAGCCTATTCCCTGTATTTGGGCCTGCTTTTTGTCATGTTTCTGGTCACCCTCAGCAATGCGGGACTGACCATTCTGCTGTTCAAAAAATCAACATCCTTTCCGGCCTGGAATATCCGGCTGAATTACCTCTTCCCGCACCTTTTGGCCATCATGCCCGCTTTGTTCATCAGGGAGTTTTTGAAAATACCCGAAAATTTCCCACGTTGGAATAAAATTATTCTGGGCTTGATCGCCATTCTGATCCTCAATTACGTCCTTATGCATTTCAATTTTGTAGTGGCATTCAACCTGGCAGGCTTATTGGGACTGGTTGCGGTTATCATTTTAATGGTTGTTTTGATCAAAAGCATGTTGAAAAAATACCCCGGAGCAGCAATTCTCTTTCTGGGCTATGTCATTTTCTTTGGGTTGATAATTTATACCATGTTTACTTTTTTGGGTGTGTTGCCGTCTACCTATTTTGCCCACAACTACTCCATGGCACTTGGCACCACCATTGAGATGGTTGTTTTTTCATTGGCCCTTGCCAATCAGATCAATTGGCTGAAAAAGGAAAACGATGTAAAACAATTGCAACTCATCGAGAACCTGCGCGAAAAAGAACAAATGCAGTCCCGGATGAATAAAGAGCTGGAGATAAAAGTGGAAGAAAGAACCCGGGAAATCCAGCAACAAAAGGAAAAAATTGAAGACCAGAAGGAAGCCATCGAAATTGAGATGAAGAAAAATGAAGAGTTGCTGCTCAACATTCTTCCTGAAAGCACTGCCAAAGAACTCATTTTAAATGGGCGGGCGGTGCCAAAATCTTACGATCAGGTCACTATTTTATTTGCGGACTTTCAAAATTTCACCACCATCGCGGAAAGCCTGACGCCTGAAAAACTGGTCGACAACCTGGATCAGTATTTCAGGGCCTTCGACAATGCGATTGCTGCTTTCCCGATTGAAAAAATCAAAACCATTGGAGATGCTTACATGTGTGCAGGGGGGGTGCCTGATGAGAACACCACCAATGCGCGGGATATAGCACTGGCAGCTTTGAAAATGATGGAAGAGGTTGACCGAATCAACCAACAAAAGCTTGATGCGGGTGAGCGGCCATGGAACCTGAGAATTGGGATCAATACCGGCCCCGTTACTGCTGGTGTTGTTGGCAAATCAAAATTCGCCTACGATTTATGGGGCGATACCGTAAACATAGCCAGCAGGATGGAAACCAATAGTGAAGCGGGGAAAATAAACGTCTCCGAGAGGACTCATGAGCTGATCAAGGATCAGTTTGTTTTTTCCTACAGAGGGAGAATTACAGCCAAAAACAAAGGCGAGCTGGCCATGTATTTCCTGGAGGGCCAGACCAAGGATCCGGGATTAGCCTATGACAAAGTTTGATTTGAATGAGTCAGTTCGATTACCCCAGGTTGCATTTTTCGGGTCAGTGCTACATCAATCCAGCTACTGCCAACAACAACAATCTTTCCCCATTGTTGCTGTATAACCCCATTCACAATAAGGTGTTTTTGCCACCTCGCTTGTATTTGCCAGAAGGTACTTCTTCCTTGCCCGAGGATTGGAAAGGGCGCCTTCCTGCGGGCATTCCGCTTCAGACAGACGAATGGGGCAGCCATTATTTACCCATCGAACCCATTAACGATGAGGCCAGGTTCATTCAATGGGTTCAATCGCCGCTTGGCTCCTGTGGGTTGGATCAGGGATTCCACGACCTATATGAAAAAGTGATTTGTGAAAAAACAAGGAAACCGATCCATGGCTCTACTGCTGCCCTTTGGAATTATTACGGGGGCATGGAATTTGGCTTTGAGCAAGTAAGTGTTCATAGCGTAGATATCTGGTCTGGTGATCAGGAAAGGCATTTGCTAGACGCCGGTACACCTGATTTGCCGGAAGACATCCAAGCTGTATTGGGGGCAGAGTTGTCGCTAAATTACCCCAATAGCGCCAGATCAGCAGCTGTAATGATTGATGTTTTGCCCACCATGGCTTATCAATCCCGGATTTACGCCGACAGGTTGCGTCTTTTCTCCAAAGAAAAAGTCTGGATGGATGGCAAACCTGGCGTTGCAGAGCTTCGGTTTTTGAATTTATACAGGGTGATCAATCAACCCGCTCCGCTAAGCAGCAGTGGTACTTTTTTCAGTGCAATTGCCTTCGATGAGCTTCAAGATGCAGACAAAGCACCGATCATTGAGTTTTTCCAAAAATATGGAGACCCTGGCAAACAGCTGAAAGGAGTTTTTATTCGCTTCAACCTTTTTGAAGTATTTGAGACCCTTCATCCTGATTATGCTAAATCCCCGGGAGCGGCCAACCCGGCCAGGGCAAAAGTAGTAGGATGCCTTAGCCCCTGGCTTGAAGATGAAATGCGTTCAATTGGGGTTGGGCGTCTGATGGTTCCTGAGCAGCAGATTTACAGCAGCAAACAAATGGGAACCACGGTTTTCAGGGCCTTGCCCCAACAGAAAAAAATCATTATGGATGTAGTGGGGAATATCCCTGAATTTTATGATTTTGCCCTTCAAACGTACGAAACTTATCCACTTGGTCTTCTTGCTTTAAAAGTCATCAGCAAGGAGGGACAAATTCACCCCCTGGGCAACGTATATATTGATCAGGAAAGATACTCAAGAAGCCAATTTATCAAGCAAGGCGGCATCATTGAACTCGCTTATTCCCAGGATTTGGCAGAAAATGTACTCGAAGAGGGGGCGTTGATCCTGGAAAAACAGGCTCCTTCTGAGGGCTCCTCATCTGTCCTTCTACGCGAGTTTCCCTGGTTAATCTGTTCGGATCAGGCAGGTTTATATGCCAATCAGGGGAAAACGAATTTGGGCTTCAGAAGCCATGCTCATGTAGAAGAGGCTTGTGTCATCCGCTTGTTCCATAAAGGCCTGCCTTTTGATGGTAGTCTTTCGACCCACGTATGGGAATACAAACTGGAAAAACCCGCCTCAGCCCCTACGCTAAGGCTTTGGCAAAGCATTGCCAACCTTCAGGATGGGCAAACCATTGAATTTCCCACCCAACATGCAGGGCATGCGATCTACCTGTTTTCAAACAATGACGCGATTGACAAACCGGAAGATTTTGTCAAGGCCATGCTCCAATTTGGAGCTTTCTTCAGCCTCAGGGTACTTCCGAACCATCTTTATGACAAATACCTGAATCCAGAACATCCTGAATACCCTGCGCCCATCAATTATGCGCTTGTGGACGAAGCGATCTTCCAGATTTTCAGGTTAATTTACCCACTGGCGCACATCATTACGCCATTTCATGAGGCGTACGTGACCCAAAATTGGAAAGCCATCAGAGCCAGGATGGCTGACGAAAACTGGGCTAAGGCAATCTACATGCCTTCTAGCAGGGATCTCAGCGCGGAGCAATTGGCTTTATTTGACCTTTGGGTGGAGCAGATAAAAGAGTAGATCGGAACAAAAAATCAAAGCGCTCGAGTATAGGTAAACCCCAGGTAGGCCTTTACTTTGACGATCTGCCCGGGTTCAAAAACGATCTTCAGGTGCATTACCCAACGGTTGGTCATTCCGGGCTGCCTACAGGGCAATTTTCCGGGCAGCATCCCTTGCGAAGGTTGCCAATTGATATCCGCCGGACTTGGCTTATGGCCAAAATAGGATTTGATTCCCTTAATTTTTCCCTGATCAAGTGGATAGAATCGATCGATCTTTTGGGTAAAATGCTCGAAGTAGCCAAAGTCTGTACAGAGAGGCAAAAACAACTCCACGCCAATCCGTTTCCCAAGCTGCTGATCGACATCCAGGGCCAGATCACAACGATCAACCATAGGCAACAAGGGACCTAAAACGGCCTCCAGGTATGGATAATCCCCCGGCCAACCCAATTTTTTCAAAAACGTCGCCAGTCCCGATGGCTCCGGAAAATGGGAGACGATCAATCTGAACTGCGACAGGCCGCGCCTTTCAAGGCTGGCAACACCCCTTAGCCGTTGCCCCTTTGCAAAAAGGGACATTATATGTTCAAGATAGCCCTGGTTTTTTGCAAAAAGTGCTGGTGAAATCAGCTTCATCACTTGTAGCGCCAATTCCTTTTCCAGCTCTACGCCAAAGGGGTGTGGCGGCAAACCCACGTAAAACCAGGTGGAAGGGAGGGCACCGGGAAGAATATGATTGTCCAGATTTAACCAGATATTGGGCACATACTGGTTAAGTGCGGAAGAAGGGAGCATACATCCATGCATAAAACCCTGGAGTGGAGAGGGGATTCCTCCCGACAGTTTTGCAGAATGGTGCAAAAAAGCGTCCCATTCCCCTGCTGCCCGCACGAGGTTTACAGCCATGTCCAGTTTTGAGGCAGGATGGTCTAATTCCAGTTCGAAACAACCCAAGGAAACCAGCGGTAAATGTTGCCCCAGTTTTTCGAGGTTTTGTTGATCAAATACTGGAAGGGATAATGCACGGAAATGCGGCAACAAATATTGCAAAAAAGAGCCCATAGAAGAGAATAAGGCCGGGTCCACATGCATATTCAGTGGAAATTTTTTCAAATTTAAACCATTCTGATTTATCTTGGCTTCCAGTTGTTTATTTTATTCTGCGCAATCTTATCAATTTTGTTTTTTCTTCCATTTCCCAATCCAAGTCTAATTGTTTTGCAATACATCTAAAACCGAATTTAATGCCAGAAAAATCATCGATAGCCTACGCAAAAATCCATCCTGCTATTGGAGTGGCCCGATTGGGTAATAGCCCATCCGAATCTTTTATCGGCCCGGAAGTCCCTTATATCATCCCTCGCGATTTTGGTTTTTATCGAGACGCCAATGGCTTTATCAAGCGGCAAGCCGCCCGTTTTCGAATATACGGATACAATGCCGCCGGGGAGCTTGTTTCTGAAATCACTGCCGACCAGGCAGATATCAGATGGACGGTTGAGGTAGCCAATACCAAGGCCGCCTGGTACAATTTCGACACCGCCATGGATCTTCCTGAAGCTGTCGAAGTTCCTTTACGCAACAGGGCTTTTACAGGTGAAGAACGCAAAAAGCTGCGTATTGAGCCTGGATCTAGAACCATTACAGGGAAAAACAGGAAGGGGGTACAATTTGATACCGGTACCTTTTGTGGCCTATCTGTTTATTTGGGTGAATTGGCTACTGACGACGCCGGACGGCTCCTCGTTTTGGGTGGAAGAGGCCGGTCAAGCTCGGCGTTTGGGCAAAAAACACCTTCAAGTTTCGACAACAACGATGGTTGGCATGACGATGTTTCTGATGGGCCAGTCACTGCCGAAGTGATGATGGATGGGGTGCACATTCCGGTGGAACCCGCCTGGGTGGTTACTGTACCCCCTAATTATGCTCCAGACCTCACAACCTTCCCAACCATGTATGATGTGGTTTATGATGTGATGTTGAATGGAGGAGTCGGCTGGGTTGGATATCCCAGTCAGATCAGTTTTATGGAACACATTTATCCTATTTTTAAAACCCTCAGCACTTTTCAGTGGGTGAATTTCGGGTACTTTTCGCATTATGGTTTTGGAGCACCTTTTGACTTTGAAGGCTCGGCATTGTTTGCAAGACTTGCTGATCCCTCGCCCCAGAATCAAGAGTTCAGAACCCTCTTGTTTCAATATTTCCGCAATCCTGCTGCCTCTAACAGCAATCCTTTGCAATGGCCCTGGATTACTGGTGATACCTGGATGAATCCGGGCTCAGCCCAGGAAGCCTTGAGCGTTACACCTACTCAGTACCAATTTTTGAGCCAATGGGCAGCAGGGAACTTCGTAGACGATTCCACGGAAATTCAGCATATCCCAAAAAGCCTTGACGAAATACCTGTTCCTCTGCAGCCTGCTGCCCTGGATAAGGCCGCATTGTATTTTTTGTCTGGCGGGCCTTTTCACCCGGGGGTCGATGTATCCTGGACTTTACGCCACTATACCCTCTATGACGGGGCTTTTCGCATTAAACACGCCAATGGGGAACCAGAAGTTGACTTTGGCCCAACTTTGAAGCCAGGCGACGTCATCTCGATGTTCATTGCCGGAATTCCAATCCCTGGCAACGGAGGCCCGCTCAACAGTCAAAGGCCAGGAGACCTGACCAAATGGCTGTCTATTCCCTGGCAACTGGAACTCGTCGCTTGTAGTCCAGGTGTTTTGCCTGGAGCAGATCCCTACCTTCCTGCATTTTGGCCAACCAGAATCCCCGACAATGTGTTGACCAAAGAAAAACTGGATACCATCAAAGACGGAGATTCAACCCCTACCCAAAAGCAACAGGCTTTTACAAGCAGAGCCCGCTGGACCCGCTCTATTCAAGGGTTTTGGATGGCCCAGGCAGCCGAAATTTCCGATGCCTTTTACCGCCTCGGCATCATCCAACAGGTCAGTGGCGTTGGGGTAGAAGGTTTCCCGGATACGATGTATGTAGAGACGCCGCCGATTGAGGGAGAATCCAGCACCAATGTGCTGCCCGTATCAGAGGAAGAATACGGCAAAGCCTTGCAAAAATTGCGCAAAAAAATCCGAAAATAAACTCAACTCACATCCACTTGCCTGATCACATTGAGGTTGATGTCCTGATCGCCGGGGGTGGCCCGGCTGGAGCAGCAGCAGCACTGAGCCTGCAGAAAGCTGGAAAATCGGTAATGTTGATCCATCGAGGGTCAGCAAGCCCTTTTCTGGTTGGGGAAACTTTGCCACCGGGTGCCATGCCATTTTTGCAAGAGTTAGGGGTACACCTTTCTCCCTCAGAACACCTGCCTTGTTGTGGTATCCGCTCCATGTGGGGCTCTGGCGAAGTTCAGACTCAGGATTTTATTTTTCAACCTTTTGGAGTCGGGTACCACCTGGATAGAAAACTTTTTGATGCCCAATTGTTGGAGGCTGCTGTACAACAGGGGGCTCAGGTGCTTACTCCGGCCTCTGTATTACAAACGCAGAGGGTGGAAACACATTGGGAAACTCAGGTGCAGTACCAGCAACAATTCAGGGTGGTGAAATCATCCTGGTTGATCGATGCAACAGGCCGCGCAAGAAAATTGAGCCGAATCCTCAAACGCGAGGCATATTTCCTTGATGAGATGAGTGCTTTTTACGCCATGCTTGAAGAGCCCGCCCATGAAGACCTGGATGACTTTACTTCATTGGAGGCGGTAGAAAACGGATGGTGGTATACGGCAAGATTGGCCAACAATCGCCGTATTGTTGCCTTTCACAGCGAATTATCCCTGCTCCAGACTTTGGCCATCAAAAAACCATCGCATTTTTTTGAACTGCTAAACAAAACCCAGTGGATTGGGCCCCTGGTAAACAAAGCAGGATATCAGAAAACGATTGGACTCAAAAGCACTTCAGCCAATACGAGTTTGAACCTGGGCTTACCCATTCCCGGAATGTTGGCGGCTGGCGATGCCCTGATGACTTTCGATCCGCTTTCGGGGCAGGGCATTACAAATGCTTTTTACACGGGTATTTTGGCTGGAAAAACCATTGTCAATGAAACGTCGGATAGAGAGACTGCTTTAAAGGATTATTCAGATGCAATCTCTACGGTCTATTCGTTGTATCTCAGGCGCCTCCATACGGCTTATGGGGCAGAGTCCCGCTGGCCGGGGTCGGTTTTTTGGCAAAAGAAGGTACGGCAGTTGGAAGCGGTAATAGTGCAGGCTACCTGATCACTCCATCAATAGGGTTGAGGATTTGTTGCCACATCGATGGAAAATCGATTAGGGGGTGTACTTGCCCAGAGGGATACAAATCACCAGACGATGTGTCGATTAGTTTCATCTTTCTTTTGCTTCAAAAGGCAGCATTATTGTAATATATCGTAAATTTTATTTACTAAATCAATAATTTTTTAAGTTTTTGAGTTGCTGCCAACGTTTTCGGGCTTTGCGTTCGAGCGGGTTTCGAAGCACAAAGCTTCAAGTTATTACTAAAGCTTTTTAGAAGCACAAAGTTTAAAGTTTGTACGTCAGCCCGCCTGACGCAAAACCCGTATTAGTGGCTGTTGTTTTTCTATACGTAAATGTCTGACCAGTCATATGGCGCAGGATTTGTTAAGTTAAAAATTGCCTTTTCTCTGTCGGTAAGTCCGCCATAATATTTATAGAACTGCATTAAATAATCTTCACCCTTTCCCATTCTCCAAAACATATCGTGTTTGTCAATGTTTGGAAATTTAGTCCAGGGTGTTTGTAGTGCGTTGTCAAGTGGTTTGAAGTGTCCAAACCCTTTTAAGAAATCTCTAACTTCCATTAGAGCAAAACCTAATAAATTAAGTCCACGCCAAGCATAAATGTTGTCAATGTCGTTGCTGTCTTGCGCAAGTCCAATGCCCCAAACAATGTCAACCGGACTTGCTTCAACTAAAACTCTGTCGCCTGTTTTTAGTAGATAGTCGGCAAATTTAGGGTTTTGATTGAACTTGTGTATATTCCCAACTTTTATAATATCAAATCGTTTTTCGTTCCAAGTTTGGTCGTCAAAACCTAAAACTTGTCTGCCGAGTTCTTTTGCTTCTCCAGGTTTGTCAGCCGCTAAAATTTTTTCAAAGGTTGTTTTGTCGTCAAAGAGAAGTGCTTTTTGCGACATCATCCAATGCTCAGAAGTTTTATATGTCTTGTCTTCAACTGTGAAAGGACTTTCAAACCATTGACTAAAACAAAACTTGCCAACTTCTTCGTTGAATTTGTTGGTGTGTCCCCAGAAGTATATGAACTTCAAGGAATCACCACTTTCAAAGCTTTCCGTTAACCATTTTATATCGTAATGTTTTGTCATTTTCTTGCACTTATTTTCAGTTCAGCACTGGCGTTCTACAATAGCCACTAACGTGAGCATCTGCGCTGTTTGCGGCAGCGTTGGGTTTGCGGGTTGGGTTTCGGCGGCATAGGCGACCATGCATTGTTCTGTCAATTTATTTACGCAGATAGGCATTAATCAATATTCAATGTCCCGTTACGTCCATTTTTCCAAGCCCACCCCTCTCTTGACTTTATCTGCGATGAACTTTCATCATCACCTCTCTTAAACATTGAGCGGCGGCGTTTATTCATCAATCTTCGCAGCCATTGTAGCGTCTTTCTGCCTCTGCTATTTTTGTTTTTGTTGCCAAATAATTTCATTACTGTTCTTTTATCAGTTTTTTACGAATTTCCATGATGAGTTTGCCCAAATTGTTCTCGCCTTCTCCTGTTTCTAAATCCACTCCCCAAAACTTATCTCCCCAAGTATTTCCTTCTTGCAAGTGAACATCCCCCGTTTCAATGAGCCACGTCCTGAAAGGTTCTTGGGAGAATTTCAGTTCCAAACATTCCCGCATTACTTCGATTTTTATCGCCTCCCAATTCGGTACAAGGTTCAGGTGCTGACTTTTCTTCTTTATCTTACTTTGCTTTTCTCGTGCTTCGGCACACATCTTTTTCCACTCCTTGTCATCACTTTTGGCACTCATGTAAGCATATTCAACAGACGGGTACAACTTACCTCGAAATCGGAGGTCGCAAGGATAAAAGTTGCTCAACCAGCGAAATTCGTCTCTAAAATTATCGATTAAATTCATTTTAAATTGGAAAATTTGAGTTCCACTTCGTGGTTTTCATTTTCAGTATCTAAATAGTGCAAGAGTATTCTGTATTTGCATTCTCGATGTGGATTATTTATCTCTTTTAAAACTGCTTTATTTGATGGAAATGGTTCATATGCGAATTCAATTCTTTTGATTATTGACTTACCCTTTTCCACGTCAATCGGTATATCTAATTTGTTGTCAACCGAATAATGAAATGATTTGAGCGAATTATTTTTGCAATTTATTATTTCAAGCCATATAGAGTGTATTGATGTATTTGAGTTGGTTGCATTGGAGAATAGAAACTCATAACTTAATGTTGGGATTCTTACTCTATTGGTAGAATCTGGTTCGATAAAATAAAAATCGCCTTTGCTTTTCTGTCGATAATTCGATTGCACATCATATTTATACCCTCTTTCAGATGCACTGATTAAATGATTTGCCTGGTAAATCGAATCGAATTTGAAATTCTTATAGTCAATTTGAATTAATTCAATGGCGTTACGAAATGAGACTTGTAAGGTTTTTGCATCATCACTCATCTGTTTCACTGATGCATAAATTCCCAACATGACTACAAAAATGCCAGTAATCCAACCAACCCATTTTGAAAAGGAATGCTCTTTTATTTTATCAATGCTCATCTTCATATCTTATTATTTTATTTTTTAGTATGACAGAACGTTTTGTAGGTGCTGTTAGCGGTAGTTTTTATTGCCTTTCTATGTACATTATCGCTGAATCTTCAATATACTTTTCGGGCTTAAATGTGTCACCAAAAATTTTCCGTACAGAGTTCAATGTTTTACCAAGCCCATTTATTTGAATAGTGAATTCATTTGGAAACTTAGAATTATCGGAAAATATTCCTACTAAAACTTCGTATCTATCAAGATTTGATTGCATTCTGTTAGTTAGTTGACCAAATCTTAGTCTTAATGATTGTACTTTGTACATAAATGTCTCAACCTGCCCTAACCACTTACCTTTTGTGCTTATGTCTGATTCAAGAGAATTCAGTTTATCATTAATTGTTTTTCTGCATTCATTCTTAAATTTATCTCTATCGTTTTCCAATGTTGCATCAATATACTTGCTTTTGTAGTCATTATTTTTAATTCCATAATAGTTTAGTTGTTCGTTAAGTAATAATTCATTTTCAGTTTGTAGTTGCATTAACTCCTTATTTATTAATTCCCACTCATGGTCAATGATAGCTTTTTGGCTTTCAAATTGACTTGTCGCGTTTAGTAGTCTTAACATATCTGGAGTTTTACTCACCAAGTCTTTATGTTTCTTGCCAACACTTGAAATAATCGCACTAATTCCAGAAGAAGCAGTCTGAACAATTGACCCATAAAGCGGAACTTTATTTGCGACATCACCTATTAATGAAATTGAACTGTTTAGTAACTGTAACATTTGGTCATTCTTATCTTGACTAGCATACCATTTGTCATATTCAACTTTCCAAGTGTTAAAGCTCTGGTACTTTTGTAAGTTCCCCACACTACCAAGTTGTTCAAAAAAGGCCTTAGAACTTAAAAATAATGTCGCAGGTTTAAGGTCTCTTTGTATACTAAGAAGTTCAGTAAAGGCAAGTTGACCATTAAGATTTATTTTAGTTTTAGGGGCTTCTTCTAATATTTTTAATCTTTCGTCAAGTCTAAGCTGAAGCTCTTCTAAGTCAGTAATCTTTTCTTTGTCTAAGGTTTTTTTATTGTCTGTGGCGGCAATTTTTTCAGTTAACTTTTTAACCTCTTCCTCATTTTTCTTAAGCTTATCGTTAAGTTCGTTGAGTTGATTGTCCCTTTCTATCTTAATTTGTTCTGAGATAGATTTTGTTGTGTCAGTTTGAGAGTACAAAAAATGTGTGTGCAAGAAAAATATTGCTGAGAGTAGGATTGTTTTTTTCATTTTATTTTGATTTATGATGTTTGTTAAATTGTGTTGTCACTTAAAATTACCACTAACGGGTATGCTTCCCGAATGTGCGACGTTTAGGAAGCATTTTTGGGAAGCGATTGTTCGATGAATATTCATTCCATATTGTGTCAATAATTACCTTGTGTTTTTGATTTCTTCATAAAAAGCAAGATATTCTTTAGATATTGCCTTTCCCTTTGTTAGTTCCATGACCTCCTCTCGAAGCAATGCTACTTGCCTCTTGGCTTTTTTTGAAGGAAACCAGCCACTTAGTTGCTTTTTCAGGGATTCAACTTTTCGGTAAGCACACTCAATATATAAATCAACGGCCATGTCGCCAGAATTGAGTAAGTGCTTAGATAAATCATAGGCTTCAGATAAGTATTGGTCTTCAGGGGCAGAGATAATATTTCCGGCACGTTTACCGTAGCATATACCTAACAGCATCTTTGCTTCTGCTAAATAATCATAATCACTTTCCTTTTCTTCTTGCTCTATTTTTTCAAATGACAAAACGAAGGATTCTGTATCCGTTAAGGCTCTTTCCGAACTACCTTCCAGTATATTTTTTCTTATATTATCAAGTAATTTTCTGGCATTATCAAGATTAAATTCTTTTTCGGTTGCTTTTTTGTGGGAGGTATGACTTTCACCGATTGTTGAGATAGGATAAGATTGGCGATTGAATTGCCAATAAGTTAATAATGACCTTGCTCCTTCACAGATTTTTTTTGCAATGCCTAAATAACTCTCGTATGGCTGGCTTATTTCTAACGCCTCTTGTGCGTAGGCTAATGATTTAACCTCATCTCTGATTGAAACTTTGTAAAAAATACTTAGGTTAAATAATGTCATCGCCACATCAGGCAAGTAGGTCTGTGGGTTCTCCTGTGCCAATTGCCTTCTTATCTGCAAAGCCTCTTCGAACAAGGGCTGCGCTTGGCTAAACTCATTTCTGTCTGAATACAAAACCCCTAAACTGTTCAGCGTCATCGCCATATCAGGCAGGTAGGTTTGCGGGTTCTGCTGCGCCAATTGCCTGTAAATCTGCAAGGCTTCTTTGTACAAGGGCTGCGCTTGGCTAAACTCCGTTCTTCGATAATACAAAACCGCCAAATTGTACAGCGTCTTCGCCACATTAGGCAGGTAGGTCTGCGGGTTTTGCTGCGCCAATTGCCTGTAAATATGAAAGGCTTCTTCGAACAAGGGCTGCGCTTGGCTAATCTCATTTCTGTCTGAATACAAACTGGCCAAATTGTTTAATGTCATCGCCACATCAGGTAGGTAGGTCTGCGGGTTCTGCTGCGCCAATTGCCTTCTTATCTGCAAGGCTTCTTCGTGCAAAGGCTGCGCTTGGCTAAACTCATTTCTGTCTGAATACAAAAGCGCCAAATTGTTCAGCGTCATCGCCACCTCCGGCAGGTAGGTTTGCGGATTCTGCTGCGCCAATTGCCTGTAAATCTGCAAGGCTTCTTCGTACAAGGGCTGTGCTTGGCTATACTCATTTTGGGATTTATAAAAATTTGCCCAATTACCCATCGTACTCGCCACATCAGGCAGGTAGGTCTGCGGGTTTTGCTGCGCCAATTGCCTGTAAATCTGCAAGGCTTCTTCGTACAAGGGCTGCGCTTGGCGAAACTCCGTTCTTTGGTAATACAAAATCGCTAAAATGTTCAGCGTATGAGCCACATCAGGCAGGTAGGTCTGCGGGTTTTGCTGCGCCAATTGCCTATAAATCTGCAAGGCTTCTTTGTACAAGGGCTGCGCTTGGCTAAACTCATTTCTGTCTGAATACAAAAGCGCCAAATTGTTCAGCGTCATCGCCACCTCCGGCAGGTAGGTTTGCGGATTCTGCTGCGCCAATTGCCTGTAAATCTGCAAGGCTTCTTCGTACAAGGGTTGCGCTTGGCTAAACTCATTTTTTGCTCTATACAATTCACCCAAATTGTTCAGCGAACCTGCTACATCGGGCAGGTAGGTCTGCGGGTTCTGCTGCGCCAATTGCCTTCTTATCTGCAATGCTTCTTCGTGCAAAGGCTGCGCTTGGCTAAACACATTTCGGGTTTTATACAAAAGCGCCAAATTGTTCAGCGAACCTGCTACATCGGGCAGGTAGGTCTGCGGGTTCTGCTGCGCCAATTGCCTTCTTATCTGCAATGCTTCTTCGTGCAAAGGCTGCGCTTGGCTAAACACATTTCGGGTTTTATACAAAAGCGCCAAATTGTTCAGCGAACCTGCTACATCGGGCAGGTAGGTCTGCGGGTTCTGCTGCGCCAATTGCCTGTAAATCTGCAAGGCTTCTTCGTACAAGGGCTGTGCTTGGCTAAGCTCATTTCTGTCTGAATACAAAAGCGCCAAATTGTTCAGCATAATCGCCACCTCCGGCAGGTAGGTCTGCGGGTTCTGCTCTGCCAATTGCCTTCTTATCTGCAAGGCTTCTTCGTACAAGGGCTGTGCTTGGATATATTGTTTGTGTTTTTGTAGGAAGTAGGCGTAGTTAAAAATATAACCTGAATAAAAATGCTTACTTCGTGTGTAGGTCGCAGATTTTTTGCCGCTTTCTAAATAAAATAATGATTTTTGGAAGCGGTCTTCAGGGTTTTCAATGTCAAAATTTAAAATGCTAAGTTCGGCTTTTATTTTAAATTCATTTGCGTTGTCTATAAGTTTGTCTCGTGTATTTTCTAATGCTATTCCATTTTCAATTAATGCCAAGATATGGTCTTGGTCACTTCTTAATTCATCAGGCTTCAGGTTATTGAATGCACTTTGTGTGTCGCCTAAAAAAAACAAATCAGCTACTTCTTGAATAAGTGGGCTGTATTTCATCCCGTTAAAACTGCGTGCCGTCAATAAAATATTGATACGAATTTGTTTTTCTTCCTGAACGTCCTTTTCCCGTTCTTCAATGAGCGGCTGTCTCCTCATATCATCATGGATAACGGCAAGTTTTTTTTCGATTTCTCGACGCTTGTTTTCCAATTCGGTATAAACGCTATACAGGCTAAAAAACTGCTTGATTTCAATGCTGACATCCTTGTCCGCCCTAATATCTTCAATAACAATATTAAGGCGGTCAGTACTTGTAATTGTATCCCACACTGCTTGCGAAATATTATGCTCTCGGGTAATCGTTATAGTTCTTTGCGACGGCATCAATTAAATATTTTTGAAGGGATTCAAGATATCCGGCATAAGCAATAAGGTTGAATTGGTCATTCAATAAATCTGCTTCATTCAAAATCTTATCTGCCTCTTTTATTAGCCCTTCTTCAAACAATCTAAGCGCCTGGGCTAAACGCTCTGTGCGAATTTCGAGTTTTGAGAATGTTTCCGCCAAAAGCAAGGTGCTGACAATAAAATCTTGTTCGACTTTCAGAATGTTCTCCAAGCGTTCGCCGAAAAAAAGTTTTTCATTTTCAGGTGCATTTCTCAAATCCTCTTCGGCACCGCGAACTTGTTCAGCAAGCGTTTGGTAGTCAGGCGATTTTTTCAAGTAATTCTTCACAGAAATATTGATGTCCTGCTTTGCCCAAACTTTTGAAATTTCGAGATGGACATCTAATTCACCTGCCTTGACCAATTGGACGATGCTGATATTGGTATTTTGCTCCATGCTAACTTAGGTCAAGGTCTACATTAACATTACCTTCATCGCTTTTTACATCTTCGATAGTTCCTTTACTATCTTTCATTTTGGCTTTTACTTCTACACCTTTTTTTCCAGCCAAGTTTTTAACTGTCAATTTACTTCCTTTGCTTTTTATTTTTTCGTACATTTCTTGAAGTTGCTGTTCATCTGCTGGATTGTCTTCCAAATGAGAAGCAATTGCTGTTTCGACTTGCTGCTGCTTGATTGGACTATTAGGGTTTTTGATTAAGTCCTCAATGATTTTTTCGTATTGGTTTTCATCCCTCAAAAACAAAGGACGTATCCATTTCACCGTTCCAGCGGTAAAATCATTGAAAAAATCCTTTACGGATTTATTCTCTTTAAGCGTTTTCACTAAGTAGCCTGTTACAGTACCAATCATGGCTGTGGTCGTTATTGGTTCCATTTTTTATTTTGTTTATATTTCATCGAACTTAAGTATTCCCGCAATACCACCAAGTCGCGAATACCCGGCAGTAAACCCGTATGGTGTTTATGTGCGGGTATTCGCATACAAACGAAGTTAGTGTTTTTTCTCATATTTGATGGCGCCTTCCCAGCTTTTTCGGTATACAGAAAGGGTAATTGCTGCCCTGGCAGTTCGGGCATTCCTGCCAGTTAGGTTTTTGGTCAAGGATCCAGTTTATGAACACGCCCTTGTCTTTCAATCTTCCTGTAACCTGAAATCACACCTTAATGACCACCTTCCCCCGGGCGTGTCCTGCTCCAAGGTAACGAATTGCTTCTGCCGTCTCACTCAGTGGGTAGCGTTTGTCAATGACGGGTTTGATTTTACCTGTTTCAATCAGGTTTGTGATGACAGCCAAGGTCTTTTTTGGCTTTATGTATGAGGTAATTACCCAGTCGGTACCAAAAGTATAAAAAAAAAGAAAATGGTCTAAATTAGCGCAAACAAAAAGAGGGTAATGGAGGGCAATCTTAAGTCAATGGATTGGAATAAGTCGTGGTTGATCCGCCGGCGCTAAATCCGTTGCAACCTGGTATTTACTAATTCAAACTTTCAAAAAACAGCGCATAAATGTCTTTGATGCATTGAAAAATATATTTGATGGAATTATCCCTCAAATACAATTACCGTAATTGGAATAGCCTTCCATTTCGATTTCAATAAAATATTATCGCCGATTTTTTTCTACCTGCCTTGATAGGCTTTAGGTGGAATGAATTCTGATCAGAGGGGCTCTGAATGGTAAGGAATGGACTGGGTAGTTACGTCATTTTTTCATTTTATAACTTCATTACAAAATAGCTACCTGCTATACCATTTGGTTGTATCTCTGGAATTATACAAAACCCTAATGACAACTTCACAGCATAGTTTGGTACCTTATCAAAGGTGCTGTAAGATGTCAATTGATAGCACTTATTTGATCTCGCGTCTTCAATTACGTGCTTTTGCAGCAATTTACCAATACCCTTACTTCTTTCACCTGGTTCTACTGCGAACGCGATAATTTTTGCCTCTGTCAGCTTCTTAGTTTTGTATTGAATAATCTCTGCTTTCTGATCCTGACCAATTAATTGGATACAATAAGCTATACATCCTATTGTTTTACCGTATTGATCAGAGAAAGCAAAATACCTTTTCACTCCATGCTTAAAATAATCTCCTTCTACAATTTCTATTTGTTCAGGTGATATTCGCCTTAAAAAATCTGCAAATTCCTGATATTGATCAAGTCTTAATTCTTTAATCATCTTCAAGTAACTTTTTGCTTCTAGCCTCGCAGAGACAGCACCTCGTTTAGCACCTTTTTGGCCCTCAAGGCCACCAGTTGTCGCCCCGCGACGCCGTTTATTTCTTCGGCCGCATAGGCCGTGTACTTAATTGTGAGCCCTCAAGGCGAACACCACTTCAAGAACTGCTTAGTAACAAACAAGTCACGTTTAGATAACTATCCTCGGCCCTCAGGCCGTGTACTCAGTTGTTACGCAGCAACACATTTTCAATTTGATTTTGCATCGGCCTCGCAGAGACATCAAAACGCATCAATAACCCCGGCCGATAGGCCGTATGTCTTTATGGAGCGCAGCGACGCCGCTTCAAATGACTTATACTAAATTCGCATCAGTGATACATGGTTTTAAGTCATGGTGCCTAACTTAAGTATTCCCGAAATACCAACAAGTCGCGAATACCCGGCAGTAAACCCGTATGGTGTTTATGTGCGGGTATTCGCATACAAACGAAGTTAGTGTTTTTTCTCATATTTGATGGCGCCTTCCCAGCTTTTTCGGTATACAGAAAGGGTAATTGCTGCCCTGGCAGTTCGGGCATTCCTGCCAGTTAGGTTTTTGGTCAAGGATCCAGTTTATGAACACGCCCTTGTCTTTCAATCTTCCTGTAACCTGAAATCACACCTTAATGACCACCTTCCCCCGGGCGTGTCCTGCTCCAAGGTAACGAATTGCTTCTGCCGTCTCACTCAGTGGGTAGCGTTTGTCAATGACGGGTTTGATTTTACCTGTTTCAATCAGGTTTGTGATGACAGCCAAGGTCTTTTTTGGCTTTATGTATGAGGTAATTACCCAGTCGGTACCAAAAGTATAAAAAAAAAGAAAATGGTCTAAATTAGCGCAAACAAAAAGAGGGTAATGGAGGGCAATCTTAAGTCAATGGATTGGAATAAGTCGTGGTTGATCCGCCGGCGCTAAATCCGTTGCAACCTGGTATTTACTAATTCAAACTTTCAAAAAACAGCGCATAAATGTCTTTGATGCATTGAAAAGTATATTTGACGGAATTATTCCTCAAATACAATTATCGCAATTGGAATAGCCCTTCATTTCGAATTCAATAAAATATTATCGCCGATTTTTTTCACCCGCTTTTATAGGCTTTAGGTAGAATGAATCCAGCTCAGAGGGGTTCTGAATGGTAAGGAATGGACTGGGTGGTTACGGAATCATTCATTTCAATTAATATTGAATTGTTTTAGATTATCTATATTCAAGGACTCAAGGATATAAGTATTCCATTTTTTCATTCTTTTTAGATTTTTTCCTCGATCAGTTTCATCAATAAATAATTTTCTGTTTTTATCAAATTCTTTAAGGTGTTTCTGATATAATTCTTTTATTAATTCTTCAGAAAGATTTTGTAATTGAGATAATTCTGTTTCTAATTCCCTTTTTTGAATCTCCATTAAATCAAAATACATATTCATAAAAGCTCGATCTGAGTCTGTCATATAAAAGTGGTAATAGCTTGACACAGGATCTAATATAGAACAAAGTTGATAAATTAGGGAGTCATGAACTCTGTTAATATCTAAATAAAGTTTTACACTTAAGTTATACCTATCTATTTCAAAAGCTTTGGTGCTTTTTGATTTCTCAATCACATTATCTGGTGCTTGTCTCATTTTGAATCGATTCGCATTCCAGGAAATATAAGGAAACTGTAATTGGGAATTGACAGAATCTTTTTTACTCTCAGGATGCATTACACTGTTTTCAATCTTGTTTTCCAATATGAATCTTTCAACTTCTTGAATTCGATCATAAAACCTAAATTCAGAAATTCGATTCCAGAATTCTGAATCATAAGGAGCTACAGTAATATTTCGATAGTCTTCATGAAAGTGTCTGGTAAACTCAAAATCAGGAAGCTTAAATTCATTCTTATAATCATATGCTTTTGTAAAAGCTTTTGTGGTGGCTTTTACTTCATTTCCCCATTTATCCATGTAAGAAACATCGTAGTTGAAATTAATAGCGTTTACATATTGTTCACCATCAATAGTTTCATATGATTTTGTGATTTCCATATCAACCTTCTGAATAGTAATAAATCCAATTGGAACAAATGGATGAATGGATGAATTTTTAGCATTCAGACTAATCTTAATCAACCTATTGTTTTTTTGATCGATCCAAACGGTACCTCTAAACAGATCAGTTCTATCGTTTTTAGGGATGAAATCTATCACATGAATTTTTAATTGGTTCTCATTGAAAATGTGATTAAGTTTTAGTGTGTAATCCCTTTTTAAATCCATTTTTTTAACAGATAACGGGCATTCTGGAAATAGTTTACTTCTCGAAAACAAATCATGCATTGAAAAAAGCCTAGACGATTCTGTTGATCTGAAGTACCTATTGTTAACTGGTTTTAATCCAATCCTTCCTTTTTTGATACTCAATTCATCAATACCTAAATTCGAATATTCACCATTATAATAAGATTCTATAATCTCAATTGGTTCATTATAAAGAAGTGTTTCAAGGAAAAAATAAGTCTTAGATTTTTTGGATTTCGTCCTTTTATTCTTTTTTACTTTTGAGATAATATCATATAGGTAATCGGCATCTGCAATAACAACTATTTCATCCAATAAAGTTGAAAGAGGAGAAAGGTTTATCTCTTTTGGTATATCTTGCGAAATAATAAAAACTTTATCTTTATACCCTAAGTAAGATACCACAATAGTATCACCTATTCGGTTATTGGGTAGTTCAATATATCCATCTAAATTACTTGCGGTACCCGTGGATTGTTGTCTATTAAAAACAGTTGCGAAAGGCAAAACTTTATTCGTGTTTGTTTCAAATACACTTGCTTTTAAAGTAACGTACTGATTGTTGACTTGCGCAAAACCGAGCGTTATTTGAAGTATTGTTAATATAGTAATAATCGTTCTTTTCATTTTTGCTTCTGTGTATAACCGTTTGGCATATATTGCGTTGCTGGCTTTTGCCAGCAATGAAAAAATAGGCATTGTTGGTGATTGGTTTTTGATTTATTTGTATATTTTAATGCCAAATTGCCATTTCATTCTTATTGAATACAAATTCAGTGTGAATTTCTTTTGACGATAAGGCTTCTTTACTTCTTTCTATGCGTTTTTGGTTCCAATTGTTTACCGGTATCGCTATCAAAATTCCAATGACCACCAGCAGGATTTCGCCGATGGCATAAACGAGGTACTTCTGTAAGCTGCCCGAATCGAGCAGGCGGCGGCGAATGGTACGGAAGAATTTGAGCATGGATGGAAGTGTTTTAGATGGTTATTGTTTTGTGCGGTTCAGTATATCCTCGATGGTTTGTTGTACCGTTTGGCGATTGCCCTCGACAAGCGTATTGTCCAACATTGTTTTCCTGCGTTTGATTTGATTTTCAAATTCAAAGGTAGTGAGAAAAGAAAGATCCATCCTTGGGTCTTTTAGATTATATCCTCGCTCGTGATTTTGATTCCTTGGAAAATTCTTATCGCGGAAAGGATTGTATATTTGATTTAAATGTTCCATCATTATTTTTTCAGTGTTCATGTAATCACCAACAATACCTTTCCATTTTACCAATAAAATTTTTAATTCCTCGTCAGAAATAACCTCAAATGAAGAGGTATTAATTAAAGCGTCAATACTCCCTTCTGAAGGCTCAAATGTCCACCACAGTCCACTTTTCCCAATATACAGACCTAAGGAATCTAAATTAACCATAGTCAGGTCAATCGGCATTAGATCAATGAGCTTGTTACAATAATCAGCTGTTTCTTGATTATAGGCAGTAATTTGTTGCAACTGTACTTTATTGATTTCAAATTCTTTATGAATTTGGTTGAGAAATTGATTTTCTCTTTGACGATCAAGCCTGTCTTTGTTCCAGTTATTTACTTGAAGTGCTAATAAAATACCTACCATTACTAAGAATATTTCACCAATGGCATAAACGAGGTATTTTCTCAAGCTGCCCGAATCAAGCAGGCGGTGGCGGATAGTGCGGAAGAATTTTAGCATAGGTTTTTATTTTAATGACCACCAACGCCCCGCATACACGGCGTGATCAGCTTTTGCCGGGCATGACCGTTGATGCGTTGTTCATTCCCATTAAGTTAAGCGCCTGATGTTTTGAAAAAGAAGACGAAAG